>NZ_SZQA01000032.1 GCF_005233835.1 Herbidospora galbida | reverse complement strand
CGCCGGGTGGCCGGGGGAGCCCGAAGCCGGCTCGGGCCACGGGCTCGGCGCCGGGCCGTGCGGGGGCTGCGGGCTGAGGGAGGGCCGCGGGCGCGCCGACGGCGAGACAGGGCGGGCGGTGCTGACGGCCGGACGGATCGCCGAGCGGGTCGCCGAGGGCGTCGGCCGCTCCGGCCGGGCCTCCCGAGAAGGACTGGGCGAACCCAGGTCGGCCGACCCGCCCCGCCGATCACCCGGCCATCCGGTCACCGAGAGACCCGTGTCGGAGACCAGGCCGCCGATCACGATCGCCAGCAGTGCCACGAGCGGGACGCCCGACCCGATCGACACCATCGTCATCAACCGGCGGCGGCGGCCGCTGTTGTCGAGAAAGACGGCTTTTGTCGGATATTTATCAGGAAGCACGAGTAAATGGTAGTGACACGGATAACCCGGTGATGACCGATCCCATTCGAGAAAGGGTGGCGATTCGGATAGCCGGGCGTTTCCGGGTACCGATCCGCGGTCTTACTTCGCCGGCCCCGGCCATCGTGCTTGTGCTGGTCAGAGGGCCAGGCTGGCGTGGAACGGATGCGCATTACGTCATGGTTTTGGCGGTATTCTCCGTGTCATTGCGCGAAATGGCGAATCCGTCGGTGGCGGAGACGATTCCGGGCGGAGACCCGTCCCCCAGGTGGGCGCCGATTCGGAGGCGCGGCCGACGGGGCGTCCGCGCCCCGCTGTCTCGCATTTGCCGAAGTCCTTCCCCGGACCTGGGCCGCTCTGGGGTTTGGGGTTGGCGATCTAGGCTCCGATGAGGGCTCTCGGGGGCGGTCTTGACCGGGGGAATTCCGTCCTATCGCCCGCGAGGGCCGCGCGTCCCCGTACGATTTGTTCATGCCCCGCCGCTTGATGCGGTGTGCGGTGCCGTTGTGTGTGTTCCTCGCCGGTCTGCTGGCCGGCCAGCTCCCGCTCGCACCATCGCTCGCGCACGTGTCCACCGCCTCCGCCTGGTCCGCGACCGTTCCCGAAGAGGTCGTGCGGCAGGCGTCGTCGGCGCGCCTGGGCCGGGACGCCGCGCTCGCCGACGTCAGCGGGGTGTCCGGCACGGCCGTGTGGGCCGTCGGGCAGACCGGGCTCTGGGACGTCTGGCGCAACCGCGGCATCGTCACCCGGTGGAACGGCGCGTCCTGGGCCGAGGTGCCCACGCGGGGCGACGCCACCGGGGCCGGGCCGCTGCGGTCGGTCAGCGCGGTCTCCGACAACGAGGTCTGGGTGGTCGGCGACGGCCACGACGGCGTGCCCTACGTCGGGCGGGGCGGCGGCAGCGGCATCGACCGCGTCGTGGTGCCCCAGGTCCGGGCGGGCGACTGGCTGCGCGCGGTGGCGGCCGAACCCGGCAAGGCGGTGATCGTCGGCAGCCGCGGCGGGCGGGTGCTCGTGGTGACGAGCGGGCCCGCGTGGAAGGTGCACGAGGGCCCCGACGGCGTCCTGCACGGCGTCGCGCTGCACGGCAAGGACGGCTGGGCCGTCGGCAACAACGGCGACGAGCCGCTGATCCTGCGGATGGCGGGCGGCGCCTGGAAGCCGGTGAGCCTGCCCGGCATCGAGGGCGGCTACCTGCGCGACGTCTACATCACCAGCGCCAGGCGCGCGGTCGCCGTGGGCGGCGTGTTCACCGAAGACGGCACCACCGTCCCGCTGATCCTGCGCTGGGACGGCAAGAAGTGGCAGCGCGAGACCCTGCCCGACGGCGAGGCCGAACTCTACGGCGTGACCGGCGACGGCAAGGGCGGCTACTGGGCGTCGGGCTACGACGCCGAACGCCCCGGCGAGGCCTTCCTGCTCCGCTACACCGACAAGAAGTGGAAGCCGCTGCGCGGCGACGCCGGCGCCGGCGACCGGTCGGTGCGGCTCCAGTCGGTCGTCCGGGCCGACGACGTGACGATGGCCGTCGGCCACGTGCTCGCCGACGACCATTACAGCGATCTGGTCGAGACCTTCGGCCCGGTGGCCGACTCGCCCGTCCGCTAGATCACGGCGCCGTCGTCCCAGCCCGAGTCGTTCGGGGGGCCGTCGCCCATGCGGACCACCAGGGCCACGAAGCCGCCGATGAACGAGGCCACCGCCGTGAAGACGATCCACGGGTCCATCGGGAGCTTCAGCATCGCGGCCAGCAGCAGGTAGGCCGGCCCGCCGAACAGCGCCGTCCAGGCCACCCGGGTCACCAGGTCGGCCTTCGGCAGCGGCGGCGGGGGCGGCGGGATGTAGTGGTCGTGGTCGTGGTCTTCGCCCTCGTCGCCGGACGGTTCCTCGCGCGTCTCGTCGCGGGGCTCGTCGGACTCCTCGGGTTCGGGCGTCGGCTCCTGGCCGTCCGGGACGTTCTCCCGGTCGGGCCATGGCCGGTCGGCCGGATCGTCTCCGGCGGTCTCGTTGAATGAGGCGACGATTTGACGCCAGACCTCGTCTTCGTCACTCTGCGGCGTCACATCGATCCCAGGTCACAGGTCTTTGGTCAAGGGTACCGAGGCGTGCGCGCGGACGAAGTCGAGGCTCCCCGAGAAGATGAGCGGGGCGTCGTTGTCGAGCGTCGCCACGTGATAGCTGTTCACGCACTCCCGGATTTCCAGGTTGTCTCCCATTCTGTCGCGCAGGAACGCCACGCTGGCCGCTTTGACCACATGATCTTCCGGAGACCTGTAGACGAGCACCGGCTGGGTGATCGCCGACAGCTGCGACTGGGTGAGCCGCCACAGTTTCGGCAGCGTGGCGGCCGCCTTCACGGGAGTCCTCGCGTACGCGAGCTCGGTCGCCCCCGCCTTCTTGATGTCGTTGGCCACCCCCGCCACCGAGGGCAGCACCCACTTGAGGACGGGCGCGAAGTTGAGCGCCGGGTTGTCGTTCACGACCGACGGGTTGACCAGCACCAGGCCCCGCACGGCGGGGCCGTGGACCTCGGCCAGCCGCAGGCCCATGCAGCCGCCCATCGACAGGCCCATCACGAAAACGTCCGCGCACTTGGACTTCAGCACCGTGAAGGCCCGGTCTATTTCGGCGTACCAGTCTTCCCAGCGCGTGCGGTTCATTTCCTGCCAGGTGGTTCCATGCCCCGGCAACCGGGGCAGTGAGACCGTCAGCCCGGCATCCGCGAGGTGTTCACCCCACGGGCGCAGCGACTGTGGCGTCCCCGTGAAGCCATGGCAGAGCAGCACCCCGACCGGTCCGCCCTCGTGATGGTAGGGCTCCGCGCCCGGCAACAACGGCATGGCACCTCCCGTGGGAAATATGCCCGATAGTCGCACGTTAAGCCGTAGTCGTGCGAGGGGAGTGAGCGTGGCAAGATGACACGAACAGATGGCATAGGCAATGCCGAGAGAAGGAGCCCCTGAGTGTTCTACTGGGTGGTCAAGGCCATCCTCTGGCCCTTCCTCCACTTCGTCTTCCGCCCGTGGGCGGAAGGGGTGGACAACGTGCCCAAAGAGGGGCCGGTCATCCTGGCCGGAAATCACCTGTCGTTCGCCGACCACTTCTTCGGGGCGCTGTTCCTGCCCCGCAAGGTCATCTCCCTCGGCAAGTCCGACTACTTCACCGGTTCCGGCCTGAAGGGCCTGGTCAGCCGGGCGTTCTTCTCCGGGGTCGGCACCGTCCCGATCGACCGTTCGGGCGGCAAGGCCAGCGAGGCCGCGCTCAACACCGGCCTGCGGGTGCTGGGTGAAGACAACGTCCTGGGCATCTACCCCGAGGGCACCCGCTCGCCCGACGGCCGCCTCTACAAGGGCAAGACCGGCGTGGCCCGGCTCGCCCTCGAGTCGCGGGCGCCGGTCATCCCGTGGGCGATGGTCAACACCTTCGAGATGATGCCCCCCGGCCGCCTCATCCCCAAGCTCGGCATCCGTCCCGGCGTCCGCTACGGCAAGCCGCTCGACTTCTCCCGTTACTACGGGATGGAGAACGACTTCCACGTGCTGCGGGCGGTCACCGACGAGATCATGTACGCCCTCATGGAACTCTCCGGTCAGGAATACGTCGACAAATACGCGGCCAGCGCGAAGGTCGAAATGGTCCGCGCCGCGAAGGCGGCCAAAGAAGGCTCGTGATCTACTTTGTAAAGGGCCCGGACTTCTCGAAGTCCGGGCCCTTTACCGTGGTCAGCGCTTCCAGAACGGCTTCGGCTCCGGGGCGCCGCCCGCCAGCCGGGTCAGCAGCTCCTCGGTCTTGGCCCAGCCGCGGGCCAGGTCGAAGTCGGCCCGTTCGGCCCATTCGAGCTCGCTGGCCAGCGCCGTCAGCTCGTGGTGCCCGCCGACCATCTGGGCGGCCACCCGCAGCCGGCTGGCCAGGTCGGCCAGGTAGCGGCGGCGCTCGTCGTCGGGCCGCCCCTTCGCCCGGGCCAGCCGGGTCAGCTCACCCTGCAGCAGCGGGACGATCCCGCTCAGGTCGGTCTGCGGCGCCTGCTCCCGGCCCGGGTGCGGCATCATGCGGTCGGCCCCTCCCGCGCCGAACGCCCGGCGCAGCCGGCTTCCGGGCTTGGGCGCCGGTGCCGAGCGCGGCGCCGGCATGGGCGGGGACATCGGCGCCGGCATCGGCGGGGGACCGCCGGGCGCGGCGGGCGGCGGGGGCGGGGCGCTGAACCCGAGGCTGGCCTGCGCCATCATGGGCATCGCGCCGCCGGCGGCGGTCAGGTGGACGGACGAGGCCGTCTCCCAGCCCGCCGGGGTCTCCACCGGCTGGATCACCTCGTGGACGGGCGGGCCGTCGCCGACCACCCGCGCGTCGACCGCCACGAACGCGGTGAACCGGCACAGCACCCCGAACGCCAGCGACGTCTCGACGATGCGCTTCTCCAGGGTGTGCTCGCCGATCGTGTACCTGTCCTCCAGCCGCCGCAGCTCGGCGCGGGCCCAGATCGACCGGACGGCCGGGTTGGCCGTCTCCCGTGCGGTCACGGTCTGCGACCAGGGGGCGGCCGCGTGGCCGCGTACGGAGATCGAGGCCTGTGCCGAGGCCGCGCGGTAGCGGCCGTGGGCGGTGAGCGGGACGCCGGGGAACAGCGAGCCGACGTGGGTGACGTCGGAGACGGTCAGGCCCTCCGGGTGGAGGGTCACGTCGGTGACCAGCGGGGCGCCGATGCGGCGGTGGATGTGCTCCATCGCGGCGTCGAGACGGTCCTCCGACTCGACGAGCTCGCACCGGCCGCCGCCGAGCAGCGCCAGGCGGCCCAGGAAACCGGCGTTGACCGCCTGGTCGATGCCGACCGTGTGGACGCGGACGTCGCCGGTGAGGCGGGCGCCGACGCGCTCGATGATCTGGTCTTCGTTGCCGACCTGGCCGTCGGTGACCATGACCAGCACCCGGTCGCGGCCGTCATCGGCCAGCAGGGCCAGCGCGGTCTCCAGCGGCTGGAGCATCTCGGTGCCGCCCCGGGCCTCCAGGCGGGCCAGGTGCTCGATCGCGCGGTAACGGGTGCGGTCGGTCGCCTCGGCCAGGCCCGGGAACGGCTGCTCGGCGACGTGGTCGAACGAGATGACCGCGAACCGGTCGCCGGCGGTGAGGGTGTCGACGATCCGGGCGGCGGCCCGGCGGGCGGCGACCATCTTCCAGCCCGACATGCTCCCCGACCGGTCGAGCAGCAGCACCACGTCGCGCGGCGTGCGCCGCCGCTCGACCTCGGGCGGCAGGACGGTCAGCGCGAAGGTGCCCTCCTCGCCCTCTGCGTCTGGGGTGAGCGTGAGGGAGGTCGACTCGGCGTAGCGGAAGCGGAGGACGAAGTCGCGGTCGAGCCGTTCGCCCGGCCGGACCGTGAGGGTGTCGCCCTCGCGGTCGACGTCGTGCAGGCTGCTCTGGATCTCGGTGATGTCCAGCCCGGCCGGGTCGACGGTCGCGCTCAGGCCGAGGCGGACCGGGCTCGGGAAGCCCGGCAGCAGCACCGGCGGCGTGATGCGGGAGGCGTCGGGGACCGCGTCGGTGTCGGGTTCGACGCCGGCCCCGGCGGCCGCGCCGTCGAGGGGGGCGCCCGGGATGTAGCGCGGCGCCACGACCAGCGGGAAGCGGAACTCGGCGGCGCCGTCCTCGTAGGGGAGGGGCTGGCTCAGGTCGAGGTGGACGGTCACCCGCTCGCCCGGCACGATGTTGCCGACCCTGATGGCGAAGACGTCGGGCCGGTCCTCCTCGGCGATGGCGGCCCGCCTGCCCTCCCGGAGGGCCTGCGTGTAGTCGGCCCTGGCCTGGCCGCGCTCCTTCAGCACGCCCTCCACCACGTGCCCGTCGGCCTCCATGCGGAACGCGGTGACGGCCGCGCGCGGCGGCAGCGGGAAGACGTAGGTGGCCTCAAGGGGCACGTCGTGCGGGTTGCGGAACCCCTGCACGACCTCGACCCCGGCGGTGAGCGCCGAGATCGAGGCCCGGACGTCGACCGACTCCAGGGGCAGGTTGCCCTTCTCGGTCTCCAGGGCGCCGAACCCCGCGTCGGGAACCGGCAGCACCTCATCGGGCCTGATCGGCGTGATGGGAACGGTCATGACGGGATCCCTTCGGTGAAGCCAAGGTCGGTCAGGAGGTCGATCAACGGCTGGGCGGCGCGGGCGACGGCCGCGAGTTCGTCGTCGGTGAGCGGGCGGGTCAGGAACAGCGCCGCCTCCGGGGTCAGGGCGACGCCGTGGAAGGTGGGCGGGAAGGCCGCGCGAGCCGGTGCCCCGACGGGTGCGGCGGCGGGCGCGGCGGTCCAGAACCGGGGCCGGGATTCGGCGCCGGCGGCCGGCGCGGACAGCGGACGGTTCGGCGAACAGCCCCCCGGCACGCCGGTGTCGGGGGCGGAGCCGTTGGACGCGCTCAGGGAGGCCGTGCCGCCGGCGGCCAGTTCGGCGAGCCGGTCGTCGGTCGCGCCGAGCAGTTCGCGCTGGATGGCCGCATTGGACACTCCTTCGGCCTGGCGGCGCTTGACCGCCACGAGCTGGAGCAGGTGCCGTCTGCCGTAGAGGGCGATCCGGCCGCGGCGGGCGAGCGGCGGGTCGAGGAGGCCGATCGTCGTGTAGTAGCGGATCAGGCGTTCGTTCGGCACGTCGCTGACCCGGCCGTTGGCAGGCGCCAGCCCGGCGAGCGCGGCGGTGGCGCGCTCGGCCAGTTCGGCGATGGTCCAGGTCTCGTCCATGCCTCTACAGTGACACTGTCATGATGACACTGTCAACTGGGGAATATGGGCGATTCGTCCGCTGTTGTGCGGAATAGACCGACTTATCTGGGAGGGAGATCCGCTTTCATGGCTTCGATCACCAGCCTCTTGAGCGCGGAGGACAAGAAGGTCACGGCTGAGGCGTTGCAGGGATCGCTCGTCGACTTGCTGGATCTGTCGTTGCTGGGCAAGCAGGCCCACTGGAACATCATCGGCAGGTCGTTCCGGTCGCTGCACCTGCAGTTGGACGAGATCGTCAGCCTCGCCCGCGACAGCGCCGACAGTGTGGCCGAGCGCGCGGTCGCGGTGGGCGTCAACCCCGACGGCCGGGCCCGGACGCTCGCCGAGCACACCCACCTGCACCAGTTCGAACCGGGCTACCTGGACGACGGCAAGGTCATCGCCGCGATGACCGACATCCTTGAGTCGATCGTGCGCCGCATGCGCGAGCGCATCGAGGTGACCGAGAAGCCCGACCCGGTCAGCCAGGACCTCCTGATCGGCATCTGCCGCGAGCTGGAGAAGCAGCACTGGATGATCCAGGCCCAGCGCTGACCCCCCGACCGAGACGGCCGCCGCGCCTGATCACGTGATTGGCTGGATCCTTTCAGGAGCGGCGGCGCCAACCTGGGTCACCGGGAACCGATGCCGCGGTCTTTCGAGACCGCGGCATCGGTGTGTCTACAGGGGCGTTCACAGCAGGCGTCTGGCCAGGTCGGTCACCGACGGCGGGGCGGCCAGCAGGACCCTCAGCGGGTCCCATCGCGGGCCCGGTTCCAGGCCCGCGCCGGCCAGCGCCTCGTCCCACCGGCCCCCCTCGTGGGCGGCCTCCTCCAGGTTCCCGAGCACCGTCCCGCCCGACAGGCGCGACAGCAGGTGCGGCCAGCGGACCGTCAGGGCGGCCAGCTTCGCCACCTCGGCGTCGGAGGCGGCGCGTTCCCCGGCCAGCCGCTGGCGGTAGGTGACGAACGAGTAGAACCGGAAGACGTTCACGTAGCGCTTGAGCTCGCGCGGGTTCGAGGCCGTCAGCACCGGCAGCGCGCCCCGGATGGCGCGGTAGGCGTTCTCGTCGCTGTAGAGGTCGTCGAACACCCGGTCGGCGGCCAGGCGGGTCTCCGCCCACAGGCCGCCGAGCGCCGAGGTCTCGCCCTCGGCCACGGCGACCGTGTCCTGGGCCGCGCGGGCCGCCTCGTCGAGGGTGTCGACCCGCGCGCCGGAGCCCCGGATCTGCCGCTCGATGCGGGCCACCATCGCCAGGTCGACCGAGGGGCGGGCGGGCGCGGCGACCGGCGCGCGGCGCTGGGCCGGGATGTCCATCAGGGCGCGCACGTATTCGGGCAGGCGGGCGTCCTCGTCGAGCAGCGGCACCCGCAGCGGGAGCTGCACGATCTTCTCCAGGAACCGCCAGCCGAGGTCCTCGCGCAGGTGGGCCGGCATGCTCTCGGCCAGGTCGCGGTAGGCGACCTCGACGTGCGCGGCCACCACCTCGGGCTCCATGGCCAGCACGAACACGCAGTTGGGGAACTCCCCGGCCAGGAACAGGTTGATCGCCTCGATCACCTGGGCGACCGCGCCCGAGGAGCACCGGTCGAGGTCGTCCACGAAGACCACCAGGGGGCGCTCCGAGGTGGCGACCAGGTCGAGCACGTGGCCCATGTCGGTCTGGACGAGATGCAGGAAGCCCGTCCGCGCCCCGTAGCCCGGCCCGTCTCCGCTCAGCGGGTCGGGGGCCCGGACCAGCGACGCGAAGGCCGACTCGGCCGATTCGGTGAGGAAGCGCGCCAGCCGTACGGCGGCCGCGAAGACCGCGGCCACCGTGCCGCCCGAGGCGAGCGCGCCGGCCGCCCCGTCCAGGAACGGGAGCAGGGGCGCGGCCAGCAGGGACGCGCCCGACAGCAGCAGCGTCAGGACCAGCCCCAGCACCGCCGGGCCGAGCCGCATGAGCGCCAGATGGTAGGCGCGGCGACGGACCGCCTCGCGGTCGACGCGGGCCAGGTTGAGCCGCAGCCAGAAGCGCTCCCGCTCGGCGCGGGGGAGCCGGTCGGTGATCTGGGTGATGATCTCGTGGGCGAGCCCGGCCCAGACCTGCTCGTCGTTCTGGTACATCCACGGGTTGAACCAGACCGTCGGCCGCCAGCTCCCGGAGGCCGCCTCGACCGGCGCCGGTTCGCCCTCGGACTCCTTCGACAGGGCGCGGACCTCGGCGTTCGTCACCCCTTCGGAGGTCCGGTCGCCCGGCCACAGCCGCGCCAGCAGCCGGATCAGCCTGGCGGGCGGACGGGCCGGCAGGCTCCGGGGCAGCCGCAGCTCGCGGGCCTTCCCGGCCGGGGCGCCCGGGTCGAGTTCCTCCTGGATCATCCGCATCAGCGAGGTCTTGCCGGTGCCCCACGGGCCCTTGACCCCGATCGTCAGCGGCGGCCGGGTCTCGGCGTGCCGGATGAACGCGGCGATGGCCTCGGCGTAGACGCCGTGGCCGAGATGGTCGTCGACGGTCCACCGGTCGGGGGTCAGCCGGGCCCGGGGGCGGGTGGCCCGGCGGCGGGCCCGCCAGCGGCGCAGCGCGCCCGGCAGGGTGGCCCGCTCGTCGTCGTCGAGCCGGGCCCGGCCGAAGACGGCCACCGCCGGGTGGCTGAACGGCTCGCCCAGCAGACCCCACTCGGCGAGCTCGGTGCGGCCCTTCCTGGTGCCGCCGAGCACCTCGGCGACCTCGCCGGTCAGCCGCTCTCCCTCGGACAGCAGGCTGCCGCGGCGCAGCAGCAGCTGCGCCTCCACCGACAGGTGCTCGTCGTAGATCCGGGCGACCGCCTGCTCGGCCGACTTCGGCCGGGGCCCGCCCAGCATCGCGGCGGCCCGCTCGAACACGGTGGGCAGCGTGCCCGGCACGGTCCCCCGCACCGCCACCGCCACGTCGAGCGCCTCCGGCGAGGTCAGCAGGTGGGGCAGGAACTCGGCGTGCTCGCCGAAGGCCGCCAGGGCGTGGGCCAGCAGGTCGGCGACCGAGACCACGCCGTCGCCGCCGAGGTCGGCGTCGAAGGTCAGCAGCCCGTCGGCGACCACCTCGGTCAGCGACGGCGCCCCCGGCCGCACCTCGGCGCCCAGCGCCAGGCCCGTGGTCAGCGCGGCGGCGGCGATCCCCGGCGGGGTCAGCAGGGCGCTCACGGTCTGCTCGTCGGGGGAGGCGCTGCCGATCCACCCGAAGTCGACGATCATCAGCACGGCCGAGGCGGTGGTCTCCCCGACCGAGGCCCCGAACCGCTTCACCAGCGTCGCGAAGTCGGCCCCCGACCAGGTCGCGGTCGACGGCCAGCGCACCAGCAGCAGGTCGCCGGGGCGCCCCGAGGCGAGGAACGCGGCGAGCCGCTCGTGGTCGCGCCGCCCCGACGGACAGGTCTCGACGGCATAGCCGGACGATCTGAGGGCACTCGCGAGCCGGCGGCCCGGTGGATCCTGGTCGAGGAAGACGAGGGCGCGGCGCGAGGTGATCGCGGGCGCGAGCACGTCGCCGGGAGGAAGGGGCATGGCCGATCACTTTAGAAATGGTCCAGCTCTCCGCCGCCCGTGGTTTGGGCAAGTTTTGGCCTGGGACCCGCGCCGATTCCCCGTAAGTTCACGTCACTCGGTTCGACTGGCCCCGCCTGCCGCGCGTAGCGTGATTTGTGAGGGAGGTTCCATGGCTGCCGGTTCGGGGAGGTTCGCGGCCCTGATGAGAACACCTGGTGATCCGGCCATCGAGCTGGCCGAGGGTTTCACCAGCCGCGTGGTCGGCCGCACGGGCGAACGGGTCGGGGGCCTCACGTGGCACCAGGCGCCCGACGACGGCGCGTGCTTCGCCGACGGCGACGGCTGGATCTACGTCTCCAACTCCGAGATCCCGCTCCTCGGCGGGGTGTCGGCGCTCCGGTTCGGCCCCGACGGGTCGATCCGCAGCGGCTACCGCATCCTGTCGGGCACCGACAGCAACCGCGCCGGGGGCGCGACGTCGTGGAACACCTGGCTGTCGTGTGAGGACACCTGCCGCGGCCGGGTCTTCGAATGCGACCCCTACGGCCACTTCGCCGCCATGCCGCGCCTGGCCATGGGCCTGTTCCGGCACGAGAGCGCCGTGTGCGACGAGGTCGGCCAGGTGGTCTACCTGACCGAAGACCACCCCGAGGGGTGCCTCTACCGGTTCCGCCCCGACGACTGGCGCGACCTCACGACCGGCGTCCTGGAGGTCATGGTCGGCTCCGGCGCCGGGAAGGTCACGTGGTCGCGGGTGCCCAACCCCGCCGCCACCGACGCGCCCACCCGCGACCAGGTCGAGGGCGCGGTGCGCTTCGAGCGGGCCGGGCGCTGCTCGACGTCGGGCGGCTTCTGCTACTTCTCGACGGGCGACGACCGGGTGTGGTCGTACGACCCGTCGGCGGGCGAGCTCTCGGTCCTCTACGGGGCCGACCCGAGGCTGCTGGCCGGTGCGGGCGACCTGTTCGTCACCCGCGACGGCGAGATCAACATCATCGGCGACGACGGCGCGGTCACCCCGCTTTTGCGCGTCGACGGCCCCGAGAAGTCGATCACCGGCCTGGCCTTTTCGCCCGACGGCGAGCGCCTCTACTTCTCCTCCCGCGAGGGCGGCATCACCTACGAGGTGACCGGGCCCTTCAAGAGCTGATCTCCCGGTACGTCCTCACGCCGCGCGCGCCGAGGCGGCGTCCCTGATGGCGGCCTCGACCTTCTCGCGCAGGCCCTCGCTCACCCGCGCGTCGAGGGAGATGCGGCCGGGCGGCCCCGCCAGGGCGATGACCCGGGTGCCCAGCGTGCTCGCCTCGGTGACGTCGTGGGTGATGAACAGGACCGTCACCCCGGTGCTCCGCCACAGGTCGCGGATCTCCTCCTGCATGCGTTCGCGGGTGAAGGCGTCGAGCGCGCCGAAGGGCTCGTCCATCAGCAGGACCTTGGGCCGGGGCGCGAGCGCCCGCGCGATGGCCGCCCGCTGCCGCATGCCGCCCGACAGCTCGTAGGGCTTCAGCCGGGCCGCGTTCTCCAGCCCGGTCATGGCCAGCAGCTCGGCGACCCGCTCCTTCCTGGCCGCCTTGGGCAGCCGCCGCAGGCCGAAGGCGATGTTCCCGGACACCGAGAGCCAGGGGAACAGCCTCGGCTGCTGGAAGACCACGCCCCGGGAGGGCCCGGGGCCGCGCACCGGCGCCCCGTCGGCCAGCACGGTCCCCGCCGTGGGCGGGGCGAACCCCGCCACCAGGCTCAGCAGCGTGCTCTTGCCGCAGCCGGAGGGGCCGACCACGGTCAGGAACTCCCCGGCGGGGATGGCCAGGTCGATCGGCCCGAGCGCCGGGCGGTCGCGGTAGACCCGCGTCACCGCCCGGAGCTCGATCGCCGGCGAGTGAGCCGGGGTCTCGTCGTCCCCGGGGTCAGGGGAGGGCATGGGGCAGCAGGCCCTTCTGGAAGACCGTCAGTTCCGGGACCGCGTCGAGCTGCTTCTGGCCCACCAGGAACTCCGCCGCGCTGCGCAGGTTCTCCGCGAGCTTGCCGGGCGCCTCCGCCGTCCCGAGGTAGTCGGGGGAGCGCTGCTCGGCGGCGTCGAGGAGGACGAGCTGGCCCAGCTGGCGGCCGGCCTCGGCCGGGTCGAGGTTGAGCTGGCGGCCGATGGCCGCCGCCGCTGCCGCCGCGTCGGTGCGGGTCAGCTTGACCGCCCGGTCCTGTTGCTTGAGCCACTCCTGGAGGATCTCGGGGTGCTGGTCGGCGAACTCGTTGCGGACCACCGCCAGGTCGGCGGTGAGCTTGCCCTTGCCGGCCAGCTCGCGGCTGGAGGCCAGGACGGCGCCGTCCTTCTCCAGTTCGGCCAGGACCGGCGTCCAGACGTAGGCGGCGTCGATGTCGCCGCGGACCCACGCGGCCTGGATGTCCGGCGGCTGGAGGTCGATGACCTTGGCGTCGGTCACGCCGGCCTCCTGCAGGACCGCCAGGAGGCTGTAGTGGGCGGTCGAGGCGAACGGGGTCGCGATCGTCTTCCCGGCCAGGCCGGCGACCGAGGTGATCTCCTTCTTGGCGACCAGGGCCTCGTTGTCGCCGATCACGTCGAAGATCCACGGCACGCGGTAGGGGATGTTGAGCGGCGCCGACAGGCCCCGGGTCACCGGCGAGCTGCCGGCCAGGCCGATGTCGATCGCCCCCGCGATCATGGCCGTGTTCACGTCACCTCCGGAGTCGAACTTGCTCCAGGTGATCTCGGTGCCGGGGAGCGCCTGCTCCAGCCACTTCTGGTCTTTGACGATCAGGTCGCCGTTGGGGATGAGCTGGTAGCCGATACGCAGGACCGTCTTCTTCTCTCCCGGCGCTTCGGCCGGGGAGGAGCAGGCGGCCGCGGTGACCAGCACCAACAGCGCCGCGAGGACGCGTTTCACAGGGGGCTCCTTCAGATGTGACGGCCGCGCCAGGGCACGAGCCGTCGGTCGAGCGTTTGCAGCAGGTAGTCGATGAGCAGGCCGGACAGGCCGATGACGATGATCCCCAGCACGACGACGTCGGTCTGGTTGTAGCGCTGGGCGTCGCGGACCATGCCGCCGATGCCGGGCACGCCGTTGACGGTCTCGGCGGCCACGACGGTCGTGTACGCCACTCCGACCGCCACCCGCACCCCGGTCACGATCTCGGGCAGGGCGCTGGGCAGCACCACCCGGTAGGGGATCTCCCAGGGGCGGGCGCCCAGCGAGCGGGCGGCGTTCAGGTAGTCGTCGTGGACGCCCCTGACGGCGTCGGCGGTGGCCACGGCCACGGGCGGCAGCGCGGCGAGCAGCAGCAGCCACACCTTGGGCTCCTCGCCGATGCCGAACCAGATGACGAGCAGGCTCAGGTAGGCCAGCGGCGGCAGCGTGCGCACGAACGTGACCAGCGGGTTGAGCAGCGTCCGCAGCACCGGCACGACCCCGATGAGCAGCCCGAGCACGATGCCGCCGCCGATGCCGTAGAGGCAGCCGAGGACGATCCGGCGCAGGCTGGCCAGCAGGTGCCCGGCCAGAGTGTGGCCGCTATAGCCCTCGGTGGAGGTGCGCAGCAGCTGGTCCCAGACCGCGACCGGCTCCGGCACGAACACCGGCGGCCAGATCTTCAGCCACGCCACGACCTGCCAGACCGCGAGCAGGAAGAGGACGGCCCCGAGGCGCAGGGCGAGGTTCATTTGAGCAGCGGCAGCAGGAACTCGCCGGCCCGGATCGACTCCTCCAGGTGCGGCCAGCCCGACAGGATGAACTCGTCGAGACCGAGGGCGGCGTACTCGCGGATCAGCCGGGCGACCTCGGCGTACGACCCGACGAGAGCGGTTCCGGCGCCCTCGCGGACCAGGCCGACCCCCGCCCACAGGCCGGGGGAGATCTCCAGGTCGTCGGCGCTGCCGCCGTGCAGCCCGGCCATGCGGGCCTGGCCGACGGAGTCCATGCGGGCGAAGCGGGCCTGGGCGGCGGCGATCCGTTCGGGGTCCATGCCCGACAGCAGGTGCCGGGCGTACGCCCATGCCTCGTCGGCGGTGTCGCGGGCGATGACGTGGAGGCGGATGCCGTAGCGCAGGGTGCGGCCGGTCTCGGCGGTGAGCTTGCGCATGCGCTCCAGGCGCTCGGCGATCATCGCCGGGGGCTCGCCCCACATCAGGTAGACGTCGGCGTGCTCGGCCGCGACCTTCTCGGCCGCCGGGGAGGCGCCGCCGAAGTAGATCTCCGGCAGGTTCGCCAGCGGCCGGGCCAGGCCCGCGTTCTCGACCCGGTAGTGCTCGCCGGTGAAGGAGAAGGGCTGGCCCTCCCAGGTCCGGCGCAGCACGTGGAGGTATTCGGCGGTCCGCGCGTAGCGCTCGTCGTGGTTCAGGAAGTCGCCGTAGGCGCGCTGCTCGGCGGGGTCGCCGCCGGTGACGACGTTGAGGCGCAGCCGCCCGCCGCTGATCTCCTGGAACGCCTCGGCCTGCTGGGCGAGCAGGGTCGGCAGGGTGAAACCGGGCCGGAAGGCGACCAGCAGGCCGATCCGGTCGGTGGTGGCCGCCACGGCCGCGCAGGTGACGAGCGGGTCGGGGCAGCCCAGACCGACCGGGGTGAGCACGGCCTCGAAGCCGGCCGACTCGGACGCCTGGGCGACCTGGGTGAGGTATCGGAGCGTGGGGTGCCGGACCGGCGCCGCGCCGGCCGCCACCGTGGTGGTCGCCGGGCGGACGTAGTGGCCGTCGCCCGAGGTCGGGAGGAACCAGTGGAACCGCATGGCGGGAGCATATTCCGCTAATTCCCATCAGTAAAGCGGGGAATGTCCCGCTCCCAGATCTCGTCCGTGAAATCCTCGCCCCGCTCGGTGCCGGTGACCTCGAATCCGGCCTTCCGGTAGATCCGCCGGGCGGCGGTCAGCACGTCGCGCGTCCACAGCCGGATCCGCGTGTATCCGGCGTCGGCGGCGAACCGCAGGCACTCCTCGACCAGCCGGGCGCCCACCCCGCGCCCGCGCGCCCAGGGCTCGACGAGCAGGAGCCGCAGCTGCGCCGTCTCGTCGTCCTTGCGGACGCAGAACACGCACCCCGCCGGGCGGCCGTCGATCTCGGCGATCCACCCGGCCTGCCCGGGGTCGTCGCGCTCGTCGAGGAAGTCGGCGCAGATCCGCGCCACCAGCGCCTCGAAGTCGGGCCCCCAGCCCTGCTCGCGCGCGTAGATCGCCGCGTGCCGCTGCACCACCCAGCCGAGGTCGCCGGGCCGGGGCGGCCGGATGACCACGGCGCCGCTCTTGGGCCCGCCGCCGAGGATCTCCCTGATCGCGGCCATGCTGCCCAGCAGGCGCGCCTGGTCGGCCCCGTCGAGCAGCCCGGCGACCTGGGCCGCCGACTTCTCGTCCAGGTCCGTGTACGTCCTGCGCCCGGCCCCCGTGAGCGACACGACCTGGCGGCGGGCGTCGTGGCCGGCCCGTTCCCGGGTCACCAGCCCGTCGGTCTCCAGCCGGGTCAGCAGGCGGCTGAGGTAGCCCGCGTCGAGGCCGAGCGCCCGCCGGATCTCCCCGGTCTCCAGGGGGCCCGGGGCCTGGCCCAGTTCGTACAGGACCCTGGCCTCGGTCAGTGAATAGGGCGAGTCGTGCATACCGGGACCGAGCACGCCGATGACCTCGGTGTAGAAGCGGTTGAACGCGCGGACCTCCGCGATCGGGTCCATTGCTCTCCTCAAGTGAATCGTTGACTGAGGCAACGATAAGCCCGATACGCTAGGGTTCGTAACCCGCCAGCCTTCTCGAAGGAGCGACGTGAGCACGGTCTACATCGGGGGTTACACGTCCGACACCGGAGGGGCGGGGGCCGGCGTCACCGTCGCCGCCCGCGCCGAGACGGGCGCCCTCACCGAGGTCGGCACGGCCGCCGCCTCAGGCCCTTCGTTCCTCGCCGCCCACCCGACGCTCCCGATCCTCTACGCCGTCGGCGAGGCCGACCCCGGCACGATCACCGCCTTCGGCGCCGACGGCCCCGACGGCCCCGAGCGCCTGGCGACCCGGTCGAGCGGCGGCGACTCCCCGTGCCACGTGGCCGTCGCCGACCGGTGGCTGGCCGTGGCCAACTACGGCGACGGCATGGTGGCCCTGCACGCGCTCGACGACGAGGGCCTGTTCACCGGCCCGCCGCTGCTCTTCCCCGGCTTCGGCTCGGGCCCCGACTCCGACCGCCAGCGCGGCCCCCACGCCCACCAGGCCACCTTCGAGGCGGGCGTCCTCTATGTCACCGACCTGGGCGCCGACCAGATCCGCCAGTGGCGGGTGCGGGCCGAGGTCACCGAGCTCGAACCCCTCGTGCTCACCCCCGGCACCGGCCCGCGCCACCTGGTGAGCGCGCGGACCGGCTGGTTCGTCACCGGAGAGCTCGACGGCCAGGTCCACGCCTTCGACCCGAAATGGCACCCGATCGGGCAGTTCGCGGCGAGCGGGCGCGACAGCGCCAACTACCCGTCCCACATCCAGCTCCACCGCGACCGGCTCTACGTCGCCAACCGGGGCCCCAACACGATCAGCGTGTTCGACCCCGAGACGTTCAAGATGGTCGCCGAGGTCGACTGCGGCGGCGACTGGCCCCGCCACTTCGCGATCGAGGGCGACGATCTCTATGTCGCCAACCAGCGCTCGGGCGGCGTCGTCCACTTCCGGCTGGCGGGCGGCGTGCCGGAGCCGACCGGCCACGTGCTGGCCGTGCCGACCCCGACCTGCGTGCTCCTCTGAGGACGCGCCGCCGTCAGCGTGCGGCCCAGCCCCGCGCCCGGCTCACCGCGCGCAGCCAGTCGTCGTAGGCGCGCTCGTCGCGGGGGCCGGGCTCGAACCGCTTGTCGAGCTGCCAGGTGTGCTTGAGCTCCTCGCGCGTCGACCACACCCCGGCGCCCAGGCCGGCCAGGAACGCCGCGCCGAGCGCGGTGGTCTCCTGGACGACCGGGCGCTCGACCGGGATGCCGAGCTGGTCGGCCTGGACCTGCATGAGCAGGTCGTTGGAGCTGCCGCCGCCGTCGGCCTTGAGCACGGTCACCTCCTCGGACATGGTGGCCACGATGTCGCGCACCTCGTAGGCGATGGCGTCGAGCGTGGCGCGGGCCAGATGGGCCTTGGTCGTGCCCCGAGTGAGGCCGGTGATCGTGCCCCGGGCGTCCGGATCCCAGTGCGGCGCCCCCAGGCCGGTCAGGGCGGGCACGAACACCACGCCGCCCGCGTCGGGCACCGAGCGGGCCAGCTCCTCCGACTCGGCCGCCGTCCCGATGAGGCCCAGCCCGTCGCGCAGCCACTGGACCGCCGCGCCGGTCACGAAGATCGCGCCCTCCAGGGCGTAGGTCAGCTCGCCGGAGGGCTCCTGCCAGGCGACCGTGGTCAGCAGCCCCGCGTCGGAGCCCACCGCCTCGTGGCCCGTGTTGACCAGGACGAACGAGCCGGTTCCGTAGGTGCACTTGACGTCGCCGACCTCGAAGCAGGTCTGGCCGAACAGGGCCGCCTGCTGGTCGCCGGCCATGCCGGAGATCGGCAGGTCGAGGCCGAGGAAGTGGTCGGGATCGGTGCGGGCGAGCTCGCCGTAGTTGGGCACCACCTCGGGCAGCGCGTCGATCGGCACCCCGAACAGGTCGCACAACTCGGGCGACCAGGCGCCCGCGTGGATGTCGTAGAGAAGAGTGCGGGAGGCGTTCGACGGGTCGGTCACGTGGCGGGCGCCGCCGGTCAGCCGGGCCACCAGGTAGCTGTCGACCGTGCCGATCGCCAGGTCCTTCGCCGCCCAGGCCTCCGGGTCGTGCTCGGCCAGCCAGGTCAGCTTGGTGCCGGTGAAGTAGGGATCGAGCCGCAGGCCGGTGAGTTCGGTCACACGGGCCTCGTGACCTTCGTCACGAAGACGGGCGCAGATGCCGGAGGACCTGCGGTCCTGCCAGACAATGGCATGACGCGGCGCGTCGAGGGTGGCGGCGTTCCACAGCACCGCCGTCTCGCGCTGGTTGGTCAGGCCGACGCACCGCACAGTGGTGCTTGCCCTCGCCAGAGCGGTGCGGCAGGCTGCCAGCGTCGCGCGCCAGATGTCGTCGGGCGCGTGCTCGACCCAGCCGGGTTCCGGGAACCGCTGCTCGAACTCCTGGTATCCGCGCGAGTCGATGTGGCCGTCCTCACCCACCACGAGTGCGGTCACACCGGTCGTACCAGCGTCTATCGCCAAAACCGCCACGGCGCCTCACTTTTTGGTCTAGACCATTGTTGCGCCGTCACGGCAGAATGCCACCGTCGGCGTCCAGACACAGTCTGGCCGCGCTATCTCATATGGAGGAACCCGACATGCGTATTGGAGTGCTCACCGGCGGCGGCGACTGCCCCGGTCTGAACGCCGTGATCCGGGCCGTGGTCCGCAAGGGCGTCACGGTCTACGGTCACGAGTTCGTGGGGTTCCGCGACGGCTGGCGCGGCCCGCTCGAGGGCGACACGATGCCCCTCGACGTTCAGTCCGTGCGCGGCATCCTGCCGCGCGGTGGCACCATCCTTGGCTCCTCGCGCACCAACCCGATCAAGATCGAGGGCGGCGTCGAGCGCATCAAGGAGAACCTTGCCGCGCAGGGCGTCGACGCCCTCGTCGCCATCGGCGGTGAGGACACCCTTGGCGTCGCCAAGCAGCTCTTCGACCGTGGCGTGAACGTCGTGGGCGTGCCGAAGACGATCGACAACGACCTCAACGCGACCGACTACACCTTCGGGTTCGACACCGCGGTGAACATCGCGATGGAGGCCATCGACCGCCTCCACACCACCGCCGAGTCGCACCACCGCGCCCTGATCTGCGAGGTCATGGGCCGCCACGCGGGCTGGATCGCGCTGCACGCCGGCATGGCCGCCGGGGCCAACGTCATCCTCATCCCCGAGAAGCCGTTCGACATCGACAAGGTCTGCGAGTACGTCGAGTCGCGCTTCAAGACCCGCTACGCCCCGATCATCGTGGTCGCCGAGGGCGCCCACCCGATTGACGGCCAGATGGAGCTGCAGGCCGGCGAGCTCGACGCGTTCGGCCACGTCCGCCTCGGCGGCATCGGCGACCGCCTCGCCCAGGAGATCGAGAAGCGCACCGGCAAGGAGGCCCGCACCACGGTCCTCGGCCACATCCAGCGCGGCGGCACCCCGACGGCCTACGACCGTGTGCTGGCCACCCGCTTCGGCCTCGCCGCGATCGACGCCGTCCACGAGGGCGACTTCGGCAAGATGGTCGGCCTCCAGGGCACCGAGATCGTGCGCAACGGCCTCGACGCCGCGACGGCCGAGCTCAAGACCGTGCCCGTCCACCGCTACGCCGAGGCCGAGGTCTTCTTCGGCTAAGCGAGACGCGGACGGCCGAAGGCCGGCCGTGGCTCGCGCCGGGGAATCTGCCTGATTGGCCGCGACGCGGACGGCCGAAGGCCGGCCGTGGCTCGCGCCGGGGAATCTGCCTGATTGGCCGAGACGCGGACGGCCGAAGGCCGGCCGTGGCTCGCGCCGGGGAATCTGCCTGAAAGAACGAGATACGGCCGGCCGACGGCCAGCCGTATCAAGAGGTCCTGATGCGCCGCGCGGGTTACCTGCGCGGCGTGAACAGGTCGTCGCCGTCGGGCCTGTGCTGTGGCGCGGGCTGCGGCGGCGTCGCCGGGGTGGTCCTGCGGTGCTGCAGGCGCTCCAGCAGTTCGGAGTCCTCGCGCATCTCGCGCGCCGAGGGCGAGAGCAGGATGGCGAGCAGCAGGCCCACGGTGATCAGGCTGATGCCCGCGATCAGCGGCAGCAGGAAGTCCATGGCGCTGGCGCCCTGGGGGACGTTGTCGCCGGGGGCGACGCTGAGGGCGTACATGCCGGTGTAGTGCATGCCCGTGACGGCCACGCCCATCATGAGGGCCGCACCGGTGGTGGCCAGGGGGCCCTCGACCTTCAGGGTGAACCAGAGGGCGACGGTGGCCGCGACGATCGCTATCAGCACCGACAGGGCCACCATCAGCGGGTCGTAGACCAGGGTGCCCGACATGCTCATCGCGAACATGCCGAGGTAGTGCATGGCGCCGACGCCGGTGCCGGCCAGCAGGCCGCCCGCGAGCAGCCGGGGGAGTCCGTCGCCCCGTGAGACGACGTGGAGTCCTCCGTAGACGACGGCGACCGCCACCACCGCCGAGACGGCGGTCAGCCCGACGTTGAAGCGGATCTCGCTGTCCACGTCGAAGCCCATCATGGCGATGAAGTGCATCACCCAGATGCCGGTGCCGCCGATGGCCAGCGCGCCCCCGCCCAGCCAGCGGTAGCGCGAGGCCCCCTGTGCCGACCGGGCCCGGGACGTGAGGATGAGGCCGAGCAGTGAGCCGACGACGGACATCAGGTAGGCGAGGAGAGGAGTCAACGCTCCGTGCGAGAAGTGACTGATATGGGACATGCGTGCTCCTCGTTGTGGTTGCGGCAAAATTATTGCACCGCTCCATACGCACTATTTGTCCCTTTCGGGAGTTCATGTGACGTTCGTTATGTAGTCGTGTGATGACCATCGAGACGCCCTTCTGGCGGGCGATCGCCGTCTACCGGTTCTGCTCGCTCGGCTACGCCGCCGTCCTGGTGATCGAGGCCGACAGTTACGGCAATCCGGGCCCCGCCTGGTCGGTGCTCGCCCTCATGACCGCCTGGACGGCACTCGCCACCTACGCCTACTCCCGCGAGCGCCTGCGCGGCTGGCCGCTGCTGGTCGCCGACCTGGCCGTGACCGCCGCCTGCCTGCTGTCGTCGATCTGGGTCCAGGGATTCGACGGACCGCGCGGCGCCATGCCGATCACCGCGACCTGGGTGGCCGCCCCGGTGGTCGCCTGGGCGGTCTACTCGGGCCGCCGCGCCGGCGCCGCCGCGGCCGCGGTCATCGCCGTGCTGGACGTGTGGCTCCGCGGCGTCGGCGTGCTCGACCTGAACACCGTCCCGGTCAACGGGGCGGTGCTGCTGTTCCTGGCCGGCGTCGTGATCGGCCACGTCGCCCGCCTGGCCAAGCAGGCCGAGGCCCGCATGCAGCGCGCGGTCGAGATCGAGGCGGCCGGACGCGAACGCGAGCGCCTGGCCCGCGGCATCCACGACTCGGTCCTCCAGGTCCTGGCGCTGGTCCAGCGCCGGGGCGCCGAGATCGGCGGCGAGGCGGCCGAGCTGGGCCGCCTGGCGGGCGAGCAGGAGGCGGTACTGCGCGAGCTGGTCCGCACCGCGCCCCGTCCCGCCACGGCCGAGTCGGCCGACCTCAGCGACTCCCTGCGCCGCCACGCCTCGGCCACGGTCACCGTCGCCACCCCCGCGACCCCCGTCGAGCTGCCCGCCCGCACGGTCGAGGAGCTGTCGGCCGCCGTCGGCAACGCGCTCGACAACGTGCGCCGGCACTGCCCCGACGGGACCCGCGTGTGGATCCTCGTCGAGGCCGAGGACGGCGCCGTGACGGTGACCGTCCGCGACGACGGCCCAGGCATCCCCGAGGGCCGTCTGGAGGAGGCCGAGCGGCTGGGCCGCCTGGGCGTCTCGCAGTCGATCAAGGGCCGGGTGGCCGCCCTGGGCGGCCGGGTCACGATTGCCTCCTCCCCTGATGGCACCGAGATCGAGATGGTTATCGTGGCGCCATGAGCGTGCGCGTCATGGTCGTCGACGACCACCCGATGTGGCGGGAGGGCGTGGCCCGCGACCTCGCCGAGGCCGGCTACGAGATCGTGGCGACCTGCGGCGAGGGCCGCCAGGCGCTGCGAGTGGCGGCGGCCGTCCGGCCCGACGTGGTGGTGCTCGACCTCCAGCTGCCCGACCTGCGCGGGGTCGAGGTGGCCCGGGGCCTCGGCGCCTCGGAGCAGCCGCCCAAGGTGCTGGTGCTGTCGGCCAGCGCCGAGCACGACGACGTCCTGGAGGCGGTGAAGGCGGGCGCGTCGGGTTACCTGGTGAAGTCGGCGAGCCAGGCCGACTTCCTGGAGGCCGTGGCCCGCACGGCCCAGGGCGACGCCGTCTTCACGCCGGGCCTGGCCGGGCTCGTGCTGGGGGAGTACCGCCGCCTGGCGGCCCAGCCGAAGGCCGCCGAGGAGGGCCCCCGGCTGACCGACCGCGAGACCGAGGTGCTGCGGCTGGTGGCGAAGGGATTGTCGTACAAGCAGATCGCCGAACGGCTCGTGCTGTCGCACCGGACGGTCCAGAACCACGTGCAGAACACCCTGAGCAAGCTCCAGCTGCACAACCGCGTCGAGCTGGTCCGCTACGCGATCGAAAAAGGTCTGGCCGACCTCGACTAGAGTTAAAAGGTTCCCGCCAGTCTTTCCCGAAGGACCACCGCCATGACCATGACCGCTCTGGGTGAGCCCTGTGTGCTGCTCAAACTGGGCGAGATCGTCCTGAAAGGAAAGAACCGGGAGCAGTTCGAGGTCCGGCTGCGCGCGAACATCAAGTACGCCCTGTCGGGCTTCGAGATCGACCTGCGCCAGCGCCACGGCGTGATCGCCCTGTTCCTGCCCGACGGCACCGGCGTCGAGGTCGCCGAGGCGGTCGCCAAGCGGGTCAGCGAGGTGCCCGGCATCGTCCTGGTCCACCTGGCCTGGCGGGTCGCCAAAGACCCCTCGGTCGTCACCAAGGCCGCGCTCGAACTGGTCAGGGAGACCCCCGAAGTGGCCCGCAAGGCCAGCTTCGCGGTCCGCTCCCGCCGCCGCGACAAGCGCTTCCCGATGACCTCGGCCGAGCTCGACCGGCACGTCGGCAGCGAGATCAACGACACCTACGGCCTGCCGGTCAGCCTGAAGAACCCCGAGCTCACCGTGTCCATCGAGGTCGACCGCGACGAGGTCTTCGTCTACGTCGACAACCGCCCCGGCCAGGGCGGCCTCCCGGTCGGCACCAGCGGCCGGGGCCTGGCGCTGCTGTCGGGCGGCATCGACTCCCCGGTGGCCGCCTACCGCATGATGCGCCGCGGCCTGCGGGTCGACTTCCTGCACTTCTCGGGCATCCCGTTCACCACGACCGAGTCGATCTACAAGGCCTACGCGCTGGTCCGCCGCCTCGACGCCTTCCAGGGCCGCTCGCGGCTGTGGGTGGTGCCGTTCGGCAAGGCCCAGCAGTCGATCCGCACCTCGGGCAGCGACCGCCTGGCGATGATCGCCCAGCGCCGCCTGATGCTGAAGACCGCCGAGGAGGTCGCCCACCGCCACAAGGCGACCGCCCTGATCACCGGCGACTCGCTCGGCCAGGTGTCGTCGCAGACGATGGCCAACATCGCGGCCCAAGACAGCGCGACCGACCTGCCGATCCTGCGGCCCCTGATCGGGCTCGACAAGATGGAGGTCATCGCCGAGGCCCGCCGCATCGGCACGCTGGCCATCTCCGAGCTGCCCGACGAAGACTGCTGCACGATCCTGGCCTCCCGCCAGCCCGAACTGGCCGCCAAGATCGAAGACCTGAAGCTGATCGAGAAGCGGCTCGACGCCGAGGAGCTCGCGGTGCAGCTGGCCGACTCGATCCAGGCCTACAAGCTAGAGGCCTGACCGCCTCAGCGGGCTGACCAGCCCGCCCGCCACGACCAGCAGCAGGCCGGTCCCCATGACGGCCACCACGGCCGACACCCCCTGCCCGGCCGCCGCGAACGTCGCCAGGGTCGCCCCGACCGGCCCCAACGCGAAGTGGATGGTCCAGAACGCCGCCGTCACCCGGCCGAGCAGGTGGGCCGGGGTGATCTCCTGCCGCAGCGACATCGAGCAGATCGCCCCGACCGAGATCGCCAGGCTGAACACCGCCATCAGCGCGCCGATCCCGGCCACGCCCGGCGCGAGGGCGATCAGGGCCGCCGCCAGCCCGGCCAGCGCGGTCGACCACAGCCACGTCGGGCCGAACCCGAGCCTCCTGCGCACCCGGGCCACGGCCAGAGATCCGGCGATCGTGCCGATCGCGCCCGCGCCGAGCACGTAGCCGACCACCGCGTCGGGCTGCGCCAGGTCGTCCTTCAGGTGGAAGACGACCAGGTCGTCGAGGCCCGCGGTGAGGAAGATGAGTGCCGTCAGCAGGATGGTCATGGTGCGCAGCACCGGGTTCCCGAGCAGGAACCGCGCGCCGGCCAGACGACCGCCGGTCTCTTCCTTCGTGTACGGCCGCAGCCTGATGAACCGCAGCCCGAAGGCGGAGACCAGGAAGGTGACCGAATCCAGCCCGATCGCCGCGGCGGGCCCGAACGCCCCGGAGACGACGCCGGCCAGCGCGGGCCCGGCCACCCCGGCGACGGCGAAGGTGCCGTAGAGGACGCCGTTGGCGCGGGTGATGTCGCCGGCCTCCACGATCGACGGCAGCACGGTCACGTAGGCCACCGAGAAGACCATCCCGAGCGAGGCCGCCAGCGGGACGATCACGTACATGGGCCAGACCACGGGGGACAGCCACCACAGGACCGGGATCAGGCCGTACAGGAGGAAGCGGCCGACGTCGCACACGACCAGCACGCGCCGCCGGTCGAACCGGTCGACGATGCCCCCGGCGAAGGTGCCAGTCACGACGGAGGCGACGCCCGTCAGCGCGGTGAGGACGCCCATCTGGGCGACGGACCCGGTCGCGTGCAGGGCCAGCAGCGGCACCGCCACGGTCGAGAACGCGTCGCCCAGCACGGACAACGTCTGAACACCAAGCAGTGAGACAAAGTTCTTGTTCTTCTGAAGATCCCCCGAAAACGCCACGGGGGCGCAGGTTACACCGCCACGGACTCCCCGGCCAGGTTCGCGGCCTGGGTGCGCCCGAGCAGCGGCGGGAAGTCGCGCATGATCCTCGCGAGCTCCTCCAGGTCGCCGTCGACCAGGGCCTGCGGGCCGTCGCAGAGCGCCTGCTCGGGGTGCGGGTGGACGTCGATGATCACACCGTCGGCGCCCACCGCGACGGCCGCCCGGGTGAGCGGCAGCACCAGGTCACGCCGCCCGCCCGAGTGGGACGGGTCGATGATCACCGGCAGGTGGGAGAGCCGCTGCGCCACCGGCACCGCCGACACGTCGAGGGTGTTGCGGGTGGCCGTCTCGAAGGTGCGGATGCCGCGCTCGCAGAGCACGATGTCGAGGTTGCCGCGCTGGGCGATGTACTCGGCCGACATCAGCCACTCCTCGATCGTCCCGCTCATGCCGCGCTTCAGCATGACCGGCTTCCCGGCCGCGCCGACCGCCTGCAGGAGCGCGAAGTTCTGCGTGTTGCGGGTGCCGACCTGCAGCATGTCCGCGTACGACGCCACGAGCGGCACGTCGTGGGCGTCGACCACCTCGGTCACGATCGGCAGCCCGGTCTTCTCCCGGACGTCCGCCAGGATGCGCAGCCCCTGCTCCCCGAGGCCCTGGAAGGCGTACGGCGAGGTGCGCGGCTTGAACGCGCCGCCGCGCAGCAGGGTGGCCCCGGCGGCCTTGGCCATCTGGGCGGCCTCAAGGGTCTGCTGCGGCGTCTCGACCGCGCACGGCCCCGCGATGAGGGTGACCGTGTCGGGCCCGATCGGCACCCCGCCCACTCTCACCGTCGACCGGACGGGATGGTTGTCGCGGCTCACGAGCTTGAAGGGGGTGGACACGCGCATCACGTCGGCGACGCCGCGCTGACCGCGCAGGTTGAGGCTGGCGAACTGCTCTACGTCGCCTATCAGCCCGATGATCGTGCGGCTCACGCCGCGGGACACGAACGCCTCACCACCGGCCGACGCGACCAGCGCGACGACTTCGGTGATGTCTTCCTGGGTGGCCTCGGGGGCCATGACGATGACCATGATTTCTCCTTAACATGCGAAAAGCCCCGGGTCCTCTATCGGACCCGGGGCTTTTCGACCGCCTTTGGCTGTTAGCGCACAACCTCATGGCGAGCGGTCCTCACGGGTCCGTCGCCATACCAAAACGAGAGTGCGCCAAGCATGGTCGAAATATATCGCACAACCCTGATGCGGGCGCACTGCGGGGCGGGTGACAGGATGGGCGGGTGCCGGAGACGTCCGAGGAGGAGAACCGGCTGCCCCCGGGTCAGTACGTCCCGCGCGGCAGGCCCGTGATGCATTACGGCAGGGTGCCGACGTTCCGGCCCGCGACCTGGCGCCTGCAGATCTTCGGGGCCACCGCGTCCGGCGAGCAGCACTTCCTGACCTGGGACGACTTCGGCCAGCTGCCACGATCGACGGTGCTGGCCGACTTCCACTGCGTGACCAAGTTCTCGATCATGGGCAACGAGTGGACCGGGGTGCCCGCCTCGGCGTTCCTGGCCGCAGTGCCCCCGGCCGACGGGGTCGGCCACGTGATGATCTGGGCCGAGTACGGCTACAGCGCCAACGTCCGCATGGGCGACTTCGACCGCGACTCGACCCTCTTCGCGACCGAACTCGACGGCAAGCCGCTCAGCCCCGAGCGCGGCTACCCCGTCCGCGCCGTGGTCCCCCACCTGTACGCCTGGAAGAGCGTCAAATGGGTGCGCGCCATCGAATACCTGACCGAAGACCGGCGCGGCTTCTGGGAGGACCGGGGCTACCACAACGTCGCCGACCCCTGGCGGGAGCAGCGCTACTCATACCAGGAGGACCCGGGCGAGGGCCCGCCCTAGCCCGGCCGGGAGGTCTAGTCTCGCCCGGGTGTGCTGCTTCGACGTGCCCTTCCGGCTCACCCCCGAGGCCGCCCGCGCGGCCCTGCCCCACCTGGAGCGGGCCGTCGGCGCCCCGTTGACCATCACCTCCACGACCGAGGTCCTGGCGGGCCGGCCCGACGGCTGGGACGCGGCGGTGGCGGCCATGCGGGGGAGGCCTCCGGCCGGGGCGGCGCCCCTGACGGTCATGGGCACGGTGGCGGGAGCACTGGTGGCCCACGGCCGCGCCCACGACCTCCGCAACGCCGCCCGGTGGCTGTCCGACCAGCTCGAACTGGATCACCTGCGGAAGAAGGCCGCCCAGGAGTCGATCCCCGTGGAGCTGGGCGGGCGCACCCGGTTCATCGATCCCGGCGCCGTCTGGTTCGCCGAGGCGCGCGGCGACTACGTCCGCCTCCGGACCGCCGAGGGCGGATACCTCGTGCGGACCTCCATGGCCGCGCTGGAGCAGCGGTGGGCGGGGGCCGGGTTCATCCGGGCGCACCGGAGCACGCTCGTCAACGCCCGTCACGTCAGCGAGCTGAGGTTCGCCGACGGGCGGGCGCTGCTGCTGGTCGGGACCGAGACGCTGCCGGTCTCGCGCCGGCACACCCGCGAGGTCAGGGAGCGGCTGACCGCTCGTCGCGCCTGACACGCCGTCTGTCGTGATCAGCCGGTGTGGCGCTGACCTGGGAAATAGGGTTGCGCTCACGGATCCGGTCGTTCGGGGGACGGCCGGATCCGCCCGCTATCCGCGCAGCTTCTTCAGCAGGTCGATGTCTTCGCGGTGCTTGTCGGCCTTGCCGGGCGTCTCGATGCACAGCGGCACCCCGGCCACCGCCGGATGGCGCATGATCTCGGCGAACCCCTGGGCCCCGATGTGACCGGCGCCGATGTTCTCGTGGCGGTCCTTCTTCGCGCCGAGCACGTCTTTGGAGTCGTTGGCGTGGATCAGCTTCAGCCGGCCCGGCGCGACGGCGTGGAGGGCGTCGAAGGTCTCGCGCACGCCCTCGGGGGTCGACAGGTCGTGGCCGGCGGCGAAGGCGTGGCAGGTGTCGAGGCAGACGCCCGCCTTCGGGTGCCACTCCAGCGCCGACAGGTAGGGGCCGAGGTCCTGAACGGTCGCGCAGAGCATCTGGCCCTGCCCGGCCATCGGCTCCAGCAGCAGGTCGGGGCCGTCGTCGGGGATCTCCTCCAGCAGGGGGAGCAGGTGGTCGCGCAACTGCCGGAAGGCCGCCTCACGCGGCTGGCTGACGGCAGAGCCGGTGTGGACGACCACGCCCAGCGCCCCGACCTCGCGGCCCCGCCGCAGGGTGTGGCGGACCGAGGCGATCGAGTTCTCCAGCGTCGCCTCGGTCGGCGAGCCGAAGTTGATCAGATAGTTCGCGTGGACGTAGACCGGCAGGTCGGCCGCGCGCAGCTTGGCGTCCTCGGCGGCGTTGCCCTCGTTGAGGGCCCAGCCGCGGGGGTTGGTGACGAAGACCTGGGCCATCTCGGCGCCGATCTCGGCGGCGTACCGCAGCCCTCCGGTGGCCAGGCCGCCGGCCACCAGGACATGGCCGCCGATCGCGTTTCCAGTGCTCATAGTGGCATCAGGTTACCCGGGGGTTTCGCCGGTTTGTGGCAACGTACAAACCATCGGCCGCTCATGGACGGGGCTTTGGGAGCTCCCGCTGCTGGATTCGGCCGGGGCCGCGTTGTGTACTGGCGACCATGCGTGAACCGAGCCGCGACGACCTGCTGGCGTGCTGCGCGTCCACCCGCTGGGCCGACGGCGTGGCCGGGCGGCCCTACCCCGACCTCGCCGGTCTCCTCGACCGCAGTGACGGGGTGCTGGCCATGCTGAACTGGGCCGACGTCGAGGAGGCGCTGGCCGCGCACCCCCGGATCGGCGACCGGCGGCAGGGGGGCGACCGGGAGTCGGCGTGGTCGCGCGACGAGCAGTCGGGGACCGCCAGCGCCGAAGAGGACGTCCTGCGGCGCCTGAGGGCGGGCAACGCGGCCTACGAGGAGCGGTTCGGGCACGTGTACCTCGTCTGCGCGACCGGGAGGTCGGCCCCCGAGATGCTGGCGATCTTGGAGGATCGTCTGGGCAACGTACCGGAGAAGGAGCGGATGGTCGTGCGCGACGAGCTCGGGAAGATCGTCCGGCTGCGGCTGGCCAAGCTGTGGGAGGAGGGCGCGTGACCCTGTCCACCCATGTGCTCGACACCGCGCGCGGCTGCCCGGCCGCCGACGTCCACGTGCGGCTGGCCCGCCGGGCCGCCCACGGGTACGTCGCCCTCGCCGAGGCCCGCACCGACAAGGACGGCCGCATCAGGGAGTGGACGCCGCTCGGCCGCGAGTGGACCGGCACGCTGGAGGCGGCGACCTACCGGCTGATCTTCGACACCGGCGGCTACCTGGGAGACGACGCGTTCTTCCCCGAGGTCACCGTCGTCTTCACCATCGCCGACGCCGAACAGCACCACCACGTGCCGCTGCTGCTCAGCCCGTTCGGCTACTCGACCTATCGGGGGAGTTAGACAGTGTTCACGCTCGGCCCCAACCGCTACGGCAAAGCCGAGACCCGGGTCGTGCGGGTCACCCGGAACGGCGACGCCCACCAGATCAAGGATCTGAACGTCAGCACGTCCCTGTCCGGCGACATGACCGACGTCCACCTGACCGGCGACAACGCGGCCGTGCTGCCGACCGACACGCAGAAGAACACCGTCTACGCGTTCGCCAAGAAGCACGGCGTCGCCGCGATCGAGGAGTTCGCCCTGCTGCTGGCCCGCCACTTCGTCGACTCGCAGCCCACGATCGGCCACGCCCGCGTGGAGATCGAGGAGTACGCCTGGGAGCGCCGCGGCGGCCACTCCTTCGCCCGCAAGGGCCAGGAGGTGCGCACCTGCCTGGTCCACTACGACGGCGAGCGGGCCACCGTGGTCTCCGGGCTGACGGATCTGGTCGTCCTCAACACGACCGACTCGGAGTTCTGGGGCTACCTCAAGGACGCGTACACGACCCTGCCGGAGACCCGCGACCGCGTGCTGGCCACCGCCGTGACCGCCCGCTGGCGGCACGACGGCGAGCCCGGCGACTGGGAGGCCTCGTACGCGACGGCCCGGGAGGCCCTGCTCGACGCCTTCGCGACCACCTACAGCCTGTCGCTCCAGCAGACCCTCTACGCCATGGGCGCCCGGGTGCTGACCGACTGCCCGGACGTCTGCGAGGTCCGCCTCGAACTGCCGAACAAGCACCACTTCCTGGTCGACCTCGACCCGTTCGGCCTCGACAACGACGGCGAGGTCTACTTCGCCGCCGACCGCCCCTACGGCCTGATCGAGGGCGCCGTGCTGCGCGAGGACGCGCCCGGCGCCGGAAAGGCGTGGGACTGATGGACTTCCTGCGTGCGACCACCTGGGCCGAGGCCCTGCGGATGAAGGCCGACCGGCCCGACGCGACGCCGGTCCAGGGCGGCACCGACGTCATGGTCGAGATCAACCTCGACAAGGGCCGCCCCAAGGCGCTGCTCGACCTCACGCCGGTGGCCGAGCTGACCGAATGGTCGGTCGAGTCCGGGAACATCAGGATCGGGGCCGGGGTCACCTACACCCGGATCATCGCCGAGCTGGCCGACCGGCTGCCCGGCCTGGCCCAGGCGTCCCGCACGGTCGGCTCCCCGCAGATCCGCAACCGGGGGACCGTGGCCGGCAACCTCGGCGCGGCCTCCCCGGCGGGCGACAGCCACCCGCCGCTGCTGGCGTCCGGCGCGATCGTCGAGGCCGAGTCGGTCGACGGGACCCGGATGATCCCGGTCGGCGACTTCTACACCGGCGTGAAACGCCACGCCCTGGCCTCGCACGAACTGATCCGGGCGATCCACGTGCCGGTGAAGCGGGGCCCCCAGTACTTCTCCAAGATCGGCACCAGGAACGCGATGGTCATCGCGGTCTGCTCGTTCGGCATCGCCCTGAACGCCGAGGACCGGACGGTCGGCACCGGCATCGGCTCGGCCGCCCCGACCCCGCGCCGGGCCGTCGAGGCGGAGGCGTTCCTGGCCGGGAACTGGCCGGCCGGGGACCTCGACCCCGCCGTGGCGAAGCGGTTCGGCGAACTGGTCGCCGCCGCCGCGGCGCCCATCGACGACGTCCGGGGCAGCAGCGGCTACCGCGTGCACGCCCTGGCCGTCATGGCCCGCCGCACGCTCGGCTGGGCCTGGCAGGAGCTCAGGAACGGGGGAAGGTCATGAGGGTCAACGTCACCGTCAACGGCGCGCCGATGACCGCCGACGACGTCTGGCCGGGGGAGAGCCTGCTCTACGTCCTGCGGGAGCGGCTCGGCCTGCCGGGCGCGAAGAACGCCTGCGAACAGGGCGAGTGCGGCTCCTGCACGGTCTATCTCGACGGCCTGCCGGTCTGCGCCTGCCTCGTGGCGGCCGGCCAGGCCGAGGGCCGCGAGGTGCTGACCGTCGAGGGGCTCGCCTCCGGTGAGGAGCTCGATCCGGTGCAGGAGGCGTTCGTCGAGTGCGGCGCCGTCCAGTGCGGGTTCTGTACGCCCGGACTGATCGTCCAGGCCCATTCGCTGATCGCCGGGCACGACGGGGTGCCCGCCGACGCGGAGATCCGCGAACACCTGGCGGGCAACCTGTGCCGGTGCACGGGCTACGAGAAGATCCTGGACGCGGTCCGCCTGGCCGCCCGCCGGAAGGCCGGTTCGTGATCGTCATCGAGAACGCCTACGTCGCCCCGGTGGTGGGCGCGGAGATCCCCGACGGCCACGTCGCGATCGAGGGCAACCGCATCGCGTCGGTCGGCGCGGGCCCTTACCAGGGCGAGGCCGACCGGATCGACGGGCGCGGCTGCCTGGTCACCCCCGGGCTGGTCAACACCCACCACCACCTCTACCAGTGGGCCTCCCAGGGCATCGCCCCCGACGGCACCCTGTTCGAGTGGCTGGTGGCCAGCTACCCGGTCTGGGCGCGCATGGACGCCGAAGTGGTCCACGGCGCCGCGACGGCGGGTCTGGCCTGGCTGGCGCTGTCGGGCTGCTCGACGTCCACCGACCACCACTACGTCTTCCCCAAGGGCCGGGGCGACCTGTTCGCCGCCGAGATCCAGGCCGCCGCCGAGGTGGGCCTGCGCTTCCACCCGTGCCGGGGTTCGATGGACCGGGGCCGGTCCCTGGGCGGCCTGCCGCCGGACGAGGTCGTCGAGACCCTCGACGAGATCCTGGCCGAGACCGAGGCGGCGGTACGCAAGTACCACGATCCCCTGTTCGACTCCATGTTGCGCGTGGCCGTCGCGCCCTGCTCGCCGTTCTCGGTCAGCGGCGACCTGATGCGCCAGGCCGCCGCGCTGGCGCGAGACCTGAACGTCCGCCTGCACACCCACGGCGCCGAGACCCTCGACGAGGACGACCACTGCAAGGAGCAGTTCGGCATGCTCCCGGTCGAATACCTCGAATCGCTCGGCTGGCTCGGCCCCGACGTGTGGATCGCGCACAGCGTCCACCTCACCGACGCCGACATCGCCCGCTTCGCCGAGACGGGCACCGGCACCGCCCACTGCCCCTCGTCCAACGGCCGCCTCGGCGCCGGGATCGCCCGGGTCAGCGAACTGCTCCGCGCGGGCGCGACCGTCGGCCTCGGCGTCGACGGCCCCGGCTCGGCCGAGTTCATCCCGCTCGCCGGGGAGATCCGCCAGGCGATGCTCATGCAGCGCGCCCGCTACGGCCCGCAGGCGCTGACCGCCCGCCAAGCGCTGGAGATGGCCACCCTCGGCGGCGCCCGCTGCCTGGGCCGCGAGAACGAGATCGGCTCCCTCGAACCCGGCAAGCTCGCCGACGTCGCGGTCTGGCGGGTCGACGGCCCCTACGCGGCCGCCGCCGACCCGATCGTCGCCCTCGGCTACGGTCAGACCCCGCCGCTGGCCAGGCTGATCGTCAACGGCGTGACCGTGGTCGAGGACGGCGACCTGCGGACCGTCTCCGGCGAGGCCGCCGGAGCGGCGGGGGCGCGGGCACACGCCAGACTGCTTCGGTCATGATGACGGCATGAAGGATCACAGCGTCGGTCACGTCGTCATCGCACCGGACAAGTTCAAGGGCTCGCTGACCGCCCCCGAGGTCGCCCATCGCGTCGCCGCCGGGCTCGGCGACGTGCCGGTGGTGCTCCTCCCCGTTGCCGACGGCGGCGACGGCACCGTGGACGCGGTCGCGGCCTGCGGTTTCACCCGAGTCGAGGCCGAGGTGACCGGGCCGACGGGGCAGCCGGTCCGGGCCTCCTACGCCGTCAAGGGCGAGACCGCCGTCGTCGAGATGGCCGAGGCGTCCGGGCTGCGCCGCCTGCCCGGCGGGCTCGAACCCCTGACCGCCACCAGCTACGGCACCGGCGAGCTGATCGCCCACGCCCTCCGCGGCGGCGCGACCAAGATCGTGCTCGGCCTGGGCGGCAGCGCCTGCACCGACGGCGGCACCGGCCTGGCCCGCGCCCTGGGCGCCCGCTTCCTCGACGCCTCCGGCGCCGAACTGCCCCTCGGGGGCGGCGCGCTGACGGACCTCGCCACGATCGACCTGTCCGGCTTCGACGCCGGATCCGCCGAGTACGTCGTCGCCTCCGACGTCGACAACCCGCTGCTCGGCCCGCACGGCGCGGCCGCCGTCTACGCCCCGCAGAAGGGCGCCGACGCCGGCCAGGTGAGGCTCCTGGAGACCGGCCTCGCCCGGCTCGCCGCCGTCGCCGTCCACACCCACGGCCTGACCGGCTCGGTCGAGCACGACGGGATCGTCCGCGCGATGGGCGTGGCCGGGCAGCCCGGCGCCGGAGCGGCCGGGGGCGTCGGCTTCGCCGCGCTCGCCTTCCTGAACGCGTCCATCCGGCCCGGCATCGCCTACCTGCTCGGCCTGCTCGACTTCGAGACCCACGTCGAGGGCGCGCGGCTGGTCATCACCGGCGAGGGCTCCCTCGACGAGCAGTCGCTGCGCGGCAAGGCCCCGGTCGGCGTCGCCAACGCGGCCATGCGGCACGGCGTGCCCGTGATCGCGGTCTGCGGGCGGCGTACGGTCGCCGGCGACGACCTGCGCAAGGCGGGGATCGAGGCGGCGTACGCGCTCACCGACATCGAGCCCGACCCCGAGATCTGCATGGCCCAGGCCGGGCCGCTGCTGGAGCGGCTCGTGGCGAGTGTGGTGAAGGAGCATCTGTGACGGTTCTGGTGCGGTCACGCCGGGTGGTGACCCCCGAAGGGGTACGGCCACTCGGGGTCGACGTCGTCGAGGGGCGGATCGCGGGGCTGGTGCCGTACGACGCCGGCGGAGGGCTCGACCTCGGTGACGTCGCGCTGCTGCCCGGCCTGGTCGACACGCACGTCCACGTCAACGAACCCGGCCGCACCCACTGGGAGGGCTTCGCCACGGCCACCCGGGCGGCGGCGGCCGGGGGCGTGACCGCCGTGGTCGACATGCCGCTCAACTCGCTGCCGCCGACCACGACCGTGCCGAACCTGGAGATCAAGAAGAAGGCCGCCCGGGGCCAGATCGCCGTCGACGTCGGCTTCTGGGGCGGCGCGATCCCCGGCAACCTGGGCGACCTGCGTCCCCTCTGGGACGCCGGGGTGTTCGGCGTGAAGTGCTTCCTGTCGCCGTCGGGCGTCGACGAGTTCCCCGCCCTCGACGGCGACGGGCTCACCCTGGCGCTGCGCGAACTGGCCCGCTTCGACGGCCTCCTGATCGCCCACGCCGAGGACCCCTGGACCCTCACCGAGCCGACCGGCCCCTCCTACGCCGAGTTCCTCGGCTCGCGCACCCCCGATGCCGAGGTCAGGGCGATCGAGACGGTGATCGCGGTGGCCCGCGAGACGGGCGCGCGGGCGCACATCGTGCACGTCTCGGCCGGGGACGCGATCCCCGTGCTGCGCGCGGCCCGGTCGCAGGGGGTGCGGATCACCGCCGAGACCTGCCCCCACTACCTGACCCTCAGCGCCGAGGAGGTCACCGGCACCGCGTTCAAGTGCTGCCCGCCGATCCGCGAGGCGGCCAACCGCGACGCGCTGTGGGCCGGGCTGGCCGACGGCACCCTGATGGGCGTCGTCTCCGACCACTCCCCGTGCCCGGCCGACATGAAGAGCCCCGACGACTTCGCCATGGCCTGGGGCGGGATCTCCTCACTCCAGCTCGGCCTGCCGGTCATCTGGACCGAGGCGTCGGCGCGGGGCCACTCCCTGGAGGACGTCGTCAGGTGGATGGCTCGCGGGCCCGCCGACTTCGCGGGGCTGTCGTACAAGGGGCGGATCGAGGTCGGGGCCGACGCCGACCTGGTGGCCTTCGACCCCGATGCGGCCTTCGTCGTCGAGGCCGGCGACCTGGCCCACAAGAACCCGGTGACCGCCTACCAGGGGCGGGCGCTGCGGGGCGTCGTACGGCAGACCTGGCTTCGCGGTGCGGCCCCCGGCCACGGCCGGTTCCTGACGAGAGGTGCCCGATGACCTTCCGCCACCTGCCCGACCTGGCCCTGCGCGGCAACGGCGGCTCGGTGATCGCCGCCAACGACGAGGCGTTCGCCGAACGCCAGGCGCTGATCCTGCCGCACCGCGCCCAGTTCCACACCCACGACTTCGGCGCCAAGGGCCAGATCTACGACGGCTGGGAGACCCGCCGCCGGCGCACCACCGGGCACGACTGGGCGATCGTGCGGCTCGGCATGCCCGGCGTCGTACGCGGCCTGGTGATCGACACCGCCTGGTTCAAGGGCAACTTCCCGCCCTACGCCTCGGTCGACGCGTGCGCGGTCGACGAGCCGCTGGCCCACCACGAGCTGACCGGCTGGACCGAGATCCTGCCCAAGAGCCCGCTGGGCGGCGACCGCGAGCACGAGTTCGCCGTCGACGACCCGAACCGCTACACGCACGTGCGGCTCAACATCTACCCCGACGGGGGAGTGGCCCGGTTCCGGGTGCACGGCGAGGTCGTGCCCGACCCCCGGTTCCTGCACGGCCTCACCGTCGACCTGGCCGCGCTCGCCAACGGCGCCCTGGTGATCGACTGCTCCAACCAGTTCTACAGCTCGCCCAACAACGTCATCGCCCCCGGGCTGGCCCGCCACCAGGCCGAAGGCTGGGAGACCGCGCGCCGCCGCGACGACGGCAACGACTGGCTGGTGGTCCGCCTGGCCGGGCGCGGCACGGTCGCCGTCGCCGAGATCGACACCACCCACCTGGTCTTCAACGCCCCCGGCTGGGCGTCGCTCTCGGGCCGCGACGGCGACGGCGACTGGTTCAGCCTCCTCGGCAAGACCCGCCTCCAGCCGGACGCACAGCACCGCTTCCGCCTCGACAGCGAGCGCCCGGTGACCCACGTGAAGTGCGACATCTACCCCGACGGAGGCCTGGCCCGGCTACGCCTGCTCGGCCATCTGCTGGGTTAGTACCACAGATTGATCGTGCTGCCCGCGGGCACCTGGCCGAGCGGGTTCTGGCCGCGCACGCGCTTGCCCGCGCCGTCACCGCCGGGACGGCCCCGGGAGAACAGCTTGTGGACCTGCACCCGGAAGCCGGCCGCCTCTAACTCGCGCTTGGCCTCGTTGACGTCCTTGAAGCGCACGTCGGGGACCGGCACGAAGTCGGGCGCGGCGACCGACGGGTCCTGCTCCCAGGGCCACTTCCAGCCGGTGTCGGGGCCGCGCGAGACGGTCAGGCAGACCCGGGCGCCCTTGTCGACCTCGGCGCCGGCGATCGGCTCCTGGGCGATGACGGTGCCCTGCTGGGTGTCGTCGACGACCTCGTTGACGCAGCTCGGGTCGAAGCCGTTCTCCCGCATCAGCGCCTCGGCCTGGTCGCGCGGCATGTTGACCACGTCGGGCAGCAGCAGGCCCATGCTGACGGCGAGGATGACGTTGGAGCCCTTCTCGACCTTCTTGCCGACGACGGGGTCGGTCTTGATCACCAGGCCGCGCGCGATGGTGTCGCTCGGGGTGCGGCGGACGCGGGAGACGTTCAGCCCGGCGTCGGAGATCGCCACGCGGGCGTCGGCCTCGGTCTTGCCCTCGACCTTCGGCACGGTCACCATCTCGGGGCCGCGCGAGGCGATGATCGTGATGACCGAGCCGCGCTCGGCCTCGACGCCCTTGACCGGGCTGGTCTCCAGCACCATGTCCTTGGGCACCTTGGCGTCGTAGCGGCCCTCGGCGATCTTGATGGTGAAGCCGTTGCTCTCGGCGAGCTGGCGGGCCGCCTCGACGTTGCGCTGCACCAGGTCGGGCACGATCGCGGTGCGCGGCGTCGTGAAGTACCACCCGCTGAACGCGATGCCGCCCACCATCACCAGGGCCAGCGCGACGATGCCCCAGTTGACCCGGAACCCGCGCCGCGACCTCGGAGGCGTGGTCGGCGGGATCTGGATGGCGGGCTGGATCATCGTGTGGGAACCCGTGTGGAACGCCTGCTCGACCTGCGCGGGGCGCGGCGGCGCCGAGTGGCGCCCGGTCGTGGCGGCGGGGAGGGTGCGGTGCACCTCGACGGCCGCCACCAGCATCGCGTTGGCGTCGCGCGGCCGGTCGGCCGGGTCTTTGGCGGTGGCCGCGGCCACCAGCGCGTCGAGCGCCGGGGCGATGTCGTAGGAGAAGGACGACGGCGCGGGCACCGACTCGTGGACGTGGCGGTAGGCGACCGACACCGGGCTCTCGCCGCCGAACGGCTGACGCCCGGTGAGCAGCTCGAACAGCATGATCCCGGCGGCGTAGACGTCGGCGCGGACGTCGGCCTGGCCGGTGGTGACCTGCTCGGGGGCCATGTAGCCGACCGTGCCGATCATCACGCCGGAGCGGGTCTGGTTGCCGCCCTCGATGGCCCGGACGAGACCGAAGTCGACGACCTTGACCCGGCCGTCTTCGGTCATCAGCACGTTCTCGGGCTTCACGTCGCGGTGGATCAGCCCGGCCAGGTGGGCGCTGCCGAGCGCCGCCAGCACCGGGATCATGATCTCCAGGGCCTCGCGCGGCGCCAGCGGCCCCCGCTCGTCGAGCACCGCCCGCAGCGTCTTGCCCGGGAAGTATTCCATCGACAGGTAGACGTGGTCGCCGTCGGTGCCCTGGTCGAAGACGTGCACGATGTTGGGATGCGACAGCGAGGCGACCGATTTGGCCTCGCCGATGAAGCGCCGGACGAACTGCGGGTCCTCCGCGAGCGACCGGTGCATCACCTTGATCGCGACCATGCGGTCGAGCCGGACGTCCAGAGCCAGATAGACGGACGCCATGCCGCCCCGGGCGATCCGGGACTCGACGCGGTAGCGACCGTCGAGCGTATGCCCGACGAGCGGATCGGAAAGCGTCGTGTCCACGGCCTCGAGTTTACGGGTGATTTGCCACATGCTGAGTGCAGGAATCCCAAACCGAGACCGAAACAGGAAGGTTTACCCGTCTTGGAACGGTCGCCCCGGCGAGGACGCCTCAGCATATCGCCGACGCGGAATTCGGCCCGCCAGAAACGCCCGGCGCCCGGCCTCGACCGCGCCGCGCATCGCCGACGCCATCAGGTCGGGCTTCTGCGCCCTGGTGACCGCCGTGGCCAGCAGCACCGCTGAGCAGCCCAGTTCCATGGCCAGGGCGGCGTCGCTCGCGGTGCCGATGCCGGCGTCCAGGATCACCGGCACCTGAGCCGATTCGACGATGAGCTCGATGTTGTGCGGGTTTCGGATGCCCAGACCCGATCCGATCGGCGACCCGAGGGGCATGACGGCCGCGCAGCCCGCCTGCTCCAGCCGCCGGGCCAGGATCGGGTCGTCGCCGATGTAGGGGAGGACGAGGAACCCGTCGGCCACCAGCCGTTCGGCCGCGTCGAACGTCTCGATCGGGTCGGGCAGCAGCGTGCGTTCGTCGGCGATGACTTCGAGCTTTACCCAATGGGTATGGAGCGCCTCCCGGGCGAGCCGCGCGGTCAGCACCGCCTCACCCGCCGTGAAACACCCGGCGGTGTTCGGCAGCACCTTGATGCCGCGGTCGCGCAGCACGTCGAGGACCGACCCGCGGGCGGCCGGGTCGAGCCGGCGCATCGCGACCGTGGTCAGCTCGGTGCCCGAGGCCACCAGGGCCCGGTCGAGCACCTCCAGCGACGGCGCGCCGCCGGTGCCCATGATGAGCCGCGAGCCGAACTCCTCGCCGCCGATCAGCAGGGGATCGTCCATGTCCTTCAGCCTCCCTGGACCGCGGTGAGCACTTCGACCCGGTCGCCGTCGGCCAGCACGGTCGCGTCCCACGCGCCCCTGCTGACCACCTCGTCGTTGACGGCCACCGCGATGCCGGTGGCCTGGGCGGTCAGTCTGTGCACGGCTTCGCCGACCGTCGCCCCGTCGCCGAGGTCGTGGGGGTCGCCGTTGATGGTGATGCGCATCTAGATCCTCGCGGGGGAGCATTCGGGCATGAGATCGGCTTCGCCGAAGAGACCGGCCACGACGGCGTCGGCCGTCAGCGGGGCGAGCAGCACGCCCGCCCGGTGGTGACCGGCCGCCACCCAGACGTCGCGGTGCCTGCCGACGTAGGGGAGGTTGTCGGGGGTGCCGGGCCGCAGCCCGGCGAACGTCTCGGCCAGTTCGAGCTCGGTGATCCCCGGTACGATCTCGCGGGCGTCGCGCAGCAGCTCGTAGACCCCGCCGGCGGTCACCCGGGTGTCGAACCCGAGCTCCTCCATCGTCGCGCCGACCACGATCTCGCCGTCGTCGCGGGGGACCAGGTAGACCTCCGAGCCGCGCACGGTGCCGCGTACACACGTGCCCAGGAAGCCGCGCGGGCCGCGCAGCCGCAGGATCTGCCCCTTGACGGCCCTGATCGGCAGCCCGGGGAGCAGGCTCGGCGACCAGGCCCCGGCGGCGACCACGACGTGGTCGGCCGGCAGGTCGTCGAGGGCGGTGACGCGCTCCCTGACGATCCGCCCGCCCGCGTTCTGGAAGGCCTTCTGCAGCGCCCGGGCCACCCTCCGGGGGTTCACCCACAGGTCGTCGCGGGCCAGCAGGCCGCCCCGGACGTTGGGCGAGAGCATCGGCTCGGCCTGGCGGCACTGCCGTCCGGTCAGCCGCTCCACGCGCAGCCCGAGCTTCTCCTCGAACGCGGCCAGCTCGTCGAGCTGGGCCAGGTCGTCGGCGTCGTAGGCGACCTCGATCGTCCCGTCGCCGCGCAGGTCGACGGGGATCCCGCTGGAGGCCTCCAGCTCGCCCGCGAAGCCGGGCCAGCGTTCGAGCGAGGCGAGGCCGAGCCGCAGCAGCGGTTCCTCGGTGTAGGTGACCTCGCTGACGGGCGCCAGCATCCCGGCGGAGGCATGGGTCGCCTGCCCGCCCGGGTCGGGGTCGGCCAGCGTGACGGTGAGGCCCCGCGTGGCGGCCCGCCAGGCGATCGACAGGCCGGCGATGCCGCCGCCGATCACGAACACGTCTGAAGCGTTCATCCGCGCTCCCTTCGCCGGCATGATCCGGATCAGGTTCGATAGCGGTCGGGAACCTGTGGAGTTCCCCTCTCAGCCCGGTCAGCCGGACTCCCGCGCGTCTTTGTCCAGAGTAATGCGAATTGATCTGATTCGCACAACACGGAATAGCCACGCTGTGCGAGCTACTTACTCAATTCGTTACCGAATCTCCATTGGCGGGTGGGCCCGTCGGCAATCTAGGGTCTACTCGTGGATCACGTCGTGGTGGTGGGCGCCGGGCTGGCCGGCGTCCGGAGTGTCGAGGCTTTGCGGGCCCACGGGTACCAGGGCCGGATCACCCTCATCGGCGAGGAACCCCATCGCCCCTACGACCGCCCGCCCCTGTCGAAGGCGGTCCTCCTCGGCGACGCCGACTCCACCGTGGTCGACTCCGACCTCGAGGCGCTCGACATCCGCCTCATGCTCGGCACCGCCGCCAAGGGCCTGCACGACGGCGTCCTGTCGACCACCGACGGCGAACTCGCCTTCGACGGCCTGGTCGTGGCCACCGGCGCCACCCCGATCCGGCTGCGCGGCGAGGGCCACCAGCACGTCCTGCGCACCATCGACGACGCCCTGGCCCTGCGCGCGGCGCTGGTCGAGGGCGCCCGCGTGGCCGTCATCGGCGCTGGCTGGATCGGCGCCGAGGTGGCCACGGCGGCGGCCCGCGCGGGCTGCCGGGTCACGGTCGTCGAGGCGGGCGACGCCCCCGTCGCGGCCGCGCTCCCGATCGGCCGCTACATGATCCCCTGGTACGCCGAGGCGGGCGTCGAGCTCGTCCTGGACGCCCCCGTCGGCAGCGTCGACCCCGACGGCCTGACCCTGATGAACGGCGGCAAGATCGAGGCCGACGTCGTGGTCACCGGCGTGGGCGTGCGCCCCAACGTCGCCTGGCTCGACGGCTCCGACGTGGAGCTCGACAACGGCGTGCTGGTCGACGAGCACCTGCGCAGCTTCGTGCCCAACGTGGTCGCCGTCGGCGACTGCGCCAACTGGTACAGCCGCCGCTTCGGCCGCCGCATGCGCGTCGAACACTGGGACACCGCCCTGGGCGCCCCCGACACCGCCGCCGCGACCCTGATGGGCGAGAACGCCGTCTACGACCCGGTGCCCTACTTCTGGTCCGAGCAGTTCGGCCGCATGGTCCAGTACGCCGGTCACCACCACGGCGCCCGCCTGGTGCTGCGCGGCGACCCCGAGACCGACGCCAAGTGGGCGGCCTGCTGGCTCACCCACGACCACCGGCTGGCCGCGATCCTCACAGTCGACAGACCGCGCGATCTGGTGCAAGGCCGACGTCTCGTCGAAGGACGGCAAAGGCTCGACGCCGGCCGCCTCGCCGACCCAAGCGTTACCCTTCGAGACTGCACCGTGGCGTAAACTGGGTGTTTCATGGTGGCGACCGTGTGGTAATGGTGGATTCGTGACGCTTACAGTTGCGCAGATCGACCGAGACACCGACCAGCTCGTGGGGGAGTGGCTCCCTCTCTCGGAAGTGGCGAAGAAGCTCCAGCTCAGCATCGGCAGGGCGAAGCAGCTCATCAAGGACAAGAAGCTCGTGGGCGCCCGCAGAGGCGGTGGCGAGCCCCAGATCCCGGCGGTCTTCATCGCCGGAGACGACGTCATCAAGGGCCTCCCCGGCACGCTGACCGTGCTCGCCGACGCGGGCTTCAGCGAGGTCGAGTCGATCAGGTGGCTCTTCACACCCGACGAGTCCCTGCCCGGCGCCCCGATCGACGCCATCAAGGCCGGCAGGCACACCGAGGTGAAGCGCAGGGCCCAGGCTCTCGGCTTCTAAGAACCCCATGGCATCGTGGGGCGGGTGACTGATCCCTCCCGGCGCAGACTCGCCGACTCCCGCCTGTACCTGTGCACCGACGGCCGCCGAGAGCGCGGCGACCTGGTCGAATTCCTCGACGCGGCGCTCTCCGGCGGGGTGGACGTGGTCCAGCTCCGGGAGAAGGGCCTGGAGGCCCGGGAGGAGCTCGCTCTCCTCGGGGTGTTCCGCGCGGCCTGTGACCGGCACGGCGCGCTCCTGGCGGTCAACGACCGCGCGGACATCGCCTACGCGGCGGGGGCCGACGTGCTCCACCTCGGGCAGGACGACCTGCCGGTGCCGGTGGCCCGGGAGATCGTCGGCGGCGAGATGCTGATCGGCCGCTCGACCCACGCGTTCGACGAGGCCACGGCGGCCTCGACCGAGCCGGGCGTCGACTACTACTGCTGCGGGCCGACCTGGCCGACCCCGACCAAGCCGGGGCGTCCGGCGCCGGGCCTGCCGCTGCTGGCGCACGCCGCCGGCGTGCCCGGCGACCGGCCGTGGTTCGCCATCGGCGGCATCGACCTGGGCAACCTCGACGAGGTCCTGGCCCAGGGCGCGACGCGGGTCGTGGTCGTGCGCGCCATCACCGAGGCCGCCGACCCGAAGGCGGCCGCCGGAGAGTTCGCCCGCCGACTCCGGGCCTGGTCGCGGGCCTAGTTGCGGCGCGTCGTGGCCGCGATGGCCAGCGCCTTGAGGGCCTCGCGGGCCTCGGCCTCGATGGGGGCCGCGTCGAGGACCGCGACGGCCTCCTTCACGTACGTCGTGATGAGCTCCTCGGCCGAGGCGAGGGCGCCGGTGTCCTCGATGACGGTCCGGAGGGTGGCCACGCCCTCGGCGTCGAGTTTCGGGTCGCCGACGAGGGCGCGTACCGACTGCGCCTGGGCGGGGGAGGCCAGCTCCAGGGTGCGCGCGATGAGCATCGTGCGCTTGCCCTCGCGCAGGTCGTCGCCGGCCGGCTTGCCGGTCTCGGCCGGGTCGCCGAAGACGCCCAGGACGTCGTCACGGAGCTGGAAGGCGATGCCGACGTTCTGCCCGTAGCCGGCGCAGACCTGGTCGATCCAGGCCTCGCGCGACTGTGCCGCCAGGATCATGCCGAGGCGCAGCGGGTGCTCGACCGAGTACTTGCCGCTCTTGAACAGGGCCACCCGCCGCGCGCTCTCGAAGGAGTTCTCGCCGTGGGCCTGGGCCAGCAGGTCGAGGTACTGGCCGTTCATCAGCTCGGTCAGCATGTGGTCGAAGACCGGCTGCGCGGACGCGAGGCTCTCGGCGGGCAGGCCGGAGTTGCGCCACAGCTCGCCCGACCAGATGAGGAGCAGGTTCCCGACCAGGATCGCCGCGCCCTCGCCGAACTGCACCGCCGACCCGTGCCACCCGGAGTCGACGTGGAGCTTCTCGAAGCGCCGGTGCGCCGAGGGCATGCCGCGCCGCATGTCGCTGGAGTCCATCACGTCGTCGTGGACGAGCGCGCTGGCCTGCAGCAGTTCGAGCGCCGACGCGGCGGAGATCACGCCGGGGTCGTCGGCGCCTCCGGCGGCCCGCCAGCCCCAGTAGCAGAAGGCCGGACGCAGCCGTTTGCCACCGGCCAGGAAGTCCCGCACCGTGCCCAGCACGGCCGCCAGGTCGGGGTCGTCGAACGCCGTCCGGCGGCGGTCGACGAAGCGCTGGAGGGCCCGATCCACCTCGGGGCGGATGAAGTCCAAAGGCGCGGTGGCATTTGTCATGTAATGAGGGTATCTGCAGGTGATCGATTCGTTCATCTGGCGGGGTGGTTGTGATGGATGAGTCGAGATTCGATCATCCCGTGAGGCGGATTCCGCCGCCTTTCCGGTGAGACTAGTAACCTTGGCCGCATGGCTCTGGGTCTCCCCTCACGCTTTCCCGACCGTGTCGCCACCGTGAGGGAGCTGCTCGCGGCGGGCGAGCGGTCGTTCTCGTTCGAGTTCATGCCCCCCAAGACACCCGAGGCGGAACGTCAGCTCTGGCGGGTGATCCGGGAACTGGAGTCGCTGAAGCCGACCTTCGTCTCGGTCACCTACGGCGCGGGCGGCTCCACCCGTGACCGGACCGTCGACATCGTCGAACGCATCGCCCACAGCACGACGCTGACGCCGGTCGCCCACTTCACCGCCGTCAACCACTCCGTCCGCGAGCTGCGCCACCTCATCGGCCGCTTCGCCGACGCGGGCGTGCGCAACATCCTGGCCGTGCGGGGCGACCCGCCCGGCGACCCGATGGGCGAGTGGATCGCCCATCCGGAGGGCGTCCACTACGCCGAAGACCTGGTCCGGCTGATCCGTCAGTCGGGCGAGTTCTGCGTGGGGGTGGCGGCCTTCCCCTACAAGCACCCCCGGTCGCCGTCGGTCGAGTCCGACGTCGACTACTTCGTGCGTAAATGCCGGGCCGGCGCCGACTACGCGATCACCCAGATGTTCTTCGAGGCCGACGACTACCTGCGGCTGCGCGACCGGGTCGCGGCCTCGGGCTGCGAGACGCCGATCATCCCGGGCATCATGCCGGTGATCAAGTTCGCCACGATCGCCCGCTCCGAGCAGCTGTCGGGGGCGCCGTTCCCGGCGAAGGTCGCCGAGCGGTTCGAACGGGTCAAAGACGATCCCGACGCCGTCTACCAGCTCGGGATCGAGCACGGCGTGGAACTGTGCCGCCGCCTCCTCGACGAGGGGGCGCCGGGCATCCACTTCATCACGTTCAACCGGTCGAACGCGACGCGCGAGGTCTACCAGGCGCTGATGCCGGCGGTCCCGGCGGTCTGAACACGAAAAAGGCGGGGCCGTCCATCGGTGGACGGCCCCGCCTTTCGCGCGCCTACGGCAGAGCGCACATCACGGCGTCGCGCCAGTCGTACTCCGCCCAGTTGTAGTCAGCGGAGTGGCCGCCGGTGATCTCGGCCAGCTCGCTCTCGTCGAGCGGGCGGGCGGAGGAGGCGAAATCGCTCATGTGAACCCCTTGAGTGAGGAGAACCTGTCACGTCCCACGCTGCCTGAGCGATCTTGCAACCGTCTTGAGGATCACTGCGGTCTCGGGGCGAGCGGGAGCCGGGCGCCGGCGATGGCGTAGAGCTCCGAGCCGCCCGGGAAGGCGAAGGCGGTCATCAGGTCGTAGAAGCCGAGGCTCGCGTAGAGGTGACGGGCCGCCGTCGGGGCGTCGTGGGTCGACAGGACGGCCGTGCGTTCCGGCCGCCCTTCGCACATCGCGTGGATCATGCGGCGGCCGATGCCCTTGCTCTGGTGGTCGGGGTGGACGTGGATCTCGGCCAGTTCCAGCGCGTCGCCGAACCAGTCGTCGGCCACCAGCGGCCCCGCGCGTTCGTAGAGGGCCCGTTTGACCACGTCGTGCCACCACTGGCCGTGGGCGCCGTGGAAGCCGTAGGCGAACCCGGCGATCTCGCCGGTCGCCGTCGTGGCCAGCACTCCGGTGAACCGCGGGTAGGTGGTGTGGTTGCGCATTATGGCCAGCCGCCCCGACAGCTGGTCGGGCGGGGGGCGCATGGCGGCGGTGTAGATGCCCAGGACCGTGCGCAGTTCCGAGGTGAAGCTCTCGGGCCCCACCCGGCGCATCTCGATCATCCCCTGCACCCTAGCCGATCACGCCACGTCGGCGGGCGTACCCCCGGTCAGGGCGACGAGCTCGTCGAACGTCGTCGGGAAGACCGTGTGGGGGTGGCCCGCGGCGGCCCAGACGACCGGGTGCTTGCCGAGCCAGGTGTCGATGAGGGTGCGCACCGGCGCCGGATGCCCGATGGGCGCCACCCCGCCGATGGGGTGCCCGGTGTGCTCGCGGACGAACTCGGGGCTGGCCCGGCGTACCTTCGCCACTCCGATCAGCGAGGCCACCAGGCCGGTGTCGACCCGGTGGGCGCCGCTCGTCAGCACCAGCAGCGGGGCGCCGTCGGCGTCGAACACGAGGCTGTTGGCGATCGCGCCGACCTCGCACCCGACCTGGGCGGCGGCTGTCGCGGCGGTGGGCGCCGCGTCCTCCAGGAGGACGATCTCTCCCGTAGCCCCATGGGCCCGGAGGATTCCGGCGATATGGACAGCGCTCGGCGGCAACTTTTCTGGCACGCGCCAACTCTAAACAGATCGGATGGGACATGGCGGGTTGATAACGACACCATGCCTCCCACTTGGACCAATCGACCCTTGGGTTATGGTCCATTGACCCGAGCTTGTGCACATTTGGAGGGGTTGGTAGCAATGGGGGTTCGGCAGCATCTCGCTGTCGCCGCCGCTGTGGTCACGGCGGGGGCCGTGCTGGCGATGTCACCGCCGGCCATGGCGGCGCCGGCGGCCGTGGCGCAGACCGTACAGACGGCTTCTGCCTGGGTCTCGCCCGGCAAGACGCTGAAGTTCGGCGCGAAGGGCAGCGTCGTCAAGGTCCTGCAGACGCGGCTGAGGGAACTGGGCTACCTGCCCGGGAAGATCGACGGCCGCTACGGCGGCTCCACGCAGTCGGCCGTCTGGGCCTTCCAGAAGGTCAACGGCATCAAGCCGACCAGCACCATCGCGTCGAAGACCTGGCGCGCCCTGGAGAGCCCCAAGCTCCCGAAGGTGCTGGTCCCGAACGGCAAGCCAACCCGCGCCGAGGTCAACCTGACGACCCAGATCCTGGTCCTGTACGTGAAGGGCCGGATCAAGCTGATCTCGCACATCTCCAGCGGCAGCGGCGTCCCCTACGTGGAGTACGCGACGTGGAACGGCACCCGCCAGAGGTTCTCCGGCGACGCCCGCACCCCGACGGGGAACTTCAAGACGACCTGGCGGCGTGACGGCTGGCACAAGTCCTACCTGGGCCAGCTCTACAACCCGATCTTCTTCAACGGCGGTATCGCCTTCCACGGCGCGCTGTCGGTCCCGCTCTACCCGGCCTCCCACGGCTGCGTGCGCCTCCCCATGCACGTGGCGGAGGTCCTCCCCGGCCTCCTCGGCAAGGGGGTGCCGGTCCACGTCCGCGGCAGGTTCCAGCGCTGACACCACCCGGTTCTCCGAAAAGGCTCCGCCGCCGGCGGGGCCTTTTCCTTATGTCGAACGGGCTTTCGAAGTTTCTTGACTTTGATATTGATCGAAACTATGTTCGATGAAGGTGGGAGCGGGACTCGCGGCTCGCTCTCACCGCGTGGGTCCGGGCGCCGGCCATCGGCGGAAGGGCGGGAGTCGCGGCCCCACAGCTTCGGGCCGGACGGGGAGAGGGGAAGCTCCTCGTCCGGCCGCCCGATCCGGCGGAAATGTCGGTGGGGTCTGCGACTGTTGACCCTGACCGGCGACGAGACCGCCGGTGGCCACTCGTTTAGGAGGCCGAACCACCATGACCGGACCGCAGCAGAACGGCCACGGGGCCGCCCCGACCGGGCCCGCCAGCGGGCCCAAGGTGTCGCGGACCGTCCTCGCGCATCTCACCGACGCACGCGCCTGCCTCGCCGACGCGGCACAGGCGGGCAACCCGGCCGACCGGTACATCCACGCCCACCTCGCCGCCCTCCGTTCGGCCGCGGCCATCCTCGCCGCCCGGCCCCAGCCGATCGACGGCCGTCGCCGCCGTCTGCGGAGCGCGTGGGAGCTCCTTCCCGAGGTCCAGCCCGAGCTGTCCCAGTGGGCCGCCTACTTCGCCGTCAGCGCCAAGAAGCGCGCCGCGGCCGAGGCCGGGCTGGTCCACCTGGTGAGCGTCCACGACGCCGAGGAGCTCGTCGCCGAGGCGACGGCGTTCGTGACCATCATCGAGTCCACCCTCGGCGTGACCACCCAGGAGACCCTGCCCATGGCGGGGTAGCGGAGGCGTCCGGATGCGTTTCCCCGCCGCATCCGGGCGCACACCCGTCCACCCCGTGATCTGGTCGGTTACCACTCCATACCTGAGGTAAGGTTCGGTAACCGAACAGTTACAGCGGGGGTGCCGTCATGTCCCATCAGGCCGAGGCCCAGCGCGTCATGCGTTCCATGGGGCGGCTGTGCCTCGAACACGACCCCGAGGTCTTCCGTTCCGTCCTCGACCGGGTCGGCGACAAGTGGAGCCTCATCCTGATCGGGCTGCTCGACACCGGCTCCATGCGCTTCACCGAGCTGCTGCACACCACGCCCGGCATCTCCCGCCGGATGCTCACCCTGACGCTGCGCAACCTCGAACGCGACGGCATCGTCAAGCGCACGATCTATCCCGAGATACCGCCCCGGGTCGAATACGAGGTCACCCCCTTCGGGCACACCCTCACCGCCCCGGTCATCGGCCTGGCCCAGTGGGCCGCCGACAACCAGGACACGATCGTCGCCAACCGCCGCGCGTTCGACGAGTCCCGGGCCGGCGACGAGCTCGGATAGCCGTGGTCGGTCCACTCGGTGTGACCCGGTTTAGTTGAAGTGACCGGTTACCGACGTGTACTCAGTACTCATCAGTTACTGAGCAGGTGGCGAGCCTGATCGCTCGCCGCCGCACGCGAGAGGACCTCTCCCATGACGCGCATCGGCATCATCATCGGCAGCACCCGGCCCGGCCGCAACGGCGAGCAGGTCGCCCGGTGGGTGTACGACCACGCCTCGCAGCGCACCGACGCCACCTTCGAGATCATCGACCTGCTCGACTACCCGCTCCCGCACTTCGACGAGCCCATCTCGCCGCTCATGGGGCAGTACAAGAACGACCACACCAAGGAGTGGGCCGCGAAGATCGCCTCCTACGACGGCTTCGTCATGGTGACGCCCGAGTACAACCACTCGACCTCGGGGGTCCTCAAGAACGCCATCGACTACCTGTTCGCCGAGTGGAACAACAAGGCGTTCGGCGTCGTCTCCTACGGGGGCGTGGGCGGGGCGCGGGCGGCCGAGCACCTGCGGCTGATCGGCGGGGAGCTCAAGCTCGCCGACGTGCGCACCAACGTGGCGCTGTCGATGTTCACCGACTTCGTCGACTTCTCCAAGCTGAACGCCAGCGACTACCAGGTCGCGACCCTCACCACCATGCTCGACGAGGTCGTCGCCTGGAGCCGGGCGCTGGCGCCCCTCCGCCAGGCCGGCTAGTGGGTCGCCGAGCGGGTGAGGAACACCACCGGGCAGGGGGCGGCCCGGAGGATCTTCAGCGACAGGTCGCCGACGAACACGCGGCGCAGGGGGCCGGCCGAGCTCGAACCGCAGAGCAGCAGCTCGCCCGGGATCCAGTCGGTCTCCGCCAGCGCCCTGGCGGCGTCCGGGCCGGCCACTACCTCGGTGGTGACGCCCCGGGGGAGGGCGGCGGTGCGGCGGGGGCTGCGGACCGCCGCGCGGAGGTCGTGTTCGTACCGGGCGTGGACCTGCTCCATCACGTCCTCCGGCACGCGGGGAGTGCCGCGCTCCTTCAGCAGGACCGTGATCAGGCGTAGCGGGACCTGCAGCTTCCCGGCCGCCCGGATCGCCAGCAGCAGCGCGTCTTCGCAGGCGGGGGACTTGTGATAGGCGAAGGTGATCCGGGTCAGGGTGGCCGGCGGGTCGGTCGCGTAGCCCTTCGGGGCGATGCCCACGGGGGTGCGGCTGCTGTGCAGGAGCTGGTCGGCGGTGCCGCCGACGGCGATGCGGTCGCGGGGGCCGTGCGGGGCCGAGCCGATGACGATCAGGTCGCCGTTCTCCTGGGCGGCCAGCCGGATCAGGCCCAGGCCCGCACTGCGGTGGACGGTGGAGGCCGCCTCGGCGTCGTCGAGGCCGGCCTCCTGCGCGGCCTTCTCGGCCAGGCTCAGGGCCGCCGACTGCTGCGCCCGCAGATAGGCCCGCCACGCGGCGTCGACCCTCCCTGGGCCGGGCGTCTCCCACACCGCCGGGCGCACGTTCGCCACGGTCACGTGCGCGCTCAGCGCCCGCGCGATGACGCCCGACAGGGCCAGGGCGTCGTCGCCCCCGCCGTCGGGGGCGAACCCGGTCACGATGTTCACGCCGGCTCAGATCCCGTCGCGCAGCAGAGGGCAGCTCATGCAGCGCGGGCCGCCCCGCCCCCGGCCCAGCTCGCTGCCCCTGATCGTGATGACCTCGATCCCGCTGGCCCGCAGGAAGTTGTTCGTGGTCGTGTTGCGCTCGTAGCCGATGACGACGCCGGGTTCGACGGCCAGCACGTTGCAGCCGTCGTCCCACTGCTCGCGCTCGGCGGCGTGCACGTCCTGGGTCGGGGTCAGCACCCGGATGTCGTCGAGGCCGAGGGCGCGGGCGATCGCGCGGTGCATCTCCTCCGGCGCGTGGTCGGTGACCTTCAGCTCCTTGTCGTTGTCACCGGGTTCGATCGTGTAGGACGGCAGCATCCCCAGCCCCGCGTACTTGGTGAACACCCCGACGTCGACGTTGGTCATCACGGTGTCGAGGTGCATGAACGCGCGGGCCTGCGGCAGGCGCAGCGCCACGATCACCGAGGCCGAACCGGCCGTGAACAGGTTCTTGGCGAGCATCTCGATCGCCTGCGGCTGGGTGCGCTCGCTCATCCCGACCAGCACGGCGCCCCGTCCGATCACCAGGACGTCGCCGCCCTCGATGGTGGCCGGGGCCATGGACGTGCCGGGATACCAGACGCCGAACCGCTCGCCGGCGAACATCGGGTGGAAGCGGTAGACGGCCTCCATGTTGACCGTCTCGCGGCGCCGGGCCCGTTTGCGCATCGCGTTGACCGAGACGCCGTCGTACACCCAGCACGAGGTGTCGCGCGTGTAGAGGTGGTTGGGCAGCGGCGGCAGGACGAAGTCGTCGGGGTCGAGGGAGTGGAAGAACAGCGACTTGGGCTCGCAGCCGAGGTCGAGGGTCTCCCGCTTGGTCAGCCCGCCGGTCAGGTGGGAGGCGAGGTCGGCGGCCGGCAGGGAGTCGAGGGTGTTGCGGATCGCGTCGGCCGCCATCGGGCCGAAGAAGCGCTCCTCGACGCTGCCGTCGAGGATGTGCTTGCGGGCCTCGGGGATCTCGGCCGTCTCGCGGAGCAGGTCGTGCAGCAGGGTGACCCGCACGCCCCGCTCGCGCAGGACCCGTTGGAACTCCTCGTGCTCCTCGACGGCCCGCGCCACCCACAGCACGTCGTCGAAGAGCAGATCGGCCATGTTGGTGGGGGTGAGCCGCTTCAGCGCCAGGTCGGGGGCGTGCAGCAGCACGTGGTGCAGGCGCCCGACCTCGGAGGCGACGGTGAACGTCATGCTCGGCGACCTGCCCGTCACCGAATGTGGTCAAACGCTAGTTGATAGCCATAAAGGGCATCAAAAACGCGGTAATCAGCACGATTCCGGCCACGGCCATGGCGGGGCGCCCGGTCATGAAGGCGGGGAGGATGGGGACCTCCCGGTCGGGGGAGGAGCCGTGTTCGGCGAGGTCCTGGGCGAGCTGGGGGTCGCTCCGGCGGAACTGCCGCGCGATCTCGTCGAGAGCGCGCCGCTCGGCCCGGGACAGCCTCATGTGATCTTCCTCCACTTGGGGAAACCGTGAAGGAAGTTTTAGCGCTATTTGTCCGAAATGACCAGCGCGATCACCCCGGCTCGCGGAAGGGGTGATCGCGGGATCAGAACGACTCGACGGCGCGGCGGGCCTCGGCGTCGAGGACGCCCCAGGCGATGAACTCCTCGGTCAGCTCGGCCGGGGACCGGTCGTATATGACGGCCAGCGACCGCAGGTCCTCCTGGCGGATGCTCAGCACCTTGCCGTTGTAGTCACCGCGCTGCGACTGGATGGTCTGCGCGTAGCGGGCAAGCGGACCGGCCTTGTCCTTCGGCAACTGGCCAAGGCGCTCAAGGTCGATCACGAGCTTCGGCGTGGGCAGCAGCGGGGAGGGCGCGGTGCCCCCGGGAAGCAGCTCGGACACCGGCACCCCGTAGAAATCGGCCAGTTCGGCAAGCTTCTGTACGGTCACCGCACGGTCGCCACGCTCGTAGGAGCCCACCACGACGGCCTTCCACCGGCCGCGGGACTTCTCCTCCACCCCGTGCAGCGACAAGCCCTGCTGTGTTCGGATCGCGCGCAGCCGCGCGCCAAGCGACTTGGCGTAGTCAGACGGCATCGTTTGGGCCCCCGGCTTTCTATGTCTGTTCTTACTTGATTGTGTGCCCACGTCCCGTATGCCCGGTTCACCGGGTGCGGCACCTGGGGGCAGGTACCAACGGTGACCGTTGCGTCGGGTTTTACCCAGGAAGGTCGAGAGTTGTGGTTACGGACAGTGACGGTAAAGCCGTCACAGTCAAAGGTCAAGTCGATTGGGAAAAGATGGCGAAACCGTGCTCTCGGCGAGAACCGAGCATCCTTCGGATTTCGGGCGCTCCGTGCCGCTCGGCCTCCTACCTGCCATGGGACCCGTCCCCGCTGGCAGCGGCAGGGGGCCTGGTAGGGTTTCGGTGGCCAGACACCCTTTTAAGACCCGTCCCGTGAGGCGGGAAAGGCGGTGAACTTTCCCATGACGCATGCCCAAAATCAGGTAGCCAGGGCAGTGCTCGAAGGGCCGGACATCCACCGGGCCCTCACCCGGATAGCCCACGAGATCCTCGAACGGACCCGCGGCGCCTCCGACGTCGTCCTTCTCGGCATCCCCACCCGCGGCGCCACCCTCGCCCATCGCCTGGCCGAGCGCGTGGCCCAGTTCGAGGGTGTGAAGGTTCCGGTCGGCTCGATCGACATCACGATGTACCGCGACGACCTCCGGCTCGGCCCGGCCCGCCCCCTCGGGAAGACCGACGTCCCGGCCGGCGGCATCGACGGCAAGACCGTGGTCCTGGTCGACGACGTGCTCTTCTCCGGCCGTACGGTCCGGGCCGCGCTCGACGCCCTGGGCGACATCGGCCGCCCGAAGGCGGTCCAGCTCGCCACCCTGGTCGACCGGGGCCACCGCGAGCTGCCCATCCGGGCCGACTACGTCGGCAAGAACCTGCCGACCGCCAAGAGCGAGAAGGTCAAGGTCCTGCTCTCCGAGATCGACGGCCGCGACGCCGTCGAGCTGCTCAAGAACGAGCCTGAGGGGGCGGGCAAGTGAAGCACCTGATCTCCGCCGGAGACCTCTCCCGCGACGAGGCCCTGCTCATCCTCGACACCGCCGAGGAACTGGCCCGCGTCTCCGGGCGCTCCATCAAGAAGCTGCCGACCCTGCGCGGCCGGACCGTGGTGAACCTGTTCTTCGAAGACAGCACCCGCACCCGGATCTCCTTCGAGGCCGCCGCCAAGCGCCTGTCGGCCGACGTCATCAACTTCTCGGCCAAGGGGTCGAGCGTCTCCAAGGGCGAGTCGCTCAAGGACACCGCGCTGACCCTGGAGGCCATGGGCGCCGACGCCGTGGTCATCCGCCACGGCGCCTCCGGCGCCCCCCACCGGCTCGCCAACTGGGTGCGCGGCAGCGTGCTGAACGCCGGTGACGGCACCCACGAGCACCCCACCCAGGCGCTCCTCGACGCCTTCTCGATGCGGCAGCGCCTGGGCCGCCTGGAGGGCCTCAAGGTCGCCATCGTGGGCGACATCCTGCACAGCCGGGTGGCCCGGTCGAACGTGCTGCTGCTGTCGACCCTGGGCGCCGAGGTGACCCTGGTCGCGCCGCCCACGCTGCTGCCGGTCTCGGTGGAGCGCTGGCCGTGCCAGGTGTCCTACGACCTCGACGCCGTCCTGCCCAAGGCCGACGTCGTGATGATGCTGCGCGTGCAGCTCGAACGCATGAACGCGGCCTACTTCCCCAGCGCCCGCGAGTACAGCCGCCGCTACGGCCTCGACCGCGACCGCTTCGCCAAGCTCCACGACGACGCGATCGTGATGCACCCCGGGCCGATGAACCGCGGCATGGAGATCTCCGCCGAGGTGGCCGACTCCCCCCGCTCGACCATCGTCGAACAGGTCGGCAACGGGGTGACCGTGCGGATGGCCGCGCTCTACCTGCTCATCGGAGGCGAGAACCAGTGATCGTGATCAGGAACGCCCGCATCCTGGGCGGCGAGCCGCGCGACATCCTCATCGCGAACGGGCTGATCTCCGAGATCGGCGCCGGGCTCGGCGGCGACACCGTCATCGAGGCCGACGGGCTCATCGCCCTGCCAGGGCTCGTCGACCTGCACACCCACCTGCGCGAGCCCGGCCGCGAAGACGCCGAGACCGTCGAGACCGGCACCCGCGCCGCCGCCATCGGCGGGTTCACCGCCGTCCACGCGATGGCCAACACCTCACCCGTCGCCGACACGGCCGGCGTGGTCGAGCAGGTCTGGCGGCGCGGCCAGGAGGCCGGCCACTGCGACGTCCACCCCGTCGGGGCGGTGACGAGCGGGCTGGAGGGCAAGCACCTGGCCGAGCTCGGCGCGATGGCCGACTCCCAGGCCCGCGTACGGGTGTTCTCCGACGACGGCAAGTGCGTCAGCGACGCCGTGCTGATGCGGCGGGCGCTGGAATACGTGAAGGCCTTCGACGGCGTCGTGGCCCAGCACGCCCAGGAGCCGCGCCTGACCGAGGGCGCGCAGCTCAACGAGGGCGAGGTCTCGGGGCGGCTCGGGCTCACCGGATGGCCGGCGGTCGCCGAGGAGGCGATCATCGCGCGTGACTGCCTGCTGGCCGCCCACGTCGGGTCGCGGCTGCACGTCTGCCACGTGTCGACCGCCGGTTCCGTCGAGATCATCCGGTGGGCCAAGTCCAAGGGCTGGAACGTGACCGCCGAGGTCACCCCCCATCACCTGCTGCTGACCGACTCCTGCGCCGAGGCGTCGCCGGTGGGGCCGTACAACCCGATCTACAAGGTCAACCCGCCGCTGCGCACCCACGACGACGTCACCGCCCTGCGCGAGGCCCTCGCCGACGGCACGATCGACTGCGTCGCGACCGACCACGCGCCCCACCCGGTCGAAGACAAGGAGACCGAGTGGGCCGCGGCGGCCATGGGCATGATCGGCCTGGAGACGGCGCTCAGCGTCGTCCAGGAGGCCATGGTCGAGACCGGCCTGCTCGACTGGGCCGGCGTCGCCGACCGCATGTCGACCCGCCCCGCGCGCATCGGCCGCCTGTCGGGCCAGGGCCTGCCCCTGGAGGTGGGCTCGCCCGCGAACATCACCCTGTACGACCCGGCCGTCCGCACCCCGGTCGACCCGACGGCGATGGTGTCCCGCAGCCGCAACACGCCCTACGAGGGCCTCACCCTGCCCGGCCGCGTCGTCGCGACCTTCCTGCGGGGCCGCCCCACTGTTCTGGATGGGAAGCTGGTATGACCGCGCTCTTGGTTCTGGAAGACGGCCGCGTCTTCGAGGGGGCGCCCTACGGCGCCGTCGGGGAGACGTACGGGGAGATGGTCTTCAACACCGGCATGACCGGTTACCAGGAGACCCTCACCGACCCCTCCTATCACCGTCAGATCGTCGCGATGACCGCGCCGCACATCGGCAACACCGGCGTCAACGACGAAGACCCCGAGTCGGGCCGCGTCTGGGTCGCCGGGTACGTCGTCCGCGAGCCCGCCCGCGTCCACTCCAACTGGCGCGCGAACCGGTCGCTCGACGACTACCTGCGCGAGCAGGGCGTGGTCGGGATCGCCATGCGGGGCACCCGTGCCCTCACCCGCCACCTGCGCGAGCGGGGAGCGATGCGGGCCGGGATCTTCTCGGGCGGCGCGCTGCCCCCCGTACCGGAACTGGTCGAGAAGGTGCGGCGCAGCCCCGAGATGACCGGAGCCGACCTCGCGGCCGAGGTCGCGACGACCGAGGCCTACGTGGTCCCGGCGATCGGCGAGAAGAGGTTCACCGTCGCCGCCGTCGACCTCGGCATCAAGGGCATGACGCCGCACCGCATGGCCGAGCGCGGCTGCGAGGTGCACGTGCTGCCCGCCACGGTGACGGCCGAGGCCCTCCTCGCGCTCGACCCCGACGGCGTCTTCTTCTCCAACGGCCCCGGCGACCCCGCCGCCGCCGACCACGCGGTGGAGACCCTGCGAAAGGTCCTGGACGCCGGGAAGCCGTTCTTCGGCATCTGCTTCGGCAACCAGATCCTCGGCCGCGCGCTGGGGCTCGGGACCTACAAGCTCCGCTACGGCCACCGCGGCGTCAACCAGCCCGTCCAGGACCGCCGGACCGGCAAGGTCGAGATCAGCGCCCACAACCACGGCTTCGCCGTCGACGCCCCCCTCGACGGCCCCTTCGACACCCCCTACGGGCGGGCCGAAGTGAGCCACGTCAACCTGAACGACGACTGCGTCGAGGGCCTGCGCCTGCTCGACCGGCCCGTGTTCAGCGTGCAGTACCACCCCGAGGCGGCCGCCGGACCCCACGACGCGGCCTACCTGTTCGACGAGTTCTGTGAGGTCATGGGTGCCTAAGCGGACGGATATCCAGTCGATCATGGTGATCGGCTCCGGGCCGATCGTGATCGGGCAGGCCTGCGAGTTCGACTACTCGGGCACCCAGGCCTGCCGCGTGCTGCGCGCCGAGGGCTTCCGGGTGATCCTGGTCAACTCCAACCCGGCCACGATCATGACCGATCCGGAGTTCGCCGACGCCACGTACGTCGAGCCGATCACCCCGGACATCATCGAGAAGATCATCGCCAAGGAGCGCCCCGACGCGCTGCTGCCGACCCTGGGCGGCCAGACCGCCCTGAACGCCGCCGTCGCCCTGCACGAGAGCGGCGTGCTGGAGCGCTACGAGGTCGAGCTCATCGGGGCCAACTTCGACGCCATCCAGGCCGGCGAGAACCGCGAGAAGTTCAAGGAGATCGTCGCCAAGGTCGCGGCCGAGCGCGGCCTGAACGCCGAGTCGGCCCGCAGCGTCATCTGCCACACCATGGACGAGTGCCTCGCGGGCGCCGAGGTCCTGGGCTACCCCGTCGTGGTCCGGCCGTCGTTCACCATGGGCGGCGCCGGCTCCGGCTTCGCCCACGACGAGGCCGACCTGCGCCGCATCGCCGGGGCCGGGCTCGACGCCTCGCCCACCACCGAGGTCCTCCTGGAGGAGTCGATCCTCGGCTGGAAGGAGTTCGAGCTGGAGGTGATGCGCGACCGGGCCGACAACGTCGTCATCGTCTGCTCCATCGAGAACATCGACCCGATGGGCGTGCACACCGGCGACTCGGTCACCGTCGCGCCCGCGATGACGCTGACCGACCGCGAATACCAGAACATGCGCGACGTCGCCATCGCGGTCATCCGCGAGGTCGGCGTCGACACCGGCGGCTGCAACATCCAGTTCGCCGTCGACCCGGCCACCGGCCGCATGATCGTCATCGAGATGAACCCGCGCGTGTCCCGGTCGTCGGCGCTGGCGTCCAAGGCCACCGGCTTCCCGATCGCCAAGATCGCCGCGAAGCTGGCCGTCGGCTACACGCTCGACGAGGTGCCCAACGACATCACCAAGGAGACCCCGGCCTCGTTCGAGCCCTCGCTCGACTACGTGGTCGTCAAGGTCCCGAGGTTCGCGTTCGAGAAGTTCGCCGGGGCCGACCAGACCCTCACGACCCACATGAAGTCGGTCGGCGAGGCGATGGCCATCGGCCGCTCCTTCCCCGAGGCGCTGCAGAAGGCGCTGCGGTCCCTGGAGAAGAAGGGCTCGCAGTTCTCCTGGACGGGGCCCGTCGCCCCCAAGGAGTCGCTGCTCGCCCAGATGCGCGTCCCGCACGACGGCCGCCTGCGCACCATCCAGCAGGCCATCCGCGCCGGGGCCACCCTGGAGGAGCTCTTCGACGCCACCAAGATCGACCCGTGGTTCCTCGACCAGCTGTTCCTCATCCACGAGGTGGCGACGGAGATCCGGGAGTTCGACGGGCCGACGCTCAAGAACGCCAAGGAGCACGGCTTCTCCGACGTCCAGATCGGCGAGATCCTCGGGCTGGAGGAGTCGCGGGTCCGGGACCTGCGGCACGCCCTCGGGCTGCGGCCGGTCTACAACACGGTCGACACCTGCGCGGCCGAGTTCGCGGCCAAGACCCCCTACCTCTACTCGACCTACGACGAGGAGACCGAGGTCCCCACGGGCGACCGGCCCAAGGTGATCATCCTCGGCAGCGGGCCGAACCGCATCGGGCAGGGCATCGAGTTCGACTACGCGTGCGTGCACGCCTCCTTCGAGCTGGCCGCGGCCGGGTTCGAGACCGTCATGGTCAACTGCAACCCCGAGACCGTCTCGACCGACTACGACACCTCCGACCGGCTCTACTTCGAGCCGCTCACGCTGGAGGACGTGCTGGAGGTCGTGCACGCCGAGCAGGCCACCGGCCCCGTCGCGGGCGTCATCGTGCAGCTCGGCGGCCAGACCCCGCTGGGCCTGGCCCAGGCGCTCAAGGACGCCGGGGTGCCGGTCGTCGGCACGCCCCCCGAGAGCATCCACCTCGCCGAGGAGCGCGGCGCGTTCGGCCGGGTCCTCGCCGAGGCGGGCCTGCCCGCCCCCCGCCACGGCACCGCCCTTTCCGTGGACGAGGCCCGCACCATCGCCGAGGAGATCGGCTACCCCGTCCTCGTGCGGCCCAGCTACGTCCTGGGCGGCGCCGGGATGGCCATCGTGTACGACGACGACACGCTCACGACGTACATGGGCAAGGCCGCGACCGACCACCCGGTGCTCATCGACAAGTTCCTCGACGACGCCATCGAGATCGACGTCGACGCCCTGTACGACGGCGAGGAGCTCTACCTCGGCGGCGTCATGGAGCACATCGAGGAGGCCGGCATCCACTCCGGCGACTCGGCCTGCGCGCTGCCCCCGATCACCCTCGGGAGCTTCGACATCAAGCGCATCCGCACCGCCACCGAGGCCATCGCCAAGGGGGTGGGCGTGCGCGGCCTGCTGAACGTCCAGTACGCCATGGCGGCCAACGTCCTGTACGTCCTGGAGGCCAACCCCAGGGCCAGCCGGACCATCCCGTTCGTGTCCAAGGCCACCGCGGTGCCGCTGGCCAAGGCGGCGGCCCGGGTGATGATGGGCGCCACCATCGCCGGGCTGCGCGAAGAGGGCATGCTGCCCGCCACCGGCGACGGCGGCACCCTGCCGATGGACTCGCCGATCGCGGTCAAGGAGGCGGTCCTGCCGTTCGACCGGTTCCGCGGCGTCGACATCGTCCTCGGCCCCGAGATGCGCTCGACCGGCGAGGTCATGGGCGTCGACGCCGGGTTCGGCTCGGCCTACGCCAAGTCGCAGCAGGCGGCCTACGGAGGCCTGCCCACCAAGGGCAGGGCGTTCGTGTCGGTGGCCAACAAGGACAAGCGGGCGATGATCTTCCCCGTCAAGGCGCTGGCCGAGCTCGGCTTCGAGATCCTGGCGACGGAGGGTACGGCCGAGGTGCTGCGCCGTAACGGCGTCCATGCCAAGATCGTGCGAAAGCAGAGCGACGGTCCGGGCGCCGACGGCGAGCCGACGATCGTGCGGCGCATCCTCGACGGGGAGGTGGACCTCATCGTGAACACGCCCTTCGGCAGCCCTGGCCAGTCGGGGCCGCGGCTCGACGGCTACGAGATCCGCACCGCCGCCGTGCTGCGCGGAATCGCGTGCATCACGACGGTCCAGGGGCTGGCCGCCGCAGTGCAGGGCATCCAGCACATCGTCCGCGGCGACGTGGGCGTGCGGTCGCTGCAGGAGCACGCTCAGCGCCTCAGGGGCTGACAAGGGAGTACGACGTGGCCGGGAGCCCGGTGCAGGTGACGGGGACGGTGCTGACCATGCGCCGGGTCGACGCCTACCACGCGTTGACCGTCGTCGCGCCGGGCATCGCCGACCGCTTCCGGCCCGGCCACTTCGTCACCGTCGCCGTGGGCGGGCCGCGCACCTCCACCCTCACCCGCCGGGCCTTCGCCGTCCACGACGTGAAGCCCGACTACGGCGGCACCGTCGAGCTGGTCTTCACCGTGCGCGGCGCGGGCACCGCCTGGCTGGCCGATCGGCGGGCCCGTGATCCCCTGGATCTCATCGGCCCGCTCGGGCGGCCCTTCCCGCTCCCGCGCGACCCGGCCTCCTGCCTGCTGGTCGGCTCCGAATACGGTGCCGCCGGCCTGTTCGCCCTGGCCGACGCGCTGCAGCAGCGCAACTGCCGGGTCGACTTCGTGCTGGGGGCGGCCTCCTCCGACCGCGTCTTCGGCGCCCTGCGCGCCCGCCGCATGGCCGAGACGGCGACCCTCACGACCCGCGACGGCTCCCTGGGGGTGCGTGGGTCGGTGGTCGACGTCCTGCCCGGAGTGATCGCCGACACGCACGCCGACGTCGTCTACGCCTGCGGGCCGATGGCCACGCTGGGCGGCGTGACCGCCGTGTGCGCCGAGTTCGGCATCCCGGTGCAGGTGAGCGTCGAGGAGCTGATGGCGTGCGGCATCGGGCTCTGCATGACCTGTACCGTTCCCGTGATCGGCGACGACGGCGTCACCCGCATGACCAGGGCGTGCGTCGACGGGCCGGTCTTCCGGGGCGAGCGGGTGCGCTTCGACGACGTCGGCACGATCCCCTTCGACGCCCACGGGGCGCCGGGAGGCGACCGTGCCCGCTGACATGCGCACCTACCTGGCGCACGTCGAGCTGCCCAACCCGATCCTGACCGCCTCGGGCTGCGCCGGGACCGGCCGCGAGCTGGCCCCCTTCGCCGACGTGACCCGTCTGGGGGCCCTGACGACCCGTACGATCACGATGGCCGCCCGGGCGGGTCGTCCCACCCCCCGCATGGCAGAGACGCCCTCAGGGCTTCTCAACGCCGTCGGGCTCCAGGGGCCGGGGGTCGACGTCTTCCTGGCCCGTGAGCTGCCCTGGCTGGCCGAGCGCGGCGCCCGGACCGTCGTGTCGATCGGCGGCGGCAGCGTCGCCGAGTTCTCGGCGCTGGCCCGCAAGCTCACCGACGCCCCCGGCGTGACCGCGCTGGAGGTCAACCTGTCGTGCCCCAACGTCGAAGACCGGGGCCGCGTCTTCGGCCGCGACCCGTCGGCCGCCGGCGAGGTCGTCTCGGCGGTCCGCACCGCCGCCCGCTACGACCTGCCCGTGATCGCCAAGCTCACGCCCGACGTGGCCGACGTCGTGGCCATCGCCAAGGCGTGCGTCGACGGCGGCGCCGAGGCCCTCTCGATGATCAACAACCCGGTCGGCATGGCCATCGACGTCGACCGCATGCGCCCGGCCCTGGCCGCCGGCACCGGCGGGCTGTCGGGCCCCGCGATCCGGCCGCTGGCCGTCAAGTGCGTCTGGCAGGTGCACGCCGCCCTCCCCGGCACCCCCGTCATCGGCATGGGCGGCGTCACGAGCGGGCGCGACGCCCTTGAGCTGGTCCTGGCCGGAGCCTGCGCGGTCGCGGTGGGTACGGTCCTGTTCCACGACCCCTACGCCGGTCACCGCGTGCTCAGAGAGCTGGAGGAACTCCTCCAGGAGCGCGGGTTCGACCGGCTCGCCGACGCGGTGGGTCTGGCCCACCGGCCGTCCCACCGCACCGACCGTGAGGAGAGTTCCCTGTGACGCCCGCACCCATCGCCGTCGCCCTGGACGCGCCCGACCTGGAGACCGCGGCCCGCTGGGCGAGCCTGGTGACCCCCCACGTCTCGACCGTCAAGGTCGGCCTGGAGCTCTACCTCCGCTACGGGCCCGACGTGATCGCCTCCGTCCGGGGCGCCAGCGGCGTGCAGGTCTTCCTCGACCTCAAGCTGCACGACATCCCCAACACCGTCGCCGGGGCCACCAAGGCCGTCGCCCGGCTCAAGCCCGCCTTCCTGACCGTCCACGCGGGCGGCGGGGCCGCCATGATCCGCGCGGCCGTCGAGGCGGCCCCTCAGACGCGCATCGCGGCCGTCACGGTGCTCACCTCGCTCTCGGAGACCGACCTGGCCGTCATCGGCCTCCAGGGGCCGCCTCAGGACGCCGTACGCCGCCTCGCCGCCCTCGCCGTGGGCGCGGGGGCCCAGGCGCTCGTGTGCTCGCCCATGGAGGTCGCGGCCGTCCGGGCCGAGGTGGGGGAGGGCATCACCCTCATCACCCCCGGGGTGCGCCCGGCGGGCGCCGCTTCACAGGACCAGGCGCGCGTCGCGACCCCCGAGAGAGCGCTTGCCGACGGCGCCGACCTCCTCGTGATCGGGCGTCCGATCACCGGTTCGGCCGACCCCGGCGCGAGCGCCGCGGCCATCGCCGCGGCACTGAGGCGCACATCACTGTCCCGCCCCTGATGAGGCCGTTTTCATCGACGGACAGTTAAATTGCGATTACTGGGCGTAGTTTATTTGGATTTCTTTGCTAGAAACAGGTCTTGACGTTGCCGGAAGGGGCAAGGACCAGCTAATTTCCCATCCCGTCCGAGTACATCGACAGAAATTCGAGGTGACCCGGCGTGGCTCTTCCTCCCCTGACCCCCGAGCAGCGCGCCGCAGCACTTGAGAAGGCTGCGAAGGCCCGCAAGGAGCGTGCTGAGGTCAAGAACCGTCTCAAGCATGGCGCGGTGTCTCTTGCCGAGGTGCTCAAGGATGGGCAGACCGACGACGTCATCGGCAAGATGAAGGTCTCGGCTCTGCTTGAGTCGCTCCCTGGCGTGGGCAAGGTCCGCGCCAAGCAGCTGATGGAACGTCTTGGTATCGCCGAATCCCGCCGCGTGCGCGGACTTGGCGCCAACCAGCGCGCTTCCCTGGAGCGCGAATTCGGTGGCGCGGAAAGCTGAGGCGTACGCTTTCGGCCATCCCCCGGGATGGCCGGGGATCGCGTGACACCAGAGGGGCATTGAGTTGACCACGACGTCCTGGTCCGACGGCGGCACGGCTCACGAGGCCGCGGAAACCGGAGGGGACGGGGCGCGATACGGTGGCTCCATGCCTCTGACACGCCTGACGGTCCTGTCCGGGCCGTCCGGCGTCGGCAAGTCCACGGTCGTCGCCGAGCTCCGGCGGGCACACCCAGAGGTGTGGCTGTCGGTCTCGGTGACCACCCGGAAACCCCGCCCCGGAGAGATCCACGGGGTCGAATACTTCTTCGCCGACGACGCCGAGTTCGACCGGCTCATCGCCGGCGGAGACCTGCTGGAGTGGGCCGAGTTCGCCGGCAACCGCTACGGCACCCCGCGTGTCGCCGTCGAGGAACGCCTCGCCAAGGGTGAACCCACCCTGCTCGAGATCGACCTCCAGGGGGCGCGCCAGGTCCGGTCCAGCATGCCCGAGGCCCTGCTCGTCTTCCTCGCCCCGCCGACGTGGGAAGAGCTCGAACGCCGCCTGCGCGGACGCGGCACCGAACCACCCGACGTGATCGCCCGCCGGCTCGAGGCCGGGCGAGTCGAGATGGCGGCCGAGAAAGAATTCGACCTCACCCTTGTCAACACGTCGGTGCAAGAGGTATGTCGGCGGCTGATAGATTTGATGGCCGACGATCCGACTAGCTAGGGGACCCCTACTGTGACCACCAGCTCCGCCTACGCCGAGGGCATCACCAACCCGTCGATCGACTCGCTGCTCGACGTGGTCGACAGCAAGTACAGCCTGGTCATCATGGGCGCCAAGCGTGCTCGTCAGATCAACGCCTACTACTCCCAGCTCGGCGAGGGCCTGCTCGAATACGTCGGCCCGCTGGTCGAGACCCACGCCCAGGAGAAGCCGCTGTCGATCGCGCTCCGCGAGGTGTCCGAGGGCCTGCTGACCTCTGAGCCCATCGAAGGCGCTGTGTAGTCTGCGCGTGCTTCGCACGCGCCGCTCGGGCGCGCCCGAGCGGGCACCATATGAGCGATGCTTGATTGATTGCCGTGGGAATTTTGTGTGGCCTGGGGGATGCGTCCTTCAGGCCCTTTTGCTGTTCCGGTACGTCTTGTTCAGGCCTCAAGCGATGGCTGCTGCCGACGGGATCGTCGAGAAGGTCGCCGTGCCCTGCTGGTGAGCGATGGCCGCATCGCCCGCCCTTGCTGGCCGACGGCGGGGTGTTGGTCAGGTGTGTTGTCGCTGCTCACGGGCTGATTGACCCTGCTGGTCTGAGTCGGCCGAGCTAGCCCGTGTGGTCGGTTTCGTCGCCGTTGTGGTCCGGGTTGGTTGTGCCGGCTTCGGTGATGGCCGGGCGATGCGCGCATCGCCAGAATGGCTCTCTTCGAACTGGCCGCGCGCTGGCTCGTTGCGGCGGGATGGTGGGGCGGGGGTTGCCGCCGGGTGCGGGGCTGGCTGGCGGCGGCGGGGGTGTTGGGGTGGGCGGAGCCGTAATGGAATAGAAGAAGGTTCTTGTTCTTGGGTGGGGGTGCGCTGAATGGTGTGAGGGGGGTCGGTAGGGTTTCTGTGTGGCGAATCGGGTGGTGTTGGGGGTTTCCGCGGGGATCGCGGTCTATAAGGCGTGTGAACTTCTTCGGTTGTTTACCGAATCGGGGCATTCTGTCCGTGTTGTGCCTACGCGGGATGCTTTGCGGTTTGTGGGGGAACCGACGTGGGCGGCGCTTTCCGGGAATCCCGTTTCGGCTGAGGTGTGGGATTCCGTGGAGGAGGTGCCGCATGTGCGGATCGGGCAGAGTGCCGATCTTCTCGTCGTGGCGCCGGCGACCGCCGACATTCTGGCCAAGGCCGCTCATGGGCTGGCCTCCGATCTGCTGACCAACACGTTGCTGACCGCGCGGTGTCCTGTGGTGTTCGCGCCCGCGATGCACACCGAGATGTGGGAGCATCCGGCCACCCAGGCCAACGTCGCGACCCTGCGGGCGCGGGGGGCCATCGTGATCGAGCCCGCCGTCGGGCGGCTGACCGGGGCCGACTCCGGGAAGGGGCGGCTGCCCGATCCCGCCGCGATCTTCCAGGTGTGTCGGAGCGTTCTCGCCGGCGCGGGCGCCGATCTCGCGGGGCGGCGGGTGGTGGTCTCCGCCGGGGGCACCCGGGAGGCCATCGATCCCGTCCGGTTCATCGGGAACCGGTCGTCGGGGCTGCAGGGGTACGCGCTGGCGCGCGTCGCGGCCGCGCGGGGGGCCTCCGTCACGCTCGTGGCGGCCAACGTCTCGCTGCCCGACCCGGCGGGGGTGGACGTGGTCCGGGTCGAGTCGGCGTTGCAGCTCAGGGATGCCGTGATCGACGCCGTGGCCGACGCCGACGCGGTGGTCATGGCGGCCGCGGTGGCGGACTTCCGGCCGGTGGCCCCTCGTCTTACCAAGATCAAGAAGACCGGGGACGAGCCCGAGGCCATTCATCTCACCAAGAACCCGGACATCCTGGCGGAACTCGGAGAGCGGCGCCGGGCGGGGGAGAAGTCGCCCAAGGTGATCGTCGGGTTCGCGGCCGAGACCGACGACGTGCTGGCCAACGGGCAGGCCAAGCTGGCGCGGAAGGGGTGCGACCTGCTCGTCGTCAACCAGGTGGGGGAGAATCTCGCCTTTGGAACCCCCGACAACGCGGCGACCGTCCTAGTGGCGGGGGGCGAGGCGGTCGAGATCCCGCGCGGGCCCAAAGACGACCTCGCCGGGGTCGTCTGGGATCTGATCGCCGCAAGGCTGGTGTAACGCGCCGGTTCGCTGGACAAAGAGGGAATGGGGCCCACAAAAGGCTCGTTTGGCCCTCCGGGACGGGCCCTCGACTCCGGGCACATGAAGGAGATGGCCATGCCCGTGTCCGCCGCGATCCGGGAACGCTGCCGCGCCCTGCTCCCGCCGGGTGAGGACCTGCGGTACGTCTTCCCGGCCCACGCCAACGGCGCCGGCTATCTCGTCGTGGTGACCGACCGGTCGATCACGGTCCTGGCCACCAAGGTGTTCGGGCGGCACGAGCCCGCGTCGGTGTGGGCCCGCCATCCGCGGCGCACCCGGCTCGGTCCGGTCGACTTCTCGCCGTCTCCCGTCATCGAGCTCGGCGGCGTGTCGTTCGAGGTGGCCGACGAGTACGTCGCCGTCGTCGGGGCGGCCGACGCCGAGGCGTTCGCGCCGGGTGACCTGCCGAGGGATCCGCTACCCGACTTGTGACATGAGACGGTTTCGCGGGGGTGACGGTCGTCCGGCTACACTCGGCGAAGCCATTTAGCCGTCAGCAGCCGCTGCATGAGGAGCCACGAGTTGTCCCGTCGCCTGTTCACCTCCGAGTCGGTCACCGAGGGCCACCCCGACAAGATCGCCGACCAGATCAGTGACGCGATCCTCGACGCCATGCTCAAGGACGACCCCAAGAGCCGTGTCGCCGTCGAGACGATGATCACTACCGGCCAGGTCCACGTCGCCGGTGAGGTGACGACGGAGACCTACGTCGACATTCCCGGCGTCATCCGCGAGAAGATCCTCGAGATCGGCTACGACGCCTCCCACAAGGGATTCGACGGCGCCTCCTGCGGCGTCTCGGTCTCCATCGGCGCCCAGTCGCCCGACATCGCTCAGGGCGTCGACGACGCCATCGAGCACCGCGAGGAGCAGCAGGCCGACGACCTCGACCGCCAGGGCGCGGGCGACCAGGGCCTCATGTTCGGGTACGCCTGCCGCGAGACCCCCGAGCTGATGCCGCTGCCGATCACGCTCGCCCACCGCATGGCCCGCCGCCTGTCGGAGGTCCGCAAGAACGGCACCGTGCCCTACCTGCGCCCCGACGGCAAGACCCAGGTCACGATCGAGTACGACGGTGACAAGCCCGTCCGCCTCGACACGGTCGTCGTGTCCACGCAGCACGCTCCGGAGATCGACCTCAAGGAGATGCTGACCCCCGACATCCGCGAGCACGTCGTCGAGCCGATCCTGGCCGACCTCGACATCGTGGTCGAGGGCTACCGCCTCCTGGTCAACCCGACCGGCCGCTTCGAGATCGGCGGCCCCATGGGCGACGCCGGCCTCACCGGCCGCAAGATCATCGTCGACACCTACGGCGGCATGGCCCGCCACGGCGGCGGCGCCTTCTCGGGCAAGGACCCGTCGAAGGTCGACCGCTCGGCCGCCTACGCCATGCGCTGGGTCGCCAAGAACATCGTCGCCGCCGGCCTCGCCGACCGCGCCGAGGTCCAGGTCGCGTACGCCATCGGCAAGGCCCAGCCCGTCGGTGTGTTCGTCGAGACCTTCGGCACCGAGACCGTCGAGATCGCCGCCATCCAGGCCGCCGTGCTCCAGGTCTTCGACCTGCGTCCGGCCGCGATCATCCGCGACCTCGACCTGCTCCGCCCGATCTACTCCGAGACCGCCGCCTACGGCCACTTCGGCCGCGACGGCTTCTCCTGGGAGTCGACCGACCGCGCCGGCGCGCTGCGCGCCGCCGCCGGTCTGTAGTTTTCCCCAGATCCCCGGGCTCCGGCCCGGGGATCTTTTGGTTGCTGCTAGGACTTGGGCCTTGTGAGCGAGGGTTCGCAGGAGGCGCTGATCGCGCTTCCCTCCGACGCGACCTCCCCGGCAGCCCGAGGGAGGGCCGCAGGCGCGCCCACACCCGCTTCCTCTGCGCCGGTGGCGCGGGTCGTGGTCGACAACCCGCTGCCGCACCTGGATCGGCCCTTCGACTATCTCGTGCCCTCTTCGCTTGGCGACGTCGCGCTGCCTGGGGTGCGGGTGCGGGTGCGGTTCGCCGGGAAGCTGACCGACGCCTTCGTGCTGGAGCGGGTGGAGTCCAGCGAGCACCAGGGGGCGCTGCTCTTTCTCGACCGGGTGATCTCGCCTGAGCGGGTGCTGACGGCGGAGATCGCTACCCTCGCGCGGGCCGTGGCCGATCGGTATGCGGGGACGTTGTCCGACGTGCTGCGGCTGGCGATACCGCCTCGGCATGCACGAGCGGAGTCGGGGCGGGAGTCGGCGGCTGCCGGCCGGCGTGCGGGGACGAGTGTGACCGCGCGGGTGGGGGCTGGTGGCGGGGATGCTGAGGGCTCTGATGGCGGCGGGGCGTCCTTGCCTGGCACGGGTGGCGAGATCTCGGGCGGTGTCGGGCGTGCGTTGCTCCCGGGAGCCGGTGGCGCCATTGGAGCTGGCGCTGAGGTCAGCCCCGCGCAGGCCGCAAATCTTGAAATCTCCGGTATGGCGGGTGGCGCGCGTCCAAGCTCACCCGGGGGAGATTCGCCCTTGGCTGGTTCGGCTCCGCTCGCAGGTGGCGTAAGTCGCGAGATTTCGGGTGAGGAGCATGCGCCGTCGGTCGGCTCCACCGAGGTGGGTCGTGAAGGTGATGCTGAGTCTCCTCCCAGCGCCGGCGCGGGTTCTCGGGCATCCGGACAAGGACAGGACGACGTCGCTCCCCTTCCCGCCACCCAGACCTCTGGACAGGTGAAGGGGGAGGTCGCCGCTCACGGGCTGGGCGAGTCCGATGGCCCCGTCAGTGACTACTGGGGTGCCTATCCCGCCGGTCTCTCCTTCCTCGCCGGGCTTCGCGACGGCCGACCGGTGCGGGCCGTCTGGACCGCCCTGCCGGGTGGGCCGCCGACCTGGCCCGGTGCCGTCGCCGAAGCCGTTCGGCAGACCGTCGCGGCCGGGCGGGGGGTCGTCGTGGTCGTCCCCGACGGCAAGGACGTCGCGCTCGTCGGGGCCGCGCTCCAGGACACCCCCCACGTCGCCATCACCGCCGACCTCGGGCCCGCCGAGCGGTATCGGCGGTGGCTCAGGGTGTTGCGGGGAGAGGTCACGGTCGCCGTGGGGAACCGGGCGATGGCGTTCGCGCCCGTACGCGACCTCGGGCTAGCGGTGCTCTGGGACGACGGGGACGACCTGCACTCCGAGCGGCTGGCGCCCTACCCGCACGCCCGGGAGGTCCTGGCCACCCGGGTGCACGCGGCGGGTGCGGCGATGCTGATCGGGGGGTACGCGCGTACCGCCGAAGGGACGCGGCTCATCGCCACCGGGTGGGCCAAGCCCCTGACCGCCGCCCGTGACGAGGTCAGGCGGTGGGCGCCCCGGGTCAGGCCCGCCGGCGACGACGCCGAGCTCGGGCGCGACCAGGCGGCCAAGGCGGCGCGGCTGCCCAGCGTCGCGTGGCGGGCGCTCAAGGCCGGGTTGGAGCGGGGGCCGGTGCTCGTCCAGGTCCCGAGGCGTGGATATCTTCCCGCGCTGAACTGCCAGAACTGCCGGACCCGGGCGCGGTGTACGAACTGCTCCGGGCCGCTGGCGCTGACGAACGGGCACGCGGCGCCCTACTGCCGCTGGTGTGGCCGGATCGCCGGAGACTGGCGCTGCCACAACTGCGGGTCCCCGCGCCTGCGAGCGGCCGTCGTGGGGGCGCGCAGGACGGCCGAAGAGCTGGGGCGGGCGTTCCCCTCGACCAGGGTCACGACGTCGGGGCGCGACGGGGTGTTCGCGTCGGTGCCCGACGCGCCGGCGCTCGTGGTGGCCACGCCGGGGGCCGAACCCGTCGCGGAGGGCGGCTACGCGGCCGCGGCGCTGCTCGACGGGTGGGCGATGCTGAGCAGGCCCGACCTCAGGTCCGCCGAGGAGGCGCTGCGGAGGTGGCTGAACGCGGCGGCGCTGGTCCGGCCGGGCGGGGAGGTCGTCGTGCTCGCCGACGCCCAGGCGACGGTCACCCAGGCCCTCGTCCGGTGGGATCCGGTCACCCACGCCGAACGCGAGCTCCGCGACCGAGCCGAGCTCGGGTTCCCGCCCGTCACCCACGTCGCCACGCTCACCGGGTCGCCGGCCGCGATCAGGGAGATGCTGGCGATCACCGCGCTCCCCGAGGGCGTGGAGGTGCTGGGGCCGGTGCCGGTCGGGCGTACCGAAGAGGAGCGGGCGGTCCTGCGGGCGCCCAAGGCCAAGGGGGCCGACCTGGCCAGGGTCCTCAAGGGCGCCGCCGGGGTCAGGTCCGCCCGGAAGGCCGCCGAGGTGGTCCGGGTGGACGTCGATCCACTGGATCTGTTGTGACCCCTGCCATTCCGGGTGGCACGCGGAGAGTGGTCGATCCATGGGACCTGTGGTGATCCCGCGCGTGCGGCCGGCAAGCGGAGGGCCGCCGAAATCCGCGGGCCCACTCGGGAGCGCCGGCCCGAAAGCGGCCGTCCCGAAAGCCGGCTCGGGTGACCGCGATCTCGCCGCCGCGAAGGTCTCCGAGGTGGTCAGGGTGGGGATCGGGGTGGTTGATCTGCTGTGACCTGATCTAGGGGCGAGGGCGTCGATTCGCGATGCGGTCAGTAACCCGTTAGCGTCTCCCTGTGTCGATCGAATGGGTGAACCGGGCCATCGACGGCCTGCGTGTGTGGGGGCACGAGAACGGCGTCACGCCCGATGCCGATGAGATCAGGCTGCTCTGCGACTACGCCAGTGACTACCTCGAAGTCGGTGCGCCGGGTGATTTCCGGCCCGCCACTTTCGAGGAACTGCTGCTGGAGATCTACCCGCGCAAGGTGATCACCCCGCCCGACAGCGCGGCGGGAACCGTCGCGGCCGCCCACTCGCTCGTCGACTTCCTGGCCTCCACCGACGCGGTCGACGGCCCGACCGCAGCCGAGATGCGGGCCACGCTCGACCGGGTCGGGCCGCTGATGCCGGCGGCGCTGGCCGACTCGTCCAAGTTCGGCATGGCCAAGAGCATTTTCAGTGTCATAGGGGCCGACACCTTCGAGCTCATCGAGCCGGGGGTCGACGACGCCGCGCCGCGGCTCGGGCAGGGGCGCAGCCTCACCCTCGACGAAGACTGCGACTGTCCCGGCTGCGCGCCGCTGCCGCCCGTGCGGCTGGCCGCGCCGGGCGAGGTGGCCAAGATGGTGCGCGAGGTGCCGCTGCTGCGCGACGCCCACACCGTCGTGGCCTGGATGGTCGAGAGCGGGGCCACCGCGACCACCCGCAAGGCCCTCAGGGTCAAAGACGCCAAGGTGCTCGCCGGGCGCGGGGTGGCCCGCCCTTCGGTCGCCTGGGGGCTGGCGCTGGAGCTCGGGCTCGCCGAGCTCGACGGCGTCCAGGTCAGCGCCGAGGCCGGGTTCCGGGCCCTGGAGGAGCGGGCCGACGAAGACGTGCTCGACCTCTGGGTCGGGCTGGTCGAGTTCCTGGGCGAAGACCGCGGCGAGGTGACCGGGTCGGCGGTGGTCGACAAGGAGGTCTACGCCATCCACGACCTGCTCTACCGGCTCCAGGTGCCGGTCCCGGTCGAGGCGGTGGGCGACTACCTCAGCGAGGTGGCCGACGACGGGCCGGTGGGCGACCTGACCGAGGCCCTCGAAGGGCTCGTCGCGGCGGGCACCGTCGCCATCACGGTCGAGGGTCTCATGCTGACCCCTCACGGCATGTGGGGGATCCGGGAGATGTACGCCGAACTCGGCCTCGACGCCCCCATCGCGCCCGACCTGGCCGAGGGCGACGCGAGCGGGCTGATCGCGGGGCTGCTGTCCGACGGGATCACGCCCGAGGCGGCCGAGCCCGACATCGTCCGGTGGCTGGGCGCCCGGTCGCCCGCCGAGGCCGCCGGGGAGCTGCTCGAAGCCGTCGTCGGGGCGCCCGCCGAGGTGCGCGGGGTGGCCGTCACGATCGTCGACCGGCTGGGGTTCGAGGCCGAGCCCGCCGTCCGGCGCTACCTGTCCGACCAGGAGCTGCGCCCTCACGTCATCCACTGGCTGTCGGCCCGCCGGCTGGGGGCGCCGCCGCTGACCGAAGACGAGATGCTCTGGGTCAGCGTCGACATGCTCGCCCTGGCGATCCCGGCGGCCGAGGCCGATCCCGAGTCGTTCGCCGAGAACATGGCCGCCTCCGGGCCCTCGCCCGAGGTGATCGAGGACATGTGGAAGGTGGAGCACCCCGACGTCGTCCAGGTGCTCGAAATGCTCGGGCACACCCTGCCTGACCGCAACGCCGCCAAGGCCGCCAGGAAGGCCGCCTTCAAGGCTCGTTCGCGGGGTATCAGGTAACCACTGTGGAGTAAGTTGCAGGAATGCCAGGTTCAGCGATCCTCGACAGCGACGTGCTCACCTTCCCGCCGGTCGAGCTGGCGCTCGACGACGAGCTCGCCGCTCAGGTGCGGGCGGTCCCCCTGGTACGCGACGCGGCCCGCCTCGCCGCCTGGACCGGCACCCGCCCCGTCGCCGGCGATCACACCCTGCTGCCGGGTGACGCCGCCCAGGTCGTCCACGACCTCGGCCTGAAGGCCGACCGGCTGCGCCTGCTGTGGATCGTGGCGGTCAACGGCCGCCTCATCGAGATCACCCCCGAGGGGGCCCGGCCGGGGCCCGGGGTGCGCGACACGATGGAGTTCTGGGACGGCGTCGTCATGGATGTGCTCGACCGGACCGACGAGCGCCAGACCGACGGGCAGCAGACCGGGGGGCAGGGCCTGACCGGCTCGGCCGTCGTCGACGAGCACCTGACCGAGATCCTGGCCACGATGTACTCGGTGCGCGAGGGCATGGCGATCCCGCTGCTGACGACCGGGATCCTGCAGGCCCACGAGGTCGGCTGCGAGGCCGGGCTCAAGGAGCTGCGGCGGCTGCGCGTGGCGCTGCCCGCCGAGCTCGCCGCGGCGATGGAGCTGCTGGCCTACTGCGGGCTGATCGAACCGGCGGGGGCCGACTCGGTGCGGCTGACCCCGATCGGCGTCTGGGCGGTCCGCCGCGACCTGCTGCGCGAGGGCCACGACGCCCCCTCGCTGAGCGAGATCGAGGGCCTGGCCCTGCTGACCGCCGGCGAGCTCATCGACGCGCTGATCGCCGGGAAGGCGTCGGCCAGCGCGGCCAGTCTGTGGCTGGAGCGGCGGGCCCCCGAGGAGGCCGCCCGCGACCTCATCAAGATCGCCGCGACCGGCAACGCCGCCCAGCGCGGCACCGCCGGCACCATCCTGGAGGAGCTCGGCCCCGAGGCCGCCCCCGCCGTGCGGGAGGCGCTCGACGAGCCGCTGATGTGGCGCTACGCCGCCGCCTGGCTGGGCGTGCGCGACTTCGACGCCCCGGCCCTCGGCGAGACCGACGGCGCGTGGGTGGCCGTCGACACCCTGGCCGCCCTGCTCTACCTGGGCGCCCCGGCCAAGGGCGGCGACCTCGACGTGCTCGGCGACGACCTGCTCAGCCTGGTGCCGATCATGGGCGCGGCCGACCATCCCGACGCCCTGGCCGTGCTCGAACTGCTCGGCAAGAACCACCCCGACGTCGTGGTCGCCAAGGCCGCCCGCAAGGCGGCGATGAAGACCCGGTCGCGCTGAGAGCGCCCTTAAACTGGGCTGATCCCTAGTCGAAGGAGCCCTCTGGTGGCAGTTCAGCCGATCCGCCTGTTCGGCGACCCCGTGTTGCGCACTCCGGCGGAGCCGGTGAAGACCTTCGACAAGGAACTGCGCAAGCTCGTCAAAGACCTGACCGACACGATGATGGACGCCCCGGGCGCCGGCCTCGCCGCCCCGCAGATCGGCGTCGGGCTCCGCGTGTTCACCTACAACATCGACGACGTGGTCGGCCATCTGGTGAACCCGGTCCTCGACCTGGGCGCCGAGTGCGACGAGGAGGGCGAGGAGGGCTGCCTGTCCTTCCCCGGCCTGGCCTTCCCGACGCCGCGCGCGATCCGCGCGGTCGCCAAGGGCTTCAACATGCACGGCGACCCGGTCACGATCGAGGGCACCGACCTGATGGCCCGCTGCCTGCAGCACGAGACCGATCACCTCGACGGCATCCTGTTCATCGACCGCATGGACCAGCGCCAGCGCAAGCTCGCCATGAAGGCGGTCCGCGAGGCCGAGTGGAGCGGCCTGGCCGCCCCGGTCGTGCGGTTCTCGCCCCACGCGACCGGCGGGAGGGCCATCTAGTGCGTCTCGTCTTCGCGGGCACCCCCGAGACCGCGCTCCCGTCGCTGCGGGCCCTGCTGGCCTCCCGCCACGAGGTGGTGGCCGTGGTGACCCGGCCCGACGCCCAGTCGGGGCGCGGCCGCCGGCTGCACCCCAGCCCGGTCGCCGAGCTCGCCGCCGAGGCGGGCGTCGAGGTGCTGAAGCCCGCGAAGGTTGGCGACCCGGCGTTCCTCGACCGGCTGCGGGAGATCGCGCCCGACTGCTGCCCGGTGGTCGCCTACGGTGCGCTGCTGCCGCAGGCGGCGCTCGACATCCCGGTCCACGGCTGGGTCAACCTGCACTTCTCGCTGCTGCCGGCCTGGCGCGGCGCGGCCCCCGTCCAGCACGCCGTGCTGCACGGCGACGAGATCACCGGCGCCGCCACCTTCCGCATCGTCAAGGAGCTCGACGCCGGTCCGGTGTTCGGCGTGGTCACCGAGGAGATCCGGCCCTCCGACACCAGTGGCGAGCTGCTGGCGCGGCTGGCCGAGTCGGGGGCGGGCCTGCTGGCCGCCACGATCGACGGCATCGAAGACGGCGAGCTCGAAGCCCGTCCGCAGCCCGCCCAGGGGGTCAGCCTGGCGCCCAAGATCCAGGTCGACGACGCCCGGGTCGACTGGACCGCCCCCGCCCTCCGGGTCGACCGGCTCATCCGGGCCTGTACGCCCAATCCCGGCGCCTGGACCGAGTTCCGAGGTCACCGCCTGAAGCTCGGGAGGGTCGAGCAGGCCCCCGACGCCGAGAAACTGGCGCCGGGGGAGATCCGCGTCCAGAAGAACCGGATCTGGGTCGGCACGGCCAGTCACCCCGTTCTGCTCGGCGAGGTGAGGGCCGAGGGGAAGAAGCCCATGACGGCGGGCGATTGGGCCCGTGGTGCCCGAATCGGGGAAGGCGACCACCTCAGCTGAGCTACCCTGAATGATCGCTCGCCACCACCAACCAAAGGCAACCGCCAGATGACGAACCGGGGCAACAACCCCTCAGGACGGGCCCGCTCCACCGGTCGGCGCGGCGGCCCTCCGAGGCCCCCCAAGCCCGTCCGTGACGAGGCGAGAAACGCGGCGTACGACCTGATGAGGGCCGTCGACGAGCGCGACGCCTACGCCAACCTGCTGCTGCCGCAGATGTTGCGGCAGCGTGACATCTCCGGCCGCGACGCCGCCCTCGCGACCGAGCTGGCCTACGGCACCCTGCGGGGTCTGGGCACCTACGACGAGGTGATCGCCGCCTGCAGCGACCGCCCGCCGGAGGAGATCGACCCGCCGCTCCTCGACGCCATGCGCCTGGGCGTCCACCAGCTGCTGCGCACCCGCATCCCGGCTCACGCCGCCGTCTCGGCCACGATCGACCTGGTCCGGCTGCGGGTCGGCCAGGGGCCGTCGCGGTTCGCCAACGCGATCCTGCGCAAGGTCAGCCAGCGCTCGCTCGACGAGTGGCTGAAGGCCGTCGCGCCGCCGGTCGAAGACGACCCGATCGGCCACCTCGCCGTCACCTACAGCCACCCGAAGTGGATCGTCACCGCCCTGCGCGACGCCATCGGGGGGTCGATCGACGAGACCGCCAAGGCGCTCGAAGCCGACAACGAGCGGCCCCGCGTGGCCCTCGTGGCGCGGCCGGGCCGGGCCACGATCGACGAGCTCGTCGACGCCGGGGCCGAGCCCGCGCCCTACTCGCCCTACGGCGCCTACCTGGTCGACGGTGACCCCGGCCGGCTGAAGGCGGTCGGGGAGGCCCGCGCGGCGGTGCAGGACGAAGCGAGCCAGCTCGTCGCCCTCGCGCTGACCCGGGTGCCGCTCGACGACCGCGACGGCACCTGGCTCGACATGTGCGCGGGTCCCGGCGGCAAGGCGGGCCTGCTCGACGCGGTGGCCGCCCAGACGGGCGCCCGGCTGCTCGCGGGCGACGCGCAGGAGCACCGGGCCCGGCTGGTCTGGCAGGCGACCAAGGAGGCCACCGTCGTGGTGGCCGACGGCACCAACCCGCCGTGGCGCGAGGGCGTGTTCGACCGGGTCATGCTCGACGCGCCGTGCACCGGCCTAGGGGCGCTGCGCCGCCGTCCGGAGGCGCGGTGGCGGCGTGATCCGCGCGGCATCCCCGAGCTGACCGCGCTCCAGCGGGCGCTGCTGAAGTCTGCCCTGCGGGCGGTCCGTCCCGGCGGCGTGGTCGCCTACGTGACCTGCTCGCCCCACATCGCCGAGACGCGGGCCGTCGTGGGCGACGTGGGCGACCTGGCCGAGACGCTCGACGCCCGCTCCTACCTGCCCGAGGTCCCGGGGCTCGGCGACGGTCCCTACGCGCAGTTCTGGCCGCACCGCCACGGCACCGACGCGATGTTCCTGGCGCTGCTCAGACGTCGCGACGCCTGAACAGGACGAAGGCGACCACGAGCACCAGGGCCGTGTAGCCCGCGAAGACGCCGAACCCCTCCCACGGAGGCAGGGTGACCGGCGTCTCGCGGGTGGTCAGAATGGCGCTGCCGGCCGCCGGGGGCAGGAACTTCTGGACGGTACGCCCCCAGTCCTCCGGCAGGAACACTCCGAAGATCGGCGCCACGAACAGCACCCCGAGCACCGACGTGATCGCCCCGGCGGTGTGCCGCACGATCGCCCCCGCGCCGAGCGAGATCAGCGCGATCAGCGTGAGGTAGAGCCCGCCGCCGGTGACCGCGCGCAGCACCTCGGGGTCGCCGATCCCGACGCCGAGCCGCCGCATCGAGAAGATCGCCTGCGAGGCGAAGAACGCCGCGAACGACGAGATCAGCCCCACGACCAGCGCGATCACGGCCAGCACGACGGCCTTGGCCGCCAGCAGCCGCGAGCGGCGCGGCACGGCCGACAGGGAGGTCCGCATGAGCCCCGACGAGAACTCGGTCGAGACCACCAGCACCCCGAGCACGCCCAGGGTGATCACCCCGAAGTTCAGCCCGGCCAGCCCGTAGGCGACCGGGTCGAAGGCCAGCCGGGCCCGGAAGCCGAGCCGGTCGTACGACAGCGCGTACGCCAGCGACAGCAGCGACGACAGCCCCACGGTCACCACGACGGTGGAGAACATGCTCCACAGCGTCGACCGCACGGTCCAGATCTTGATCCACTCTCCGGCCACGGCTCCCGCGAAGGTGGCCTTCCGGAGGGCCATCAACCGCCCCCGTGGAACTCGACGCTGTCGGCCGTCAGGCGCATGAACGCCTCCTCCAGCGACGGGTGGACGGGCGACAGCTCGTGCACCCGGATCCCGTTCCGGTGGGCGAGGTCGCCGACGTCGGCGGGCGTCACCCCGTACACGAGAAGGGCGCCGTCGGCGGCGCGGGCCCGCCAGTTCTCGGCGGCGACGGTCCGGCCCAGAGCCTGGAGGTCGGGGGAGCGGACCCGCACGTGGCTGGGCGGGATGAAGTCGGCCATCGGGGTGTCGGCCAGGATCCGGCCCCGGCCGATCACGATCAGGTGCCCGGCGGTGACCGCCATCTCCGACATCAGGTGGCTGGAGACGAACACGGTGCGTCCTTCGGCGGCCAGCGACTGCATCAGCCGGCGGATCCACAGGATGCCCTCGGGGTCGAGCCCGTTCACCGGCTCGTCGAACATCAGGATCGAGGGGTCGCCCAGCAGGGCGGCGGCGATGCCGAGCCGCTGGCCCATGCCGAGGGAGTAGCCCTTGGCGCGCTTCCCGGCGACGTCGTGGAGGCCGACGATGTCGAGCACCTCGCGGACGCGGGCCTTGGGGATGCCGTTGGTGAGGGCCAGGAAGCGCAGGTGGTCGTACGCCGACCGCCCGCCGTGCCACGCCTTGGCCTCCAGCAGCGCGCCGACCTCGCGCAGCGGCGCGGGCAGGTCGCGGTAGCACCGCCCGTTGACGGTGACCGAGCCGGAGGTCGCCCGGTCGAGACCCAGGACCAGCCGCATCGCGGTCGACTTGCCCGCCCCGTTCGGGCCGAGGAAGCCCGTCACCACACCCGGCCGGACCGTGAAGTCGGCGTGGTCTACGGCGGTCTTGCTTCCGTAGACCTTGGTCAGGCCGGATGCGCTGATCATGGTTCGAGGCTAGTTCGCGCTGATCATCCGCAGGTTCATGAGGGGACAAAACCTTGCCGCGTAGACTGCGGCGTCATGGCCGTACAGATCTCGCCCAGCATTTTGTCCGCCGATTTCGCCCGCCTGGCCGACGAGGCCGCCCGGGTCGCCGGGGTGGCCGACTGGCTCCACGTCGACGTGATGGACAACCACTTCGTGCCCAACCTCACGCTCGGCCTGCCCGTGGTGGAGGCGCTGCTGAAGGCGGTCTCGACGCCGGTCGACTGCCACCTCATGATCGAAGACCCCGACCGGTGGGCCGTCGGCTACGCCGAGGCGGGCGCGAAGAGCGTGACCATCCACGCCGAGGCGGCCAAGGCGCCCGTACGCACCCTCCGGGCGATCAGGAAGGAGGGCGCGCGGGCGGGGTTCGCGCTGAACCCGGCGACGGCCGTCGACGCCTACGAAGACCTGCTGCCCGAGATCGACATGCTGCTGCTGATGACCGTCGAGCCGGGGTTCGGCGGGCAGCCGTTCCTCGACGGGGTGCTGCCGAAGATCCGCCGGGCCCGCTCGCTGGTCTCCAAGCACGGCCTGGAGGTCTGGATCCAGGTCGACGGCGGGGTGGCCGACGAGACCATCGAGCGCTGCGCCGAGGCGGGCGCCGACGTCTTCGTGGCCGGGAACGCCGTCTACGGCCGCGACGACCCCGCCGGGGCGGTGCAGGCCCTTCGTGCGCTCGCCGAGGGGGCGTAGCGTGAGGTCATGAACCAAGACGGGCTGTTCGGCCCCGGTTCGGTCACCTGGCGGGTGATGGCGGAGCCGGTGCTGTTCGTGGGCGGCTTCCGGGCCCTGCTGATGCAGGGCCTCCATCCGCGGGCGATGCGCGGGGTGATCCAGAACTCGGCCCTGTTCGACCCCTCCGAGGCGTGGGCGCGGTTCCTGCGCACGACCGAGTTCGTCCGGGTGCGCACCTACGGGACCGCCGCCGAGGTCGAGAAGGCCGCGAGCCGGGTCCGCAAGATCCACGCCACCCTGACCGCCTACGATCCCGACGTCGGCGACCGCTACCACCTCGACGAGCCCGACGCGCTGCGCTGGGTGCACGTCGGCGAGGTCGACTCCTACCTGTCCACGGCCCGCCGCGCCGGGGTTCCCCTGACCGACGACGAGGCCGATCAGTTCGTGTACGAATGGCGCCGCGCCGCCGAGGTCGTCGGCCTGTCACCCGGCGACGTGCCCCACACGGTGGCCGAGATGCGCGACTACATCGACGCCGAACGGCCGAAGCTGCGGTTCGTCCCCGAGGCGCCCCACCCGCTGCTGATGTCGCTGAACCCGCCGCTGCCGGCCCGGCTCACCCTGATCAAGCCGATCTTCCCGTGGATCACCGCCGTGGCCTTCGCCAGCCTGCCCCGGTGGGCCAGACGCCTCTACGGCCTGCCCGCCACCCCGTTCGGCGACGTGTGGGCGACCATGACGCTGCGCACCGTCCGGACCGGCCTGAACGCCGTCCCGAGGGCACTGCGACCGGCGCCACATTGACGCCGCCCGGAACCCTCGTGGCAGACTGGGAATAACTTGCGTAGGCAACAGCCTTTACGCACATCGGAAGCGAGATGCGGTCGGCCGAAGGCCAGCCGTGGCTCGCGTTCGTGAATCTGCCGTAAGAAACAAGCAATGCGTGCTCCGGGGTCGGTGAAAGTCCGAACCGGCGGTGACAGTCCGCGACCCGGCCGAATCCATCGGCCGGTTGACCTGGTGGAATTCCAGGACCGACGGTGAAAGTCCGGATGGGAGGCAGCACGCGGCGGACGAGGTCCCTCTTTCGGGGCGCGTCCGTCTTTGGGCGCTTCCATGCCCATGCCCCGGAGCCCTGATTTTTGGGAAGGGACCGGGGTGGACGACCACTTCATGCGCCGGGCGATCGACCTCGCCGCGCGCGGGCTGGGCACGACGAGCCCGAATCCGGTGGTCGGGTGCGTGATCACTTCCGCCGGGGGCTCCGTCGTCGGCGAGGGCTTCCACGCCGCCGCCGGCGGCCCGCACGCCGAGATCTGGGCGCTGCGCGAGGCCGGTGAGCTGGCCCGGGGCGGCACCGCCTACGTCACCCTCGAACCCTGCGACCACCACGGCCGGACCGGCCCGTGCTCCGAGGCCCTGCTGAAGGCCGGGATCGCGCGGGTCGTCGTCGCGGTGCCCGACCCCAACCCCGTCGCGGCCGGCGGCCTGAAGAGGCTGCGTCACGAGGGCGTCGCCGTCGAGAGCGGGCTCCTGCGGGCGGAGGCGGAGCGGGGGAACGCCCACTGGCTGACGTACACGCGGCTGCGGCGGCCGTTCGTCACGTGGAAGTTCGCCGCGACCCTCGACGGCCGGTCGGCCGCCGCCGACGGCACCAGCCAGTGGATCACCTCGCCCGAGGCCCGCGCCGACGTCCACCGCCTGCGCGGGCAGCACGACGCGATCATGGCGGGGATCGGCACCGTGCTGGCCGACGACCCCCATCTCACGGTCCGGCCCGGACCGGCCACGCCGCTGCGGGTGGTGGTCGACAGCGAGGGGCGTACACCCCCCGGCGCGAAGGTGCTCGACGGCGCCGCGCCGACGCTGCTCGCCGTCGGGGCCGACGTCCCCCGCGAGGACGCCCTGCGCGTCCCGCGCGGCCCTCATGGCCTCGACCTGCCCGCCCTGCTGACCGAACTCCACCGGCGTCAGATCGTCAGCGTCTTCCTCGAAGGCGGCCCCACCCTCGCCGGAAGCTTCCTGCGCACCGGTCTGGTCGACCGGGTCGTCGCCTACCTGGCGCCCGCGTTCCTCGGCTCGGGGGCCGCCGCCCTCGGCGACGCCGGGGTGACGGGCGTCGGCGGCATCCACCGCTGGGAGTTCGAAGACGTCGTCCCCATTGGACCGGACCTGCGCGTGACCGCGCGGCCGGCGCCCCCGAAGGAGAACTGAGCATGTTCACCGGAATCGTCGAGGAACTCGGCGAGGTCGTCGCCGTCGACCCCCTCCCGCAGGCGGCCCGGCTGGCCTTCCGCGGCCCCACGGTCACCGAGGACGCCGGGCACGGCGACTCGATCGCCGTCAACGGCGTCTGCCTGACGGTCGTCGAGGTGCGTGACGACGTCTTCACCGTGGACGTCATGAAGGAGACCCTCGACCGCAGCAGCCTCGGCGCGCTGACCGTGGGCTCGCCGGTGAACCTGGAGCGCGCCGTCCGCGCCGACCAGCGGCTCGGCGGGCACATCGTGCAGGGCCACGTCGACGGCACCGGGGTCCTGCTGAAGAGGGAACCCGACGAGCACTGGGAGGTCGTGACCATCTCCCTGCCCGCCGACCTGGCCCGCTACGTGGTGCACAAGGGCTCGATCACCGTCGACGGGGTGTCGCTGACCGTGGCGTCGGTCTCCGACGCGGAGTTCACGGTGAGCCTGATCCCCACCACCCTCCAGCTCACCACGCTCGGCCGGAAGGTCGCCGGCGACCCGGTGAACCTGGAGGCCGACGTCATCGCGAAGTACGTCGAGAAGCTGGTGGCCCGATGAACGCCGGCTTCGAGGTCCTCGGGACGACCGTCCTGTGGACCGACCTCATCGGCAACATCCTGGCCCTGGCCACGGTCGTGTTCGCCATCCGCAGGTCGCTGTGGACCTGGCCGGTCCAGCTCAGCGCGTCGGTGCTGCTGCTGGCCGCGTCGGTCGACGCCGGGCTGACCGGCAACGCGCTGAAGCAGGTCCTGTTCGGCGTGCTGGCCGTCTACGGCTGGGTGCGCTGGAAGAGCCAGGGCGAGGAGCTGGCCGTGCGGCCCGCGACGTACGGCGAGCGGCTGTTCCTGGCCGGGACCGTCGTCGTCGGGACCGCCCTGGTGGGCTGGTTCTTCTTCGTCACCGGGCTCTCGTGGGGCGCCCACGCGCCGCTGCCCGAGGGGTACTTCCTGGTGGCGGCCGACGCCTACATCTTCGTCGGCAGCGCGGTCGCGACCTGGGCCCAGGGCCGGGCGCTGACCGACTTCTGGCTCGTCTGGATCGCCGTCGACCTCGTCGGGGTGCCGCTGGCCTTCCGGTCGGGGCTCGTCGTCTCCGGGGCGGTGTACGCGGTGTTCTTCGTCCTGGTCCTCACCGGATTCGTGAACTGGCGCAAGCAGTGGCAGCAGAAGGAGGCCGTCGCAGTATGAACGACATCAGGCTCGACCCGATCGAACGGGCCATCGCCGACATCCGCGACGGCAAGCCGGTCGTGGTCGTCGACAACGAGAACCGCGAGAACGAGGGCGACCTCATCTTCGCCGCGTCCAAGGCCACGGCCCAGACGCTGGCCTTCACGATCCGGCACACCTCGGGCGTCATCTGCGTCGGCATGCGGGGCGACGACCTCGACCGGCTCGGGCTGCCGCTGATGGTGAACGACAACCGGGAGCGCATGCGGACGGCGTACACGATCAGCGTCGACGCCCGTGACGGGGTCAGCACCGGCATCAGCGCCGCCGACCGGGCACGCACCATCCGCACCCTGGCCGACTCGGCCACCGAGCCGTTCGAGCTGGTCCGGCCCGGCCACATCTTCCCGCTGCGCTACCGCGACGGCGGCGTGCTGGTCCGGCCCGGCCACACCGAGGCCGCCGTCGACCTGGCCCGGCTGGCCGGGCTGACCCCGGCCGGCGCGCTGGCCGAGGTGACCAACGACGACGGCACCATGGCCCGGCTGCCCGAGCTGCGCGCCTTCGCCGACGAGCACGACCTCGCGCTGGTCTCCATCGAGCAGCTCATCGAGTTCCGCCGCCGCACCGAGCGCGTGGTGACCCGGGTCGCCGAGACGTCCATCCCCAACCGCTACGGCATGTGGAAGGCCTACGGCTTCGCCAGCTCCCTCGACGGCGGCGAGCACGTCGCGCTCGTCTACGGCGACCTCGACGACGGCGAGAACGTGCTGGTCCGGGCCCACTCCGAGTGCATGACGGGCGACGTGCTCGGCTCGCTGCGCTGCGACTGCGGCGTGCAGCTCGACCACGCCATGGCCGCCATCGCCGGAGAGGGCCGCGGCGTGGTCGTCTACCTGCGCGGCCACGAGGGCCGCGGCATCGGTCTGCTCGCCAAGCTGCGCGCCTACGCCCTCCAGGACGACGGCCACGACACCGTCGACGCCAACCTCGAACTCGGCCTGCCGGTCGACGCCCGCGAGTTCTCCAACGCGGGGCAGATGCTCGGCGACCTCGGGGTCAAATCGGTGCGCCTGCTGACCAACAACCCCGCCAAAATGCGGGGGATGGACGGATACGGCATCAAGGTGCTCGGCCGCGAGCCGATGCCGATCGCCGTGAACCCGTACAACGAGAAGTACCTGTACGCCAAGCGTGACCGACTTGGTCATGAGATCCCCGAGCGAGACGCGGACGGCCGAAGGCCGGCCGTGGCTCGCGTCGAGAATCTGCCCGAGAATTAAGGAGAGAGCATGAGTGGCGGCGGACGGCCGGAGACGTGGCCGGTCGAGGCGCAGGGCCTGACGGTGGGCATCGTCGCGGCCCGGTGGCACGAGAAGATCACCGACCAGCTGGTCGAGCGGGCCGTCGCGGCGGCCAAGGACTGCGGCGCGACCCCGACCGTGGTCCGGGTGGCCGGATCGCTGGAGATCCCCGTGGTGGCCCAGGCGCTGGCCCGCACCCACGACGCCGTGGTGGCGCTGGGCGCGGTCATCCGGGGGAGGACGGCGCACTTCGACTACGTGTGCGACTCGGTGACCAGCGGCCTGACCAGGGTCTCCCTCGACGAGTCGACCCCCGTCGGCAACGGCGTGCTGACGTGTGACAGCGTCCACCAGGCCGTCGAGCGGTCGGGCCTGCCCGGTTCGAAGGAGGACAAGGGCTACGAGGCGACCGTCGCGGCCCTGGAGACGGCGGTCCTGTTGCGCGGCCTCACCCCCGGATCGCGCTAACGTTCGGTCTCATGTTCCCGAGTGTTCCCGCGCCGCCCCTCCCTGTCGTCTGGCGTCCGAAGAGGGCCCGCGTCGTGGCCTACACGCTCGCGGCGATCATGGTGGGCGGCGCCCTGATCCTGGCGGTCGTGCTCCCGGAGCAGTTCCACCTGCCCGACCGCATCGGGGTCTTCGTCTTCGGCTGCGCCGTCGCCTTCATCCTCCACCTGCTGGGCCGCCTGCGGGTGGTGGCCGACGACGACGGCGTGACCGTGGTCAACGCCGTGCGGGTGCACCGCTACGAGTGGGCCGAGATCCTCGGCGTCTCCCTGCCGGACGCCGAGCCCTGGCCCCGCCTCGACCTCGCCGACGGGAGCGTCGTGGGGGCGATGGGGATCCAGGGCTCGGAGAAGGCGCGGGCGGCGCGGGCGGTGGCCGAACTGAACGCGTTGATCAAGATCAAGAGCGAGGCGCCCGACCACTAGGCCCGGTCAGGCCGCCTTCTCGACCAGGCCCCTCCTGCGCAGCTCGGGCAGCACGCCCTCGCCGAACCAGTAGGCCTCCTCCAGGTGCGGGTAGCCCGACAGGATGAACTCGGACGCCCCGTGGGCGGCGTACTCCTCCAGCAGGTCGGCGACCTCCGCGTGGCTGCCCACCAGCGCGGTCCCGGCGCCGCCGCGCACCAGGCCCACGCCGGCCCACAGGCCGGGGTGGATCTCCAGGTCGCGGGCCTTGCCGCTCTTGAAGCCCTCGTGCAGGGCCAGCATCCGCTTCTGGCCGACCGACTCGCTGGTCGACAGCAGCGTGCGGGCCTTGGCGATGTCGCCGCTCGGGATGCGCTCCAGCAGGCGGCCGGCTTCGGCCCAGGCCTCCTCGGCGGTGTCTCTGGTGATGACGTGCAGGCGGACGCCGTACCGCAGCGTCCGCCCTTCGGCGGCAGCCAGGTCGCGGATCCAGCCGAGCTTCTCGCCCACCTGCGCGGGCGGTTCGCCCCAGGTCAGGTAGACGTCGGCGTGCTTGGCGGCCACGGGGCCGGCCGCGCCGGAGGAGCCGCCGAAGTAGATCTCCGGGGTCGGCTCCGGCGGGGCGGCGACGCGGGCGTCGGTCACGTCGTAGTAGGTGCCGGAGAAGTCGAAGCCGCCCTGCCAGGCGCCCCGGACGACGCTGAGGAACTCGTCGGTGCGGGCGTAGCGCTCGTCCTTGCTCAGGTGGTCGCCGAACCGGGCCTGTTCGGCCGCCTCGCCGCCGGTCACCACGTTCAGCAGCAGCCGACCGTTCGAGACGCGCTGGTAGGTCGCGGCCATCTGGGCGGCCAGCGTCGGGGAGAGCAGGCCCGGACGGAAGGCCACCAGGAACTTCAGCCGGGTCGTCACCTGGGTGAGGGCCGCCGTGATGAGCCAGGCGTCCTCGCACCAGGTTCCGGTCGGGGTGAGCACCGCCTCGAAGCCGACCTGCTCGGCCGCCTTCGCGATCTGGCCCAGGTATTCGACCGTCGGCGGGCGGTATTCGGCGTCGCCGTGGGTGCGGCCCAGGCCGTGGCCGCCGGCCACGATCGAGCGGCCGTCGCCGGTCGTCGGCAGGAACCAGTGGAACCTCATCGCGCCGCCCCCACGATGTCGTTGAACCGCTGGTCGACGAAGTCGGCGAACTTCAGGCCGCCCGGGATGAGGCCCTCGGCGGCGAAGGCGTCGGCCATCTCCTGCTCCGAGGTGACCACCGCGTCGTCGATGACGATCGGCGAGGAGACCGCGTTGTCGACGGCCGCGTCGGCGACCTCCTGCGGCAGGCCGGTCTCGGCGGCCCACACCTTGGCCCATTCCGGCTTGTGGGTGAGCGCCCACTCACGGGCCTTGGCGAGCCGGGTGAGGTAGTCGCGGACCGCGTCGGCCTTGGTCTCGACGGCCTCCGGGGCGGCGACGGTGAAGTTCAGGCCGTTGACGTAGCCGGTGCCGTCGACCAGCACCTTCGCCTTGTGCTGCAGGATCGCCTGCGAGGTGAACGGCTCCCAGATCGTCCAGGCGTCGACGGTGCCGCCGGAGAAGGCGGCCAGCGCGTCGGCGGGCTGGAGGTACTGCGGCTGGATGTCGGAGAACTTCAGGCCCTCCTTCTTCAGCACCGACAGCAGGTGGTGGTGGGAGGAGCTGCCCTTGGCCACCGCGATCTTCTTGCCCCTGAGGTCGGCCGGGCTGGTCAGGGTCGAGTTCGCCGGTACGACCACCGCCGCCCCCGTGACGTTCTGCTTGTAGGCCGCCACGATCTTGATCTTCGAGTCGGCCGCCGCCGCGAAGATCGGGGGCGTGTTGCCCACGCCGCCGATGTCGACGGCCCCGGCGTTGATCGCCTCCAGCAGCGGCGGCCCCGACGTGAACTGGGCGAACGTGATCTTGTACGGGGCGCCGTCGAGCAGCCCGGCCGCCTTCAGCAGTGCCTGCGACCCGGCCTTCTGGTCGCCCACGCGCAACGTGATCGTCCCTTCGGAGGCGCCGCCGGCGTCGGTGGACGGGGCGCCGCACGCGGCGGCGGCCAGCAGCAGGACGGCGGCCAGCAGTGCGCGTTTCATGATCTTCCTTCGGGTGAGACGCCGAGCGCGGCGAGCAGGATGGTTCGCAGGGTGACCAGGTCCGGGTCCTCGCGGTGGCGGGGACGGTCGGCCGTGATGGAGATGTCGTGGGCGATGCGGCCCTCGTCGAGCACCAGCACCCGGTCGGCCAGCAGCAGCGCCTCGTCCACGTCGTGCGTGACGAGCAGCACGGCGGGGCGGTGCCGGGCCCACAGCTCCAGCACGAGCTGGTGGATGGTGATCCGGGTGAGGGCGTCGAGGGCGGAGAACGGCTCGTCCAGCAGCAGCAGTTCGGGTTCGCGGACCAGCGCGCGGGCCAGGCTGGCGCGCTGCGCCTCCCCGCCCGAGAGGGTGAGCGGCCAGGCGTCGGAACGTTCCGTCAGCGCGACCTCGGCCAGCGCCGCCTTCGCCTTGTCGGCGGGGGCGTCGAGCCCGAGGGTGATGTTGGCCAGCAGCCGCTTCCACGGCACCAGCCGGGGCTCCTGGAAGGCCACCGCGACCGAGTCGGTGACGTCGATCTTCCCGGTGACCTCGTCGTCGAGCCCGGCCAGGGCCCGGAGCAGGGTGGACTTGCCGGAGCCGCTGCGGCCCAGCAGGGCGGTGAACTCGCCGTCGCGCAGTTCCAGGTCGAGCGAGTCGAGCACGACCCGGTCGCCGAACGCGCGCGCTACGCCAGAAAGCCGCGTCGCCATGCCAGCGCCCTCCTCTCCAGCAGCCGGACGATCGCGTCGGTGGCCAGGCCCAGCGCGCTGTAGACGAGCAGCCCGACCACGATCACGTCGGTGCGCAGGAACTCCCGGGCGTCGTTGATCATGTAGCCGAGGCCGGTGGTCGCGTTCACCTGCTCGGCCACGATCAGCGCCAGCCAGGCCACGCCGAGGGCCTGCCGCAGCCCGACGAGCGTCTGGGGGAGCGCGCCCGGCAGCACGATGTGCCTGATCAGCTGGCCGCGCGACAGCTTCAGCGTCTTGGCGACCTCGGCGAGCTTGCCGTCGACGCCCCGGATGCCGGAGAAGGTGTTCAGGTAGAGGGGGAACGACACCGCCAGGGCCACCAGCAGGATCTTCGGCTCCTCGCCGATGCCGAACCAGAGGATGAACAGCGGGATGAGGCCGAAGAACGGCAGCGCCCGCAGCGCCTGCATGATCGGGTCGACCGCGTTCTCACCCGCCCGGCTCAGCCCCGCGACCAGGGCCAGCAGGATTCCGGCCGCGCCGCCGACCAGGAAGCCGATCAGCACCCGCTGGAGCGAGACCCCGATCGCGGTCGGCAGCGTCCCCGCCTGGGTCAGTTCGACGGCGGTGGAGGCGATAGTGGCCGGTGCGGCCAGCAGGCGTTCGGGGAGCAGGCCGGTCGCGCTGGCGATCTGCCAGATCACGAGCAGGGCGAGCGGGCTCAGCCAGCGATGCCACGCGGTGACGCGGCGCCGCGGCCCTTTCGGCGTGGCGCGCGGTTTCCCAACCGGGCGCGCCAGCTCGACGACGGACATACGGGAACCTCGCAGAGAGCGGTGAGTGGACCGCCCTCAGAGTTACCCATATTTCCTACCAAGTCAATCGGTAATATGCCGAAGCTCCCGGGCCAGGTTGTGCCTCGCCTGGTCCTCCCACAGGTCACGGGCCATTCGGGTGCCGTAGAGAGGGCTGTCGAGCAGCCGCCTGAGCACCTCGGCCCGCCCCACCCGGAACAGCGGGTCGGGGACGTGGCGGTACTCCTGCCGGATCGCGCGGGCGTAGACGTCGTAGTCGCCGGAGGGCTGCCCCAGCACGGCCAGATCGGCGTCACAGAGCACCGCCGCGTTGGCGTCGCCCTCCTCGTACGCGTGCGTCGCCGTCACCCGGACCAGCCGCGCCACCTCGTGGGCGACCTCCCGGCCGAACGGCGGCCGCAGGGCGGCCAGGCGCGACTGGGCGAGCTGGGCGCTGCGCTCCTCGTCGAGACCCGGCCGGCCGTCGTAGACGGCGTCGTGGAACCAGGCCGCCAGCCGTACCGCCCGCACGTCGTGGGCATGGTCCTGCAGCGTGTCGACCGCCGCCAGGACCTCGGTCAGGTGGCGGGTCGTGTGGTAGCGGCGGTGGGGTTCGGCCCAGCGTGCGGACAGCTCCGCGACCAGGGCGCGCCCCGCGGGGGAGTGGGGGAAATCCTGCGTCACCCGGCGAACCTACCAAGGGCGATCGCCGCGTGATCACGCTCCGAAGTAGCCTGGACAGGTGGAAATCGACTCCCCGGAGACCCTCCGGGACCTCCTCGAACAGCACGACTACCTGGCCGGCCCCGGCCTGGCGACCGCCGCCTACCTGGCCCTGCGCATGGGCCGGCCGCTGTTCCTGGAAGGGGAGGCCGGAGTCGGCAAGACCGAGCTCGCCAAGACCCTCGCCGCCGTGCTGGGCGCCCCGCTGATCCGGCTGCAGTGCTACGAGGGCCTCGACGCCGCCCAGGCCCTCTACGACTGGGACTTCGCCCGCCAGCTGCTGCATCTGAAAGCCGCAGAAGCGGCCGGGATCACCGACCTGAAAGCCCTCGAAGGCGAGATCTACGACCGCAGATTCCTCATCGCCCGGCCGTTGCTGCGGGCGATCGAATCGCAGCCCGCCGTCCTTCTCGTGGACGAGATCGACCGCGCCGACGACGAATTCGAGGCGTTTCTCCTGGAGGTGCTCTCGGATTTCACCATCTCCATTCCGGAACTCGGCACCATTCGCGCCGAGTCGCCGCCCTTGGTGGTGCTGACCTCGAACCGCACCCGCGAAGTCCACGACGCGCTGAAAAGGCGCTGCCTCTACCACTGGCTCGACCATCCGGGATTCGACCGCGAGGTCGCCATTCTGCTGCGCCGCCTGCCGTCCTGTACGTCGGCCCTCGCCGAGCAGGTCGCCCGCGCGGCGGCCCGCCTCAGGGCCGCCGACCTGCTGAAACCACCCGGCATCGCCGAGACGATCGACTGGGCCGAGGCGCTGCTGACCCTGGGGGCGAACCGGCTCGACCCGGAAACGGCCGCGGTGACGCTGGGGGCCGCGCTGAAATACCGCGAAGACCAGCAGGCCGCCATTCGCGACGGGCTTCTCGATGTCTGACGTCGTTCCGTTGATGGTGGGATTCGTCCGTACGCTCAGGGCCGCCGGAGTGGCGGCCGACCATGAACGGACCCGGGGTTTTCTCACCGCCCTGGAGAATCTCGACGCCGGAGACCGGAAAGACGTCTATTGGGCCGGCCGGCTCACCCTGTGTGCCGGCCCCGACGACCTTCCCCGATACGACCGCTGTTTCGCCGCCTATTTCGACGGCCGCGAATCGCCGAGACCGGCGACGCCGGGCGTCACCGTCGCCCGGTATGTCGCCTCACCCGACGGCGGGCCGGAAGAGGGGGGCGAGCAGACCACCGCCGCGACCGCGAGCACCCTGGAGGTCCTCCGCTCCCGCGACGTCGCCGGGCTCACCCCCGGGGAGCGCGCCGAGATCAACCGCCTGCTGTCCCTCATGCGGACCGCCCGTGAGACGCGGCTCTCCCGCCGCCTGGCCGCCTCCAAGCGCGGCTCACTCGACCCCCGGCGCATCGTCAGGGAGGCGGTTAAGCGCGGCGGCGAACCGGCCCGGCTGAGGTTCCGCGACCGGCGGCGCAAGCCCCGCAGGGTGGTGCTGCTGATCGACGTGAGCGGCTCCATGAAGGCGTACGCCGACACCCTGCTGCGCCTCGCCCACGCGGTGGTCCGGTCGGCGCCGCGCGCCACCGAGGTCTTCTCCGCCGGGACCCGGCTGACCCGGCTGACCGCCGAACTGCGGGTCAGGGACGCCGCCCGCGCCATGGACCAGGTCTCGGCCGCCATCCCCGACTGGAGCGGCGGCACCCGGCTGGGGGAGGAGCTGCGGGCCTTCCTCCGGCTGCCCGACGCGCGGGGCGCGATCGTGGTGATCGCCTCCGACGGCTGGGAACGGGGTGATCCGTCGCTGCTCGGCGCGCAGATGGAGCGCCTGGGCCGGATGGCCCACCGGGTCATCTGGGTTAACCCCCATAAGGGGGATCCGGCGTACCGGCCGCTCACCGGGGGGATGCGGGCGGCGCTGCCCCATGTCGACGACTTGGTGGCCGGGCACAGCCTGGCCGCCTACGAGGAGCTGGCCGGGCTCCTCGCGGGAAGGAGAGCCGGTCATGCGTGACATCCTTTCGCAGGTCAACCGCTGGTGGACGGCCGACGGAGGCGTGTTCGGCCTGGCCACGGTCGTCGGCACCTTCCGCAGCGCCCCACGCCAGCCCGGCGCGGCCATGGCCGTCCTGGGCGAGGAGGCGGTCGGCAGCGTGTCGGGCGGCTGCGTCGAGGGCGCCGTCTACGAACTGGCCCAGGAGGTCGTCGCCTCCGGGAAACCCGTCCTGCAGCGGTACGGCGTGAGCGACGACGACGCCTTCGCCGTGGGCCTGACCTGCGGGGGGATCATCGACATCTTCGTCGAACCGGTCTCCAGAGACGCTTACCCCGAGCTGGGGGAGATCGCCGCGTCGATCGAGAAGCGCGTCCCGGTGGCGGTGGCGACCATACTGTCCGGCCCCGGCAGGGTCGGCGCCCGGCGCGTGGTGTGGGACGACCACGTGTCCGGCACGCTGGGCTCGCCCCGGCTCGACGCCGCCGTCGACGACGACGCCCGGGGCATGCTGGCCCAGGGCGTGACCGGCGTCCGGCGCTACGGCCGGAACGGCGAACGCCGCCTCGACGACCTGCAGGTATTCGTCCAGTCGTTCGCGCCGCCGCCCAAGATGCTGGTGTTCGGCGCGATCGACTTCGCGGCGGCGGTGGCCCGGGTGGGCAAGTTCCTCGGCTACCACGTGGTCGTCTGCGACGCCCGGCCGGTGTTCGCGACCTCCAAGCGCTTCCCCGACGCCGACGAGGTCGTGGTGAAGTGGCCGCACGACTACCTGTCCAACGCGGCGGTCGACGAGCGCACCGTCATCTGCGTGCTGACCCACGACCCCAAGTTCGACGTCCCGCTGCTGGAGGTGGCGCTGCGCACGCCCGCCGCCTACGTGGGCGCGATGGGCTCGCGCCGCACCCACGACGACCGCATGGCCCGGCTGCGCGAGATCGGCCTGACCGACGTGGAACTCGCCCGGCTCCGCTCGCCGATCGGCCTCGACCTCGGCGCCCGGACCCCCGAGGAGACGGCCGTGTCGATCGCGGCCGAGCTCATCCAGCTGCGCTGGGGCGGCTCGGGCCGCCCGCTGACCACCACCGAGGGCCGCATCCACGGAGAGTTCGCATGATCGCCGGAGTCCTGCTGGCGGCCGGCGCGGGCCGCCGGTTCGGCCGCCCGAAGGCCCTGGTCGAGTACCAGGGCGAACGCCTGGTCGACCGGGGGGTGCGGCTGCTCGAAGAGGGCGGCTGCCATCCGGTCGTCGTCGTGCTGGGGGCGGCGTGCGCCCAGGTCCGGGGCGCGGTGACCGTTCTGAACCCCGACTGGGCGACCGGCATGGGCTCCTCGCTCCGGGTCGGCCTGGAGGCGGTCCCACCCGACGCGCCGGGCGTGGTGGTCGCCCTGGTCGACCAGCCGCTCATCCGTCCCGAAGCGGTCGAACGGCTCATCGCCGCCTTCCAGGCCGGGGCCGAACTCGCCGTCGCCACCTACGGGGGAGCGCAGCGCAACCCCGTGCTGATCGGCCGCGACCACATCGCCGACGTGGCCGCCTCGCTGGAGGGGGACGTGGGCGCCCGGCCCTACCTGAAGCGCAACCGGCATCTGGTGACCGAGGTGCCCTGCGATGAGGCGGGAGACCCGGCCGACATCGACGAGCCGGGCGACCTGCCCGTGGGCTAGAACCTCAGGTCGGCGACGGCCGCGCGGTGGTCGCTGCCGGTGGCCTCGCGGACCTCCGCCAGGGTGGCCTCCATGCCGCGGTAGAGGATGTGGTCGGGACGGGTGATCGGGAAGCCCGACGGCCAGGTGAAGCCGAAGCCCTGGCCCGCGTCTTCCTGGGCGTCGCGCAGCGGCGGCACCAGGTTGGCCCGGTTGCGGTCGGTCGTGGCGGTGTTCAGGTCGCCGAGCAGGACGAGCCGGCGGCTCTTGTCCTTGGCGATCACCTCGCCGGCCTCTTTCAGCGTCTTGTCACGGAAGGAGGTCTCGCCGGGGCGGGCGGAGGCGAGGTGCATGACGTACACGGTCACGTCGCCTTTGTCGGTCTTGACGACGGCGCGCAGCGCCCTGGCCCAGCCGAGCCCGACGTCGACGCGTTTGGCGCCGTCGAGCCGGTATCTGCTCCACAGCCCGACCGTGCCGACCTGGAAGCGGTGGGGGAAGATGCGGTTCAGCTCCTTGGCGGCCGGCCCGCCGGGGGTCAGCTCCTGCGCCGCCACCACGTCGCGGCCCTCGGCCGCCGCCTGCACCGCCTCGCCGGACAGCTCGTTGGCCACCCCGACGTTGAGCGTCGCGACCGCGAAGTCACTGGCCCCGCCGGCCGGCTGCCGCAGCACGCTCGGCCCGAACATCACGCCCCACACGACGGCCGGGGTCAGCGACGCCACGATCGCCCCCCGCGACCGGGCCACCGCCGCCAGCGCCACCAGCGGGACGATCGCCACCCCGAGCCAGGGCAGCACGCTCTCGAGGACCGGCGTCACCCCGCCCAGTTCGGGCAGCAGACGATGCCCGGCCAGGATCGCGGCGAGCGCGACCGCGAACACCGACACCACACGAGCAAGCAAGATCCCTCCCCCTGCCGGGAAAGTGTACGGCTCCCCGTATACGGAGGGCGTGAGCCGACATGTACCCTCGGAATCCCGTACTACCGGAACAACATTCGGTCCAGGAGGATCTATGCGGATCGGGATGGCCCTGAGCTATTCCGGCGGTTTCAAGGAGACCGTCGCCGAACTGGCCGACTACGAGAAGGCCGGCCTCGACATCGTGTTCGTCGCCGAGGCCTACAGCTTCGACGCGGTCAGCCAGATGGGGTACATCGCCGCCCGGACCGAGCGCCTGGAGATCGCCTCCGGCATCCTCCCGGTCTACTCCCGCACCCCCGCGCTGCTGGCCATGACGGCGGCCGGCCTCGACTACGTCTCCGACGGCCGCTTCACCCTGGGCCTCGGCGCCTCGGGCCCGCAGGTGATCGAGGGCTTCCACGGCGTGCCCTACTCGGCCCCGCTGGGCCGCACCCGCGAGGTCATCGAGATCGCCCGCAAGGTGTGGAAGCGCGAGCGCCTCGAATACCAGGGCAAGCACTACACGATGCCCCTCCAGGGCGGCACCGGCCTCGGCAAGCCGCTGAAGCTGATCAACGCGCCGGTCCGCGAGCGCATCCCGATCGTGGTGGCGGCCATCGGCCCCAAGAACGTCGAACTGGCCGCCGAACTGGCCGAGGGCTGGCTGCCCATCTTCTACATGCCGGAGAAGGCCGCCGACGTGTGGGGCCCGTCCCTGGCGGCCGGCGCGGCCAAGCGCTCCGGGGAACTCGGCACCCTGGACGTCATCGCCACCGCCCACCTCGCCATCGGCGACGACGTGGCGGGCTTCCTGGAGTTCGGCCGCCCGATGGCGGCGCTCTACATCGGCGGCATGGGCGCCAAGGGCAAGAACTTCTACAACGACCTGGCCGTCCGCTACGGCTACGAGAAGGAGGCGGCCGAGATCCAGGACCTCTACCTGGCGGGCAAGAAGGACGAGGCCGCCGCCCGCGTGCCCCACGAGCTGCTGGAGAAGATGTCGCTGATCGGCAGCGAGGGCTTCGTCCGCGACCGGCTGGCCGCGATGCGTGAGAGCGGCGTCACGACGATCAACGTGACCCCGATCGCCTCGACCCACGAGGAGCGCGTGCGCCTGATCGAGAAGGTCAGGGAACTGGCGGGCTGAAATGTCGTCGGCGACCCCTAGGGTCGCCGACCATGGAATCCCCCTTCGCGTGGTCCGGCGTCTTCCCGCCAGAGGACCCGCCGTCCCCGGAAACCGCCGACTATCCCTTCCCTCCCGACCACGGTCTCCACACTGCCGCCGGTGAGCCGCAGGTGCGCCTGCTGGAAGAGCGGCTGGGCCTGCCGCTGCCGCCCAGCTACCGCGCCCTCCTGCGGTACGCCGACGGCTACGGCGACGCGGACGAGGAGGAGTACTGCCTGTTCCGGACGGAGCGGGTCGGCTGGCTGCGCGACCTGGAACCCGAGTGGTGCCAAATCTGGGGCCCCCAGGAGGGCGACAAGGTCCCGAGCGTGCCCGACGACCTCTACTTCGTCTACGGGCCGGGGCAGAACGGATTCGTCCGCAGCGAGTACGTGCCGCACACCCTTCTCGTCGGCCACTGGGACGGGCTGCTCCTCCTCAACCCCCTGATCGTCACCGCCGACGGCGAGTGGGAAGCCTGGCATCTCGCGTCGTGGCGGGCGGGCGCGGCCCGGGAGCGGTCGTTCTGGGAGCTCATGAACAGGCTGTGAGGCGCTCAGGGGCGCAGGGAGATCTCGAACATCGCGCGCAGCCGGGCCTCGACCTCTTCCGCGTCGACCGCCTCGATCACGCCCGGCCCGAAGAGGCGGCGTACCGAACCCGTGCCCAGGATCATCGTGGCGGCCAGCAGGGCCCGCTGTTCGGGGTGCGGCCCGTCGAGCTGGGCGGCGATGCGCTTGACGACGGTCGCCTCGACGTGGGCGCGGAGGATGGCCTGGATCTCGGGGCTGGTGCCCGCGCGGTCGACCATGCGCGTGACCGGCTCGGTCGCGCCGCTCTGCAGCCGGACCGCCAGCCGGTGGGCGAGGCGGGAGGCCAGGCCCGCCGGGTCGCCGGCGATGACCGACTCGATCGTCGAGCCCGTCGCCAGGGCCTCGGCGAACAGGGCCGCCTTCGTGCCGAAGTAGCGGTTGACGAGGGCCACGTTGGCCCCGGCCTCGGCGGCGATCATCCGCATCGTCACCTGGTCGTAGCCGTGGGCCGCGAACAGGTCGCGGGCCGCTTCCAGGATCCGCCTGCTGGTCGCCTCCCGATCTCTCGTCACCTGACGAATATTAGCTGCGTTTGACAAGTAAACAAGCGTCTACTAACTCTGTTGAGGAGCATTCTTTACACGGGGGGACGCCGGCTTTGACTCTCTTGGACGCACCACAACGCACCTACAGCCACCGTCAGGTACTGGAGATCCTCTCCGGCCTCCTGCTCGCCCTCATGACCTCGATGCTCTCCACGTCGGTCGTCGGCACCGCCCTCCCCACGATCGTCGGCGACCTGGGCGGCCAGGAGCAGCTCTCCTGGGTGGCCAGCGCGACCCTCCTCACGATGACCGTGTCCACCCCGCTCTGGGGCAAGCTGTCCGACATCTTCGGCCGCAAGCGCCTCTTCCAGATCGCCCTCGGCCTGTTCGTGGCCGCCTCGGTGGTGGCGGGGCTGTCGCAGAACATCGGCATGCTCATCGCGGCCCGCGCGGTCCAGGGCCTCGGCACGGGCGGCCTGTCGGCCCTGACCCAGGTCATCCTGGGCGACATCGTGCCGCCCCGCGAGCGGGGGCGTTACTCCGGCTACGTCGGCGCGGTGTTCGGCATCTCGACCGTCGCCGGCCCGCTGCTGGGCGGGTTCATCGTCGACACCGACTGGCTGGGCTGGCGCTGGTGCTTCTACGTCTGCGTGCCGCTCGCGGTCGTGGCCTTCGCGGTGGTCCAGCGGGTGCTCCGGTTCGACCACGAGAGCCGCGACGCCCGCATCGACTGGTGGGGCGCCACCACGCTGACCGGCGGCGCGACCGCCCTCATGCTGCTGCTGTCGTTCGGCGGCCACGAGTTCGAGTGGAACTCGGCGTGGACGTACATCCTGGGCGCGATCACCGTGGTCCTGGTCGCGGGGGCCGTCGTGGCCGAGCGGGCGGCGGCCTCGCCGATCCTGCCGCCCCGGCTGTTCCGCGACCGCACGTTCGTGCTGGCGAGCATCGCCTCGCTCCTGGTCGGCGTCGCCCTGTTCGGCGCGATGATCTACTTGCCGCAGTACCTCCAGATCGTCAAGGGCATGTCGCCCACCGAGTCGGGCCTGATGACCCTCCCGATGGTGATCGGCCTGTTCCTCAGCTCGATCGTCTCGGGCAAGGTCGCCTCGTCGACCGGGCGGTGGAAGGCCTTCCCGGCCGTCGGGCTGGTGCTGGTCGCGATCGGGCTGTTCCTGCTGTCGCGGCTGCACGTTGACTCCACGCCGGTCGAGATCGGGGCGTACATCACGATCATGGGCGCGGGGCTCGGCATGACGATGCAGATGCTCGTGCTCGCCGCCCAGAACGCCGCCTCCCGGCAGGACATGGCGGTCAGCACCTCCGGCGTCACGTTCTTCCGCAGCCTGGGCGGCGCGGTCGGCGTCGCGGCGTTCGGGGCGATCCTCACCAACCGGGTCAAAGACGAACTGGCCGCCCGGCTCGGCGGCGTCGCCGCCGCGCCCCAGCTGGGCACCCCCGAGGCCATCCACGGGCTGCCGCCGCAGGTGGTGAAGGCGGTGCTGGAGTCGTACACGGAGGCGATGCAGACCGTGTTCCTGGTCGGGGTGCCCGCGGCGGTGCTGGGGGTGGTCGCGGTGCTGTTCCTCAAGGAGGTGCCGCTGCGCGGCGGCGGAGCCCCGGAGGCCGAGCCCGGACGGCACGGCCGCCACGGCCGGCACGAGCGCTCCCGCCGCAAGCAGCCGGTCTAATCCGTTGCGCGTGGCCGCGCCCGCGTGAACCATGGCCGGGTGACGTCAATCGACTCGCACGACGCCCGCGCCCTGGCCGAAGGCCTCCGCCGGGTCTATGACGCGGTCGCGGAACGAGTGACGGAGGAGAACGCCGCCTCGCCCCTCGCCATCAAGGTCACCGGCCACCTGGGCCGCCCCATCGGCGAGGTGGTCGTGGTCGAGGAGAAGTACCGCCTCTTCGAGCACGCCGCCCTCCAGCTGGCCGCCGACCGCTACCTGAGCGAGCACAGCCCCGGAGCCGAGTGGTTCGGGGTCGTCGGCTCCGACCGGCGCTGGGAGAGCCTGATCAACATGATCACCAGCGCCATGAAGTCGGGCGGCGTGCTCCTCGGCCGCCCCGACTACGCGGTCGCCTCCATCGGGCCCGACGACACCATGGACGTGATCCAGCTCGGCATGGTGTGCACCCACGCCCCCGACGGCACCCCGGTGATCCTGGCGGTCAGCAACCGCGAGGACTACAACAAGTTCGCCCTCCTCACGGTGCTCGCCACGGAGAGGGGCGCGGCGACCGCCGTACGCGAGGAGATCGACCGCCTGAAGGACGCGCTCGACCCGCTGCGCGGCCAGGTCGTGAGCTTCGGCTTCTCCGAGCACCGCGAGAACGAGCTGCTCACCTTCATCCCGAGGGCCGGCCTCGGCCCGGAGGAGGTGGTGCTGCCCGAGGGCCGCCTGGAGGCGCTCGAAGACCACGTCGTCGGCATCGGCCGGGAGGCCGACCGGCTCCGTGAGGCCGGTCAGCACCTGCGCCGGGGCCTGCTGCTCTACGGCCCGCCCGGCACGGGCAAGACCCACACCGTCCGCTACCTGATCGGCCGGCGGCCCGAGAGCACCGCGATCCTGATGACCGCCGAGGGCATGTCGAAGATCGACTTCGCGGTGGCGCTGGCCCGGCGGCTCCAGCCGTCGATCGTGGTCATCGAGGACGTCGACCTCATCGCCGAAGACCGCTCCCAGTTCGAGACCAGCCCCCTGCTGTTCGCCCTCCTCGACGCCATGGACGGCGTCACCGGAGACGCCGACGTGACCTTCCTCCTCACCACCAACCGCGTGGAGACCCTGGAGGCGGCGCTGGTCCAGCGGCCCGGCCGGATCGACCTGGCCGTCGAGGTCCCGCCCCCGGACGCCGCCGCCCGCGACCGCCTGATCCGCCTCTACGCCCGCAACCGTCCCGTCGAGGCCGACGTGGCCGCCGTGGTCAAGGCCACCGAGGGGGTCACCGCCTCCTTCATCAAGGAACTGCTCAGGAGGGTCGTCCTCACGGCGCTGCGACGCGACGAGCACGCCCTCACCGACGACCACTTCGCCACGGTCCTGACCCGGATGGCCGACGACGGCGAGTCCCTCACCCGCGCCCTCCTCGGCGGCGCCGCCGAGCCCAGGGAGCACCGCGCAAAGCCCCGCCTCGAACCGCCCAAGTGCTGATATGTCCTAGATTCTGACCATGAGTTTCGCGGAACGCCGGGCCCGCCTGGCCGCTCTCCTCGCCGAGGGCGGCCACGCCTCCCTGCTGGTCACCCGGCCGGTCAACGTCCGTTACCTGACCGGCCTGGCCAGCTCCAACGCCGCCGTGATCGTCAGGGCCGACGCGACCGCCACGCTCGCCACCGATTCCCGCTACATCGAGACGGCCAGGGGGCTCGACGGCGACGTACGGCTGAAGGAGACCCGCGACGTCGCCGGCGACCTCCTGGAGCCCGGCGCCGCCGTCGAGGCCCACCACCTGACGGTCAGCGAATACCGCCGCCTCGGCGGCGGGGCGCCCCTCACCGAAGGCCTCGTCGAAGACCTCAGAAGGGTCAAGGACGACGCCGAGATCGCCGCCCTGGCCCGCGCCTGCGCCCTCACCGATGAGGCGTTCTCCCTGGTCGTCGGCCAGATCAGGGCTGGAATGACGGAACGCGAGATCGCCCGGATGCTCGAACTGCGGATGACGGAACTCGGAGCCGACCGCCCGGCCTTCGAGACGATCGTCGCGAGCGGCCCCAACGGCGCCGTCCCGCACCATTCGCCCGGGGATCGCCCGGTCGTCGAGGGCGACCTCATCACCATGGACTTCGGCGCCCTGTACGCCGGCTACCACGCCGACATGACCAGGACCGTGGCCCTGGGCGAGCCGTCGGCCTGGCAGCGCGAGATCTACACCCTCGTCCACGACGCCCAGGCGGCGGGACGCGCCGCCGTCCGCCCGGGGGCCACGGCGGCCGGGATCGACGCCGCCGCGCGCGACATGATCGCCGCCGCGGGCTACGGCGACCGCTTCGGCCACGGCCTGGGGCACGGCGTGGGCCTGGAGATCCATGAGGAGCCGTTTCTCGGCCCCGGCAGGACCGGTAGACTAGAGGATCGAGTTCCGATCACCGTCGAACCCGGGGTCTACCTGCAGGGGTTGGGCGGTGTGCGCATCGAGGACACGCTCGTGACGCGTGACCCATTGCCGGAACTGCTCACACTCACCACCAGGGAGCTGCTCGTCCTGTGAGCGGCCCGCACGCAGGAGAAGAGACTTCACGTGGCGACCACGAACGACCTGAAGAACGGACTCGTGCTCAAACTCGACGGTGGCGACCTCTGGTCGGTCGTCGAGTTCCAGCACGTCAAGCCCGGTAAGGGCGGCGCGTTCGTGCGCACCAAGCTGAAGAACGTGAAGTCGGGCAAGGTCGTCGACAAGACCTTCAACGCCGGCGTCAAGGTCGAGGTGGCGACCGTCGACCGTCGTGAGATGCAGTTCTCCTACATGGACGGCGACGAGTTCGTCTTCATGGACACCGAGACCTACGACATGATCAACGTCTCGCGGGTGGCCGTCGGCGACGCCGCCAACTACCTGCTCGAGAACATGACCGCCACGGTCGCGATCAACGAGGGCAACGTCCTCTACGTCGAGCTCCCGGCCGCCGTCGAGCTGATCATCTCCGAGACCGAGCCGGGCCTGCAGGGCGACCGCTCGACCGGCGGCACCAAGCCCGCCACCCTCGAGACCGGCGCCGAGATCAAGGTGCCGCTGTTCATCACGACCGGCGAGAAGGTCAAGGTCGACACCCGGACCGGCGACTACCTCGGTCGCGCTTGATGTCTGCCCGGGGGAAGGCGCGCCGCCGCGCGCTCGACATCCTCTTCGAGGCCGAGGCACGTGACACCAACCCGCTCGACATCCTCGCCGAGCGGGTCGAGCGGGCCGAGCCTCCGGTCAACGAATACACGATCAGCCTGGTCGAGGGCGTGGCCGGGCGGCTGGGCCGCATCGACGAGCTGATCTCCACCTACTCGGAGGGGTGGACGATGGAGCGCATGCCCGCCGTCGACCGCAACATCCTCCGGGTCGGCACCTACGAGATGCTCTGGGTCGAGGAAGTGCCTGAGGGCGTCGTGATCAGCGAGTGGGTGGCCCTCGCCGGTGAGCTGTCGACCGACGAGTCGCCCCAGTTCGTCAACGGGCTGCTGGCCCGTTTCAAGCAGCTCAAGCCGTCCCTGACGCTCTGAGCTCCGGCGGCGGCGTAGGCTGGCGTGCCTACGTCGTCGTCGACTTTTCGGAGGATCACCGTGCGTGACGCCACGCGGCAGGCCGTCGTCTGGGAGTCGCTCCAAGCGGTCATCGCCGGCAGATCCGCGCTCGACATCCTCGACGCCGGCGGCGGCACCGGCGGGTTCGCGGTGCCGCTGGCCCGCCTGGGCCACTCGGTGACCGTGGTCGACCCCACGCCCGACTCGCTCGCCGCGCTGGAGCGCCGCGCCGCCGAGGCGGGCGTGTCCGTCACCGGCCTCCAGGGCGACGCCGGCGACCTGGCCGACCTCCTCCCGCCCGCCAGCGCCGACCTGGTGCTCTGCCACAGCGTGCTGGAATACGTCGACGACCCGTCGGCCGCCCTCGCGTCGGTCCACACGGTCGTCCGCCCCGGGGGAGTGGTCAGCGTCCTGGCCGCCAACCCCGTCGCGACCGCCATCCACCGCGCCCTGGCGGGCAACTTCGCCGAGGCCCGCGACGTCCTGGAGACGGGCACCTGGGGCGAGAAGGACCCGACCCCCCGCCGTTTCACCGGCGAGGCCCTGGCCACCCTCCTGACCAAGGCCGGCTTCACCGTCGACGAGGTCCAGGGCGCCCGGATCTTCACCGACCTGGTCCCCAGCCGCTTCGCCGAAGACGACCCGGATGGCTTGATCGAGCTTGAAAGGGCCGCCACCGCCCACCCCGTCCTGAGGGACATCGCGACCAGGATCCACCTTTTGGCCCACCGGTAACGGCCTTAAAAGCTCACAAGCCCTTTCTGCCGTTACGGCTCTGCCTACCCTGACACCGCCCGCCGCCCTCGGATCCCGCCGTATCCGGCGCCGACCACCCGCTCACCCTTCGCGCCCAACGAGCGGGTCGGGCGAAGAGAGCGAGCCCGCCCGGGGTTCGGCCCAGGCCGGCATGTTCGGCCGACCTCTCAGGTCCGCCGTTCCGGTCGAACCTCTGTTCGGTTAGACTCGCGCCATGTCGAGGAAACAGGTGTTGCCGCAGGTCACCACCCCTACTGGGAAGGCCGATGACACCGGCTGCCCGATCCTCCACGTCGACATGGACGCGTTCTTCGCGGCGGTCGAGCTGATCGACCGGCCGGAGCTCACGGGCACCCCCGTGATCGTCGGCGCCGCCGGGGCGCGGGGCGTGGTGCTGAGCGCCACCTACGAGGCCCGCCGGTTCGGGGTCCACTCGGCGATGCCGATGACCCGCGCGATGCGCCTGTGCCCGCAGGCGACGGTCATCCCGCCCTCCCACGGCAAATACGGCGCGATCTCCAAGGGCGTCTTCGAGATCTTCCACGCGGTCACCCCGCTCGTGGAGCCGCTCTCGGTCGACGAGGCCTTCCTCGACGTCGGCGGCGCCCGCCGCAGGCTGGGGTCCCCGGTTCAGGTGGCGGCGGCGATCCGGGCCCAGGTGGCCGAGCGCTTCGGGGTGACCTGCTCGGTCGGGGTCGCGTCCACCAAGTTCGTGGCCAAGCTCGCCTCCCGCCAGTGCAAGCCCGACGGCCTCCTGGTCGTCCCGGCCGACGGCGTGGTCGACTTCCTCCACCCGCTCCCGGTGGCCGCCCTGTGGGGCGTGGGCGAACGCACTGAGCAGGCCCTGACGCGGCTGGGCATCAAGACGGTGGGAGACCTTGCCCGGGTGCCGGTTGCCACGCTCCAGCGCGAGTTCGGGGCCGCGGGGAGCCATCTGGCGGCGCTGGCGTGGGGCCGTGACGAGCGCCGGGTGACCGCCCACGTCCCCGACAAGAGCATCGGCAACGAGGAGACCTTCGCCCACGACGTCGACGACCCCGAGACGATCATGCGGGAGCTGCTCCGGCTCTCGGAGCGGGTCGCCGCCCGGCTGCGCGCCGCCGGCTACGTCGGCCGGACCGTCAGCGTGAAGCTGCGCCGGTCCGATTTCACGACCATCACGCGGTCGCGTACCCTCCGAGAGGCCACAGATGTGGCGAAAGAGATACATACCACCGCTTGCGACCTCTACAGGGCCGCAGGTCTCGATAGAGTGCGGCTGCGACTCGTAGGCGTCCGGATGGAGAACCTCCGCCCGGCAGACACGGCGACCAGGCAAATCGGCCTGGGAGACCGCGAGATCGGCTGGCGGGAGGCGGAACAGGCCATGGACAAGGCGATCCGGAGGTTCGGACCGGATGCGGTCCGCCCCGCCTCGCTCGTCCGAAAACGGTTTGGTCCAATGGATCTATGACGTCACCTCCGCATTGGACCGCGCTTGTGGACGTTCTGACCGTTTTCTTTCGCCCACGTCTACAGACTCGTATTCTGGGGATAACCGACCGCAGGGTTCGGACATCCTTCGTTCGTTGCCGTCTTCCCCGTCTTGGGGCCGTCCTTGGGAGGCGCCGTGCCGCTGTCTGAGCACGAGCAGCGCTTGCTCGACCAGATCGAGCAGGCCCTCTATGCCGAGGACCCGAAGTGGGCCAATACCGTCCGGATCAGTGACCCACGCAGCCATTACAAGCGCCGCCTGGTGAAGGCCTCCATCGGCTTCGCACTCGGCGTCGTCCTGCTGATGGTCGGCGTCGTGTCCACCGTCATCTGGCTCGGGGTCGCCGGCTTTGTGGTCATGCTCGCGACGTGTCTGTGGGGTCTGTCCAGCTGGAAACGCATGAACGGTTTCCACGGCGACAGCCGCTCCGCCACGTCCACGCAGCAGCAGGGGCCGGCCGCCCGCCGTGGGCGCCGTCCCGGCTTCATGGAGCGCATGGAGGAGCGCTGGCGCCGTCGTAACGACGAGCGCTAGCCGCCGCATCACACGCCACAGTAATCGTGGAAAGACGACGGGCCCGGGGCTGACACGCCCCGAGCCCGCTCGTTTGTTCCGGTATTACCGCCGCGACCCGACCTGTGACTCCAGCACGTCGTCGGTGGTCGCGGTCTCGGGTTCCTTTCGCGCTGGCCGCAGCCGGATGTTCTCCAGCCGGTCGAACCCGTCGAGCACCCGCTCGCCGAGGCCGCGCACCCGCAGCAGCGACGACATGGGCGCCAGCACCGCCGCGACCCGCCGCCCCCGCGACACCGACGCCGCCAGGCCGCGCCTGATCGCCTTCAGGTCGTCGACCAGAGGCGTGACCTCGCCGGGCGTGCGGGCGTACCGCAGCTTCTCCTCGCTGGTGGCGATCTTGTTCAGCGCCTTGGCCGCCTCGGTGTCGAGGGGGTAGGCCGCCGCCAGCCGCCGGCCCAGCGCCCGGGGCGTCTCGCTGCCCGCCTTGGGCATGCCCAGGTCGACCAGCGTGTCGCAGAGCTCGGCCCAGGCGGCCTCCACGGCCGGGGCCGCGAAGGTGTTCTCCTGCTTCGGCGGCGCCACCGGCTCCTCGGCGACGGCCCAGACCGACAGGGGCTTTTCAGCGGGCTCCCCGCCGATCACCTCGCCGCCGCTCCAGCCGTCGTCGTCGTCCTTCTTCGGCTTGACGACGGGCACCTCGTCGTCGGGCACGGCCGCGGCCCGGTTGAGCACCCGCCGCCGCCACAGCCACAGCACCGCCCGCATGACCGCGGGGATCAGCGACAGCAGCAGCGCCACGGCGACGCCGATGCCGACGTTCACCCAGATGGACCTCTCCTCGACCGCCGGCAGACCGGTCGGCCCGAGCTCCCGCTCGGCGTTGTTGACGCCGCGCGCCGGGTTGCTCGCCCCCGGCGAGGACGCCGGGTCGCTCGACGGCCTCGCCGACGCCCCCGACGAGGGCTCGGCGGAGTCGGACTGCGGCAGCGTGTACGACGGCACCCGCGCCGTCGCCTGCCCGAACCCGCCCGCCGGCGTCGGCTCGAAGGTCAGCCATCCGGCGCCCTCGAAGTAGAGCTCCGGCCAGGCGTGCGCGTCGTGGGTCCGGACGATCCACCGGCCCTCCGACTTGGTGCCGCCGGTGTAGCCGATCGACACCCGCGACGGGATGCCCAGCACGCGCGCCATCACCGCGAAGGCGCTGGCGAACTGCTCGCAGTAGCCCGACTTGCCGACCAGCAGGAAGTCGGTCAGCGCGTCGAGCCCCGACCCCTTGGTCTGCAGGTCGTAGGTGAACCCGCCGGTCCGGGTGAACCACTCCTGCAGCTTCACCGCCATCTGGTACTTGGTGGCCGCGCCCCGGGTGACGTCGTCGGCCAGCGCGACGACGGCGGGGTCGATGTCGGCGGGCAGCGTCAGGAAGCGGCCCTGCACCTCGATCGGCGCCATCGGGGCGTTGTCCAGCAACTCGGGCGTGGGCCGCACGTCCTTGCCGATGACCTGGTATTCGAGCCCGGCCGCGTCGTCCTCGGTGGAGAACACCATGAGGGTGTTGCGGTCGGCCCGCCAGTCGCCGTCGGCGATGACGCGGGTGGCCGGGTAGGGGAGCGGCAGGAACCGCAGCTCCTCGATGTCCTCGCTGACCGTGATGGTCTGGTCGATGGGCGTCCCCGGCGTCATGGGCGACAGGCCCGGCGCGGGCGGCATGACGCTCTCGCTCACCCGGTCTTCGGGACGCCCGCGCAGCGAGCTCGACTTGAACTGCTGCCCGTCGAACTCGTCGAGGGAGTAGATGCGCAGGTAGCGCGGCACGTCGTCTTTGGACGTGTAGGTCAGCACCGGCGCGTTCACCGGGTGCGACAGCTGCCCGCTGAGCTTGGCGATGGCGTCGGGGATGCCGACGTTGCGGCCGCCCGGCCCCAGGCCGTTGCCGACCCCGAACCCGAACGGCGGGTTGGGCGTCAGCGTGGGGATCAGCGCCGGGATGCCGATGGCCAGCGCCACGGCGGTGACCCCGATGCGCTTGCCCGACAGGACGAGCTTGCCCGCGTCGGGGGTGGTGGTGGTCGTACGCGAACGCCGTACCAGCACGGCCCGGCCCCAGTGGGACACCCGTTCGCGCCCGTCGGAGACCAGCAGGCCGACGAACCCGAGCGCGCCGATGATGAACGCGGGCCAGGCGATCGGCTCGTTGAGCACGGCGGCCGGGACGGTGAACAGCCCGAGCAGCGGCAGGCCCGCCAGGGCCGCCCGGCGCACCCGCACCGCGAACGCGTCGACCAGGATCGCGATGAACGCGACCCCGCCGGCGGTCAGCAGGCTGATGCCACCGGTCGACGGCACCGGCGCGGCGAACTTCTGGATCTCGTCCCAGCCCTCGGCCATCGTCTGGGCGATCCGGGCGGTGGAGTCGAAGTTGGGGATGAACCCCCACCACGCCTCGTCGCGGGCGAAGGTGACCGTCATGAAGACGATCGCCGCCAGCGCCATCCCGACCGGCGCCGCGAACGCGGGCTGCGCGTAACGCGACACCAGCGCCGCCGCCAGCGTCGTGCACAGCAGGATGCCGAGCGTCGCCCAGAACCACGAGCCGTCGGCGAACAACGGATAAAGGGTGAGCGCGACGGCCCCGGTGGCCGCCCCCGAAGCGATCGGCAGTCGCATCACGCGGCACTCCTCTTGTACGCGGCGTCGGGCCAGATGGAGGCCAGCGACACCCCGGCGGGCAGCCGCAGCACCCGCCAGCCGCTCGCGGCCAGCACCGCCTGCGCCTGCTCGTGTTCGGGGGAGACCTCGCCCTCCGAGCCGCCCTCCCAGGTCGCGACGTCGAGCAGCACCGCGACGCCGGTCATGTGGCCGTGCCGCAGCCGCGCCAGCGACTGGGCGTCGTCGAGGTCGAGCGCCCCGAGGACCGCCACGATCAGCCCTTCGCCGCCGCCCTGCCGCAGCCCGGCGATGCCGTTGGACAGCGAGCGGGCCTGGCTGTTGCGGACCACCGCGAGCGTGTCGAGCAGCGAGGCCTGCACGCCGCCCTCCATGAGCTGCTGCGGCCCCTGGTCGGTGACCAGCCGCAGCCCGAGCCCCTCGTGCGCGAGGTGCACGCCGATGGAGGCCGCCGCCGAGACCGCGACCTCGAACGACGAACGCGGCCCCTCGCCCCGGTGGGCGGGCCGCCGCGTGTCGAGCAGGAGCGCGCCGCGGCTCTGCCACTGCTGCTCCTCGCGCCGCACCATCAGCTCGCCGTACCGGGCGGTCGAGCGCCAGTGCACCCGGCGCAGGTCGTCGCCCTGCCGGTAGTCGCGCGGGGCGACGTCGTCGTCGCCCGCGGCCGCCACCGATCGGGTACGGCTGTCGCCCCCGCCCGCCCACTCTCCGGACAGGCGCACGTAGGGCAGCGGGATGACCTGCGGGGTCACCACGAGGGAGTCGGTCGCGGTGAACGTGCGGGCCAGCTCGACCAGGCCGAACGGGTCGGTGATGCGCACCGACAGCGGCCCGATGGAGTAACGCCCGCGCAGGTCCGACCGCACCTTGTAGTCGATCTCGCGGATCCCCTTGGCCTCCACTCGGTCGAGCACGAACCGGGGGCGGGTGCCGAGGGCGTACTGGAGCGTGTCCTCGATGAGGAGCAGGCCGGTCGGCAGCCGGGTCACGTTCTCCAGCCGCAGCGTGACCGTGCTGTCGTTGCCGGCCTCGACCCGCGAGGGGTCGAGGCGGCGCGCGCAGCTCAGCCGGTAACGGGTCCGCGCCACGACCATCACGGCCAGCAGCGGCAGCGCGACGATCAGGATCGCCACCCGGATGAGGTCGTGCTCCCCGAGCAGGAACGCGCACACCAGGGCGGCGATCCCAGAAGCGAGGAACGACCTGCCCCGGGCGGTGAGCGCCCTGAGTCCGGTCATAGAGAGGAGTCCTACTTCGTGTCGGGCACCGGGATGCGGCGCACAAGCTCGGCGAGCGACTGCTCGGGCGTCCGCCGCTGGCCCTGCGCCTCCATGCTGGGCAGCAGGCGGTGGGCCAGGACCGGCACCGCGAGGTCCTGGAGGTCGTCGGGGATCACGTAGTCACGGCCCGAGAGCGCGGCGTGCGCGCGGGCCGCCCTGACCAGCTGCAGCGTGGCGCGCGGGGAGGCACCGAGCCGCAGGTCGGGGGTCTGGCGGGTGGCGGTGACCAGGTCGATGGCGTACTTCTTCACCGGCTGTGAGACGTAGACCGCGCGGACCGCCTCGATCAGCGACTTCACCTCGGCGGTGGTGGCGACCGGCTCCAGCTTGTCGAGCGGCTGCGAGGCGCCGTGCACGTCGAGCATCTCAAGCTCGGCCACCGGCTCGGGGTAGCCCATGGCGATCTTCGCGGTGAACCGGTCGCGCTGCGCCTCGGGGAGGGGATAGGTGCCCTCCATCTCGATGGGGTTCTGGGTCGCGATGACCATGAACGGCGCGTCGAGCCGGTGGGTGAGGCCGTCGACGGTCACCTGCCGCTCCTCCATGCACTCCAGGAGGGCCGACTGGGTCTTCGGCGAGGCCCGGTTGATCTCGTCGCCGACCACGATGTTGGCGAACACCGGACCGGGCTTGAACTCGAACTCCCGGGTCTGCTGGTTGTAGGCGCTCACGCCGGTGATGTCGGAGGGGAGCAGGTCGGGGGTGAACTGCACGCGGCGCATGGGGCAGTCGATCGACTTCGCCAACGCCTTGGCGAGCATCGTCTTTCCCACACCCGGTACGTCTTCGATGAGAAGGTGACCTTCCGCGAGCAATACGGTCAGCGTCAGCCGAACCACGTCGCTCTTGCCTTCGATGACGGATTCGATCGCGTCCCGGATCCGGTGCGCGGTCTCGACCAGCTCGTTGAGACTCTCCGAGCCGGCTTTGTCACCGACGCCGTGAGTTACTGCCACCGGGCCTCCAAGGGCGTGCCGTATTGCTGGGGGTTTGCCATTTCTTATCCATTGTGAGTACCGAGACTATGCCGCACGTGGTTCTCCGGCGACTTTGTGCAGAAAGAAGCGTGAACTGCCCACAGTGTCGTGCTAGCCGGTCCGGATCGTGTGGTACGCCAGTCTGGATTCCGTGACACGCCGGGCCCGCGCCTTGACGCCTTCGCATTGACGCCGGTGAGCGCGACACGCCCGCGCCGCTCCGGCGCCCCACTTCGCACCACCGCATTTGACCTGCGAAAACGCCCGATAAACGAGATCGTCATACCGTTTGAATCAGTTGACGGTGGAGAGAAGTGGAGTATGGTGGAGCCCAATGGAGGACCGTGGCTGTAGGGCTTCGTGTTCCCCATGGCACGGGAGGTGGCGCCGGTGTTCCTCGGCACTCACCACCCGCGCCTCGATGACAAAGGACGGCTGTTCCTGCCGGCGAAGTATCGCGAGGAGCTGGCGGAGGGTCTTGTGATCACCAAAGGCCAGGAGCGCTGCCTCTACGTCTTCCCCGTAGAGGAGTTCCAGCGCATCACTGAGGCTTTGCGCACCGCGCCGGTGACCGCCAAGGCCGTCCGCGACTACAGCCGCGTCTTCTTCGCCAGTGCCTCCGATGAGACCCCCGACAAACAGGGGCGCGTCACCATCCCGTCCGGCCTGCGCCAGTACGCCGGGCTCGATCGTGACTGCGTGGTCATCGGCGCCAACACCCGGCTGGAGATCTGGGCCGCCCCGGCGTGGGAGGCCTATCTCGCCGACCAGGAGCAGGCATTCGCCGACCTGTCCGAGGAGGTGTTGCCAGGGATCCTGTGACTTTCGAAATGACCCGTCGGTGACGTTCGGCGAGGTCTCCACCCGCCCGCCGGGTACCTGATGCACCTTCCCCGGTGTCAGGTGCCACGAGACGCGGTCTGCGGATGGGGACCTGGCCGGACGGGTCGGCTCTCCGCCATAGTTCTCGGCGGCGGTCGACCGAGGGTGGGGACTGTCTAGCCGACGGGGCGCCGCGCGACCGCGAGCCCAGAAGCGGCAATTGTTCGAGGCAGATTCGCAGCGCGAGCCACGGCCTGCCTTCGGCAGTCCGCGTCTCGCTTCTCATGGGGGTGTACGACAATGACCGACCAGAACACCGGTGGGCACGTTCCGGTGCTGCTTGGCCGTGTGCTGGAGCTGCTGGCTCCCGCGCTCACCGGGCCGTCCCCGGTGGTCGTCGACGCCAACCTGGGCCTCGGGGGTCACGCCGAGGCGATCCTCGCCGCACATCCCAACGTGCACCTCATCGGCATCGACCGTGACCCGTTCGCCATCGAGCACTCCACCGCACGGCTGGCGCCCTACGCCGCCCGCACGACCATCGTCCGCGCCGTCTCCAGTGAGCTGGAGGAGGTGCTCGCCGACAGCGGGCACCCCGTCATCGACGGCGCGCTGTTCGACCTCGGCGTCTCCTCGCCGCAGCTCGACGAGGCCGACCGCGGGTTCGCCTACTCCTACGACGCGCCCCTCGACATGCGCATGGACCGCGACCAGGAGCTGACCGCCGCCGACGTGGTGAACACCTACGCGCCCCGCGACCTGGCCCGGGTGCTGCGCGACTTCGGCGAGGAACGCTTCGCCGCGCGCATCGCCGAACGGGTCGCGAAGGAACGGGCCATCGAGCCGATCACCTCGACCAAACGCCTCGCCGACCTCGTACGCGAGGCGATCCCCGCCGCGACCCGCCGCACCGGCGGCAACCCGGCGAAACGAACCTTCCAGGCGTTGCGCATCGAAGTGAACGCGGAGCTGGCCGCCCTCGACGCGGCCCTGCCCGCCTCGCTCGACGCGCTCGCGGTGGGCGGGCGCGTGGTCGTGCTCTCCTACCACTCCTTGGAGGACCGGCTCACCAAGCAGGTCCTCGCGGCGCGAACCAGGGAAACCGGCCCTCCGGGGCTGCCGGTCCCGTTGGAGGCTCACCAGCCCCGGTTCCGTCACCTGACGAGGGGGGCCGAGCTCCCCGACGACGACGAGCTGGCCCGCAACCCGCGGGCCGCCTCGGCCCGGTTGCGGGCGGCAGAGAGGATCCGCCAGGGATGAGGCCAACGATGAGCCCACTGAAAGACCCGAAGACCGGCGCGAAGCCCGGCGCCAAGCCCGACGTCCGCCGTCGTCCGCGCGGCCCCGTCACGCACGCCCGCCCGGTCGAGCGGCCCGAGGTCCCGGTCGCCCGCCGCGCGCCGCAACCGCCGTCCGAACGGCGGCGCCCGCCCAGGGCGCCCTTCGTCATGCTCGTCGTCGGCCTGCTCGGCGGCGGTCTCGTCAGCCTGCTCCTGCTCAACACGGTGCTGGCGCAGGACTCGTTCAAGCACAACGAGCTGCGCCGCGTGAACGAGCAGCTGCGTCAGCAGGCCGACGCCGAGAAGGGCCGCATCCGCGACGCCCGCCAGCCCGACGCCGTCGCCAAGGGCGCCGTCCAGCACGGCGTCTCGCCCGACGAGTCGGCGCCGAAGTGGGTCGGCGGCGGTCACACGCCGTCGGCGCCCGGCGCCGAGCCCACCACGTCGGGCCGCACCGAGCCCGGCGGCGCGGCGGAGGCTTCGGAGACGGGGAGCAGCGAGCAGTGAGCAGTGGCGGCGGCCGCCCACCGTCCCCGGGCCGGCCGGGTGGCCCCGGCGACCGGGGCCCACGCGACGGCC
>NZ_SZQA01000031.1 GCF_005233835.1 Herbidospora galbida | reverse complement strand
ACCGGCGGGACCGGGACGCGGACCGCCCGGACCCGGACGCGGACCGCCCTCACGGCGCGGCTCGCGGGGCCCGCGGTCGCCACGGTCCTCACGCGGACCGCGGTCGGGCCGGTCACCGCGGTGACCGGCGTGCTCGCCCCGCTGACCGCCGTGCTCGCCCCGGTCGGGACGGTCACCACGGTCGGGACGGTCGCCGGGACGCGCGGGCCGCTGGCCCATGCCACTGGCGTTGGAAGAGAACGGGTTGTTACCCGGACGCGGGCCACGGGGACCCGGCTTGGGCCCGCCGGACCCACCCGGACGCTGACCCTCACGACCGCCGCCGGCCGCGGGGCCGGGGGCCGGACGCGGACCGGGAGCCGGTCGGGGACCCGGCTTCGGGCCGGGACCGGGACGCGGACCGGAAGGCGCGGACTGGCCGGCGCTGGGGCCGCCACTCGCCGCGGGCGCACTCGGAGTCGCCGGACGGGGCGTCTCGGGGCGCGGAGCCTGGGCGGGCTGAGCCGCGGGACGCGGGGCGGCCTCGCTCTGGGGAGCGGGCTGCTGCGGCGCCGGATGCGGCATGGGAACGGGACGCGGCGCAGGCCGCGGACCCGGCTTGGGAATCGGCCGGTTGCCGAAATCGGTGGGTGTTGCCGACGCCGGAGCGCCGTTGCCGGCCTGGTCGTTGCCGACCGGCCGGGGTGCCGGCCGTGGGGCCGGACGGGGGGATTTGCCCCCCTTGGAGTCGCCCTTACCGAACGCCTCCGTCAGTTTGCGGACAACCGGCGCCTCAATCGTTGAAGACGCCGATCGAACGAACTCGCCCATCTCGGTGAGCTTGGCCATGACGACCTTGCTCTCAACACCGAACTCCTTGGCGAGCTCGTATACCCGGACCTTCGCCACTGCACTCCCTAACTCGGCCCGGGAGGCTGTGCCGCCGGACCGTCGCTACCTGGACGTACTCATTGCCGCGTGCTCATCAGGCGCTCATAGCAATCTGACTCCGCCCATCAACTCGGCGTCCTACGAAACAGTTGGTAACCATTCACCCGGCGGCTTTCCTCGTCAAGTCCTCCAAGTAGGCCCGCAAGCGCGTCTGATCGAGCGTTCCCTCCGCGCGGAAAGCGCGGGTGAACGCCCGGCGACGATCTGCGAGCTGCAGGCAGGTCAGGGAGGGGTGCAGCGAAGCACCGCGTCCCGAGAGCCGTTTCTGCAGGTCAGGGATGATCACATCCCCGGCCACCACCAGTCGGAGTAGCTCGGACTTGGCCGTGCGAACCCGGCAGCCCACGCACGTTCTCAGCGGGGCGGCCTGGTCACCGTATTCCAGCTTACCTTGCCGACGCATCTGCGGGATCGGCCGGTGCCTCATGAGTATCCGGCTTGATGTCGATGCGCCACCCGGTCAGCCGCGCGGCCAGCCGGGCGTTCTGCCCTTCTTTCCCGATCGCCAGCGACAGCTGGTAGTCGGGGACGGTCACCCGGGCGACCCGGCCGTCGGCGTCGACGACCTCGACTCGGGAAACCCGCGCCGGCGACAGCGCATTCCCGACGAAGTCGGCCGGATCCTCCGACCAGTCGATGATGTCGATCTTCTCGCCGTGGAGCTCGGTCATCACGTTGCGCACCCGGGAGCCCATCGGGCCGATGCAGGCGCCCTTGGCGTTGACGCCGGGCTTGCGGGAGCGGACCGCGATCTTGGTGCGGTGGCCGGCCTCGCGGGCGATGGCGGCGATCTCGACGGTGCCGTCGGCGATCTCCGGGACCTCCAGCGCGAACAGCTTCTTCACCAGGTTCGGGTGGGTGCGGCTCAGGGTCACCGAAGGGCCCTTGTTGCCCTTCTTCACCTGGACCACGTAGCAGCGGATGCGCTCCCCGTGGACGTACTCCTCCCCGGGGACCTGCTCGTTGTGCGGCAGGATGGCCTCGATCTTGCCGAGGTCGACCAGCACGACGCGGGGATCCTTGCCCTGCTGGATCACGCCCGCCACCAGCTCGCCCTCGCGGCTCGCGAACTCCCCGAAGTTGATCTCGTCTTCGGCGTCACGGAGCTGCTGCAGGATGACCTGCTTGGCGGTGGTCGCAGCGATGCGGCTGAAGTTGCCCGGGGTGTCGTCGTACTCCCGGAGGATCTCACCGTCTTCGCCGATCTCGGCGGCCAGGATCGACACGTGCCCGGAGACGCGGTCGAGCTGGGCGCGGGCCTTCTGCGCGGCGCCCTCGGTGCGGAAGTAGGCGATCAGCAGCGCGTCCTCGATGGCCTTCACGACCAGGTCGAACGAGATGTCCTTCTCCCGCTCAAGGCTGCGCAGGACGCTCATGTCAATGTCCACAAGGCTCCCCCTCAGCCGTCATCGCCGTCTGCGATGTCTTCTTCATCTTCGTCCTCGTCGTCCAGATGACGGAACTCCACCTGGACCTTGCCCTTTGCCAGATCCGCGTACGCGAAACGGCCGGCGGTCTCGATCTCGACGCCGTCGTCGTCGGCGTCGAGGATCCGGCCCTCGACTCCGGTGCCGTCGGCCAGCGCCGCCTTGACCAGCCTGCCTCGCGCGCGGCGCCAGTGACGCGGCTCGGTCAGCGGGCGGTCGACGCCGGGGGAGGTGACCTCCAGCACGTAGGGACCGCCGCCGAGCGCGTCGGTCGCGTCGAGCCGGTCGGAGACCGAACGGCTGACCTCGGAGACGTCGTCGAGGCTGATGCCGCCGTCACGGTCGACGACCACCCGCACCAGCCGGCGCTTGCCGGCGGGGGTGACCGTCACGTCTTCGAGGTCGAGACCTTCGGCCTCGACGACCGGGGCGAGCAGCGCCACGAGGCGGTCGCGTCGGGCGGATTCGCCCATGGTGACCTCCTTACCAATGGCCATCGGGGGCGTACCTCGCCCAACGTGCCCACAGCCTATCGACAGACCGGCACCGCTCGCCGCGCCCCGCGAACCCGAACCCGCCCGTGTGGCGGGGCGTGCGGAGCCTGGAGCGCTCTAGGCATCCCGAGATCGCGGACCCATCAGTGTCGACGCGAACCTTTCAGTACGGCGCGGGCCGGGTGGAGTGCGGGGCGGCTCTGCGCACCGCTAGAGCAGGACCCGTCAGTGTGGCGCGGGTGGTGTGTGGGGCGGCGCTACGCATCGCGAGGGCGCCGCCCGTCAGTGCGGCGCGGGCCGGGGGAGCCTGGAGCGGCCCTGCGCACCGCTAGAGCGCGGCCCGTCAGTGTGGCGCGGGTCGGGGAAAGTCTGGAGCGCTCTACCATGGGCGGGTGCCTGTGGGAGAGTCCGGTATGAACCTGTCCCGGCGTGCCCTTCTGGGTGCCGGGGCCGGCCTGGTGCTGGTGGGTTGCGCGAAGGGTCAGGAGGCCGCGTCACCGGCGGCTTCGCCCTCCCCCGATCCACATGCGGCGCTGCTGGCCGGGCTCATCGGCGGCAAGGAGAAGCTGGTCGCGCTCTACCAGCAGGCCGCCCTGTCCGACGCGAAGCTGGCGCCCGTGCTGCAGCCGTTCCAGCAGCGCCATCTGGCCCACCTGGCGGCCCTTCGCAGGCATCTGACCGAACCCGGTTCCCCCGCCGCGACCCCGACCCCCGTGGTCAACCCGGAGGTGACCGTGGAAGCGCTGAAAGAGGCCGAGCGTGCCGCAGCGGCCGCGCGGCCCGAGCAGGCGGCCGCAGCCAAGCCCGTCGTGGCCCAGCTGGTGGCCAGCATGGGGGCCTGTGAGGCCGTCCACGCGCAGGCTCTCGGGCGGCTGAAGTGAGCGCCTCCGTCGCGCTCTCGAAGGCGCTGGCCGCCGAGCACGCCGCCGTATACGCCTACGGCGTCATCGGCGCCAAGACGACCGGCGCGCTCAGGGTCCGCGCCACGACCGGGTTCGACGCCCACCGGGCCCGCCGCGACCAGCTGCGCACCCTGATGCGGCGCCGGGGCGAGACCCCGGCCGAGCCGGGCACCTACCAGCTGCCCTTCGAGGTGGCCACGGCCGCCCAGGCCGCCCGGCTGGCGGCCTATATCGAGGAACGGGTCTGCGCGGCCTACGTGGAGCTGTCGGCCGACACCGATCCGGGGCTGCGGCGGCTGGCGGTGCTGGCGACGCAGGAGGCCGCGGTACGCGGCTTCGGCTGGCAGCCGCAGATCTCCGCCTTCCCGGGCATGCCGGGCCTGGACCACGCCGTCTCCACCCCCGCCGTGACCCAGCCGACGCCCATGCGGCCGAACTCGGGTGAGCCCGTCGTGCCGCAGCAGCCCCAGGAGCCGGCCACGCTCCCGGCCCCCGAAGCGGGCCCGACGCCCTAGGCCTGCGCCGGGCCACAGCCCCTACCACAGCGGCGAAACGGGCACCGCCGGAGCACCCAGATTCGGGACGGTTCCCGTTTATTCCCGATTTCTCGGGTAGTTCAGGACGTCATGAGTTGGGGCTTCCGAAAAACGATCAAGATCGGTCCGTTCAGGATCAACTTCTCGCGCGGCGGAGTCGGCCACAGCGTCGGCAAGGGTGGCGTGCGTTACACGAAGCGCGCCGACGGTGGAAAGCAGGTCAGCGTCGACCTGCCCGGTGGATTCTCCTGGCGGCGGTCGCTGAGACGCCGCTAGATCGGATAGCTCCCCCTCCGCTCAGGCGGAGGGGGCGTGAGCGGGCGGTTCGTCACACTCCCCCCATAGTGACGAGCCGCCCCTCGCTGTGTCTGACGGCCGCGCCTCCGGCGCGGCGGGCGTGGCCGCCCTCAGTCCGCGCCTTCCCTCGTCACTCCGGCTCGCTCCGCTCACCTGCGCTCCTCAGTCCAGGCACGGACGCGGCCACGCCGATCAACGGCCGCGCCGCTAGGCGCAGGCTTCGAGGACCTTCTGGACGGCCTCGGCGAGGGGGATCTCGGATCGGTCGCCCGAGGCGCGGTCGCGGAGTTCGACGACGCCGTTCGCGATGCCCCGGCCGACGATCAGGACGGTCGGGAGGCCGAGCAGTTCGCTGTCCTTGAACTTGACGCCCGGGGAGACCTGGGCGCGGTCGTCGAGGAGGACGCGCAGGCCCTTGGCCTCGAGTTCTTCGGCGATCTGGGTGGCGATCTCGATCTGGTTCTCCTTGCCGGTGCCGACGATGTGGACGTCGGCGGGCGCGACCTCGCGGGGCCAGGCCAGGCCGAGGGCGTCGTGGCGCTGTTCGGCCATCACGGCCACGGCGCGGGAGACGCCGACGCCGTAGGAGCCCATGGTGATCCGGATCGGCTTGCCGTCGGGGCCGAGGGCGTCGAGACCGGCGGCGTCGGCGTACTTGCGGCCGAGCTGGAAGATGTGGCCGATCTCGATGCCGCGGTCGATCGACAGGTCGCTGCCGCAGACCGGGCAGGCGTCGCCGGCGCGGATCTCGGCCGCCTCGATGGTGCCGTCGGCGACGAAGTCGCGGCCCGCGACCACGTGGGCGGCGTGCTTGCCGGGCTCGTTGGCGCCGGTCACCCACTCGCTGCCGTCGACCACGCGGGGGTCGACGAGGTAGCGGATGCCGAGCTCCTTGAGGACCTGCGGGCCGATGTAGCCGCGCACCAGGCCGGGGTGCCTGGCGAAGTCGCCCGCCTCGAAGATGGCCGGCTCGCCGGGGGCCAGCGCGGCCTCCAGGCGCTTGAAGTCGACCTCGCGGTCGCCGGGCACGCCGATGACCAGGGTCTCGGGCTCCTTCACGCCGGGCGTGACGACCTTGACGACCACGTTCTTGAGGGTGTCGGCCCCGGTGATGTTCAGGCCGTGGTGCTCGTTCATGTAGGCGACGAGCGTGTCGATCGTGGGGGTGTCGGGGGTGTCGAGAACCTTCAGGGCCTCGCGTTCACCGGTGAACGCCGCGGGGGCCGGGGTCGTCACGGCCTCGGCGTTGGCGGCATAGCCGCAGGTGCGGCAGGCCACGAAGGTGTCTTCGCCGGTGGGGGCGGGGGCGAGGAACTCCTCGGAGGCCGAGCCGCCCATGGCGCCGGAGGTCGCGAAGCAGATCTTCACGTCGATGCCGAGGCGCTCGAAGATCCGGATGTACGCCGCCCGGTGGTTCTCGTAGCTGCGCTTGAGGCCCTCGTCGTCGAGGTCGAAGGAGTAGGAGTCCTTCATCACGAACTCGCGGCCGCGCAGGATGCCGGCGCGGGGACGGGCCTCGTCGCGGTATTTGGTCTGGATCTGGTAGAGCGTGACCGGATAGTCCTTGTAGGAGGAGTATTCGCCCTTCACCATGTCGGTGAACATCTCCTCGTGGGTGGGCCCGAGGAGGTAGTCGTTGCCCTTGCGGTCCTTCAGCCGGAACAGCGTGTCGCCGTATTCGGTCCAGCGGCCGGTGGCCTCGTAGAAGTCGCGGGGCAGCAGGGCGGGGAAGAGCACCTCCTGGCCGCCCATGGCGTTCATCTCCTCGCGCACGACCTTGGCGACGTTCTCCAGGACGATCTTGCCCAGGGGCAGCCAGGAGTAGATGCCGGGGGCGACGCGGCGGACGTAACCGGCCCTGACCAGGAGCTTGTGGCTCGGGACTTCGGCGTCCGCCGGATCCTCACGCAGGGTGCGCAGGAACAGGGTCGACATCCGCAGAAGCACGGCTACTCCTCGATAGGGCTGCTGTAGTCGTCAAAGGCTACCGAGAATCACAGCGATTGAAGCACCAACCCGTACCCGACGGTGTAAGCGAGTCCGAGCACGGCGCCCAGGAGGCGGTCGGCGAGGCGGCGGCGGAACAGCAGCAGGAAGCCCATTCCGAGGATGGCCGACGCGGCCAGGGCGTAGGGCCACTCCTCCGTCAGGGCCAGCATCTCCTCGGCGGCCACCGACAGCAGCAGGCCCGAGGCGAGGCCGTAGCAGACGCCGCCGACCCGGTCGCACCGGGTCGCGCCGTAGCTCAGCGGGCCCAGCATGGTGATGATGGTCAGGCCCGCGACCAGGCCGCCGGGCGCGGAGCCGAGGCCGGCGAAGGGGGCGTCGTGGAGGATCGCCGAGCCGGCCGTGATCTGGCCGACCAGCGCCCCGAACGCGGCCATCGAGCTGTTGAGCAGCGCCCAGCCGAACCCGGCCGCGCCGGCTCCGACGATCACGGCCAGTGCCATGATCACGTACGGGTCGTAGACGGCCATGAACCAGTAGGGGGCGCGGCCCGAGAGCCCGGCCCCGACGAAACCCACCACCGCCCCGCCGAGCAGCGCCGCCAGCAGATACCACTGGCTGCGCCGATCCCGCCGGTCAAGTGCGATGAATTCCAATTCAGGGCCCAGCGGGCCGTGTCTGCTCCTACTGAAAGCCCAGACCATCGATTCCCCCGAGCGATGTCCGCGTACAGCACTTTCAGTCTATAAGCGGACAAAAAGGATCACCCGCCCAGGAGTTCCTCCCACGGCTGGCGCGATCCCGTGCGCCGGGCCGGGTCGAGGGCCTCCGACAGGCGCCACACGCCGGGGCGGGCCCGCATCCGGTCGAGGCCGAGCGGGTCGATGGCCCGCAGGTCGAAGCTGACGCCCATCACGTCGAGGCGGGCGCACAGCGGGGTCACGGGGGCGAGCGGGCCGACCAGCGGGCCGGGGAAGCCGGGCTCGCGGACCCGCTCGATGAGCAGGTCGGCGACCTCGGTGGCGAAGGGGCCCTCGCGCCACTCGATCTCCCAGCCGTCGGTCCCGGGCCACCAGCCCAGGTCGCGGCAGGTCTCCATCATCTCGGGCTCGGTGGCGAAGGCCGCCATCACGCGGCCGAACGCCTCGTAGCGCCGCGCGCCGATCTCGTCGCGGTGGAATCTCATGTCGGGGAGCGTTTCATCTCCCGTGCCATCCGCACCCGGATTTACGCCGGTGCGCCGTCGCCGTTTCCCCGCTCCGCCCACGAGGTCCAACTGTGATCGCGGAACAGATGTGGCGCAACCCCCAATATCGCACTGGCTAGCGGGCCCCGGATGGGTAAAGAATCCGGAGAGCGGCTTCTTTGCAAGGAGGCATCCCCGTGGCGCTGCGTGTCGCTGTGGTGGGCTCCGGCCCGGCCGGGATCTACACCGCCGAAGCTCTGACCAAGCAGTCCCCCGGCCCCGTCGAGGTCGACGTCCTGGAGCGCCTGCCCACGCCCTACGGGCTGGTCCGATACGGGGTGGCGCCCGACCACACCTCGATCAAGTCGATCGCGACCTACCTGCGCCGGGTCCTGGAGGCCCCGGGGGTGCGGTTCCTCGGCGGCGTCGAACTCGGCCTCGACCTCTCCGTCGACGACCTGCTGACCTGCTACGACGCGGTGGTCTACTGCACCGGGGCGATGGTCGACCGCAGGATGGGCGTACCAGGGGAGGATCTGCCCGGGAGCGTGGCGGCCACCGACTTCGTGAACTGGTACTGCGGCCACCCCGACGCCCCCGACTTCACCCTCGACGCCGAAGACGTGGTGGTGATCGGGGTCGGCAACGTCGCGGTCGACGTGGTCCGGATCCTGGCCAAGACCGCCGACGAGCTGCGCTCCACCGACGTGCCCCACAACGTGCTGACCGCGCTGGCCGAGTCGAAGGTCAAGCGGGTCCACATGGTGGGCCGGCGGGGCGCCCAGCACGCCAAGTTCACCCTCAAGGAGCTGCGCGAGCTCGGCGACCTGCTGAACGCCGACATCCTGACCTTCCCCGACGAGGTGGCCTGCGCCGACCTGACCGAGCTGACCCGCCAGATCAGGGGCAACGTCGACGTGCTCCAGTCGTGGTCGTCGCGGGTGCCGGAGAACCGGCCGCGCCGCCTGGAGGTCCGCTTCTGGCTGCGGCCCGTCGAGATCCTCGGCGTCTCCCACGTCGAGGGGGTACGCCTGGAGCGCACCCGCCTCGACGGCAGGCGCGTCGTGGGGACGGGCGAGTTCGAGACGATCCCCGCCGACATGGTGCTGCGCTCGGTCGGCTATCAGAGCGTGGCCCTGCCGAGCGTGCCGTTCTCCGAGGAGACCATGACGGTGCCCAACGTGGCCGGGAAGGTCCGCGACCGCGAGTTCGTGGCGGGCTGGCTGAAGCGGGGGCCGACCGGGGTGATCGGCACCAACAAGTCCGACGCGGCCGAGACCGTCCGCACCCTGCTGGCCGCGGTGACCGAGAGCCCCCGGGAGGTCCGGGTCGACGACCTGCTGCGGGAGCGCGGCGTACGGCCGGTCACCTATCCCGACTGGCTGGCGATCGAGCAGGCCGAAGAGAAGCTGGCCCGCACCCTCGACCGGGGCGAACGGGTCAAGCTCGTGGGGCGGGCGGCCATGCTGGAGGCGATCGGCCGGGGTTAGGGTCGGTTCGTGGAGATCAACGTCGCGGGCTTCGACAACGTCCACCGGACCCAGCAGGCGCGTTTCCCCGTGCGGGAGATCGCCTGGCAGCCGGTCCACACCGTCTACGTACCGGCCAATCTGCTGACCGCCTCGACGGTCTCCGACTGGGGCGCCGAGGCGGCCGGCCTGCTCGGGCTGACCACCCCCGCCGAGTTCGCCGGCCTGTTCGGCGGCGACGTCCACGACCGGGTGGCGCGGACGCTGGCCCGTGAGCCGATCCAGGACCTGCGGATCGACTTCGAAGACGGCTACACCGGCGCCGACGAGGACGCCGACATGATCCGGGCCGCCGAGGCGGTGGCCGCCATGCCGGTTCTCCCCCGGCGGTGGGGCCTGCGGGTGAAGTCGTTCGCCGACGGCGACCCCGGGCGGTCGCTGCGCACCCTGCGCGGGTTCCTGGAGCGGGTCGTCGAGCTCAAGGGCGGTCTCCCGGACGGCTTCGTGATCACCTTCCCCAAGGTGCTGATGGAGTCCTACCTCGGGATGTTCGCCCGCTCGCTGGCCGAGCTCGAACACGACCTGAACCTGCCGACGCTCGGCTTCGAGATGCAGGTCGAGGCGCCGCAGACGATCCTGTTCCTCCAGCGCTCCCCCGACCTGGTGGCCAATCTGCGCGGGCGGCTGAAGGCGGCCCACTTCGGCGTCTTCGACTACACCGCCGCCTGCGGCCTGCCGCCCCACGAGCAGCGACTCGACCACCCGGCCTGCGACCACGCCCGCCACGTCATGCAGACGGTGCTCCACCCCGAGGGCGTCGAGCTCTCCGACGGCTCGCTGGCCGCCGCGCCCGCCTCCGCGTCGAAGGCCGACGTGCTGGCCCTGTGGCGGCGGCACGCCGAGACGGTCCGCCACTCGCTGGCCCACGGCTACTACCAGGGCTGGGACATGCACCCGTCGCACCTGGTCAGCCGCTTCGCCGTGGTCTACGCCCACCACCTGGCGACCTACGACGCCTACCGGGCCAGGGTCGAGGCCTGGCAGGCCAGCCGCCAGGAGGGCGGGGTGCTCGACGAGCCCGCCACGATCAAGACCCTCGTCGCCGCCCTGCGCCGGGCCGATCTCGCATTGGGACTTGACAGCCGGTCGACAGGAAACCTATAACTCTAGTTGTAGGTTCTCTCTCTGACAGGAGACAGGTTGACGGGGGCCAGTGTGGTCTCCCGGATCTTCGGAGGTGATGCGCGATGTTGCTGACGTCGATCGACCCGTTCGTGCAGGAGTTCGAGCGGCAGTTCAATCAGCTGACCCGGCAGTTCACGAAGGACGAGACCAGCGCCGTCATGCCGATGGACGGCATCCGCCGCGCCGACGACGTGGTCCTCCGCTTCGACCTTCCCGGCATCGACCCGGGCTCGGTCGAGGTCACCGTCGACCGGGGCGTGCTGACCGTCTCGGCCCGCCGCTCGGAGGAGTACGCCGAGGGTGAGCGCGTGTTCGTGCGGGAACGGGTCATGGGAACCTTCACCCGGCGGGTCTACCTGTCGGAACACCTCGACGCGGAGGCCATCGAGGCCGCCTACGACAACGGCGTCCTCGCCGTCCGCATCCCGGTCCTGGAGAAGGCCAAGCCGCGCAGGATCGTCATCCAGACCGGCGGCGACGGCCACCGGGCCATCGACGGCTGAACAGGAAAGGGGGCGGATGAGCGCCGAACTGCCGGGGGCCTACCCGGTCGGCCTTTCGGCCATGGACGACGAGTTCGCCCCCATGTTCAGCGTGGGCCAGGTCGCCTCGATGCTGGAGGTGCAGCAGGCGTTCCTGCGCCGCATCGACCAGCAGCAGGTGGTCTCGCCCCAGCGCTCGGCCGGCGGCCAGCGCCGCTACAGCCGTCACGACATCGGTCAGATCCGGCAGGTGGTCGTCCTGATGGGCGAGGGCATGACCCTGGCGGCCATCCGCCGGATCATCGAACTCGAATTCGAGGTCATCCGGCTCCGTCGCGAGCGCGACGAGCTCCGGGCCCGCCTGCGCCGGTTAGGCGTCGAGTAGCGCGCGCCAGCGGGCCACCCGCCGGGGGTCGACCGACGACAGCCACGACTCGCGGGCCGCGCTGCCGATGTGGAAGGCCTTGATCCCGTAGTCGAGCAGCACCGGCACGTGGTCGAACGACAGCCCTCCCCCGGCCATGATCAGCGCCGCGTCGCCGGCCTCGGCCCGCGTGCGCAGCACCGGCAGCCCCTCGCCCACCCCGCGCGGGGAGCCGGACGTCAGGATCGTGGCCAGGTTGGGCAACAGCCGCACGGCCCGCCAGCTCGCCTGGACGTCGGCCGCGTGGTCGACCGCACGGTGGAAGGTCCACGGCAGCGGCGCGGCCGCGTGGATCAGCGCCTCGGTGGCCGCCAGGTCGACGGCCCCCTCGGCGGTGAGAAAGCCGAAGACGAAACCGGCGGCGCCGGCCTCGGCCATCTCACGCACCTGGGTGCGCAGCCGGGCCAGTTCCTCGTCGCCCGCCGTGAAACCGGCGTCGAGCCGTACCATCACCATCTGCGGCAACGTGCACTTCTCGGCGATCGCGGCGACCGTCTCCGCCGGCGGGGTGAGCCCGCCGGCGGACATGTCGGCCACGACCTCCAGGCGATCCGCGCCGCCCTCTTCTGCGGCCACGGCGTCGCGCACGTCGAGCGCGATGACTTCAAGCAACGGTCCGGTCATGGGGGAACAGTAGCGGGTCCCATCGCGCCTCTTCAGTGGGTCAGCAGGACCTTTCCGGCCGCGGTGAGGTCGCGCACCTTGACCTCGGTCCGGCCCCCGCGCAGTCCCGCCGGCCGCTCGAACAACGCCCCCGACGCGCGGTGCGGGAGGTCGACCGTGCGGACGTGCCGGAAGCGCTGCCCCAGGTAGTAGCCCTGCAGGCGGTCGTTCTCCTTGGAGCAGTCGAGCCGTACGTGCCGCCGCCCCGCCGCCAGGGCCCGCAGTCCGGCCCAGTCGAGCAGCACCTCTCCGAGACCCCGGCCCGAGTGGGCCCGGTGCACCGCGAGCTTGTGGACGTAGAACGCCGTTTCCGGACGGTCGGCCGGTGTCCAGAACTCGGCGTCGGCGTGGTCGTCCAGGGCCATCACGGCGGCCGTTTCGTCACCGACGGTCAGGACGTAGAGAACTCCCTCCTCGACGAGCGGGGCGATGCGCGCGGCCGGGAATCCGCCGCTCGGCCACTGGCGGACGCCCAGCCCGTTGAGCCACCGCGCCGCGTCCGCGAGAAGAGTGAGCACGTCGGGGAGGTCGGTGGCGTCCGCCCGGCGGAGCACAAGTTCTGCGGAGAGGTTGAGGGTGTCGATGCGCATGGGGGATCCCTTCGTTGCTACGGGTTTACGTGTGATTACTGAGAGTGACCAATTAGGTGCGCACGGCGTCCGTCGCCCCTAAAGCACGACCTGATTGGACGAAATGGGGAGCTGACAGCCCGCGCGTCTATCAGGCAGATTCACGACGCGGGCCACGGCCGGCCTCCGGCCGTCCGCGTCTCGCTAACGGCCTCGCGCGAGAAGGCAGGCCTGATACCTGCGGTGGCGGCGTTTGACGCACAGGCTGGCGCCACCCCGAGCGCGGCCCGGGGGGCGCTCGCGGCGCGACCACAGGTGAGGCGGTCCTAGAGGGACGGCCTGAGTTCGGTCAATGACGTTCCAGCTCGTACCTGATCAGATGCTTGTCGGCGGGGAGCACCGACACGGCGACCCGGACCGGTGCTTCGTCAGGGTCGTACCCAACACGGACATAGACGACAACTGGTGTACCGGGTTCTAGCTGTAGACGTGTCGATTCATCCGGAGTTGGCATACGTGCCGAAATATCGTCGACAAAGCGCACCTGAGGGTGCCCCAGCTCCTCGAGAACCCGGTTGGCCCCGCGGGTGATGTTGCCGGGGCGCACGATCTCGGAGTCGGCGACCAGCTTGAGCGGGTAGTAGGAGTCGTTCGTGTTGTACGGCTGGCCGTCCACGTAGCGCAGCCGCCGGCGCACCACCGTGAGGGCGTCGTCCTCGACGAGTTCGAGGCGGGTGGCGACGTCGTGGGGCGGCTGCACGATCTGCACTTCTATGTTCTGCTCGGCCACCCGCCCCTCGGAGGTGACGGCGTGCACGAAGGCGTCGAAGCGCGGCAGGTCACCGCCGAGGGGTAACAGCTCGTCCTGCGGGCGCATCAGCAGAGGCCGGCGTTCCCGGACGAAGGTGCCGCGCCGGCGCATGCGGAGGATGAGGCCCTCGTTCTCCAGCTCACCCAGGGCCAGGCGGACCGTGTTGCGGCTGACCTGATGGCCGTCCATGAGCTCGGTCTCGGTGGGGATCTGATCACCCGGGCGGAACTCACCCGAGTAGATGGCCTTCCGGAGTTCGGCGGCCACCTGCTGGTAGAGCGACGATCGTGCCATCTTTCCTCAATCCACCCTTTTGTGCCAACAAATCTAGACGATCTCGGTCTAACTTGGAACAACCACTTGACCCCACGGCGTGAGCGCCGCATTATCCAAACGTTGGTACAAATCCATCCAATGGGGGTGGGCCGGTGTTGGCGGTCCGTTCGGGTAGGCCTTACCTGCCCTGGCGCGATCCCTGTGAGGCGACGCGACTCCTGAGGTACGCGCTGCATCGTCAGGGCTTCACCCACACCTACCAGAGCAACGGAAATGGGATGTCCGTTCTGTCGGTATCGGCCGATCTAACCGTTTGGTGCAAGCACGGGTCGTTCGTCTGGAATGAGGATGGTCGCGAGATGACGCATCCGTCCGACGACCCGGTGGGCGCGGCCCGGTTGATCCAGCGCCACTACCGCGCACCGCTCGAAGAAGACGACGGTGCCCCAGTGACTCCGCGCGATTAGCGGCGCCTACGACCCCATCCCTCGCCGGGGTCGTCGGCATCCTCGCCGCGCCGCGCGGAGCGGTGCGTGTCCTGGCGGGTCCCCCACGCCCGCCAGGACACGCCACCGTTAATCCCCCGTTGACCGCCCCGACCGGCGAAGGTCCCTCCTGACCTGCCGGGACCGTTCCAAGACGGTATTTCGGCCGACGCGACATTGTCATTCGGCTGTGTCAGAAGTTCACATACTTAACTTCTCTACAGAAGTTCTCGCTAGCTATAGTTCACGCTGCGATAACGCCACCCTTCCGCGCATGTCATGAAACTTCATGACGCTTGGCACGTACCAATCCGCGATCACCAGGCACAAGCCGTGGGGGACGAGTGGCGATTGTTCCGGATTATCACTTACGTGTGGTGCGATTTCTCCTGGTGGGTGGTTTCTGCTTCGGAGTCCAGTACCTCGCGATGACCGCAATGGCATCGGCCGGCGTCCCGTGGACCCCCGCCGATGCCATCGGTTTTCTGCTGTCAGCCCAGCTCAACTTCGTGTTGAGCTCGAAGTTCACCTGGGGGGACCGCCGTTTCCCGCTGACCGTCAAGAGGTGGTCGAGCTACAACGGCACCGCACTCCTGTCGCTCGCCGTCAACACGGGCGTTTTCGCCCTCATACACCCATATCTGCCGACTCTCATTTCAGCTGCGATCGGTGTCCTCATCGGCACGATTGTCACCTATCTCATATGTGACAAGTTCGTATTCGCCACCCGTGAGAAGGCCCGAGAGAAGGCCGAGGCCCTCGCGTGACCCTCGAGATACCCAGCGCGCCGCCCCGAGCCGCGCGTTTATACACCGAAGGCGTGACCGTCGTCATGCCGGCGTTCAACGAAGAGGAGAACCTGGCGGCAACGGTTGAGGACTTCCTCACCACGCTGGCCGGCATGGAGCACCGGATCGTCGTCGTCAACGACGGCTCCCCCGACGGGACCGGGCGGGTGCTCGACGATCTCGCCGAGCGTCACCCCGGCCGGGTCATCGCGGTGCACCACCAGGTCAACCAGGGGTACGGCGGTGCGGTCCGCACCGGCATCGCGGCCGCCCTCGACCAGACCGACATGCGGCGCATCCTCCTCACCGACTCCGACGGCCAGTTCAGGGCCGAAGACCTGCTGACCTTCCTCCAGGTGCAGCGCGACGAGCGCGCCGACGGAGTGATCGGCTACCGCAAGCACCGCGCCGACCCGTTCATGCGCAAGGTCAACGCGTGGATCTGGACCCAGCTGAACCGGGTGCTGCTGCGCACCCGCAGCCGTGACGTCGACTGCGCCTACAAGCTGCTCGACCGCAAGCTCCTGGACGACCTGACGCTGACCGGCGAAGCCGCCGCGATCTCGCCGGAGCTGCTCGCCAAGATCGGCGCGGGCTACACGCGCATCGTCGAACACCCGGTCAGCCACTACCCGCGCCAGCACGGCCACCAGACCGGCGCGTCGATCAGGGTCATCCTGCGTTCGCTCACCAGCCTCGCCGGCGTCTACCGCGACCTGGTCAGGGACGGCCTCAAGTGGCGCCGCACCCGCCGGGCCCTCACCCCCGACGACCCACTGCTCGCGGTGGTGACCGGCCTGGCCGCCGTCCTCTCCGTCGTGGCGGCGATCTATTACTTCAACCAGGGCGTCGTCCTCAGCTATAAGGACGCGGTCTCGCACGTCCTGATCGCGGCGCGCGTGGTCGACAGCCCGACCGCCGGCGTCGCCCAGCTCGGCGGGGTGTGGCTGCCGTTGCCGCACGTCCTGGCGGTGCCGTTCGTGTGGATCGAGTGGTTCTACACGACCGGCATGGCCTCCAGCATCGTCTCGATGGTCTCGTTCGTCATCACCGTGCGGTACCTGTACAAGATCGCCGACGGCATGGCGGGCACCCGCTGGGCCGGCGTCGCGGCGGCCGCGGTGTTCGCGCTGAACACCAACGCGCTCTACCTGCAGGCCACTCCGATGACCGAGTCGCTGCTGTTCGCCTGCATCGCGGGCGCGGTCTACCACCTGCAGGAGTGGTGCCGGACCGGTCGCTACGGCCAGATCGCCCTCTCCTCGATGTGGACCGTTCTCGCGACGCTGACCAGGTACGAGGGCTGGGTCCTCTGCCTCGCGGTCACCTGCGTCGTGGGCTACACCGCGCTGCGCCGGTGGCGCGGCTACACCCACATCGAGGCGAACCTGATCTTCTTCTCGGTGATCGCCTACAGCGGCATCGCGGCCTGGTGCGGCTGGAACTGGATCATCTTCGGCAACCCGCTCTACTGGCAGGTCGGCGAGTACGCCAAGCCGTCTCTGTGGGTCACCGACGGCGACCAGACCGTCGGCGACATCGTCGTCTCGGCCCAGACCTACCTGATCGCGATGGCCGACGACATCGGCTACGTGACGCTGGGCCTCGCGGCGCTGGGCGTGATCCTCTACTTCGCCCGTCACCGCATCCACGCGGCCACGCTGGCGCCGTACGCCCTGCTCGGGTTCCTGCCGTTCTACATCTTCACCCTGTACGCCGGGCAGCGCCCGCTGCACGTCACCGAGATCCACGGCGACCTCTACAACGTGCGGTTCGGCATGGTGATGGCGCTGGGCGCGGCGGTGTTCGCCGGGTTCCTGGTGGCGTACGTCAAGCAGGCGCGGCCGTTCGTGGCGGTCGCGGTGGCCGCCACGGTGCTGGCGGTGCCGGGCACCAAGACCCTGGAAGAGCCGGTGGCCTACCTCGACTCCCCCGGCGGCCGGATCGACGTCGGCTCGGCCACCTGGCTGAAGGAGAACTACGACGGCGGCCGGGTGCTCATGCAGAACTTCGGCAACGAGCTCGTCACCTTCCAGTCGCAGCTGCCCCTCGGGGAGATCATCTACGAGGGCTCGTTCCGGATGTGGGAACCGGCGCTCGAAGACCCCCTCAAGAGCAAGGTCCGCTGGATCTACATGCGCTCGTCGCAGGGCGCGGAGGACGGCGTCTACAAGTCGCTGCACAACACCCCGGTCCTCAACGAGAACTACCAGCTCCTCTACCAGGACGCCGACCGACTGATCTACCGCGCCATCCGAACGGAGACCGTGCGATGAGTACCACCGCCGTCATTCCCGACGAACTGAGCGCGCGCCGGCTGCTCAGCCGGGGCCAGGCGGTCACCGGCACGCTGGTGCTCGCCCTGCTGGTCGGGGCGCTGACGCTGCACGTCTTCACCGGCTGGGGCCCCGGTCCCATCTGGTACGGCCAGGCCGCCGTCGCGATCGTCACCGCGATCTACGTCGCCGTCATCGCCTTCAAGCTGGCCATGGTGTTCGGCGCGTGGGGCTCGCCGGTGCTCCGCTTCGAGCCCTCCGACATCGACACCATCCCCCGCGAGATGCTGCCCCTCTACACCGTCCTGGTGCCGCTGCACCGGGAGGCGGAGGTGCTGCCGTTCCTGCTCAAGCGGCTGTCCCAGATGGACTACCCGCCGGAGAAGCTGCAGATCCTGCTGCTGATCGAGGAGGACGACGACGCCACCCGGGGCGCCCTGGCCACCATCGACCTGCTGCCGCAGTTCGAGGTCGTGATCATCCCCCACTCCAACCCGAAGACGAAGCCGAAGGCGTGCAACGTCGGGCTGGAGAAGGCGCGCGGCGAGTTCTGCGTCATCTACGACGCCGAAGACCGGCCCGACCCCGACCAGCTCCGCAAGTCGGTGCTGGCGTTCCGGCTGCTGGCCGACCGCGTGGTGTGCGTCCAGGCCGAACTGCAGTACTGGAACCCGTGGACGAACTGGCTCACCCAGTGCTTCGCGGCCGAGTACGCCACCAACTTCTCGCTGTCGCTGCGCGGCCTCGACCGGCACCGCCTGGCCATCCCCCTGGGCGGCACCTCCAACCACTTCCGCACCGACGCGCTGCGCGCGCTGGGCGGCTGGGACGCCTACAACGTCACCGAGGACGCCGACCTCGGCATCCGCATCGCCCGGCGCGGCTGGGACGTGCGCATGATGGTGTCGGTCACCGAGGAGGAGGCCAACAGCCACCTGGGCAACTGGGTGCGGCAGCGGTCGCGGTGGATCAAGGGCTACATCCAGACGTGGCTGGTGCACACCCGCCACCCGGTCAAGCTCTGGCGTGAGCTCGGCACCCGCCGCTTCATCGCCTTCCACCTGACGCTCGGGTTCTCCACGTTCACCACCCTGGTCAACCCGTTCTTCTGGGTGATGACGCTCATCTACGTCTTCACCGGCACGCAGTACATCGAGGCGCTGTTCCCGGCCGTGGTGCTCTACCTCGGCGTCCTGACGATGATCCTCGGCAACTTCCTGATGATGTACTGCCTGATGACCGGCTGCATGGAGCGGGGGCTCCACCGCGCCGTCCGGGCGATGCTCACCGTGCCTCTCTACTGGGGCCTGATGAGCGTCGCGGCCTACAAGGCCTTCTTCCAGCTCCTGCGCCCCTCTCGGCGGCACTACTGGGAGCTCACCGAGCACGGTCTGGTCGACCACGCCTCGGCCCACGAGGAAGAGACCGCCGAGCGGCCCGCCACGGCGCCCTTACCTGCCCTCACCGACTAGGTACCACATGCGCACCCTCACCGCCTTACTCGTCCTGGCCGCCGTCATCCTGTTCCCCGCCCCGGCCGCGTACGCCGCCCCGCCGGTGGAGTTCGACAAGACCCTCATCGCCGAGGGCCTCGACATGCCGACCGCCTTCCGGTTCACGCCGGACGGCCGGATCGTCATCGGCGAGAAGAACGGCGCCATCCGCCTCATCAAGAACGGCGCGCTGCAGACCGCGCCGATGATCACCCTGCCGACGGCCAACGCCGACGAGCGCGGCCTGCTCGGGCTCGAACTCGACCCCGACTTCGCCACGAACGGCTACCTCTACGTGGCCTACACCCGCAGCGACAACTTCAACCGGATGAGCCGGTTCACCGTGGTCGGAGACACCATCTCCCCGGCCTCCGAGCTGGTGCTCGTCCAGTCGAACCAGCAGTCGAACGTGTTCCACCACGGCGGCGAGCTGCGGTTCGGCGCAGACGGCAAGCTCTACTGGTCGCTGGGGATGAACACCTACAACCCCAACTCGCAGAACCTCGGCACCCCGCACGGCAAGATCCTGCGCGTCAACAAGGACGGCTCGATCCCGCCGGACAACCCGTTCGCCACCACACCGGGCGCCGAGCGGGCCATCTGGGCGTACGGCCTGCGCAACCCCTTCCGGTGGGACTTCGTGCCCGGCGGCCCCAACGCCGGGAAGATCCTCACCGGCGACGTGGGCGGCTCGGAGTGGGAGGAGATCAACCTCGTCGAGAAGGGCGCCAACTACGGCTGGCCCCTCGCGGAGGGCTTCTGCGCCGGATGCGGCTACGCCAACCCGGTCTACACCTACCCGCACACCGCTCCCCCGGCCGCGGCCGGGTCGGTGACCTCGCTGGAGATCTACACCGGCGGCACGTTCCCGGACGAGTACGACAACGCGGTCTTCTTCGGCGACTACACGCTCGGGTTCATCAAGTACCTGAAGATGGACGAGGAGTTCAAGAGCGTCATCTCGGTCAACGACTTCGACCTGAACGCCGGCACGCCGGTGCAGATCTCGACCGGTCCCGACGGGAACCTCTACCAGCTCAACATCTACCCGGGCGCGTTCTACAAGATCGCCCCCTCGGGCGGCAACCGCGCGCCGGTGGCCGAGGCGGCGGCCACGCCCTCCGACGGCCTCGGGCCGCTGGAGGTGCACTTCTCGTCTCTCGGGTCGGGCGACCCCGACGAGGGCGACGACGTGACGTACCTGTGGGACTTCAAGGACGGCACGACCTCGACCGAGGCGAGCCCGACGCACACGTACACGACCAACGGCACCTACGACGTCACGCTGACCGTGAGCGACGGCGCGAAGTCCACGCAGGCGGCGGTGCAGGTCACCGTCGGCAACCGCAGGCCGACGGGCACGATCACGGCGCCGATCTCCCTGGCGACGTACGACGCCGGCGACACCATCACCTATTCGGCCACCGGCACCGACCCCGAGGACGGCGCCCTGCCGGCCTCGGCGTTCTCGTGGTCGGTGATCTTCCACCACGCCGACCACGTGCACCCGTTCCTCGGGCCGGTCAACGGCGTGCGCGGCGGCACGTTCACGATCCCGCGCGTCGCCGACAACGTGGCCACGACGTGGTATCGCGTGCAGCTCACGGTGACCGACGCGGGCGGGCTGCGGCACACGTCGTTCGTCGACGTGAAACCCAACCTGGTCGAGCTGACCTTCACCTCCGATCCCCTCGGGCCGACGTACACGGTCGACGGCGTGCCGTTCACCGGGACCAAGGTGGAGCAGGCGGTCGTGGGGGTCGAGCGGGTGCTGAGCGCCCCGGCGACCCAATTCTGGAACGGCAAGCAGTACGCCTGGCAGGGCTGGTCGGACGAGGGCGAGCTCACCCACACGATCGTCACCCCCGGCGAGGACGCCACCTACGCGGCCGACTTCCTGGAGCTGACCCAGCCCCCGGCCCCGTGGGCCAGCGCCGACATCGGCCCGCGCACCGTCGCCGGGACGACCTACTACGACGCCGGATCGTTCACGATCAAGGGCGGCGGCAACGACGTCTGGGACCAGACCGACGAGTTCCGGTACGTCTTCCAGCCGCTCCAGGGCGACGGCACCGTCATCGCCAAGCTCACCGAGCAGACCAGCACCCACCCGTGGGCCAAGGCCGGCGTCATGATCAAGGAGTCGGCCACCCCGATGGCGAAGTACGCCGCCGTGGCGCTGACCCCCGAGAACGGGATGCACTTCCAGTACGACTTCCAGGGCGACGGCGGCGGCTATCCGTCGCTGGGCGGCTGGATGAAGCTGACCCGGACCGGCGACGTCTTCACCGCCTACCGCTCCGCGGACGGCGTCGTGTGGACGGCCATCGGCACCACCACGCTCCCCATGGCCGCCCAGGCGACCATCGGCCTGTGGGTCAGCTCCCACGACATGACCGCCCTGAGCGAGGCGGTCTTCGAGAACGTCCAGGTCACGCAGGGCTCCACGGTGGGCCCGGTGCCCGCGCCGTGGAACCGGGCCGACGTCGACGGGGCGACCCCGGCGGGCTCGGCCACCTACGACACGGCGACCGGGACGTACACGGTCAACGGCGGCGGCACCGACGTGTGGGCCGACACCGAGGAGCACTCGTTCCTTAACCGCCCGCTGACCGGCGACGGCTCGATCACCGCGCGCGTCACCTCGCAGTCGGAGACCGCGCCGTGGGCCAAGGCGGGCCTCATGATCAAGGGCCCGGCGTCGTACGCGGACCTGTTCGTCACCCCCGAGAACGGCATGCACTTCCAGACCTCCGACCCGTCGTCGGTGGTCGGCGGCCCGTTCACCTTCCCCGACGCGTGGGCCCGCCTCACCCGCGAGGGCGACGTGATCAAGGCCTTCCGCTCGCCCGACGGGGAGAACTGGACCCTGGTCGGCCAGCACACCCTGCCCGGCCTGCCGGAAACGGTGTCGGCGGGCATGTTCGTCACCGCCCACCGCGACGGCACCGTCCTCGGCACGGCGACGTTCGACCACGTGACGTTCGAGTCGGCCGACGACAACGGCCTCCCGGCGCTGTGGACGGGCGGCGACGTGGGCGACCCGGTGCTGCCGGGGTCGTCGGGCGAACTCGGCGGCCTGTTCAGCATCACGGCCGGCGGGGACGACGTGTGGGGCACGACCGACCAGATGCACTTCGTCCGCCGCTCGCTCACCGGCGACGGCACCATCGTCGCCCGGCTGAACTCCCTGACCCGGGCCGAGGCGTGGACGAAGGCCGGCGTCATGTTCAAGGAGACCTCCGTCTCCGGCTCCCCGTACGCCGCCCTGCTGCTGAGCGCCGACCACGGCGTCCACCTGCAGACGACCGGGGAACACGACGTGACCGGGTCGGACCTGGAGACGCCCGACGTGTGGCTGAAGCTGGTCCGCGCCGGCAACACCTTCACCGCCTTCGACTCCGACGACGGCGTGACGTGGACCCGCATCGGCGCCCGCACGGTGACGATGGCGGCCGCGGCCCAGGTCGGCCTGTTCGCCGTCTCCCACGACGGCAGCCAGACGACCACGGCGACGTTCTCGGACGTGACCGTCACCCCGGCCAACACGACGGGCCTGCCGAGCGGCTGGAACTCGGTCGACGTCGGCGCCCCCGCCCTGGCCGGCACCGCCAGCGTCAACGGCCGGACCTTCACGATCTCCGGCGCGGGCGGCGACGTGTGGGGCACGGCCGACCAGATGCACTACGTCTACCGCGACCTCCCGGCGAACGGCACGATCGTGGCCCGCGTGATCAGCCAGGAGAACACCGACGAATGGGCGAAGTCGGGCCTGATGATCAAATCCGCGGCGACGGCGCTGTCGCCGTACTCGGGGGTGTTCCTGACCCCGGCGAACGGCATCCACCAACAGGCGAACTTCAACTCCGACGTGGACGGAGGAGCCGCCACGGCACCCGTGTGGCTGCGGGTGTCCCGGGTGGGGTCGACGGTGACCACCTACCGGTCGGCGAACGGCGAAGACTGGACGGCGATCGGCACGGCGACCATCGCCGGGGCGGCGACGATCGGGCTCTTCGTCTGCTCCCATGAGGCGGGACAGCTCAACACGACGGTCTTCGACCAGGTACTGGTGAGCTGAACCGCTTGTCATATAACCGGGCGTCTCCCCTCGCGGGGAGGCGCCCGGTTCCTTTCCACGCCGGGTCGGCGGCGCGGGAACACGGCGCTGACCTGCGGGAGGCGGGGGTGCCGCGGCTGGTGCAGGCCGGGTCGGTGGGCGTGTACGGCGAGGGCCGCTACTCCTGCCCGTCCCACGGCGTGGTCCACCCCGGGCCCCGCGACGTCGCCGACCTGGCGGCGGGCCGGTTCGAGCCGCGCTGTCCGTGGTGCGGGGACGAGGTGCGGGCCGGACTGACCGGGAGGACTCCCCCACCCGGCCGCTGGGCGTGTACGCCGCCACGAAGCTGACCCGGGAGCACCTGGCCACCTCGTGGGCCCGCGCCACCGGCGGAACCGCGATCACGCTGCGCTACCACGACGTTTACGGGCCGGGCATGCGGCCCGACCGCCTTTCCCGGGTGCCGGAGGACGGCCGTCAGCGGCGCGACTTCGTGCACGTGCGGGATGTGGCGGCGGCCAACCTGCGGGCGCTGGACGCCATCGCGGGCCGGCCCGGGAGGGGCCATTCGACGTACAACACCGGAAGCGGTGAACCCCGGACGGTGGGCGAGATGGCGACCGCGCCGGCGAACGCGTCCGGCGGGCCGACGCCGGTCGTGACCGGCGAATACCGGCTGGGTGACGTGCGGCACCTCACGGCCGACTCGGCCCGGTTGCGGCGGGAGCTCGGCTGGGCGCGCTGTGCACCCGCGTTCCTCCTGGATCATCCGGCCTTCGGCTTCGTGCGGGTGTGACAGAACTCTTACGGCCCGGCGCGGGAACCTTCGCGGGCGCACGATCTTCCGTAGCGTCCCTGACATGCGAGTTCTCGTCACAGGAGGAGCCGGGTTCATCGGCTCGCACATCGTCGCCGCACTCACCGCCGCCGGTCACGAGCCGGTCGTATACGACGCCCTGCTGCCCGCCGCCCATCCCCGTGAGCCCGAACTCCCGGACGCCGAGTTCGTCCGGGGCGACGTCCGCGATGCCGAAGCGCTCGAAAGCGCCCTGCGCGGGGCCGGGGCCGTCTGCCACCAGGCGGCGATGGTCGGCCTCGGGTCGGACTTCGGCGACGCGCCCGACTACGTGTCGTGCAACGACCACGGCACCGCGGTGCTTCTGTCGGCCATGGCCCGGCGGGGTGTGTCGTTCCTGGTCCAGGCCGGGTCGATGGTCGTGTACGGCGAGGGCCGCTACATCTGCCCGGGCCACGGCGTCGTGCGGCCCGGCCCCCGGGACGTCGCCGACCTCGACGCGGGCCGCTTCGAGCCGCGCTGCCGGCTCTGCGGCGCCGAGATGGCCCCGGGCCTGGTCACCGAGGACGCCCCCGTCGACCCGCGCAACGTCTACGCCACCACCAAACTCGCGCAGGAGCACCTCGCCGCCTCATGGGCCCGGGCGACCGGCGGGCGCGCGATCTCGCTGCGCTACCACAACGTCTACGGGCCCGGCATGCCGCGCGACACCCCTTACGCGGGGGTGGCGTCCTTCTTCCGGTCGGCGCTGGAGCGCGGGGAGGCGCCCCGGGTGTTCGAAGACGGCCGGCAGCGCCGTGACTTCGTGCACGTCAGAGATGTCGCCATGGCCAACCTGGCCGCTCTGGGCGCCGTCGGTGAGCAGCCCGGGGGGCGGCACACCGCCTACAACGCCGGGAGCGGCCACCCCCACACCGTCGGTGAGATGGCGACCGCGCTGGCGACCGCGTTCGGCGGGCCGATGCCGGTGGTGACGGGCGAATACCGCCTGGGTGACGTCCGGCACATCACGGCCGACTCCTCCCGGCTGCGCCGTGACCTGGGCTGGAAGCCCGTGGTCGAGTTCGCCGACGGGGTGGTGGAGTTCGCCGGCGCGCCCCTCAGGTCACCAGCGGCAACGTGACCTCGAACCGGCAGCCGCCGGGGACGTTGCGGACATGGGCCCGGCCCGCGTGGGCCTCGACGATGCCGCGGACGATCGCCAGCCCGAGTCCCGCCCCCGCGGGCGGGGTGCGGGCGGCGGTGCCGCGCCAGCCGGTGTCGAACACCCTCGGCAGGTCGTCGGAGGGGATGCCGCCACAACCGTCGGTGACGGCCAGGATCGCGCTGTCGCCGTCGCGGGCCGCGCTGACCGCGACCGTGCCGTCGGCGGGGGTGTGCCTGATCGCGTTGACCAGCAAGTTGGCCAGCACCCGGGTCATCTCCTTGCCGTCGACCTCGACCGGAACATGCTGGAGGTCCTCTCCTACCAGGCGGACACCGCGTTCCTCGGCCAGCGGGGCGGCGCCGAGCAGCGCGTCGGCGGCCAGGTCGCGCAGCGACATCCGGGCCGGCACGGGGAGGAACGCCCCGGCCTGGATGCGCGACAGCTCGAACAGGTCGCCGACCATCGTCGTCAGGCGGTCGACCTCTGCGCGGATCTGCCGGTGGTAGCGGGCGGGGTCGTCGACGACGCCGTCCTCCAGCGCCTCGGCCATAGCGCGCAGCCCGGTGAGCGGAGTACGCAGGTCGTGGGAGATCCAGGCGACCAGCTCGCGGCGGGAGGTCTCCAGGGCCCGTTCGCGCGCCCGTGAGGCGGCCAGCTTCGCACTGGTGGCGGCCAGTTCCCTGGCCAGGCCGGAGAGTTCGGCGGTCGCCGGGGCGGCCGGGACGGCGAAGTCGCCGTCATCGCCGAAGTCGCGGGCGGCGCGGGCCAGATCGTGGCTGCGGGCGACCACCCAGCGGCCCAGCAGCAGCGCGGTGACCAGCGACACCACGGCCGCCATGACGATGACCAGCGTCACCACGGTCAGGTCGTGGGGCGACAGGAACATCGCCCAGGCCACGGCGAGGGTCCCGGCCAGCATCGCGCTGACCGCGACGACCGCGACCACGGCCAGCGAGACCGTCATCGACCGGTGCCGCAGCGGGATCAGCACGGCCGCGCCGACGAGCCCGGCGGCGACCGCGCCCCCGAACGCGAACAGCGCGATGAGCAGCAGGTCTTTCATTCGTCCTCTCCCGGATCGAAGCGGTAGCCCACGCCCCAGACGGTGTGGATGAGCCGCGGCCGCGCCGGATCGTCCTCGACCTTCCCGCGCAGCCTCCGGACGTGCACGGTCACCGTCGACAGGTCGCCGAAGTCCCAGCCCCACACCTCGCGCATCAGGCTCTCGCGGGTGTGCGCCCGGTAGGGGTGGGCCAGGAAGTGGGCCAGCAGGTCGAACTCCCGCAACGTCAGGGTCAGCTCGACGCCGTCCTTGTGGGCCCGGTGGGTCGCCGGGTCGACGGTCAGCCCGGCCGCGCGCAACGGGCCGGGCGGCCCCGGAGAGGCGGCGCGACTGCGGCGCAGCACCGACTCGACGCGCAGCACCAGCTCGCGCGGGCTGAACGGCTTCGTCACGTAGTCGTCGGCGCCCCGCTCCAGGCCGGTGATGCGGTCGTCCTCCTCGCCCCGGGCGGTCAGCATGATGACCGGGACGGCGCTGACCGCGCGCAGCCGGCGGCACACCTCCAGCCCGTCGAGGCCCGGCAGCATGAGATCGAGCACGACCAGATCGGGTCCGCCGCGGATCGCCAGGTCGAGCCCGGTGGGGCCGTCGGCGGCCCGGTCGACGGTGTGCCCGGCGATCCGCAGGTAGTCGGCCACGACCCCGGCGACGGTCGGGTCGTCGTCCACGACCAGGATCCTCATGAGCCAAGCCTGGCACCAAAGAGCATGCATAACGGACAGCGTCCGCGTTTCGTAAGGACTCAATGGCCGTCTTCCGGCCCGGTCCTTCCTACGGTGGCAGGGTGATCGAAAAATCCGTGGACGTCGTGCTGCCCTGCCTGAACGAGGCTGAAGCCCTGCCGTGGGTGCTGGAGCGCGTCCCGCCGGGCTGGCGGGCGCTGGTCGTGGACAACGGGTCGACCGACGGGTCGGCGGAGATCGCCCGCTCGCTCGGCGCGACCGTGGTGCACGAGTCCCGGCGCGGGTTCGGGGCGGCCTGTCACGCCGGGCTCCTCGCGGCCGAGGCCGACGTCGTCTGTTTCTGCGACTGTGACGCGTCGCTCGATCCGGGGCTGCTGACGGAGTTCGTCCAGCTGCTCTCCGACGGAGACGACCTGGTGCTGGGGCGGCGGCGGCCGGAGTCGCGCGGGGTGTGGCCCGCGCACGCGCGGGCCGGGAACTGGGCGCTGTCGAAGATGGTGCGCCGGCGGACCGGCCTGCGCCTGCACGACCTCGGGCCGCTGCGGGCCGCGCGGCGGGAGGCGCTGCTCAAGCTCGACCTGACCGACCGGCGCAGCGGCTATCCGCTCCAGATGGTGGTCAGAGCCGCCGATGCGGGCTGGCGGGTGCGGGAGGTCGATGTGCCCTACCTGCCGCGCAGCGGGAAGTCGAAGGTCACCGGCACCTGGAAGGGAACGTTCCAGGCCGTCATGGACATGCGCAAGGTGCTGCGCGAAGGGGCCGCCCGATGACGACCCTCCTCGTGATCGCCAAGCAGCCGGTGCCCGGCCGGGTCAAGACCCGGCTGACCCCGCCGTTCACACCCGGGGAGGCCGCCGCGCTGGCCGAGGCGGCGCTCGCCGACACCCTGGCGGCGGTGCTGGCCACCCCGGCCGACCGGCACGTGCTGGTCCTCGACGGCTCTCCCGGCCCGTGGACGCCGCCCGGCTTCGAGATCCGCCCCCAGTGCGGGGGCGGACTGGACGAACGCCTGGCCGCCGCGTTCGCCGCCTGCGCGGGCCCGGCGCTGCTGATCGGCATGGACACCCCGCAGGTCACCCCCGACCTGCTCGAACCCGCACTGGATTTCGGGGGGTGCGAGGCCTGGTTCGGCCCCGCCGACGACGGCGGCTTCTGGGCGCTGGGCCTGGCCGACCCCGACCCGGCGCTGCTGCTCGGCGTGCCCATGTCGGTCCCGGAGACCGGCGCCGCCCAGCTGGCCCGGCTGCACGGCAAGGGCCTGGCGGTCGGCGAGTTGCCGGCCCTGCGCGACGTCGACACGGCCGCCGACGCCCGGGTGGTGGCCGCCCAGGCCCCGTGGAGTGCCTTCGCCGACCTGCACGCGCGGCTGGCTCTGCGGACGGCCGCCCGATGACGGCGTGGCTCGACGACCCGTACACCCTGGCGCTGGGAAGCGGGCGCGGCCCGCTGTTCCTGCGCCGCGCCGACGGTCGGCTGCTGCCGCTTGAGGTGGAACGCTGGTGCGCGGAGGTGGACGCCGCCGACCGGTCGGTGCTGGCCCGCTGCCGCGGCGCGGTCATCGACGTCGGCTGCGGCCCCGGCCGCCTGGTCGCGGCCCTGGCCGAACAGGGCCGCCGTACGCTCGGCGTGGACGTCAGCCCCGCCGCCGTCCGCAGCACCCGGGGCCGGGGCGGCATGGCGCTGTGCCGTTCGGTGTTCGACCCGCTTCCGGCCGAGGGCCGCTGGACGACCGCCCTGCTCCTCGACGGCAACGTCGGCATCGGCGGCGATCCGGCGGCCCTGCTGACCCGGATGGCCGAAGTCACCGCACCCGACGGCCTGCTGATCGCCGAAGCCGATCCTGCGGAGGTCGACGAATGCCACGAGGTGGTCATCGACGACGGCCGGAGCACGACCGGCCCCGCGTTCCCCTGGGCGCGCGCGGGCCGGATCGCGCTCGGCCGCCACGCCGAGAAGGCGGGCTGGGTCCGGATCGCGGAATGGACGGTGACCGGCCGCCACTTCGTGGAACTGGCTCAGCGGCGGCGGCGCAGCAACACCAGCACGACCGCGACGACGGCCACCGCCGCCAGGCAGATCAGCAGGTTGCGGCCGTAGTCCTGGACCAGCACGGTCGGGTTCGGCGACGGCCCCGGCCGCAGCAGCGCCGGAATCGTGATCAGCACCAGCCCGCCCATCGTGATGAGCGCGCCCCGCACGACGGCCCGGTCGGGCAGCCGGGCCACCAGCAGGCCCACGAGCAGCACGAGCGGGCCGATCAGCGCGTCGTGCAGCGCGATGGCTCCGGCGAACCAGAAGACGACTCCGAGCAGGCCCGGCAGCGGCAGCAGGAAGAACAGGCCCGTGCCGATGAGGGCGATCCCGGCGGCGCCGAGCGACACCCGCAGCGTTCTCACAGTGCCTCCACCCGGGACACCCATTTGGTCTGCAGCACGCCGGGCCGGTTCGGGGCGATGATCCGCGCGGGATAGCCGTGGTCGAGCGACAGCACCTCGTCGTTGAGCCGCAGCGCGAGCAGGGTCGACGGATCGTCGGCGTACTGGGCGGGCATCTCCATGACCCGGTAGTAGCCCCAGACCTCCAGCGACTCCACCCGCACGGCCGTGCCGGGGGGCGCGCCCGCGCGGGCCAGCAGGTCACGGATCGGCACCCCGCTCCACCACGCGTCGGCGCTCCAGCCCTCGACGCAGGCGATCGGGAGCCGCACCCGCCGTTGCGGCAGGGCTTCGAGCTCGGCCAGGGTGATGCGGTAGGGCCTGGGCCCGGCGACCTCCAGCGCCCAGCCGTCGGACGAGGCGTAGGTGACCTGCGCGGCGGCGGCGGTCCGGTTGATCGGCATGCCCTGGGTCGCGACGTCCGGGTTGCGCGGCGCCAGCAGGTCGAAGCCCCGCAGCGCCGAGAGCGACTGCCCGACCGTCGTGAGCGTGACGGCGCCCACGGCCGCGCCGACCCCGGCGAGCAGCGCCCTGCGGTCGGCCGCGTCGACGTCCGCCTTCCGCTTGCGCCAGTTCTCCCTGATCAGCGGCGCCTTCACGGCGAGGTGCAGCAGGAGCGAGCCGGCGACGATCCAGGCGACGGCGTAGTGGGTCTGCGTGAACGAGAACGGCCACGGATACCACTGGAGGATGTTGATCAGCCCGGTGAACAGCTGGAACACGGTGGCCGCCACGAGCAGGGCGACGCTCAGCCGCTCGACGAGATGGGGCAGCGACCGGAACGGCGGCCAGGCGAACAACCTCGGGTAGACCGTCCACAGTTTCGCCATGACCAGCACGATCGCCGCCAGCCCCGACGCGACGTGCAGCCCCTGGGTGAACCGGTAGCCCCACACTGGCCGTACCGGCAGCAGGCCGGTCATCCAGCTGGGCGGATGCTGGAGCACGTGACTGATCAATCCGGTCAGGAAGCAGATCACGACGGCCGATCCGAGCCACCGCCCGATCGCGACGGCCGTCCGCGGATCGTGCAACCGGCCCCTGAACTGCGGAAGCGTGGGTTTCATGCGTCCCATGCAATCGCGCCGGAGGCCGATCAGAGTGGCTACGACACCTTACGAATCTCGGACGTCCGGCCCGGCGACCGGTTTTCGTGGCCGGATCGCTGAGAACCTGACCTGGTGAAACTCACCGTCACCCTGCTGACCGCCCTGGTCGCCGCGCTGGCCGTGGCCGTCACCCGCGGCGGCCAGCTCGCCGACCCCGCCGGGCTGATCGCCTGGTACGCGGTGTGCTGGGCGCTGTTCGCGGCGGCGGCGTGGTCGCTCCGGCGGGTGCCCGCCGGGAAGGCGGCCGTGCTGGTCGTGGCGGGCGGGCTCGCGGTGGGCTGCACGGGCCTGCTGGACATGCCGAGAACCAGCACCGACTCCTATCGGTATGCGTGGGACGGGCGGGTCCAGGCGGCCGGGATCTCGCCGTACGACCACGAGCCGGCCTCTCCCGAACTGGCCGGGCTGCGCGACGGCTGGCTGTTCCTCGACGGCCCCGTCTGCGAGACGGCCTACATGTCGTGGTTGTGGGGCGGCGGCTGCACCCGCATCAACCGGCCGAGGGTGCCGACCATCTATCCCCCGGTGTCGGAGGCCTACTTCCTGGCCGTCCACACCCTGTCGCCACCCGGTTCCCGGCACAAACCGCTCCAGGTCGGCGGCCTGTTGCTGGCGATGGCGACGACGCTGCTGCTCGTGCGGTCGGCGGGGGCACGGGGCGCGTGCCTGTGGGCGTGGTGTCCGGCGGTGCCGATCGAGGCGGTCAACAACGCCCACGCCGACGTGCTGTCGGTGCTCCTGGCGGTGGGGGGGCTCGCGCTGCTGACGCGGCGGCCTCTGATGGGGGGTGCGTTGCTCGGCGGGGCGGTCGGCGCGAAGTTCCTTCCCGCCCTCCTGCTTCCCGGGGCGCTTTCGGGTGTACGCCGCCCGCGCGACGCGATGACCGTCCTGGTGCCCGCCTTCCTGGTGCCGGTCTTCGCCTACCTTCCCTACGTGCTGGCGTCGGAGGCGTCCGTGCTGGGCTACCTGGGGGGTTACGCGACCGAGGAGGGTTACTCGACCGGGTCGGCCGGGCGCTACGGCCTGGTGCGGCTGCTGGTGCCCGACGGCTGGGCGTTGCCGGTGGTCGTGCTGGTGCTGGGGGCCGTGGCGGCGTACACGATCTGGAAGGGGGACCCCGCGCGGCCCTGGCAGGGCGGGCTGATCGTGACCGGGACCGCGTTCCTGCTGCTCACGCCCGGCTACTCCTGGTATGCCCTGCTGCTGATCGCCCTGGTCGCCCTCGACGGGCGCTGGGAGTGGCTCGGCGTGGCCGCCGCCGGCGCGGTCGCCTACGTGACCGGGCTCGGCACGGTCGCCTACGCACTGGCCGCGCTGGCCGTGCTCATCGGCTGGGCGGTGCGGACCTCGGCCCGCACCGCCCCTGCCATGGCCTACTGAGCGAGGGCCTCCCGCAGCGAGACGGGCCGACGGCCGAGGAGCTTCGCCAGGTCGTCGCCGGAGGACGCCAGGTTGCCCGCGGCGATCCCGAGGTCGATGCCGACCACGATGTCGGCGACCTCGCCGGGCAGTCCCGCGCCCGTGAGCACCTCCCGGTACTGGTCACCGGTCAGGGGCACGTGCGCGACCGGCTTCCCGGAGACCTCGGTGAGCTGCGCGGCCAGGTCCGCCAGCGTGAAGACCTCGGCCGCGAGTTCGTACACCCCCTGCCCAGGCTCCTGAGTGAGCACCACCGCGGCCGCGTCGGCGAGGTCGGCGCGGGCCGCCGCGCTGATCGGCCCGTCCCCGGCCGCCCCCGCGACCCCGTGTTCGAGGTAGGTGGCCAGCTGGGCGGTGTAGACCTCGTAGTACCACCCGTTCCGCAGGAAGACCGTGCGCAGCCCGGACTCGGTCAGCAGCTTCTCGGTGGCCCGATGGTCGTCGGCCAGGTCCATCGTGGAGGTGTCGGCGTTCAGAATGCTCGTGTACGCCACCAGCTCCACCCCGGCGTCGACGGCGGCGGCCACCACGTTGGCATGCTGCGCCGCCCGCCGCCCCAGCTCCGACCCCGACACGAACAGCAGCTTCGACGCGCCGTGGAAGGCGTCGCGGAGCGCGTCCCCGTCCTCGTAGTCGGCCTTGCGGATCTCCACGCCCAGGTCGGCGGCCTTCTCGATCTGGCGGCCGATCCCGCGGATCTCCCCGGCGGGCACCCCTCGGCGCAGCAGGCTCTCGATGGCGAGCCGCCCGAAGGGGCCGGTGGCGCCGGTGACGACGTAGGTCATCTTGTTCCTCTCGTTACGGTGTAACGGAGGCAACCGGCCAGGTCAGATCATGCTTCCCAGTCGATAGAGGGCACCTTGAAGTGCAGTAGTCACCTGGAGGATAGTGACCAGGTCTACGGCTCGAAGCCGTCGACGGCGAAGAACTCGTCGTGATCGCCACACCCCTTGGCGATCTCGGTCCCCGCGATCCACGATCCGCCCTGCCTGAAGGCGTCGCCGTCGAGGATCTCGCCCTTGCCCGGGACGGACACCCCGCGCCGTCCGTCGGCCGCGCGGACGGGGGTGGTGCCGGTGGGCCAGATCGGGACCAGCGTCGCGTCGCGGGTGACGGCGACCAGACACTTCTCCTTCTCCACCCACGACAGCCGCGCGTTCAGCGACCCCAGATTCGACGATTCCAGGTCGTGGACGATAATGGCCGGATCGTCGCCGACATAACAAAAGAAGGACGAACATGAAAGCGTCGAATTCGGGCGCTCTCTGGGCATCTCAACGGAAGAATCTGCAGCACTACATGCCGAAACGCCCATCATGCCGGCGAATATCGCCATTAGTGTCGGCCTCATTGGTAGCGCCTCCCGCCGCTCGATTAGCGCCACCTTAACGGGCAGACCGTCGAATGCGGCCGAATTCGAAAGGCCTCGCCGCGCGGGTCGGGGAGCACACCACCCGCCTCCGCGCCAAAGGTCTCAATTCCATCATTCAGCGTCAAAACGGCGCGGGCCCTGCTTACGCTCGGTCCGCTACTGATGGAGTGCACGGACCGGCGAGGGGCGGCGGAGTCCATGAGTCCTTCGGGCGGCGCAGAGCCTGCCGGGGCTCCGGCGGAGAACCCGGCGGAGAACAGGGAAGGCGCGCGTGACGCCCGGATCGCCGCCGTGATCGCCCTGCTCGGCATCCTCCCGGAGATCGGGCTGGCGGTGACCGGCAACGAGCTCGCAGCCCGCTGGGTCATCCGGATCGCCATCGGCGTCATCCTGTTCGCCGCGATCTACCGTCCGGTGCGGGACAGGTGGCGGCGCAGGACCGCCGGGCGCGACCGCCGGCTCCCGCGCCGGCTCACCTCGGCACGGCGGCTGATCTCCGCGATGTGGCCCTGGCTGCGGATGGGCGCGGCGGGCGTCGTGGCCGGGGGGATGGTGCTCGCGCTGGTGCAGATCGCGCCGGCCGGCTGGCAGCGCCTACAGGGGTATGTCGGGCAGTGCCCGATGCCGCGGGAGATCGTGCTCAGCGTGCCGTCGTACGACGTCGAGGCGTTCCGCCTGATGGCCGGGGAGTTCACCCTGGACCGGTGCGCGCAGACCCGGCTGAAGGTCGTCGCCTCGCCGCCCGTCGCGGGACTTCTCGCCGCCCTGCGCAGCGGCTGGCGCTCAGCCGACGAGAGCAGGCTGATCGGCCCCCGTCCCGACCTGCTCGTCGTCGAGAGCCGCGACATCGCGAACCTGCTCGGCGGCGATCGGGGGCTCGTCGAGGACGTCGGCCCGATCGGCCACATGGAGATCGCGGTCGGCATTCCGGAGACGCTGCGCAACCAGGTCGAGCGCGAGACCGGAGGGGTCACGCTCGACTCGGTGCTCCGGTTCTACGCCGAACCGGGCCGCAACTTCGCCCGCCCCGACCCTTTGATCACCGGAATGGGGTTGATGGCGACCTCCGGGCTGAACGCGCGCGGCGTCTTCCGCGATCCCGAGGCGGCCGAGGACAAGCTGCGCGAGCTGCCCGAGGAGATGGGCGACGCCTTCTGGAAGGACCAGGCCGATCCCGTCTCCCTGCTGTGCAATCTGCAGCGCGACTACGAATCCCGGCGCAACAGCCTGCTGCGCCGCTCGGCCTTCCTGCTGCCGCGCCACGTGATGGACGACTACAACAAACGCACCGCCCGATTCTGCCCGGGCGGGAACCAGGATCGCGGCCGGCTGTGGATCCCCGACATCCCGTCGCTGGCCACGCTCGACTACCGGGCGGTCCGGCCCATCTGGCCCGACCGTGAGAGCGCCGGGCGGAGCGCGGCCGTCCGCGAACTGGCCGGGTGGCTGCGGTCGCGGGCGGTCACGCCCACTCCGGAGGCGCAGCCGGCCCCGGGTGGCGACGTCCTCGCCGCGACGATGGAGGCGATCAGGAAACGCGAGCAGCGGCTCGACCTGGCTCTGGTCCTCGACGGGTCGGGATCGATGCGGCGGCACCGGCCGGTGACGGTGCGGTCGGTCGGGGAGATCGTCGAGGCCCTCCGGCCCACCGACCGGGTCTCGCTCGACATCGCGCGCCGTCCGTCCCGGGACGGACGGCCGCAGATCTACCCCGCCTATCCCCCCGACCTCGCCGGCTCCCAGGGCGGCCAGGTGGTCGGCTACCTGGGCCAGTGGACACCCCGCGACTGGGACCTCGACGCGGCCTCGACCATCACGGCCATGGGAAACCGCCCCATGGACGTCATGGTGATCGTGACGGACACGAGCCCGGGGAAGCAGGCCGACCTGCGCCGGATCACCGCCGACGTGATCGAGCAGGCGGCCGGCAAGCCGAGCGACGCCCCGGTCTACATCGTCAACGTCGGCGACACCGAGTGCCCGGCCGCCCTGCGGTCCGACGACCGGCGCGGCGTCTTCTGCGTCGAGGCCGCCGACTTCGACGCCGCCACCGCCTTCGACCGGCTCAGGGAGCCCCGATGACCCGCCGCAGGCATCCCGTCTGGCCGTTCGTCGTCGGCTTCGCGCTGACCGTCGCCCTCAGCGCGGCGCCGTCGCTGCTGAACCGGGCCCCCGCGACCGGCTGCCCGGGCGACCCCGACGAGATCACCGTGGGCGCTGGCTACGACGACAGCATGGACCGCACCCAGCGCGCCGTGATCAACGCCTGGCAGGAGCGCGGCCGCACGGCGAGGTACGTCGAGATCTCCCGGATACCCGACGACGCCCGCGCCGAGATGGCCGCCACCGACCAGGAGGGCAGGTGCCCCTACGACGTCCTGGTCCTCGACGTCGCCCACCTCGCCGAGTTCGTGGCCAACGGCTACGCCTCCCCCGTCGAGCTGCCCCACCCTGCGTCGGGCTTCATGGCCACGTCGGTCGCCGCCGGGCAGATCGGCGGCACGCAGTACGGCGTCCCGTTCGCCGCCGACGTGCCGCTCGCCTACTCGATCGGCGCGACCGATGCGCTGGTGTCGAGGATCTGGGGCGGCGAGGAGCCCGGCGCGAGACCGCCGGGCCAGGCGCTGGTCCAGCTCGACGACTACGAGGGCGCGACGGTCAACCTCGTCGAGGCGATCGGACCCGAGGTCGTGCCGCTTCTCTCCGACCCCGGCGCCATGCCCGGCGGCGCCGAGCTGCGCGCCGTCGTGGAACCCCGCCTGGAAGCGTGGCGGACCGCGCTGAAGACCGGCCTGATCGACGGCGACTCACTGGAGCACTCCGAGAGCGACACCCTGCGGGCCTTCCGCAGCGCCCCTCTGTCGGCCCCGATGGTCATGCGGCACTGGCCCTCGGTGTTCCGCACCCTCTGGCTCGACGACCGGTTCCGCGACGCCGACGACAGGCTCGCCTTCTCCTACCGGCCGCTGCCCCGAGGCGGCGTCCTCGGCGGCTCGGTGCTGGTCATCTCCCCGAAGGCCCGCGACCGCGCCGCCGCCGAGAGCCTGGTCGAACACCTGACGACCCCGGAGGTCCAGGCGAAACTGTTCGCCTGCGGCAGCTACGCGCCGGTGCTCGCCGCCGCCTACGAGGTGGGCGAGTACGAGACCCGCCGGTTCACCGAGGCGCTCACCTGCCTGCGCGGCGACGCGGAGAATCCGGAGAGCCTCGTCGCGGAGTTCGCCGACTTCGCCCAGACGGTCCGCCGCGCGATGGACGGCGCGCTGCTGCGCCCGCAGCTCCCCTACTACAGCCGGGTGAGCGAGACCTTCCGCGCGTGCGCGCTGGCCGTCCTGCGCTCGGCCGGACCCCGCGACCTGGCCTTCTACGACACCTTCGCCGACCGCCTCCAGGCCGCGGCGGCGGGCCGGCTGCCCGAGGAGAGCTCGGCCTGCGGCTGAATACGCGATCATGACCGGAATGGACCCGCGTTTCCTCGCCATCTCCGAACTGACCGACACCCCGCGCGTGGCGGTCGTGGTCGACGTCATGCGCGCCTTCACCCTGGCCGCCTGGGCTTTCGCCCGAGGCGCGGAGAAGATCGCGCTGGCCGGGTCGCTCGACGAGGCCCTGGCGCTCAAGGACGGCCCGTTGGTGTTGTGCGCCGGCTTCGTCGTGGCGGAGGCGTGCACGGAGGACGCGCTCACGGTCCTGCGCCGTCAGTGATGGAACCCCATCGCCTTCATGTCCCGGTGCATCGGATGGGGCTGCGCCTCCAGGTCCGGCAGCACCCGTTCCAGGTCGGCCAGCAGCAGATCGGCCAGGTCGTGGGTGAACCCGTTGCGCACCACGATCCGCAGCACCGCCAGATCCTCCCGGTTCTTCGGGAACGTGTACGCCGGCACCAGCCACCCCCGCTCCCGCAGCCGCCGCGACACGTCGAAGACGTCGAAGGCCGTGACAGAGTCGGCCGTCGTGAACGCGAACACCGGTAGCTCGTCGCCCCGGGAGATGAGCCGGAACACCCCCATCTCGCCGATCTTCCGCGCCAGGTGGGTGGCCACCGCCCGCGAGGTCCCCTGGACCTCCTGGTAGCCCTGCCGGCCCAGCCGCAGGAAGTTGTAGTACTGCGCCACGACCTCGGCCCCCGGCCGCGAGAAGTTCAGCGCGAAGGTCGGCATGTCGCCGCCGAGGTAGTTGACCCGGAAGATCAGCTCCTCCGGCAGGCAGGAGGTGTGCCGCCACAGCACCCATCCGACCCCGGGATAGACCAGCCCGTACTTGTGCCCCGAGGTGTTGATGGACGCCACCCGCGGCAGCCGGAAGTCCCACAGCAGCCCGGGGTCGAGGAACGGCGCGATCATCGCGCCCGAGGCGCCGTCGACGTGGACGGGGATGTCCCACCCCCGCGCGTCCTGCAGCGCGTCGAGCGCCCCGCAGATGTCCGCCACCGGCTCGTACGACCCGTCGAAGGTCGAGCCGAGCACCGCCACCACGCCGATGGTGTTCTCGTCGCAGTACTTGACCGCCTCCTCGGCGGTCAGGTGGAAGCGCTCCCCCGACATGGGCACCAGCCGGGGCTCGACCTCCCAGTAGCGGCAGAACTTCTCCCAGCACACCTGGACGTTGGCCCCCATGACCAGGTTGGGTTTCCCAGGCCCCGACCAGCGGCGTTTCAGCGCCATCCCGGCCAGCATGCACGCCTCGCTCGAACCCGTCGTCGAGGTGCCGATCACGTCGGAGGGCGAAGGGGCGTTCCACAGATCGGCCAGGATGCAGACGCAGCGCCGCTCGAACTCGGCGGTCTGCGGGTATTCGTCCTTGTCGATCATGTTCTTGTCGGCGCACTCGGCCATCAGCCGGGCGGCCTGCGGCTCCATCCACGTCGTCACGAACGTGGCCAGGTTGAGCCGGGCGTTCCCGTCGAGCATCAGTTCGTCGTGGACGAACTGCCACGCCGCCTCGGCGGGCACCGGCGCGTCGAAGAGCCGGTGGGTGGGCGCGGTCAGGTCGAGACCCAGCGCCGTGACCGGGTTGACCGATCGCGACGCCGGGTGCTTGTGGTGCGCGTGTCCGGAGTGCAACGCCATGCTCGATGTCTATCAGTCATCGAGCGCTCACCTCGGGTAAGGCGCGCTCAGGCGCGCTCGGCCGCCCCCAGCCGTACGCAGACGGCCAGGCCGCTGATCGCCGCCTCCAGTTCCGCCGTGTCGGGGAACGTGGGGGCGATGCGGATGACCGAGTCGGACGGGTCCTTGCCGTAGGGGTGGGTGGCCCCGGCCGGGGTCAGCGCGATGCCGGCCTCGGCGGCCCGGCGCACGACCTCCTTCGCCGTGCCCTCGGGCACCGAGAGCGAGATGAAGTAGCCGCCGAGCGGCGACGACCAGGTCGCCAGGCCCGACAGCTCCTTCGACAGGATCCGGTCGACGGTCTCGAACTTGGGCCGGATCAGGTCGGCGTGGGCGCGCATGTGGGCCCGTACGCCGTCTTCGTCGCGCAGGAACTCGACGTGGCGTAGCTGGTTGACCTTGTCGGCGCCGATCGTGCCCTTGCCCATGTAGCCGAGGAACCAGGCGATCGTCTCGGGCGAGCCGCCGAAGAACGAGACGCCCGAACCGGCCAGGGTCACCTTGGACGTCGACCCGAACACGAACACCCGGTTCGCGTTGCCCGCCTCGGTGGCAAGCGCCAGCAGGTCGGCGAGCTCGGCCTCCTCGTCGAAGAGGTGGTGGATGGCGTAGGCGTTGTCCCAGAAGATCCGGAAGTCGGGCGCCGCGGTGGTCATGGTGGCCAGCCGCGCGACGGTCTCGGCCGAGTAGGTCGTGCCGTCGGGGTTGGAGTACTTCGGCACGCACCAGATGCCCTTGATCGCCGGGTCGGCGGCGACGAGGCGCTCGACCTCGTCCATGTCGGGACCGGCGGGGGTCATCGCGACCGGGATGAGCTCGATGCCGAAGCGCTCGCACAGCGCGAAGTGCCGGTCGTAGCCCGGTACGGGCGCCAGGAAGGCCACCCGCTCCGCGTCGGCCCACCGGCGGGCGGCGCCGAGCGGCACGCCCAGCAGGCAGTGGACGATCGCGTCGTGCATGAGGGCGAGGCTGGAGTTGCCGCCCACGATGAGCTGCGAGGCCGGGACCTGGAGGAAGCCGCTGAACAGCGCCCGGAGCTCGGCCAGGCCGTTGAGCCCGCCGTAGTTGCGGGTGTCGGTGCCGTCGGCGGAGCGGTAGGACGTCCCAGGCAGCGAGAGCATCGGGGTGGACAGATCGAGCTGGGCCGAGGCGGGCTTGCCCCGGGTCAGGTCGAGCTTCAGTCCCCTGGCCTTCAGCTCCTCGTACTCGGCACGCACGTCGCTCATCGCGGGTTCCCTCGGTAGTAATGGGCGGTCATCGAAAGCTTAGTCACCACAGCTCGGTCCCCCGCCGCGAGGTGATCTCCCCGATCTTCGCCAGCGCCTCCCCCACCGGCAGGGCGGCGAGCTTCCGCCCGTCCCGGAGCCGGATCGACACCTCGCCGGCGGCGACCTCCCGCGACCCGACGATCAGCTGGTACGGCGCCAGCCGCGCCTCCCGGATCCGCGCCCCCAGGCTCCCCTTCTCGGGCCCCGACAGCGACGCGCGCAGCCCGAGGTCGGCGCACCGCCGGACCACCCCGTCGGCGAACGCGACCTCGTCCTCCCCCAGCGGCAGCACCGCGACCTGCACCGGCGCGAGCCAGGCCGGGAACGCGCCGCCGTGCACCTCGATCAGGTGGGCGACGGCCCGCTCGACGCTCCCGACGATGCTCCGGTGGACCATGACCGGCCGGTGCCTGGCCCCGTCGGGGCCGGTGTACTCCAGGTCGAACCGGGCGGGCTGGTAGAGGTCGATCTGGACGGTCGACAGGGTCGACTCCCGCCCGAGGTTGTCGGCGATCTGGATGTCGATCTTCGGCCCGTAGAACGCGGCCTCGCCCTCGACGGCCTCGTACTCGACGTCGTGGAGCACCTCGCGGAGCATCTCCCCCGCGCGCTCCCACAGGCCCGGGACCGCGACGTACTTCCCGGAGGACCCCGGCAGCGACAGGCGGTGGCGGACGGGCTTGATCCCCATCGCAGCGTGGGCGGCGGCGATCAGTTCGAGGGCCGCGCGGGCCTCCTCGACGGCCTGGTCGGCGGTGCAGAAGATGTGCGCGTCGTTGAGCTGGATGGCCCGGACGCGGGTCAGCCCGCCCAGCACCCCCGACAGCTCCGACCGGTACATGCCGCCGAGTTCGGCCAGCCGGAGCGGCAGGTCGCGGTAGCTGCGCCCGCGCGACCGGTAGATCAGCGCGTGGTGCGGGCACAGGCTGGGCCGCAGGACCACCTGCTCCTCGCCGATGGAGATCGGGGGGTACATGTCGTCGCGGTAGTGGTCCCAGTGGCCGGAGATCTCGTAGAGCTCGCGCTTGCCCATGATCGGCGAGTAGACGTGCCGGTAGCCGTTGCGTCTCTCGACGTCGCGGACGTAGTCCTCCAGCGCCATCCGGACCGCGGCGCCGTCGGGCAGCCAGAAGGGCAGTCCCGCGCCCATCAGCGGATCGCCGTCGAACAGGTCGAGTTCACGGCCGAGCTTGCGGTGGTCGTACACGATGCGTCTCCTGTGGTGAAGGGGACGCACACAACACCGAAGCCCGGGGCGTGCGCCCCGGGCTTCGAAGTAAGGCAGTGATCAGCGCGCCGGGACGGAGTCCGGCGTCGTCGTCATGAAGGCGCGCTGCATGACTCGAACGCTAGCACGCGCACCACCGCGAGGTCCTCCCGATTCCTAACAGACCGACCGGTCGGTACCCTCGGCTCATGACTCTCTTCTCCGTCGAAGGCAAGACCGTCGTGGTGACCGGCGGGTCGCGCGGGATCGGCCGGATGATCGCCCAGGGGTTCACCGAGGCGGGCGCGACCGTCTACATCACCGCCCGCAAGAAGGACCAGCTGGAGGAGGCCGCCGGGGCGCTGGGCTGCGAGTCGGTCCAGGCCGACCTGTCCACCCGCGAGGGCGTCGAGGCCGTGCACGACCTGGTCGCCGCCCGCCACGACCGGCTCGACGTCCTGGTCAACAACGCCGGCGCGGCCTGGGGCGCGCCCCTCGACGACTATCCCGATTCGGCCTTCGACAAGCTCTGGAACATCAACGTGAAGGGCGTCTTCGCCCTGACGCAGCGCTTCCTCCCCCTGCTCAGGAAGGCCGCGACCCCGGAGGACCCGGCCAGGGTCATCAACATCGGCTCGGTCGACGGCATCAGGACCCCGGCGATGGAGAGCTACGCCTATTCGGCCACGAAGTCGGCGGTCCACATGCTGACCCGGCACCTGGCCGACCGCCTGGCCAAGGAGTCGATCACCGTCAACGCCATCGCCCCCGGCCCGTTCGACTCCAAGATGATGTCGTTCGTGCTCGACGACCCGCAGGCCCGCCAGATGGTCGCCGACGCCGTGCCGCTGGGCCGGATCGGCCGTCCCGACGACATGGCCGGGACGGCGATCTTCCTGGCCTCACGGGCCGGTTCCTACCTCACCGGGACCGTCATCCCGGTCGACGGCGGGATCACCGCCCACGGCTAGGCCAGCATCTCCTTCAGCGCGCGGGCGAAGAAGCTGGGCGCCTCCAGCTCGGTGTCGAGGTAGAGGAACGGCTCGGTGAGCTCCAGTTCGATCAGCACCGGCTCGCCGCCGGGCATCCGCACGAGGTCGATCCGGGCGTAGAGGAGCGGCTCGGCCACCTTGCCCAGGATCTCCTCGGCCAGGTCGAACTGGTCGTCGTCGGGGTCGCGCAGGGTGGCCTTGGCGCCGGCGTCGTTGAGGTCGCCGATGTCGGGGATGAGCAGCGGGGTGCGCCGGACCGCGTGGCTGAACTGGCCGTTGAAGTAGTGGAGCGACAGCTCGCCCTCGTGCTCGACGCTCTCGACGTAGGGCTGCACCATGATCGGCCGGCCCTGCGCCTCAAGGGAGGCGGCGAAGGCCGCGGCCTCCTGCGCCGAGGCGGTGCGGATGGTGTCGCGGGCGCCCGCCGAGATGGTCGGCTTGACGACGTATTCGGCCCAGTCGGGCAGGGCGAGCGAGCTCCAGTGGGTCGGCACGGTCGGCACGCCCAGGTGCTTCAGGTAGGTCTTGTCGGTGTTCCACGCCAGCACCGACGCCGGGTTGAGCAGCCGCGTGTGCTGTTCGGCCCGCCAGGCCCAGTCGATGAACTCGTCACGCCGGCCGACGTAGTCCCACGGTGAGCGGACCACGGCCGCGTCGAACTCCGACCAGTCGGCCTCCGGGTCGTCCCAGCGGACGGGTGCGCCCTCGATCCCCTCGGCGAGCCACGCCGAGAGCACCGTCTCGCGTTCCGGATCGGGGCCGTCCCAGGTGACGTAAGCGGCCTTCATCGAGATTTCCCCTTGCATGTGCGGCATGACGTACAAGACCCCATCATCGCCGCAACGCACGACGGCGCGCGCCGGGCCCGGAAGGAGAGCCCGGCGCGCGCCGGAGTCGACGACTAGTCGTCGAAGCGGTAGGCGAGGCCGGCGACGCTGTTGCGCGCGGTCACCGAGACACCGTTGATGGTGTTCGAGTTGGTCGACGAACCGCCGCCGATGTTGGTCGCGGCCACGTTGCCGAACACGTTGCCCGACTGGGCGGAGCCGCGGTTCACGCTGCCGTTGCTGATCCAGGTGTCGGCGTGGGCGGGCGCGGCGATCAGGCTCGCGCCACAGGCGGCGGCGAGGACGGCACCGGTCAGGGCAAGCTTCTTGATCATGTTCTCTCCTTCGGGTGGGGTGAGTGCTGGGGACGCGGCCGCGGTTTACTTGAAGATGTAGACCACGGTCACGCTGCCGCCCGTTGCGGTAGCGGAGATGCCGTTGATGGTGTTGACGTTCGTCGAACGGCCGGAGCCGGCGTTGCGCGCCGCGACCCAGCCGAAGTTGTTGCCCGACTGAGCCGAACCGATGTTCGCGCTCCAGTTGTCGGACCACGTGTCGGCGTGGGCCGGGGTGGCGACGAGGCTCGCACCCGCGGCGGCCGCGAGCATCGCACTGGTCACGCAGATCTTCTTGATCACTACGGCTCCTTCTCGCGCTTTCCTTGACGGTCTGTTTGACTGGCCGGTCAAAGCACTGCCGAGCATATAGCTCTGCGTAGTCGATTGATAGCACTCTGTGATCAGAATTTTGGTCTGGAAAGAGAAACGGCCCCGCGGCTGCGCCCGCGAGGCCGTTGATTATGGGGATTTCACGGCAAACGACCGGTCAAGGTCTCCGCCGCCGCCTGACCGCAGACCCGCGACGCGCCGTGGGTCGCGATGTGCACCGCGCCCAGGTCGGTGCGTCCCGGCAGGCCCATCTCGACCACCACGCCGTCGGGGCGGGCGGCCAGCATGTGACCGAGGGCGTCCATCTGCCAGGCGTGGCGGTGGGCGTCGCGCACGACCACGACGAGCGGGCGGTCGGCGGCCCGGTCGAGCAGGTCGGCGGGGATGCCGTCGGCCAGTTCGGCCTCGCCCAGCCGGGTGACCGTGGTGCCGGGGAGGAGCGCTCCCAACGGGTCGGCGACGCCCCAGGGCTGGCCCTTGTCGATGGCCAGGTTGGTGTCCGGCGCCAGCTCGACGACGTGGGGTGCCGCGCTGAGCGGCAGGCGGGCGCCGTCGTGGTGGCTGACCCTGATCGCGCGGCGGGCGGCGGCCAGGCCGACCGGGCCGCCGTTGAGAACCCGGTCCTGGGCGGGCAGCCGCCAGGCGGCCAGCTTGGCCACCCGGGCGCACGCCTCGTACAGCCTGGCCTCCGGCAGCAGGCCGCTCACGACCGCGTCGGCGATCGACTCGCGGATGTGGTCGAAGGTCGCCTCGTCGGCGTGCTCGCCGCCGACGCAGACCGAGTCGGCCCCGGCGGCCACCGCGCGGGCGCTCGCGCCGCCGATGCCGTAGGGCGCCGAGACGGCGGCCATCTCGACGGCGTCGGTGATCACCACGCCGTCGAAGCCGAGTTCGCCCCGGAGCAGGTCGGTGAGGATGCGCGGGCTCAGGGTGGCCGGCATCACCTCGTCGTACGCCGGCACGACCAGGTGCCCCGTCATGATCGCCCGCACGCCCTCCTGGATGGCGGCGCGGAACGGCCAGAGCTCGACCTCGTGCAGTTCCTCGCGGCTGACCGCGACCACCGGGAGGCTGTGGTGGGAGTCGAGCGAGGTGTCCCCGTGGCCGGGGAAGTGCTTGGCGCAGGCCGCCACGCCGGCCGACTGCAACCCCCTGATCCAGGCCGCCGTGTGGCGGGCGACCAGGCCCGGGTCGGCGCCGAAGGAGCGCAGCCCGATCACCGGGTTGTCGGGGTTGGAGTTCACGTCGGCGGCGGGCGCGAAGTTGATCGTCACCCCGGCGGCGGCCAGGTCGTGTCCGACGTCTCTGGCCACCTCCTCGGTGAGATGCACGTCGTCGACCACGCCGAGGGCGTAGTTCCCGGGGCGGGAGCTGCCCGTACGGGCCTCCAGCCGGGTGACGTCGCCCGCCTCCTCGTCGATGCCGACCAGGAGCGCGGGGTTCTCCGCGCGCAGCGCGGCCGTCAGGGCCGCCAGCTGGTCCGGCGTGTCGACGTTCCGGGAGAACAAGACCACCCCGGCGAGGCCGTCGGCGAGACGCCTGCGCAGCCAGTCGGGGGGCGAGGTCCCGATGAAGCCGGGGAGGATGACCGAATCAGCCAGACGCAGCAGCTCCGTGCTTCGCGTCATGCGGCACCGCACTTGGGCATGCCCGAAATCTAATAGGAAAGTTTCCTATTCGCTAGAGGTCTTACCTGCAATTTCACAAGTCGATTCGTTCGAGCTTGTTACCGACGGCGCGGAAGGAGGCTGCCGTGGACACGGGGGCGCCGGGGCGGTCGACGTACGGGACGGCGCGGTAGTCGACCGTGAACTCCTCCATCGACGCGTGGGCGACCAGGTAGCCGCGCCGGCCGTCGAAGAACGCGAGGTGCGGGTTGCGCTCCAGGGCGTCGTCGCGGACGGCGGGCGGAGCGCTGCTGATCGACGTCACGACGAATTCCACGCCCCTGTCAAGGCGGGCCGCCCAGGCGTTGTGGACGTCGCCGCTCAGCACCACGAAGTTCTCCGGCGCGGCGTCGAGGACCTTCCGCCGGCTCTGCGGGTAGGCGTCCCAGGCGTCGGCGCTCGGCGGATTCCGCGGGGCGAAGAACAGGGCCTGGGCGAGGACCGTCCAGCGGGCGGTGGAGGTCTTGAGCCGGTCGAGCAGCCACGTCGTCTGAGCGGGGCCGAGGATGTCGCCCGCCACGCGGTACTGCCGCGCGTCGGCCACCAGCAGGTCGAGCACCGCGCCGAACGTGCGCCGGCGGTAGTACTGCATAGCGTCGCCGGCCGGCTTGACGCGGTAGGGCAGGTGTTCGGCGTTGGCCTGGTAGGCGGCCTTCCTGCGCTTGGGGTCGCCGGTACGGCCCCCGTAGTTGTTCACCACCTCGTGATCGTCGGGGATGGTGATCCAGGGGGCGGCGGCGTGGGCGGCCTGGAGGTCGGGGTCGAGGCGGTAGAGGGCGTACCGCTCGCGGTAGGCGTTGAGGGTGGTGCAGGCGGCGGTCGAGTCCTTCAGGGGGCGTACGTAGCGGCCCGGCTCGGCGACCGCGGGCTTGCCGTACTCGTAGATGTAGTCGCCCAGGTGCAGGACGACGTCGGGATCGTCGGCGACCAGGTGCTTGTAGGCGGTGAAGTGGCCGTGCTCGTAGCGCTGGCAGCTCGCCACCGCGATCTTCAGCGGCGCCGTCGAGGCCGGCGCGGGCGCGGTCTTGGTACGGCCCACGCGCGAGGTGTGGCCGTCGGCGCGGAAGCGGTAGAAGTACACCGACGCCGGGCGTAAGCCGGTGACCTTGACGTGCACGGAGTGCGCGCCCGAAGGCTGGGCCCTGGTCGTGCCCGAGGCCGTGAGCTTCGCGAACCTGTCGTCCTCGGCCACCTCCCACCGCACGTCGAACGCGCTCGCGGGCATGCCGCCGCCGTTCAGGGGGTCGGGGGCGAGCCGGGTCCAGATGATGACGCCGTCGGGCGCGGGCTCCCCCGAGGCGACGCCCAGTGTGAACGGGAATTTGATTTTCGCCATCCTCGATCATCGCCGATTCCGCGCTCTGAATGGTCCGTCGGCCCCAACGGCTCATAATGGGTGGGTGAACCAGCGCAAGAGCACCGCGACGGCGCGCAGAACCCACGGGGTGACCGCCTCGGAGCGCCGCGACCACCTGGTCAAACTGGCGGCTGAACTGTTCGCGCGCAAGGGCTTCCAGGCCACCACCGTCCGGAACATCGCCGACGAGGCCGGGATCCTGTCCGGCAGCCTCTACCACCACTTCGACTCCAAGGAGTCGATCGTCGACGAGGTCCTGCGCACGTTCCTCGACGACCTGACCGCGCGCTACCGGGTGATCCTCGACTCGGGCAAGGGCCCGGCCGAGGTGCTGGCCCAGATGGTCCGCACCGGCTTCGCCACGCTCGAACCCCACCGGGCCGCGATCACCGTCATGCAGAACGACTGGAACTACCTGCGCTCGCTGGAGCACCACCGCTTCGACTACCTCGTGAAGGCCGAAGACGAGATCGAGCGCATGTGGATGGAGCAGATCAAGAAGGGCCAGGCCACCGGCGAGCTGCGGGCCGACGTCGACCCGAAGCTGACCTACCGCATGCTGCGCGACTCGATCTGGGTGGCGGTGCGCTGGTTCCGTCCGGGCGGGCGGCTCAACACCACCGCGCTCGCCGACCACTACATCACGGTCCTGTTCGACGGCCTGGCGACCGGAGAGCGGACCGACCAGCCGGGATGAGCCTCGTCGACGCGGTCCGGGCCGCTCTCGGCGACCTCGCCGACCCGGAGAAGGCGCCGGTGATGCGGGCGTACATGAAGTCCGAGATGCCCTTCCTGGGCGTGCAGAGCGGGCCGCGGCGGCTGGCGCTGAAGAAGGTCTTCGCCGCCCACCGGCTCGACTCCGCGCCGGTGTGGCGCCGGGCCGTCCTCGAACTGTGGCGCGAGGCGAAGTACCGCGAGGAGCGCTACGCGGCGATCGACCTGACGGGCTTCCGCTTCTACCGCCCGTGGCAGACCCTCTACACCCTGCCCATGTACGAGGAGATGATCGTCACCGGGGCCTGGTGGGACCTGGTCGACGAACTGGCCGTCCACCGGGTGGGCACCCTGTTACGGCAGTTCCCCGAGACGATGCGCCCGACGATGCTCGACTGGGCCCACGGCCCAGACCTGTGGAAACGCCGCACGGCGATCCTGTCGCAGAACACCTTCAAGGAACACACCGACAGCGCGCTCCTCTACGCCTGCATCGAGCCGAGCCTGTCCGACACCGACTTCTTCGCCCGCAAGGCCATCGGCTGGGCGCTGCGCGAATACGCCAAGACCGACCCGCGCGAGGTGGTGCGCTACGTCGAGCACCAGGGTCTCAGCGGCCTGTCGCGGCGCGAGGCCCTCAAGAACGTGCCGGGCGACGGCCGGTGAACCCGATTCCCGCCATCGGGTGAAAGCAGGGTGATCGGCCCCGAGGAACGGAGCGCCCGCTTGATCACCCATGGCCCCGACGACGCGGAGGTGATCGACCGTGCCCGGCGGGATCCCGCCGCCTTCTCCGTCCTGTTCGACCGGCACGCGCCCGCGCTGCACCGCTACGTGCTCCGCCGTCTCGGCGACTCGCTGGCCGACGACGTGGTGGCCGAGACGTTCCTGACGGCCCTGCGCCGGCTCGGGCGTTACGACACCGCCCACCGCGACGCCCGCCCGTGGCTCTACGGCATCGCCGCCAACCTCATCGGCAGGCACCGCCGCGCCGAGGTCAGGGCCTACCGGGCGCTGGCCAGGACTGGCGTCGACGAGGTCGCCGAGAGCTACGCCGACCGGGTGGAGGCGCGGGTGTCGGCTTCGGCGCTGCACCGGGAGCTGGCCGAGGCGCTCGCCGTGTTGTCGCCGGCCGACCGCGAGGTCCTGCTGATGGTCGCCTGGGCCGACTTCAGCTACGAGGAGGTGGCGCGGGCCCTCGGCATCCCCGTCGGCACGGTGCGGTCGCGCCTCCACCGGGCCCGGCGCAAGACCCGCGCGGCCCTGGGCGGGAGCGACCCGTCCGCCGTCCAAGAGGAGGCCAGCCGTGGATGACCTGAAGCTGCTGGGCGGGCTGCGCGCCGACGCCCCGGAGCCCTCCGCCGACCGGCTCGACGCCCTGCGCACCCGCGCCATGCGCCGCCGCCGCGTCCGGCTCGCCCCTCCCCTGCTCCTGGTGGCCGCCGCGACAGGTGTCGCCGTCGTGGTGGTGGGCGGCATCGGCATGCCGGTCCCGGACCTGCCGACGACGGCCCGGCCGGTCGTCACCGGCGGGATCCGGCCGATGAACGCGGAGGTGGTGCTGCGGCGGGCCGCCCGGGTGGCCGAGCGTGGCGCGCCCGTCCCGGCGCCCCGAGACGACCAGTGGGTGTACTGGAAGCTCCTCGTCCAGAACGGCGACGACCCCGCGCCGATCGCCGAGGAGTACTGGACCCGCTTCGACGGCACCGCGCAGTCCTTCCGCCGCGCGCAGGGCGGGATGGAGCACCTGGCCATCGAGCCTGAACCCGGCGACGACCAGCTCACCCCGCGCGAGTTCGCGGCCGAGTTCGCCGAGCTGCCCACCGACCCGGCGCGGCTGCTGGACCACGTGAAGAACGATCCGGTCTGGAAAGCGGACGGCGAGCACGAGGACGCGCGGGCCTTCCGGGTGTTCTCGGTCTTCCTCTACCAGGAGGTTCCGCTGCCGCCCAAGCTGAGGGGGGCGATCTTCCGGGCGCTGGCCGAGATCCCGGGCGTGCGCGTCGACGCCGGGGTCCGCGACGCGGCCGGCCGGACCGGCATCGGCGTGGCCTTCGAGGGGGACGTGCCCGGCTCCGGCGTCCGGCGCGACCTCTACCGCCAGGTCACCTCGCGGTCGTATCTCATCTTCGACGAGACGACCTCCGCGTTCCTCGGCAGGCGGGTCGACCAGCTGCGGGACGAGCGCATCCACACGATCGACGTCCCGGCGGGCACCAGGTTCGTCAGCGCCGTGATCGCGGACGGCGTCGTCGACGAGCCGGGGCGGATCCCCGGGTAGGCCGAACGGCTCGCGCGCCCCGAATGCGCGCGAGCCGTCGTCAGCCGGGGAGGGTCAGCTCGCCGGGACGGTGTCGACCCAGCTCGTGCCCGCGGTGCGGTAGTTGTTCACGCGCTGGATGACGGTGGCGGGCGCGACCACCTCGTTCTTGGCGTGGTAGAACCAGTCGACCTGCTGGATCCACTGACGCTGGGTGCTGCTGCCGACGAGACCGCCGCTGATGAACCACAGGTTGAAGTTCACCGACTGCACGGTCTCCGGGTAGTAGTCGCCGCCGTGGGTGGCGAACAGCTGCCCGTCGATGTAGTACTTGATCTCGCCGCCGGAGACCTGGAGAACCAGGTCGTGCCAGCCCGCGTAGCTGATGCGGTTGGCGGTGTGGGTGTTGACCGCGAGCCAAGGCTCGTTGCGGTAGGTCTCCCACGAGGTGGCGTACATGATGTTCGCGGGCTCGCCCCAGCCGCCGTTGGGGAGGTACTCGAAGTCCTGCTCGCTGTAGTTGGGGTCGAGGTCCTGGTTGAGCGGGGTGATCGTGAAGAAGGTCTGCACGATGTGGTCGCCGTCGGGGCCGGTCGTCGGGGTGTCGGTGAAGAAGACCCGGGCGGCGTAGGTGCCCTCCAGGAACTTGCGCTGGTGCAGCACCTCCGACTGCTGGGTGCCCGACGAGGTGCCGTCGGTGACCGACTTGAGCTGCAGGGCCTTGTTGCTGCCGCTCACGGTCGGGAAGGTGACGTTGGACGCCGGCCAGGTCGCGCCGGGGATGCCGGGGCCGCCCTGGTTGGTGCGGATCGTCCAGTTGTGCGCGTTGATGTTCGGGTCGGTGTGCGAGGTGTAGCTGAAGTCGTCGAACACGACGCCGTTGTTGCCACCGGGCGGCGGCGACGTGCTCGGAGAGGCCGACGGCGACGGCGACGGGCTGGGGTTGCCGCCCGCCGGGGCGTTGCCCCACAGCAGCGCGCCAGACTGGTAGACGGTGATCTTGTTCCAGTCGGCGTACGAGGCCTGCGCGCCGAACGAGTAGTCGTCGCTCTGCGTGATGCGCTGCCAGTCGGCCCGGTAGAACCGCAGCTGCATGTCGCTGGTGGAGGCGCCCGGGGCGAGCGAGCCGCTCGTGAAGCCGATCTCCAGGTAGCGGTCGGCGGTGGCCGTGCCGGGCGAGATCGTGCCGAAGGTGCCGGTGATCGTGGCGCAGCCGACGACCGCCCACGAGCAGGCGAAGCGGTACTGCTGCGAGGCCGACTCGGCCTTGAAGTAGTAGCGGACCTTGACGGTGTTCAGCGCCACCGCGGTGGTGCCGGTGTTGACCAGGTTCAGCCAGGGCTCGACCTGGTCGGCCTGGGCGCCGGAGGCGCTGGTCTTGTACTGGACCTTGACGGCGGTGGCGGCCTCGGCCGGCAGCGCCACCAGGCCGATGACGGCGAGGGCGGACATCAGTCCGCCGGCTAACCACTTCTTGCTGGACACATCGTTCCTTTCTTTATGGGATGAGCGGACCCACCGAGACGCCCTGTGCGGCCAGGCGGGTCAGATGGGGGTCGAGACGGCGCAGGAAGTCGGAGTAGTCGCCCGCCGATCCCCAGGCGACCTCGGCGAAGGCCAGCAGCCGGGGGAAGGCCTGGCGTTCGACGTCGGCCGGGGTCGGCATGTACTCGGTCCAGAGCTGGGCCTGGACGCCGATGATCCCCGGCGCCGACGGGGGCGCGAAGTGGTAGGTGTTCGACAGCGACAGGACCCGGTCGGGGAAGAACGGACCGGCCTCCTGCTCGGGCGGGTAGTCGAGGTAGGTCCGCAGGTGCGGGGCCAATACGACGTCGCGGCCCTCGAGGGCGGCCAGCTCGCCGCTCTCCTCGTCGAGCCAGGTCATGGTGGTGGCGCCGGGCGGGCCGTCGGGCTTCTCGTACCAATAGACGAGTTTTCTGTCCTTCTTCGCCAGGTGCTCGGCCATCCGCGCGGTGATCCAGGCCCGGCAGGCGTGCGCGCCGGGCAGGCCGAGCTCGCGGATGCGCTCCTGGGCGCGCGGCGTGCGTTCCCACTCGTCGTTACGGCACTCGTCGCCGCCGACGTGGACGTACTCGCCGGGGAACAGGTCGCAGACCTCGTCGAGGACGTGCTGGAAGAAGGCGATGGTCTCCTCTTCCAGGTTGAGGGTGTGCTCGCTTATCCCCCACTTCGTCCAGACCTCGTAGGTCTCCGAGGGGTCGTTGCCGAGTTCCGGGTACGCCGCCAGCGCCGCCTGCACGTGGCCCGGCAGGCCGATCTCCGGGACGATCCGGACGAACCGGTCGGCCGCGTAGGCGACGATCTCCCGGATGTCCTCGTGGGTGTAGTGGTCGCCCGAAACCTCGGTGAGACGCGGGTAACGCCGGATCTCCAGCCGCCAGCCCTGGTCGTCGGTGAGGTGCAGGTGCAGCACGTTCAGCTTCAGCTCGGCGATCAGGTCGATCAGCCGCAGGATGAACGCCTTCGGCATGAAGTGCCGCGCCACGTCGAGCATCACCCCGCGCCACCCGAACCGGGGCGCGTCCTCGATCACCCCCTCCGGGAGCCGTTCGCCGAGCTGGCGGAGCGTCTGCCGCCCGTAGTAGGCCCCGGCGGGCCCGCCGGACGCCAGCTCGATGCCGCCCTCGTTGAGAGTCAGGCGATAGCCCTCCTCCGGCAGGCCCGGATCGGGTCGGTGCCGGACGAGATCCTCGGAGAACGCGACGGAGCCCCCGAGGACGGCCAGGTCACGTGGCCGCGGAATGATCACGTTGGGTTTCCTTTCTCAGCCCTTGACCGCGCCGGCGATGATCCCTGAGGTCACCCGGCGCTGGAGGATCAGGAAGATCAGCAGAACCGGCAGCATGAAGAGCGTGGCGGCGGCCATGGTGGCGCCCCAGTCGGTGCCGAAGACGTTGGAGAAGGACGAGAGCCAGACGGGCAGCGTGCGGTCGTCCTGGTTCTTGATGATCAGCGCGTTGGCGAACGCGAACTCGTTCCACGCGGTGATGAACCCGAACAGGGACGTGGACATCAGCCCCGGCGCGAGCAGCGGCAGGACGACCTTCCGGAACGCGGCGGTCCGGCTGGCGCCGTCCATCTGGGCGGCCTCCTCCAGCTCCTCCGGGATCGCCGCGAGGAACCCGCGCAGGGTGACGATCGTGAAGGGCAGCGTGCTCATGAAGTAGATGAGCGTCAGCATGGAGAGCTTGTCGAGCATGCCGGTGTCGCGGGCGATGATGAACATCGGGATCAGCAGCGCCTCCCACGGGGCCATCTGCGCGATGAACACCATGAGGATGAACGCCTTGCGCCCCCGCCAGCGCATCCGGGCGACCGCGAACGCGGCCAGCAGCGCCACGACCAGGCTGAGCACGACCGCGCCGAGCGAGACCAGCAGCGAGTTGCGCCAGAACAGCGCGAAACCCTCGGAGCCGATCGCGGTCTCGAAGTGTTCGAGCGTGGGGTGGAGCGGGAGGAACTGGGGGGTGTCGGCCTGGATGTCCCGAGTGGGCTTGAACGCCGTGACGACCATCCAGTAGACGGGGAAGACCGAGACGACCAGCACCGACAGGGCGGCGAGCGTGATGGGGAGACGCTTGATCACTTGTCCGCTCCCTCGTGCTTGTACATGCGGCGCAGGTGCGGGACCAGCACGACCAGGAGGATGAGCACGGTCAGGGTCGAGATGGCCGAGCCGAGGTCGTATTTGTGCAGCGACTGGGCGACCTGGTAGGCGTACACCGGCAGGGTCGTGGTCGCGCCGTCCGGGCCGCCCTGGCTGATCGCCCAGATCTGGGCGAAGCACTTGAAGACCCAGATGATCTCCAGCGACGTGATCAGCCCGAACAGCGGCCGGAGCATGGGGAAGGTGACGTCGCGGAAGACCTGCCAGCCGGTCGCGCCGTCGATCCGGGCGGCTTCGAACAGCTCCTGCGGGATGGTGGTCAGGCCGGCGTACAGGGTCAGGGCCGCGAACGGGACCGACTGCCAGACGACGAGCAGCACCATGATGGCGAACGTGGCGGTCCCGTCGGCGAACCACGTGTACCCGTCGAACCGGGTGAAGCCGACACTGGTCAGCAGCCAGTTGACCACTCCCAGCTTCGACTGGAACAGCCACTGGAAGATCGTGGTCGCGGCCAGGACGGGCGTCGCCCAGGTCAGCACCAGCCCCGCCAGGACCGCGAGCCGCAGCCTCTTCCCGAGGCGCGCGACCATGAGCGCGACCAGGGTGGAGATGACCATGATCAGGACGACGTTGACGCCCGTCCAGACCAGGGTCCTTCTGACGACCGCCCAGAACTCCGCCGAGCCCAGCGCCTCGTGGTAGTTCTCCAGCCCCACGAACGCGGCCCCGCCCCTGATGAGCTCACCGGTCCTGAAGTGCTGGAACGAGATGATCACGCTGCGGATCAGCGGATAGAACAGCAGGTAGGCGGTGCCCGCGACGGTCGGGATCACCAGCAGGTACGGCCACAGGGCCGGGAGGCCGCGCCGCCGCCTCGGTGGAGGCGGGGCCGCCGCGGCGACGGGCCGCTCGGGAGCCTGCGTGACCACAGAAGTCCTTCCTTCTCTGTACGAGCGGGCCCGTCCGCCCGGACGGGCCCGAGACCGGGTCAGGACTTGGTGTTGAGGATGTCGGCGATGACCTGGGACGCCTTGGCGGCTTCCGCCGCGCCGTTCGTGCCGGTCAGGTAGGTCGTCATGTATTCCTTGATGACGTTCTTGGCCTCGACCGCCGCCCAGTTCGCCGAGTTCGGCGTGGCATGGCCGTTGGCGGCGCCCTTGGCCATCGCGGCCGCGCCCTCGCTGGTCAGCACGCCGCCCAGCGAGACCCGGTTGGGCACGTAGGACATCTCCGTGGCCATCGCCGTCTGGAACTTCTCTCCGGCGAGGGCCTTGATGACCTCGTACGCGAGATCGGGGTTCTTGGACGCCTCGGGGATGATCAGGTCGCTGCCGCCGGTGAAGACGGCGCCGGGTTTGTCGGCGGTCTTGCCGGGGATCGGGAAGAAGCCGAGCTTGCCGGCCAGGTCGGGGTTGGCCTTCTCGATGGCCACCGCGCCGCCCGGCGAGGAGATGAGCTGCGCCACGTCGCCCTTGGCGAACACGTCGGCCTGCGGCGGGTTGGCCTCGTCGGAGTCCTTCGGCCCCTCGCCCAGCGCCTGGAGCTTCTTGTAGAAGTCGATCCCGGCCAGCGCCTGCGGGCTGTCGAGGCCGCCCTTCCAGGTGCCGCCCTCGTTGACGGCCAGGTCGCCGCCCTCGTCCCAGATGAACCCGGCCAGGGTGTACCAGTTCTGGCCCGGCAGGTAGATGCCCTGGTTGCCGTCGGCGTTGAGCTTGGTGGTCACGTCGATCCACTCGTCCCGCGTCGCGGGCGGGGCGGTCACGCCGGCCTTCTCGAACAGGTCCTTGTTGTAGATGACGACGCGGTTGGCGGCGTACCAGGGGATCCCGAACTGCTTCCCGTCGATCTTGCCGGGATCGGCGAGACCGGGCAGCCAGTCGGCGCCCTGGAGTTCGGTCACCTTGTCGGTGAGGTCCTTCACGCCGCCGCTGGCGGCGTACTCGGCGACCTGGGTGTTGCCCACCTCGATCACGTCGGGGGCGTCGTTGCTGGCCAGGGCGCTGGTCACCTTCTGGCCGATGCCGTCCCACTCCTGGATCTGGACGTCGAGGGTGACCCCTTGGTGCGCGGCCTCGAAGTCGCGCTCGAAGGTGCCGAGCAGGGCGTCGGACATGCTGTCGCGCATGATCCAGACGGTGAGCGCGGTCGCGGCGGGCGCGGTGCTGTCAGTGGGCGATTCGGTGGACGAAGAGCCGCATGCGGTGAGCCCGGCGGCGAGCGCCAGAACCGCCGCCGCGGCGAGGAACCGGGGGGCCATTGGTTCTCCCAGTGGTCAGATATTGGTAAGCAATCTGCCTGCTGGCGCTAGAGTGGTCTTAACCAGTAGACCCGTCAAGACCCGTTATTCAGTGTTTACATTCGACAACTGGTAAGACGCTGGTAAGGTCGGGAGCGTGACTGTCAACATGCGGGCGGGGCTGAAGCGCGACCGGGTACGCGACTTCCTGCTCGACTACGTGGCCGACAAGAAACCCGGCGAGGCCATCCCGTCGGAGCGCGACCTGTGCAAGGAACTGGGCGTCTCCCGCCCGACCCTGCGGGCGGCCATAGACGACCTGGTGCGCTCGGGCGTCCTGGTCCGCGAACACGGCCGCGGCACCTTCACCGGCCCCCAGCGCGTCACCCAGGCGCTGTCGGCGACCCAGACTGGATCGTTCTACGCGCCGCCGGCCGAGGGGAAATGGCTGAGCGCGATCCTGGAGTTCGCCTCCTCGCCGGCCGGCCCCCAGCTGACCAGCCGCCTCCAACTGGCCCCCGCCACCCCCGTTCTCCGGGTGGTCAGGCTCCGCGTCGTCGACGATGCGCCGATGGCGATCGAACGCCTCCACCTGCCGCACGAGCTGGTGGCCGGGCTGCAACCCGCCGACATGGAGACGGGGTCGTTCTACAAGGTGCTGCGTGAGCGGTTCGGCGTCGACGTGCGCAGCGCGGTGCAGACCATTGAGGCGACGGTCACCGACGAGACGGAGGCGGAACTGCTGGGGGTGCCGGAACACTTCCCGGCCCTGCTGGTGGAGCGCACGACGCGGGACGTGAACGGGCGAATTGTGGAGTTCACGCGGTCGATCTACCGGGGGGACCGCTATCGGGTGACGTCAGAGCTCTATTTCGACGCCGAGTCCGGGTGACCGGAGAAAACCGTTCGATGGAATCGAATTCCACATTCACCGATCACGCCAATAAACCAATGCGTCACAACAAGAGCAGATAAGCACTAACGGACGGCCTCACACCAGCGGCATTGCCCACCCCGGCAACCCCGAACAAACGATTTCCTGCACAGGAAGAATCAAACGAAGACCTCGATCTCGGCCACGCCATCCAAGCATAACCGAGGCTCGCATTTCGGCCACATTACCGTAACCCATTATCCAGGGGCCGACACGATCAGTCGGAACGGAATGTCACTGACCCAATACATTCGCGGCGATCGCGGTCTCCGAGTGCCATCCGGTACACATCACTCAAGCAAGGGAACGTGAATTCGGCCTACGTTGACTTCAATTGGTCATCGTGATCAGATTGGGCCCGTCATTAGCTGCGGACGCCAGTCCCGCGAAGAATCAGCGTCCGCAGCGCATCAACGATGCAAGAGGAGGCTACACCTCAGTGAGACCCAAGTTGGGCTTAAGACGTGCCGGAATCAGTCTGGCCGCCGTGGCGCTCGCAGCCGGTGCCGTCGTCGGCGTGACGACCACGGCCAACGCCGCCGGCACTTCCCCCTCGACCTGGGGGTGTTATGCGCAGTGGTGGGACACCGCCTTCGCCGGTAAGTGCAGCAAGGCGACCCAGGCCATCTGGCCCGTTTACCTGTACGGCGACTGCGCTTTCGAACTGGATCTGGAGCTCGGCTCCTACTCCCTCCCCAAGGGCTATTCCGGCACCTTCGCCAGCAGCGAGTGCACGATCTCGGTCAACCAGGCGTATCTGCTGTTCAGCTGAGACACGAACCAACCGGTAATCCACGGGTGCTCACCATGGGTGGGCACCCGTCTCGGTGAATGGAGTGACACCTGATGGAGCCGGTCGCGAAACTTCGCGGCATCAGGCAGGGGTATCGCAGGCGGGACGTCATCGTCGATCTGGATCTCGACATCCGGCACGGCGTACTCGGGTTGCTCGGGCCCAACGGCGCCGGCAAGACGACCTTGTTGCGAACCCTGGCGACCGTCGTACCGCCGAAGCGCGGTGCCATCACGATCTCCGGGGTTCCGGTCGACTCACGTCGCGCGACCATGGAGGCACGGCGTCGCATCGGGTATCTCCCGCAGCACTTCGGTTACTACCCGGGTTTCACGGTCTACGACTTCGTCCGCTACAGCGCCTGGTTGCGCGGTGTCCCGGCCCGGGAGGCGGACGCCGCGACCCGGGAGGCGATCGGTTTCGTCGATCTCACCGACAGATCGCGCGCCAAGCTGAAGTCGTTGTCGGGGGGCATGATCCGGCGATGTGGCATCGCGTCCGCGATCGTGGGCCGCCCGCAGCTGGTACTGCTCGACGAGCCGACGGTTGGGCTCGATCCGGCGCAGCGGCTGGAGTTCCGTTCACTGGTGCGCAAGCTCAAGGACGACCGTGTCGCGGTCGTGCTCAGCACTCATCTGGTGGAGGACGTGGCCGCCGTCTGCGACGACGTGGTGGTCATGGCGGAGGGACGGCTGGTGTGGCGGGGGGATCCCGAGGCGCTTCGTGAGGTGGCGGCCCCGGACGCTGAGGGCGACAGCCCTCTTGAGCGCGGATACATGAGCGTGCTGGCCGCTCAGGGGGCGGTCGCGTGAGGTTCGGCGTCTTCTGGACGGAGGTTCGCCGCTCCCCGTTGCGCTGGTGGCTGCCCGTGCTCATGGCGCTCGACGTGGCCATGTTGGTCGGCCGGGACACCGCGTGGATAGGGGTGTGGCCTCAGGCCAGCGCGGCGGCGCAGTTGCCGGCGTACTTCTTCGGGCTCGTTCTCGGGGGCGGCGCGGCGTGGGTCGCGGGGCGGGTGCATCGGGCCGGGCTGACCGAGCAGCTGGCCGCCTCGACCCGGGCCCGGTGGCGGGTCGAACTGCCACTGCTGGCGAGCACGGTCTTCTACGGACTGGCCGCCTTCGTCCCGGGGGCCGTGCTGGCCGCCGTGGTCAGCACGCCGGAGGCGGGACCTGGGTTTCTATGGCCGTCCTACCTCGCGCTCGGGGTCTGTTTGGTGGTGCTCAGCGCGGCGACCGGGCACCTGGCGGGCAAGTTGTGGGAGTCGCGGTTCGTGCCGCCGATCGCGGTCGCGGTCTGCCTATTCGGCCAGACCATGCTGCGTCCTTTCCGGTTCTACGTGTTGTCCGGGCATCCCCAGGTCGAGGTCTCCCCTGCCGCGCTGGCGGTACGAGTTGCGTTCGTCCTGCTCATCGCCGGTTTCGCGCTGGCGATCCCGCCGCGCGCGGCCGGCGGCGGCCAGTGGGCGCGGAGGGGCGCCGGAGTGGCCGGCGCGGCCGGGCTCGTGGCGGTGGCCATGGCCGGGCCTGTGCAGGTGGAGCGTCCGGCGCCCGCGTCGGCGTTATGTTCAGACGGGACACCGCAGGTGTGCGTGTGGCCGGAGAACCGCAAGTACCTGCCCGTCGTCAGCGCCATGGCGACCAGGTTTTCGTCCCTGCCCAACGGGGTGCTCACAGTGCCCCCCGCCTTCTACGAGAAGGGGCTGCGTTCGGCCGCTCACCCGGAGGCCGGCGGCGACTTCCAGTTCCTGGCCGGCGAGTTGTCGGTACCCATGTTCATGGCCTCGACGGTGCTCTCGCGTACATTGCCGGACTGCGAGGTGCCGGGAGGCGCCGAGGAGCGCTACTCCCAGCAGGTTTTCACTCTCGACGCCTACCTACAGGTTCGCGGTCTCGGTGACGCCCGTGCCCTCGGCGCCGGTGGCGGGCCCCCCGGCGTGGACCTTCGGGAGATCGCGCGCGTCCTGGGGCTGCCCGACAACGCCCAGGCCGAATGGGTCGCCGAGCGTCTCGCGGCGATCAGAGGCATCAGTGGTGACTGCCGTGACTGACTGCTGGGCGGGGCTCCGGCGCTACGCCCAAGCCCACCATCTGGCGCAGGTGTCGGCCGGGTACGCCGCCGCCACGGTCGTGGCGGTCATCGCGGGTGGCCACGACTTCGTGCTGCCCGCCGCCAACAGCCGAGGGTGGACGGAGATGGCCAGCACCGTGGCGACGCCGCTCCCTTTCGCGATGCTGGCCGCCGGGAGCCTGCACAGCTCCATGGCCTCACTCGAACAGGCCGCGTCCGGACGGCTGGCCCGGGCCGAGGTGGCCCACCTGGCCGCCGCCCTGCTGCTGGCGGCGGCGCTGCTCGGCACGGCCACCCTGGTGACCGGCTCGCCGGGAGGCGCCGCCGAAGGGGTGCGCAACCTCCTGATCTACGTCGGCCTGGCCCTCATCTCCGGCCGTCTGTTCAGCCGGTCGTTGTCATGGGTCGTACCGGTTGGCGCCTTCGTACTGGTCGACTTCTGGGGTTCGGACGGCGTCCGGCCACGCTGGTGGGCCTGGCAGTTCATGGTCTACGACAGTCTGTGGTCCTGGGTCGCGGCGGGAGCCGTGCTGACCGGCGGGGTGGCCGCCCTGGTCGCTAGGCCGGCCGGAAGGAGTCTCTGGCCGCCGGGGCGGCGTGCTTGATCATCAGGTGTCTCGTCACCGAGTACTCCCCGACCGCCTCCTGGCTCATGTCCTTGCCGAACCCGCTCCCCTTCACCCCGCCGTGCGGCGCCTCCGACGCGATCGGCAGGTGGTCGTTGACCCACGTCACCCCCACGTCGAGCCGGTGGCTGACGCGGAGCGCCCGGGACACGTCCGACGACCAGACCGACGACGCCAGCCCGTAGGGGGTGTCGTTGGCCAGCCGCACCGCCTCGTCCTCCCCGTCGAACGGCAGCGCGACGAGGACGGGCCCGAACACCTCCCCCTGCACGATCTCGGAGGACTGGTCAGCGTCGGCGACCAGGGTCGGCGCGTAGTAGTAGCCGGGAGCGTCGAGCGGATCGCCCCCACGGACGACCCGGCCCGACGCCCGCGCGACGAAGCCGTGCACCCTGTCCCGGTGCTCGGCGGAGATGAGCGGACCGATGTCGGTCCCCTCGGCCCAGGGATCGCCCGGACGCACTTTCTCCAGCGCGGCCGCAAGGGCGTCCACGGCCTCCGCGTAGCGTGATCGCTCCACGTAGACCCTGGTCGCCGCTGTGCAGTCCTGTCCTGTGTTGTACGTGGCCCCCATCGTCACGCCGAAGGCCATCGCCTCCAGGTCGGCGTCGGCGAACACCAGGGCCGGGGCCTTGCCGCCGAGTTCCAGGTGGACGCGCTTGAGGCCGTCGACGGCGCCGCGCATGACGGCCTTGCCGGTCGCGGTCGAACCGGTGACGCTCACCATGTCGACGCCGGGGTCGGTCACGAGGGCCTGGCCCACGTCGCCGCCGCCGGTCACGACGCCCAGCAGCCCTTCGGGCGCGCCCGCCTCGATCATCAGCTCGGCCAGGCGCAGCGTCGTGCGCGGGGTGCGCGGGGCGGGCTTGATGACCACGCCGTTCCCGGCCGCGATGGCCGGGCCGACCTTCCAGACGGCCATGATGAACGGGAAGTTCCACGGCGCGATCGAGCCGACCACGCCGACGGGCCGCCGGATCAGCACCGAGGTGTAGCCGGCGCTGAGCACGCCCGCGCCGGTGCCGTCGAGCGAGCGGGCCGCGCCGGCGAAGAAGCGCAGGTTGTCGGCGGCGAAGGGCAGCTCACCGTCGCGGAACACCGCCGCCGGCTTGCCGGTCTCCTCGACCTCCAGCCGGGTCAGCTCGTCGGCGTCGCGTTCGACCAGGTCGGCCAGCCGCAGCAGGACCCGGGCCCGCTCCCCCGGGGTCGCCTCGCGCCACTGCTCGAAGGCCGCCCGCGCGGCGGCCACCTTCGCGGAGACATCGGTGCTGTCGGGGATCTCCTCGATGACTTGGCCGGTCGCGGGGTTGATCAGAGTCGTCATGTCTGGGTCTTCTAACTGTCGAAACCGATGCCGAAGCGGTCGAGCACGCGGAGCCACGGCCCGCGTCTGCCCTCGTTCGCGTCGGCGCGGGCCAGGGCCCGGCGGGTGAACTCGACCACCGGCCACCTGATGGGCTCGGGCGGGAACGGGACCGGGCGGCGGCGCACCATCTTCAGCCCGGTACGCCTGGTCTCCCGCCGCGCCAGCAGGTCGAGCCCGGCGAGGGCGCCGAAGCGCGAGGCGCCCACGCCGAGCCCGGTGTAGCCGAGGGCGTAGGCCACCCGGCCGCCCATGGCGGTGCCGAAGAACGGGGTGAAGCGGCTGGTCGAGTCGATCAGGCCGCCCCACCGGTGGGTCGCCCGTACGCCTTCGAGCTGCGGGAAGGTCTCCAGCAGGTGCCGGGCGAGCAGGGCGTGGGAGGCGGGGCGCTGGTCGGTGCCGCCGCCCGCGAAGTTGTAGACGGCGTCGTACCCGCCGAACAGCAGCCGGCCGTCGGCGGTCAGCCGGTAGTAGTGGAACTGGTTGCCCGCGTCGGTGATGCCCTGCGCCTCGGCCCAGCCGAGCGAGGCCCGCCGATCGGCGTCGAGGGGCTCGGTCACCAGCACGTAGTCCCACACCGGCAGGACGTAGTTGCGCAGCCGCCGCAGCGGCGACGGGAACGCGTTGGTCGCGATGAGCACCTGGCGGGCGTCGAACGCGCCCTGGGGCGTCGGGACGCGTACCGAGGAGCCGGAGCGTTCCAGCCCCGTCACCGGCGTGTGCTCGTAGATCCGCACGCCGAGGTCCTCGGCGACGCGGCGCAGGCCCCAGGCCAGTTTCACCGGGTCGACGAGGCCGCCGGTGCCGCGCAGCCGCAGTCCGCCCAGGTAGGTCGGCGAGTGGACGTCGGCCCGCATGTCCCCGGCGTCCAGGAATGTGGCGTCCTCGCCATGGTCCCGGTGCCGCTTTTCGGCGGCCCGCAATTCGGTCACGTGGTGGGGCGCAACGGCGACCGTAGTCTTGCCGATCAGCCGGAGGTCGGCGTCGATGTCGTGGTCGGCGACGAAATCGGCGATGGCGGCCAGGTTCTCCCGGCCGATCGCCAGCAGCAGATCGATCTCCCCAGGCCAGCGGTGCGCGCCGTGCGTCAGGCCGTGCGTGATGGAGTCGGCGATGAAGCCCCCGTTGCGGCCGGTGGCGCCGAACGCGATACGTTCGGCTTCGACCAGAACGACGTCGCAGGCGGGGTTTTCTTGTTTGGCCAGCACAGCAGCCCAGAGGCCGGTGAAGCCGCCGCCCACGATCAGCAGGTCGGCCGTCGTCGTCCCCGTCAGCGGCGGGTACGCGGCCGGACCGGGCCGGTCGGTCCAGAAGACCCGCGGCAGTGCGTCCGTAATCACGATCCCCTCCGACCGATATTTGTTGAATCGTGATTCAAATACTTATCGAGCAACCACGTCAAGAGCTGCGACACTAGTTGTGAGATCCTCCATACGGGGCGGGGTGCGATGACTCAGCGCAAGAGCAGGGCAGACCGGCGGGTCGAGCTGATCGACGCGGCCAGGCGCGCGATGATCCAGCACGGTGCCGAGGGCGTCCATCTGAACCAGATCGCAGAAGAGGCGGGTCTCACGTCGGGTGCGGTGCTCTACCACTACCCCGATCTGCGCGACCTGCTGATCGAGGCCCACCACGCCGGCATGGAACGCTTCTACGAGCAGCGGGTCAAGAAGATCAGCGGCATCGCCGACCCGGCCCAGAAGCTGATCACGACCATCCGCTCGGGCCTGCCCGAGGGGCCCGACGACGCGGGCGTGCGCCTGCTGTGCGAGCTCGGCGGCGCGGCCGGCCGCAACCGCGTCTACGGCACGCTGCTGACCACGCTCTACGACCGCCAGGTGGCGATGTACCAGACCATCCTGGAGATCGGCGCGGCCCAGGGCGTGTTCAAACTGGCCGGCGACTCCGAGCAGATCGCCCGCAACCTGGTCGCCCTCGAAGACGCCTACGGCTACCGCATCATCGCCCGCCACCACTCGATCGGCCCCGACGAGGCCGTGAGCCTCATCCTCGACTTCGCCCGCATGTCGACCGGCCACCCGCTCAAGGAGGAGCCGGCCGCCCGCCCGAAGACCACCCGCACGACGAGGCAGCGCAACGGCGGCTCCACCCCCCGCCCCCGAGACGCCTCCTGATTCGGCGCCCGCCGAGCATCGGACGTCGAGCATCGGACAGGGCGCGACCTCGCGCCCTTGAACAACCACGACGACAGCCCGTCGCCGCGTCCCGGATCGACCGGAACGCGGCGGTGGGCGGATCTGAAGCGGTCGTCAGTTCGGGATGAGGACCGCGTCCTCCGGGCGCCAGGTGACCCCGACGACGGTTCCGGGCGTGATGCGGGCCGAGCCCTGCGTCGCCGCCAGGACCTTGCGGCCCAGGCCCGTGACCTCGACCGCGATGTGGGAGACGCCGCCGTAGAAGCTCACGTCGACGACCACGCCCTGCACCATGCCGGGGGTCGGCTCGGTCAGCCGGACCCGCTCCGGGCGGATCGCCAGCGCCGCCGAGCCGTCGGCCGTGGTCGCCTTCGACGGCAGCGGGCCGAGGCCCTCGGCCGAGAAGACGCCGCCGCGGATCGCGCCCGTGAACAGGTTGTTCGCGCCGATGAAGTCGGCCACGAAGTAGGTGCGCGGGCGGTCGTAGAGGGTCACGGGGGCGTCGACCTGCTCGACACGGCCCTGGTCCATGACCGCGATGCGGTCGGCCAGGGACATGGCCTCCTCCTGGTCGTGGGTGACCACGACGAAGGTGATGCCGACCTCGTGCTGGAGGCGCTTGAGTTCGAGCTGCATCTCGGCGCGGACCTTCTTGTCCAGGGCCGAGAGGGGCTCGTCCAGGAGCAGCAGGCGGGGGCGCTTCACGATGGCGCGGGCCAGCGCCACGCGCTGCTGCTGGCCGCCCGACAGCTGGGCCGGACGCCGGTTGGCCATCGGCTCCAGGCCGACCTTCTCCAGCACCTCGCCCACCCGGGCCTTGATCTCGGCCCTGGGGAGGTTCTCGCGCTCCAGCCCGTACGCGACGTTCTTGGCCACCGTCATGTGCGGGAACAGCGCGTAGGACTGGAACATCAGGTTGACCGGGCGCTTATGCGGGGCCAGCTTGAGCAGGTCGGTCCCGTCGAGGCGGACTCCCCCCTGATCGGGCGTCTCGAACCCGGCCAGGATGCGCAGCAGCGTCGTCTTGCCGCAGCCCGACGGCCCGAGCAGGGCGAAGAACTCGCCCTGCTGGATGTCGATCGAGACGTCCGAGAGGGCCGTGACGTTCCCGAACTTCCGGGATACCCCCTCGATGGAAAGCAGTGTCATTTGAGGGACTCCGTGATTCGGGTCATGCGCTGGACGGCGAGCACCGCGACGACGCTGACGGTCAGCAGGAGAGTGGCCAGGGCGTTGATGTCGGGGGTCACGCCGAACCTGACCATCGAGTAGATGACGATGGGCAGCGTCGGGTCGGTCGGGCCGGCCGAGAAGAAGGCCAGCACGAACTCGTCGAGCGAGAACGTGAACGCCAGCAGGGCGCCGGCCGCGATGCCGGGGGCCAGGCCGGGCAGGGTGATGCGGAAGAACGTCTGGAGCGGGCTCGCGCCGAGGTCGGTCGAGGCCTCCTCCAGCGAGGTGTCCATCGAGGCCAGCCGCACCCTGACGACCACCGCCACCAGCGGGATGCCGAAGGTCAGGTGCGCCAGCAGGATCGAGGTCAGCCCCAGCGTGAAGTCGATCGCGGTGTAGAAGATGAGCAGGCCGATGGCCAGCATCAGCTCCGGCAGGATGGCCGGCATCGTGGCGATCGCCTCGATCACCTTCGAGCGGGTGTGCCGGGCAAGGCCGACGGCGAGCAGAGTGCCGACGACCGTCGAGACCAGGCAGGTGCCGACCGCGACGATGAGGGTGTTGCCGAGCCCCTGGAGGATGGTCTCGTCGCCCGCGAGCTTGCCGTACCAGTCGAGGCTGAAGCCCTTGAAGATGTACGGATTGTCGCCCGCGTTGAACGACATGAAGACCACGACCGCGATGGGCACGTAGAAGAACAGATAGACCAGCCACAGGGGCAGGAAGACGATACGCGACGACCTCTTACGCACTGCGCGTCCTCCGCGAGACGACCGCCTGGGCCAGCAGCAGGACCACCGTGACCACGACCATGACCAGCGCGATCGTGGCGCCGAAGGGCCAGTCGCGGGCCTTGAGGAACTGGTCGCGGATCAGGTTCCCCACCATGATCGCCTTTCCGCCGCCGAGGATCTCCGGCACGACGAAGTTCCCGAAGCTGGGCACGAACACGAGCACGGCCCCGATCAGCGCGGACGGCAGCGTCAACGGCAGCGTGACGCTGAAGAACGTGCGGACCGGAGAGGCGCCCAAGTTGGCGCTGGCCTCCCGCAGGCGCGGGTCGAGCCGCTCGACCGCCGAGTAGATCGGCAGGATCATCAGCGACAGATAGCCGTAGAGCAGGCCGACCACCACGGTGCCCCTGGTGTAGAGCAGTTCGAGCGGCTTGTCGATCAGGCCGATGCCGGTGAGCGCCTCGTTGACCAGGCCGGGACCGCTGAGCAGGATCGTCCAGGCGTACATACGGATCAGGAAGTTCGTCCAGAACGGCAGCATGACGGCCAGCAGCGCGATCGTCTTCCACTTCGGCGGAAGCTGCGCGATGGCGTATGCCGTCGGATAGCCGATCAGCAGCGCCAGCACCGTCACCACGCCCGCGACGACCAGGCTGTCCTGGATCACGTTCAGGTAGAGCGGCTGGAACAGCCTGCTGAAGTTGGCGGTGGTGAATTCGTAGACCACCCCGCCGAAACGTCCGCGCCGGAAGAACATGGTGCTGAGCATGAGCAGCATCGGCACCACGGCCAGCAGCGTCAACATGATCAGCCCAGGTCCGAGAAAGATCAACCGCGCGAGGTTCGAACCTCGCCCACGCGACATACCGGGCCCCCCTTCTGATGTTTGGCGAGTGTTGCAGGAGACATCAAATTAGACAAGACTGTGCCGCGCGGGGTGAGCTCTGAGTTTGTGTTTCCAGTTGAACCGACATTCAGGAGAGCGCGGTGGAGTCCGCAGACTGGGCGTTGCCGGGGAACGTCGTCCTGCGCCTCGGCGACGAGCTTGAGGCGGGTCCCGGGGTGACCGAGCAGGTCCTCCGGAACCTGGGCGCCGCACCGGCGCCCTTCGCGGTGCGCGAGATGCGCCCGCTGCCGGACTTCCCGGCAGGAGAACGCGCGATCACCGTCGACCAGACGCACCGGTCGGTGGTCGTGGGCGAGAAGGTGATCGTGAAGTGGTTCCCCCATCCGTCGGAGGGCCCGCATCCCGGACTGGAGATGCTGACCCATCTGGCCGAGGCGGGGTTCACGCGCACGGCGGAGCCGTACGCGGCGATCTTCTGCGGGGACGCGCTGGCCGGGCTGGCCACGGCGTACCTGCCGGGGGCCCGCGACGGCTGGGAGTGGTGCGCCGAGGAGGCCGCCGCCGGCCGGACCGCCTTCGCGGCGGAGATCGGCACCCTGGCCGCCGATCTTCACCTGGCCATGACGACGCCGTCGGAGGTCGTCGCCGAGCCGGTGCGCCTGATGCCGGCCACCGACGCGTGGTCGGCGCGGGCCGCGCGGGCGCTCGACGAGGCGCTGGCCCTGACGACCGACGAGACCGACGCGGCCTGGCTGGCCGACCACGTCGCCGACCTGCGGCGGGAGCTCGCGCCGTTGCAGGTGGCCGGCGAGACCCAGGTGATGCGCGTCCACGGTGATCTGCACGTGGGCCAGATCATCGAATGGGAGGGCGGCTTCTCGCTGATCGACTTCGACGGCAACCCGACCGTGCCGGACGCCTCGCCCTACCAGCCGGCCGCGCGCGACCTGGCCCAGCTCGTGATCAGCGTCGAGAACGCCGGTCAGGTCGCGATCAAGCGGCGCGGCGCCGACCCCCAGGCGATCTCGGCCTGGGTGTGGGGCGCCCGGGAGGGGCTGGAGAACGCGTACACGAGACGGCTGGAGGAGGCCGGGCGGGCCGACCTGCTCGACCGTTCGCTGCTGCGGCCCTTCGAGGCCGAGCAGCTGTGCCGGGAGCTCATCTACGCGGGCCGGTTCCTGGAGCGCTGGCGCTACGCCCCCATGGGCGTGCTGCGGACCTGGTTCTGAGAGGCTGCTGGAATGGACGCCGGAAAGTTCCTCGACGACCTGCTGAAGAAGCCCGAGTCGCTCGATCGGCTGGCCGCCGCGCTCGACGCGGGCGGCCTGTTCGACGGCGTGCCCGACACCGTGCGGCGGGTGCTGTTCCTGGGCATGGGCAGTTCCCGGTACGCCGCCCGCGTCGCCGCCCTGCGCCTGCGCGCCCTCGGGATCGACGCCGCCGCCGACTACGCCTCGACGGGCCTGGGCTACCCGCCCGACCCGGCGACCCTGGTCGTGGCGATCTCCGCCACCGGGGGCAGCCGCGAGACCCTCGACGCGGTGGCCCGCCACCGGGGCGTGTCGTTCGTGGCCGCGCTGACCAACAAGGACGGCTCGCCGATCACCAAGGGCGCCGACCACGTCATCCCGATGCTGGCCGGCCCCGAGGAGGGCGGGGTGGCGTGCCGGACCTTCCAGCACACCCTCGCCCTGCTGCTGGCCCTGACCGACCGCTCCATGGACGGATCGCTGGTCAGACGGGCCGCCGAGGCGACGCAGGACCTGCTCGACCGGCGGAGCGACTGGCTTCCGGGCGTCATGGAACTGCTCGACGGCCCCCACGGCGTCTACACGATCGCCCCCGCCGAGCGCCTGTCGTCGGCCGACCAGTCGGCGCTGATGGTGCGCGAGGGGCCGCGCCGCCAGGCCACCGCCTGCGAGACCGGCGACTGGGCCCATGTCGACGTCTACCTCACCAAGACCTACGACTACCGCGCCCTGCTGTTCCCCGGTTCGCCCTACGACGAGCAGGCGATGGAGTGGGTCAGGGAGCGGGGCTCCACGGTCGTCACCGTCGGCGGCGAGGTCGCCGGACAGGCCGGGAGCGTGCGCTACCGGCATGACGACGATCCCGGCGTCGCGCTCCTCACGGAGACGCTCGTGGCCGAGCTGGTCGCCGCGTCGTGGTGGGCGCACGGGTAGGAAAGCTACCGGTGTTCCGGCTCCGCTCGGACCCTAAGTGGCTCAATAGTGACATTCCACACCAATTCATAGAGGCCCACCGGGGCGGGGCGCGATCCGTCCCGGCGGGCACAAATCACGCTAATCCCGGACGATTTCCCACTCAAGTGCCGGTTGCGGTGATCCGACATTTCGGCATACCAGTGAGTCTGATGCGGTTTAGGATCGCGGGCGTGACCCTCGAAAAGGCACCCCCGGGCGTCGACCCTCTCACGCCGAGCGTGGCCCGGATGTACGACTACTTCCTCGGCGGCAAAGACCATTTCGCCGTCGACCGCGAGGCCGCGGAGGCGATCAACGCCATCTCGCCCGACGCCAAGGAGCTGGCCCGGGCCAACCGCGAGTTCCTGGGCCGGGCGGTCCGCCACCTGATCGACCAGGGGGTGCGGCAGTTCCTCGACATCGGCGCGGGCCTGCCCACCCGCGACAACGTTCACGAGGTGGCCCTCCGGCACGCCCCCGACTGCAGGGTCGTGTACGTCGACAACGACCCCATGGTGCTGGTCCACGCCCGCGCGATCCTGGCCGACAACCCGCACACCGTCGTGGCCGAGGGCGACCTGCGCGAGCCCGCCTGGATCCTCGGCGACCCCGACGTGCGGGCCCACCTCGACTTCACGCAGCCGGTCGCCGTCCTGATGGTCGCGGTGCTCCACTTCGTCACCGACGACGAGGAGGCCCGGCGGCACGTCGCCGGGTTCCGCGACGCCCTGGCCCCCGGCAGCCACCTGGTGATCTCCCATATGAGCCCCGGCGAGGCCTTCGGCGACGACTTGACGGCCGGCAAGGAGATCTACTCGAAGAGCTCGGCCGGCGGCCTCGCCTTCCGCACCCACGACGAGGTCCTGTCGCTGTTCGACGGCTTCACCCTCGCCGAGCCCGGGCTGGTCGAGATCGCCGACTGGCGCCCCGACGACCCGGTGGCCCGCGCGCTGACGACGTCGTCGAGCGGGGCGATCGGGCTCGCCGGAGTGGGCCGGTTGGATAGCTAGCATATCCAGCGTGCGGATCTCCCAGCTCAGCGAAGCGACCGGCGTACCCATCCCGACCATCAAGTACTACCTGCGGGAAGGGCTCCTGCCGCCGGGCGAACAGGTCTCCGCGACCCGTTCGGTGTACGGCGCCCCGCACGTGCGGCGGCTCCGCCTGATCAGAGCCCTGCTCGAAGTGGGCAAACTACCCATCTCCGCCATCAGGGCCGTGATCGAGGCCGTGGAGGACGAGTCGAAGGGCGTCCACGAGATGCTCGGCACCGCCCACTACGCGCTGTCCCCGAAGACCGAACCCGAGGACACCCCGGAGTGGGCCGACGCGCGGGCCATGGTCGACGAGCTCATCCGCGAACGCGGCTGGCGGGTCGACCCGGCCGCCCCCGGCCGCGACGAACTCGCCCAGACCATCGTGACCCTCCGCCGCCTCGACCAGCAGGTCACCCTGCCCGACCTGCGCCCCTACGCCGCGGCGGTCGGCGGCCTGGTGCGCGACCACGAGATGTCGCGCATCCCGTTCGACGGCCCCCGCGAGTCGGCGATCGAGGCCCACGTGATCGGCACCGTGCTCTACGGCCGGGTCCTGGACGTGGTGCGCCGCCTGGCCGAGGAGTCGGAGTCGGCCCGGCTACTCGCAGATGCCGACGGGCTGCCGAAGTAGCCACTGGGCCGCGCGGCACAGCAGCGTGCGGTGAATCGGGGAGTCGTAGGACCGGGTGTCGTGCCCGAGGGCGTCGTACACGAGCCGGCCCCTCCTGACGTTCCGGGCCCACAGCACCGGCTGACCGAGCGCGGTGGCGAGCGGAGTGACGTCGGGGAGGACGTCGAGGTCGCTGTAGACCTCGTCGACGACGTCGAAGTCACGCAGCCCGTCGGTGATGACGTGGTCGCGGTTGACGTGGACGGTCGTCCAGCCGATCGGCGGGTGGTGCGACTTGCCCCACTTCCAGGAGGCGCCCAGCACCCTCGGCCAGCCCTGCCAGTCGTCGAAGCAGATGGAGGCGGTGTGCATGGCGAGGACGCCGCCGCCCTTGTTCAGATGGTCGAGCAGGACCGCGCGGGCGTCCGGGGGAAGCGGAAGATGCCACAGGTCGCGCTGGTCTTCGAAGTGACCGCGCTCGTTGCTCCAGCGCATGGCGTTAAGGGTGATCAGATCGACTTGCGGGGGTTCGGAGAGGGCGCCGGCGATGTCCTCGGTGATCTCGGATTCGATGCCCGCTTCGAGGAGGACCTCGGCCAGGGTCTGTGACGTGGCCGCGAAGTCGTGGGCCACACCTCCGGAAAGAATGAGATTTCGCGCCATACCCGCAACTGCATCACAGGTCCCTAGGATCAGGGAATGGCCAAGCGGGTGACCTACGCCGACGCGGTGGAGTTACTGGGCGGCGATTCTCGGCTGATCAAGGCCTTGGACAACGCGCTGGGGGCGGCGCTGTTCCTGGGCGGCCCGGCGGCCGTGAGCCTGTTCGACGCGAAGACGGAGGCGATCCGGCTGGCGAACCAGCTCTTGGGGAGCCTGCGCGAGAAGCTCGGGAAGCTCCCCCGCGCGACCCGGACCGAGCGGCTGGTCGCGGCGCACGAGGTCATCATCACGACGGCGTTCTTCAAAGCCTTGGACGATGTGCTCCCGCCGCATTTTCCGCTCAAGCTGCTGGGGATCGACGGCCCGGCCGTCGAGTCGGCGATGAGCGACGTAAGGCGACTGCGGTCCTTCCTGCTCGAACGCGACCCGGTGACCCCGACTTCCCTGCAATTGGACGAGTTGCGAAGGACCTACGGGCTCGCGTCAACGACAATCCCTGCACTCCTCTCCAACGGCCCGAACTTTGTCACCCGTGACCTCTGGGAAGACGTGATGACGGAACTCCCCGAGGCCGCGACGCGCCACTACGAGGAGCTCTACCACCAGCTCGCGTCCGACTTTCCGGAGTTCGCCTTCTGGGCTCAGATCCGCGGCCACGAGTCGACCCAGACCGCACTCGCCAGCCTGGAGAAGATGCTGATGGAAGTGACGGCCGGGCGGGTGCCGTCGGCGAAGGTGCGGAGCATCCACGTGCTGAACGCGGGAGCGTTGATCCGCCCGATCATCCCCAGCGACGAGCAGGTCGGCGACCTCCGCATTCCTAGCCTCGGCGAAGGCTATGTCGTGCCGATTTTCCGGCGAGTGGGTGATCCGAGCGGTAGCGATTTGAGTCTGGAATCCACGTGGGACAGAGAGGAGATCCGCGGCGACCTGGGACAACTGTTGGCCGGACACCTCACGTCATTCGAGGCGTTACAGGCTCCCATGCTCATCCTCGGCCAGCCCGGCGCGGGCAAGTCGGTGCTGACGCAGATGCTCGCGGCGCGCCTGCCGTCGAGCGACTTCCTGCCGATCCGGGTACCACTGCGGCAGGTGCCCGCCGACGCAGGCATCCAGGAGCAGATCGAGGCGGGCGTCCACGTGACGACGGGGGAGACGATCTCCTGGCCCGACCTGGTCCGGTCGGCGGAGGGCGCGCTGCCCGTCGTGCTCCTCGACGGCCTCGACGAACTGCTCCAGGCGACCGGGGTCAACCGGGCCGACTATCTCCGGCAGGCCATGGAGTTCCAGGACCGCGAGGCGTCGCTGGGTCGCCCACTCGCGGTGATCGTGACGACCCGGACCGCCGTCGCCGACCGGTGCCGAGTTCCCCGAGAGTCGGTGGCGCTCCGGCTGGAGCCCTTCTCCGACGACCAGGTCGGCGTCTGGGTCGAAGCGTGGAACCGCAGCACGGGCGCGAACCTGTCGCTGCCCAATGTGCTGTGCTATCCGGATCTGGCCCGGCAACCGCTGCTCCTGCTGATGCTAGCCCTCTACGATGCCGACGGCGCGGCGCTGGCCGGCCGGCTGCTCCAGTCGGAACTGTACGAACGTCTTCTCAGCCGGTTCGCGGCACGGGAGATCCGCAAACACGAGAAGGACCTCGACGAGCACGCCCTTACCGACCTGGTCGAGTTCGAGCTGCAGCGGCTCTCGGTCGCGGCATTCGCGATGTTCAACCGCGGACAGCAGTGGGTCACTCACGAAGAACTGAACCGCGACCTCGCCGCGCTCATGCCGGAGAGCACGGTCGCGACGACCGGGTTCCGGCGTCCGCTGACCGCCGCGCAGAAGGTGCTGGGTAGGTTCTTCTTCGTCCACCAGACACACGCCCAGCAGGATACTGACGCCTTTAGCACTTACGAGTTCCTGCACGCCACCTTCGGTGAATACCTTATCGCCCGCCTGATCAGAAGCCAGGTCAGTGAGGAAGCCGAGCAGGAAGGACGCCGCAGGTCCTTCCAGCAGAGATCGCAGACGATTCTGACGGACCTGTTGTCGTTCGCCGTCCTCGCCGTCCGAGCACCGATTCTGCGTTTCCTCGACGAAATGCGCGAGGACGATTTCCGGGAAAGGCTCCTGCTTCTCCGGCTGTTCCGGGACGCCTATTTCGACGCCTCCGTCGGAGTCGGCGACTACAGGCCCAGCCCTGTCTCCGCAGTGCAGAACGTGGCCTGCCGCACGGCCAACGTGGTCCTGCTGCTCAGCGTGTTGAGCGGACCGACACGGGCTGGAGAGCTCTTCGGCACGCGACCGGCGCACATCCACCAGTGGCAGAACCTCGTCGATCTTTGGCGGGCGGGCATGGCGGGCGAGGAGTGGCAGGCTCTTAACGACTGGCTGACCATCACACGAACCTGGGAGGAGGGGAACGAGCGCGAGATCACCGTCGGCGGACCTGTCGCCGGACTCCGCGCGCCTGACGAGATCGCCAAATGGACTCATCAAATCACTCGCGACCGTCGAGAGGCGGTTTGGGTCGTGCGGCCGGCTCGCACGTCTTTGGACACCGGAAGTGGGCGCCATTCGATAAACGCCATTGCGGAAATGGCGTTCCGCGACCGACTGGAGCTCGCGACGACGTTCGTGAGCGCTTCCGGCAAACCCGCGAATTCGCTCCTAGGCGCGCTTCTCGACGCCTGGCTCAGCTCCCGCCCCGACTCAAGCCAACTTGATCTCATCTTCCATGACGATCCCTGGATGAAGCGTCGCTTTCTCCAGCTCCTTTACGGAGAGCGACATCACCTGCCTGATGAGTTCATCGCCGCCGTGTGTGTTAGATTTTCGCGGTTCGCACACACTGCTGAGCTACTCGACTGTGCGCTGCACGTGGTCGCTCGCGATCGCCGCCATCTCCACCTGATCGACCGGCTGCTAGGCGAAGACCACGCAACGCCAACCGGCGCGCTGCTGGCGGCCGTGACGCTGATGGAACTCGACGTCGACCCCTCGGCGGCTCCCGTGGTCGCCTTCAACTGGGTTCGCCGGATGACCCCGGCCGATTTCGAAGAGATCGCTCAGTCAGACCCGCACCTGTTCGCCCGTGCCCGGCGCATCATCCGCGCCGAGGGCGGTCGCTATCGGCTCACCTGGCCTGGATCAAGCCCAGCACCTTCCGGATGACCGTCTCCCCCGACACCCGCAGTCCGTCGTGCTCCCACTCGTTCGTCACCCACGTCGTCACGTTGCCCACCTCGCGCGCCGTCCGCGCCGACAGGCCCTCGTCCACGTACATGTCGTCGTAGTAGACGACCGCCCCCACCGGCACCTCGTTCACCGCCAGCCGGGCCGGGTCGTAGAGGGCGGGCCAGGTCATCTGGGCCAGGTGCTCCGCCGTCTCCCTGAACGGCCGCAGCGCCCGGATCTCGTCGAACATCCATGGGTAGATCATCTCCCCGGTCAGGGGCAGGTCGGGGGCCAGGCGATGGGCCGACCAGTTCGTCGGGGCGCCCTGTCCGTAGATGGACTCGTGCATGACCGCGTACAGCGGATTGCCGGCGAAGGACGTCTCGGCCATCACCTGGTAGAGGAACTCGTCGGAGAGTTCGCCGCCGACCCACGCTTCGGTGAGGAGCCAGTGCAGGGACTCCGCGCCGCTGCCGGTGCCCAGTTCCATGCCCAGGAACTTCAGGCGGCGGGGGGTGAGGCGGTCGCCGTCGGGGAGGCGGATGTCGTTGCGTTCCAGGAAGGCGAGCAGGCCGTCGAGGCGGGCGCGGTCGTCGGGGTGGCGGGTGAAATACCTCTGGAGCTTGTCGGCCACACGGCGGTAGGTGCGGCCGTAGACCTCGTCGGCGTCGGCGTGCAGGCCCGGCAGGCCGCCCGTCACGTAGCAGGCCGACAGGGAGTCGGGGGCCTGCGACAGATACGTCAACGTCACGAAGCCGCCGTAGGACTGGCCCAGGGTCGACCAGCGCTCGACGCCCAGGGCGCGGCGGATGTGCTCGGCGTCGGCCACGATCGAGTCGGCGCGGAAGTGGCGCAGGTACGCCGCCAGCTCGGGGCCGTCGGGGGCGGGGAGGGACTTGGCCGTCACGGGGGTGCTGCGGCCCGTGCCCCGCTGGTCGAGCAGCAGCACGCGGTGGGTCCGCAGCGCGTGGCCGAGCCAGCCGTCGGCGGCGAGCGGCCGGGGGGACTTCCCGCCCGGTCCGCCCTGCAGGAAGACCAGCCAGGGCAGGTCGTCGTCCGCCCGCCGGGGGTCGACCGCCTCCCGCGCGAACACCTCGATCAACCCCTGTGACGGGTCGGTGTGGTCGAGCGGGACGGTGAAGACGTGGTCGGTCAGCGAAACGGTCACCGCGTCACGATAGCGACTCGGCTTCGGCCTCGGCCGCGTCGGCTTCGGCTCCCCTGCCCGCCGCTCTGAGCACCCGTGACAGGGTCGCCAGGGCGACGATCAGCGGCGGGCCGCCGAGGCCGCGGGCCAGGGAGACGGCCTCCTCGGCCAGGGGCAGGGCCATGGCGGGACGTCTGATCAGGGTGTCGGCGCCCGACCGGAGGGCGCGCACCAGTGTGCTCTCGTGTTCGAGGGCGTCGTGTTCGCACAGCAGGCGGGCGGCGCGGACCGCGCCGTCCACCGAGGCCGGTGAACGGGCGACCCGGGCGTGCGCGAGGAGAGCGTCGACGACTTCCGGGCCGGCCGCTCTTCGGGCTATCGCCGCGAGGTGCAGTCGGATCTGCTCCTCGTACTCGTTCGGTTCCACTGGGCCCAGCGTCTTCCGGACGCCGAGCCACACGCAACCCTCAGAGCCTTTGGAGTCCCAGGTCTTCGGTCACGCGGCGGAGGTCGCGGGGGTTGCCGAAACCCAGTTTCACCTGGATGCGGACGACCAGCTGGTCGACGGAGAGCTCCTCGATGTTCATGGCCTTGGCCGCCTCGGGATGCGTGCATCCCTTCGAGATGAGCCGCAGCGTCTCCGTCTCGCGCGGCGACAGGGCGGGGCGCAGGCAGAGGGTCGAGGTGGCCGAGGCGAGCTGGCCGCGCAGGACCTCGGCCAGCCCCTGGCCGAGCGCGAACCCGCCCGCGGCGGCCTGGAGGACGGCCTGGCGGAACTCGTCGGGCGCGGTGTTCCTGGGGAGATAGCCGGACGCGCCGGCCTGGAGGGCCGCGACGACGTCGGACGGATCGCCGTGGGCGGCGGTGACGAGGACGCGGGCCCGGGGCGTCCACCCCTCGATCGCGGCGAGGGCCGGGCGGCGGTCGTCGCCGTAGAGGGCCAGGAGGACGACGTCGATCTCGGCGTCGGTGGAGGGGGCGGCGACGATCGACCCCACCTCGGGCATCCGGGTCAGCAGGCGGCGGATCCCGGCCTGTGCGTGCGGGTGATCGTCGGCAACGGCGACTCTGATCATGGTGTCCCACCCCCAAAATTAGATTCTGGACACGCGATACGGTCTCGGACAAGGGGATATCCGGACGAACTTTTTCGCTATTTACGCGTGTCCGCGATACGGACCGGGCATACCGGTCACCTACGCCCTCCAGTATTGCCAACGGACATCAATGCTCAGGCCGTGTTCGCCAAGGTCGCACCAACCTCGCAGGTCAGGGCTTCGCGACTGTCGGTTACGCCCTATGCCCAACGGGTTTGCAGCGACAAGGTGACATTTCTAGTCCGGTGACAAGCTGACGATGCGGTGAGACCTTCGTATGAGTACGCGGCGTTAGGTGACATTTCGCGCCGGGTGCCCGATGGAGGGGGCTTCGCAGTTGAGCACGTGGACGGTTCCGGGCTACCGGGAGGTACGCGAACTCGGTGCCGGGGGTGGCGGCCGGGTCGTGCTGGCGACATACGAGACGACCGGAGCCTATGTCGCCATCAAGTATCTGAGCGAGACGCTGCGACGTGACCCAGGCTTCCTGGCCAGCTTCCAGCGTGAGGCCCGGCTCATGGTCGAGCTGGAGAACCCGAACGTGGTGCGGCTGTACGAATACGTGCAGTCGCCCCGGGGCGACGCGGCCATCGTGATGGAGCTCGTCGACGGGGTGTCGCTGCGGAGCATCCTGGCCGAGCACGGCAACACCTCGCCCGAGGCGGCGCTGGTGGTGCTGAAGGGGTCGCTGCTGGGCCTGTCGGCGGCGCACGCCCACGGCGTGGTGCACCGCGACTACAAGCCCGAGAACGTGCTCGTCCAGGCCGACGGCACCAGCAAGCTGGCCGACTTCGGCATCGCCAGCCACGTCGGCGAGGCGGGGCAGGCGACGGGCACGCCGTCGTACATGGCTCCGGAGCAGTGGGCCGGGAACCCGGCCAGCCCGGCGACCGACGTGTACGCCGCCACCTGCGTGTTCTTCGAGTGCCTGACCGGCCACCGGCCCTACCACTCGCTCGACGTGGGCACCCTTCGGCGGCAGCACCAGGGGGCGCCGATCCCGACGATGGAGGTGCCCGGCTCGGTCAGGGCGCTGGTCGGGCGCGGCATGGCCAAAGACCCGATGGCCCGGCCGCCGACCGCCGACCAGTTCGTCGCCGACCTGGAGCTCGCGGCCCTGGCCGCCTACGGCCGCGACTGGGAGGAGCGCGGCCGGCGGCACCTCGCCGAGCTGGCCACGCTGATGGCGCTGATGTTCCCGCTGGCCAAGCCGTCGACGCCGGCGCCACAGGTGAACACCTCGCTGGCGCGGACGATCCTGAGCCAGCGGCTGACCCGGTTCGCGCCGCGGTTCGCCATCGCCGGGTCGCTGGTGGCGGCGGTGGTGATCGCGATCGTGGTGGCGGCCAACGGCCAGACCCCGGTCGCGGGCGGCACCACGTTACGCCCGCCCACGCAGACCCCCACCCAGGAGGCGCCGCCGCCGGTCGTACCGGTGGAGGAGACCACGCCCCCGGCCACGCCGGAAGTGGAGCCGACGACGACCGAAGAGCCGTCGGAGGAGGCCACGACCGAGCAGCCGTCGACGGTCCTGCCGCCGGGCACCGCCACGCCGACGGTCACCGCGACCGCGACCGCGACCGCCACGGCCACCGCGACGGCGACCGCTCCACCGCCGCCGCTCAAGGTCTCCGGCCTGAACATCCAGTCGTTCGACGGGCAGTCGGCCACGGTCCGCCTCGCCACGAACACCCCGGCGCAGGTCACGATGACGGTCCGGTTCGCCGAGGGGACCGACAAGTCGGCGCTCAACACGCTCCCGCCGCAGGTGGTCCCGCTCGCGGGCGCGACCGCCTACGCCCCCGTCGTGCAGCAGGCCTTCACCCCACCCGCGTGCGGTACGACCTCCTACCGGCGCATCACCGTCGAGACCTCGCCCTCGGCGGGCAAGACGGCCTCGAAGACCGTCTCGGTCAAGGGCGGCCCGTGTCCGCCGCCGGCCGTCGACGACGTCACGATCACCGGCTGGGACGGCAAGGCCGCCGGGGTGCGGCTCAAGGCCGACGGCATCGGCCGGGTGAAGGTGCTGGCCCGGTTCGACCGCGACGGCGAGGTCACCAAGTCGTCGAGCACGACCCTGTCGGGGCACCGGGAGTACTCCTTCACCGCCCGCACCGACCTGGGCACGCCGGCGTGCGGCCAGACCTCGACGTACACGGTGCAGATCACCACCGAACCGGCGGCGGCCAACGGCACCCAGACCAGCCGGAAACGGGTCACCGGGCCCGACTGCGCGCCGCCCTCGGTCGGCCTGCAGGGGTGGAACGGATCGCTCGCGACGGTCAGGGTGACCTCGGGCAGCACCGCGCCGATCACACTGGCGGTGACGTTCACCCGGACGGTCCGGGTCGGCGAACGGGAGACCAACCCGATCGTGACGACCGCGACGGCCGAGCTGAGCGGGGAGAAAGAGTACGTCCGCGAGTTCCAGACCGGCTACAAGCAGGCCCCGTGCGGGGCGCGGGACGTCCGGCAGGTGAGCGTGACGGCCTCCCCGGGAGGAGACACGGCCGCCCAGACGGTCACACTCGAATCTCCGGCCTGCCCGGTGGAGGAGGAGCCCCAAACCCCTACGCCGTCGGACTCGGGACCTGGTCGAGCCCTCTGACCTGCGAAGATCCCTTTTGTCCAGTTTGGTCATGTTTGAGTAAAGTGAGTTGACCTGCACCTTAAAGGTCCATGAACATCCCATTCACGCAGATTGACCCCGAAGCGTAATGGATGTCACATATGACCCCAGAGATGCAGAAGCTCATCACGTTGTTGAGGAAGGAGATCGGATACCAAGAGCAATCCGGCGGCTACACCAAGTTCGGGGACTGGTACAACGCCGTCGAGACCGACGCTGACTACTCGTACCAGCCGTGGTGCGACATGTTCCTCTCGTGGGGGGCGAACAAGCTCGGCTACAGCGACTGGTTCGGAGAGTTCTCCTACACCGTCGCGCACGCGGAGTGGTTTCAGGCGCAGGGGGCCTGGGGTCACAAGCCGCAGCCGGGGGCGGTCGTCTTCTTCGACTGGGACGGCGGAGGAAGCGTCGACGGTATCGATCACGTAGGACTCGTGACGAAGGTGGACGGCTCGCAGTTCACCTCGATCGAGGGCAACACCAGCAACATGGTCCAGGAACGAACCCACGACGAGGGGACGGTCGTCGGGTTCGGCTACCCGGAGCAGATCCTGGAGAAGACCGCCGGCGAACCGGAGACCGGCTCGGACACCACGACCGACACCGGCTCGGACACCGAGACCGGCTCCGACGGCCGGCCCGACACGCGGCCCGGCATGGGCCCGCACCCCAGGCCCTGGGACAGGCCGGACACGAGGCCCGGCGGCAACTCCGACGACAAGCCAGGCTTCGACGGCCGCCCCGGCCACGGATCCGACACCGGCTCGGGGCCGCGACAGGGAATCGGCGCCGACACGGACTCGGGAACGACCTCCGGCACCGGTTCGGACACCGAATCCGGCACCGACAGTGGCACGAACACCGGCACGAACACCGGCGCGGGACCCGACACCGATTCGGACGCCAAGACCGGAACCGACACCAGCAGGGGCACCGGCCCCGGAGCCCACATCGGATCGGACGCCAGAAACGGAACCGACACCGGCGCGAACACCGGCCCCGGATCGCACGCCCTGCCCAAGATCGGAATCGGCGCCAGTCCCGACACCAGGTGGGGTGGCGGATCGGCGGACGAGCCGGGGTTCAGGTCGGGCGATGGGACGGACACCTGGTCCAGCCCCGGATCGCATCACGTCTGGTCGGGTATCGGCGCCGACGACACTCCTGGGATCTCTTCCGACTCCGGCTCGCCTGCCGGTGTCGGGCCCGGTGGGTGTACCGGCGGCGACGAGAACGGCTGTCCTGACCGTGGTCCGCTCGTCTGGGCCGACACCCCCGCCGTCGTCGAGGAGGCCCGACCGGCCCCCGAGGCGTCCCGGGGGCCCATTCCCAAGGTGATCCTCCTCAAGGAGATGGCGGCGGAGACGCCGCTCGTGCACGCCGAACCGGCGCCGGAGATCAGCACCCTCCCGGTCGCCGCGAGCCGGCCGGCGCCCTACTCCGTCCCGCACGCGCCGAGCGCGCAGGGACTCGTGGCGCCGTTGCTGGTGGTGCTCCTGGCGATGGTCTTCCTGGCCAACCACCGCCGCCCGGCGCCTGCGGCGTCGAAGGACTACCGAGGCCGTCACCGGCGGTAGAGCTCCGGGCTTCCCAGGCGTGCCGCTCTGAGCCGCGCCCGGTGCAGACCGGTGTCTCCGTACGCCGACCCGAGCGACCACACCCGTGCCACCCACAGGTCGTGCCCGCGCGGTCCCTGCCGCAGGATCGCGTGGGCCGCCCCGGCGGCGGCCTCTCCGGCGGCGGCCTTGGCCGCGCTGACCGCCCGGACGACCTCCCCTTCGGTCCGCGACGCATGGTCGCCGGCGACGACCGCGGCGTCGTACACGAGCGAACCGGCGCAGTCGGCCGCGTCAGGCGGAAGGTCCGCGACCGCGCACAGGTGGCGGGCGAGGCCGACGAGCTGGGCGGCCACCGCGACGGTCGCGATCCGCAGCGCCGGCAGGGCCGACACCCGCATGCCCAGGGGGATGCCGGGACGCTCAGTCGACACGCTGAACAGGCGGCGGGCCGGGTCGAGGCCGGGACGGGGCGTGAGCCGTACCGCGGAGGGCGGGAGAGCCTCCAGGACGCCGCCGGGGCGCTCGACGACGAGCAGGCCCGCCGTGTCGGCGTCGGGGGCGTACACGGTGTCTCCGACGCGGGCCGAGACCCGCAGCTCGCCTCGGGCGAGCGGGCCGTGGAAGCGCTCCGGCAGCAGGAGCGCGCCCAGCACGCACGTCTCCACGAGAGGTCCGGGGAGCGCCACGCGGCCGGTCTCGGTGAACGCGGGCACCGTGTCGGCGAATCGTAATCCGAGCCCGCCGGACGCCGGCGATACCAAACACCCGAGGAATCCGGTCGCGCCGAGCGCGTCCCAGCCGGGCAGCCGCGCGTCGGCGGGCGGCGTGAGGAGGGCGGCCCGGACCTGGGCGGCCAGTCCGAGCTGCTCATCGGTATAAGCCACGATCTGACATGTACGTTCCGGCGCACCCGTCCGCCATGTCACTAATCGCCGAATCTGACGGTGAGGCCGTATTGTCAGGCAGATTCCCCACCGCGAGCCACAGTCGGCCTTCGGCCGCCCGCGTCTCGCGGCTCTGGTCACGACCGCCGTGGCAATCTACGATTTCTGCACACATCGGGTGAACGTTCAACCGGATCACCGCGTCAGCTCTGTGACGCACGTGAAGGGGGTGACGTCCCGTCGACAGGGGCCTCGGCCGTGTCCAGCTCCTGCGTGAGCTGGAATCGGCTCTCCGGGAAACGCCGCGCACCATTCTGATCACCGGTGCCGCGGGGCTCGGCAAAACCCACCTGCTGGGTGAGCTGACCTCCCAGGCGGCGGGCTTCCGCGTGCTCAGAGGACGGGCCCGCGAGCTCGACGAGGGCCTGGCCTACGCGCCGCTCGTCGACGCCCTGGAGTCGCTCGGCCGCGAGCCGAAGGCGCAGCAGCGGTTGTGGGAGCTCTACGACGCCATCGACCGGGCCGCGCTGGGTCACCACCAGGGCCATCCGGTGGCCGCGCCGGGAGCGCTGGCCGCGCAGCTCATCGCCGCTCTGCCGGGCCGCACCCTGCTCGCCATCGACGACGTCCACCACGCCGACGCCGACACGCTGCGGCTGCTCAAGACGCTGCCGCGCAGCTGTCCCGGCCTCGCGATCGTGGTGACCGCGCGGCGGCCGCCGTCGCTCGAGGTCGACATGGCGGTACGCCTCGACCCCCTCTCGCGCGCCGAGGTCAGGAACCTGATCACGTCGCTGCTCGACCGGACGCCGAGCGACAGCATGGTCGACCGGGTGCTGGCCGAGAGCCAGGGCAACCCGTGGTTCGTCCAGGAGGCGGTGCTCGCGCTCGTCCAGGGCGGGGCGGTGCGCTCCCCCGACCCGGGCGCCCGCCGCGGCGCGATCCTGAGCCGCATCTTCCAGCGCGACAAGGCCGGCCGCGACCTCGCGCGGGTGCTGGCCACGCTGGGCCGCACCCGCGACACCACCGCGATCGACACCCCGGGCACCCTGGAGGAGGTCGCCGAGCTCGCCGGGCTCGACAAGCGGGCCGCCGAGCGCGCGCTGGTCGCGCTGGTCCGCGACGGGGTGCTGGTCGACACCGGCGACGGCTACGCGTTCGCCCACCCGCTGGTGGCCGAGGCGCTGCACACCGACCTCAACGCCGGCGAACGCCGCCGCCTGCACGCCCGCATCGCCGCGATGCTCCAGCGGCAGGGCCTCAGCGGCGCCCGGCGGGTGCTCGAATGGGCCACCCACATGGCCGAGGGCGGCACCCCCGACGAGGCCCGCACGGCGATGCTGCGGGCCGCCGAGGTGACCCGCTGGACCGCCCCGCTGTCGGCCGCCCACTGGTACGGCCGGGCCGCCGAGATCGCCGAGAACAAGGGCGAGCTGATGGCGTTACAGGCGCTGTCGTACTGGAAGGGCTCCCGCCCGGCCCTGGCGCTCAACTCCGCCCAGCGGGCGCTGGCGCAGCTGCCGCCGGGCCGCCGCCACACCCGCACCTCCTACGTGGCCGTCGGCGCCGCCCACGCGATGGGCTGGTACGACGTCGCCCTCGCCATCCTGGCCAAGCAGCTCCCCCGCGCCGACGACCCGACCGCCCTGCTGGCCCAGCGGGCGCTGCTGCTCGGCGAGCTGCGCCGCCCGCCCGACGACGCCGCGCGCCTGGCGTGGGCGGGGCTGCCGAGTTGCCCGCCGGAGGACCGCGTCATCACCGCCGGGGCGCTGGCCATGTGGGCGCTGGTCGAGGGCGACTGGCCGCAGACCGAACGGGCGGTGTCGTTCCTGCTGACCTTCGCCGCCGCGATGCCGCCCGGCGCGCGGCTGGCCGCGCTGGAGTCGGCCGCCCACGTGCTGGCGACCGGCGGCGAGCTCGCCCGTCCGCTGAAGCTGCTGGAGGAGGCCGAGCACATCCACCGCGGCCTCGGCTGGCACGACATCGCCGGGCAGAACGCCCGCACCACGGCCGTGGTCCGCCGCCTGAGCGGCGAGTGGGAGAAGGCCCTGGCCGACATCCGCGCCTCGGCCGGGCCGCTGACCGAGGCGGGCCTGCTGGAGAACCACGCGCTGCTGCGCAACGTCGAGGCCGACATCCTGCTCGACCAGGGCCGCTACGACGAGGCGCGGGCGATCCTGGCCGACCCGCCGCCCGCCGGCGCGACCCAGACGGGCCTGCGCCACATGTACAACGCGCGGCTCTTCCTCGGCACCGGCGACCGCGCCGCGTCGTGGCGGTCGATCGAGCTGGCCAAGGCGACCGGGGTGCCCGAGGTGCTCCACCGGGTGCTGGCGGTGGAGGTCATCTGGCACGCCGTCACCGGAGAGACCGTGGGCGCCCGTCCGGCCGCCGAGCGGCTCGACGACGCCGCCCGCAACGGCACCCCGCGCGCCAAGATGGCCGCCGACCTGGCCATGGCGTGGGCGTTCGGCGACGCCGACCGCGCCCACGCCGCGCTGGAGAAGGCCCGCGGCCTCCCCTACGAGGAGGCCCGCGCCCGGCTCATGATCGGCCTGTACGCCGACCCCGCGCAGCTCGCCAAGGCGCACACCCTCTTCACCGCCCTCGGCGCGGCCCCCTGGCGCGACCGCACCCTCCAGCACATGCGCGAGGCCGGCATCGCCCCCGCGCCCTCCGCCACGCTCACCCCGGCCGAACGCCGCGTCATCGAACTGGTCGCCGAGGGCCGGTCGAACCCGCAGATCGCCGACGAGCTGCACTACAGCCGCAAGACCGTCGAGGTCTACCTGAGCCGCGTCTACGCGAAGACGGGCCTGCGCTCCCGCCTCGAAGTGGCGCTCGCCGTGGAGCGCGGGGAGTTGTAGGGAGCTCCCTACTGCGACAACCGAAGCCAGCACGGCACCATCGGCTTCATGGGGATCCTGGAGTACGCCGACAAGGTGTGGCGCGGAGCGGTGCGTGCACACGAGGTGCCGCTCGCCGAACTCCGGGCCGACGGCGTGCAGGAGGTCACCGAGGGCGTGGCCATGTGGCCGGCCTTCGGGAACGTGTACGCCGTCAAGGGGGAGGCGGGGCTGGCGCTGTTCGACACGGGCAACGCCATCGACGCCCCGGCGATGCACCAGGCCATCCGGGCCTGGTCGGACGAACCGGTTCGCTACGCCGTGTTCTCTCATGGGCACTTCGACCACGTGGGGGGAATGGAGTGCTTCGACGACGAAGAAGGGACGCGGCCCATCGTCGTCGCACATGAGGGTGTGGCGAACCGGTTCGCCCGTTACGCCCGTACCGCCGGCTACAACTCGGTCATCAACCAGCGGCAGTTCGGGTTCGGGCAGATGCAGTGGCCGGCCACCTACCGGGTGCCCGACCTTACCTACCGGGACCGGCTCACCCTGACGCTCGGGGACGTCACCTTCGAGCTGCACCACGCCCGCGGCGAGACCGACGACGCGACGTGGGCGCACATCCCCGAACGGAACATCCTGCTGACCGGCGACCTGTTCGTCTGGGTGACCCCCAGCGCCGGGAACCCGCAGCGGGTGCAGCGGTATCCCGACGAGTGGGCCGTCGCGCTGCGGACGATGGCCACGCTCGACGCGGAGATCCTGCTGCCCGGCCACGGCCTGCCGATCACCGGCGCCCTGCGGGTGCGCCGGGCCCTGATCGACACGGCCGACTACCTCGACAGTCTGGTGGAGCAGACGCTCGACCTGATGAACGCGGGGGCGCGCCTCGACGAGATCCTGCACACCGTGAAGCCACCGCTGGAGTTGTCGCAGCGCCCCTACCTGCAGCCCTACTACGACGAGCCCGAGTTCATCGTGCGCAACATCTGGCGCCTGCACGGCGGCTGGCACGACGGCAACCCGGCGAGCCTCAAGCCCGCCCCGGACGCCGTCTTCGCCAGAGCCATCGCCGACCTGGCGGCGGGCGCCGGAACCGTGGCGGGGCGCGCCGTGGTCGCCGCGGCGGAGGGCGACCTTCGGCTGGCCTGCCAGCTGGCCGAGCTCGCCGTCCAGGCGGAGCCCGACGACCACAAGATCCACGAGATCAGGGCGAGGGTGTACGCCCTCCGCGTCCAGCAGGAGCCCGGGGCGATGGCCAGGGGGGTCTACGCCTGGGCCGCGGCCGAGTCGCGCAGCAAGGTGACCGGCTGCGACCTGCTCGACGTGTACCACGAGGTGTCCGACGGCCGGATGTGGTGGATCCCCGCCCACGACCGGTGACCCTGCCTTCAGCAGGTGCTGCGACCGGGCCGATCGGCTCCCCCGCGAGCGGCCCGGCGCACCACCTCTCCGGAGCCGGGTAACCTGTCCGGCGTGCTGGAACGGATCACGGCGACGCGCTACGTCACGCCGCTGCGCGAGGGCGGCTCGCTGCCCGGTGTGATGGAGGCCGACGACCTCGGCACCCACGTCGTCAAGTTCCGGGGCGCCGGGCAGGGCCGCCGGGTGCTGGTGGCCGAGGTGATCTGCGCCGAGCTGGCCCGGGGCCTGGGCTTCGCCACCCCCGACCTGAAGGTGATCGACCTCGACCCGCAGCTGGGCCGCCGCGAGCCCGACGAGGAGATCCAGGACCTGCTGAACGCCAGCGCGGGCGACAACCTGGCCATCGACTTCCTCCCGGGCGCGCTGGGCTTCGACCCGCCGGTCTGGAACCCCGACCCGGAGTTCGCCGGGAGGCTGATCTGGTTCGACGGCCTGATCCACAACGTCGATCGGTCGTGGCGCAACCCCAACCTGCTGGTCTGGCACGAGGCGATCTGGCTGATCGACCACGGCGCGGCCCTGTGGTTCCACCACAACTGGCCCCGCGCCGACCCGCTGCGGCCCTTCGACGCGAGCGACCACGTGATGACGAGGTTCGCGACCGAGCTGGTCCCGCTGCCGGTGACGGGAGACCTGCTGCGCCACGCCGTGGAGCAGGTCCCGGACGCATGGCTCGGCGACGACTCCCGCGACGCCTACGTCGACCACCTGCTGACGAGAGCCGCCTCGACGGCCTGGCATCCCGACCTGACCGCGGCACCCAAGACTCCCGTGCGGACCAACACGATCGGCGGATTCTGGCGCTCATGACCCGCGACGTCTACGAGTACGCGCTGATCCAGGTCGTCCCGGACATCGAGCGCGGTGAACTGATCAACGCCGGCGTGATCGTCTACTGCCAGCCGCGCGGCTACCTGTGCGCCCGGACCGACCTCGACGCCGCCCGCCTCCAGACGCTCTGCCCGTCGGCGAACCTGCCCGGGGTGCTGCACTCGCTGATGGCCTACGAGCTGAGCTGCTCGGCCGAAGAGGGGCCTTTGAACAAGGAGTCGCTGGGCAGCAGGTTCCGCTGGCTGACCGCGCCCCGCTCGACCATCGTGCGCACCGGCCCCGTCCACGCGGGCCTCACCGAAGATCCGGAGGCCGCCCTGAACCGGCTGCTCGACCGGCTGGTCAGAACAGCACCGAGGTGAAGGTGTCGACCTCCTGGAAGCCCACCCGGCGGTAGGCCGCCCGGGCGGGCGCGTTGTAGTCGTTCACGTAGAGGGTGACCACGGGGGCGAAATACTTCAGGGCCTGTTCGACCACCGTCGCCATGCCCGCCGAGGCGTGGCCGCGGCCCCGGTAGAGGGGGTCGACCCAGACGCCCTGGATCTGGCAGGCCTGCGGCGTCACGGCGCCGATCTCGGCCTTGAAGACCACCCGGCCCTGGTCGATGCGGGCGTAGGAGCGGCCGATGCGGATCAGCTCGGCCACCCGTGACCGGTAGAGCGCGCCGCCGTCGCCGTTGTCGGGCGAGACGCCGACCTCCTCGGTGAACATCGCCACGCACGCGGGCAGGAGGGTGCCGAACTCCTCGGGCCGCACCCGCCTGACCAGCTGGTCGGGCGCGACGAGCGGGACCGAGCTGATCGACATGACGGGCTGGGCCCAGCGGATCGCCCGCGCCGGACCCCAATGGGGCTCCAGCCTTTCCCACAGGTGCTCCACGGCGGCCGAGGGCCCGACGATCGAGGAGCAGCGGCGGCCCTGCTTGCGGGCCCGGTCGGCGAAGGCGTGGACGGCCTCACGGGAGGCGTTGACCGGCACCAGGTTCGCGCCGGCGTAACAGAGGGAGGTCAGCCCGCCGCGCGGGCCGAACCCCCACATCTGGCCGCCCAACCGGGAGGGACTCAGGCCGACCGACCTGACCCGGGAGGCGACGAAGACGTTGGCGACCGGATCTGCGTCGAGGATCTGGAGCACCTCGTCGCGATCGTTGTCGTCCAGCACGCGCGACGCCGACGTACGCAGCATCACCCGCCCAGCCTACGCCAGACCCCCCGATTGGTCAGCGACCGAGGAGGACTTGCGTCAGCGTCTCGTGCGTCGGATCGCCTCCCGTGGAGGCCATCCGGGTCGCCGCCCGCGCCCCCGCCGACGGGCAGGTGAGGTCGGGCTCGCTCCCCGGGCGGCGCCGCTCGGGCAGCAGGCCGTCCTTCAGGTAGGCCGCCACCTGGCGGTCGACGCACGGGTTTCCGCCGAAGCTGACGCCGTGGTTGCCGCCCCCGACCAGCAGCATCCGGGCCGACGGGAACCGGTCGCGGACGGTCAGCGCGCCCCGCAGCGGGGTGGCGGCGTCGCGGCGCGACTGGAGGATCAGGATCGGCGCGAAACTCCGGTTGGCGCCGACGGCCACCGGGGTGCCCCCGGCCTGCGGCCAGAAGGCGCAGGGCAGGTTGTAGACGGTGTTGCTCCAGGTCATGAACGGTGACCGGGCGTAGAGGCGGCGGGCGTCGGTGCGCCAGCGGCTCCAGTCGCGCGGCCAGGCGGCGTCGCGGCACTGGGTGGCCAGGTAGACGGCGTAGCCGTTCTCGTCGGCGGCGTCGTTCTCGCCGTGCTGGCGGTAGGCGTTCACCAGGGCGGTGACGTCGCCCTTGCGGACGTAGTCGGAGAAGGCGCGGGCGAAGGTGGCCCAGACCGCGTCGGTGTAGCCGCCGACGGTGAAGGTGTCGTCGAGCTCGCTCGGGCCGACCACACCGCCCGCCGGGCGTTCGGCCAGGCGCTTGCGCATGCCGTACCAGGCGAAGGAGACGTCCTCCTCGGTGTCGCCGAGGCGGAACAGGTCGTTGTTGTCGGCCACCCAGTCGAGGAAGTCGCGGTGGCGGTCGTCGAAGGCGACGTTCTGGTCGAGGTTGGCGTCGTACCAGACCTTGGTGGGGTCGACCACGCTGTCGAGCACCATCCGGCGGACCCGGTCGGGGAACAGGGTGGCGTACACCGAGCCCAGGTAGGTGCCGTAGGAGTAGCCGAGCCAGCTGATCTTCTCCTCGCCGAGGGCGCGGCGCAGCGCCTCGACGTCGCGGGCCGCGTTCTCGGTGGTCATGTACGGCAGCAGCCACGCGAAACGGTTGCCGCACCCGGCGGCGTAGGTCTCTGCGCGGCCCAGCAGCACCCGCTCGGCGGCCGCGTCGGCCGGCACGTTGTCGGGGCGCGGCGGCGCGTAGTAGCGCTTGGGGTCGACGCAGGTCAGCGCGGGCTTGCTGGCGCCGACGCCGCGCGGGTCGAAGCCGATCACGTCGTAGCGGGCGGCCACCTCGGGCGGCAGCGAGGCGGCGACGTGGCGGGCCAGCGCGAGCCCGGAGGCGCCCGGCCCGCCCGGGTTGACCAGCAGCGGCCCCAGGTGGTTGCCGTCGCGGGGCGCGCTGCCCTTGAAGCGGTTGAGCGCGATGGTGATCTGCTGCCCGCCGGGCTGCGCCGGGTCGAGCGGCACCCGGACCTGCGCGCACTCGGGGGTGGCGGCGTGGCGGGCCGGCATCGGCTGGCCCAGGCCCCCGCCGTTCCCGGTGAGCTCCTTGATGATCTCGGCCAGCGTGGCGGGCGGAGGGCTCTTGGGGCCGGGAGCCGCGCACGCCCCCCAGACGATCCGCTGCGGGGGTACGACCTGCGCCGCATCGGCCCCGTCGGGCTCTGCCACCAACCCCGTCACCAGCCCGGCGGACAGGATCGTGACCCCGGAGACCACCCCGACGACTCGCTTCACGCGCTCTCTCCTCTGCTCACACGACAGAGGCCAGCTTCCCCCACGTGACGGGGCGATCACACGGAGTCGCCGAGGCGGATTACCGAATCATTAGCGGACGATGACCTGCGGCCCAGGAGCGTCGTCGTCGTCGAGGTCGACGTCGACGCCCATCTCCTCGGCCAGGCGCAGCGCCTCCTCGATCAGGGTCTCGACGATCTGCGACTCGGGCACGGTCTTGACGACCTCGCCCTTGACGAAGATCTGGCCCTTGCCGTTGCCGGAGGCGACGCCGAGGTCGGCCTCGCGGGCCTCGCCGGGGCCGTTGACGACGCAGCCCATGACGGCCACCCGCAGCGGCACCTTCAGCCCGTCGAGCCCGGCGGTGACCTGCTCGGCCAGGGTGTAGACATCGACCTGGGCCCGGCCGCAGGAGGGGCAGGAGACGATCTCGAGGCCGCGCTGCTTCAGGTTGAGCGACTCGAGGATCTGGTTGCCGACCTTGACCTCTTCGACCGGGGGCGCCGACAGCGAGACCCGGATGGTGTCGCCGATGCCCTCGGCCAGCAGGGCGCCGAACGCGACCGCCGACTTGATCGTGCCCTGGAAGGCCGGCCCGGCCTCGGTCACGCCCAGGTGGAGGGGGTAGTCGCACTTCTCTGCCAGCAGCCGGTAGGCCTTGATCATGACCACCGGGTCGTTGTGCTTGACCGAGATCTTGATGTCGCGGAAGTCGTGCTCCTCGAACAGGGAGCACTCCCACAGCGCCGACTCGACGAGCGCCTCGGGGGTGGCCTTGCCGTACTTGGCGAGCAGGCGGGGGTCGAGGGAGCCGGCGTTCACGCCGATGCGGATCGGCACGCCGTGGTCTCTGGCCGCGCGGGCGATCTCGCCGACCTTGTCGTCGAACTTCTTGATGTTGCCCGGGTTGACCCGCACCGCCGCGCAGCCGGCCTCGATGGCGGCGAAGACGTATTTGGGCTGGAAGTGGATGTCGGCGATGACCGGGATCTGGGACTTCCTGGCGATCGCGGGGAGGGCGTCGGCGTCGTCCTGAGACGGGACGGCGACGCGGACGATCTGGCAGCCGGACGCGGTGAGCTCGGCGATCTGCTGGAGCGTGGCGTTGACGTCGGCGGTGAGCGTGGTGGTCATGGACTGCACGGAGATCGGGGCGTCACCCCCGACCGGCACCGAGCCCACCATGATCTGACGCGAGCGGCGCCGGGGGGAGATCGGCTTGACCGGCAGGGAGGGAATCCCGAGATCAACAGACATTTCAGCACCTTGCGCTAAGAGTCGTCCTTGACGTCCATCAGTCTAGGCAGGCGCCGGATCACCCACACCCGCGTGGCCACCCGCTGCCCCAGCTTCCGATGAATCATTCATCCCCGACCTGGGCAAAAGCCGCATTCGACCGCTCTGACCTGGGCACCCCGGAAACGCCGGTTTACATTCCGAATCGCGTGAGCGCTCCCGCAGCAGTGCGGCGTTTGGCCGCCCCATAACGAGGCTGGCAGCAGCCACGGCCAGGTGAAAGGGACATCCGTGGTCGGACCACGTAGTAGAACGCTCAGATTCAGGATCACCGCCATAGCCACCACGATGGTGGCGCTGGCGGCCACGGCGGTGACCGTGCTGGTCTCCAGCCCCGCCCAGGCCCATGGCGCCCTGATGGTGCCGGGCAGTCGTACGTACCTGTGCTGGAAGGACGGCCTGAACGGGAACGGCGCCATCCAGCCCAAGAACCCGGCCTGCGCCGCGGCCGTCGCCCAGAGCGGCACGAACTCGCTCTACAACTGGTTCGCGACGCTGCGCTCGGACGGCGCGGGCCGGATGTCCGGGTTCATCCCCGACGGGTCGCTGTGCTCCGGCGCGGCGGTCGTCTACAACTTCAGCGGCTTCGACCTGGCCCGCAACGACTGGCCGGTGACGCACCTGACCTCGGGCGCGAACATCCAGATGCGGTACAACAAGTGGGCCGCCCACCCGGGCACGTTCCGCCTGTACATCACCAAGGACTCGTGGAGCCCGACCCGCCCGCTCGCGTGGAGCGACCTGGAGTCGACCCCGTTCGACTCCTCGACCAACCCGCCGAGCGTCGGCAACCCGGGCAACGAGAACGCCTACTACTACTGGAACGCCAACCTGCCGTCGGGCAAGAGCGGCCGTCACATCATCTACTCGGTGTGGCAGCGCTCCGACAGCAACGAGACGTTCTACGGCTGCTCCGACGTCGTCTTCGACGGCGGCAACGGCCAGGTGACCGGCATCGGCGGCACCTCGAGCCCGTCGCCCAACCCGACGCCGACCCCCACGCCCACCCCCACGCCCACCCCGTCCCCGTCCCCGTCCCCGACGCCGTCCCCGACCCCGTCCCCCAGCGGCGGCAACGGCGGCTGCACGGCGACGTACTCGATCGCCAGCTTCTGGCCGGGGGCCTTCAACGGTTCGGTGACGGTCAAGGCCGGCAACTCCGCCATCCAGGGATGGACGGTCAGGTGGACCTTCGCCAACGGCCAGACCATCAGCCAGATGTGGGGCGCGACCCACACCTCATCGGGCGGCCAGGTGACGGCCGTGCCCGAGAGCTACAACCGCAACCTGGCGGCGAACGCCACGGCCACATTCGGCTTCCTCGCCTCCCAGTCGGGCACCAACCCGATCCCGACCCTCACCTGCACCGCAGCGTGACCTGATGTGATCTGAGAAGGCCCGGGGATCTGACCGCCCCGGGCCTTCTCCTGCTCTCTCCCGCTCTCTTCCGTTACGGCTCCGCCCACCCCGACCCCGCCCGCTGCCGGCCGGGCGCCGCGACGTCTAGGCCGTCAGTTCCGCCGCCCGCGCGCGGGCCCAGGCGTCGGCCGCCAGGACCTCCTCGATCGACTCGGCCCGGCCGGCCACGTGCTCCTCGACCACCTCGGCCACCGTGTCGACGATCGCCAGGAACGGCAGCGCGCCCTTCATGAACGCCTCGACGCACACCTCGTTGGCCGCGTTGTAGACCGCGGGCGCGGTGCCGCCCTGCTCCCCCACGTGGCGGGCCAGCGGCACCGACGGGAACGCCTCGACGTCGAGGGGCTCGAAGGTCCAGGTGTGGGCGCGCGTCCAGTCGACCGGCGGCGACACGTGGGGCAGCCGGCCGGGATGGCCCAGCGCCAGGGCGATCGGGAGCCGCATGTCGGGCGGGCTCGCCTGGGCCACCGTCGAGCCGTCGACGAACTCGACCATCGAGTGGATCACCGACTGCGGGTGGACGACCACCTCGATGCGGTCGAACCCGATGTCGAACAGCAGGTGGGCCTCGATGACCTCAAGGCCCTTGTTCACCAGGGTCGCCGAGTTGATCGTGATGACCGGCCCCATGTTCCAGGTCGGGTGGTTCAGCGCCATCTCGGGCGTCACGTCGGCCAGGTCGGCCCGCCGCCGCCCCCGGAACGGCCCGCCGCTGGCGGTCACGACCAGCTTGCGCACGGCCTCGGGCCGGTGACCGGTGGGGCCGGAGGCCCACAGGCACTGCGCCAGCGCCGAGTGCTCGGAGTCGACCGGCAGCAGCTGACCGGGCGCGGCCAGCCGCTTGACCAGCGGCCCGCCGATGATCAGGGACTCCTTGTTGGCCAGCGCGAGGGTCGTGCCGGCCTTGAGGGTCTCGAGCGTCGAGGTCAGCCCCAGGGCCCCGGTGATCCCGTTGAGCACGATGTCGCAGGGCCGCCCGGCCAGCTCGGCCACCCCTTCGGGGCCCGCGAGCACCTCGGGCGCGGCTCCCAGGGCCGCGAGCGCCTCGCGCACGGCGGGAAGCGCGGCCGGATCGGCCACGGCCACGACGGGGGCGCCGGTCTCGGCCGCCTGCCGGGCCAGCAGGTCGGGACGGCTCCCGGCGGCGGCCAGCCCGGCCACCCGGAACCCGTTGCGGGCGATGACGTCGAGGGCCTGGGTGCCGACCGAGCCGGTCGAGCCGAGCACCGTGATCGAACGTGAGGGGATTTCCGGTCGGTTCACCGCACCATTGTGCGCCACGCCCCGGTACGCCTGAGCCTTGGGTTATTCCAGGCCATCTATGCCCGTATCCAGCTATATCCGTATGTACATAAAGGAGAAAGCAGGACACCGGGGTCGCTAATTTCGCGCGTCAGGACATCCGATAACGGAGGTACGCATGCATGGCTCGGCGCCCCGCCGCCTGACCCGATTGGCCCCCTTGGTCACCGTCCCGATCGTGGCCGCGCTGCTGCCCGCGACGGCCGCCGTCGCCCAGGGCGCGGAGCCCAAGCCGGTGGCCGTCGCGGCCGCCGACAGCAAGAGCGAGCAGCGCGCGGTGGAGAACTTCTGGACCGAGGCCAAGATGGAGGCCGCCAAGCCGCTCGACGCCCCGGCCGCCAGCGCCCAGCGGTTCGCCAGCGGCGCGGCCGCGTTCCTCGACCTGCCGGACGCCAAGCCCGCCTCGGTCAAGCCGACCCTCACCGCCGACGCCGCCGCCGGGGAACCCGCCGCCGCCTCGGCCACCTCCGACGGCGCCCCCTGGAACGGCGGCGGGGCCGTGGTGAAGACCTCGGGCCGGGTCTTCTTCACCGTCGCCTCGGGCTCCGGCGCCGGGAAGAACGCCTCCTGCTCGGGCAACGCCGTGACCAGCGCCAACAAGAGCGTCGTCATCACCGCCGGACACTGCGTGCGGCTCGGTGGAGCGTTCCACAAGAACTGGGTGTTCGTGCCCGCGTACGACAGCGGCCAGCGCCCCTACGGCACCTGGGTGGCCACCAACCTGCTGACCACGCCGCAGTGGAGCCGCAGCGAGGACATGAACCACGACGTCGCGGCGGCCGTGGTGGCCCCGCTCGACGGGGAGTACCTGACCGACGTGGTCGGCGGCCAGGGCATCGCCTTCAACCAGCCGCGCGGCCGCCAGATGTACGCCTTCGGCTTCCCCGCCGCCGCGCCGTACAACGGCTCGAAGCTGACCTATTGCAGCGGGCGGGTGTTCGACGACTTCCTGCTGTCCGACGACCTCGGCCTGAACTGCGACATGACCGGCGGGTCGTCCGGCGGCCCCTGGTTCTCGAGCTTCAACGAGAAGACCGGCGCCGGGCTGCTCAACTCGGTGAACAGCTTCAAGTACAACTTCGCCAGCTTCTGGATGTTCGGCCCCTACTTCGGGGGCGAGGCCCAGGCGCTCTACAACGCCGCCCAGCGGACCGCGCTCACCTGATTTACCAAAAGTAGTCGTACGAACACGGATAGTGGTCCACAATCTGGGGCCATGACCCCCGTCCTGACCGCGCTGACGCTTGCCCTCGCCACCCTGAGCCCGGCCGCCGTGCCGCCGCCCGACGTCGTCCACCACTGGGCGGCGGCCGTGCCGGACGGCTACTGGACGCCGGAGCGGATGGCCAAAGCCCTGCCCATCGGGCTGCTGGAAGTCGTCCAGAAGCTCGCGACGGGCCTCGGCCCGGAGAGACGGCGGCAGGCGGCGCCGGCGAGGGTGCGGCAGCGGGGTCCGGTGTCCTCGGCGCGATGGCAGTCCGGTGGCCTGGTGGGGCGGGCCACCGGGCGGGTCTTCCTGACCATGGACGGCGTCGACTTCGTCTGCTCGGCCGGGTCGGTCCGGTCGGCCAACCGCGACGTGGTGGTGACCGCCGGGCACTGCGTCAAGGACGGCACCGGCGCGTGGGCCCGCAACTGGGTGTTCGTCCCGGGCTACGACGGGGGCGCCCGGCCCCTGGGCACGTTCTCGGCCCGCCGCATGTTCGTCGCCGGGCCCTGGTCGCGGGCCGCCGACGACAGCTACGACGTGGGCATGGTCGCCCTGAACGCGCAGCTGGGCCGGCACGTCAACGACGCCGCGGGCGCGCTGGAGATCGGCTTCGGGGTGAAGCGCGGCCAGCAGACCCACGGTTTCGGCTATCCGGCCGACCCGCCCTACGACGGCGAGCGGCTCATGTACTGCGCGGGCACCGCCCGGCCCGATCCCCACAGCCAGACCCACGACCAGGGGCTCCGGTGTGACCTGACTGCGGGGGCGAGCGGGGGTCCGTGGCTGACCGGCTTCGACGCGGCCACGGGGCGCGGCACGGTGACGTCGGTCAGCAGCTTCAAGTACAGCGACGACAACTCGATGATGTACGGCCCCTACTTCGGCAGCGCGGCCAAGCAGGTGTTCGACATGGCCGAGAAGGCCTAGAGGCTGAACTCGTCGGTGTCGTCCGAAAGGTCCTCGTCGACGATGTCGGCGGCCTTCCTGACGATCAGGGGGTCGGGGGTGCCGACGATCGTGGTGTCCTTGTCGTCGTAGTCGAACTGGCTCAGCACATAGCGCATCGCCTCGACGCGGCCGCGCTTCTTGTCGTTCGACTTGATGACCGTCCAGGGGGCCTCGTCGGTGTCGGTGCTGACGAACATGCGCTCCTTGGCCTGGGTGTACTCGTCCCACTTGTCGAGGGAGGCGATGTCCATCGGGGAGAGCTTCCACTGGCGCACCGGGTCGACCTGCCGTATGACGAACCGGGTGCGCTGCTCGGCGCGGGACACCGAGAACCAGAGCTTCACCAGCTTGATCCCGTCGCGGACGAGGAGTTTCTCGACCATCGGGGCCTGGACCATGAACTCCTCGTACTGCTCGTCGGTGCAGAAGCCCATGACGCGCTCGACGCCGGCGCGGTTGTACCACGACCGGTCGAACAGGACGATCTCACCGGCGGCCGGCATGTGGCTGATGTAGCGCTGGAAGTACCACGAGGTGCGCTCGCGCTCGCTGGGCTTCTCCAGGGCGACCACGGTGGCGCCGCGGGGGTTCAGGTGCTCCATGAAGCGCTTGATCGTGCCGCCCTTGCCGGCCGCGTCGCGGCCCTCGAACAGGATGACCAGACGGCCCCCGGTGTCTTTGAGCCAGTACTGCAGCTTCAGCAGCTCGATCTGGAGCAGCCGTTTGTCGCGCTCGTAGCTGGGGCGCTCGAGGCGCTCGTCGTAGGGGTAGTGCTCTCGCCAGGTGTCAACCGGGCTGCCGTCCGAACGCAGCAGCACCGGATCGTCGTCGCCGTCTTCGTCATTGACCCACAGCCCTGGGGTGCGGCCCAGGAGGTCCACGACATCGTCCGCCTTCATGGCCGAAGCCTTTACCTAATCAGGGAGACCCAATCCCCTATGCCCGTTTTTGTCACCCAAAATTCGTCAGAGTGTCAGGCCCGTAAGGACCATTACTTTTTCGTAGGTGTAGTCGTCCATGGCCGAACGCAGGCCCTCGCGGCCCACGCCCGAGTCCTTCACGCCGCCGTAGGGCATCTGGTCGGCCCGGTACGACGGCACGTCGCCGATGATCACGCCGCCCACCTCCAGCTCGCGGTTGGCCTTGAAGGCCAGGTCGAGGCTGCGGGTGAAGACGCCCGCCTGGAGGCCGTACGCCGAGTCGTTGACCTCGGCGAACGCCGCGTCGGGGCCGTTGACCCGCTGGACGACGAGGACCGGCCCGAAGACCTCCTCGCGGACGACCTTGGCGTCCTTGCGGACGTTGGCCAGCACGGTCGGTGCGTAGGTGGCGCCCTCGCGGGAGCCCCCGGCCAGGACCTTGGCGCCCGCCGCGACCGCCTCGGTCACCCACGAGTCGACGCGTTCGGCGGCCTCCACCGAGACCAGCGGCCCGACCTGGGTCTTCTCGTCGGCGGGGTCGCCGGTGACCAGGGCGTTCACGGCCTCGACGAGCCTGCCCTCGAAGGCGTCGGCGACGAGTTCGTCGACGATCACCCGCTGGACGGCGATGCAGCTCTGCCCGGCCTGGTAGTTGGAGAACAGCGCGATCCGGGTGGCGGCCCAGTCGAGGTCGGCGTCGGCCAGCACCACGGCCGCCGCGTTGCCGCCCAGTTCGAGGGTGACGTGCTTGCGGGGGACCTGGTCCATGATCGCGTACCCGACCGGGCTGGAGCCGGTGAAGGACACCACCGGCAGGCGCGGGTCGTCGACCAGCGCGGTGGCCCGGTCGTTGGGCACCGGCAGGATCGAGAACATGCCTTCGGGCAGGTCGGTCTCGGCCAGGATCTCGCCCAGCACCAGCGCCGACAGCGGGGTCTTGGGGGCCGGCTTGACGATCACCGGGGCGCCGACCGCGATGGCCGGGGCGACCTTGTGGGCGACCAGGTTGAGCGGGAAGTTGAAGGGCGAGATCGCCAGGATCGGGCCGCGCGGCACCCGGGAGACATAGGCCATGCGGCCGGTCGCGGCGGCCTCGGTGTCGAGGCGGACCACCTCGCCGCTGAACCGGCGGGTCTCCTCGGCGGCGAAGCGGAAGGTGGAGACCGCCCGGTTCACCTCTCCCCTGGCCCAGAACATCGGCTTGCCGTTCTCACCGCTGATCAGCCGGGCCAGTTCGTCGGCCCGCTCGGCGATCCGCCGCGACACGTGGGCCAGGGCCTCGGCCCGGACGTGGATCGGCAGCGCCGCGGCCTGACGCGCCACCGCGTGCGCGGCGGCCACCGCCTCCTCGACCTGATCGGGGGTCGGGACGGACGTCACCCCGACGGTCCGGCCGTCGTGGGAGTTGGTGACGGTCAGTTCGGACTCTCCCGTCGCGGGGCGGCCGGCGATCCAGAAAGGCATGGCAACGCTCATGCAACTGACGCTATGCCACTATCGTGTAACGGGCCTTACTCCGCATCGCACAATCGGCTGCTATCTTCTGGCCATTGCGGACAAGTCCCCATGCTCCAACCCCATGTCACGGTTGCGCCGCAATTTCGGGATGTTTTCCATTGCGGTGCGGTTTGAACGCTGAGTGGCGTGGTTAAGTCAAGGTTCGGGTCCGATGCGAGGACCCCTTGATGAGAAGGGCTCGTCGCTCATGGCCACGCCGGTCCCGCTCGGATTGCAGGGCGCATACGCTCTCGGCCAGCGGAGTACCTACGACGAGCTACGCACCAAACTCCTCGACGTCGCGAGCGAACTGCTGATCAGCGCGGGGCCCGAGAGCCTGACCGTGCGGCGGATCGCCGCCGAGGCCGGGTGCGCCACGACCGTCATCTACACGATGTTCGGCAGCAAAGAGGGCCTGGCCGAGGCCCTCTACCTCGAAGGCTTCGAACGCTTCCGCCGCCGCCTGGCCGCCCTGCCCGCGCGCACCGACCCGTTCGAATACCTCCAGTCGCTCGGCCCGGCCTACCGCGAGGCGGCCCTGGCCGAACCCGGCTACTACAGCCTGATGTTCGAGCGGGCCATCCCGGGCTTCGTCCCGTCGGAGCGGGCCCGGACGCTCGCCCGCGCGGCCCTGAACCTGTTCGACCGGGTGATCGCCGACTGCATCTCGGCCGGCTACCTGACGCCCACCCAGCCCCGCAAGATCGCCGACGCGCTGTGGGCGGCCGCCCAGGGAGCGATATCCCTGGAACGTGCCGGTCATCTGCCCGACGCCCAGACCTACACCGTGGTCACCAACGCCACGATCAACCAGTTCCTGGTGACGCGGGACCACTAGGCACGCGGCCCGGCTCAGCGACGAGCCGCGCGTCGTTCACGATGCCCGGGGAGCGTTGAGGGCGATCCAGAGTTCCGCTCGCGCGGCCGGGTCGTCGAGGTCGCGGCCGAGCAGTTCGGCCGCCTTCTTCATGCGATAGCGCAGGGTGTGCCGGTGCACGCCCAACCGCTGCGCCGCGGCGTCCCAGTGGCCGTTGCAGGCCAGGTAGGCGCGCAGAGATTCCCGCAGGTCACCGCGCTGCTCGTCGAGCGGGGCGAGCAGCACCTCCGCGTAGGCCCGCACCGCACCCGAGTCGAGCAGGTCCAGCAGTCCCTGGCCCGCCAGGTCGGCGAAGTTCAGCTTGCCCCGCCCGGCCCGGTAGGCCCGCACCGCCTGGTCGACGGCGGTCGCGACGCCGCTCAGCGGACCCGGAAGGCTGATCCCCACCGGTTCGTCGAAGGCGTCGCGCAGTCCCGGCAGCTCCGGTTCGGCGCAGATCACGATGGTCACGTCGCCGTGGGGCGCGTGGAAGGCCCTGATCGGGCCGCTCTCGGCCACGGCCAGGACCACCACCGGGTCGTCCGGCAGCGTCACGCCGACGTCCGACAGGACCGCGCGGGCCGTCTCGGTCTCCCCCGCGACCAGCAGCCGGAGGACCGCCGAACGCAGCCGCTCGGGCGCCGTGCCCTGCTCCAGCGCCAGGGTCAGCAGGGAGGCCGCCGCGTTGACGATCGTGTGGGCGATCGGCGTGAAGGGGTGGCCCGCGCCGACGGCGAAGAAGCCGCGCCCGCCGAGCGGCTGGACCACGACGTTCTCCTCCGGCCCGGCCAGCGCGACGGCCGCCGCGCCGCTCCTGAGCCGGGCGAACTCGCTGCGCAGCCCGGCCGCGCGCTCCTCCGCCTCGGGCGGGGTGGCGTGCCGGACCGTGCCGGTCTCGTCGAGCAGCACCACCCAGCCGCCGAGCTCCCTGGCCAGCCGGTCGGCCACCGAGGCCGCGCCGTCGCCGCGCAGGGCGGCCCTGGTCAGGCGTCCCTGGGCCTCGAAGGCCCCGGTGATCTCCTCGTAGTGCTCGGCGGCCAGCAGGTCGCTGACGGCCTTCCCGATGGCGATGAAGGGGGTCTCCCTGGCCACCTCGACCAGCGGCAACCCGGCCTCGGCCGCCGCCGCGACCAGCTCGGCGGGCACCCGCGCGTGGCTGAGGCCGATGCCGAAGCCGAGGCCCGCGACGCCGCGGTCGACGAGCCGGGTGATGTACGGTCGCCACGAGGCCGTCCGCATCCCGGTGGTGAGCACCAGCTCGTCGCCCTCCAGGAACGGCGTGGGATCCTCCAGCTCGCTCACCGCGACCCAGCGCACCGGGCGGTCGAGCGCGCCCGGCCCGGCCAGCACCCGCAGCCCGGCCATCGCGGTGATCCTGCGCAGGGACGGCGCCACCTATCGGCCCCCTTGTTGTCCATTCCGGCACGTGGCGAACCCCGATTCTGCCACGTAGGAGCATCGAGACTTCGCACCGGGGGACGTAACGTCGACCACATGACCACTACAGCCCACGGCGGCCCGGGGCTTCCCCAGGAGCGCCGCCTCGTCACCGAGATCCCCGGCCCCAAGTCGCGGGAGATGTTCTCCCGCAAGCAGTCGGCGGTGCCCGCCGGCGTGGGCACCACCCTGCCGGTCTTCGTGACGAAGGCCGGTGGCGGCGTGCTGGTCGACGCCGACGGCAACTCCCTGATCGACTTCGGTTCGGGCATCGCCGTCACCAACGTCGGCAACGCCGCCCCGAAGGTGGTCGAGCGGGTCCAGAACCAGGTGGCCGACTTCACCCACACCTGCTTCATGATCACGCCCTACGAGTCGTACGTCGCCGTCTGCGAGAAGCTCAACGCGATCACCCCGGGCGACCACGAGAAGCGCACCTTCCTGGTCAACAGCGGCGCCGAGGCGGTGGAGAACGCCGTCAAGGTGGCCCGCCTGGCGACCGGCCGCCCGGCGGTGGTCGCCTTCGACCACGGCTACCACGGCCGCACCCTGCTGACGATGACCCTGACGGCCAAGAACATGCCGTACAAGCAGGGATTCGGGCCCTACGCCCCCGAGGTCTACCGCATGCCGCTCGCCTACCCCTACCGGTGGCCGGGCGAGAACGTGGCCGAGGAGGCCGCCGCGCAGGCGATCGACCAGATCACCAAGCAGATCGGGGCCGAGAACGTGGCCGCGGTGATCATCGAGCCGATCGCCGGCGAGGGCGGCTTCATCGTGCCGGCCAAGGGCTTCCTGCCGCGCATCGCGGAGTTCTGCAAGGCCAACGGGATCGTCTTCATCGCCGACGAGATCCAGACCGGCTTCGCCCGGACCGGCCAGATGTTCGCGTGCGAGGACGAGGGCATCGTGCCCGACATCATCACCACGGCCAAGGGCATCGCGGGCGGCCTCCCGCTGGCCGCCGTGACCGGCCGCGCCGAGCTCATGGACGCCGTGCACGCCGGCGGCCTGGGTGGCACCTACGGCGGCAACCCGGTGGCCTGCGAGGCGGCCCTGGGCGTGCTGGAGACGATCGAGGAGGAGGGCCTGGTCGAGCGGGCCCGCGCGATCGGCGACGTGATGCTGCCGCGCCTGCGCGGCCTCCAGGAGCGCTTCGGGATCATCGGTGACGTACGTGGCCGGGGTGCCATGACGGCGATCGAGCTGGTCGTACCGGGGACGAAGGACCCGAACCCGGCCGCCGCGTCGGAAATCGCCAAGCGGTGCCACGCCGAGGGGCTCGTGGTGCTGACTGCCGGCACGTACGGCAATGTGCTCCGGTTCCTCCCGCCTTTGGTGATTCCGGACCACCTGCTCGACGAGGGTTTGACCATCCTCGAAAAAGCCGTCAGTGAGGTGTAATTCATAACAAAGCGGGCACCCGGCTTGTGGCCGGGTGCCCCTTTTGTTGTCTTACGCCCTGTCGGATGCCAGTCATTTAACCCTGACTTGGCGTCGAGCTAGTCGATCACACCAGGTAGTCGCGTTATAACGGTTCCGACACATGACCGAGGAGGCGGACAGGTTTGCTGACGTTCGACCCGGCAGGTCTCACCTCGCTCCAGCGCGACGGAGACGCCTGTGTGGTCTGCCACAAGAAATGGCCTCGCCCCCGCGTCCGAGTCGGCCGGTTGCCCGACGACACCACCGTCCACGCGTGTGACGATTGCGCCGAAGCCCTTCTCCCGGTCGTGCCCAGACGCGGCGACCGGCAGCTCACTGCTCGCGGAGCGCCCAAGGAGAGCCGTAGTCGGTGAGCAGGTCGAGGAACGGCACCGCGTCGAAGGCCTCCGGGCCGAGCACGCCCTTGCCCTTCCAGACCCCGTTCGCCAGCAGCTCCAGCGCGACGACCGGGTGCACCGCGGTCTGCCACACGACGGCCTGACAGCCGTACTCACGCATCGACCACTCGTTGTCGACCACGTGGTAGAGGTAGACCTCGCGCGCCCGGCCGTCCTTGCCGACGCCCTTGACCCAGGTGCCGGCGCAGGTCTTGCCGCGCATGCGGTCGCCGAGGGTCGAGGGGTCGGGCAGCGAGGCGGCCACGACGTCGCGCGGCGACACGTCCAGGCCCTTCACCTTCACGGTGCCGGGCGAGTCGAGGCCGAGCTTGCGCAGGGTCTTCAGGACCTCGATGAACTCGTTGCCGAGGCCGTACTTGAAGGTGACGCGGCGGGTGTCGACCCACCGGGGCACCAGCAGCACCTCTTCGTGCTCGACGTTCACGCACTCGACCGGGCCGATGCCCTCGGGGAAGTCGAACACCTCGGGCTCGCTGAACGGCTCGGTGGTGTGCCAGCGGCCGTCCTCCCACACGATCGGGGGGTTCAGGCACTCCTCGATGGTGGTCCAGATGGAGAAGGTCGGGGCGAAGTCGTAGCCGTCGACGCGCAGGTTGGAGCCGTCGCGGATGCCGATCTCCTCGATGGTCTCGAAGAGGTGGTCGGCGGCGTAGCGGGCGAACACGTCGGCGAGGCCGGGCTCGACGCCCATGCCCACGAGGGCCAGCTGGTCGCGCTGCTCCCACTGGTCGGCGAGGGCGAACTGGTCGTCGCCGAGCTTCACGCCGGGCATCTCATAGGGGCGCTGGGGGTGGCGGGCGCTGAGCGACATCGCCATGTCGAGGTAGGTCACTCCGGCGTTCAGGGCGGCGGTGAACAGCGGCATGTCGAAGCGCGGGTCGACGGCGTTGAACAGCACGTCGCACTCGTGCGCCCGCAGGGCCGCCTCGACCTCGGCCGCGTTCGAGGCGTCGAGCCCGATCGCCGAGAAACGGGGGTCTTCGATCCGGGCACATGCGGAAACGGCCCGGTTCACGTCGTAATCGGCAACAACGATGTGGTCGTAGAAACTGCGCCGCGAGGCGATGGCCACCATGGCCGAACCTACGCCACCAGCGCCGACAAGGAGGATCCGCATGAGGAGCAGGCTAACAGCTGACTGACTGACCATTCAATAAGATGGCCAAATTCGACTGGTCCACCAATCAGTGAACGTGCGCCCTGAGGGCTACTCCTCCTTGAGGGAGGTCCAGGCCTTGATCCACTCTTCGTAGGCCGTGCACGACCCCGCCTCGCCGCCGCAGTCCTTGGCCGGGAAGGTGGCGAACACCACACCCTTGTCGGAGTGCTCGTCGCACAGCGTCTCGACGCGGCTCTGCTTGGCGGCCTCGCCGGGCGGGGCGTCGTCAGTGATCTTGTACGTGCACGCCTTCGGGTTGGCCGGCGCGGTGCCCGTCCACCAGGCGACCTCGCGCTGCACGTCGGGCCGCAGCGACCATTCGAGCCAGCTCTCGGCGCACGAGGGATGGGCCGCGCGGGCGGAGACCATCCATGACATGACCCAGCCGGTGACCGGCCCCGCGGCGCGGGTGACGCCGAGCCCGGCCCCGGCCATGCCGCCCAGCACGTAGGGCGTGGCCTGGGCCATCGTCGCCCCGCCCGCGAACCCCTCGATCACCTGGACGGGGTCGCGCCAGTAGGCCCGGCCGTCCTTCTTCTTCTCCAGCAGCGTCACGGCCTCGCCGAGCTGCTCGGGGCTGAGCTGGTAGGGGTTGTCGAACCCGAGCGACAGGGCGGCGTCGGCGATGGTCAGCGGGGTGTCGCGGAGCAGCACCGGCCCGTCGGCGTCGAAGATCGATCCCTTCGCGCCGTCTTTCACGGCCACGACGGTGGTGTCCCACACGTAGGGCACGCCGTGGTCGCCGACCAGCTCACGGACCCACTTCGGCAGCCCGGAGTATCCGGCCACCTTCCCGGTGTCGATCCGGGCCGCGCCGCCGTCGGCGACCAGCTTCCCGGCCAGGTCGGGCCCGGCCGCGACCACGTCGAAGGTGTCGACGTTGACGGGGTTGCCGGCGACGTACTCCCACGGCCGGTAGGTCACCCGGCAGCCGGTCTCGCGCTCGAACGGCGCGACCCAGTTCACCTTGCGGTCGTTGCCGCCCCACTCGACGAAGCCACGGGGCGCCAGGACGGTGAGCGCGCCCTCACCCGTGCCGGAGGCGGTCGGCGACGGCGAGGGGGTGCGCGACGGCGACGGGGTGGCGGACGGCGCCGGCTTCGACGCGGAGGACGAGGGGGCGGGCGCGGAGGCGACCTGCTGACCACAGGCGGCCAGCAGCAGAACGGCGGCCCCGGCGAGGGCGGTGAGACGACGCGACGCCAACGATCCTCCACGGCCTGGAACCGGACTCCCCGGAAGCCTACTCGCAGGTCCTAGGACCAATATCCGAGTGAGTTCTGTCAGTGAGCCTCCGTAGAGTCGAGCCCATGAGCTCCACCCAGTTCCCGTCACCCTGCCCCACCACGGCGATGATCGCCAAGCGGTCCGGCGCATGACCACGACCGTTTCCCCCGCTCGAACCCCCAACACGCTCGGCCGGAGGTCTCCGGCCTTTGCTACGCCGACGATCCGCAGGGGTTCTCCCACCGTGACCGTCTCCCCGGCGCCGGGCGCCGCCCGCAAGGCCGGCATCGTGGGCGCGGCCGCGTCCTGGTCCGGCGACCGCGACCAGTGGGTCGCCGCGGGGTGGGCCTCGTGACCGCGCCCGTCGCCGCCCCCTCCGGCACCGACGAGGACGCGCCGCTCGGCCGCGCCGCCGTCGCCGTCATCGTGCTGGCCTGTCTCGGCCAGTTCATGGTCGTGCTCGACGTGTCGATCGTGAACGTGGCGCTGCCCGCGATGCGCGCCGAGCTCGGCTTCACCGAGACGGGCCTCCAGTGGGTCGTCAACGCCTACGCGCTCACCTTCGCCGGGCTCATGTTGCTCGGCGGCAGGGCCGCCGACCTGTTCGGCCGCAAGCGCGTCTTCCTCACCGGCGTGACCGTGTTCGCGCTGGCCAGCCTGCTGGGCGGCATGGCCGCCGACCCGGGGCTGCTGATCGCGGCGCGGGTCCTGCAGGGCGTCGGCGCGGCCGTGCTGGCCCCGACCACCCTCACGATCCTGACCACGACCTTCGCCGAAGGGCCGCGCCGCACCGCCGCCATCTCGGCCTGGAACGCCGTCGGCGCCGCCGGGGGCGCGGCGGGCGGCATCCTCGGCGGCACCCTCACCGAACTGCTGTCCTGGCGCTGGACGCTGCTGATCAACGTGCCGATCGGCCTGGCCATCGTGGTCACCGGCCTGCGGGTGATCGCCCGCGACCGGCCCGAGGGCTCGGCCCGGCTCGACCTGCCCGGCGCGGCCCTGGTCACGGGCGCGCTGACGGCCATCGCCTACGGCACGGTCGAGACCCACGAACACGGCTGGGCGTCGCCGGTCTCGCTGGTGCCGCTGGCCCTGGGCGTGCTGGGCCTCGGGGTCTTCGTGCTGGTCGAGTCGAAGACGGCCCGCCCGCTGGTGCCGCTCGCGCTGCTGACCCGGCGGACGGTCGCCGGGACCACGATCATCCAGGTCCTGTCGGGCGCGATCTTCTTCGCGATGTGGTACTTCCTGTCGCTCTACCTGCAGACCGACCTCGGCTACTCGCCGCTGGAGGCGGGCCTCGGGTTCCTCCCCCACGCGGTGACCCTGATCGCCACCGGGCGCGGCGCGCCCTACCTGCTGCGCCGGATGACGCCGCGCACGCTCCTGCTCGGCGCGAGCGTGGTGGCCATCGCCGGCATGCTGCTCCAGGCCGCCATGCTCGACGGCTACGTCCTGGGCGTGATGATCCCGGGCATCCTGATGTGCGCGGGCGCCGGGCTGGCGTTCACCCCGCTGGTCGTGCTCGCGACCAACGGGGTGCGACGTGAGGAGTCGGGGCTGGTCTCCGGCGTGCTCGGGGCCTCCCGGCAGGTGGGCGGCTCGCTCGGGCTGGCCGGGCTGGCCACCGTCGCCGCCACTTTCGACACTCCGACGGCCGGCTACAGCGCGGTCTTCCTGGTGGGAGCCGGGCTGATGGCCGTCTCGATCGTCGTGGCGCTGGTGTTCCTGGCCCGCAAGTCCCGCTAACCGTTCGTCGGGAAGCCCAGGTTCACACCCCCGTGGGAGGGGTCGAGCCACCGTGAGGTGACGACCTTCCCACGGGTGTAGAAGTGCACGCCCTCCACCCCGTGGACGTGGGTGTCGCCGAAGAGGCTGGCCTTCCAGCCGCCGAAGCTGTAGAAGGCCATCGGGACCGGGATCGGCACGTTCACGCCGACCATGCCGACCTCGACCTCGTTCTGGAACCTGCGGGCGGCGCCGCCGTCGTTGGTGAAGATGGCGGTGCCGTTGCCGTACTCTCCCTCGTTGATCAGGGTCAGGCCCTCCTCGTAGGAGGCCACCCTGACCACCGAGAGGACCGGCCCGAAGATCTCCTCGCGGTGGGTGCGGGAGCCCGGCGGCACGTGGTCGACGACCGTCGGGCCGAGCCAGAAGCCGTCGCCGTCGGGGAGGTTCTCCCGGCCGTCCACGACGATCTTGCCTTCGCCGAGGTCGAGGTAGGAGGCGACCTTGTCGCGGTGGACCCTGGTGACCAGGGCGCCCATCTCCGAGGCGGGGTCGTCGCCGGGGCCGACCTTGATCTTGCGGGCCCGCTCCGCGATCTTCTCGACCAGTTCGTCGCCGATCGGGTCGACGGCCAGGACGACCGAGATGGCCATGCAGCGCTCGCCCGCCGAGCCGAAGCCGGCCGAGACGGCCGAGTCGGCCACCAGGTCGAGATCGGCGTCCGGAAGCACCAGCATGTGGTTCTTCGCGCCGCCCAGCGCCTGCACGCGCTTGCCGTTGGCGGTGCCGGTCTCGTAGACGTAGCGGGCGATCGGGGTCGAGCCGACGAAGCTGACGGCCTTCACGTCGGGGTGCGCGAGCAGCCGGTCGACGGCGACCTTGTCGCCCTGGACGACGTTGAAGACGCCGTCGGGCAGGCCCGCCTGCTGCCACAGGTCGGCGATCAGCAGCGAGGCCGACGGGTCGCGTTCCGACGGCTTCAGGATGAACGCGTTGCCGCAGGCGATGGCCACCGGGAACATCCACATCGGCACCATGGCCGGGAAGTTGAACGGGGTGATCCCGGCGACGACGCCGAGCGGCTGGCGGATGGAGAAGGAGTCGACGTTGGTCGAGACGTTCTCCGAGAAGCCGCCCTTCAGCAGGTGCGGGATGCCGCAGGCGAACTCGACGACCTCCAGGCCGCGCGCCACCTCGCCGAGGGCGTCGGACTGGACCTTGCCGTGTTCGGCCGAGATGAGGGCGGCGAGGGCGTCGCGGTTGGCGTACAGGAGCTCACGGAACCTGAAGAGCACGTGGGCGCGCTTGACCAGCGACGCGTCCCGCCAGGCGGGGAACGCGGCCTTCGCGGCGGCGACGGCGGCGTCGACGTCGTCGACGGAGGCCAGCGCCACGTGGGCGCTCACCGCGCCGGTCGCCGGGTTGTAGACGTCGCCGGACCGCTCGGAGTCCCGGGCGGCTCCGCCGATCCAGTGGGTGATGCGCTTCTCGGTCACGGCTTCCCCCCAAGTGTTCGTGACAGGGCCCAGTTCACAGGTTCTCCAGTGCGGTCACGATGATGCCCAGGCCTTCGCGGGCCTCCTCCTCGGTCAGGGTGAGGGGCGGGGCCATGCGGATGGTGTGGCCGTAGAGACCGCCCTTGCCCGCGAGCAGGCCGAGCTTCTTCGTCTCTTCCATGAACTTGGCGGCCAGCTCGGGCGACGGGGAACCGTCGGGGCCGACCAGTTCGACGGCGAACATGAGGCCCTTGCCGCGCACGTCGCCGACCACCGGCAGGCGGGGGGCGGCCTCGCGCAGGCCGTCGATGATGACGGCGCCGGTCTTCGCCGCGTTGGCCTGCAGGTCGTGGTCGAGCACGTAGTCGAGGGTGGCGTTGGCGGCGGCCATGGCGACCGGGTTGCCGCCGAAGGTGGCCAGGCCGACGGCGTGCAGGTTGTCCATCAGGTCGCCGCGCGCGACGACGCCGCCGACGGCGAAGCCGTTGCCCAGGCCCTTGGCGAAGGTCATCATGTCGGGCGTCACGCCGTGGTTCTGGATGCCGAAGAACGCCGATCCGGTCCGGCCCCAGCCCGTCTGCACCTCGTCGGAGATGAACAGGATCCCCTGCTCGTCGAGCACCTCGCGGTAGGCCCGGAACAGCCCGTCGGGGGCCATGGTGAACCCGCCCACGCCCTGGATCGGCTCGGCGATGAGCGCGGCGACGTCGCCGCCGACGGCGGTGGCCAGCACGTGCCGCAGGTCGTCGACGCAGGCCGCGATGTACTGCTCGTCGGACATGCCCCGGAACTGGGTCAGGTGCCGGTCGGCGCCGTGCAGGAAGTGCACGTTCAGCGGCGACAGGGAGTTGTTCTTCCACGACCGGTTCGAGGTGACCGCGACGGTGCCGAACGACCGGCCGTGGTAGCTCTGCCGCATCGCCAGGACCTGGTCGGTCTTGCGGGCGTAGGTGGCCAGCAGCAGGGCGGTCTCGTTGGCCTCGGTGCCGGAGTTGGTGAAGAAGACCTTGGCGTCCGGGATGCCCGACAGGCGGGCGATCTTCTCGGCCAGCTCGACCTGACCGCGCAGCAGATAGACGGTCGAGGTGTGCACGACCCCGGTGGCGATCTGGCGCTCCACGGCGTCGCGGACCTCGGCGACGTCGTACCCGATCATGTTGGTCAGGATCCCGGCGAAGAAGTCGAGGTAGGACTTGCCGTCCGCGTCGACGACGCGGTTGCCCTTACCGCTGACGATCTCGATGGGCTCGTTGTAGTAGAGGGCCAGCCAGTTGGGCATCACCGCGCGGTGGCGGGCAAGAAGGTCCGACATGCCTTGAGTATCCCGGCTCATGGGTTCGGGCCATACCCACATCATGTCGGACCATCCCGGCTTTCCCTTACATCTTGACGGGCTCGGCGACCGGCTCGGCGACGGGCGTCTTCCGGGGCAGCACGAGCAGCGCGACCAGGGCCGCGAGCAGCGTGAACCCGGCTCCCACCCACGACCCGATCGACATCGCCGACAGGAACGACTCCTTGCCCGCCCGCACCAGTTCGGCGACCCCGCTGTCCAGGGCCGCGTTGACCGACTCCCGCGCCGCGGCCGGCGCGCCCTCCGGCATCGCCGCCGTGTACGCCGCCGCCAGCACGCTCCCCAGCACGGCGATCGACAGGGCGGCCCCGACCTGCTGCACGGTGTCGTTGAGCGCCGAGCCGACCCCGGCGTGCTTGGGCGGCACCGCGCCCATCAGGGTCGCGTAGGCCGCCGGACCGGCCAGGCCGCCGCCCACCCCCATGACGATGAGGCAGGTGATCAGGAAGCCGTAGCCGTCGGCGACGTCGAGCGTGGAGAGCAGGCCGAAGGCGGCGGCCAGCACGGTCAGGCCCGACACGATCAGGGTCTTGTTGGACACCTTCTTGCCCAGCGCCGCCCCGACGCCGCTGAAGACGAAGGACGCCAGCACGTACGGCACCAGGGCGAGGCCGGCCTGGAGGGCCGCGTACCCGAGGACGAACTGCAGGTACTGGGTGAGCGCCAGCATGAGCGCGCCCGCGCCGAACGAGAGCAGCACGATCGAGAACGACGCCCCGGAGAACGAGCGGTTCCGGAACAGCTCCAGCGGCAGCAGCGGATGCGGGGCCCGGCGCTCCCACAGGACGAACCCGCCGATCGCCGCCACCGCGACCGCCGTCATGAGGGGGCTGAAGCCGTCCTGGGGCAGCATGATCACCACCCAGACGGCGGAGCTCAGGCCGACGATCGAGAGCACCACGCCGATCGGGTCGAAGCCCCGGGGCTCGCCCTTCGACTCGGGCATCAGCACCAGCGCGGCGATGATCGCGACGATCGCGATGGGGACGTTGAGGAGGAAGACCGATCCCCAGTAGTAGTTGTGGAGCAGGAATCCGCCGAGGGTGGGCCCGGCGATCACGCCGACACCGGCGACCGCGCTCCAGGCGGCGATGGCCGTGCGGCGTTCGTCCTCGTCGAAGACCGTGATGAGGATCGACAGGGTCGACGGCATCATGAACGAGCCGCCCACGCCCATCAGCACCCGCGCCGCGATGAGGTGCCAGGGCTCCGCGGCCAGCATGGCCAGGACGGACGACGCCCCGAAGATCACCAGGCCGAAGACGAGGGCCTTGCGGCGGCCGTAGCGGTCCGAGAGGGATCCGGCGGTGAGCAGCAGCCCGGCGAAGACCAGGATGTAGCCGTCGATGATCCACTGGACGTCGGCGGGCGTGGCGCCGAGGTCGCGCATGAGCGCCGGGATGGCCAGGTTCAGGACCGTGTTGTCCACCACGATGGTCAGCAGAGCGAGACAGAGGGCGACGAGAATCCACCATCGCCGGGGGTCTCGTACAGTGTTCGAGGTCACTCGCACACTGTACGACGATTCTCGAACAGTGTGCGAGCGATTTACTGTGGACAGATGCCGGAACAGCGCTTCACCAGCGTGTGGACGCGGGCATCCAAGCCCCGCCGCGCGCAGCAGGGCCTCAGCCGTGAGCAGATCGTGCAGGCGACGGTCGAGCTGCTCGACGCCGAGGGCATGGAGGCGCTCAGCATGCGCAAACTCGGCGCCAAGCTCGACGCCGGGGCGACCAGCCTCTACTGGCACGTCGCCAACAAGAACGAACTGCTCGAACTGGCCATGGACGAGGTCTTCGGCGAGGTCCGCATCCCGACGTCCGACAGCTGGCGGGAGGTGACGAGCAACGTGGCCTGGGGGCTGCGCGCCGCGATCATGGCCCACCCCTGGTTCACCTTCGTGCTCGGCTCGCTCCCCGCGCTCGGCCCCAACGCCATGAACTGCTCGGCCACGCTCTGCACGGCCCTGGAACGCGCGGGCTTCCGGGGGACCGACATCGACTACGCGGGGGCGGCGGTGCTGTCGTACACGATCGGCGCCACCGCGCCCGAAGCGGCCTACACCTCGGCGCTCAAGAGCCGGGGCATCACCATGGCGCAGGCCCAGGAGGATCTCGCCCCGCTGGTCGAAGAGGCCGCCCGCACCCACCCCGAAATCCACGCGCGCTTCCAGGAAGCCGTCGAGAGCACGATCGACCCGATCGCCCATCGGCAGCTCTCGTTCGACTTCGGGCTGATCTCGATGCTCGACGGGCTGGCCATGCGGCTCCCCCGAAGTGCGGATATGTCGGAAAACCACCTGACAAAATGAGACGTTGAGCGGCTAATGTCGCTGACATGCTCCCCACCGTCGCGGACGTGCTCTCTCTCGACACGGTCCGGCGCGGCGACCCCACCGTGGTGGCGGGCGCCGACCGGCTGAGCGGCCGGGTCCGCTGGGTCCACGTGGGCGAGATCACCGACATCGCCCCCCTTCTGCGCGGCGGCGAGCTGGTGCTCACCACCGGCGTCGCGCTGCCGCCCGAGCCCGACAAGCTGGCCGACTACGTGGCCGACCTGGCCCAGGTCGGCGCCTCCGGCCTGGTCGTCGAACTGGGCCGCCGGTTCGTCCGCGAACTGCCCGCCGCGGTGGTCAGGTCGGCCGAAGACCACGGGCTGCCGCTGATCACGCTGGCCCGCGAGACGCCGTTCGTGCAGATCACCGAGTCGGTTCACAACATGATCATCGACTCGCAGATCCAGGAGCTGCGGGCCTCCGAGCAGCTCCACGAGATCTTCACCGAGCTCTCGGTCGAGGGCGCGTCGCCGGCCGAGGTGCTCGCCCAGGTGGCCCGCTTCTCCGGCCGCCCGGTCATGCTGGAGAACCTGGCCCACCAGGTGCTCGCCTGCGACTCGGCCGGGCAGGACGTCGGCGCCCTGCTGGCCAGCTGGGAGACCCGCTCGCGGGCGGTCTCCCCCGAGGGCCGCACCGCCTACGACGAGGCCGCCGGCTGGCTGGTCACCGTGGTCGGCGCCCGCGGCCAGGACTGGGGCCGGCTGATCCTGCTCGCCGACCGCCCGCCGGGGCCGCGCGACATCGTGCTGGCCGAACGGGCCGCGACCACCCTCGCTCTCGGACGTCTCCTCGAACGCCACCAGCTCTCCCTTGAGCGCCAGGCCCACGGCACGATCCTCACCGGCATCCTCAGCCACGCCTACGCCGACCCCGACGAGGCCGCCGCCCGCGCCCGCGCGGTGGGCGTGCCGCTGACCGGCCGCAAGCTGGTCAGCGTCGTGATCAGGCCGACCACGCTCGGCGAGGGCGCCTTCGACGACCAGGCCCGGCTCGCCGACCTGGCCGACCTCACCGCCGCCGCCTGCCGCGACGCCCGGCTGCCCGCCCTGGTGGGCGCGCTCGACCAGGCCCACGTCGGCGTGCTGCTGCCGCTGCCGCCCCGCGTGGGCGCGGAGGCCGCGCTCAACACCCTGGCCGAGCGGCTCCGCGCCGCCGGGGCGGTCCTCGCCGCCGGTTCGACGGTCGACTCCCTCCGTGACGTACGCCGCAGCTTCCTCGAAGCCGAACAGGTCGCCGACGTGGCCGTCCGCCAGCCCGACGGCCGCCCCTACTACCGGCTGCCCGACCTGCGCCTGCGGGGGCTGCTGCACCTGCTGCGCGACGACGCCCGGCTGCAGACCTTCGCCGAACGGGAACTCGGCCCGCTGCTGGCCCACGACGCCCAGCGCAACTCCGACCTGACCCGCATCCTGCGCATCTACCTGGAGGCGGGCCGCAACAAGGCGGTCGCCGCCCAGCGCGCCCACCTGTCGCGGCCGGCCTTCTACGACCGCCTGCGCCGGCTGGAACGGGTGCTGTCGACCGACCTCGACGACGTCGACTCCTGCCTGTCGCTGCACGTCGCGCTGCTGGCGCTGGAGTCGTTCCGGGAGACCCGATGAGAGCGCGCGACCACGGCATCGTGATCGGGACCTTCGCGCCGGGCGCGCACAACGCCATCACCGACGTGCCGGGAGTGCGGGTAGGCCACACGACGCTCGTCTCGGGGGCGTCGGTGCGGACCGGCGTGACGGTCATCCTGCCGCACGAGGGCGACACCTTCGCCGAGCCGGTGTTCGCCGGCTACCACTGGCTCAACGGCAACGGCGAGCTGACCGGTTTGGCGTACGTGCGGGAACTCGGCATGCTCGCCTCCCCCATCGGCCTGACCAGCACCGGATCGGTCGGCGTGGTCCGCGACGCCCTGTCGGCCCTCGACCCCGGCGGCCAGGGCTGGTCGCTGCCCGTGGTCGGCGAGACCTGGGACGGCTCCCTGAACGACATCACCGGCCGCCACGTGACCGCCGAGCACGTCGTCGCGGCGTTCTCAGGCGCGGCCGGGGGCCCCGTCGCGGAGGGCGCGGTCGGCGGCGGCACCGGGATGATCTGCCACGGCTTCAAGGGCGGCGCGGGCACCGCCTCGCGGGTCGCCGGCGGGTACACGGTCGGCGTCTACGTGCAGGCCAACCACGGGCGCCGCGAGCGGCTCACCGTGAACGGCGTCGACGTCGGCCGCCGTCTGGGCGCCTCGGAGGTCCCCCACGAGGGCGCCGGGTCGATCATCGGGATCGTGGCCACCGACGCACCGCTGCTCCCGCACCAGTGCGCCCGCCTGGCCCAGCGCGCCGGGCTCGGCGTCGGCCGCACGGGCGGCGCGGGCGAGAACTCGAGCGGCGACGGCTTCCTGTGCTTCAGCGTGGGCAACCGGAACCTGCCGGTGAACGTGCTCGACGCGGAGGTGCCGCCGACCTACCGGGTGACCGTCATGGCCGACGACCACCTCGACCCGCTCTACCACGCCGTCATCGAGGCCACCGAGGAGGCGATCGTCAACGCGCTCGTGGCAGGGGAGACGATGACCGGTTTCGGCGGCCTGACCGTCGAGGGCCTCGACGGCGCCCGGCTGGCGTCTCTCCTACCCGCGACAAGGTGAGATAAGGATTCGTTTCCACCAGGTGTAAAACCTGCCCCACCCCACGATTCGGGCATTCCGGGTTCACCCTCCGGGACGTGATTGTCTCGGAACGTGACGATAACCGAATCCGAGACCCCGCCCCGCGCCTTCCCGGCCCCCGACCACCGCGCGATCGTACGCGCCCTGTCGGCGCGCTTCCCCCACTGGAGCATCTGGTACGGCTCCGCCACCGGCCACTACTGGGGCCTGCGCCGGTTCGACGACGGGCGGATCGGCTTCATCGAGGCGCTTTCCCCGCAGGAGTTCGTCCGTCAGGCGACGACCGGGTATTGACCAGGCGAAATACTCAATTCAGTCGAGATTTCTCATACCGATTGGCGTGTTTCGCCCACTTATAAGCGGCAATCTCGCCACGATGGTCACTCACGTCCACTATTGGGGAGAGACCATATGAGAGGCCGTCTGACCGTCGCAATTACCGCACTGGCATCCCTTTTGCCGGTTATGCCGGTTTTTGCCGACAGCCAGAAGACCACGGGACTGCCGTCGTCGAGCTTTCCGCTGGGTGTTCCCGGTTTGGCGAAGACGACCTCGAAGATGGTCATACCGGGCATCGAATACATCACCTTGCGCCACGGCACGAACAAGGACGGCTACACCGTCAGCGTGCTGGCCGGCGCGAACGACGCGTTCACCCAGCGCACGGCGGAGAAGCAGGCGCTCGCCGTGCAGATGGCGGGGTTCGAACCGGTGGTGGTGAAGTTCACCCGGCCGGCGATCGCCGACTACCCCGCGCAGGACTACTGGATGGTCCGCGTCGGCCAGTGGCCCCTCAGTGAGAAGAAGGAGGCCGACAAGGTCGTCAAGGAGCTCAAGAAGGCCGGCGTCAGCGCCAAGGCCGACTACACGGGCGACGACGGCTTCGTCACCGCGGGCCCCTGGTCGATGAAGATCCTCATGGTCGACCCGAGGTCCTTCCGCGGCAGCTTCGCCGCCAGCCTCGGCAAGAAGACGGCCGTCCGGGAACGCGTCACCGACATGGCCAAGGGCTCCGGCGCCATCGCCGGCGTCAACGGCGGCTTCTTCGACATCCACACGGGCGCCGCCTACCGGGGCGACCCGACCGGCATCTCGGTCGTCGGCGGCAAACTGCTCAGCGAGGCCGTCGAGGGCCGTACGGCGGTGGTCCTGAAGGGCCGCACCGCCCGCATCACCGAACTCAAGTCGGCCGTGAACGTCGCGGCCGGCGGCGCGCTGGCCCCCGTCGCGGGCGTGAACCGCGTCGGCAAGGACGGCGAACTCGTCCTCTACACCGAGGAGTTCGGCGCCAGCACCCCGAAGGTCGGCGCGACCGAGGTCGTGATCGACCCCGACGGCGTCGTCACGGCCGTCCGCTCGCCCGGCGCCAAGATCATGAAGGGCATGCGGGTGCTACAGGGCGTCGGCGCCGGAGCCGACTGGCTCGCCGCCTACGCCCCGGAGGGCGGCAAGGTCCAGCTCAAGACGACGGTCACCGACCTGCGCAAGAAGCGGACCGTTCCGCTCACCCCCGACACCCACATCGTCGGCGGCGGCGTGGGCCTGGTGAAGAACGGCAAGACCTGGATCACCGCCTCCACCGACGGCATGGCCAACATCAACATGATCGTCCGCCGCCACCCCCGCACCCTCGCGGGCGTGACGAGGAACGGCAAACTGATCCTGGCCGTCGTCGACGGCCGCGCACCGGGCCAGACCGTCGGCGCCTCCTTCCACGAGGCCGCCCGCGTCATGCAGTGGCTGGGCGCCCGCGACGCCATCAACCTCGACGGCGGCGGCTCCAGCGCCATGGTCGTCAAGGGCAAGGTCGTCAACAAGCCCTCCGACGGCGCGGAGCGCGCGGTCGGCGACGCCCTCCTGATCAAGCCGTAGTGCGCAACTTGGCGATCATCTCGTCATCGCACGACGCCCAGAACTGACCGACGACGTCTTCGAGGTGGTCGAACGAGGCCGCCTCGAAGAGCACGTCCTGGTACTTCGTGATGTCATAGGCCGTCGTGCCCATGACGGTGACGTCCAGGGGCCGGATGTCCATCCCCCGGAACTCCTCGATCTCGCCGTACGAGCTGAGGATCCCGGCCCCATAGGCCTTCAGATCGCGCCCCTCCCGCATGACCCCGAACTCGAGGGTGAACCAGAAGACCTTCGAGACGAACTCCAGCGCCTCGGCCGTCTCGACCCGCCGCGCCGCCTGCCCCGCGAGCCGGTAGAGCGCCGCGAACCGCGGGGACGCCAGCGTGTTGCCGTGCCCGATGACCTCGTGGATGACGTCAGGCTCCGGGGTGTAGAAGGGCACCGAGTGGTGCCGGATGTACTGCGTCGAGTGGAAGTACGAGTCCGCCAGCACCCCGTAGAACTCCCGCAGCGGCACCAGCCCCGCGGCCGGCAGGTAGCGGAACCCGGTCAGCGGCTTCAGCAGCTCACTGACCTCTTCGAGCTGCGGGATCCGATCCTTCGGCAGCCCGAGCGCCTCGGCGGCGTCGAGGAACTCGGCGATGGCGTACTTCTGATGCTTGACGGCCAGCTCCCGGGTGACCAGGGTCCAGACCTCGTGCTCCTCGTCGGAGTACTCGGCGTGCGGGATGGGCTCCCCCCGCGTGTAACCCACGGCGAGCCCGGCGATGGCGTTGCGACGCGCCCGATATACGGGGTCGGCGAACCCCGGATGGCTCTTGGCCAGCTCAACGGTGACGGACCCGTCCTCGTTGGCGGCGACAGGAGCGAAGTACTGCGCTTCCTCGAACATCTACAAATGACAACAAGAGGGGAGGCAGAAGAGCAAGTATCCGCAGCTCAACCTAGACAATGTGGTCAATTTGCTCGGCTGGGCGGGGTGGCGAGTGGACAGTTTGCGGGGTGTACGGGGGGTCGGGTTTGGCGGGGCTGTCCGTGGGGGTGATGGGCTGGGACCGGGTGCGGGGGCGGTGCCGGGCTGGGACGGGTGTGACCTGTCTCCTCGACTCGGCATGGTTCAGCAGGCCAACCTCGGCTCCGCAAACCTGAGGCCGCATGCCTCGCGCACTCCCGTGAACGCTCGACCGGCAGCTGTCATCGCCGGCCTTCCAGGGGTCGGCTTCTCCACCGGAAACGACGGAGGCCCGACTGCGCGGCCAGACCACAAACGTGGCCGTTTCGGGTCGGAGTTCGCCTCAGAAACGCAGAAAGCCCGGCCACAAGGCCGGGCAATACCCCCACGAAACGCCGAAGGCCCCGATCAACGATCGGGGCCTTCGATATAAAGATTGTCCGGCGGTGTCCTACTCTCCCACACCGTCCCCGGTGCAGTACCATCGGCGCTGGAGGGCTTAACTTCCGGGTTCGGAATGTAA
>NZ_SZQA01000030.1 GCF_005233835.1 Herbidospora galbida | reverse complement strand
GGAGCCGGAGCCGGAGCTGCGGCCGGGGCGGCCGGTTTGGCCGGGGCCGGAGCGGCAGGCTTGGCCGGGGCGACCGGGGCCGGGGTGGGGGCGCTCTTCGCGGCTGGGGCCGCCGAAGGCGTGGCGAGGAGGGCGGCGGCCTTCTTGGCGGCGTCCGCGGCGGCCTTCTTGGCCGACTTCTCGGCGCCCGCAGTGCCAGGGATGTCCTTGGCGGCCGGGGCCGGCTGGATGGGTGGGTCGATGGGGTTGACCTGCGCCGAGGCGGCCGCCCCGGAGAGGGTGACCAGGGCGGCGGCGAGGACGCCCGTCAGCCCCAGGCTCCATTTGTTGGCACGCGTATGCATATGCACTTCCATGCGAGTTGTCATTCCAAAACGACCGGACACCATTGAGGTGTCCGGCCCGGGAAATACCCGCATGGATTCTGACGGCAGCCCTGGCCAACGCTAATTCAGGACAAAGTCTTATGATGCGCAAATCGGTCTATACGCTGATATGAAGTGACGACCGGCACCCGCACCGGCACCGGCGCCGGAACCCGCCCGGCCGCACGCAGCGACATCGGCAGCCGCATCGCCGCGCCCACCATCCCGGCCCCGGTCAGCAGCGCCAGCCGCAGCCAGTCGGCCGTCGTGAACGTCAGCTCGCCGAGCCCGTTCACCAGGAATCCCGTCGTCAGGAACCAGCCGATCACCCCGGCCACGCCCGCCGCCACCGGACGCCGCACGACCAGCCCGATCGCCGCCGTCAGCCCGGCCATCGCCGCGACCCGCTCCGACACGTCCGGCACGGCCGGCACGAACGCGGCCACCACGACCACCGCCCCGACCGCCATCGCGGCCGAGGCCGGAATCAGCAACTCCAATGAGGCGGCGTGCCGAGAAACCATTTCCAGGCCCCCTTTCGCTCATATCCAACAAGCGAGAGGGAGCCCGGCGGGCCGTATTGATGCCATTCCTACGCCGCCTTGACGCGATGACTACGCGTCAAAAAGGCGTCAGCATCGGCGGCGCACCCGTCGGATCGCCGTAGAGAAAGCCCCACGGCCTTTCTCCGGCCCCTAACGTCGATGCCGTGAACGTGGAAGGGAAAACGACGATGGACGTGCCGCTATTCGTGCCGGTCCGGAAGACCGGCTGCGCCGACGCCCTCCGGGTGTTCCGCACCCCCGACGGAGCCCGCACGGCGGTGGCCTTCACCTCTCCGGTCCGGCTCGCCCTCGTGCTCGGCGCCGACCAGCCCTGGATCCGGCTCTGCGAACCGGCCCTGCGCGCCCTCCTCAGGGACATCGGCGTGCCGGGAATCGTCATCGACCCCCAGGCGGCCTCCAGCCAACCGGCCCCCCACGCCGCCGCGTGAACCCCAAGACCCGCCTCGGGGCGGCGCCGGAGCCGTCCCGAGGCGTTCCAACCTCCCGGAGAACGAAATCTCCAGGTCCTTCGGCGAAAGGCCGCGGGCTAGCGCTCCAGGAAGTCGAGGAGTTCCTTGTTGACCTCTTCGGGGTGGGTCCAGCCGATGTTGTGCGGGCCGCCCTCGATGGTGACGAAGGTCAGGTCCTTGATCAGGCCGGGCAGGCGGGCGGCGGTGCTGGCGTAGGGCAGGATGCGGTCCTGGTCGCCGTGGACCAGCAGGACCGGCACGTCGATCTTCGGCAGGTCGTCGCGGAAGTCCTCCAGCCAGGCGTCGACGCACTTGTACGCCGAGTACGAACTCCCCAGGCAGGCCGCGATGAAGCAGTTCTGGTAGGCCTCCCTGCTGATGCGGGTGCCCTCGTACATGTCGACGTTGAAGAAGTCGTCCAGGAACTTGCGGAAGTAGGCGGGGCGGTCGTGCACGACGGCTTCCTTGATGCCGTCGAAGACCGACTTGTCGACGCCCTCGGGGTTGTCGGCGGTCTTGAGCAGGAACGGCGGGATGGCGCCCAGCAGTACCGCGCGGCGGATCCGGTCGTTGCCGTACTTGGCCAGGTAGCGGGTGACCTCGCCGGTGCCCATCGAGAAGCCGACCAGGTCGACTTCGGGCAGGTCGAGGTGGTCGAGGAGGATCTTGAGGTCGTGGGCGAAGGTGTCGTAGTCGTGGCCCTGGGTGGGCTGGCTCGACTTGCCCCAGCCGCGCCGGTCGTAGGTGATCACGCGGAAGCCCGCGTCGAGCAGCACCCGCTGCTGCTTCTCCCAGGACGCGCCGTTGAGCGGATAGCCGTGGATCAGCACGACGGGCCGCCCGGAGCCGTGGTCTTCGAAGTGGATGTCGATCGTGTCGCTGTTCTCCCGGCCGACGGTGACCTTGCCCATATCGTTCCCCCTGACATCGACTGGACCCGGGCCACGCTAGCAATACGGCATTTGTTACGTTTTGCCGCTGAAAATCCCGTTCATGTACGCCCTAAGGCATGATCCCGGCGCCCACTCGCTTGACCTGGTTGGGGGAGACTTGTCCCATGGCCAACGAACCGGTGGTGCTCGACGGCGGCGATCGGCGCTGCGTGCTGCTCCTGATCGAGCTGCGCGGGCTCGTCGACTCGCTCGACCCCGGGACGGTCGTCCACCTCCGCGCCACCGACCCGGCCGCGCCCCTCGACCTCCCGGCGTGGTGCCACCTGACCGGCCACGACTACCTCGGCGTGGTCGGCGACCACGTCTACGGCGTGCGGGTCTCCGGGGCGACCACGCCGACCCAGCCCGACCGGCCCTGGCACGTGAAAGATTCATCGCGCTGAGCTGCGGTGACGTGCCGTTTCGTTGACCGGGAACGGTCCTCGCCGGACCATCCGCCCATGAGGATCCTGACCGCCCTCGCCGTCGCCGCCGCCCTCGTGCTCGGCACCTCCGCTCCCGCCCACGCGATGTCGTACTCGTGCGACGTCACCTACGACACCAGCGTCTGGACCGGCGGTTTCGTCGCGTCCATCACCGTCGAGAACACCGGCACGTCCGCCTTCTCCCCCTGGCTGCTGCAGATCGTCTTCGCCGGGGACGAGACGATGAGCTCCGGATGGTCGGCCACGTGGACGCAGACTCCCCCGAGTCTCCAGGCGGCCAACCCCGTCTGGGCGCCGTCGATCATGCCGGGGGCCACCTCGGCGCCCATCGGCTTCGTGGCGACGTACACGGGGACCTATGCGAACCCGACCGGCATCACCCTCAACGGGGTGCCCTGCACGGTCACCTACATCTGAGCGATTCCAGCAGTTCGGTGAGCGCGCGCCGGGTGTCGTCGAGAGCGGACGGTTCGGAGGCGAGCCACAGGGCGGCCTCGTTCATCGCGCCGGAGAGCAGGCGGGTGAGCGGGGCCGTCGGCCGTTCGGGGAGCAGACCGGCGCGCATCAGGCCGGCCACCGCCTCCTCCAAATGGAAGGCCGAGGCCGCCTCGTCGAAGGCCCGCCATTCGGCCCAGCCGAGCACGGCCGGGCCGTCGACCAGCAGGATCCGGCGGCGGGTCGGGTCGGTGCTCGCGGTCAGGAAGGCCTGGCACCCCGCCGCGAAGCCTGTCCACAGGTCGGCTTCGGCCTCGGCCGCCGCCGCGACGTGGCCGCCGACCTCCTGGTGGACCGACTCCAGGACCGCCCGGAACAGCGCGGCCTTGCCGTCGAACTGGTGGTAGAGGGCGCCCTTGGTGACCCCGGCGGCGGCGGTGATCTCGGTCAGGCCGACGTCGGCGTAGCCGCGCTCGGCGAACAGCCGCCGGGCTTCGGCGATCAGGGCCAGGCGGGTGCGTTCTTTCTGTTCGGCTCGCACGACTGCTTCTCCAATTGACATACCGTCGGTATGCGAAATAGCGTACCGGACATGAAGACCTCGAGTTTCTATCCCGTGATCGCGACCCCGGTCCTCGCCGAGTCACGCGACTTCTACCTCCGGAACTTCGGTTTCTCGATCGTCTTCGAGTCCGACTGGTACGTCAGTCTCAAGAACCCCAGCGGCTACGAGCTGGCCCTGCTCGACCCGACGCATCCGACGATCCCGGCCGGCTACCGCGTCCCGGCCCAGGGCGTGCTGCTCAACTTCGAGGTCGACGACGTCGACGGCGAGTGGCGGCGGCTGGTCGTCGAGGGCGGCCTCACGCCGGAGCTGGAGCTGCGCAGCGAGGACTTCGGCCAGCGGCACTTCATCGTGGCGGCGCCCGAGGGCGTGCTCATCGACGTCATCACCGAGATTCCATGGGGCTCCGGCTCATAACATCGGCGGAATGACGACCATCGAGGCCGCCGTCGCCGACGTGGCAGGGGTGAACGTCTTCTTCGCGCTCGGCGTCGGCGGCGGAGTCCCGCTCGTCGAGCGGCTGGCCGACGACGCGGTCATCGACGCGACGGCGAAACGGCTGCTCACCCTCGACCGCAGGGTCGCGGCGTCCGTCCTGTTCCAGGGGGCGCTGGCGCGGCTCTGGTCTCCGTACGTCGCCCTGCGCGCCGCCCACGGCATCTCGATCGACCTGGCCGACGCGCGCTGGGACGACGACGGGGTGCGGGTGCCCGAGCTGCGCGAAGGCCCGAGGTTCGCCCTCGAACCCCTGGTGGCGGCGCTGCCGTGGGTGTCGCCCAAGGTCCTCTACGGCAACGCGGCCTCGGCGCTGACCGGAGCGGTCGGCGCGTTCTCCCGGGCCCGGCCGGGGCACGCGTCGCGGGCCGAGGCGCTGGGCCGTGAATACCTGAACGAGGGGCCGCTGACCGGCACGCTCGACCGGCGGGGCGTCCGCCGGTCGTGCTGTCTCCACTATCGGGTGGGCGGCATCTGCGGCGACTGCGTCCTCACCGCCATCCGCTGACCCGGGTCGTCAGCCCTTGGTGCCCGACCAGCGGCCGTCGGCCTTGGCCTGATCGACCTGGGCCTGCCCGGCGGGGCGCATCCGGCCCTCGTCGATGAGCCGCTGGGCCAGGTCGCTGTTGCGCGGCGACCACTTGGAGGTCTTCTTCCTCGGCTGGTAGCGGAGGATGTAGTAGTCGTCGTCGTAGCGGTACATCTTCGAGTCGACCCAGCCGTAGCACGACGAGCTCTCCAGGGCCTCTTCGAAGGTGATCGTCGGGATCCCGCGCCCCTTCTTCGCGAACTTCAGCCACAGGCCGGGCTCGTGGGCGTGGTTCTTCTCCAGCCAGTCTTCGAACGCCTCGGCGGAGGCGAACGGGATGATCGGGTATCCGTCGGACTCGTGGCGCTCCATGGCGGGAGTCTGCCACCAGAGGTCGCCGTCTAACTGGGGTGTCCTTTTTACCCGATATTGAAGGTTGGCGAAGGTTAGCCTAACCTAAGTCCACGTGACCGAAACTCTCGCGTTGCGCGGCTCCGGCCTGTCCCTCGCTTACCAAGGCACTCCCGTCGTCCGCGACGCCGGGATCACGCTGCGCCCCGGCCGGGTGACCGCGCTCGTCGGCCCCAACGGCAGCGGCAAGTCGACCCTGCTGCGCGCGCTGGCCCGGCTCCACGAGCCCGTTTCCGGTTCCGTACGGCTCGGCGACGACACCTCGGCCTTCGATCTCGCCCCCCGCGAGTTCGCCAGGAAGGTCACGCTGCTCTCCCAGTCACGGCCGACGCCTTCTGGCGTGCTGGTGCGGGACGTGGTGGCGTACGGCCGCCATCCCCACCGGGGGCGCTGGCGGGCCGGAGACGCCGAGGGCGCGGCGGCGGTGGCGCGGGCCATGGACCTGACCGGCACGACCGCGATGGCCGACCGTCCCGCCGACGAACTGTCCGGCGGCGAACTCCAGCGCGTCTGGCTGGCCACCTGCCTGGCCCAGGAGACCGGCGTGCTGCTGCTCGACGAGCCCACCACCTTCCTCGACCTCCGCTACCAGGTCGAACTGCTCGACCTGGTCCGCGACCTCGCCGACCACCACGACGTCGCCATCGGCGTCGTGCTGCACGACCTCGACCAGGCCGCCGCCATCGCCGACGAGGTCGTCCTGCTGCACGGCGGCCGCATCAGGGCCGTCGGCTCCCCCGCCGACGTCCTCACCGAGGCACTCCTGACCGAGGCCTACGGCATCCGGGTCGAAGTGACCCACGACGGCGCGACGATCCGGACCCGTCCGGTCGGCCGTCATTCGAAAAGCACCGTTTAAGGAAGACGTTCAATGAAGCCCCTGCGCACCGCGCTCCTCATCGCCGCCGTCCTGGGATTGGGCGCGTGCGGGACGACCGAGCCCGCCGCAGCCCCCTCCGCCGCCCCCGCCGCCTCCGAGACCCAGGCCCAGGCGATCACCATCACCGACGGCCTCGGCCGCGAGGTCAAGCTGGCCAAGCCCGCCACCCGGGTGGTCGGCCTGGAGTGGGGCGAGATCGAGATGCTCGTCGGCCTCGGCGTGATGCCGGTCGGCGCGGCCGACGTCAAGGGATACGCCACCTGGGTCACCGCCGCGCCGCTCGACCCGTCGGTCAAGGACGTCGGCACCCGTGGCGAGCCGAGCGTCGACGCCATCGTCGCCCTGCAGCCCGACCTCATCGTGATGGAGGCCGCGGCCAACAGCCCGATCGTGGCGCAGCTGGAGAAGTTCGTCCCGGTGCTGGTGCCCAAGGGCTCGTCGGCCACCGACAACCTGGGCCGCATGCGCGCCGACCTGAAGATGATCGCGACCGCCGTCGGCAAGGAGGCCGAGGCCGACCGGCTGCTCACCGACATGGACGCGAAGTTCGCCACCGCCAAGTCGGCCATCGAGGCCGCCGGGCACGCCGGCAGCCCGTTCGCCATGGCCGACGGATGGTCCGAGGGCGGCAGCGTGTCGATCCGGATGTTCGGCAAGGGCGCCCTGGTCGCCGAGACCGCCGAGGCCATCGGCCTGCGCAACGCCTGGACCGGCGACGTCGACCCCGACTGGGGCCTGGGCACCACCGACGTCGAGGGCCTGAGCCCGCTCAAGGACGAGAAGATCCGCTTCTTCTACAACGCCAGCGACGGCGCCGACGTCTTCGCCGACGACCTCAAGAACAACGCGATCTGGACCTCCCTGCCCTTCGTCAAGAGCGGCCAGGTCACCAAGCTGCCCGACGGCATCTGGACGTTCGGCGGCCCCCTCTCGGTGGCCCAGTACGCCGACGCGCTCGTGAAGGCCTACACGGCTTGACCACCACCGTCGTGACCCCCGCCGCCCCCCGTCTCGGGGTGGCGGGCGTCTTCACCGCCGCCGTGGCCGCGATCGTCGTGGTCGCGGCGGTGCACCTCACCCAGGGCACCTCCTCGGTCGGGCTGTTCGACCTGCTCGACACCGGCGACGAGGCCATGCGCGTGCTGCTGGCCTCCCGGCTGCCGCGCCTGCTGGCCGCGATCGCGGTCGGGCTGGCGCTCGGCGCGTCCGGGGCGCTGCTCCAGTCGATCTCGCGCAACCCGCTCGCCTCGCCCGACACCCTGGCGGTCTCCTCCGGCGCCTACCTCGCCGTGGTGGCCGCCGCGGCGCTGGGCGTCAACCTGCCGACCCTGCCGTCGGGCGGGCTGGCATTCCTCGGCGGCCTCGCGGCGGCCGGGCTCGTCATGGCCGTCTCGGCGGGCGGGCGCAGCGGCACCACCCGGCTGATCCTGGCCGGGTCGGCGGCGGCGCTGGCGTTCACGGCGCTGACGAACCTGATGATGATCCTGTTCCAGCAGGAGACGACGGGCCTGTACGCCTGGGGTTCGGGCGCGCTGACGCAGAAGGACCTGTCGGTCGTGACGCAGGTCGCGCCGGTCATCGTGCTCGCGCTGGCCGCCGGGGTCCTCCTCGGGCCCCGGCTCGACGTGCTCGGGCTCGGCGGCGAGGGCGCGACCGTGCTCGGCGTCAACGTGCGCCGGCTGCGGTTCGGGGTGACCCTGCTCGCGGTGCTGCTGGCCAGTGCGGCCGTGGTGATCGCCGGGCCGGTCGGCTTCGTCGGGCTGTGCGCGCCGGTGGTCGTACGGCTGGCCGGGCGGTGGCTGCCCGGCCTGCTGGCGCACCGGAATCTGGTCCCGCTCTCCGGCCTGGCCGGAGTGCTGGTGGTGCTGGCCGCCGACGTGTCGCTGCGGGCACTGTTCGGCGGCCAGTCGGGGGTCGACGTGCCGCCCGGCGTGGTGACGGCGCTGGTCGGCGCCGCGGTGATGGTCTACCTGGCCCGGCGGCACCGCGACGGCGGCCCGGCCCGGCGCCCGCCCGGCATCCGGGCCGCCGCCCACCGCTCCCGCGCCGTCTTCACTGCCTTCGTCCTCGGCGGTACGGCTCTGCTAGCCGGGGCCGTCGTGCTCGGCATGCTCCTCGGCGACACCTTCCTGCGGACCGGCGACATCGGCCTGTGGCTGCAGGGCCGTACGAACATGGGCATCACGTTCGTGCTCGACCAGCGCTATCCCCGCGTCCTGGCGGCGGTGCTGGCCGGGGCCGCGCTCGCGGTGGCCGGCACGATCATCCAGGCCGTCTGCCGCAACCCGCTGGCCGAACCGAGCGTGCTCGGCATCACCTCGGGCGCGGGGGTCGGCGCGATCTCGATCATCTCGTTCGCCCCGGCGGCCGGGCTGTGGGCCGTCACGGGCGCCGCCGGGCTGGGCGCGCTGGTGGCGTTCGCGCTGGTCTACGGCCTGGCATGGAAGGGCGGCCTGAGCTCCGACCGGCTGGTGCTGATGGGCTTCGCGGTCGCCTCGGCGGGCACGGCGCTGACCGTGCTGATCATCGTCGAGACCGACCCGTGGAACACCGCCACGGCGCTGACCTGGCTGTCCGGCTCGACCTACGGCCGGACCCCGCTGCAGCTGCTGCCGGTGGCGATCGCGCTGGCGGTCGTGGTGCCGCTGGTGGCCGGGCAGCGCCGGGAACTCGACCTGCTCTCGCTCGACGAGCACACGCCGCGCATCCTGGGGGTGCCGGTCGAACCGGCCCGCCTCACCGCCCTGGCGGGCGCGGTGCTGCTGACCGCGACCGCCGTCTCGGCGATCGGCGTGGTCGGCTTCGTCGGGCTCGTCGCCCCGCACGCCGCCCGCGCCCTCGTGGGCGGCCGGCACACCCGGGTCCTGCCGGTCGCGGCCCTGCTGGGCGCGCTGCTGGTCAGCCTCGCCGACACCCTGGGACGGACGGTCATCGCCCCCGCCCAGATCCCCGCCGGACTGGTCACCGCCATGCTCGGCACACCGTATTTCGTCTGGCTGCTGTGGCGGTCACGAGCGGGACAGGAGTCCTGACATGCACGACCCCTGGCACGTCTTCCAGGTGCGCGTCCGCCGCGTCGAGCGGCTGAGCCCGGCGTTCCTGCGCGTCACCTTCACCGGCGACGACCTGGAGCACTTCGCCGACCCCGGCTACGACCAGCGGATCAAGCTGGTCGTCCCGATCCCCGAGTACGGGACGCTGCTGTTCCCCGACGGCCCCGACTGGCACGCCCGCTACCGCGCCCTCCCCGACGATCAGAAGAACCCGATCCGGACCTACACCGTCCGCGCCGTCCGCCCCTCGGTCGCGGAGGTGGACGTGGACATCGTCCTGCACGCCGACGACGGCCACCTCGGCCCGGCCGCCCGGTGGGCCGCCGACGTGCAGGAGGACGACCGCTGCGCCCTGTGGGGACCCGACTCCCGGCACGGCGGCCCCTACGGCGGGCTGGAGTTCAAGCTGCCCGCCGACGGGGGCAACCTGCTGCTGGCCGGCGACGAGACGGCGGTCCCGGCCATCACCCGCATCCTGGAGCAGCTCCCCCCGCACATCACCGGGGAGGCGCTGATGGAGGTGCCGGAGACGGCGGACGTACAGAAGGAGACCGCGCCCGCCGGAATGCGGGTCACCTGGCTCCCGAGGAACGGCGCCGACCACGGCTCGCTGCTGATCGACGAGGTGAAGGCGGCGGCGGCCCGCCTCATCCCGCCGGCCGCCCCCGCGCAGGTGGAGGACGTCGACGTCGACGTCGACATTTTGTGGGAGATCCCCGACGCGCCCCCGGCGGCCTGCTACGTGTGGCTGGCCGGGGAGGCCGCGGTGGTCGTGACGCTGCGGCGGCACCTGGTCGGCGAGCGAGGTCTCGACCGGAAGGCGGTGGCGTTCATGGGCTACTGGCGGAAGGGCCGGGCCGAGTCGAATTGAGGTCATGACCTGACCGCAGGGGTTCCTAGGGTCGGCGGCATGACACGCATCCTGGTGACGGGCGCCACCGGCAACGTCGGCCGCCCCCTGGTGAACCGGCTCCTGGCGGAGGGCCACGACGTCCGCGCCCTCACCCGCGACCCCGCGCGAGCGGCGCTGCCGGACGGGGTGGAGGTCGTTCGGGGAGACCTGGCGAACCCGGCGGGCCTCTTCGACGGCGTGACGGCCGCCCACCTCATCACCTTCGCGGGCGACCCGGCGGCCATCGCCGAGGCGGCCCGCGGCCTGACCCGGGTGACCCTGCTGCAGGGCTCCCTCACCGCCGACCCCCTGGAACAGGCCCTCCGCGCGGCGGGCCTGCGCCCGACCTGCCTGGCCCCCGTCGAGTTCATGTCGAACGTCCTGGAATGGGCAGACTCGATCAAGGCGGAGGGCGTCGTCCGCGACGGCTTCGCCGCCATGCCGAGCTCGATGATCCACGAGTCGGACATCGCCGACGTCGCCGCGTGCGCCCTGACGCAGGACGGCCACCAGGACAAGGAGTACTGGCTCACCGGCCCGGAGGCGCTGACCGCGCCCGAGAAGGTGGCGGTGCTGTCGAAGGTCCTGGACCGCGAGATCCGCTTCGAGGAACTCACCGCCGACCAGATGGTCGCCGTCTGGACGTCATGGGGCTTCGGCGAGGAGGACGTCGCCTTCATGCTCCAGGTCCGCACCGACCCCCCGGTCCAGGGCCGCACGGTCCTCCCGACGGTGGAGGAGGTCACGGGCCACCCGGCCCGCACCTTCGCCGACTGGGTCCAGGAGAACGCGGCGGCCTTCCGCTGAAAGAGCCACCCGCATCCCCCGGTGAGGAGGATGCGGGCGGCCTCATCGGCAGCCCGGTGGCGGAGACGCCGGGGGCGGTGCGACGGTCGGCCCGGTGAAGGTTTCATCGAACGGCCGGGGCCTCTGTCGCGTATCTCCGCTCGTGAGAGTTTGAGGCCTTGCCTCTCTGATCGTTTCTGGGAGCATTGCGGTCGTGGACATCGGCGGGCCCGGATTACGCGTCGCACGCGCGGCGCTGTTCGCCGTCGTGTGCGTGCTCGCGTCTCTGGCCATGCACCTGCTCGCCGGCGGCTCCCCGGTCCACCTCCCGCTCATCGGCGCCGCGACCGTCTCGACCGGCTGCGTCGCCTTCGCGCTGGCCCGCCGCCGTCTCTCGGGCGCGGCCCTGCTCGGGTTCTGCTTCCTGTTCCAGTACGGCATGCACCACCTCTTCGCCCTGGGAGCCGTGACCCCTCCGGCCGACCACCACACCGGCGGCGCGGCGGCCACGCTCGGCATGGCCGTCGCGCACGGCGTGGTCGCGGTGCTGTCGGCGGCCTGGCTGTCACGGGGCGAGAGCGCCCTGGCCGAACTGCTCCACCTTCTGGTGGCGCGGCTCCTCGTGCTGCTGCGCCCCCGCGTCCCGGCCGTCGGGCCCGTGGTGTTCCGGCGCGCGGCGGAGGCCGTCCCGGACGGGCGGTTCCTCACCTCCGTTCTCCGGCGGAGGGGTCCACCGGTTCAGCCCGCCCGCTGAACCCGTCGACCTCTCAACCCCGGAGCGAGAAACCATGACCTCGATCGACGTGCGTCCGACGACGCCCGAAACCGACCCTAAAGCGTCAACACACAACTACCGTCTGCTGTGGCGGTGGCACTTCTACGCCGGGGTGTTCGTCGCCCCGATCCTGTTCGTGATGGCCGTGACCGGCTCCATCTACCTGTTCAAGCAGCCCTTCGAGGCCTGGTCGCAGCAGGACGTGCGGGAGGTGGCCGCCGTCGCGGACCCGGTGCCGCTCGCCGATCAGGTCGCCGCGGCACAGGCCGTGAAGCCGGGCGTCGACATCAGGGCGGTGATCCCGCCCTCGGGCCCCGACCGGTCGACGCGGATCATCTTCCAGGGCGCCGACCCGGGCCCGTTCGCCGACGGGATCTCCGTGTACGTCGACCCGGGCGACGGCAAGGTCCTCGGCGTGGTCGACGACGCCGGCACGTTCATGGCGGCGGTTCGCAAGATCCACGGCGAGCTGATGGCCGGGGTCGTCGGCGACCGGATCGTGGAGACGGCCGCGTGCTGGTCGCTGATCCTGATCGCGACCGGCACCTACATGTGGTGGACGACCAGGAAGCGCGCCGCCCCCAAGAAGAAGACGCGCGGTTCGCTGCGCCGGCTGCACATGTGGACCGGCGTCGGCGCCGGCGTGGCGATCGTGTTTCTCGTGCTGTCGGGCCTGCCCTGGTCGGGCTTCTGGGGCGACTACGTGAACAAGGCCCAGGCCTACTTCGACTCCGGCTACCCCGAGGTGACCTCGACGTCGACGCTCAGCGGCGACCTGTCGCACCACCCCGACGCGAAGGTGCCCTGGGCGGCCGAGAACCTGCCCGTGCCGGAGTCGGAGGCGCACCACGGCGGTGGCGGCGGCGTGCTCCAGCCGGGCGCGATCGCGCTGGAGGCGGCGCTGGCGGCGGCCCGCCCGGCGATCCGCGACTGCCCGCCCGGCCAGTGCGACCTGAAGATGCTGCTGCCCGCCGAGCCGACCGGCGTCTACACGGTCGTCACCGACCACTATCGCGACCCGTCGGCCGGGCAGACCCTGCACGTCGACCAGTACAGCGGGAAGATCCTCACCGACTACGGCTGGAACGAGTACGGCGTGATGGCCAAGGCCGTCGAGCTGGGCATCGCGATCCACGAGGGCCGCCGCTACGGCGTCGTCAACCTGCTGGTGATGCTCGGGGCGTGCCTGGCGCTGATCGGGCTGATCGTGACCGGCGTCTGGATGTGGTGGAAGCGGCGTCCGAAGGGCTCGGTCGGCGCGCCCCGCCGCCCGGCGAACGGGCGCACCACGTGGGGCGTGGCGGCCCTGCTCGCCGTGCTGGGGATCCTGTTCCCGCTGGCCGGGCTGACGATGGTGGCGATGCTGGTGATCGACCGGATCGCCGTGCGGCTGGGCTCCTGACGGTCAGGCCGCCGGGGTCAGTTCGGTCTCGGCGGCCTTCGTCTTGCGGTGCTCGCCGACCGAGTAGACGACCGACCCCACCCAGACGAGCGCGAGGACGACGTACACGACCGTCTGGACCGAACTGGAGGCGGCGATCCAGTCACTGCGCAGGAGAGTGCGCACGTTGGTGAGGATGATCAGGCCGCCGACGGCGGAGCCGAGGATGCGCGGCGGCACGTGCCGCACCAGCCAGGCGGCGATCGGCGCGGCGATGACGCCGCCGAGCAGCAGCACGCCGACCCAGGCGAAGTCGATGTTCTCCGAGCCGATGCCGACCAGGAAGCCGAGCGAGGCGGCGATGGCGACGAGGAACTCGCTGGCGTCGATGGAGCCGATGACCTTGCGCGGCTCCATCCGGCCGCTGGCCAGGATCGCCGGGGTGCCGACCGGCCCCCAGCCGCCGCCTCCGGTCGCGTCGACGAACCCGGCGAACAGCCCGAGCGGGGCCAGGAACCGCTTGCGCATCGGCTTGCCGAGCTGTCCCTTGGGCAGGCCGAAGGCGGTGAAGCGGATCAGGATGTAGAGGCCGAGCGTGAGCAGGATCAGCGACATGATCGGCGCGCCCGACTCGGTGGAGAGGCTCGACAGGAAGGTCGCGCCCGCGAAGGCGCCGATGGCGCCGGGGATACCGATCTTCGCGACGACCTTCCAGTCGATGTTGTTGAACCGCCAGTGCGCCACGCCCGAGGCGAGAGTCGTGCCGATCTCGGCCAGGTGGACGGTCGCGGACGCGGCGGCGGCGTTGGTGCCGATGGCCAGCAACAGGGTCGTGGAGGTGACGCCGTATGCCATGCCGAGGCTGCCGTCGACGAGTTGGGCCGCGAACCCGACGAGCCCGAGCAAGATCAGTGACCGCACGGCGTCTCCCTTCGATTCCTACTTTGCCCCTAGGTTAAATGATGACCTTTCTGCGATGAAACAGCCGCTCTGCGCCATCTGCAAAAGACCAGGTCGGGGTAAGGGTCTCGTCACTCGCCCCGCTCGTGGTCGCGCCCCTTCTTAATGTCGGCCGTGTGAACGCATTGACGAGCGGAGACCTCGCCCTCGGCGCGGCCGTCGGGGTCGGCGGGCTGGGCCTGAGCATGGTCGGCCTGTGGGTGAACCGGCGCACCCTCGACGAGCCGGGCCCGCCGGCGGTGGCGTGGCGGATCGCGCGGGTGCGCGGCACCCAGTCGCTGTGCTGGCTGACCAACACCGGCACCGACCGCGCCCTGTCGGTGACGGCCGACTGGCGCAAGGCCGGGCCCGGCCTCGGCGACCTGCCCGCGCAGGTGGCGATCGGGCCGGGGTCGAGCTGGCAGTTCCTGCTGCGCCCGGCGGCCCGGCACCCTTCGGTGATCTGGCTGACCTGGGAGGGGCAGCGGGAACCGGTGGCCGTGCCGATGCCTTGACCGGGCGTTGACGGCTCGCTCGCTAGTTTCGGAGTTATGACCGTTAAAACGCCTTTTGGGGCTGATTCCACGGCGAGTGAGGTCATCGAAGGCATCGACCTCGGCGGCAAGCGCGCCATCGTCACCGGCGCCAACTCCGGCATCGGGCTGGAGACCGCGCGGGTCCTGGCCGACGCGGGCGCCGAGGTCATGCTCGCGGTCCGCGACGTCGACGCCGGCATCCGCGCCGCCGACGAGATCGGCGGCAAGGTCGCCATCGCCCACCTGGACCTGTCCGACCAGACCTCGGTCCGCGACTTCGTCGCCGGGTGGGCCGGGCCGCTCGACATCCTGGTGGACAACGCGGGCATCTCGGCGATCCCGCTGACCCGCACTCCCGAGGGCTGGGAGCTGCAGTTCGCCACCAACCACCTCGGCCACTTCACGCTGACCACGGGCCTGCACGAGGCGCTGGCCATGCGGCCCGGAGCCCGCGTGGTGGTGCTGAGCTCGGTGGCGAACCTGCGGTCGCCGGTCGTCTTCGACGACATCCACTACCTGCGCCGCGAGTACGACCCGATGGAGGCCTACGGCCAGTCGAAGACCGCCAACGCGCTGTTCGCGGTCGGCGCGGCCGGGCGCTGGGCCGGCGACGGGATCATGGTGAACGCGGTGATGCCCGGGGTGATCCGCACCGGCATCCAGCGCTACTTCACCGAAGAGGGCTTCCAGAACCTGTTGGACAACACCGGCCGCCCGGAGGGCAAGACCATCCCGCAGGGCGCCGCGACCACCGTCCTGGTGGCGACCTCGCCGCTGCTCGACGGCGTCACCGGCCGCTACTTCGAGGACTGCAACGAGGCCGAGCCCTACCCGGGCATCGGCCCGAAGCGCGGCTACGCCCCGTACGCGGTCGACCCGGAGCTCGCCATGCGGCTCTGGTACGTCTCACAAGAGATGCTGCAAACCTGATCTACTGAGCCGTATGTCCTCTCTCACCGAGAAAGCACGTGTCTTCCGGTCGCTGCACGTCCCCGGCGACCCGCTCCTGCTGCCCAACGCCTGGGACGTCGCCAGCGCCCTGCTCACCGAGGCGGCGGGGGCCAAGGCGGTCGCCACCACCAGCGCGGGCGTGGCCTGGAGCCTGGGCGTGCCCGACGGCGACAACCTCGGCCGCGACCGCGCCGCCGAGGCGGTCAGGCGGGTCACCGAGGTGGTCGGGGTCCCGGTCACCGCCGACATCGAGGGCGGCTTCGGCGCCACGCCCGACGAGGTGGCCGTGACGATCACCCGGATCCTCGAAGCGGGCGCCGTGGGCGTCAACATCGAAGACGGCGCCCGGAGCCTCGCCGACCAGGCGGCCCGGCTGGCCGCCGCCCGGCAGAGCGCCGACGACTTCGGCGTGCCGCTCTTCATCAACGCCCGCATCGACACCTACCTCAGGGGCGGCGACGACCTGGCCGACACCCTGCGGCGGGCGTCGGCGTTCCTGGAGGCGGGCGCGACCGGGATCTTCGTCCCGGGCGTGCACGACCCCGGACTGGCCGCGCAGCTCGTCAAGGAGATCGACGCGCCGGTGAACATGCTGCTCGGCCCGGGAGCGCCGCCGGTGAGCGCGTTCGCCGAGGCGGGGGTGGCCCGGATCAGCCTGGGCTCGTCGGTCGCCTCGGCCGCCTACGCCGTGGCCAAGGCCGCGACCGAGGAGCTGCTGGCCGGAGGGACGTACACCTCGATCGCCGCAGGTCTCCCCTACGGCGAGCTCAACAACCTCCTGCAAAAGGGGTAGGACGCCAGTTATGGGGATCATTTCGCGCGCCTTCCAGGGCCGCCCGAGAGACCACGACGAGAACCTTCCGCCGGGCCAGTATCTGGTCCACGACTTCCCGGTTCTGTCGGCCGGGCCCACCCCGAGGGTCCCGCTCGACCGGTGGGAGTTCGCCATCGACACCGCCGAGGGCCAGGTCCACCGCTGGTCGTGGGAGGAGTTCCTGGCCCTGCCGCAGGAGACCCCGACCGTCGACCTGCACTGCGTGACCAAGTGGTCGAAGTTCGGCACCGAGTGGAAGGGCGTCAGCCTCGACGTCCTGATGGAGGACGTCGAGTCGGCCGCCGAGTACGCCCTGGCCTACAGCTACGGCGGCTACACGACCAACCTGCCGCTGGAGGACCTGCTCGACGGCAAGGCCTGGATCGTGTACGAGTTCGACGGCGAGGAGCTCGCCCCCGCCCACGGCGGCCCGGCCCGGCTGCTGGTGCCGCACCTCTACCTGTGGAAGTCGGCCAAGTGGATCAAGGGGATCCGGCTGCTCAACGAAGACTGGCCGGGCTTCTGGGAGACGGCGGGCTACCACAACTACGGCGACCCGTGGCGCGAGCAGCGCTACCAGGGTGATTAGACGTGACGCGGACGGCCGAGGGCCGGCCGCGGCTCGGACTCCGAACCTACCTCGAAGAACACAGCTGACCTGGCGGGTGGCGACGGTCACCGAGATCCGCCAGGAGACCCCGACGGCCCGGACGCTGGTCTTCGACGTGCCCGGCTGGCCCGGCCACCTCCCCGGCCAGCACGTCGACGTGAAGCTCACCGCCGACGACGGCTACAGCGCCCAGCGCAGCTACTCGATCGCCAATGGCGACGACGGGGAGCGCGTCGAGCTCACCGTCCAGCAGGTCGGCGACGGCGAGGTGTCGCCCTACCTGACCGAGGTGCTGGAGGTGGGCGACCAGATCGAGCTGCGCGGCCCGGTCGGCGGCTGGTTCGTGTGGCGTCCCCACTCTTCTCCGCCGGTGCTGCTGATCGGGGGCGGGTCGGGCATCGTGCCGCTGATGGCGATGATCCGGTCACGCGGGAAGTCCGACACGCCGTTCCGGCTGCTCTACTCGCTGCGCGATCCCGGCCAGCTGTTCTACGCGCGCGAACTCGAGAAGGTGACGGCGGGGGTCGAGGTGGCCTACCTCTACACCCGGACCGCCCCGCCCGACGCGGGCCGCGCCGCCGGGCGGATCCGCGCGGCCGACCTGGTCGCCTACGGCTGGCCGCCGGAGACCTCTCCCGACGTCTTCGTCTGCGGGCCCACGGGCTTCGTCGAGGCCGCCGCCGACCTGCTGACCGAGCTGGGCCACGACCCCGCCAAGATCAAGACTGAGCGTTTCGGACCCACCGGAGGCTGACCCATGGAGAACCTGGACTACCAGGACGGCAACGCCCTCGCCGGGCCGCTGAGCGAGATCTTCACCCTCGACGTCACCACCGCGCACGGCACCTGCGCGGGCTGCGGCCGGCGGGGGGCGCTGGCCGAGCTGCGCGTCTACGGGCCCGAGCCCGGTCTGGTCGCCCGCTGCCCGGGGTGCGAGGAGGTCGTGCTGACCCTCGTGCGCGGGCCGAAGGACGCCTGGCTCGACCTGCGCGGCTCGGTCTCGTTGCGCATCCCGATCACTGAGTAGCCCCATACTCATGCGCGGGCCCGGAAACAGGCGGATATTCGGGCCATGCTCATCATTCGCGCGCGGCGCGTCTTCGACGGCCGGGACCTGACCGCCAAGCGTGCCGTCGTCGTCTCCGGCGGCAAGGTCGTCGAGCTGCTCGACGACGCGCCGGAGCACGGCGACGTCCGCGACCTGGGCGACGTCACCCTGCTGCCCGGTCTCGTCGACACCCACGTCCACCTGGCCTTCGACGCCTCCCCCGACCCCGTGACGGCGCTCGACCGGGAGGGCCTGTACGACCGGATGCGCGCCCACGCCCGGCAGCAGCTGGCCGCCGGAGTCACCACGGTCCGCGACCTGGGCGACCGCGGCTACCTGGCCCTCCGGCTGGCCGGGGAGATGACCGACGGGCCGGAGATCCTCAGCGCCGGCGCCCCGATCACCTCGGTGAAGGGGCACTGCTGGTTCCTCGGGGGCGAGGCCGAGGGGGTCGAGGGCGTGCGCCGGGCCGTACGCGAACGGGCCGCGAAGGGCGCGCACGCGATCAAGGTGATGATCACGGGCGGCGAGATGACCCCCGGCACCCACTCCCACCTCAACCAGTTCTCCCAGGCGGAGATCGACGCGGCGGCCGACGAGGCCCGCCGCCACGGGTTACCGATCGCCGGTCACGCCCACGGCGGGCCGGGCATCGCGGCGGCGGTCGCGGCCGGGTTCGACTCGGTCGAGCACGTCACCTTCCTCACCGCCGACGACGTCGCGCCCGACCCGGCGATCATGGCGGCCATGGCCGCGAACGGCGTCGCCGCCTCGCTGACCGTCGGGGTCACGCCGGGCGTCACCCCGCCGCCGAGGATCGCCGCGCTGATCCCGAAACTGTTCGATTCGTTGCGCCTCCTGCGCTCCTCGGGCGTCACCATCGTCGGCGGCAGCGACTCGGGCATCGGCCCGCCCAAGCCCCACGGCATCCTCACCCACGGCGGCGAGATGCTGACCGTGGCCGGGATGACGCCGGTGGAGATCCTGCGCGCCTTCACCTCCGACGCGGCCAGGGTGTGCCGGATCGAGAACCGGAAGGGGCGCATCGCGCCGGGCTTCGACGCCGACCTTCTCGCGGTGCGCGGCGACCCCACGACCGACCACACCGCCCTCCGCGAAACCGCCGCCGTGTTCCGGAACGGCGCATCACTCTGAGTGTCTGCCGATGTCCTGATGTAATCACGCCCTAGCATGCGGAACCGGACTGCTTGTCTTTCCCGGGGGGGAAATCCAGTGACGCATGCGCTCGCGCACCAATATGTGTTCGACAACGACGGAGACCACTCGGCCGACCAGCACCGCTGCCTGGCCGACCTGCTCGACCCGCTGACCTTCGGCCGGCTCGCCCAGACGGGCGTCGGCGACGGCTGGAACTGCCTGGAGATCGGGGCGGGCGGCGGCAGCGTCGCGCGGTGGCTGGCCGACCGGGTCGCACCCCGCGGCCACGTCTTCGCCACCGACATCAAGCCGGGCCTCATCCCGGCCCACGACGGGCTGACCGTCACCAGGCACGACATCGTGCGCGATCCGCTGCCGCCGGCGGCGTTCGACCTGGTCCACGCCCGGCTGGTGCTCAGCCACCTGCCCGAGCGGGCGGCCGTGCTGGCCCGGCTGCGCGACGCGCTGCGGCCGGGTGGATGGCTGCAGATCGACGAGATCGACGTCACCCACTGGCCCGCCCTGCTGACCCCCGACCACGGCTCCCGCGAGCTCTACGAGACGTTCCTGCGCGCGATGGCCACCGTGCTCGTCGGCGTGGGCAGCGACCCGACGTGGGGACGTTCGGCCGCGCAGGAGATCGCCCAGGCCGGGTTCACCCAGATCGACCCGTGGTGCCACGTCGAGGTGTGGGGGCCGAAGTCGCCCGGCCTGGAGCTGCTCACCAGCAACAGCTTCCATCTGGAAGACCACTTCCTGGCCACCGGCCTCACCCGCGACCAGCTCGACGAGGTGCGGGCCGTCATGGCCGACCCGGGGTTCCGCTCGGTGTCCTTCACCGTCCACTCGGTGCTGGCGCGCCGGCCAGAGGAGACCTGATGGAGCTGGTGCGGACGGTCCCGATCCAGGATCCCGGCCCGCTCATCGACGCCGCGCCGTTCGCCGACAGCCTGCTCTGGCTGCACGGCGACGAGGGCATGGCCGGATGGGGGATCGCGGCCCGGTTCGAGGTGAGCGGGCCCGGCCGGTTCGAGCACGCCCGCCGGTGGTTCCGGCAGTGGCTGGCGCGGCGCAACGTCGACGACCGGGTGGGCCTGCCGGGCTCGGGGCCGGTCGCGTTCGGCAGCTTCACCTTCGACCACGGGCCCGGACGGTCGGTGTTCGTCATCCCGCAGGTGCTGATCGCCCGGCGCGGCGGCGCGTCGTGGATGACGACGGTCGGCGACCCCTGCCATCCCGATGGAACGGTCCCGGACCCGTTGCCGAACGTACGGTGGCTGGCCGAGCCCGACGCCGAGGAGCGCTGGCACAAGCAGGTGTCCCGGGCGGTCGAGGACATCAGGGCCGGGCGGCTGCACAAGGTCGTGCTGGCCAGAGACGTGCGGGGGCTGCTCGGGGGGCCGTTCGACCCGCGCACGGCGGTCTCGCGGCTGCACGACCGCTTCCCCGGCTGCTGGACGTTCGCCGTCGACGGGCTCGTCGGCGCCTCGCCCGAGCTGCTGACCGGCCGGTTCGGGCGGATGGTGAAGTCGCTCGTGCTGGCCGGCACCGACTGGCCCGGCGGGGCGATCGGCCTCGGCACCGAGAAGACCGCGGTCGAGCACGAACTGGCCGCCGACTCCGCCGAGGACGTGCTGCGGGCGCACTGCTCGCAGCTCGACGTCCACGAACCGCACGAGCTGCAACTGGCCAACGTCACCCACCTGGCGACCCGCATCAGCGGCACGCTCAGCCACAACGTCGACGCGCTCACCCTCGCCTCGCGGCTCCATCCGACCGCCGCCGTCTGCGGCACCCCGTTCCGGGAGGCCCTGTCGCTGCTACGCGAGCTGGAGAACCTCGACCGGGGGCGCTACGCCGGCCCGGTCGGCTGGCAGGACGCGCGCGGCGACGGCGAATGGTGCATCGCGCTGCGGTGCGCCGAGGTGAAGGGACCCGACCTCCGGCTGTTCGCCGGATGCGGCATCGTCGGCGACTCGAACCCCGCCTCGGAGTGGCACGAGACCGAGGCCAAGCTCGGCGCCATCCGGGATCTGTTCGCCGAACCCACTTGCGTAAAGTGAGACAGCATGGTTTCTGAACTGTTCGACGAGAAGGCGTGGCGCCCCGTCGAGGGCTTCGACTTCGCCGACATCACCTACCACCGCGCGGTTGACCAGGGCACGGTTCGGATCGCCTTCAACCGTCCCGAGGTGCGCAACGCCTTCCGCCCGCAGACGGTCGACGAGCTCTTCCAGGCGTTCGACCACGCCCGGCAGCAGGTCGACGTCGGGTGTGTGCTGCTGACCGGCAACGGGCCCTCGCCGCGCGACGGCGGCTGGGCCTTCTGCTCGGGCGGCGACCAGCGCATCAGGGGCAAAGACGGCTACCAGTACGCCGACGGCACCCCGGCCACCGGCCGGCTCCACATCCTGGAGGTGCAGCGGCAGATCCGCTTCATGGGCAAGGTCGTCATCTGCGTGGTGCCGGGCTGGGCGGCGGGCGGCGGCCACAGCCTCCACGTGGTGGCCGACCTGACCCTCGCCAGCCGCGAGCACGCGAAGTTCAAGCAGACCGACGCCGACGTCGCCAGCTTCGACGGCGGCTTCGGCAGCGCCTACCTGGCCCGCCAGGTGGGCCAGAAGTTCGCCCGCGAGATCTTCTTCCTGGGCGACACCTACGACGCCGAGGCCGCCCACCGGATGGGCATGGTCAACGCGGTGGTGCCCCACGAGGAGCTCGAGGTCGTCGCCCTCGAATGGGCCCGCAAGATCAACGCCAAGAGCCCGACCGCGCAGCGGATGCTCAAGTACTCGTTCAACCTCATCGACGACGGTCTCGTGGGCCAGCAGGTGTTCGCCGGGGAGGCGACGCGGCTGGCGTACATGACCGACGAGGCGGCCGAGGGCCGTGACTCGTTCCTGGAGAAACGCTCACCCGATTGGAGCCCGTTCCCATGGCACTTCTGAGCGGGAACGGCTCCACCGCGCTGGCCGGGGTGGTCGTCGACGAACTGGCCCGCTGCGGGCTGGCCGAGGTCGTCGTCTCCCCCGGCTCGCGGTCGACGGCGCTCGCCCTGGCCTTCCACAACAACGACGACGTGCGGCTGCACGTCCGGGTCGACGAACGCTCGGCCGCGTTCCTGGCGCTGGGCCTGGCCCGGCGGTCGGGCCGCCCGGTCGCTCTCGTCTGTACGTCCGGCACCGCCGCCGCCAACTACCTGCCCGCTGTGGTCGAGGCCGCCGAGTCGGGCGTCCCACTGCTGCTGCTGACGGCCGACCGGCCGCCGGAGCTGCGGGCGACCGGCGCCAACCAGACGATCGACCAGATCAAGCTCTACGGCGGCCACGTGCGCTGGTTCTGCGAGATGGGGGCGGCCGAACCGGGCCAGATGCCCTACTGGCGGACCACCGTCGACCGGGCCTGGTCGGCCATGCTGCACCCCGACCCGGGGCCCGTCCACGTCAACCTGGCCTTCCGCGACCCGCTGATCCCGTCGGGCGACGCCGACAAGCTGCTGGAGGGCCGCGCCGACCGCCGTCCGTGGACGGTCATGACGCCGCCCGCGCCGGCCCTCGACCCGGTCGAGCTCCCGGCCGAGGAGCGCGGCGTCATCGTGCTCGGCGACGGCGCAGAAGACGACGACTGGGAGGGCCTGGCCGAGGCCACCGGCTGGCCGATCCTGGCCGAGCCGACGAGCGGCCACCGCAGCGGCCCGGCGGCGATCTCGACCTACCGCAGCCTGCTCGGCGACCCGGCGTTCGCCCGGGTGTTCCGGCCCGGCCTGGTCGTCACCTCCGGCCGGGTGGGGCTCTCCCGCGCGGCGCTGGCCTACATCCGGTCGGCCGAACGCCACGTCGTGGTCTCCCGCGCCGCCCGCCACCCCGACCCGACCCGCACCGCGATGGCGGTCGTGCCGTCGGTGCGCCCCGGCGAGACGACCGGCCCGACCGACTGGACGGCCACCTGGCACGAGGCCGAGAAGCGCGCCCGCGACGCGATCGACCTGCTGCTCGACGCCACTCCGGTGAGCGAGCCGAGGCTGGCCCGCGACCTGGTCGCGGCGCTGCCGTCGAACGCGCTGCTGTTCGCCGGGTCGAGCATGCCGATCCGCGACCTCGACCTGGCGATGCGGCCGCGCGACGGCGTGCGGATCCTGGCCAACCGGGGCGCGTCCGGCATCGACGGCCTGGTGTCGTCGGCGATCGGCGCGGCGCTGGCCCACGACGGCCCCTCCTACGCCCTGATCGGCGACCTGTCGCTGATCCACGACCAGAACGGCCTGGTCATGGGCCCGATGGAGCCCCGGCCCGACCTGACGATCGTGGTCGTCAACAACGACGGCGGCGGCATCTTCTCGACCCTCGAACCGGCCGGTCGGCCGGAGTTCGAGCGCCTCTTCGGCACGCCCCACGGCGTCAGCGCCCGCGACGTCGCCGCGATGGCCCAGATCCCGTACGCGCGCGTCAACGGCGTGAACGAGATGCAGCCCAGCACCGGCCTGTGGGTGGTCGAGGTCGTGACCGAACGCGACGAACAGGCAGCCGTCCGCCGACGCATCCAGGAGGCGGTGTCTCAGACCTTGGCCACCGGCCGCTTGCTGTAGGCGTGCTGGACGAGGGTGATCAGCACCTCTTTGCCGGAGGCGCGACGGCGGGCGTCGCACAGCAGGACGGGGATGTCCGGCGGCAGGCTGAGCGCCATCTTCACCTCGGCCAGGTCGTAGACCGGGGCGCCCTCGAAGCAGTTGACCGCGACCACGAACGGGGTGCCGCGCCGCTCGAAGTAGTCGACCGAGGGGAAGCAGTCGGAGAGGCGGCGGGTGTCGGCGAGCACGACTGCGCCCAGGGCGCCCCTGGCCAGTTCGTCCCAGACGAACCAGAACCGCTCCTGGCCGGGGGTGCCGAACAGGTAGAGCACGTAGTCGTCGCCGACGCTGATCCGGCCGAAGTCCATCGCCACCGTGGTGGTGGTCTTCCGCTCGACGCCCGACAGGTCGTCGACGCCGACGCTGCGGTCGGTCAGCACCTCTTCGGTCCGCAGCGGGCGGATCTCGGAGACCGCGCCGACCATCGTCGTCTTGCCCACCCCGAAGCCGCCCGCGATGAGCAGCTTCACCGGCGTGGGCATGCGCACCTTGTCAGAGGGCACGGAGGCCATCGAGCACCGCCCTATACATTCGCTCGTCGAGTACGTCCACCTCGGGCTGCGGGTCCTGGACGGCCACGAAGCCCGAATCGAGCAGGTCGCCGAGCAGCACCCGGACCGTGCCCGCGGGCAGGTCGAGGGCGGCGGCGATCTCGGCCACCGACAGCGGCCGGCGGCACAGCCGCACGATCGCCAGGTGCTCGGGGTCGAGCCCGACCTCCAGCCCGGTCGGCTGCCTGATGGCGACCGCCAGGGAGATCAGGTCGAGGTTCGCGCGGGCCTCGGTCCGGCCGCGCGAGATGACGTAGGGACGGACGACCTGCTCGTCGTACAGCTGCTCGTCTGGGTTCACGGGTCGCTCCTGCCCGTAGAAGACGCCGCGGACCGTGCGGGAGACGTCAGGTACTGGCCGACGCGGACCACGAGCATCGCCATCTCGTAGGCGACGAGGCCGACGTCGGCGTCCTCCTCGCAGAGCACCGCGAGGCACGCGCCGTGGCCGGCGACGGTGACCACCAGGTAGGCCGACCGCATCTCGATGATCGTCTGCCGGACGGCGCCGCCCTCGAAGCGTTCGCTCACACCGCGGGCCAGCGACTGCACTCCGGCGGCCACCGCCGACAGGTGTTCTGCGCTGGATATCTCCAGGTCCCGTGAGCTCGCGAGCAGCAGCCCGTCGGAGGACAGCACGATGCCGTGCCGAACCTCCCGGACGTTGCTGACCAGGTCGTCGAGGAGCCAGGCGAGGTCGGCGGCGGTCACCGATCGTCCCCTTCGTTCTGTTGGAGTTTGCGGGCCGCATCGGACCGGCCCCGCCGGGTGCCCGACTGGAACGAGCCCATGATGCGCATGATCTCTTCGGGTGACCGTTCGTCGTCCTCTTCCTCCGGATCGGCGAATTCGTCGACCGCCTCGCGCAGCGACGGGGCGATGCTCGCCTGGGGAACGCGGAAGGGCAGACCAGACGGGGTGAACTCGGTCACGGTGGCCTCCGGGACGCGCGGAGCGACAGGGGTGTCCTGCTCGGGCTCGGGGCGGCGCTGGGTGAGCTGAGCCACGGGCGCGGCGAGCATCGTGACCTCGGCCAGTCTCGGGAGGGCCTCGGGCAGCTGCTCGGCCGGGGGGATCTCGGCGGGCCGGTCGTCGATGACCAGCTCGCTCGGCAGCAGTACGACGGCGGTCGTGCCGCCGTAGGGGGAGCTCTTGAGCGACACCCGGATGCCGTGGCGTTCGGCCAGGCGGCTGACCACGTAGAGGCCGAGCCGGGCGGTGCTCGACAGGTTGAACTCCGGCGGGTTGAGGATGCGGGCGTTGGCCTCGTCGAGGTCCTCCTGGGTCATCCCGAGACCCCGGTCTTCGATCTCGATGGCGTAGCCGCTGGCGACCGGGTGCCCGCCGACCTGCACGACCGTGTAGGGCGGCGAGAACGACACGGCGTTCTCGATGACCTCGGCGAGCAGGTGGATGACGTCGCCGACGGCCCGTCCGGTCAGGTCGACCTGGCCCATCGGCATGATCGTCACACGCGTGTAGTCCTCGACCTCGGCGAGCGCGCCGCGCACCACGTCGACCATCGGGACCGCGCGCCGCCAGGCGCGGGCCGGGCTGGCGCCCGACAGGACGATGAGGTTCTCGGCGTTGCGGCGCATGCGGGTCGCGAGGTGGTCGACCCGGAACAGGTCCCTGAGCTCCTCGGCGTCGGTCTCGCGGCGCTCCATGACGTCGAGCAGGGTGAGCTGGCGGTGCACGAGCGACTGGGTGCGCCGGGCCAGGCTGAGCAGGATGTCGCGGATCGACTGCCGGAGTTCGGCCTCCTCGACGGCGGTCCGGATCGCGGTCTCCTGCACGGCGTTGAACGCCTGGCCCACCTGGCCGATGACGTCGCCGCCGAACTCCAGGGGCGGCGCCTCCTTGGCGACGTCGACCTTCTCGCCGTGGGCGAGCCGTTCGACGACGCCGGGCAGCCGCTCGTCGGCGAGCTGGTGGGCGGCGTCGCGGAGCTTCTCCAGCTGCGCGACCAGCCGCCGGGCGGTGGTGATCGACAGGATGATCGAGGCGATGACGGCCACCAGGCCGAGACCGCCGGCCAGCACGAGCCGGAGGATGACGCCCAGCGCGACCGGCGTGGCCCGCTCGACCACCCGGTCACCGCCCGCGAGGACCTCGTCCATCATCCGGCCGAGCGCGACCGAGGTGGTCTGCCGCCACTGGTCGGCGGTGACGGGCGGCGCCTCCAGGGTCCGGCCGCGCTCCATCACCGCGTTCTCGGTCTGGCGGAGGCGGGTGAAGGCGTCGCTCTCGAGCAGCGTGTCGAAGTAGGCCCGGTCGGCGGGCCGCAATTCGCTGACCTGCTCGGCCGTGTGGAATCGCTGGGCTCCGACGATCTGGACGAATTTCGCGTGTTCGGCGGCGCCGAATCGGCCGGCCGCGATCGCGCCCGCGAGCAGCGCGTCCTCTTGCGAAAGAACTTCACGTGCGCGCTGAAGGCTGATGAAAGTGCGAGCATCCTTCGCGATTTCGTCGTCGTCGAGGGTCGCGACGGAGAAATACGTGCGGAAGACGGCGTCGAGCATCTTGGTGTAGCCGTCGGCGGCCTGGTCGCGGTTGATGCGGCCCTGGTCGACCGCCTTGCGGATGTCGGACAGGCCGGACAGCAGGCCGAACAGCTCGTCGAGGCGCTTGGTCGTGTCGGGGCTGGAGGCGAACTTGACGTCGTCGCCCTTGGCCAGGCTCTCGAAGTGGGCCCTGGTCTGGTCGGTCTTGACCCGCAGCCCGGCCATGTCGGCCAGCGGGCGGCGGCTCGCGAGCTGGACGACCGACGCGCGCCGTTCGTCCTGGAGGGCCAGCACGAGCGCGTCACTGGGCTGCGCGACACCCTGGTCGAAGGTGTTCACGAACAGGAGGTTGACGCCTTCCCGGAGCGTGACCCAGGCCGCGAACCCCCAAAGGGCCGCGAGGGACAGCAGCAGTGCCACCACCTTGGTGCGCACTCGGGAATTGCGGAAGCGCATATCAACCACCCTGGGACGTTTCCCGGCGATTACTAACTCGTCACCGCTTAGCGGGGATTTCCGGGGCGCAAGCCGCAAGCGCCCCGGGGAACCTTAGCAATGCCGGGAAACACACTCAACACGTGTCCCTTTATGTACTCATATCTGAAGATAGGCCGCTGCATTCCGTCGCGTGAGATGACGCGCCGCGATCATGGCCGCTCTGACGATGGAAACGGGCAGGTACAGATCCTTGTCGTGCCACAGCGGCGGCCATTCCGAGACGTCGTCTTCGTCGGTCAGAAAGGCGTGCCCCCGGGCCGCCGCCTCACGGTGCAGGGGGCCGCCGGCGAGCAGTAAGATCTGCAACGCGTAGGCGGTCTCCTCCGGCGTGCCGGCCCACCTGCCCCACGATCCGTCGTCCCGCTGGCTGGCGAGTGTCCAGGTCAGCGCCCTTGCCACACTCTCTTCCGCAGCCTTGCCGCCGTACTCGCGCAGGGCCAGGGCGGCGCAGGCGGTGGCGTAGAGGGGGCTGGCGTGCCAGCGGTCGTGCCACGAGCCGTCGGGGAGCTGTTTCGCGATGAGCCACGCGGCGGCCTTCTCGGCCCGGGGGCGGTAGCGGCGGGCGTCCGGCACCAGCGTCAGGTGGCGGCCCAGGGCGTCCAGCACGTGGGCGTTCGTGCTGATGGAGGCCCCTTCCTCGCCCTGCCAGGTGCAGAAGTGGGTGTCGAGTTCGTAGGCCAGCAGGCACTCGGGGTCGTACGGGATCCCGAACAGCCCCAGGGCGTAGAGGGCCACCGAGGTGGTGTCGCAGTCGGGCGGCAGGCCGGGGCCGGCCGGGCTGCCCACGGGGCCGATGGCCGCCACCAGATCGGCCAGCATCTCGGCCGGGGGATCGACCGGCACACCGGCTCTGACCAGCGTGCTCAGCACCCAGCCGCGTTCGAAGACGGTGATCGGCAGGCCCACCGGGACCGGTCCGCCGAACCGCCTCGCCACCGCCTCCAGGTGCAGGCGGGCCGGGTTGCCGGCGTCCATGAGCCCCCGGTCGCCGAGGTAGGCCGCGGTCGCGGCGGGGGATGCTCCGACCGTACCAATAGAAGTAAGGCCGGTTTGCGCAAAAGTGGCGGAATCTCCCGCTATTTCCAGAGCATGAAGCAATTTCTCTGGAACTTGCGCACCCGATTTCAACCAGCCGCGAATTCGGCCGAGCGGGGCCGTGCTCATGCCGGGCGGGAGCGGCAGGCCCGGGTCGCCGAGACGCGCGTTGATCAGGCCGATCAGGTGCGGCACGATCAGCTCGATCGCCGGCATGTCGGGCAGCGGCCGCCACGGCTCGTCGATCAGCCGGCGGGCCAGCACGGCCAGGCCCCGCTGCGCGGCGGCCTTCGGATCGCCCCGGCGCGGCGCCGGATCCCCCCGGTCGACGGCGGACAGCAGACCTTCGGTCGCCGACAGGGTGGGCACCAGGTCGTAGCCGTCGGGCGCACCCCAGCCGCCGTCGGGCCGCTGCTCGGCGCACAGGTACTCGACGCGTTCGGCGTGCCCCACCAGCCAGGGCGCGAGCGTGACCAGGCGGCCGGTCTCGTAGACCGACGGCGACACGTCGCCCCACGGCCGCGACATCAGGTCGCGCACGAGTTCGTCGGCGGTCACCGGCTCCCCCAGTAGTCGGCGACGCCGTAGAAGCCGGAGCTGTAACCGATCTGACGGCCCAGGTAGTCGGCCTGGGGGCCGTCGCCGATGAGCTTCCCGGCGGTGCCGACCAGGGTCTCGATGCGCTCACGGACCTCGCCGGGGGTCGGGCCGAGCATCAGCGCGTTCAGGTCGCCCCAGCTGACGTCGCGGTGGTGGGTGGCCAGGTCGTTCAGCAGGCGCAGCACCTTCTGCACCTCGTCGCTGGCCGGGAGCAGGCCGGGCACGTCGGCCACCCCGTTCCTGGTCCAGTGGGCGACGTTGACGAACGTCGAGCCGAAGTTGGCCGCGTTGTCGAGGTAGGCCTCCAGCGTCGGCAGTTCCCCGCTCGCCTTCCAGGCGAACTCGCGGCGCATGGCGTGCAGCATCCGGGCCAGTTCGGCCTCGAACAGCCCGGTGGTGTCGGCCACCTCGTCGCGGATCTCGCCGAGGAAGGCGGTCAGCGGGCTTTCGACGGTCCCGGCGAGGCACTCGCCGACGATCGCGTCGACCTCTTCGGCCCGGGACGCCCTGTGGTCGATCAGCCAGTCGACCGCGAAGATCCACAGGGACAGCCGGTTGGCCACCCTGAGCTCGGCCACGGTCGCGTCGGGCGAGCCGAACGCGTTGGCCAGCGAGACGGCGTTGAACAGGGTCGCGTCGAACGGCTTGGCCGGGAACAGGCCGGGGTGGGCGGCGGCGCGGGCGGTCAGATCGCGCGCGGAACCCGCCGCCAGCCCGCTGACCCGGCCGGCGGCGTGGGCGTCGATCACGAGGTCACCCGGCGCAGGATCAGCTCGATCTTCTTGCGGCTGCGCAGCGTTCCGGCGGGCTGCACCGGGAACGGCCCTTCGGTGACCAGCTCCGGCCGGAACCGCTTCAGCAGCCCGGCGATCAGCAGCGGCGCCTCGATGAAGAACAGGTGCTGCCCGAGGCACAGGTGCGGCCCGGCGCCGAACGGCAGGTAGGAGTAGCGGTGCCGCTTCTCGCGGTCGCCCTCGAACCTGGTGGGGTCGAAGGTCAGCGGGTCGGGCCAGAACTCGTCCAGGCGATGGGTGATGTACGGGCTGATGAGCACCTGCGACCCGGCCCTGAGGGTGACCCCGCCGACCTCGTGGGTCCTGGTCACCAGGCGGGGCATGGCCCAGCCCGCCGGATAGAGGCGCATCGTCTCGCGCAGCACCATGTCCAGGTAGCGCAGCTTCGGCAGCGCGTCCGCGCCGACCGGCCCGTCGCCGGTGGCCTCGTCGATCTCCGCGTAGAGTCGCGCCGCCACGTCGGGATGGCCGTGCAGGATCGGCCACAGCCAGGTCAGCGCGACCGCGGCGGTCTCGGTGGCGGCGCCGTAGATGCTGGCCAGGTCGTCGCGGAGTTTGAGCTCGGTGAGCTCGCGACCCTCGTCGTCGCGAGCGCGGACGAGCGCCGAGATGATGTCGGGCCCGTCGCTCCTCTCCTTGCGGGCCTGCCTGATCAGCGGGTAGATCACGTCGTCGATGGTCTGCCGGGCGCCCATGAACTTCTTGTCGCCGGGCAGCGGCACCCGGTCGGGCACGAACGGCAGCGCGATCCGGAAGCCCAGCGACGTGTTCGCGGTCGTGTACGCCGGCCCGAGGACCTCGGCCTCCCGGGGGGAGATCCGGTCGCCGAAGAGCACCGAGACGACCGCCCGGGTGACGATGCGGTTCATCACGTCCATGGCGTCGATCGGCACGTCCGGGGTGAGCTCGTCGAGACCCTGGTCGATCGTGGCCGCCATGTCGTCGGTCAGCGAGGCCACGTAGCGCGCGGTGAAGAGCGGCTGGAGCACCTTGCGGCTGGCCGCCCAGCCGGGCCCGTCGCCGATGACGCTGTCGCCGAGCAGCCGCTCGACGGGCTTCCAGAACATGCCCTTGCGCAGAAAGCTGGTCCAGTCGCCGCGCAGCGCGTGCTGGAGGTGATCGGGGTGGCTCAGCAGGTAGGGCCGGAACGGCCCGACGTCGAGCCGGACGATCTCCCCTCGGGCGTCTCTGGCCACGTCGGCCAGGCCTTCGAGCGGGGCTTTGACGACCATGGGCAGCAACCGGCGTAACGGCAGGTTGCGCGGGGGCCGGGCGGGTCTCGCGGGTGTCTCGACGGACATTTCTCGGTGCTCCCCACAATGAAGGATTTGCGCAGCACAGTCAGCGCCCCGGCGGAGGAGCGCTTGAACGGTCCAAGAGATCGGGCGTACGTGACCAGGAACGGCGACCGGTTTCGACGGTCCGAAGAGTGCCGGTTACCTCCCGATTTTCCGCTTCACTAGCTATATGTCGCACCTGTGATGATTTGCCGTAACTTCGGCATCACCGGCGCAGTATCACATGATCAAATGACGATGATCAAGATTGCAGTGGAGTGACACTTTTGTAGGCACCTGACCGAAATACCTGGATCGGTCCTAATTTGCCGTCATTTGCGACATAATGCGCCAATCTGACCAGCGAGAACACCCCTAGTCGGAAGGCCTGTGGGGCTGGTTGGATCACGGGGTGCCCCGCCGTCTAGTCACCGTGGACCCCACCGCCCTCCGCGCCGCGGGCGCCGGGTCCGCCGTGCTCGCCGGGCTGCTCCTGACCTTGGACCTGGCCGACCCGACGGGCCTGCTCGCCCCCGGCCGCGCCGAGGCCGTGCTGACCGTGACGGCCTTCTTCGGCGCCTCCTACCTGCTGCGGCGGGGCTTCCTGGCCACCTGGGGCCTGCTGGTCCTGGCCGCCGTGGTGGGGCGCTTCCTCGGGACCGTTCCGCTGGGCGAGGGGCCCTTCACCACCGCCTGGGCCGCCGGCTTCACCGGCGTCTACCTGGGCGTCCTCTGCTGGCCCGCCGCGATCCCGGCTTGGATCGTGACACGCCGCACCCGGCGGGTCTGGGGGCGGCCGGTGCCGGAGTTCACGGTGATGACGGCGTTCGCGGGCGTCGGAGGGCTGCTCGTGCTCGGTTCCGGGTGGTGGACGCACTCGCCCGTCGGTTACGCGTTCGGTGGCGGGTGGTGGTTCTTCGCGCCGACCGCCGGCGCCGGGGTCGTGGGCGGGCTGGTCGGCCTCGCGGTGTTCCTCGCCGTCGTCCACGTCGCGTCGGCGCGGCTGGTCGCGGGGCCCGGCCGGTTCGTCGGGTGCTGGCTCGCGTGCCTCTGCGGGGGGCTCTTCCTGGGCTTCGCCCAGAGTGTGGCGGCGCTGTTCGCGTACGGACCCGCCGACGCCGTCTCGGGCGACCTGTGGCCGGTGCTCGCCCTGTTCATCAGGATGGCGGTGGGGGCCTCCTACGGCACGGTGATCGGGCTGTTCGCCGCCACGGCCACGATCCTGCTGCCCGGACGGAAGAAGGCGGCCGTACCCGCCCTGGCCCTGGCGATGACGCTGTCGCCGGAGGCCTCCGCGCTGCCCGACCGGGCCATCACCGACGGCCACGGCCGCCAGGTGCTGTTACGCGGGGTCGGGGTGAACCAGCTCGTCGACTACTGGAGCGGCGACTCGACCAAGGAGACCGTGCGCCCCCTCACCGACGGCGACTTCCGCCAGATGGCCGCGATGGGCTTCTCCGTGGTCCGGCTGGCCGTCTCGTGGTCGCTGCTCGAACCCACGCCGGGCACGCTCGACGCCGGTTATGTGGCCCGCATCCGCCGGGCCGTCGACCAGGCCGCCGCCAACGACATGGTCACCGTCATCGACCTGCACCAGGACGCCTGGGGCCGGGGCGTGGTCGCCCCGATGGGCTCCACCTGCCCGACCGGCACCACCCCGCTGATCGGCTGGGACGGCGCCCCCGGCTGGGCCACCCCGTTCGACGGCAGCAAGCGCTGCCAGTTCCTGGTGAAGGAACTGGCCCCGGTGGTCAACCGGGCCTTCGGCGACTTCTACGCCGACCGCGGCGGCGTCCAGACCCGGCTGGTCGCGACCTGGGGGCGGCTGGCCCGCGAGTTCGCCGACTCGACCGCCGTCGCCGGGTTCGACCTGATGAACAGCCCCGGCCTCGGCGAGACCCCGCCGCTGACCTCCTCGGCCGCGCTCGGCCGCTTCTACGCCCGCGCCGTCGCCGCCATCAGGGAGGCCGAACGCGCGGCGGGCGGCCACCGGCACCTGATCTTCTTCGAGCCGGGCCCGCTGTGGGCGCCCTGGCCCGGCTTCGCCGCCGACCCCCGCCTGGTGCTGGCCGTCAAGCCCGGCGACCTGCCGATCGACCCGGCCCGCGCGGTCGCCCTCGCGGCCCGGATGGCCGACCGCTACGGCACGCCCCTGTGGACCAGCGCGTGGGGCGGGGGGCGGCTGGCGGCGTACGCGAAAGCGGAGGACAGCGCCATGATCGGCGGCGCCTTCTGGGTGTGGAAGCAGGCCTGCGGCGACCCGCACCTGGCCGGGACCGATCCGGCCATCGCCGGGAACCTGATGACCGTCGACTGCGTGACCGGCACGGAAAGGGGACCGTCACGCTCCGTGAGCAACGCCGTGAGCAGGGCATACCCGAGGGCGGTGCCGGGCCGCCTCGCCTCGCTGTGGTCGGATCCGGAGCGTCGCCACCTGCGGCTGACCGGAACCAAGGGGACCGGGCGGTGCGACCTCGACGTCTGGGCGCCGGGCCCGACCCGCCCGGTCGTGACGACCTCGGGGATCTCCAGCGTGGCGTTCCGGCAGGTGCCCGGCGGGTGGCGGCTCTCGGGCTGCCCGGCGGGCGACTTCGCGCTGGAGTTGCGCTAGGGACCTAAGCGGTCGCGGTGACCAGCCAGGCGAGGCCCAGCAGGATGACGACCGGGATCAGCCAGACGACGACCTCGATCGCGAACTCCTTGTACATGAGCCTTCCTTCCGTGCGGTCCGCAGTTTCGTTCAGGCAGCATATTGGGTGACCCGAAATCCGCCGAAGTCAACAGTCCACGGTCACGTTGGCAGAATCGGGCATATGCGCTACGTCATCATCGGGGCCGGCGGCATCGGGGGCACCATCGGCGCCCGCCTCTTCCAGTCCGGCCACGACGTCATATTGTCCGCCCGAGGGTCTCATCTGGCCGCGCTCCGCTCAACCGGGCTGCGTTTCATCACCCCCAACGGAACGGAAACACTTCGGATCCCCGCCGTGGGCGGCCCGGCCGATCTCGAACTGCGCGAGGACGACGTGCTGATCGTCGCCACCAAGACGCAGGACACCGCGGCGGCCCTGGCGGCGTGGGCCCCGCACGCCGACGGCCTGCCGGTGGTCTGCGCGCAGAACGCCGTCGAAAACGAGCGCCTCGCCCTGCGCCTGTTCGCCGACGTCTACGGAATGCTGGTCTGGATGCCCGCCCTGCACCTGGAGCCCGGCACGATCGTCGCCTACGGCACTCCCAAGTCCGGCATGCTCTCCGTCGGACGTTATCCACAGGGTGTGGATAAACTCTCCGAGACGATCGCCGCCGACCTCGACCGCAGCGGCTTCGCCTCGTGGGCCGACCCCGCGATCATGCGCTGGAAGTACGGCAAGCTCCTCGGCAACCTCGGCAACGCCGTCGAGGCCCTGGCCGGCCCCGACCCCGCCGGGCTCGACCTGGCCGGGCGGGCCCGCGAAGAGGGCGTCGCGGTCCTGACCGCCGCCGGCATCGACGTGACCACGCCCGACGAGGAACGCGCCCGGCGCGGGCGGCTGGTCGAGCACGGCGAGATCGAGGGCGTGCCCCGGCCGGGCGGCTCGTCATGGCAGAGCCTGGCCAAGGGCAGCGGCACGATCGAGGCCGACTACCTCAACGGCGAGATCGTCCTGCTCGGCCGCGCCCACGGGGTGGCGACCCCGGTGAACGCGATGCTGCAGCGCGAGGCGAACCGGGCGGCCCGCGAGTCCCGCCCGCCCGGCTCCCTCTCGGTCGGCGAGCTGACGGCCCTGATGTGAAACGTACATGCGTCATCCCAGGTCAGAGCCCTGGGTCAGAACAAGTTTCTAGGAGCTGAGCGGCCGGTCTTCTTACCATCCGCCCGTGAAGACGTCGAAGATGAGCGCCCTGGTGGCGGCTCTGGTGCTGCTCGCCGCGTTCTTCGTCACGCGGCCCGCCGAGGCGGCCACGGTGCGGATCATGCCCCTGGGCGACTCGATCACCGGCTCGCCCGGCTGCTGGCGCGCCCTGCTGTGGCAGCGCCTGCAGCAGACGGGCTACACCTCGGTCGACATGGTCGGCACGCTCGGCCCGCAGGGCTGCGGAGTGAGCTACGACGGCGACAACGAGGGCCACGGCGGCTACCTGGTGACCAACGTGGCGGCGCAGAACCAGCTCGTCGGCTGGCTGAACGCCACGAGCCCCGACATCGTGCTCATGCACTTCGGCACCAACGACGTCTGGAGCAACCGCTCGACCCAGCAGATCCTCGACGCCTACTCGACCCTGGTCACCCAGATGCGGGCCAAGAACCCCGCGATGAAGATCCTGGTCGCCAAGATCATCCCGATGAACCCGTCGACCTGCGGCGAGTGCGCCCAGCGGACGATCAACCTCAACAACGCGATCCCCGCCTGGGCCGCCGCCCGCACCACGGCCCAGTCCCCGATCGTGGTCGTCGACCAGTGGACGGGCTTCAGCACCGCCACCGACACCTACGACGGCGTCCACCCGAACGCCTCCGGCGACCAGAAGATGTCCAACGCCTGGTACCCGGCCCTGACCGCCGCCATCAACGGCACCACCCCCTCACCGTCACCGAGCCCCTCACCGAGCCCCTCACCGAGCCCCTCACCGAGCCCCTCACCGAGCCCTTCACCGTCGCCGAGCCCCTCCCCTTCGCCCTCGCCTCAGCCCGGGGGATGCACGGCGACCTACACGCCGGGCACCCAGTGGGGCGGCGGCTTCCAGGGCGAGGTCACCGTCAAGGCGGGCAGCGCGGCGATCAGCGCGTGGACGGTCAGGTGGACCTTCGCCAACGGCCAGCAGATCACCCAGCTCTGGAACGGCTCCCACACCCAGTCGGGCACCCAGGTGACGGTCCGCAACGCGGGCTACAACGGCAACCTGGGAGCGGGCGCCACCGCCACCTTCGGCTTCCTCGCCTCCTGGAACGGCACGAACACGGCCCCCGTGCCCACCTGCACGGCCGGCTGACCCCGCGCGGGGCCGCCCTGAGAGCGGCCCCGCGAGGTGAGACGAAGCCCGGTCGCGCCAACCCCCCTGGGCGCGGCCGGGCTTTGCGTTTCCCCGTGGGTCTAGGGCTGGAAGCGGTAGCCCATGCCCGGTTCGGTCACCAGGTGGATCGGGTGCGCCGGGTCGGACTCCAGCTTGCGGCGGAGCTGGGCGAAGTACTGCCGCAGGTAGTGGGTCTCCTTGAGGTACGCCGGGCCCCAGACCTCGGTCAGCAGCTGGCGCTGGCTGATGAGTTTGCCGGGGTTGCGGACCAGGATCTCCAGGAGGTGCCATTCGGTGGGCGTCAGTCGTACACCACCTGAAATGGTCTTGTCGGACAGGTCGACCACGTGGTCGCCGATCTTCACCGTCACGGGTTCCGCGCCGGTCGAGGCGCTGCGGCGGGTGACCGCGCGGATGCGGGCCAGGAGTTCGTCGATGCCGAAGGGCTTGGTGACGTAGTCGTCGGCGCCCGCGTCGAGGGCGCCGACCTTGTCGAGGCTGCCCGATCGGCCCGACAGGACGATGATCGGCACCTTGGTCCAGCCGCGCAGGCCGTGGATGACCTCCACGCCGTCGAGGTCGGGCAGGCCGAGGTCCAGGACGACGAGGTCTGGGTGCCAGTCGGCCGCCAGGCGCAGCGCGGCGGCGCCGTCGGCCGCCACGGCCACGTCGTATTCGCGGGCCGCCAGGTTGATCCGCAGGGCCCGCAGCAGCTGAGGCTCGTCGTCGACAACGAGGATCCGCGTCATGAATGCGAGGCTACGCCGGTCTTGGGCAGAGATATCCCGCTAGGGTGCTGATCGCGTATCTGAGGAGGAATTCATGAGCGAATACGCTCCCACCTTCGCCCTCGTCGACGCCGACGGCGACGGCCTCATCTCGGCCGAGGAGCTGACCCGCCTGGCGGATCTGCTCGGCCAGCCCCTCGGTGAGGCGGGCGCGGCCGCAGTGATCGCCAAGGTCGACGGCGACGGAGACGGCCTGATCAACCTGTCGGAGTTCGGCGCCTGGCTGGAGTCGTCCCGCTAGGCGATCGGTTCCGCGACCGGGGTGCGTGCGCTCACCCCGGTTTTTCTTCGTTACGGCTCCGCCCACCCCGGCCCCGCCCGCCGTCGCCGGTCCGCGCCGTATCCGGCGCCGGCCACCCGCTTCCGGCCGCCTCCGTCACGGGCTTTCCACCGGGAAGGGGTCGATCAGGACCGCCTCATAAGGGGCGACGGCGCAGCCCTCACCGGTGCACTCCTGGTCTTCTTCCCGGTAGCCCTCGGGGAACGACGACGTCTCGTCGCCCAGCTCGCCTCCGTCGCCGGTGGGACAGCCGCCCTCGCAGACCAGGTCGACCTCGGGCGCCTCCATGGGGGTCGCCCCCTCCAGGCCCGGTGAGACCGCGGGCGCGACGGGGGCCGCCGACGCCGTCAGAACCGCCGCGGTCAGCAGGGCCACGACGATCTTGCCGAGCACCGAGGCCTGCCCGCCCGGCGTGTCCCCTTCGACCGCGATCTCCTCGGCCGCCCCGAAATCCGCCATGCCGGGCAGTAGATCACGTCTCGCCGCTGGTCCGCAGGCCGCGCGCGCTTTCCCTCGGGTGGAGGCCGAACCGGGGGTCGACGGCCGCCTCGCCGTTCAGAACCGAGGTCAGCCGGGCCGCCAGGACCGGGGCGTGCTTGAAGCCGTGGCCGCTGTCGCCGCCCATCACCCACACGCCGTCTTCGATCTCGGCGACGACCCACTCGGCGTCGGGGGTGAGGGCGTACTGGCAGACCTGGGTGAGGCCCAGCGGGACCTCGGCCAGCGACGGGAACCGGCGGGCCAGGTAGTCGCGGGCCCGCTGTTCGCTGGCCGCCAGGATCTCGCCGCGCGGCGACTCGGGGTCGAACCCGGGCTCCCCCTCGACGTCGCTGGTGATCTTCATGCCGTGGCCGTCGATGTCGCCGTGGCCGTAGGCGGAGCCGCTGTAGTCGCAGAACGCGGGCACGCCGGTCCAGTCGGCGGCGAAGTGGGTGGTGTCCTGGCGGGTGACCGTGATCGGCAGCCCGTGGAACAGGCCGGGCAGCCAGGCCCCGCAGGCCCAGACGACCTGGTCGGCGCCCGTCCGCTCCCCGTCGACGACCACCCCGCGCCCGGCGGGCCGGGCGGTGCCCCTGACCAGGGTGACCCCGGCGTCCTGGGCCAGGCCCGTCACCACCTCGGTCGCGCGCCGGGCCCGGACCACGCCGGCCTCCGGCTCGTAGAGGACGGTGGCCAGGTCGTCGTGGCGCATCTCGGGGTAGAACAGCGCCGCCTCGGCGGGGTCGAGCAACGTACAGGGGATGTCGAGGTCTTTCAGGACCTCGGCGCTGCGGACCTCCCAGCCGTCGGCCTCGCGGCCGAACCACATCAGCCCCTGCGGCAGGAAGATCTGCTCGCCCACTCGCTCGTTGAGGGCCAGCCACTCGCGCGTCGACTCCCAGGCCATCTGTGAATAGAACTCCGACGTCCCGTGGGCCGAGCGCACCAGGCGGGTCTCGCCGGCGCTGGCGCGGCGGGGGTCGTCTGCGTCGAGACGCTCGATCAGGGTCACCCGGCGGCCCGACTCCGCCAGCCGGAGGGCCAGCGACGCGCCCCAGATCCCCGCGCCCACCACAATCACGTTCTGCACCGTCTCATAATCGTCCCCATGGCTGTTGAGTCGGCACAGACCCTTGAGCGCGGGTTAAGGCTGCTCCGTCTCCTCGCGGAGACCCCGGGCGGGCTGACGCCGACGGAGCTGGCCGCCGCCCTGAACGTCAGCCGGCCCGTCGTCTACCGGCTGATCGCCTCGCTGCAGAACGAGGGGTTCGCGCGGCGCGACGCGGCCGGGCGGGTGCTGCTCGGGTTCGGGGTGGTCAAGCTGGCCCAGGCGGTCCAGCCGCTGCTGATGGCGGCGGCCGTGCCGGCGCTCCGGCGGCTGGCCGAGGCGTCGGGGGCGACCGCCCATCTGACCGTGGCCGAGGGCGGCGAGGGGCTGGCCATCGCGGTGGTCGAGCCGTCGTGGACGAATCTGCACGTCGCCTACCGGGCAGGTTCCCGGCATCCGCTGTCCAAGGGCGCCGCGGGGCTGGCGATCCTGTCACTGAGGGAGGGCAAGCCGCGTATTCAGGCCACCGAGGGGCAGCTTCAGGAGGGAGCCCGTGGTGTGGCCGCGCCGATCACGGGGCTCGAGTGGCTGGAGGCGTCGGTCGGGATCATCTCGTTCGGCGATCTCGACGTCTCGGTCGCGGGGCCGCTCGTGTCGGAGGCCGCCAAGGAGCTCGGGGAGGCGCTTGACGTATAGTGGACGTCAGCGTCCGGTATGCGTACAGGGAGGCGACGATGCCGCACTATCGCACCGTGGGAGAGGTTCCCCGGAAACGTCACGTCCAGTTCCGCCGTCCGGACGGTGGGCTCTACGCCGAAGAGCTGATGGGCGAGGAGGGCTTCTCCTCCGACGCCTCGCTGCTCTACCACCGCTACGCCCCCACGGCCATCACGAAGGCCGAGGCCGTGAGCGGCGGCCACGGCGTCCTGGAACCCAATCTGCCGCTGTCGCCGCGCCACTTCCGCACGCAGGACCTAGCCCCTGAAGGCGACCTCGTCTCGGGGCGGCGGCTCCTGGCGGGCAACGGCGACGTCCGGCTCGGCTACGCCGCCACCGACCGGCCCAGTGAGCTCTACCGCAACTCGATGGCCGACGAGTGCGTCTACGTCAAGTCGGGGCGGGCGCGCTTCGAGTCGGCCTACGGGGCGCTCGACGTCGGCGAAGGCGACTACGTCGTCATCCCGACCGGGACCATCCACCGCTGGGTGCCCTCGGGCCGCGTCGAGGCCCTCACGATCGAGGCCTCCGGGCACATCCGGCCGCCGAAGCGCTACCTGTCGCAGTCCGGCCAGTTCCTGGAGCACGCCCCCTACTCCGAGCGCGACCTGCGGGCCCCCACGGAGCCGCTGATCGTCGAAGGGGAGGACGTCCCGGTCCTGGTCCGGACCCGTGGCGGGCTGACCCGGCTCACCTACCGCAACCACCCGTTCGACGTGGTCGGCTGGGACGGGTGCCTCTACCCGTACGTGTTCAACATCGACGACTTCGAGCCCGTGGTGAAGAAGACCCACGCGCCGCCGCCCGTGCACCAGACGTTCGAGGGGCCGGGCTTCGTCATCTGCTCGTTCTGCCCCCGGCCGCTCGACTTCCACCCGGAGGCGGTGCCGATCCCGTACAACCACCACAACGTCGACTCCGACGAGTTCATGTTCTACGTCGGCGGCGACTACTCGGCGCGCGCGGGCTCGGGCATCGACGTCGGGTCGGTGTCGCTGCACCCGGCCGGGTTCACCCACGGGCCGCAGCCGGGCGCGGTCGAGGCGGTCATCGCCTCGGGGGCGACCCAGACCTCCGAGCTGGCCGTGATGATCGACACCTTCCGGCCGCTCGACCTCGGACCGGGCGCGCTGGCCTGCGAAGACGGCGACTACGCCTGGACCTGGGCCCGGTGAACCCGCTGTTCGCGGCCCTCGTCGACGACGCGGGGCTGTTTCCGCCGACTTCGCTGCCCATGGCCGACGCGCTGGCCCGCCACGAGGCCGACCGCGCCACCGGGAGCGAGGTGCTCACCCACCGGTTCCTCTGCCTGGCCAGCCGCCTCCACGAGATCACCGCGCCCCGGCCCGGGAAGATCGGGGTGATCGTGGACGATCCGCTCGCCGACCTGGGTGATCCCGACTTCATCGAGGTGCGGCTCGGCAAGCCCGTGCCCCGCACCGGCGCCCGGCTGTTCGTCGAGGTCACCGCCGACGAGCTCGACGGGATCGACGCCGTCGCCCATCCGCACCACGACCACGGCCAGGCCGGGTTCAAGATCAGGTGCGGCGGGCCGACCCGGGAGGCGTTCCCGTCGCCCGAGGAGGTCGCCCGGTTCATCACGTTCTGCGCCCGGAACGGGATCCCGTTCAAGGCGACCGCCGGGCTGCACCACGCGGTCCGCCACTACGACACCACGCTGGGCGTCTGGCGTCACGGGTTCCTCAACCTGCTGCTGGCCACCCACGCCGCCCTCCACGGCGGCGACCCGCTGCCGATCCTGGAGTCGGTCGACGCCGACGGGCTGGCGCGGGCGGCGGTGGCCGTACCGAGGGAAGAGGCTCTGAAGACGAGGGAGACCCTCGTCTCCCACGGCTCCTGCAGCACCGCCCAACCCCTCAAGGACCTGCGGGAACTCGGCCTGATCGGAGAAGACGCGTGAGTTTCGGACTCGACAACCTCCCCTATGGCGTGTTCTCCGTCGACGGAGGGAAACCCCGGGTCGGGGTGCGGCTGGAAGACCAGGTCCTCGATCTGGCACCCCTGCTCGGCGACGACGTGTTCCGGGAGCCGACCCTCAACCCGTTCATGGCCCGGGGGCGCGGCGCGTGGCGGGCCACGCGGGGCCGCGTACAGGATCTGCTCGCCGACGACCGCGGCGCCGAGCACCTGATCCCGCTCGACCGGGTACGGCTCCACCTCCCCATCGACGTGGCCGACTACGTCGACTTCTACGCCTCCCTCGAACACGCCTCCAACCTGGGCCGCATGTTCCGCCCCGACGAGGAGCCGCTGAAGCCCAACTGGCGGCACCTCCCGGTCGGCTACCACGGGCGGGCCGGCACGGTCGTCGTCTCCGGCACCGAGATCCGCCGCCCCTGCGGCCAGCGGCCGTCGTTCGGCCCGTCGGCCAAGCTCGACATCGAGGCCGAAGTGGGCTTCGTGGTCGGCGCGGGCAGCGAGCTGTGCCGACCGGCGGGCGCGTTCGACGAGCACGTCTTCGGGGTCGTGCTGGTCAACGACTGGAGCGCCCGCGACATCCAGGCCTGGGAGTACGTCCCCCTCGGCCCCTTCCTCGGCAAGTCGTTCGCCACCTCGATCTCCGCCTGGGTGACCCCGCTCGACGCTCTCGACCACGCCCGCGTCGGAGGCCGCGAGCAGGACCCGGCTCCGCTCGACTACCTGCGGCGCAACGCCGAATGGGGGCTCGACCTCGCCCTGGAGGTGCGGCTGAACGGCGAGGTGGTCTCCACCCCGCCCTACCGCGACATGTACTGGACCCCCGACCAGATGCTCGCCCACATGACCGTCAACGGCGCCTCCCTGCGCACCGGCGACCTCTACGCCAGCGGCACCGTCTCGGGCGAGGACTCCCCCGGATCGCTCATCGAGCTCACGTGGAACGGCGCCCGGCCCATGAAGAGCGGCCAGTCGTTCCTCGAAGACGGCGACGAGGTCACCATCACCGCCACGACCCCGTCAGGGCTGTCCCTCGGGGAGGTAACCGGGCGTATCCTGCCCGCTACCGTTCGGTAGCGTTGGCGCGGTGCCGCGCCTCTTCTGCCTGCTCACGGCCCTGATGACACTTCTCGGTTGTTCGCCCGTGACCGCCCTGACGCCCATCGGCGTCGCGATCTCCCCAGCGCTGGGCGAGAAGAGGGCGGTCCCCGACCGGGGCCTGACGATCAAGGCCCTCGGCGGCACGCTGAGATCGGTCACCGTGACCGCGGCCGGCCTCCCCGTCCTGGGCAGGTACCACCACAACCGCACCGAGTGGCGCTCGTCGTGGTCGCTGCGCCCCGGCACCGACCACCTCGTCACCGCCGTCACCACCGACCGCCGCGTCAGCGGCCGGTTCCGCACCCTGACGGCCACCCCGGCCACCCCGCCCAAGGTCGACCCGCTCCCGGGGGAGACCGTCGGCGTCGGCATGCCGATCGTGGTCGAGTTCAAGGTCCCCGTCCCCGACCGCGCGGCGGTCGAGCGCGCCTTCGAGGTCGTCCCCGACCGCCCCGTCGAGGGCGGCTGGCACTGGTTCTCCGACACCCAGGCCGTCTGGCGCCCCCGCTCCTATTGGCAGCCCGGCACACGGGTCCGCTTCACCGCCCACCTGACGGGTCTGCGCTTCGCTCCGGGCGTGTACGGCACCACCGACCCCTCGGCCACCTTCGTCGTCGGCCGCAGCATGAGCAGTCACATCGACACGGCCAACCACCGCATGACCGTCCACCGCGACGGCCTGCTCGCCCAGGAGATGGCGATCAGCGCCGGCATGGCCACGACCAAGGAATACACCACGACCAGCGGCGTCCACCTGACGATGGAGAAGAAGGAGAAGGTCCGCATGGTCTCCCCGCGCCGCAAGCCGGGCGACCCCGAGTACTACGACCTGATGATCGACCACGCCGTCCGCATCTCCAACAGCGGCGAGTACGTCCACGCCAAGGACAACACGTGGGCGCAGGGCCGGCTGAACGTCAGCCACGGCTGCGTGAACGCCCGCCCCGACAAGGCGAAATGGTTCTTCGACAACTCGCTGCGGGGAGATCCCGTGGTGATCGTCGGCACCGACAGACCACTCGAACCGGCCAACGGGTGGGGATTCTGGCAACTTACCTGGAACGCGTGGAAGGCGGGCAGCGCTCTCGCTTCCTGACAGGTAGGTTGATATTAGGAACCCCCTATCGATAGGGCGGTGCAATGGACTCGTGGATCGTGTGGTTGATCCTGGCGGCGGCACTGGGAATCGCCGAGCTCTTCACGCTCACCGCCGCCATGGGGATCATCTCGGTCGCGGCGCTGCTGACAGCGGGCGTGGCCGCGATCGGGCTGCCGCCCGGCCTGCAACTGCTGGTGTTCGTCCTGGCGTCCGGCGGCGGCCTGCTCGGTCTGCGCCCCCTGGCGATGCGGCATCTGAAGCAGGCGCCCGCCCAGAGGTTCGGCGTCTCAGCCCTGGTCGGCAAGTCGGCGTACGTGACCCACGAGGTCACCGGCCGAGGCGGCCGGGTCAAGATCGGCGGCGAGGAGTGGTCGGCCCGCGCCTATGACGAGACCCTCGTCATCCCCGTGGGGACCACCGTCGACGTGTTCGAGATCGAGGGCGCCACCGCTCTCGTCTATCCACGGGAGTGACCATGGAAGTCGCCCTGCTCGTCATCCTGATCCTGGTCGCGATGTTCGCGGTCGTCACGGTCTTCCGGACGGTACGGATCGTCCCCCAGGCGCGCGCCGCCAACGTCGAGCGCCTGGGCCGCTACAGCCGCACCCTCGATCCCGGCCTGAACTTCGTGATCCCCTACATCGACCGTGTGCGCCCGCTGATCGACCTGCGCGAACAGGTCGTCAGCTTCAAGCCCCAGCCCGTGATCACCGAGGACAACCTGGTCGTCGACATCGACACGGTCCTGTACTTCCAGGTGACCGACCCGAGGGCGGCGGCGTACGAGATCGCGAACTTCATCCAGGGCGTCGAGCAGCTGACCGTGACGACGCTGCGCAACGTGGTCGGCGGCATGGACCTGGAGAAGACGCTGACCAGCAGAGACACCATCAACAGCCAGCTGCGGGGCGTGCTCGACGAGGCGACCGGCAAGTGGGGCATCCGGGTCAACCGGGTGGAGATCAAGGCCATCGACCCTCCCAAGACCATCAAGGAGGCGATGGAGAAGCAGATGCGCGCCGAACGCGACAAGCGCGCCGCCATCCTGACGGCCGAGGGCCTGCGGCAGTCGCAGATCCTGACCGCCGAGGGCGAGAAGCAGAGCGCCATCCTGCGCGCCGAAGGCGAACGCACCAGCCAGATCCTCAAGGCCGAGGGCCAGTCGCAGGCGATCGACGAGGTCTTCCAGGCCGTCCACCGCAACGACCCCGACCCGAAGCTGCTGGCCTACCAGTACCTCCAGATGCTGCCGCAGCTCGCGTCCGGCCCCGGGAACACGTTCTGGGTGATCCCCTCGGAGGTCACGTCGGCCCTGCAGGGCGTGTCGAAGGCCTTCACCGAGGCCCTGCCGCAGTCGGCCGCCACCCGCGAACAGCCCGAACGCGACCGGCCGGCCGGTTCGGAGGCGGTCCGCGAGGCGGAGGCCGCGGCGGCCGAGGCCAAGGCGGAGGCGGAGGCCGATTCACTGCCGAGGTCGATCGAGCGCGGCAAGGCGGTGCCCGACCCCCTGGGCGACCTCAACCGGTCACGCGACCGCGCCTAACCGCCGAGACCGAGGACTTGCCGAAGGTCACGGACCGCCAACCAGGCGAATCCGCGGCCTTCGGGGATCTTCGTGAGAAGGCCGCGCGTCTCCAGTCCCTGCAGGTCGGTTCGGGCCGTCTGCGCGGTCACGTTGTGGCTTCTCGAGTGCGACGCCACCGTGTAGCGGGCGTCTGATCTCTTGATCGCGTTTTGGAGGAGCGCGATCTGACGGTGATTGAAGTGTCCGGCGAGCCCGGCCACCGCCCGCTGTAGATCGCGGGTCTGCCGGACCTTCCGGTCGAGGTATTCGTGCAGGTCGGTGATGGCCTGACTGATGATGCCGAGCTGGGCGGCGATGAAGTAGGTCAGGTCGCCCGCGTCCTGCTCACAGTGGAGGAAGCTGCGGCCGTATTGAGCCTGCCCCCGTTTGATCAGGCGGGAGATCGACAGGAACTCGGTCAGCCAGTAGTCCTGGTTCAGCATCGACCAGTAGAAGAGGACGCGGGCGGTGCGGCCGTTGCCGTCGACGAACGGGTGGTCGTAGGACAGCATGAAGTGCAGCACGATCGCCCGCACGACCGGCGGCACATAGGAAGTACCGCTCTCTCCGTTGGCGAAGGCGCACAGCGCTTCCATCCGCTGCGGCAACTCATCCGCCGGAGGCGGCGTGTGGAGGATGTTGCCCTCCATGTCGCTGACGACGACCCGCTCTTCGCCCGGCAACTGCAGTCGACCTGCCGTCGCGGGGTCGTCGAGGGTCCCTTCCGTGACGATGCGGTGGATTTCGGCGATCAGCGCCGGAGTCAGCTTCTCTTTGCGCAGTTCGCCGACCCGACGCATGGCTCGATAGTTGTTGAGGATCATCAACTCGTCATGAGTGCGCGCACTACGGCCCGTCCGCAGCATGGCCTTCGCGACCTGGTAGGTCGTCGACGCCCCCTCCAACTGGGAGGATGTGATGGCCTCCTCGATCAGCGAGTTGACGACGTACTGGTCACGGGTCGGCGCGTCATGCGTGACGGGTTCAGGCACCCCGATGCGGCCGCTGGTGTGCTTGGCCACGTTCTCGATGCCCCGGAGCACCTCGTCGGGTAGGGCGTACCCGAACCAGACGCCTTTCTCGAACTGCAGCGGCAGGATGCGACGGACCCCCGCGCGGGCGAGCTTGGTCGCGGCCCACCACTCCTCGACTGTCACCCCGTCAGGAACGGGGCGACGACGAAACTCATCCCACGGCAGGTAGCGGTCGTTCGCGATCGACACGCCTTTGGAGATCAACGCGAGCAGGCGGCCTTCTGGAAGCGAGTCGAGGATCGCCCCCACCGAGGGCGGCGGCTTCGGTATACGCATCCGGCCCTCCAGCGCTAGCTGCTAATTCCGCTCAGATTAGCAGCTAATTAGCTGCTAAGTTCGCCAGAATTAGCTGCGCGCCGTCTTGGCCTGCTTGACGAAGGTGACGTAGCGGGTCTGTTCGTGGTCGATCGGCTTGATGATCATTCGGTCGGCCACGTCGGAGATGTTCTGGCGCAGGACTCTGGCCGACTTGCGGGCCTTCCTGCGGCTGCCGATCCAGGCCAGGCCCCGCGTCAGCAGGGCCACCACCACCCCGATGACCGCCGCCCCGACCAGCAGCGTCGTCGGCCACGGCACGTCTCCGGCGGTCGGCGTGTAGAGGCTCGGCAGTTGCAGGAAGCCCAGGGCGTACAGGACCACCAGCCAGCCCAGCCCCACCAGGAGCGTCGCGAACAGCAGCCATTGGAGGGCGTTGACCGCGCGCCACCACAGCGGGCGGCGTTCCATGCCGAGGTCGCTGCCGGCCACCGCGCGGTCCAGGGCGTCAGCCAGGGTGTCGTGGTGTTCGCGGGCCGAGCGGCGGATCGCGGCCGCCCACGGCTCCGGGACGCCTTCGGCCGCTTCCAGGCCGACCGCTCTGACCGCCGAGTCCATCTGCGAGGTCTGGATCGCCGACGCGTGCGGCAGGGAGGTGCGGCCGGTCGTGGGGCGCTGCAGGTGCAGGCGGCGCAGGGGGTCGGGGCGGAAGCGGCGGAGCCAGCGGGTCACCGGCCAGCCCATCGCGGCGACCGCGCGGTGCCGGTGGGCCTTGGCCACCGCCCCGACCACCAGGGGGACGCCGGCCGCTTCGGACAGGGCTTCGTCCAAGGCGTCGTGGTCGGGGGTGCGCAGGTCGGTGGCGGGCAGGCCGCCGGAGGCGGCGATCAGGTGGTCGGCGGCTTCGGCCGTGTCGGCCTCCAGCCGCGACGACCACGCGTGGCGACGGCTGACCAGCTCGGTGAGCAGGTCTTTCAGCTCCTGTACGCCCTCTCCCGTCACCGTCGACACGGGCAGGATCGGCACGTCGCGCAGGCCGTCTTCGGCCAGCAGGCGGCGCAGGTCGTCGAGGCAGCGCCGGACGGCGGCCGGGGGCAGGCGGTCGACCTGGTTCAGGACGACCAGGGTCACGTCGGCGTGCCTGGCCAGCGGTCGCAGGTAGCGCTCGTGGATGGCGGCGTCGGCGTACTTCTGGGGGTCCATGACCCAGACGAGCTGGTCGACGACGGCGACCAGGCGGTCGACCTCCAGCCGGTGGGAGAGCTCGATGCTGTCGTGGTCGGGCAGGTCGAGCAGGATCAGCCCGGCCAGGTCGTCGGAGTGGACGACGTGCCGGGTGGGCACGTCGAGCCAGTCGAGCAGCGGACCCGAACCCTCCGGCGACCACAGGGCGCCCTGGGCCTTGGAGGTGGTCGGGCGGGTCACCCCGACCGTCGCCACGTCGCCGCCGGCCAGCACGTTGAACAGCGACGACTTGCCGCTGCCGGTCGCGCCGGCCAGGGCGACCGCCGTGTGGTCGACCGAGAGGCCCGCGCGGGCGCCGGCTCGGGCGACGACGGCGCGGGCGTGGTCGACCGGCTCCCTCGCGACCCTGCCGTCGGCCAGGTCGGCGGCGGCGCCGAGGGCCTTGAGGCGGTCGTCCAGAGAGATGTGGGAGCGGCGCCGCAGGAGCTTCACGCGGCACCGCCCGGGAAGTCGGTCTTGCGCTGTTCGACGGCGTCGGCGGCGGCCCGCAGGGCGTGGGTGTCGGTGGACTCCATGCCTTCGAGCAGCGTGTAGAAGCGCCGGGCCTCCTCGTCGAACAGGTCCCTGACCCGCTGCCGGAGGTTGGCGCGGGCGGCGTCGGTGAGGCGGCGGACGGCCTGGTCGCCGAAGACCGCCTCCAGGAGTTTCTGGCTCAGGACGGTGGTGCCGCCGGCGACGCCGATCTCGATGCCGGTCAGGCCGCCCGTCGACGCGAACACCGTCAGCATGATCAGCAGGCCCAGGCCGTTCACCCCGAACGAGGCCGCCCTGGCCATGCTGCGCTTGTCGGCGCCCTCCTCGCGCACGAGGTCGAGCACGTAGCCCTGCCAGTCGCGGACCGCCTTGGCGGCCTTCGGCGGCAGGTCGGCCGACACCCGGCCGAGTTTTCCCGCGGTTTCGATTCCGGTACGTTCCAGCAGGTCACGACCCTGCGGAGTGGAGAGCCACGCGTCCACGGAACGTTCGGCCGAACCGTCGGCGGTGGCCCTGATCAGCGACTCGACGCCGCTCTCCAGGGCCACCCTGAGGCGCTTGTCGGGGGCCGGACGCCCGGTGAAGGCGGCCACCACCTTGTCGCGCAGCCAGCCCACCCGGGTCTCCAGGGAGCGCATGAAGTCGCCGGTGCCGACGAAGTCCTGCCAGCGGTTCAGCACCTCGCCGCGCAGCAGGGTGCCGTCGCGCATGGCCTCGTCGAAGTCGGCCATGCCGACGTCGTAGCCCTTCTCGACCAGGCCGCGCAGTTCGTTCGCGCCGAGCAGCTGGCGCTCGGCGGCCTCGGCCAGGGCCGGGACCCGGACCGACAGGCTGTCGAGCGCGCCGCTCAGGGTCCGGCGGACCACGTCGGCGCGGGCCTCGTGGTCGGCCGAGAGGCCGTCGAGCCACTTCTTGATCGGCCGGACCGCCATCTCGGGCAGCCGGGCGCGTTCGCTCGGCAGCGGCAGCTCCGGCACCTCGAACAGCGGGGTGCCGGCCAGGCCGTTCTCCTTGAGCAGGCGGCGCAGGTCGGCCGCGACCGGCACGCGGGCCTCCTCGGGCACCCGCTGGAGGATCACGGCCATCGCCGTGCTGCGTTCACTGGCGATCCGCAGGAAGCCCCAGGGGACCTCGTCGGCGTACCGGCTGGCGGTCGTGACGAACAGCCACAGGTCGGCGGCCGCGAGGAGCTGGGCGGCGAGCTCGCGGTTGGCGGTGACCACCGAGTCGATGTCGGGGGCGTCGAGCAGGGCCAGGCCGGGCTGGATCAACGGGGAGGTGACGATCCTGAGGGTGCCGGGCTGCTGGCCGTCGCCGGTCGAGCGGGGCATGCCGGGCAGCACGTGCGCGGAGGTGAACCAGGCGGCGTCGGCCGTGCTGGCCACCAGGGTCGGGGCCAGCGTGGTCGGGCGCAGCACGCCCGGGGCGGTGACGTCGTCCTGGACGAGGGAGTTGACCAGGGTCGACTTCCCGGCTCCGGTGGAGCCGCCGACGACGGCCAGCAGAGGCGCGTCGATCGCGGCCAGGCGCGGGATGAGGTAGTCGTCGAGCTGCCCGGTCAGCTCCTTCTGAGCGTGGCGGTCGGCTTCGACGTTCCCGATGGCGAGCGGGAAGAGGTCGCGGCCGAGCTGCGCACGCAGGCTTTTCAGCGCGGTCGCCAACCCTTCGGACATATGGTCCGACTTCCCTCAAAGGAGCGTGCGCAACGTGATAGACACGCCAATTCGCCGCAAAGGCCTTACGAGCCTGACGGCATCAGGGGGCGGCACTTCTCCAGCGCCTTCTTGATCGCCGGATCCTCCTGGTTCACGTCCCGGAAGCTCTTCACCTCCGCGCCGTTGTCCTTCATGCAGGTACGGAAGGCGTTGAGGGCCGAGCCGTCCATCTGCATCCGCCCACCGCCACAGGCCTGGAAGGCCTCCCGCGTCTTGTCGTCCATGGACGGGAAACCTGACGGCCGAGACCTGGGCTCGCCCGAAGGGCGGGTGCCCCACTGGCCGTCGCCGGCGGGTGAGCCCGAGGGCCGTTCGCCGGGCCGGCCACCGTTGTTCCGGAAGCCGCCTTCGGGCAGGGAGACCCCGTGCTCCTTGAGGCACTCGGCGAGGGCGGTGCGATCGCCCGGTCCGCCCGACGGCACGGGTGCCGGGGCGGCGGCGGTCTCCTTGGTGCCGCCACAGGCGGTCAGAGACAGGAGCAGGGCCGCGGTCAGGGCGGCGATGACGGTCTTCGGCACGGGTCCCATCGAAGGCCCCCGGAATATGAGGCCGTTGAGTCGGCCCTGAGAGGAAGCTGGCAAATCCAGCACAGGCCGGCATCTCAGGGAGGCCCGGGGAGCGATCTTTGAGTGATCTGGCGAGCGGATCTTGCAGCAGCCGGGCGGGCGGATCTCAGAAAAGCTGGGCGCGCGGATCTTGAAGCAGCCGAGCGGGCCGATCTCAAAAGCTGGGCGCGCGGATCTAGAGAAAACCTGGCGCGCGGATCTAGTGAAGCCTGGCGGGCGGGTCGCCTCCGTGGTTCTTCGGTAGTTCCACGCGGAAGACCGCGCCCTTCTTCCCGTTGGCCGCGCAGATCCTCCCCCCATGCGCCTCGACCAGGGCCGCCGCGATCGACAGGCCCAGCCCCGCGCCGCCCTTCCTCGCCCCCCGGCTCCGGGACGGGTCGTCGCGGTAGAAGCGCTCGAAGACGCGCTCGGGGTAGCGCAGCCCCGGGCCCTCGTCGGCGACCTCGATCACGACGCCCGTCCCTTCCGAGCCGACCGCCACGGTGAAGCCCGTCCCCTCCGGGGTGTGCTTGAGCACGTTGCCGACGAGGTTGCCGAGGACCTGCCGGAGCCGGGCCTCGTCGCCGACGATCGTCAGGGGGTCGTCGGAGCCGTCGAGTCGTACCAGATCGATCTCGCGCTCCGGAGCCAGGAGGCGGGCGTCGAGGACTTCCCCGGCCGCCAGGCTGAGCACATCGACCGGTTCGCGTTCGAGGGGGCGCTGCTGGTCGAGGCGGGCGAGCAGGAGCAGGTCGTCGACCAGGACGCCCATGCGGGAGGCCTCGCCCTCGATGCGGGCCATCAGCTTCTCGGTGTCGGGGTCGGCCTCCTGGCGGTAGAGCTCGGCGAAGCCCCTGATGGAGGTCAGCGGGGTGCGCAGCTCGTGGGAGGCGTCGGCGACGAAGCGGCGCATCCTCTCCTCGGAGCCGCGCGCCTCGGCGGCCGACCTGCGCGCGGCCGTCTCCGACTGCTCCCGGTGGCGGAAGGCCAGCTCGATCTGGTGCAGCATGCCGTTGATCGCGCCGCCGAGCCGGCCCATCTCGGTGCTGCGGGGCTGTTCGGGCACCCGCTGCGACAGGTCTCCCCCGGCGATGGCGGCGGCGGTGTGCTCGATCTCTCCGAGGGGACGCAGGCTGCGGCGTACCAGCCAATAGCAGGCGAGGCCGAGCGCTACCAGCACGCCCGCGCCGGCCCCGGCCACGATGACGGTGAGCCGGGCGACCGTGTGCTCGATGTCGCCCATGCTGACCGCGACCACGCGGCTGCGCCCGTCGGGAGTGGGCACGGCCACGGCCCGCCACGCGGGGCCCGTCCCGTCGGCCGATTCGACGGTGAAGGGGTGCCCGGCGAGCGCCGCGACCTTCGCGTGGTTCAGGCCGGTCAGCGCGGGCTCCTCCGCCGCGGTCGACGTGGCGATCTGGTCGGCCACCTTGCCGTCGGCGTCGAGGATGAGAACGTGGAACAGGCCGGGCAGCCGCTGTGGCCGGGACTTGGGCAGTTGCAGCAGCGGCTTCAGGTTCAGCTCGCGCAGCGGCGCACCGGCGGCGGTCAGTTGCTGGTCGATGCGGCCGACCAGGTAACCGCGCAGCAGCCTGACCGCGAACACGCCGGTGAGCGTGATCGCCAGGGTGACCAGGACGAGCGTCCCGGCCACCAGCCGCGCCCAGAGCGGCACCCGCCTCATCGGCGGGGCGCCCGCAGCACGTAGCCGACGCCCCGCAGGGTGTGGATCAGTTTGGGATCCCGGGTGTCGATCTTCTTCCGCAGGTACGACACGTACGACTCCACCACGTTCCGGTCGCCGCCGAAGTCGTAGCGCCAGACGTGGTCGAGGATCTGCGCCTTCGACAGCACCCGGCCCTGGTTGACCATGAAGTAGTGGAGCAGCTTGAACTCCGTCGGCGACAGCCGCACCTGGCGGCCCGACCGCCAGACCTGGTGGGCGTCCTCGTCCATCTCCAGGTCGGCCACCCGCAGCCGCACGGGCGCGGGGTCGGCGGCCCCGGCGCGACGCAGCACGGCCCGGATGCGGGCCAGCACCTCGTCGAGGGAGAAGGGCTTGGTGACGTAGTCGTCGCCGAGGGCCAGGCCCGCGAGCTTGTCGTCGTGTGACTGGCGGGCGGTCAGGAAGACGACCGGAACCCGCCGTCCGGCTGCGCGGAGGCGGGTGGCGACGGCGATGCCGTCGATGTCGGGGAGCATGACGTCGAGGATCATCAGGTCGGGTCTGAAGCGTTCGGCGGCCTCGACCGCCTCCCTGCCGTCGGACGCCGTGATCACCTCGAATCCGGCGTAGCGGAGGCTGGTCGACAGCAGCTCCCTGATGTTCGGTTCGTCGTCGACGATCAGGAGCCTGGCCTCACTCATTGGTTCGCTCGCATTCTCGGCACGCCACCGCCTTCGGTCACGCTGGTGGCCGCGACGTTCCCGTCGGCGTCCCTCTCGCCCTGGACGACGACCGACGCGCCCGGCTTGAGGTCCGACAGCTTGCCCTCTTTGGAAATTCGCACTTCGGTGTCGGCACCGGTGGTGACGACCGTGGTGGTGCCGTCGGCGCCCTCGACGTAGACCTTGGCGCCGTCGACCAGTTTGACCGTACCGACCGTTCCCTGCCGGTTCGGCTGGCCACCCATCTGGCCACCGTTCTGGCCGGCGCGACCGGCCATGAGCTGGCCGATCACGGCCGCCCGGTCGTCGGGGGCGCCGAAGGTCTTCTGGGCCTGGATCCCGACCAGGATCCCGGCCACGAGCACCACCCCTGCGGCCAGGAACAGGGTCAGTCTGGGGAGTTTCGCCCGCTTCGGGCGGGCGGTCAGCTCCTCGGTGAGCTCGCCGCGGAACGGCGAGGTCTCGAGCAGCTCGTCGGCGGACATGCGCCTGGGCACCGTGACTCCTTAACTCGAAGCTACTCGAAGCGCAGGGCTTCGATCGGCCGCAGCTTGGCGGCGCGGTTGGCGGGATAGCTGCCGAAGAACAGCCCGATGGCGACCGAGACCCCGAGCGCCAGCACGACCGAGCTCGGCACCACGACGGGCGTGATGCCGGCGATGGTGAACTGCGCGCCCGCCACCGCGATCGCGACCCCGAGCAGGCCGCCGATGAGGCTCAGCAGGGTCGCCTCGACGAGGAACTGGCCGAGGATCGCGCCGCGCGGGGCGCCGATGGCCTTGCGGATGCCGATCTCGCGGGTCCGTTCGGTGACCGTGACCAGCATGATGTTGGTGATACCGATGCCGCCGACCAGCAGGCTGATCGCCGCGACGGCCGCCAGCAGGACCGTGAACGTCGAGGTCGCGGCGCTGACGGTCTCCTGGAGGGTGGCCTGGTTGAGGATCTGGTAGTCGGCCGCGACCGTCCCGCCGACGCCGTGCCGCTGGTCGAGCACCGAGGTGATCTCGGCCTGGGCGGCGGCCACGTCGTCGGCCGATCCGGCCTTGACGAGGATCTGGTTGAGCGGCCCGAACCCGGTGAGGCTCTGCTGCACCGAGGGCAGCGGCGCGATGGCGAGGTCGTCGGCGTCCTGGAACCCGCCGGTCGACCCGGCCTCCTTCAGCACCCCGACGACGGTGAACGGCACCCCGGTGACGGTGATCTGCTTCCCGACCGGGTCGAGCGCGCCGAACAGGTTCTCGGCCACGGTCTGCCCGATGACGATGACCTTGCGGGCGGCCAGCACGTCGTCGTTGAAGAAGTAGGCGCCCTTGGCGACGGGCTTGTTGGAGGCCTCGAAGTAGCTCGGGTAGGTGCCGACCACCTGCTGAATGGAGTGGGAGGCCCCTTCGTACGACGCCGCCTGCGAGTTGGCCGAGACGACCGGCGACACCGAGGCCACATGGGGCGCGGCCGCTTTGTCGGCGAGCGCCCTGGCGTCGTCCACGGTCAGCGGTTTGGCCTGGGTGCGCGGCCCGGTGTCCTCCTGAGGCTGAGCCATCCGGAAGCCCCCGCCGCCACCACCACCGCCGCCGGTCGACGAGCTCACGGTGAGCGTGTTGGCGCCGAGCTGCTGGATGTTGCGCTGGATCGACTGCGAGGAGCCCTCGCCGACCGCGACCAGCAGGATCACCGCCGCGACCCCGATCAGGATGCCGAGCGTGGTGAGCGCGGAGCGCATCTTGTTGGCCGCCAGCCCCCGGACGGCGAACCGGACGATCTCGACGGCGTTCACGCGGTCACCTCCTTGAGCCGCGGCGGCAGGCCGTCCACGGGAGCGAGCCGGGTGTCCTCGATGATCCGCCCGTCCCGCAGCCGGACCACCCGCTTGGCGTGCTCGGCGACGTCGGCCTCGTGGGTGATGACGACGATCGTGCGGCCCGCCGCCGACAGCCGGTCGAAGATGCCCAGCACGTCGAGGGTGGAGGTGCTGTCGAGCGCGCCGGTCGGCTCGTCGGCCAGCAGCAGGGTGGGCGAGTTGACCAGCGCGCGGGCGATGGCGACCCGCTGCTGCTGGCCGCCGCTCAGCTCGTTCGGCTGGTGGTTCACCCGGTCGGCCAGGCCCACCAGGTCGAGCGCGGCCAGCGCCCGGCGACGCCGCTCGGCCGGTCTGACCCCGCCGTAGGCGAGCGGCAGTTCGACGTTCATGACCGCGGACATGCGCGGGATCAGGTTGAACGACTGGAAGACGAACCCGATCTTGCGGTTGCGGACCACCGCCTGCCGCCGGTCGTCGAGCGCGCCGACGTCCACCCCGTCGAGGTGGAACTCCCCTGCGCTCGGGACGTCGAGGCAGCCGATGATGTTCATCAGGGTCGACTTGCCGGAGCCGGAGGCCCCCATGATCGCCACGTAGTCGCCGGGCTCGACCTGGAGCGAGACCCCGCGCAGGGCGTGCACTGCCGTCTCGCCCGCGCCGTAGACCTTCGTGGCGTCCCGTACGTCCAGCACCAGACTCATCGCCGCCCACCGAACCCGCCACCGCCGCCGAAGAGGCCTCGGGGTTGGCCGGTCGGGGTGACGACCGGCCGCACCACCTGGTCACCCTCCTGGAGACCCGAGACGATCTCGGTGCCCGTGGTCCCCTTCACCCCGGTCTCGACGACCTTGACGGTCTGCGTGCCGTTCTCCAGCACGGTCACCGTGCTGCGCCCGCCGGCCGTGGTGATCACCGCCGAGGGCACGGTGAGCACGTCGTCGGCCCGGTCGACCACCACGCTCACCGAGGCCGTCTGCCCCAGCCTGACCTGGCCGGGGATGTCGGTCAGCGTGATCGTGGCCGCGTAGGAGACCACGTTGTCCTCCGTCTGCGGCTGTGCCCCGATGAGCGCGACCTCGCCCGTGGCGGTCACGCCCGGGATGGCGTCGAAGGTGATCTGGGCCTGCTGGCCGACCTTCAGCCTGGTCACGTCGGACTCGGTGAAGTTCCCGACGATCTGGAGCCGGCCGGGGTCGACGACGTCGACGAAGCCGCCCTCCTGGACCTGCGAGGGCCCGCCGACCGTGCCGCCGACCGCCGTGACGGTCCCGGTGAACGGGGCCTTGATGACGGTGCCGGCGAGGGTCCGCTTGGCGGCCTGGTAGGCGTTCTTCGCGGACACGTACTGGGAGTAGCCCGAGGCGCTTTCGGTGTCGCCGTCCTCGGCGGCGTCGAGGCTCGCCTTGGCGGCGTCCACCCCTTCGCGGGCGCTCTCGTCGTCGAGCCGGGCCAGCACCTGGCCCTTCTTCACCTTCTCGCCGGGTTCGACGGAGATCGACTCGACGGTGCCCTGGGTCGCGAAATTCAGCGAGCGGGCGCGGGCGCTCTCCACCGCCCCCGACGCGGTCACGGCCGACTCGACGGTCCCTCGGGTGACCCTGGTGGTCAGCACGTTCCCCGACTCCGCCGGCTCGCCCCCGCCCCCGAGGGACGCCCACGCCGCCCCGGCCCCGCCGAGCAGCAGCACCCCCAGGGAGGCGTTCAGGATCAGCGCTCTGCGCTTCGTCGACAACTTCACAGGGATGGACACTGCCGGTCCAGGTTTGGAGCGCCCTCCGCCGGTCCTGAACGTTTCCTGTCAAGGGTCCACAGGTAACTCGCAGTTTCGGCTCAGCGGAACATGACGCGCGGTCACCAGGATGACGAGCCATGACTCGTACCCGGCTACGCGCCGGCGGCCTGGCCCTGGCCGCCGTCGCCTTGGTGACCACCGGCGCGATCCTGCTCAGGGATGACCCGCCGGCCCTCCCTGACGTGGAACTCGTCGCCGCCCGGCGCGGCGACGTGACCTCGGTCGCCTCCGCCGCCGGGAACACCGTCGACGACGGCATCCACGACCTGGCCTTCTCGACGGCGGGAACGATCGAGAAGGTGTACGTCAAGATCGGCGACAAGGTCCGCAAGGGCGACCTGCTGGCCCGCGTCGACGACACGATCGCCCGCGAGAACTACGACGCCGCCAAGGCGTCCTTGGCCGCGGCCGAGGACCGACTCGACACGGTCGAAGGCTCGGGCGCGACGGGCGGCTCATACGCCGCCCCCACCCGGCAGCCCCAGGGCGGCCCCCAGGCGAGCTGCCCACCCACGGGAGACCAGCCGACCACGCAGCCGTCGGGGAAGCCGAGCACCCCGTCGCCGTCTCCCTCGCCTTTCAAGGGCGTGCGAGCCGCAGCGGTGTCGTTCACCAAGATCACCACTCCGTCACCGTCGGGCAAGCCGTGGCGACAAGGGGAGCCGGAAGTCCACCTCGACCCCACGAGTGAGCCGTCTCCCTCGCCATCCCCGACCCCCACCCCGAGCACCGCCCCACCACAACAACCTCAGGGCCAGGCCTGTGACCAGGACCGGCAGCAGCAACAGCAGCGCCCCCAAGGCGGCGGCGGCCGGATCCCGCAGCAGCAGGGGGGCGGCGGCCCTCAGATGACCGAGGCCGAGGCGGAGGCCGCCGTCACCAGGGCCAAGAACGACCTGAACGCCGCGAAAGACGCCCTGAAGGGCGTCGTCATCAAGGCCCCCTCGGCCGGTACGGTCCTCCAGGTCAACGGCGTCGCGGGCGACCCCTACACCCAAGGGGCCTTCGTCAGCCTGGGCGACCTGAACGACCTCCAGGTCAAGGCCCTGTTCACCCAGTCGGACATCGGCACGCTCAAGACCGGCCAGCAGGCCGTCATCACCCTCGGCAACCCCGCCGGCGCCTACGAGGGCGAGGTCTCCCACATCGACCCCATGTCCACCACGACCGACCGCCTGGTCCGCTACGGCGTCACCATCTCCTTCGACGACCAACCGCCAGGCCTCCTCCTGGGCCAGACGGCCACCGTCCAGGTCGTCACCGGCGCATCCCCGGACGCGGTCTACGTCCCCGCTCGGGCCGTCCAGAACGACACGGTCATCCTGGCCGACGGCGCGAAGCGCAAGGTCACGACGGGCGTCCGCAGCGACACCACGGTGGAGATCACCGGCGGCCTGACCGAAGGCGAGAAGGTGGAGCTCCCGGGCGCGTCCGCCCTCAACGGCGAGTTCCCCGACAGCACCTTCCCCGGCCTCTAGTCGGGCTCCGGTTCCAGGCGTAACACCACGCGGAACGCCGCCCCGGCTCCCGGCGACGTCTCCACCGTCACCGTCCCCCCATGGGCCTTGACCAGGGACGACACGATCGACAGCCCCAGCCCGGCGCCCGACGACTCGTCGTGGGTGCGGGCCGGGTCGGCGCGGTAGAAGCGTTCGAAGACCCGCGCCGCCTCGTCGGCGGTCATCCCGGGCCCCTTGTCGGCGACCTCGACGAACGCCTCGGTCCCGCCCGCGCCGACGGTGACCATCACCGGCACCCCGTCGGGCGTGTGGGCCAGGGCGTTGGACATCAGGTTGCCCACGACCTGCCGTAACCGCACCTCGTCGCCCGACACGATCGGCGCCGTCGTCCCCTCGACCGCCAGGGAGATCGACCGGCCGGGAGACAGGATCCGCGCGTCCTGGACGGCGTCGCCCGCGATGGCCAGCAGGTCGACCGGCTTCGACTGGAGGGGACGCTGCTGGTCGAGGCGGGCCAGCAGCAGCAGGTCTTCGACGAGGAGGCTCATGCGTTCGGCCTCGCTCTCGATGCGGCGCATCAGCCGCGTCACGTCGGTCTGCGGGGCCTGGCGGTGGAATTCGGCGTACCCGCGGATGGAGGTCAGCGGGGTGCGGAGCTCGTGGGAGGCGTCGGCGACGAAGCGGCGCATGCGCTCCTCCGACTCCCGGGCCGCCGCCTCCGATCGGGAGCGGTCGTCGAAGGCCTTCTCGATCTGGGCGAGCATCCCGTTCAGCGAATGGGCCAGGCGGCCGACCTCGGTGCGCGGGTCGCGGTCGGGGATGCGGCTGCTCATGTTCCCGGCGGCGATCGATCCGGCCGTCCGCTCGATCTCGGCCAGCGGACGCAGGCTGCGCCGGACCAGCACGATCCCCAGCACGCCCGCCAGCGCGAGCACCACCGCCCCGCCGAGGATGACGATCAGGCCCAGGCGGCTGGTGATCTGGGTGACGCCGCCGAGCCCGATGGCCGTCACCAGGGTGCGGCCGCTCGCCAGCGGCACGGTCTTGACCCGCCACGACACGCCGTCGGACGACCGCGTCGCGATCTCGCCCGGCGGCGGCAGGTCGGCCGGGCTCGGGCCGCCGATCACCGATTCGCCGGCCGCCGACGGGCCGATCGTGCCGTCGGCCTCGACGACCTGCACCAGGCCCTCGGGCGGCAGCCGCTGCATCGAGTAGGTCAGGTCGCCGCTGTGCGCGAGCCGGGCCAGCGTCTGGACGCTGAGCTTGGCCACCTGTTCGTCGACGCGGTCGATCAGGTAGCTGCGCAGGAGGGACACGCTGGCCGCGCCGATCACCAGCAGGGTCCAGGCGACGAGGGCGAGCATCGCCGCGATCAGTTTCGTACGCAGCGACACCCGGCTCATGTCATCAGGCCGAGGTTCGCATCACGTAGCCCACACCGCGCAGGGTGTGGATGAGTCTCGGCGCCGACCGGCTGTCGATCTTCCGCCGGAGCACCGACACGTAGGACTCCACGATCCCGGCGTCGCCCCGGAAGTCGTAGTCCCACACGTGGTCGAGGATCTGCGCCTTCGACAGCACCCGCCCGGCGTTGGCCATGAAGTAGCGCAGCAGCTTGAACTCGGTCGGCGACAGCGGCACCGGGTTGCCCGACCGCCAGACCTCGTGGGACTCCTCGTCGAGTTCGATGTCGGCGAAGGTCAGCCGGGGCGGCGGGGCGGTCGGGTCGCCCGCGGTGCGGCGCAGCACGGCCCGGATGCGGGCGATGACCTCTTCGAGCGAGAACGGCTTGGTGACGTAGTCGTCGCCGCCCAGCGTCAGGCCCCGGATCTTGTCTTCGGTGGCGTCGCGGGCGGTCAGGAAGACCACGGGCGTGAAGGTGCCGCCGCCACGCAGCCTGCGGACGACGTCGAAGCCGTCCATGTCGGGCAGCATCACGTCGAGCACGATCAGGTCGGGCCGGTGACGGGTGGCCGCGGCGACTCCCTCGGTGCCGCTGGAGGCGGTGCTGACCTCGAAGCCGGCGTACCGCAGGCTCGCGGCCAGCAGTTCGAGGATGTTCGGCTCGTCTTCGACGATCAGCAGTCGGGCTTCGGGAGTCACCATGAGCATCTTCTCGGACGATGGGGGGCGTACCTGAGCACTTTATGAAGAATCGCTTAAGGTTGCCGTCAAATCAGCCACATGCCGGCCGATCGCGAAGCTCGACGTCGCCGCCGGAGAGGGCGCGTTGCGCACGATCAGGACCCGCCCGTGGCGGTCGATGGCGAAGTCGTCGACCAGCGCGCCGTCGCGCCCGACGGCCTGGGCCCGCACCCCGCTGCCCGCCCTGACCAGGTCACCCTCGGCGAGCGCGGGCACGTAGCGGCGGGCCGCCTTGAGGAACGCCGACGGCCGCAGCGAGCCGTTGAGCTCGCGCAGGCCGGTCACCCAGTGGCGGCGGGCCATCTTGCGGGTGCCCGGCCAGGCCAGGACCCGGGCCAGCTCGCCGAACCGCACGTCGCGCCACGAGTAGCCTTCGAGCGCCAGGGCCATGATCGCGTTGGGGCCGACCAGCACCTCGCCGTCGACCCGCTTCGTCAGGTGGACGCCGAGGAAGGGGTAGCGCGGGTCGGGCACGGGATAGATCAGGCCTCTGACCAGGCTTTTCGCCGTGCCCGTCAGGCGGAAGTATTCGCCGCGGAACGGCACGATGCGCACCTCTCCCCGGCCCGCCAGGGCGTCGGTGCCCAGGCCGGCGCAGACCACCAGGCGGTCGAAGCGCAGGCCGCCCGCCGCCACGCCCGTGGCCGACTCGTGGATGGCCGGCACGGGGTGCGAGAGCCGTACATCCAAGGATGCGGCGAGATGCCGGGCGACGGCGGGAAAGTCCGCGACGGCGGTATGGGGGGAATGCACGGCGCCGACGCCGACCGCATGGGGCTCGATCTCGCGCAGCCCGAGGGCGTCGAGTTCGGAGACGTCCGGTACGCCGTTCGCTCGCGCCCGGTCCGCGATCTCCCGCAGCCCCGCCCGCTCGGCCCTCGTCGAGGCGATCACGAGCTTGCCCGCCTCGTCGTAGGGCAGCCCGTGCTCCTGGCAGTATTCGCGCAGCAGCGCGACCCCTTCGCGGCACAGCCGCGCCTTCAGCGACCCGGGCCGGTAGTAGATCCCGGCGTGGACGACCCCGCTGTTGTGCCCTGTCTGGTGGGCGGCGACGCGGTCTTCCTTCTCGAGCACCGTCACCTCGGCGCCCCGGGAGGTCAGCTCGCGCGCCACGGCGAGCCCGAGGATGCCGGCTCCGACCACCCCGATCTTCATGCCTTCGATAATATCGAACACGTGTACGTTCCACCGGGATGGCCACCCGAAGTACGCCCACCGGGCAGCCCCGACTGGCAGACGTCGGCCGTCAACTGGCTGCTCGACGCGGTGCCGCCCGACTACCGCGCCTACGGGGTGCTGCGCCGGCATCCGCTCGCGCTGGCCCGCATGGCCGGCCACACCGTGCGCGCCCAGGTCGAGGGCGCGCGGGCGGGCTACCGCGACGCCGCCGTCGACCTGAAGGAGCACCTGCCGCCCCACGTGGTCGAGGCGGTCCTGGAGGTCTACCGCCGCGAGGGTCCCCGGCTCGTGGCCCTGGCCGAGTCGATCGCCCTGGTCGAACGAGCGCTCCGGGGAGAAGAGTTCGTAGAAGGGAGACGCTGACGGCAGGCTTCACCGCAGACCCCGGATCGCCGCGCCGACCCGCTTGACGTCGCGGATCCGGCTCTCGTACGTCGCCCCGACCAGCAGCAACAGCAGCCCGCCCACGGCCATCGGCACCCACCGGGGAACCAGGAGCACCAGGTCGGCCACCCAGGGCGCGATCTCGTGCACGGTCACCGCCGCGAGCGTGAACCCGCCGAGCACGGCGGGCGCCTGCAGCCGCCGCAGCGCCCCGACGACCAGCACGCCCAGCGCCGCGATCCCGAGCGCCAGCGGCCTGGCCCACCCTTCGGGCTGGTCGTAGAGCACGAACAGGCTCGGCAGCAGCGTGAACGTCAGCCCCGCGCCGTAGGCCCGCCACGACGACCCGGTCCGCGCCTTCCACCACCCGAACACCAGCAACACGGCCGAGAACGGCGCCGTGTAGGCCTCGACGAGCGTGACGTCCTCGGCGTAGAGCCGCGCCCACGAGGCCGTCAGCAGCAGCGCGGTGGCCAGGTACCCGACCTTCCCACGCTCCTTCCGCAGCGCCACCCCCGCCGCGATCACCCCGGCGGCGGCGGCCGCGAGACTGAACATCCTCAGGTCGTGTACGACCGCCAGCCCCGCCACCCCGAGCACCCCGGCCCCGATCTCGGTCCGCCGCCAGGGCGCCGCGGCGGCGGCCACCGCGAGCAGCACGAACGTGAGGAACCGAGGCTGAAGGTCGGCCGCGAGCCAGGCCGCCACCGCGAACCCGCCGGCGTAGACCACCCCGACGTTGGCCGCCCAGGTCCGCGACTTCTCTGTCCGGTACGCGACCCCCGCCGCGATCAGAGCCGACGCGGCCAGTACGACGAGCGTCGCCGTCTCACTGACCAGCCCCCACACCACGGCGACCACGCTGACGCCGAGGGCGAGCCGGGCGAACGCGGGCTGCGGCACGGCCGCGATCCCGGCGGTCAGCGCCAGCAGCACCACGATCATGACCGGGTAGGGCAGGTCGAACACCGGCGGCACGAACGCCACCGCCAGCGCCCCCACCAGCACCGCGACGACCTTCTGCTTCACCGTCAGCGCCAGCGCGGCGGCGATCAGCACGAGCAGCAGCAGATCGGGCACCCCCGGCACCCACGGCGACCGGCTGAGGTAGTCGCCCGCCCCCGCGCCCCAGCTCGCCGACCAGACGCCGTGCCCCCAGTCGAGCGGCCCGCGCAGCACGATCAGCACCGGCGCCAGCACGCCGATCGACGTCACCGCCCCCACGACCAGCGCGGTGGTCCTGGCCCGCCCCCGCAGCACCAGCGCGAACACCCCCGCCGCCACCGGCGCGACCAGGACGACCCACGCGAACGGCACGACCACCGCGACCGGCGCCCGCACCGCGAACACCCCCGCGACGACGCCCCCGACGATCGGGACCAGCGGGAACTTCTTCGCCCTGCGGGCCATGAACCCCGCCTCGGCGGCGGCCACGGCCAGGATGACGGCGTAGGCGACCGCCTTGGCCAGGTCGTCGAGGTAGGCCATCGACTGGAAGAGCGCGATGTAGACGCCGATCGCCCAAGTGGCGATCAGCCCGACCAGGGCGACCTTGCGGCGGGCCCAGGTCCAGACGGCGACGTCGAACGCGGCGGTGAGGATCAGCGCCGCAGCGGCGTGCGCGACGGTCTCGTCGGCGATGAAGACGATCAGCGGGAACTGGGCGAGCCCGATGGCGATCGGGACCGGAAGCGACAACCTGGCGTAGCCGCCGTAGAGGGCGAACACCCCCGCGGCGAGCGCGATCAGCACCGCCGTGTACGGCAGCGAGTCGACCCTCGGCTCGAACCAGACCTGGTAGGCGGCGTAGCCGTCGAGCAGGAACAGCGCCAGCCCGAGGATCGCGACCGTCTCGGCGGTCGCCTTGAGATTGCGCCTGACCAGCAGGAACGGCGCCGCGAAGGTCAACGCGGTGAACCCGGCCAGAATGGCGGCACGCCCCCCGATCCCGACGGACCCCCAGCTCACGATCGTGAACACGAACGCCGCCACGACGAGCAGCAGCCCGCCGAGCCCGAGCAGCAGATTCCGGACGGCGGAGGGCGACATCTCCCGCTGGGGCGCGACGTCTCCATGGAAACCGGGCTGCCCCTGCGCACCCACCGGCCGCCCCAGCGGCATCCCGTGCTGATCGGCGCGCCCCTGCGCGCCCGCCGGCCGGTCTTCTTCGGCTTGCGCCGGGCCGCTCGTCGGCGCCTGGGCTCCCCCGGCCCAGGCGCCGGTGGGCTGGTGCTCTCCGGCGGCGCGGAGCGCGGTGAGCAGCTCCGCCCTCCTGCCGAGCAGCCGGGCCTCGCGCCCCCGTAGATCGTTCAGAGCGAGGTCGAGCTGCCACAACTCGGCCGCGATCGGGCCGTGGAGCGGAAGCTCGCAGGCCGGGCAGCGGCGAGGTGACCCGTCGATTGGGGCACCGCAGTCGGGGCAGGCAGGAGAGCCGGCGGAGTGCATACGGGAACGATCTCGCTTGACCGCATGTCGGCGCTATGGAGCACCTACTCAATTCGCGATGAGTATCCCGGTATGTGGATGACAAAAGCGCTCAGATCACCGCGAGATGACTACCGCCCGGCCCAGCGCGCGATGCCGACGATGATCCCGACCGCCCCGACCGCCACGCCGAGCCACAACGCGATCATGAGCCCCGTGTCCGCCCCCTGCGACTCGACGGCCACCGGCTGCGTCGAGGGGCTCGGCTTGGGGGCCTCGGGGGTGGGCGAGGGGCTCGGGACGGCGCTCTCCGGCAGGGGAACCCGCACGACCGGGCTGCGCCCGCCCTCCGACCCCGTCAGCAGCGACTTCCCGTCGGCCGAGTAGGTGATCGACTCCGCCTGCCGCAGCATGGGCATCGCCACCCCCGAGATCTCGTCGTCGATCTTCCGGTAGAGGGTCGCCGAGAAGTAGGTCCGGATCACGAAACTCGACCCGTCCGGCGCGAAGGCCGCGTCGGTCGCCATGGTCGGGGCCGACCCCACCCGCTTCAGCACGTTCACCTGGTCGGTTCGCAACTGCTTGGGCGCGGCGTAGATGAGCCCGTCGAACTCCTTGGTCACCACGTAGAGCCGCCCTGTCCGGGGGTCGACCATGAGACCTTCGGCGTTCCGCGCCTGGTCGGCGTACCGGAACCGGTATCTCACCGCCGAGACGGTGCCGCCGCGCAGCCGGGCCGGCTCTGTCACCTTGTAGACGGAGATGTCGGGCCACGCCCCGTCGAGATTGTCGCCGATGTCGCCGAAGAACAGCACCCCGCGCCCCGACCGGTCGCGGTAGGCCGCCATGCCCTCCCAGTCGCGGGCCTCGGCGTTCGCGACCGTGTACGCCGCCTTGGTCCGCCCCGTCGCGGAGTCGACGGCGTAGAAGACGGCCCCGGCGTCGCTGTCGTTGTGGGTGTAGACGATCCCGGGATGCGTGGGCGAGACGGCCAGCCCGCTCGACTCGGTGATCCGGGGGTCGGTGAACTCGAACAGCTCGTCGTCGTCGGCGTGCGCCGGAACCACCCACAGAACCGCGACCAGCAAGGCCAGCCCGATCCCCCGAAATGTCCACCCCATGGGAGACATCCTGCCTTGTCGAATGGCCGCGCCTGCGGCGCGGCGGGGAGAGGGCTGGCCTGGAGTCCACTCCAGGTTCCTATGGTGGAAGCATGGACTACGCGCAGCTCGGTCGTACCGGACTCAAGGTCAGCAAGCTCTGCCTGGGCACGATGAACTTCGGCCCGCAGACGTCGGAGGAGGACTCCTTCGCGATCATGGATCGCGCCCATGAGCTGGGCATCAACTTCTTCGACACCGCCAACGTCTACGGATGGGTGAAGGGCGAGGGAGTCACCGAACAGATCATCGGCCGGTGGTTCGCCCAGGGTGGCGGCCGCCGCGAGAAGACCGTCATCGCCACCAAGCTCTACGGTTCGATGGGCGACTGGCCCAACGAGACGTTCCTCTCGGCGCTGAACATCCGCCGCGCCTGCGACGCCTCACTGAAGCGCCTGCAGACCGACTACATCGACGTCTACCAGGCCCACCACGTCGACCGGAACACCCCCTTCGATGAGTTCTGGGAGGCTATGGAGGTCCTGCGCCAGCAGGGCAAGATCCTTTACGTGGGCTCGTCGAACTTCGCCGGCTGGCACATCGCCAAGGCTCAAGAGACGGCCCGCCGCCGCAACTTCCTCGGCCTGGTCAGCGAGCAGTCGAAGTACCACTTGCTGGAGCGCTCGGTCGAACTCGAAGTCCTCCCGGCGTGCGAGGACTACGGCCTGGGCGTCATCCCGTGGAGCCCCCTGGCGGGCGGCCTGCTCGGCGGCGTCCTGCGGAAGATCGACAAGGGCCGCAGCGCCACCGAGGACATGCTCCAGAGCCTGGAGAAGGTCCGCCCCCAGATCGAGCAGTGGGAGGCCTTCTGCGACGACCTGGGCGAAGACCCCGCCAACGCGGGCCTCGCCTGGCTCCTCCACCAGAAGGCCGTCACCGCCCCGATCATCGGCCCCCGCACCGCCGACCAGCTCAACGGCTCCCTGCGCGCCCTGGAGATCAAGTTCGACGACAAGGCCCTGGCCCGCATCGACGAGATCTTCCCCGGCCCCGGCGGCACCGCCCCCGAGGCCTACGCCTGGTAAAGGAAAGCCCGGTGCGGCAGCTCGCCGCACCGGACTTCCAGGGTCTTCCGGTGACGGCTCCGCTTGCCCGGGCTTCAGGATTGATCACGCAGGCGCGGGCGGTAACCCTCTATCGGTGCTGCCATGGGGCACGGTGCCGTCATAACTGCCGGACGCCAAGGTGGAGCCGTCCGCGCGAAAGCCAGAGCGCGAATGCCTTCAGGATGGCCGGTGAGAGTCGCGCCAATGGCGCGGGTGGCCGCGTTCTGAGGGCCAAGACGGCGACGGTGATTCCCAGGAGGACTGCGGCTTGTGAATCCACGCTACAACCGGGCGGTGTCATAGGGATCTCCTGGAAGAGACCGTTTCGTTCGCTCCCGCGAACCGGCAGGGGCCGCGTTGCCATCTGTGAGAACAATTCGGCGACTCGACCTGAAGCGATGCGGCAGCATGAGAAGGGCGATCTCAGTCTGGTTGGCTCTTTTCCGGGAGTGGCAATGACTGTCTCAGCTCGGTCCGGAACTTCTCCGGGTGACGATGGCATGGAGATCACCATTAGCCTGACCGCGGCCGAAGTCAGGTGTATCGGCGATGACGCACTCAAGCTGACGGAAATCCTCGACAGCCACTTGTGGGCTATGGCCATGCTTCGGACCGGGGTCAACTTCCGCGATTCGGGCTCTCTTCCGCCGACGCTTGGTGATTGGGCGGCAGTGCTGTGGGGCGGGGGTCGCCTTACGCCTCGTCTTCAGGGCATCCGCAGTGGGGCGATCCGAGCCTTCATGGCGGCGGGAGGGACCGAGGAGCGTCTGGCCGACGTACTGGGTCTGGATCGGCCCACCGTGGAAGAGGTCCTGGGGAGGTTGAGAGCCGGTGACAATGGTGACACCAGTGACTTTGAGCTATGGGCCATGACGCGAAAGCCTGAAGATCGCGCCGGAGAGAGTGCGTGAACCGTCGGCCGCGATAGGCCGGTCCTATGGCCGGACAGCGGATGCGCCGTAGGCACTTGAGCGAATGCCGTTATCGGTCCCCTGCTCCCTGGCAGGTCACCGCCGGGGAGCAGAGAGGCTGAGCCACGAGCGCCCCGGCCGCCGCGCCGAAGGCGCGGCCTTTAGACAAGCGCGCCCACGACGACGAGCAGCATCAGCAAGCCGAGTACGGTCGGCAGCAGCCAGCGGCGGGGACGGTCCACGGCGTCGAGCCTAGCCAAGCCCATGGGGTGCCGCTGACCATCCTCAGACCGCGATCGACGCGGTGGCCGCATTCAGGGCCACCGCCTTACGCGCCGCGACCAGTCGGGTGATCAGCACGGCCATCGCCACCCCGGTCAGGCTGAGCAGGCCGGAGACCATGATCCCGACCCGCGGACCGGCCATTTCGGCGATCCAGCCGATCAGCGGGGCGCCGATCGGAGCCCCGGCGGTGAAGACCAGGACGTAGATCCCCATCACCCGTCCGCGCATCTCGCTGGACGCCCCGAGCTGCAGGGTCGAGTTGGCCATGGTCTGCACGGTGATCATCGCCAAGCCGGCCGGGACGAGTGCGATCAGGAAGGCCCAGTACGCCGGCGTCACCGCCGCCGCGATCTGGGCGGCCCCGAAGGCGACGCCCGCGGCGACCATCATCCGCCGCGACGGGGTGACCCGGCGGGCCGCCAGGAGCGCCCCCACGACGGCCCCGATGGCGAACGCGCTGCTGCCGATCCCGAACGCCGACGCCCCCGCGTCGAACACCTCGGTCGCCATCAGCGCGATCGACGTGGTGAAGCTCTGCGCGAAGACCGCGACGAAGCCGACCATGAGCACCGGGAGCAGCAGTTCGGGCTTGCCCATCACGTATCGGACGCCTTCTCTGGCCTGTCCCTTGCCGCGCTTGACCGGCTCGGGGGTGCGCAGTTCGGCCGTGCGCATCAGCAGCATGCCGCCGATGGTGAAGGCGAAGGTGAGGGCGTTGACCAGGAACAGCGGGCCGGTGCCGCCCAGCCAGTTGATCAGGAGCCCGGCGACGGCCGGGCCGACCACGCGGGCCAGGTTGAACGAGGAGCTGTTGAGGGCGATGGCGTTCGAGAGGTCGTCGCGGCCGACCATCTCGACCACGAACGACTGCCGGGTGGGCACCTCGACGCAGGCCAGCAGCCCGAGCGTGAAGGCCATGACGTAGACGTGCCAGACCTGGGCCTGCCCGGTGACGGTCAGCACACCCATGGCCAGCGCGAGCGCCGCCATCAGCGTCTGGGCGGTCATCAGCAGGCGCCGTTTCGGGACGCGGTCGGCGAGCACGCCGCCCCACATCCCGAACAGCATGATCGGCAGGAACTGGAGCGCCACCGTGATGCCGAGCGCGGTGCCCGACCCACCGGTCAGGCTCAGCACGAGCCAGTCCTGGGCGGTGCGCTGCATCCAGGTCCCGACGTTGGAGACCACGCTGCCGGAGAGGAAGAGCCGGTAGTTGAAGTTCCGCAACGACCGGAACATGCCGGACTTCTCCGGCCTGTCACCAACGGCCTCGGCCGCGGGAGCAGGCGTCTCCGCCGCCGAGGCGTCGTCGAGGGAGGCTGGGCCGGGCTCCCGAACCGCCCCAGCGCCCGTCCACTTCGCCAAATCGGCCGCGCTGCGCAGCCGTCTCACATTTGGGAGAGCTTTTCCAGGATGGGGGCGGCCCGACGCAGGATCGCCTTCTCCTCCGGTGTCAGCTCGCCGAGTCGCTGGGCCAGCCAGGCCTCCTTGCGGCGGCGTTCCTCTTTCAGCAGGGCGGCGCCCGCCGGGGTGACCGACAGGGTCACCTGACGACGGTCGGTGGGGTGGGGGGACCGGGCCAGCAGGCCGCGTTCCTCCAGATGGCTGACCACCCTGGTCATCGAGGGGGGCTGCACCTTCTCGTGCTCGGCCAGCTCGCCGGGGGTCATCGTGGTGTGCCGCTCGACGGCGGCCAGGGCCGCGAGCTGCGTGGGCGTCAGGATGTGACCCACGGCCTGCTTGCGCAGGCGACGGGTCAGCCGGGCCAGCGACACGCGCAGCGCGGACGCCAGACCGGCGTCGCTGCGCAGGTTCGCAGCCGGATCCGTGTTCTGAGGATTCGTTAGCATGAGTCATTACCTTTGCTAACTATATGGCACACCTTGGCATTCCTGCTCAGGGATACCTTCCCCGAAAAGGCCGGGCACGGCCCCCGAAGGAGACCGTGCCCGGGTCAAGAATCGAGCATCAGGCGCAGGTGTAACCCGACGCCGTCGAGGTGTCGCCGGTCGGACGCGCCACCTGGAAGCCGAACGTCGTGCTCGCGCCGGAGCCGAGGTTGCCGTTGTAGGCGGCGTTGCGCGCCGTCACCGTGTTCCCGGACACCGTGAGGACGGCGTTCCAGGAGCCGACGATGGAGTGGCCGGAGGGCAGGGTGAAGGTCACCGTCCACGAGGTGCGCGACGAGCTGCCGTTGGTCACGGTCACCGGCTGCACGACGTAACCGCCGCCCCACTGGGTCTGGATGGTGCCGGTGGCGCTGCAGCCGCCGGAGCTGCCGCCCGTGGTGGTGAAGGTGACCGAGGTCGAGTTCCCCGACAGGTTGCCCGCCCCGTCACGCGCCCGGACGTAGACCGTGTAGGCCGTGTTGGCCGACAGCCCGGTCAGGGCCACCGAGTTCGTCGTGGACGTCGCGATCTGCGTACCGGAGGAGTTGTAGACGTTGTAACCGGCCAGACCCGAGCCGCCCGAGTCGGTCGACGCCGTCCACGACAGCGTGGCGCCCGACGAGGTGATGCTGGAAGCCGTGGGGGTGCCGGGGGTGGTGGGGGCGGTGGTGTCGCTGCTGCCGCCCGTGGTGGTGAAGGTGACCGAGGTCGAGTTCCCCGACAGGTTGCCCGCCCCGTCACGCGCCCGGACGTAGACCGTGTAGGCCGTGTTGGCCGACAGCCCGGTCAGGGTCACCGAGTTGGTGGTGGAGGTCGCGATCTGCGTACCGGAGGAGTTGTAGACGTTGTAACCGGCCAGACCCGAGCCGCCCGTGTCGGTCGACGCGGTCCACGACAGGGTGGCGCCCGAGGAGGTGACGCTGGACGCGGTCGGGGCGCCCGGTGTCGAAGGTGCCGTGGTGTCGTTCGGGGTGCCGTTGTCGAGGGCGTTGTGGACCGCCGTGTACGACGGCTTCTGCGAGTAGTTGTTGTCGTAGATCAGCGCGAAGCCCTCACCCGGGAAGGTGTCCGGGACCCACGAGTACTTGTCGGTGAAGCCCCAGATGGTCACGCCGGCGCAGGCCGTGACCGCGAGGCAGGCGTTCACCACGTTGGTGTAGTAGGTCGCCTGCTGGGTGTCCTTGGCCGAGGTGCGCGAGCCCTGGATGCGGACGTCGAGCTCGGTGATCCTGACCTGGACGCCGAGGTTGGCGAAGCGCTGCAGGTTCTGCTGGAGGTCGTTCGGGAAGCCGTACTGGGTGGAGAGGTGCGACTGGAAGCCCACGCAGTCCACCGGCACGTTCTGCGAGCGGAGCTGCGAGACCAGGTTGTACATCGCGGTGCTCTTCGCGTTGATGCCCTCGACGTTGTAGTCGTTGATGCACAGCCGCGCGTCGGGGTCGGCGGCGCGGGCGGCGCGGAAGGCGTCGGCGATGAAGCCGGAGCCCAGCGTGTTGTACCAGAAGGACGAACGGAAGCTGCCGTTCTCCTCGAAGACCTCGTTCACCACGTCCCACGAGACGACCGTGGGGTTGTTGGCGTAACGGCCCACCACCGTCGCGATGTGCTCGTTCATCGCGGCGCGCATGTTGGTGGCCGACAGGCCCTGCACCCAGCCCGGCGTCTGGTTGTGCCAGACGAGGGTGTGACCGTGCACCTGCTGGTTGTTCGCGGTGGCGAAGTTGACGATCTGGTCGGCGCCCGAGAACGTGTACTGGTTGTCGTTCGGCTCGGTGTCGCTCCACTTCATCGCGTTCTCGGCGGTGATCTGGTTGAACTCACCGGCCGCGATGTTCCGGTACGCCGTCTCGTTGGCGAGCGGCGAGGTGGCGAGCGCGGTGCCGATGAACTTGCCGCGCGCTTGGGCGTGCACGCGCAACGCCGCGTCGGCCGAGGCCGGCGTGGCGACGAGCACCGTCGCGGCGGCCGAGGCGAGGGCGCAGGCCGCCGCCGCCAGGGAACGCCATGTGAAGGTACGCACTGGATCTCCTGTTCCGAAACCTTTCGGTAACTCCCGTGTCGCACGGAAGGCTAGAATTGGCCGTAAAACACGGTCAATGCGCTATCCGTGCGACGTGGGGAGTCCTGCGGAGATCCGGCAATCTATCGGCAAATAGTTGAAAGTTTCAGAAGCCGAAGAGGATCTTGATCGGGCCGAGCGCGAAGTAGATCGTGAACAGCACCGCCACCAGCCACATGAGCGGGTGCACCTCGGACGTCTTCCCCTTCACCGCCTTGATCAGCACATACGTGATGAACCCGGCCCCGATGCCGTTGGCGATCGAGTAGGTGAACGGCATCAGCACGATCGTGAAGAACGCCGGGATCGCGATCTCCAGGTCGGTGAAGTCGATCTCCCGGATCGAGGTCATCATCAGGAAGCCGACCACCACCAGCGCGGGCGCCGCGGCCTCGTACGGGATGATGTTGACCAGCGGCGCGAGGAACATCGACGCGAGGAACAGCAGACCGGTCACCACCGAGGCGAGCCCGGTCCGCGCGCCCTCGCCGACGCCCGAGGCCGACTCGATGTAGGTCGTGTTCGACGACACCGACGCGGCGCCGCCGGCGGCGGCCGCGATCGAGTCGACCAGCAGGATCTCCTTGGTCTTCGGCAGCGTGCCGTCGTCCTGCACCAGGTTCGCCTGCTTGCCGACGCCCACGATGGTGCCCATCGTGTCGAAGAAGTCGGTGATCAGCAGCGTGAACACCAGCAGCACGGCCAGCACGACCGACAGCTTGGTGAACGCCCCGAACAGGCTGAACTGGCCGATCAGCGAGAAGTCGGGCAGCGCGAAGATCTGGTCGAGCCCCGGCAGCGCGGGCACGTTGAGGCCGAAGCCCTGCGGGTTGGTCTTGTCGCCGTCGACGGCCGGGCCAATGTTCCCGATCGCCTGGACGATGATCGCGAAGATCGTCGCGCCGACGATGCCGATCAGGATCGCGCCCTTCACCTTCCGCGCCACCAGCAGGACGGTGCCGAGCAGGCCGACCACGAACACCAGGATCGGCCAGCTGGTCAGCCCGCCGCCGATGCCCAGCTCCAGGGGCGGCGCCGGGGCGGCCGTCTTGCGCACGAATCCGGCGTCCACGAAGCCGATGAGCGCGATGAACAGGCCGATGCCCACCGAGATCGCGGTCTTCAGGCTCGCCGGGATGGCGTGGAAGACGGCCGTCCGGAACCCGGTCAGCACCAGCACCAGGATGACCAGGCCTTCGAGGACCACCAGGCCCATGGCGTCCTCCCAGGACACCTCGGAGGCGATGCTGTAGGCGACCAACGCGTTGATGCCCAGGCCCGCCGCCAGGGCGAAGGGCACGTTCGCCACCACGCCCATCAGAATGGTCAGCAGGCCGGCCACCAGCGCCGTCGCGACGGCGATCAGCGAGAGGTTGGGAGCGGACCCGTCGCCGAGGAACTGGCCGTCGGCGTCCTGGACGAAGCCCAGGATGATCGGGTTGAGCACGACGATGTAGGCCATCGTGAAGAACGTGGCCAGACCACCACGGACCTCAGCGCCGACCGACGAACCCCGAGCCGAAATCTTGAAATAGGTGTCGAGGAAACTGCTGCTTTGGGGGGTTTTGACATCACTCACGTGCGCAGAGTGACACCCCTTACCACCAGGGAAAAGACCTAGGTCGCCGACGTGACTTTTTCGTTGCGGTTTCGTACGCGACCCGCGTCGAACCTCACCTGAGCCAGTTGTGACCTGCCGGATTTAGGCTGACAGGGTGACCCGACAGCGGCGGCCCGATCCAGAGCCCCTCAAGACCAACGACTCCGCCACGATCACGGTCGGCATCGTCCTGTGGGCGATCGCCCTCATCGTCATGCTGATCGTCCGGCCCGACCAGGGCTGGTACGCCTGGACCTGCGTGGCCGGGATCGGCATGGGCTTCTTCGGGCTCTGGTTCGTCCGCCGGCGCGACCGCAAGGTCAGCTCGTCCGCTTCAGCAGAAGCGTCACAAAGCCCAGCACCCCCCGGTAGCCCTTGAGCCACATGTCGCGGTGGGCCAGCGCCGCCGCCCGCGCCGTGTCGCCGTCGGGGCCGGGGTGGTCGACCGCCCAGCGCAGCAGGCTGCCGGTCCACGACCACTCGTAGTCGTCCCACTCGGACAGTTCGCTCGTGTAGGCGTAGACGGTCGCGTAGCCCGCGCTCTCGGCCCGCTCGACGGTGCCGGCCAGGTCGGCGTACTCCCCCGGTTCGGCGCCCAGCGTGATCAGCGTCTCGGCGTTCGGCGGGACCTCCCAGAAGCCCTCTCCGATCAGCGCCAGGCCGCCCGGCTTGAGGTGCTCCTTGAGCGCGTTGGCGGTCTCGACCAGGCCGCCGTAGGCGTGCGTCGCGCCGACGCACATGACCAGGTCGTAGAGGCCGTTCTTGTAGTCGGCGGCCGGCGTGTGGTGCAGGGTGAGCTGGTGGTCGAGGCCCTGCCGCTCGGCCATGATCCGGCACGACTCCAGGCCCTCGCGATGCACGTCGACCGCGTCGGCGGTCGCGTCCTCGTGCATGGCCAGGGCGCGGAGCGTCCAGACGCCGTGGCCGCAGCCGATGTCGAGGACGCGCGGCTGGGCGCCGAGCTTGGCCCGGCGCAGGATGCGCGTGACCGTCTGACCGCTCACCGGAGCGGCGATCGGGTGGTCGGTGTGCGCGATGTGACTGATCAGGTGACGTTCCACCCTGGCAGTGTTTCAGCCGTCGAGGTCGGCCTCCGCCAGCAGGAGCGGAACCCGGCCGGGATCGCGCAGCAGCGCCTCGACCGCGAGCCGGTCGCCCCACTGCCCCGCCGCCCACGCGAGCCCGCGCGCCAGCCCCTCGACGCCGGACGCGTGCACCCGGCCCTCGAAGAACCGCCACGGCACCGGCCTGCCGTCGACGAGCAGCTCCTCATGCCGCGTGTACGAACTGGGCGCCCCCGGCAGCAGCCTGCGCACCTGAGGGGGCACGGGGGTCTCCTCCCCCGACGACGTGACGTCGCCGGTGACGACCTCGCCGACCAGCGGCAGGTCGAGCACCTCCGACAGCGCCTCGGCCTGGTCGAAGCCGACCAGCACGAGCGGCCGGTCGGCCACCAGGGCGAGCAGGTCGGGGGCCTCGACGACCACCGGTTCGAGCTCGCCGTCGACGTCGGCGACCACGATCTCGCCGTTCTGCACCGCCCGGACCGCCGCCGGAGGGCTGACCCGTTCGGGGCTGACCTCGGCCAGCGCCTTCCACAGGGCGCGGAGCTGGGCCCGGTCGACGGGCCGCGCGGCGTCGGCCATCAGGTCGAGGAGCTCTTCGGGGCCGCCGTGCGAGGCGAGCAGGTCGGCCAGGGTGGAGCGGACCCCGATCATCGTGAGGGCGGCCTCGTCGGCGACGGGGGGCGCGTCGGCGTACAGGCCGAAGAGCAGGGGGTCGGCCGACGGCAGCCGCAGGGAGGTCGGCGGTTTCCCGTCGATCACGGGGTGGTGCGCCAGCCACCAGCCGGTGTAGGAGGGCACCTCGTGGACCTCGCCGCCCGCGACCACCCGCATCGGCTGCAGGGCGGCGCGCAGCGGCGGCCGGGCCAGCAGCGGCAGGGCGGCGGCCCAGTCGGCGACGTATTCGAGGTCGCGGATGGCGGTGAACTCGCGCGCCACGGGCGGCACGTCGAGCTCGGGCAGCAGGTCGAGGACGGCGTCGAGCCACTCGTCTTCACGGTCGAGGTCGTGGTCGCAGTCGTCGGGGTCGAGCACCACGTCGGCGTCGTTGACCACGGCGAACCCGTCGAGCACGCCGGCGGCGGCCAGCACCCGGGAACCGAACTTCTCCACCAGGTCGGGCGCCGCGAACGGGGCCTCCTGGTCGATCAGCCTGGCCAGGTCGCCGCCTTCGAGCAGCAGGTCGCCGGCGGCGTAGACCTCGCCGTCGGCGCCGCGCAGCGCCAGCGCGGCCAGCCAGGGCGCCTCACCGGCGGTCAGCCCGGCGGCGTCGACCAGGGCCAGCACCGCCTGCGCGACCGGCTCGGGGTCGGCCGACCCGGCCGACTCGGTGACGGCCGCGTGGGTGAGCGGGTCGTCGAGGACGGTGCGCGGCGTCGCCTCGGCCGCGCCCAGCCGCAGCAGCAGCGGGTGGGCGGCGTCGTGGTGGACGATCCGCAGGCCCAGCGGCGCCAGCAGCGCCGCGTCGAGCGCCTTCTCGCCGTCGGTCATGATGAGCGTGCCCCGGGCGCCCCGGACCAGCCGCCCGTCGGCCAGCGGCACCGCCACGGCCCCGACCGCTTCGAGGTCGTCGGCCGGGAGCACCTGGTAGAGCGCCCGCCACCAGGCCGGCTCACGGTCCTTCACGGCGTCGCCGGTGAGCATGTCGATCACGTCGGCCAGCTCGACCTTGCGGATGCCGAGGCCCGGCAGCGCGTGGTGGCGCACCGGCCACCCGGCCGGGAGCAGGCCCGGCACCATGTCGGCGATCATCGTCAGGAACTCGCCGGCCCCGGCCACCACCCGGGCGTCGCGCCCGGCGATGACCAGCTCGTCGTCCGCGGCGAAGGAGAGCGGCGCCAGCCCGTCGGCCGCGCGCCGGGCGTTGACGACCTCGGCGTAGCGCCCAGCGGGCTCCTCGGGCGCCGAGATCGCGGGCAGCAGCGGCAGGTCGGGCAGCAGGGCGAGGATCTCGCTCCGGATCGCCGCGTCGAGCTCGCCCTTCGCCAGCACCTGGGGCACCAGGTCGAGCAGCCGGGGCGTACGCGGCAGCGACCGCAGCAGGTCGCAGTAGACCTCGGCCGAGCGGCGCACCAGGAAGTCGGTCAGCGGGCCCGTCGCGACGTGACGCCGGTCGGTGGCCAGCGGGAACGTGGCGATCAGCAGGGCGGGCAGGTCGAGCGGCTCGTCGGAGGGCGTCGGCGCGTGCACCGCCGACGGCACGTCTTTCGGCAGCGGCAACGCCTCGCCGTCGCGCCGGGCCTGGTCGCCCCACGCACGCGCCTGCCCGTGGGCCACCGCCCCGGCGATCGGGACGGCCCAGCGCACCTGCCAGAACGGACGGGCCCGCTCTTCGGTCGGCCGGTCGGCGAACAGGTCGCCCACCTGCTCGGGCGTGAACTCGCCCGACGCCTCGACGACGTGCCACCCGGCGGCGGTCACGCTGCGCCAGACCCCGTCGACCTCGATGTCGATGGCCGACAGCGCGGGCATGACCAGCGGCAGCGCCGGGCTGGTCTCCTCGAGCATCCGCCGGACGGCGTCTTCGGCCGCGGCGTTGCGCAGGGGCAGGCGTACGACCGAGTCGAAGCCCTCGGGGACCGTCAGCTCGGCCGGGAACGGCAGCCGCAGCAGCGGCACGTGGCCCTCACGCCCGGCCAGTTCGTTCTCCAGTGAGGGGATCGCGGCGACCAGGTCGGTGGTCAGGGCGCGCGACCAGCGCACCCCGCCGGTCGCCCGGGAGGCGATGGCGGGGTCGTCGCTGACCGAGACGACGGCCGCGAAGCCGACGCCGAACCGCCCGGCCGCACCGGCCTCGTCGCGCTTGCCGGAGACCCGGAGCGTCGAGAGGCCCTCGACCCCGGCGGCGTCGAGCGGGGCGCCGGTGTTGGCGGCCTCGAGCACGCCCTCGCGCAGGGTCAGCCGCAGCCGGCCCGGCACCCCGGCGCTCTGCGCGGCGTCGGCCGCGTTCTGGGCCAGTTCGACGATCAGGCGGTCGCGGTAGCCGCCGAGGGCGAAATCCTCCTCGGCATTGGCGTCCTCGCGGAACCGGGCGGGCGAGGCCGTCCAGGCGGCGAGGACGTTCTCACGCATGCGGGTGGTGCCGAAGAAGTCGTTCATCACACGCTTCCGGGATTAAAGGGAGGTCAGCCTTCCGGCATGGGGTCGTAGCCCAGGTCGTCGAGGATCGGCTGTGGAGCCTCGCCCGCCGCCGACGGCGCCGGGGCCGCCTCGGAATGGGCGCCGCAGCCGTGGTCGGCGGCGACGACCTTACCGTCGTCGGGGGCGAACTCGTTGGCGCACACTCCGAAGCCCAGGCGCAGCGCACCGGCGAGAGGCCAGTAGAAACCACAGGTGGAGCACTGGGCGGGGGCCGCCGTCGCGAGCGGCGAATCGGGGCCGGATTCGCCGCTGTGCCAGCGGTTGACCGCCAGGTCGCGGCCGATGGCCGACAGGACCCGGGCCCGGCCGAGGCCGTATTCGAAGAGCATCTGGTGGTCGGTCTCGTCGTCGGCCTCGGCCTCGGCGGTGAAGCCGGGCGCGAGCCGGTCGTCGTCGGCCTCGGCCGGCAGCAGGTCGCCGGGCCCCAGGTCACCGGGGCGCAGACGGCGGCTCCACGGCACCCAGGTCGGCGCCAGCAGGGCGCCCTTGCCGGGCAGCAGCACGGTCTCACTGACGGTGACGGCCTTCGCACGCGAAGCACGGGCCACTGTGATCGCCCAGCGCCAGCCCTCGTATGCTCGATCGAGGCAGGCGAAATAGTGGGTGACCACCCGGTCGCCCTCCGCGTCGAAACCCAGGTGTTCGCCGACCTCACCCGGCCTGGCGATCCCCTCGGCCGCAGAACGAGCCAGGTCGACGGCGGCGGCGCAGGCCTGGTCAGCGGCGGGGGTTCTCACGCGGGTACGGCTCACACTCCATTTTCACCTACCTGAGGAGCGATTTTCACCCTCCTCGAGAGCGGACAGCACCCGAGTGCGTCGGTAAGACTGGAAATTCGACACGAGAGGAGCGGATGGGGTGGCGGGTGCCTGGGGCAAGGTCCGTGACGCGGGCCGCGCGATCATGTCCGCGACCGCACGGACCGGCCGGTCGATCGGCCGGGGCGCCGGCAGTGTCGGGCGGGCCAGCCGGCGGCTGACCCACGCGAAGGGCGCCGACCGGACCGGCCTCGGCCGTCTCATCGAGGTCACCGCCGTCCACAGCGCGGGCGACGCGTTCATCACGGTCTCACTGGCGGGGGCGCTGTTCTTCGGCATGCCCGTCGGGCAGGCGCGCGGCCAGGTGGCCCTCTATCTGCTCGTGACGATGGTGCCCTTCACCGTCGTCGCCCCCTTCGTCGGCCCGGTGCTCGACCGCTTCCGGTCGGGCCGCCGCTACGTCATCGCCGGCACCCTGTTCGCGCGCGGCCTGCTCTGCTGGGGCATGGCCTCCAGCGTCGTCTACGGCGACACGCTCTCGCTCTTCCCGGCGGCCCTGGCGGTGCTGGTGCTGTCGAAGGCCTACAACGTGTCCCGGGCGGCGATCATGCCGAGCGTGCTGCCGGCCGACATAGGGCTGGTCACCGCCAACGCCCGGGTGGCCCTGTTCGCGCTGGTCGCCGCCGGCGGCGCGGCCGGGCTCGGGGCCGGCCTGGTGGCCTGGCTGGGCGCCGAATGGGTGCTGCGGATCGCGATGGTGCTGTTCCTGGTGGCCGGGGTGGTGTCGATAAGGCTGCCCCGCCACGTCGACTCCCCCGACGAGGAGGAGACGGCGAAGCCGCCGGGCGTACGGGCCCTGCTGAACGTCGGGCCGATCGTGGCCGAGTCGATGCGGGCCAACGCGGCGATCCGGCTCCAGGCCGGTTTCCTCGTCTTCTTCCTGCTGTTCCTGGTCCAGGACGAACACCTGCCGGGGCTGGCGCCGGAGATCACTCTCGGCCTGCTCGCCGCGGCGGCCGGAGGCGGCGGCCTGTTCGGCGCGGCGGTGGCGTCGTGGGTGAAGTCCTACTCGCCGCACCTGATCGTGCTGACGACGCTCGCGCTGACCACGCTCACCACGCTCGTGGCGACGTTCTTCTTCAGTCTCTGGACGGCCGTCGCGGTCGCCCTCATCGGTGCGTTCGCGCAGGGTCTGGGCAAGCTCGCGCTCGACGCGATCATCCAGCGGGAGATCGGCGAGGAGGTCAGGTCGTCGACGTTCGGAGTGGTCGAGGCGCTGCTCCAGATCGCCTGGGTGTTCGGCGGCCTGATCGGACTCATGTTGTCGCTGTTCGCGCAGGGCACGGCCGGGCTGGCGGTGATGGCGACCCTGCTGGCGGTCTCGCTGGTCTGGCTGCTGGTCACGCGCCGTCAGCGGAAGGTCATGAGCGCGTCGACGGCGGTCACCGTGCCATTGCGGCCGGTGGCTCAGCCACCGGCCGCAGGGGACACGAAACCACTGACAAATCCCTTTTAGGCGTCAATGTCGTCCGCAATTGCGCGAATCACGGTTGCGACCTTCTTCGCGTGGACGGGCTCGGGGAGTTTGCCCTTCTGGTAGGACGAGGTCGACAGTTCGTCGAGCAGTTTGATCAGGTCTTCGACGATGACGACCATTTCGTCGGGCTTTTTGCGCTTCCCCTTCGGACGCGGCGCCTTCGCCAGGGTCGGGGGCTGCTCCAGCACCCTGACCGACAGCGCCTGCTGGCCGCGCCGCCCCTCGGCGACCCCGAACTCGACTTTCTGGCCGGGCTTGAGGGCTTCCACGCCTTTGGGCAGCGCGGATGAATGCACGAAGACCTCACCGCCGTCGTCACGGGTGAGGAAACCGAAACCCTTGGTTTCGTCGTACCACTTGACCTTGCCGCTGGGCACAGGAGTGACCTCGTTCAAACTGTCGTGGAAGGGAATGGATGTAGGTTATGCCCACTAGGGCTCCCGGGTGACCGCCGAAAGCCCGTCAAATTACGCGGGAATCGACGTCCCGGTGGTGTACCAGGAGACGAACTCGGTGAGGTCGGCGACGACCACGTCGGCGCCCCGCTCGGCCAGTTGCGCGGGGGTGCAGCCGCCCGTCGCCACGGCCACGCTGATCGCCCCGCCCGCGCGGGCCGCCTCGACGTCGGCCACGTGGTCGCCCACGTAGACCGCCGCCCCGAAGGCGGCGATGGCGGCGCCCTTGTCGGCGCCGAAGACCGATCCGGCGATCTCGTCGACGTCGAGCCCGAGGGCGTCGACCGTGCGCCGGGCGTCGCGCGGGTTCTTCCCGGTGACCACGATGATCCGGCCCCCGGCGCGGCGGACGGCCGCCAGAGCCTCGTGGGCGCCGGGCATGGCGACGGTGGCGGGCAGCGCGATGCCCGGATAGAGGGAGCGGTAGAGCGCGACCGCGGCCGGGATCTCGTCGGCCGGCAGCCATTGGGCCAGCTCGTCTTCCAGGGGCCAGCCGATCCGCGACACCGCGACGGCGACGTCGATGGGGGTCTGGAGCGACGGCAGCATCGCCTCGTAGACGGCCGCGATCGCCGCGCGTGTGTCGGCGAGCGTCAGGTCGAGGTCGAAACCGACGTTGATCCCCATGCTGTGCACGGATCAAGGATGCCAAAGTGCGCGATCCCCCGCGAAGTGGATCTTCCTTTTAAAGCTGGGCGGTCTACGCTGTCCCTCGCGGGAGGTACAGATGAGCACACGGGGTCGCATCATCGAGGAGGCGCTACGGCTGTTCGCCGAGCGCGGCTACAACGCGACCTCGGTGGCCGAGATCGAGGCCGCCGCCGGCCTGTCCCCCGGCGCCGGGGGCCTCTACCGGCACTTCAAGTCCAAGTACGAGGTCCTGGCGGCCGCCGTCGCCGACCGGGCGTCGCGGAACGAGATAACGCTCGACGTCGCCCAGACCGAGCCGATCGAGGTCAGGCTGGCCGCGATGTGCCGCGCCGGGCTCGGCAAGATGGACGAGGAACGCCTGCTCGCCCAAGTCTTCTTCCGCGACCTGTCGCAGTTCCCCGACCTGGTCGCGGTGGTCACCGAGGGCCTGCTGCAGCCCATGTTCGACGCGCTCACCGAGTGGTTCGCCTGCCAGCCCGAATACCTCGACGCCCAGGTCGACTGGGCCGGGGTCGGCTCGGTGCTGGGCGGCTCGATCATCAACTACCGCCTGATCGAGTACACCACCGGAGAGGCGCCCGGCCGGGTGGCCACCGACCGCTTCGTGTCGGCGTGGATCAGGCTGGCGCTCGGGCTGCTACCGCCGGGCGTGTGTGGAGACGGGTGGGTCGAAGAGGCGGTAGAGCAGCCACGTGAGGCCGACGGCGGTGCCGATGATGAACGCGATGCCGGCGACCTCGTTGAAGCGCGCTAGCAGCCCTTCGACGGAGGTCCGCTCCGGGCCGGTCAGGGCGAGGATCCCGCCGCCGAAGATCCAGGCCAGCGCGGGCGCCCCCAGACCGGCCAGCCGGTCGGGCATGTTCCACCCCTGACACGACAGCGTGACGACCGCCCCAAGGGCCCACACGATCCCCGGGACGGGGAAGATCAGCACGACCGGAAACCGGAAGGGCACCAGCAACGCGGCCAGCGCGAGCAACACCAGCGCCGCGACCTCCCGGGGCCGCCCATGCAAGATCGACCACGCGTCGGGCGTCGGCCTCCGCCGCCACCGCGGCACCAACCGACCACCCGGCGCCCCCGCCCTCCAGGCCCGGCGGGTGGGACTGATCACGATCGGCTGCGGCAGCTCCGATCGCGGCTGACCCGAGTGCGGCTGACCCGAGTGCGGCTGACCCGAGTGCGGCAGACCGGGTCGCGGCGGGCCCAGCCCCGCTGATCCCGCCCCCGACCGACTGGAACCCGGCTGGCTGGAACCTGGCTGGCTGGAACCTGGCCGGCCCGAACCCGAGGGACCCGAACCCGCTGCGCCTGATCTCGATTGCCCCGTGCCCGGCCTGCCCGGACGCGACAGGCCTCCCGAACCCGGCCGGCCCAGGCGGGGAAGGTCTGGGCGGGGTGGGAACGACCGGCGCAGGGCGCTCATCGGGCGTGTCTGCTCGGCCGGGGGCTCAGGGGGGAGTTCGCCGCGTAAGCGGCGGACCTCGCGTTCGACCATGTCCTGCGGGGTGCCGAAACGGGCCAGGAGGCGGGCGACCGATTTGGGGTTCTCGTCGCCTTTGCGCTCTTGGTCGACCCGTTCGCGTACCCGCCGGACGTAATCGAGGCGTTCCTCGGGGCGCATCCGGCCGTGGGCGGCGTCGGCCACCCGGCTCACGAATTCCAGCACGAGCTGGTCGGCTCGCTCGATCACTCCGTCATAGTGCCCCAGCGTCGCAGTCCATGCGAGCTCCTACGATGGAAAGGATGAGCGACGGGTTCACGGAGTGGCTGCGCAGCAGGAGCGACGAGCAACTGCGCGTCCTCGCCATGTCCCGACCTGAGCTGATCACCCCGGTTCCGGCGAATGTGCCGGGTTTGGCGGCGAGAGCCGGCACCCCGTCCGCGGTCGGCCGGGCCCTCGACCGGCTCGACGGCTTCACCCTCGCGGTGGCCGAGACCCTGGTCGTCTTCCCGCCCGGCGAGCTGTCGGCGGCCATCCACCGGGCCACGGAAGACGCCCCCGGCACCGACGAGGCGATCACCAGAGCGCTGGCCACACTGACCGAGATGGCGCTGGTCGACGACGAGCGGCGGCTCGCGCCCGGCGTACAGGAGGCGCTCGACCCGCCCGCCGGGCTCGGGCAGCCGGCGGACCGGGTCTTCCGCCACGACGAGCGCGCGATCACGCTGGCCGATCCCCGTGCCGTCCGGAAACTGATCGCGCAGGTCGGGCCGCAGGCCCGCGCCGCGCTCGACGAGCTGGCCTGGGGGCCGCCGTCGGGGCGGGTGCCCAACGCCCGGCGCGAGGTGTCGGTCGAGACCGCCCAGTCGCCCATCGAGCAGCTGCTGGCCCGGGGCCTGCTCGCCGCGATCGGCGACGAGACCGTGACGCTGCCGCGCGAGGTCGGGCTGGTGCTCCGCGACGACCGCCTCCACCGCGACCTGTCGCCGGTCCCGCCGCCGCTGGAGGGCGCCACCCGCCGCGCCGACCTCGCCTCGCGCACCGCCGCCGGTCAGGCCTTCAGCTTCGTACGGGCCGTCGAAGAGCTCTGCGAGATCTGGAGCGTCGACCCGCCGGGGGTGCTGCGCACGGGCGGCCTGGCCATCCGCGACCTGCGGCGCGCCTCCCAGCAGCTCGACGTGCCCGAATGGACGGCCGCCCTGGTCATCGAGGTCGCCCACGCGGCCGGGCTGATCGCGGCCGGCGGCCCGGCCGACGCCGAGTGGCTGCCGACGCTCTCCTACGACCTGTGGCGGGCCCGCCAGACCGAAGACCGCTGGGAGGCCGTCGCGCGGGCCTGGCTGGGCCTCGACCGGGTGCCGGGCCTGGCGGGCGCCCGCGACGACCGCGACCGGCTGCTCAACGTGCTCCATCCCGACCTGCGCCGAGGGGCCGCCGCCGAGATCCGCCGCCGGGTGCTGACGGTCGTCGCGGCGACCGAGCTCGCGCCCTCGCAGGAGTCGGTGCTGGCCCGGCTGACCTGGGAACGCCCCCGCCGCAGGGGCGCCCACCTGGCCCGGCTGACCGAGTTCGCGCTGCGCGAGGCCGAGGTCGTCGGCCTGACGGGACTCGGCGTCATGTCGCCCCACGGCAGGGCCGTCCTCACCGGCGTCAAGGCGGCCGACCTGCTGGCGCCGCTGCTGCCCGAACCGGTCGACCACGTGGTGCTGCAGGCCGACCTGACCGCCGTCGCCCCCGGGCCGCTGACCGGCGAGCTCGACCGGTGGCTGGGGCTGGCGGCCGACGTCGAGTCGAAGGGTGGCGCGACCGTCTACCGGTTCTCCGAGGGCTCGATCAGGCGGGTGCTCGACGTCGGCCAGAGCGCGGAGGAGATCCTGGCGATGCTGGCCCGCCACTCGACCACGCCGGTGCCGCAGCCGCTGTCCTACCTGGTGACCGACGTCGCCCGGCGGCACGGCCGCCTGCGGGTCGGGTCGGCGTCGTCCTACCTGCGCTGCGACGACCCGGCGGTGCTCGACGAGCTGCTGGCCGACCGGCGGGCCGGGGTGCTGCGCATGCGGCGGCTGGCCCCGACCGTGCTGGTGTCCAAGGCGTCGCGGGCGACCATGCTCGACTCGCTGCGCGCGATGGGCTACGCCCCGGTGGCCGAGTCGCTCGAAGGCGACGTGCTGATCACCCGGGCCGATGCCCGGCGCACCGAGGCGCAGCCGGTCCGGCAGGTCAACGGGCTGGTCGCCCCCGAGGCCGAAGTGGTCACGGCGGCGATCCGGGCCCTGCGGGCCGGTGACCACGCGCTGCTGTCACGGCCCGTCCCGGTGGGCGAACCGAGCGGCGCGGTGCCCCGCACCCCGGCGACGGCGACGATCTCGGCGCTCCAGGAGGCCATCAAGCAGGGCTCCCGGGTTTGGATCGGTTACCTAGACTCACAAGGTCAGGCCACGAGCCGGATCCTCGAACCCGCGAGAATAGAGGGTGGCTACCTGACGGCGTACGACGAGACGAGGGCGGCCATCCACCGCTTCGTACTCCACCGGATCACCGGCGTCGCCGACGTCAACTGATTAGGGGGCACCACCCGTGAACGACGGGCCGCTCATCGTCCAGTCCGACAAGACCCTGCTGCTGGAAGTCGACCACGAGCGCGCCGACGAGTGCCGACGGGCCATCGCGCCGTTCGCCGAACTCGAGCGCGCGCCCGAGCACGTCCACACCTACCGCATCACCCCGCTCGCCCTCTGGAACGCGCGGGCCGCCGGGCACGACGCCGAGCAGGTGATCGACGCCCTCATCGGGTTCAGCCGCTACCCCGTCCCCCACGCGCTGCTGGTCGACGTCGCCGAGACGATGGCCCGCTACGGCCGCCTGCGGCTGGAGAAGCATCCCGTCCACGGGCTCGTGCTGACCAGCACCGACCGAGCCGTGCTCGAAGAGGTGCTGCGCGCCAAGAAGGTGCAGCCGATGATCGGCGAGCGGCTCGACGGCGACGTGGTGGCCGTCCACCCGAGCGAGCGCGGCAACATCAAGCAGCTGCTGCTGAAGCTCGGCTGGCCGGCCGAAGACCTGGCCGGTTACGTCGACGGCGAGGCCCACCCGATCGCCCTCACCGAAGAGGGCTGGGCGCTGCGGCCCTACCAGAAGGAGGCCGCCGACGCGTTCTGGCACGGCGGCTCCGGCGTCGTCGTGCTGCCCTGCGGCGCGGGCAAGACGATCGTCGGCGCGGCGGCGATGGCCCATGCGCAGGCGACCACCCTGATCCTGGTCACCAACACGGTGAGCGTGCACCAGTGGAAGACCGAGCTGATCAAGCGCACCAGCCTGACCGAAGACGAGATCGGCGAATACACCGGGACCAAGAAGGAGATCCGCCCGGTCACCATCGCCACCTACCAGGTGATGACGTCCAAGCGCGGCGGCGTCTACCGGCATCTGGAGCTGTTCGACGCGCGCGACTGGGGTCTGGTCGTGTACGACGAGGTGCACCTCCTGCCCGCCCCCATCTTCCGGATGACCGCCGACCTCCAGGCACGCCGCCGGGTGGGCCTGACGGCCACGCTGGTGCGCGAAGACGGCCGCGAGGGCGACGTGTTCTCCCTCATCGGCCCGAAGCGCTACGACGCGCCCTGGAAGGAGATGGAGAACCAGGGCTACATCGCCCCGGCCGACTGCGTCGAGGTCAGGGTGACCCTGCGCGACGACGAACGGCTCGCGTACGCGATGGCCGACACCGACGAGCGCTACCGCTTCGCCGCCACGACTCCGTCGAAGCTGCGCGTCACCGAGGCGCTGGTGAAGAAGCACGCCGGGGAGCAGATCCTGGTCATCGGGCAGTACATCGACCAGCTCGACGAACTCGGCGAGCATTTGAACGCGCCGGTCATCAAGGGCGAGACCAAGGTGAAGGAGCGTGAGCGGCTGTTCCAGGCGTTCCGCGACAAAGAGCTGCAGGTCCTCGTCGTGTCGAAGGTGGCGAACTTCTCGATCGACCTGCCGGAGGCGGCGGTCGCCATCCAGGTGTCGGGCACGTTCGGCTCGCGCCAGGAGGAGGCGCAGCGCCTCGGCCGGGTGCTGCGGCCGAAGGCCGACGGCGGGGGCGCCCGGTTCTACTCCATCGTCAGCCGCGACACCGTCGACCAGGACTTCGCCGCCCACCGGCAGCGCTTCCTGGCCGAGCAGGGCTACGCCTACCAGATCATCGACGCCGACGACGTCCTCACGTAAATAAAAGACCCGGCGGGACAACTCCCGCCGGGTCTACTTAGAAAACATACTTAAGTCCACGAAATTCCGTCGGCCCGAGACAACCGCATCACCCCCTCGTGCCTTGGCCCCCACAGCCAAAGATGGCATCAACGCCCAGTTCGGGCATACCCCCATTGTCCTGGGCAATCACCTAATTTGCCGCGCTTTTCTAGGGCTTTTCCCATACCGATTGATTAAGACTTCGGAGGGTATTCGCGAGATTACTGCGCGACCAGACCTCCGACGAATAGTACGCCTTCCGCGCCCATCCATGCGGCGATTGCGTACACGAGAAGACGGGCGCGCCACGTCAGCCACGCGCCGATCGTGAGAGCCGTCGCGACGACCGCGAAAAGCGAGGAGACGGCCGTCACGAGGGCCATGCGGCCGCCGCAGTCGTCGGCCGGTTCGCCGCTGGCGCAGAACGCCTCCAGGCCCCAGCCCGCGTACACGGAAAGCCCCCAGAGCGCGGCCAGCAGCAGCATGACGGCGGCGGGCAGCGCGGGCGGGAGCGGGATCGGGCCACGGAACACCTCTGCTGCCCTACCCAGCCACAACGCGAGTCAGTCGGCCCATAAACCTTTTGGCCTGGCCGGGACTGCCGACTAAGCTGGCCGGTTCGCCCACCCGAAACACTCCGGCAGGAGGCACTCCGTCATGCCCCAGCACACCCTCGCCCCCGACATACCCCCGGCCGACGACCTCGCGGAGGAGCGGCGGCACCTCGACGAGTCGCGGGCGGCCTTGCGCGCCATGCGGGAGCACGCGCAGTCGCTGTCGTCGGACATGGCCGGTGACTGGGTCTCCCGGCAGGTGCTCCAGGGTCTGCTCGACCAGCGCGTCGCGGCGCTCGCCGACCACCCCGACACCCCGCTGTTCTTCGGCCGCCTCGACCGCGACGGCGCCGACGACCTCCCGCCGGTCCTGTACGTCGGCCGCCGGCACGTGCACGACGGCGGCGGCCGGGCGCTCGTCATCGACTGGCGCGCGCCGGTCTCGCGGGCGTTCTACCAGGCCAGCCCGGCCGAGCCGATGGGCGTCGACCGCCGCCGCCGGTTCGGCTACCAGGGCGGCGAGCTCACCGCGTTCGAAGACGAGGACCTGGCCCACGGCGGCGACCTCGGCCCCTCGCGCATCCTGACCGACGAGATCGAGCGCCCGCGCACCGGCCCGATGCGCGACATCGTGGCCACGATCCAGCCCGACCAGGACGAGATCGTGCGCGCCGACCTCGGCGTGACCGTGTGCGTGCAGGGGGCGCCGGGCACGGGGAAGACCGCGGTGGGTCTGCACCGCGCGGCTTATCTGCTGTTCACCCATCGCGAGAAATTGTCTCGCGCCGGCGTGATGATCGTGGGCCCTAACCGCGCCTTCTTGTCGTACATCTCCTCGGTGCTCCCCGCTCTCGGCGAGGTGAAGGTCGACCAGACGACCGTGGCGGGGATCCTGGGAGACCACGCCCACCCCGAGGAACCCGCCGTCTCGGCGGTCAAGGGCGACGCGCGGATGGCCCGGGTGCTGAAGCGCGCCCTGTGGCTCCACGTGGTGAAGCCGGTCGAAGGAGTGCTGGTCACCAAGGGCGCCAACCGCTACCGCGTGGCCGACTACGAGGTGCGCGAGATCGTGGCGTCGCTCCGCGGCACCACCCGCTACAACCCCGGGCGGGCGACGCTGGCGCAGCGGCTGGCCCACCAGGTGCTCGTCCAGATGGAACGACGCGGGGAGTCCCCCGACGACCGGGTGCAGGACGCGGTGGCGCGCTCGAAGCCGGTCAAGACCGTCGTCGACCAGGTCTGGCCGAAGCTGGTGCCGGAGCAGGTGCTCTTCCGGCTGCTCTCCGACCCGACGTTCCTGGCCAGGGCCGCGAAAGAGGACCTGACCCCCGAGGAGCAGACGGCGCTGCTCTGGACGAAGCCCTACAAGTCCCACAGGAGCGCGAAGTGGAGCGGCGCCGACGGAGCGCTGCTCGACGAACTCGCCGACCTGATGGACCGCACCCCGTCCCACGGCCACCTCGTGGTCGACGAGGCGCAGGACCTGTCGGAGATGCAGCTGCGCGCCCTCGGCCGCCGCTGCCGGACCGGTTCGGCGACCATCCTGGGCGACCTCGCGCAGGGCACCACTCCGTGGTCGGCGCGCTCGTGGAACACCGTGCTGACGCATCTCGGCTTCGCCGAGGGTCTGGTGACGGAACTGACCCTCGGCTTCCGCGTGCCGCGCGAGGTGCTCGACTACGCCGCCCGCCTGCTCCCCGGCATCGCCCCCGAACTGGCCGCGCCGCGTTCGCTGCGTCCGGGCGCGGGGTCGCTGAGGCTGGTGGAGACCTCCGATGTCATCGGAGGCGTGAGAGACGCCGTGAGCGCCGCGGGTGAGGGTTCGGTGGGCGTCATCGTCCGCGACGCCGACGCGGAGACCTTCGCGACCGCGCTCGGCGCTCCCGTCCTGGGCCCCGACGGCGACGGCTCCAAGGTGCTCGTCGTCCCGGCGGGCCTCGCCAAGGGCCTCGAGTACGACCACGTCGTGGTCGCCGAACCGGCCGACATCGTCGACGCCGAACCGAGGGGCATGGCCCGCCTCTACGTCGTCCTGACCCGAGCCGTCACCACTCTGACCGTGGTGCACGCCAAGCCGCTCCCGGAGGCCCTGTGACCACGATCCGCACCGCGACTCTCGCCGACGTCGAGGCGATCCTGACCTTCTGGGTGGCCGCCGCCGAGGGCACCGACCGCCGTGACGACCCCGCGAAGGTGGTCGCGCTCATCGAGCGCGACCCCGAGGCCCTGCTCGTGTACGAACTCGACGGCGCCATCGCCGGCACGGTCATCGCGGGATGGGACGGCTGGCGGGCCCACCTCTACCGGCTCGCGGTCGCGCCCGAGCACCGCCGCAAGGGCATCGCGCGGCAGCTCATCGCCGCAGCGGAGAAGCGCTTCAAGGCGTTCGGCGCCTTCCGCGTCGACGCGATGGTCCTGAACGACAACACCGACGCCCATCCCGCGTGGTCGGGCACGGGATACACGCGACAGGAGCAATGGGGCCGCTGGGTCAGGCACCTGTAGAACAGAAGAAGGCGGCCCCGGCAACGGGGACCGCCTCATCTGTTTTCCGGGATGGACTAGAAGTCCATGTCCCCGCCGCCGGGCATGCCGCCGCCCGCGGGAGCCGGGTTCTTCTCCGGCTTCTCGGCGATGACGGCCTCGGTGGTGAGGAACAGGGCCGCGATCGAAGCGGCGTTCTGCAGCGCGGAGCGCGTCACCTTCGCCGGGTCGATGATGCCCGAGTCGAACATGTTGACGTACTCGCCGGTCGCGGCGTTGAGGCCCTCACCCGGAGTCAGGTTGCGGACCTTCTCCACCACGACGCCGCCCTCGAGGCCGGCGTTGACGGCGATCTGCTTCAGGGGCTCCTCGAGCGCCTTCTTCACGATCGCGGCGCCGGTCGCCTCGTCGCCCGACAGCTCCAGCTTGTCGAACGCCTTGGCCGAGGCCTGCAGCAGAGCCACGCCACCGCCGGGGACGATGCCCTCTTCGACGGCCGCCTTCGCGTTGCGGACGGCGTCTTCGATGCGGTGCTTGCGCTCCTTGAGCTCGACCTCGGTGGCCGCGCCCGCCTTGATGACGGCGACGCCGCCGGCGAGCTTGGCGAGGCGCTCCTGGAGCTTCTCGCGGTCGTAGTCGGAGTCGGTGTTGTCGATCTCGGCGCGGATCTGGTTGACCCGGCCGGCGATCGCCTCGGCGTCACCGGCGCCGTCGACGATGGTGGTCTCGTCCTTGGTCACGACGACCTTGCGGGCGCGGCCGAGCTGGTCGAGCGTGGTCGACTCGAGCTTGAGGCCGATCTCCTCGGAGATGACCTGGCCGCCGGCCAGCGTGGCGATGTCGCCCAGCATGGCCTTGCGGCGGTCGCCGAAGCCGGGGGCCTTGACGGCCACCGAGCGGAACAGACCGCGGATCTTGTTCACGACCAGGGTCGCGAGAGCCTCGCCCTCGACGTCCTCGGCGATGATCAGGAGCGGCTTGCCGGCCTGCACGACCTTGTCGAGCAGCGGCAGCAGGTCCTTGTTGGCGGAGATCTTCGAGTTGACGACGAGGATGTAGGGGTCCTCCAGGACCGCCTCCATGCGCTCGGGGTCGGTCACGAAGTAACCCGAGTTGTAGCCCTTGTCGAAGCGCATACCTTCGGTGAGCTCGAGCTCGAGCCCGAAGGCGTTGCTCTCCTCGACGGTGATGACGCCTTCCTTGCCGACCTTGTCCATCGCTTCCGCGATGAGCTCGCCGATCTCGGTGTCACCGGCGGAGATCGAGGCGGTGGAGGCGATCTGCTCCTTCGTCTCGACGTCCTTCGCGAGCTTCGAAAGCTCCTCGCTGACGCGCTCGACGGCGGCCTCGATGCCCTTCTTCAGGGACATCGGGTTGGCGCCGGCGGCGACGTTGCGCAGGCCCTCGCGCACCAGCGCCTGGGCGAGCACCGTGGCGGTGGTGGTGCCGTCACCCGCGACGTCGTCGGTCTTCTTCGCGACTTCCTTGACGAGCTCGGCCCCGATCTTCTCCCACGGGTCTTCGAGCTCGATCTCCTTGGCGATCGAGACACCGTCGTTGGTGATGGTGGGGGCGCCCCACTTCTTCTCCAGCACGACGTTTCGGCCCTTGGGGCCGAGGGTCACCTTGACGGCGTCGGCGAGCTGGTTCATGCCGCGCTCGAGACCGCGCCGGGCGTCCTCGTCAAACGCGATCATCTTGGCTGCCATAAGGCTGGACCTCCCAGTAGAGGGTGGCTTCGAAAAAGAGGGACCGAGCCGACGCCCGCGACGGCAAGGCCCGCACACCCTTGGCAGGCCCCATCGCCTCGATCCGTATTGGTTGGCACTCCCGGCCGGGGAGTGCCAACCAACTGTTTAGCACTCTACCTACGCGAGTGCAAGCCGAAGACCAGGAGGGGCAGGTCAAACAGGTCGGGCAGCAGAAACCCGGCCCGCAGGCTGCGGGCCGGGTTCCAGGTCGCTGGGGTGGTGGGGTTGGTTACAGCCGAACCGTTCTCGACCGCTCACGCGGGAGGGCCGAAAGGTTCGAGGTCTGGGGGTCAGACGGTCCGGACAGCCTCCGCCTGCGGGCCCTTCTGTCCCTGCGTGATGTCGAACTCGACACGCTGGCCCTGCTCGAGGGCCTTGTAGCCGTCCATCATGATTGCCGAGTAATGGACGAAAACGTCCTTACCACCGTCTACCGCGATGAAGCCGTAGCCCTTGTCCGCGTTAAACCATTTGACGGTGCCCTGCGCCACTTTCCGACTCCTCTTGCTGGGCCTGGCAACGGACCCGCCCATTCCACCGCTGGTCCGTGACCTTTCGCGCCGGAACAGTGACGCCCTTTAAGGCAGGTTCACAGCGCGAGCCACGACCGGCCTACGGCCGTCCGCGTCTCGCTTTTCCCCGGCTACGTCGATCGTTCTCGACCATACACATGGCAAGGCGTGGGACAACAGAGTCAATCGGCCCCTGACTTGTAGTCGTTCGCCCAAAGCGAGAGGGCTTCTTTTTCGGTTAGTGATTGGTTGGTTGAGAATTGCACCATATGCCATAGCACTCATTAAGCTTCGATAACGATAGAAGTGCAGGTAAACATAGAAACACCCACGCACTGTAGGAGTACGTGGGTGTGGGAAAGGCTGCGGAAGGTCACCCTCCGGCTACGGCCGGGATCACGGAAATCTGTACGCCCGCAGGGGTTGGAGTGTCCAAACCTTCGGAGAATCGGACGTCCTCTTCCCCGACGTAGACGTTGACAAAACGCCGCACCTTGCCCGATTCGTCGAGGATCCTGGCCCCGATGCCGGGGTAGTCGGCGTCGAGTTTCGCGAACACCTCGCGCAGCGTCGCCCCTTCGCCGGCGACCTCGGCCGCGCCTCCGGTGTACGTACGGAGAATCGTCGGAATCCGCACAGAAACACTCATTGTTGACGCTCCTTAACGAACAGTTAGATTAGTTGGCGAAAGCCGTACGGAAGGCGTCCAGCGACGGACGAATGACGGCCGTGGGGCGGGCCTCCGACTGGACGGCGTCGAGGGTCTTGAGGCCCTCGCCCGTGTTGAGGACCACCGTGGTGGCGTCGGGGTCGATCACGCCGGCCTCGGTGAGCTTGCGCAGCACGCCGACCGTCACGCCGCCGGCGGTCTCGGCGAACACGCCCTCGGTCCGGGCCAGCAGGCGGATCGCGGCGACGATCTCGGGGTCGGTGACGTCCTCCACGGCCCCGCCGGTGCGCCGGGCGATGTCGAGCACGTAGGGCCCGTCGGCCGGGTTGCCGATGGCCAGCGACTTGGCGATCGTGTCGGGCTTCACCGGGCGGACGACGTCGTGCCCGGCCTTGTAGGCGGCCGACACCGGGGAGCAGCCCTCGGCCTGCGCCCCGAAGATCTTGTAGGGGGTGTCCTCCACCAGGCCGAGCGCGATGAGCTCCTTGAAGCCCTTGTCGATCTTGGTGAGCTGGGAGCCCGAGGCGATCGGGATGATGATCTGCTCGGGGATCCGCCAGCCGAGCTGCTCGGCGATCTCGTACGCCAGGGTCTTGGAGCCCTCGGCGTAGTAGGGCCGCAGGTTCACGTTGACGAAGCCCCACTTCTCGCCCAGCGGGTCGCCGATGAGCTCGGAGCAGAAGCGGTTGACCTCGTCGTAGCTGCCCTCGATGCCGACGAGCTTGCCGCCGTACACGCTGGCGACGACGATCTTGGCCTCTTCGAGGTTCGACGGGATGAACACGCACGAGTCGAGCCCGGCCCGCGCGGCGGCGGCGCCGACGGCGCCGGCCAGGTTCCCGGTCGAGGAGCAGGAAAGGGTTGTGAACCCGAAGTTACGGGCCGCCTCAACGGCGATCGACACCACTCGGTCCTTGAAGGAGTGGGTCGGGTTGCCGGAGTCGTCCTTCACGTAGAGGTCGCGGAGCCCGAGCTCGGCGCCGAGGTTCCCGGCGCGGTGGAGCTTGGTCCAGCCGGGCTGGAGGTTGGGCTTGTCGGCGACGTTCGCCGGGACGGGCAGCAGTGCCTTGTAACGCCAGATGTTGGCCGGACCGGCGGCGATGTCCTCGCGGCTGACGGTCCCGAAGTCGTACGCCACCTCAAGTGGCCCGAAACAGTCCTGACAGGCGAAGATCGGGCCGAGGTCGTAACGGGCGCCACACTCGCGGCAGGAGAGGGCGACGGCGGGTCCGAAGTCGTGCTGAAGCGCCATGAAGCGAGGCCTTTCCCTCATCTTCGCCTGCGACCGCCTTGATCACAGGCCGGAATTGGCACCTGTTCCGACCGGCCTCGCCACGTAGCGAGTTGAGTCGGAAGGGTTGCCGGGGCTTCGCAGGGCCGGTCCCTCCACCCCTCTGGATGAGCAAATATTCAGTTGTCCTGAAAACTGTACCCCGGGCTCCTCAGAGTCCGAATCGGCGTCTCATCTTCCGAGATATCCGTCTCCAAGAGAGGCCTGGATGTGCTTCCTGGCCTGGTGGATGCGGCTCTTGGCGGTGCCGAGCGGGATGCCGAGCTGCGCGGCGATGTCGGAGTAGTCGAGCTGGACGATGTCGCACAGCACCAGCGCGCGGGCCAGGTCGGGCTTCTCGGCCTCCAGCGCCTCGATCGCGTCGAGCAGGTCGAGCCGGGCACCGGCGATCACGCTGACCCGGTGGGGGTCGGGACGCTGCTCGGCCAGGTCGTCGCTCGACTGCTCGGCCGAGCGGCGCTTGAGCGTGCGGTAGGTCGTGCGGGCGCAGTTGGCGGTCACGATGTGGAGCCAGGTGGAGAAGCGCGAGCGGCCCTCGAAGCGGCCGATGTTGCGGGCGACCGCGAGCAGGGTGTCCTGACAGGCTTCTTCGGCGTCCTGCCGGTAGGGAAGCAGGCGTTCGCAGTGGCGCAGCACGTCGGGTTCGACGCGGCGCAGCAGTTCGCCGAGGGCGACGTGGTCGCCGGTGGCGGCGGTGCGGGCCAGTTCCTCGGTGGTCTCGTCAAGCGGCATTGACTGCCCCGATTCTTCGGCGGCCGGGGGTTTCCTGACATCCTATTGCCGACGACATCTTTTCTTAGTCCTCCGGCCATCTGGGGTGTGCCCACCGTGAGTTCAACGCTGATCGCCTCCAATCGCGGGCCCGTCTCGTTCATCCTCTCGGATGACGGCGCGCTGACGATGCGGAGAGGCGGCGGCGGGCTGGTCTCCGGGCTGTCCGAAGTGGCCCGGGGCGACGACCACCTGTGGATCTGCGCCGCGCTCTCCGACGGTGACCGCAGCGCGGTCCGGCTCGCCCCCGAGGGCCGCATCGACCGCGCGGGCTACGACACCGGGCCGGTGCGCATGCTCGACATCGCCCCCGCCGTCTTCCACCGGGCCTACAACGCGGTCGCCAACTCCACCCTGTGGTTCGTCAGCCACCTGCTCTACAACACCCCGTTCGCGCCCACCTTCGACACCCGGTTCCACCGCGAGTGGGAGTCCTACCGCGAGTACAACGGCGCGTTCGCGCTGGCCCTGGCCGAAGAGGCGGCCCACGGCGCGAAGGTGATGATCCAGGACTACCACCTGACCCTGGCCCCGGCGATGCTCCGCGTCGACCGGCCCGACCTGCGGGTGGCCCACTTCTCCCACACGCCGTGGGCGCCGCCCGAGTACTTCTCGCTGCTGCCCGACGGCATCGCGGCCGAGATCCTCCAGGGCGTGCTGGGCGCCGACCACGCCGGCTTCCTGACCGACCGGTGGGCGGCGGCGTTCATGGACTGCTGCGAGGCGGTGCTCGACGCCCGGGTCGACCGCGCGGCGAAGACGGTGGAGTTCGAGGGCCGCCTCACCCGGATCGGGGTGCACGCCCTGGGCGTCGACGGCGACGCGCTGGTGGCCCGCGCCTTCGAGCCCGACGTCGAGTCGCACATGCTGGCGATAAAGGAGCAGGTGGGCGACCGGCGGCTGATCGTGCGCATCGACCGCACCGAACTGTCCAAGAACATCGTCCGCGGCATGCTCGCCTACCGCGAGTTCCTGGCCGAGCATCCCGAGTGGCACGGCAAGGTCGTCCACCTGGCCTTCGCCTACCCCTCGCGCCACGACCTGCCCGAATACCGCGAATACACCGCGGCCGTGCAGCGCTGCGCCAAGGAGATCGAAGACGAGTACGCCACCGACGACTGGGACCCGCTGATCCTCAACATGCAAGACGACTATCCGCGCTCGCTGGCCGCCTACCGGATGGCCGACGTGCTGCTGGTCAACCCGATCCGCGACGGCATGAACCTGGTCGCCAAAGAGGGGCCGATCCTGTCGCCGCGCTGCGTGCTGGTGCTCTCGCGCGAGGCGGGCGCGGCGGCCGAACTCGGCGCCGACTCGCTCCTGGTCAACCCCTACGACGTCTCGGGCACCGCCGCCGCCCTGCACGAGGGCCTGGTCATGCCCGACAAGGAACGGGCCGAACGGTGCACGCGCCTGCGCCGGGCGGCCACCGCGATGCCCCCGGAGATGTGGTTCGCCGACCAGTTGGCCGCCCTCACGTGACGTTGTACGGTTTCCCCATATAACGATCTATATCGGGGGAAATGCCGGTGTCCACGCCTGCGATCACGTTCACGAGGGACCGGCCCACCTGGTTCGTCTATCTGATGCTGGCGACGTTCTCCACGTACCTCTACGGCCTGTCGTCGGCGCTCCCCACCCTGCGCGCCGAACTCGGCGTCACCCAGGCGGTCGCCGGGCTGCACGGCACCGGCATGGCCGTCGGCAGCATCGCGACGGGCCTGTCGCTGCCCTGGCTGACCCGCCGCCACGGCCGCCGCGCCGCCGTCTGGATCGGGATCGGCGGCATGAACGCGGGCATGCTGCTGGTGGGTCTCGGCCCGACGCTCCCCTTCACCCTGGCCGGGTACACGATCGCCGGCGGCTTCGCCGCCATCGCCCTGTACGTCTCCATGGCCGCCCTCAGCGACCACCACGGCCCGGCCGGACCGGCGTCGATCAGCGAGGCCAACGCGGTCGGCGTCCTCGCGGGCATCCCGGCCACCTACGCGTTCAGCCTGCTGGCCGAGTCGGTGCTGGGCTGGCGGGCGGCCATGTTCATCCCGGTCGTGCTCACCGCCGTGCTCACGTTCGCGATGGGCCGGATCTGGTTCCCCGAGATCCCGGCCGAGCACGCGACGCGGCGGACGAGGCAGCCGTTCGGCTGGCGCTTCCACTTCGCCGGCGCGGTGCTGCTCTGCTGCGTGGCCGTCGAGTTCACCTTCAACCTCTTCGCCGCCGAGCTGTTCTCCCAGCGGACCGGCCTGACCCTGGCCGAGGCGGCCACCGGCCTGACCGCCATGCTCTGCGGCATCGCCGCCGGACGCTTCGGCGGCGCCGCGCTCACCCTGCGCTACCCGGTCTGGCAGGTCTTCCTCGGCACCATGGCCGTGACGCTGGCCGGCTGGGCGGTCTTCTGGTCGACGACCGCCGTGGCCGTCGGCTACATCGGGCTGGCGATCAGCGGCGTCGGCATCGGCATGCTGTTCCCGCTGGGCCTGACCCGGATGATCGAGACCTCGGGCGGCCGGCCCGACCAGGCCAGCGGGATCGCGTCGGTGTGGGCGGGGGTCGGCTCGGGCACCGGGCCGTTCGTCCTCGGCGCGCTCGGCGACGCCTTCGGCACCCACGCGGCGTTCCTGCTGGCCCCCGCGCTGCTCGGCCTCGCGGCCGGCGGCCTGCTCAGTTCCAGGTCGACTTTCTGAGGATGGTCGCCAGGCCCGGCGTCTTCCACTGGTCGACGATGAGGATCTTCGACTGCGGCAGGTACCACTCGCGCTGGGTGAAGGTGCCGGCGAAGTCGTAGTTGGGCGGGCCGTACACGCAGTTGCCCTTCCACTCGCGGTAGTGGGCGTTGTGGCCGGCGCCGACGAGCCGGTAGCCCTTGACCACGGGCTTGGTCTTGAACGAGCTCATCCACAGCTTCTTGTCGTAGACGCAGGGGCCGACGTCGGTCGCCGGGCTGTAGGGGCGGCTCGGGTCGTAGGGGTTGAAGGTCTCGTGACCGACCCTGATCGCGGCCGGGCCGAACACCCAGAAGCTGCGGCAGCCGGAGTCGCGGTAGCCGAAGTTGCGGGTCCCGACGGTCGGGCAGACGCCGGTGACCACGCGCGTGTAGTCCTTGGCGACCTTGTAGACCTTCCAGGTCGCCGGGACCCTGATGGTCAGGCCGTTGCGCAGGTGGACCGACTTGGTGCCGGGAGCGGCGGCGGCCGGGGAGGGGACGAGTGCCGCCAGGGCCAGGCCGGCGGCGGCCGCCGCCAGTGTTCTGGAGATCATGGCGCCGACGCTACTGCTCGCGGCTTGCAATCGACTTGAGGAGATCTTCGAGGAACGCGACGACGCCGTCGGGGCCGTCGACCACGACGTCGGCCTGCTCGGCCAGTGCGGTGACCTCGGCCGATCCCGAGCAGACCCGTACGCCGGGAATGTCCACCGAGGCGACCGCCTCGAAGGCGGCCAGGTCGCCCAGATCGTCGCCGACGAACATGACCGAGCGGGCCCGCTCGGCGGCGAGGAGCTCCTTGAGCGCCTTGCCCTTGTCGACCCCGGGCCCGCGCAGCTCCAGCACCTTGCGGCCGGGCTCGACGACCAGCCCGTTGACGGCGGCCAGCTCGACGAGCGGCGCCCGCAGCGCCTCCAGCGCCGCGTCGGGGTCGGGACAGCTCCGGGTGTGGACGGCCAGCGCGCGCCCCTTGTCTTCGATCGTCACGCCTTCGAGGCCCGACAGCAGGGCGGGCAGCTCGGCGCGGATCTTCGTCAGCCCGGCCGGCGGGGGCGGCGAGGTGATCTCCCCGCCCTCCCAGCGCTCGATGCCGTACTGCCCCAGGATGACCAGGCCGGGGACCTCGACCAGGTCGGGGCCCTCGGGGGTGTCGCCCAGGGCGAGCGCGGTGCCCGGCGGGCGGCCGGTGACGACCGCGATGCGGCGCACCACCTCGGCCAGCCGGATCAGCGCCGAGGGCGCGGCGGGGTGGATCCAGGCCGCGGAGGGGTCGGTGACGATCGGGGACAGGGTGCCGTCGAAGTCGAGGCCGATGACGGCGCCGCCCGGGTCGTTCACCATCGCCTCAAGACCGGCCCGGCCGCTTTCGGTCCGGACGTCCGGCATGTCCCCCACGTTTCGCCCCTTTCGTCGTGCGACGGTCACTCTGTCAATCGCAGGTTAACGCGATCTGAACTCAAGCTGACCGGCCGCGTCCCCGGCGGCGGGCGTCGCGGCGCTCGCGCAGGCGGTTGACCAGCGCCGGATCGGCGGCCAGCGCCTCGGGGCGGTCGATCAGACCGGCGAGCACCTGGTAGTAGCGGGTGGTGGACATGCCGAAGGTGTCTTTGATCGCCTGCTCCTTCGCGCCCGGGTGACGCCACCAGCCGCCCTCGAACGCGAGGATGTCCCTGTCTTGAGGGGAGAGACCGTCCACACGGGCAATGCTAACTGTCGCCATTTTCCGGGGAGGCAACGTAATGTCACCAGGTGTGACGCCTGTTATCACTCTCCTGACCGACTACGGTCTCGAAGACGGTTTCGTGGCCGCGTGTCACGGCGTTATCGCCGGTATCGCCCCCGAGGCCCGGATCATCGACGTCGGCCATCTCGTCCCCGCGGGCGACGTCCGGCGCGGGGCCGCGATCCTCGCCCAGACGATCCCCTACCTGCCCCGTGGAGTGCACATCGCGGTGGTCGACCCGTCGGTGGGGTCGAGCACCCGGCGGGCGGTCGCGATCGAGGCGGGCGGGCGGGTGTTCGTGGGGCCCGACAACGGGGTGCTCTCGTGGGCGGTGCACGCCGTCGGCGGCGCGACCGGGGCCTACGAGCTCACCAACGAGGACGTCTGGCTCAAGCCGGTGTCCCGGACCTTCCACGGGCGTGACATCTTCTGCCCGGTCGCCGCCCACGTGGTGGCGGGCCGAAAGGTGGCCGGGCTCGGCACCCCGATCCCGCCGCGCGAGCTGGTGACGCTGCCCGAGCCGACCTCCCGGCTGCGCGACGGCGCGTGCGAGGGCGAGGTGCTCTCGGTCGACCGCCACGGCAACGTCCAGCTCTCGATCACCGCCGCCGACCTCGGCTTCCTGGGGGTCCGCGACGGCGACACCCTGGCCGTCTGGCTCGGCCGCCGCCAGCTGGCCGTCCCCTACCGCGACACGTTCGCCGCGGTTCCGCCGGGAGACCTGGTGGCCTTCACCGACTCGGCCGGTCTGGTGGCCGTGGCCGTCAACGCCGGCGACGCCGCCCAGCGGCTGGGGTTGCCGCCGGGTGCGCACGTACGTCTTTCTCCCGCCCGGACATAACGCATTGTATTTGAATGTTCACGGAAAGGTCAGATCAGCGGGCGTGAGCGTGCCAGAATAGGCCGCCGTGACCTTCCTGGCCAAGCCGTTCTCGCTGCTTGCCGTGGTCTGTCTGCTCGCCGGATTCGTCGTCGCGCCGCCCGCGGTCGCCGACGATCCGGGGGCGGCGGCCCGGGAGCGGCAGTGGCCGTTGGAGGTCATGGGCGTACCGGCCGCATGGGAGCTGAGCCGGGGCGAGGGCGTCACGGTGGCCGTCCTCGACACCGGCGTCGACGCCCGCCACCCCGACCTGGCCGGCGCGGTCGTCGAGGGTCCCGACCTGACGGGGGCCGGGACCACCCACATCGCCCATCACGGCACGTCGATGGCCAGCCTGATCGCCGGGCGCGGCCACGGCCCCGGCGGAGACCTCGGGGTGGTCGGGGTGGCCCCCCGCGCGACGGTGCTGTCGATCCGGGTGACCCTGGAGACCCATGACCCGGCCCGCGCCGACCCCCGCGTCGCGCGGCAGGTCAGGGGCGCGGTCGCCCGGGGCATCCGCTGGGCCGTCGACCACGGCGCCGACGTGGTGAGCATGTCGCTCGGCGGCGCCGACGGCAGCTATGAGGGCAGCCCCGACGAGGCGGCGGCGGTCCGCCACGCCCTGTCGAAGGGCGTGGTGCTGGTGGCCTCGGCCGGCAACGACGGCGCGGGCGCCAACCGGCCCACCTATCCGGCCGCCTATCCGGGGGTGATCGCGGTCGGCGCGGTCGACCAGCGGCTCGGCCCTGCGCCGTTCTCCAACCGGCGGAGCTACGTCTCGGTGACCGCCCCCGGCACCGGCATCGTGAGCGCCGACGCCCGCGGCTCCTACGTGGTCGGCGACGGCACCAGTTCGGCCGCCGCGTTCGTGGCGGGCATCGCCGCCCTCGTGAAGGCCCGGCACCCGGGCATGGGCGTGTCCGACGTACGCCGGGCGATCCTGCAGGGCGCGGTCTGGTCGAACGCGGGGCGGCGCGACGACGCCTACGGGCACCGGGTGGCCAACGCGCGGCGGGCGCTGCTGGTGGCCGGCGCGCCCCGGCGGGCGGCGATGGCGACGCGGCCCCGGCAGGCGAGCGTCACGGGCCCGGCCAGATCTACCGGTTCGGGGCCGTTGATCTGGTCTGTCCTGTTGCTCCTTGTCGCCGCGTTGGTGGCGAGGCTGGCGCTTCGCGCCTGACCATTGCGGCTTCCTTGCCGCTCCCTGACCGGATGGGGGGTCCTCCCCTTACGAAAGACCGGGTAGACATGTCTCTGACTACACAGAGTAGTCATCCGCGTGCTCAGCCGCCCGGACTTACCTCAGGGAGAAACACATATGATCCGCCGCATCGTCGTCACCTCGGCCGCCGCTGGTCTCGTCGTCGTCGCCCCCGCCAGCATGGCGCACGCCGACACGCCCGTCACCAACCTGCTCAACACGCAGTGCGTGTCGTCGCCCGAGCACCTCACCGGCCTCCCCGTGCTGGCCACCCTGCTCGCTCCGGTCTGCGGCCTGGTCAAGAGCCTGCCCGGCGTGGTCGGCCAGGTCGTCGGCGGCGCCACCCAGGGCCTGCCGCTGCCGCAGCTGCCCTCGGTCCCGGGCGTCCCGGGCGTCGGCACCGTCACCGGCCTGCTGCCGGTCAGCGCCGTCTCGGTTCGCTAGTTCTCGCGCACCACTTGCGAAAAGGCCCCCGCCTGGATCCAGCGGGGGCCTTTTCCGTTACTCCGCGTAACAGAATCTCCGGGTTACGAGGCGTGCACCACGTCGTGGACCTCGGCGAAGTGGCAGGCGCTCTCGTGGTCCGTACCGGGACGGATCTGCAGCAGCGGCTCCTCGACGGCGCAGATCTCCTGCGCCTTCCAGCACCGGGTCCGGAACCGGCACCCCGACGGCGGGTTGGCCGGCGACGGCGGGTCACCCTGCAGGATGATCCGCTCGCGCGTCTCCCGGCCCTCCGGGTTGGGCACCGGCACGGCCGACAGCAGCGCCTGCGTGTAGGGGTGGCTCGGCTTGTCGTAGATCTCGGTGTCCTTGCCGATCTCCACGATCTTCCCGAGATACATCACCGCCACGCGGTCGGAGATGTGCCGCACCACCGACAGGTCGTGCGCGATGAAGATGTACGCCAGCCCGAACTCCGACTGCAGCCGCTCCAGCAGGTTGATGACCTGCGCCTGGATCGACACGTCGAGCGCGGAGACCGGCTCGTCGCAGATGATGATCTCAGGCTGCAGCGCCAGCCCACGCGCGATGCCGATGCGCTGCCGCTGACCACCGGAGAACTGGTGCGGGTAGCGGTTGATGTGGTCGGGGTTGAGGCCGACCACCTCCAGCAGGTCCTGCACCTTCTTGCGGCGGTCGCCCTTCGGCGCCACCTCGGTGTGGATCTCGTAGGGCTCGCCGATGATGTCGCCGACCGTCATACGCGGGTTCAGCGACGTGTACGGGTCCTGCATCACCATCTGGATGTTGCGCCGGAACCGCTTCAGGTTGCTGCCCCTGTGGACGTCGACGAGCTCGCCGTTGACCTTGACCGAACCGGACGTCGGCTTCTCAAGCGCCATCAGCAGCTTGGCCAGCGTCGACTTGCCGCAGCCCGACTCGCCGACCACGCCGAGGGTCTCGCCCCGGCGCAGGTCGAAGCTGACGCCGTCGACCGCCTTGATCGCGCCGATCTGGCGCTTCATGACGATCCCCTGCGTCAGCGGGAAGTGCTTGACCAGGTCGCGGACCTCGAGGATGGGGTCACCCTGCGGTGCCATCGAGGACCTCCCTCCAGTAGTGGCACGCGCTGCTGCGCGTACCGCTGATCTCGTGCAGCGCCGGGACGTCGGTGACGCAGTTGTCCTGGCGGAACGGGCAGCGGGGGTGGAAGGCACAACCCGTCGGCATGTCGAGCAGGTTGGGCGGCAGGCCCTTGATGGCGTACAGCTCCTGGCCCTTCATGTCGACCCGGGGGATCGACTCGAGCAGGCCCTTCGTGTACGGGTGCGCGGCGTTGCTGTAGATGTCGTGCACCGGGGCGTTCTCGACGATGCGGCCGCCGTACATGACCGCGATCTTGTCCGCGACGTCGGCGACGACGCCGAGGTCGTGGGTGATCAGGATCAGGCCCATGTTGCTCTCGCGCTGGAGTTCGGCCAGCAGCTCCATGATCTGGGCCTGCACGGTGACGTCCAGGGCGGTCGTGGGCTCGTCGGCGATGAGCACCTCGGGGTCGAGCGCGATCGACATCGCGATCATGATGCGCTGGCGCATGCCGCCCGAGAACTGGTGCGGGTAGTCGTTGACGCGCTGCTTGGCGGCCGGGATGCGGACCCGGTCCATCAGCTCGACGGCCTTGGCGTAGGCCGCCTTCTTCGACATGCCCTTGTGGACGCGGAACATCTCGGCGATCTGCCAGCCCACGGTGAACACCGGGTTGAGCGCCGAGAGGGCGTCCTGGAAGATCATCGCGATCTGCTGGCCGCGGATCTGGCTGCGCTGGGCCTCCGACAGCTGGAGGAGGTCGGTCCCCCGGAAGCGGATCTCACCCTTGGGGATGCGCGCCGGCGGCATGTCGAGGATGCCCATGATGGCCTGGGCCGTCACCGACTTGCCGGAGCCCGACTCGCCCAGCACCGCGAGGGTCTCCCCGGCGTTGAGCGCGTAGGACACGCCGTTGACCGCGCGGGCCACGCCCTGCCGCGTGGAGAACTCCACGTGCAGGTTGTCGACCGCGAGCAGCGGCTCGGTGCCGATCGTGCCGCTGTCGGCCGGAAGCAGGTGCGTGTCGACGGACGGGTTCTTCATGTACGCCCCCTCCTATCGAAGCTTCGGGTCGAGAGCGTCGCGGACGGCGTCGCCGAGCATGACGAACGCCAGCACCGTGAGGCTCAGGAACAGGGCCGGGAACAACAGCGCCTCCGGGGCCTGGAGGAACCGGTTGCGCGCGTCGGCGATCATCAGACCCCACGAGATGTCGGGCGACTGGATGCCGACGCCGAGGAACGACAGCGCGGCCTCGGCGGCGATGAAGACGCCCATGTTCATGGTCGCCACGACGATCACCGGGGCCAGGGCGTTCGGCAGGATGTGCCGGCCCATGAGCCGGCCGGGACCGGCGCCCAGCGCCCTCGCCGCGAGGACGTAGTCCTGGCTCTTGGCCGACATGACCGCCGCCCGCATGATGCGCAGCACCATCGGCCAGGCGAGCACCGACAGGGCCAGCACCACGGTCCAGATGCCCGCGTTGTCCCGGCCGACGAGGGCCAGGATCAGCAGCGCGCCCAGGGTCGAGGGGATCGCGAAGAAGATCTCCGCGACGCGCGACAGGATCGTGTCGGTCCACCGGCCGTAGAACCCGGCCAGCAGGCCGAGGAGACCGCCGATGAGCGTGGTGACCACGGTCGAGAACACGCCCACCATGATCGAGATCCGGGCGCCGTAGATGACCCGGGAGTAGGTGTCGCAGCCCTGGTTGTCGGTGCCGAAGATGTGCGCCGCGCTCACGCCCTGGCGGGCCTTGGTCAGGTCGCACGTGGTCGGATCAAATGCGTTGACCGAAGAGAACAGACCCGGAATGATCGACATGACCACGAGGATCGCGATCATGACGGCGGCGATGATGAAGACCTTGCTCCGCCGCAGGTCGTACCACGCGTCCGACCACAGGCTCGCCGGTTTCTTCTGCTTCGGCGGCTTGACCGATTTGGGCTTCTGCTCGGTGAGCGTGTCACTCATAGCGGATCCTGGGGTCGAGGACGGCGTACAGGAGGTCGACGATCAGGTTGGCGGCGATGAAGATCAGCACAAGGACGGTCACGATGCCGACGACCACCGAGTTCTCCGACAGGTAGACCGAGTCGACGAGCTGTCGGCCGATGCCGTTGAGGTTGAAGATCGTCTCGGTGATCACCGCGCCGCTCATCAGGGTGCCGAGGTCGGCGCCCAGATAGGTGACGAGCGGGATCAGCGAGTTGCGCAGCGCGTGTCTGCCCAGCACTCTTCGCCGTGGCATGCCCTTGGCGACGGCGGTCCGCACGTAGTCGGCCCGCAGCGTCTCCATCAGGCTCGTCCGGGTCAGTCGTGTCAGGTACGCGATCGACGTTCCGGCCAGCACGATGCCCGGCAGCAGGTAGCTGCGCCAGCCTTCGGAGGTGCCGGCCACGGGGAAGAAGTCGATGCCCGTGGAGGTCTTCAGTTGCAGCCCCAGCACGAGCTGGAGCACGAAGCCGCTGACCAGCGTCGGGATCGACACCAGCAGCAGCGTGAAGGCGAGGATCGCCGTGTCGGCGGCCTTGCCGCGGCGCAGCGCGGCGATGAGGCCCAGGCCGATGCCGACGATCGCCTCGATCACCAGGGCCGTCATGGCCAGGTTCAGGGTGATCTGGAACTTGCCTTCGAAAATGGTGGAGACCGGCAGTCCTCGGAAGGTCGTTCCGAAGTCTCCGGTGAGGATGCCCTGGATGTAGTAGCCGTACTGGACTACCAGGGGTTCGTCCAGATGGAACATCTCACGCATGGTGGCCCGGAACACCGGGTCGACCGCCCGGTCTCCGGCGAGAGCCTGAATGGGGTCGCCGGGGAGCCAGTAGACGAGCGTGAAGATGAGAAACGTGGTGCCAAGCAGCACAGGGATCGCCTGGAGCAGGCGCCTGACAACGTAGCGGCCCATTCGGTCTCCCGATCATGACGAAGGGCAGCCCCACCGCAACCGAGTAGGGCTGCCCCAAGAGTGAAGGTCCATCCCGGGCGGCTCAAGGGGTTCCGCCGCCCGGGTTGGATGCCGTCTTAGGCCCTTTCGACGTTCACGATGTCGATGCGCTCGAACGGGTCGATCTTGACGTTCTTCACGTTCGAGGAGAAGGCCGCGTTGGTCTGGTAGAAGTAGACCGGGATGTAGGGCAGTTCCTTCAGCAGGATGTCGTCAGCGGCCTGGTAGGACGCGATGCCCTCTTCGACCGTGGGAGCCGAGTCGGCCTTCTTCAGCAGCTCCTCGAAGTCCTTGTTGTTGAACCCCGAGTAGTTGGAGCCGGCGTTGGCCGCGAAGATCGGCTTGAGGTAGTTCTCCGGCGACGGGTAGTCCATGATCCAGGCCATCCGGAAGAGGCCCTTCCACTTGTCCGCGCCCAGGTCGTCGAGGATGGTGGCGAACTTCTCGACCGGCTTCGGCTCAACGGTGGCGCCGAGGTTGGTGCGGAGGTTGTTCGCGACGGCCTCGATCCACTCCTTGTGCGCGCCGTCGGCGTTGTAGCCCAGCTCGATCGTGCCGGCCTGCGCGCCGCCGTTGGCGTCCCACAGCTCCTTGGCCTTCACCGGGTCGTAGGTGCAGGCCTCGCCGCAGGCGCCCTGACGGTAGCCCGCCACGACCGGGGAGATGAAGTCGTCGGCCGGAACACGGGTGCCGGAGAAGACCTGCGTGGTGATGGTCTTGCGGTCGATGGCCATCGAGATGGCCTTGCGCAGCTCGGGGCTCTTGGCGTAGTCGGCGCCGACCTTGGTCGGGAAGCCCAGGTAGCCGATGCCCGAGGAGGGCTGCTCGATGTAGCGGTCGCCCAGCTCGGCCTTGGCGGAGGCGATGACCTCCGGCGGGAGCTGGTCCATGATGTCGATGTTGCCGGCCTGCAGGTCGCGGTAGGCGGTGTTCAGGTCGGTGTAGATCGCGAAGTCGACGGCCTCGACCTTGGCCTTGGCCTCGGCGTAGTCGTCGTTGCGGACCAGGGAGATCTTGGTCTCGACGCCGCGCTTCCACGGCTTGGCCATCTTGAAGGGGCCGTTGCCGATGGGGGACTCGCCGTAGGCGGCGGTCACCTTGCCGTCAGGGCCGAAGGCGGCCTTGGGCATCGGGTAGAAGGCGGTGTAGCCCAGCATCGTGGGGAAGCCCGAGAAGGGGTTCTTCAGCTGAACCGTGAAGGTCAGCGGGTCGACGACCTTGAGGCCGGTGAGGCTGGTCGCGGTGGCCGCGGGGGCCTCCTGCGGGCCTTCGCCGTCGGGGTCGACCGGGTTCATCTCGTCGTAGCCGGTGATGGAACCCATGAAGTAGTTGGCCTCGTACGCGTTCGCGCCGTTGGCGGTGTAGTTCCAGGAGTCGACGAAGCTCTGGGCGTCGACCGGGGTGCCGTCGTGGAACTTGTAGCCGTCCTTCAGCTTGATCGTCCAGTTGGTCTGGTCGTCAGAGGTGATGGACTCGGCGATCTGGTTGATCGGCTTCTTGTCAGCGTCGTAGTTGACCAGGCCGATGAACAGGGCGTTGAGCACCTCGGCGCCGTTGGTCTCGGCGGTGTTACCCGGGACGAGCTCGTGCTGCGGCTCGCCGATCTCGACAACGACCGGCGCGGCGGCGGCTCCCTCGCCACTCGCGGCAGGGTCGGTGGCCTCGTCGCCGCCGCCACAGGCGGCCAGGCCGAGCGCCAGCACGGCAGTGCCGGCGATGATCTGTGCGCCCTTGAATACGCGCATAGTGAGTAGATCCTCCCTCAAAGGATGGGCGTTGGCGCTGAGCTGCGAGATGTCCAGGTCGGCGCACCCTCGGGCCCTTGTGGGGACCTCAGATTTGCAGACACGGTCAAACGAGCTGACGCCCTGCCAGTCGTCCGCGAGCATCCCTCACCACACACCGCAGTGTTGTCTCTGCTGCGTTGCAGTTCGGTCACACGTGCGTCAGTCGGGCGTCACACGCATACCAAGAAGGTCGCCTCAAACCTCTTAAACTGCTCCAAAACTCCCACAAAGGTACACATGTCCGTGTACTGGTAGAGACACGGTACGACCTTTGCGGTACCCATCGTGGCGTTGTCCCCATATCAGGACCTGGTGGGCTACCTTTGACCAAGCCGTGGCACCCCCGCCACCGGCGGCTTCGCCCGACCCCACGAGGAGCCAACGGATGACCATCGCAGGCTTCTCGTTCACCAGCATCCAATAGAGTCCTTGCCATGAGCCAGCCGGATTCCGCCGTCGCGGACGCGCAGGGCGGCGCAGCGACGGAATCGCTGGCCGCGCTCGCGAAGCGTCACGGCCTCCGTCGCGCGATCGCGCGCCCGAGCCTGCCTTTCTACGTGGGGCAGCTCTGGGCCCGCCGGCACTTCGTGCTCAAGTACGCGACGTCGCGCAACGTCTCCAAATACAGCCAGTCGATGCTGGGCCAGCTCTGGCAGCTCCTCACGCCGCTTCTGAACGCCGGCGTCTACTACCTGATGTTCGGCGTCATCCTCGATCAGAAGAAGGACATCTCCAACTACACGGCCTTCCTGATCACCGGCGTCTTCATCTTCACCTTCACCCAGCGGACCGTCAGCGGCGGCGCCAAGTCGATCTCGAACAACCTGTCGCTGATCCGGGCGCTCCACTTCCCGAGAGCCGCGCTGCCGCTGGCCTACGCGGTGCAGGAACTCCAGCAGCTGCTGTGGTCGATGCTGGTGCTCATCGGGATCGTGCTCCTCACCGGCGAGCCGCTCACCCTCTACTGGCTGCTCATCCCGGTCGCGCTGCTGCTCCAGCTCACCTTCAACATCGGAGCCAGCCTCTTCATGGCCCGCGTCGGCGCCTTCGCCCGCGACATGAACCAGCTGCTCCCGTTCATCATGCGGACGTGGCTCTACGCCTCGGGCGTCTTCTTCAGCATCCCCGACCGGGTCGCCGACCTGCCCGAGTCCCTGGCGTTCGTGCAGTACATCATGGAGCTCAACCCGGCCGCGGCCTACATCGAGCTCATGCGTGACCTGCTGATCCAAAGCCACACCCCGCCCCAGTGGGCCTGGACGACTGCCATATTCTGGGCCGTGTTCGCCCTTGTCATCGGATTCTGGTACTTCTGGCGCGCCGAAGAGAGGTACGGACGTGGCTGAGGCGAAGCCGATGGCGATGGAAAGGGTGTGGCCGTTGACCGCCGAAGAGCAGGAGGCGACCGCGAAGTCGTCGGCCACCGGCACTCCGACCGTCATCGTCGACGACCTCCACATCGTCTACAAGGTCTACGGTGCGACCTCGGCCGAGGAGAAGGGCAACGCCGCCACCGCCCTCCTGCGACTGGTGAAGCGCCAGGGCCGCCCGCAGATGCGCGAGGTCCACGCCGTGAAGGGCGTCTCCTTCGTGGCCCGCCACGGCGACGCGATCGGCATCATCGGCCGCAACGGCTCGGGCAAGTCGACCCTGCTGCGCGCCATCGCCGGGCTGCTGCCGCCGCACTCGGGCGCCGTCTACACCGACGGCCAGCCCTCGCTCCTGGGCGTGAACGCCGCCCTGATGAAGGAGCTCACGGGCGAGCGCAACATCACCCTCGGCTGCTACGCGATGGGCATGACCCCTTCGGAGGTCAGGGCCAAGTACGACGAGATCGTCGACTTCTCGGGCATCGGGGAGTTCGTCCAGTTCCCCATGTCCACCTACTCGTCGGGCATGGGCGCCCGCCTGCGGTTCGCCATCGCGTCGGCGAAGGTACACGACGTGCTGCTGATCGACGAGGCACTGGCCACCGGTGACCGCGAGTTCCGCAAGCGCTCCCAGAAGCGCATCATGCAAATGCGCGAGTCGGCCGGCACCGTCTTCCTGGTCGCCCACAACCTCGACGTCATCGAGGAGACCTGCAACCGGGTCATCTGGCTGCACAAGGGCAAGATCAAGATGGACGGCGACCCGGCCGAGGTGATCGGCGCCTACAACAAGGCGTGAGTGGTAGAGGATAGGCCCGCAGAAGATCGCGACCTATCCCGAGCGGAGAAGCGGCCATGCCGACGCCAGCACCCATTCCCTACGACCACCTGCCGGAGGTCCCGGCGCTCACCGTCGAGGCCTCCGGGCTGACCGACGGCGCGACGCTGCCCGACCGCCACGTCTTCAACGACTGGGGCTTCTCCGGCGAGAACGTCTCCCCGCGCCTGACGTGGTCGGGCGCCCCCGAGGGCACCCAGAGCTACGCGGTCACCTGCTTCGACCCCGACGCCCCCACGGGCAGCGGCTTCTGGCACTGGCTCGTGTTCGACATCCCGGCCTCGGTCACCGAGCTCCCCGAGGGCGCCGGCAACGGGCCCGACTTCGCGGGGCTGCCGGCGGGCGCCGTACACACCAGGAACGACTACGGCCTCAAGGAGTACGGCGGCGCCGCGCCGCCCCCCGGGCTGCCGCACCGCTACCTGTTCGCCGTGCACGCCCTCGACACCGACAAGCTCGGGGTCGACCCCGACGCCAACCCGGCCGTGGTGGGCTTCAACATCACCGCCCACACCCTCGCGCGCGGATTCATCGCACCGGTGTACGAAAGCTGATGCCGCTGCGCCCGGTGTTCCATTATGATTCGAACGGGGATTCGATCTAAGGAACGCCGATGCACTGGGAGGGCGGGATGAGTGAGCTGGTGACGGCCATCGATCATCTGGCCGACGAAGACCCGTCTGAACTTTCACCTGCCCTGCTGACCGAGCAGCTCATCGAACTGCACTGGCAGATGGCCAGACTGCAGGCACAGATCGCCAGGCGCACCTCCGTGCGCCCCTGGGCAAACTGAAAACGGCCGGTGCCTCCCGAAGGCACCGGCCGTTTTCACATGTCAGAGGTACGGAAACGTTGACGTGGCCACGCCAACGTGTCCGAGAGGCACTTAGCGGGTGCCCGAGACGATGTTCTTGACCGCGCCCGACAGACCCTGGGCGGCCTTGCTCACCTGGGTGGCCGAACCGGTCAGGTCCTTGCTGGCGCCGCTGATCTGGTCGGCTCCACCGGCGATCTGGCCCGCGGCGCCGGTGAGGGCGTCCAGCGCGGGGGCGAGCTGGGTCGAGACGTCGTTGCTGCGCGCGGTCATCGGGGTGGCCTGCACCGGCAGGCTCGCGCCCGGGAGGGCGGGCAGGGCGCCGGTGAGCTGCCCGACCGGGTTGGCGCCCGGGAGACCCGGGAGCTGGCCGCCGACCGGCAGGCCGTTGAGCAGGCCGGAGACCGGGTTGCCGCCGGCGCCGCCGAGCAGGCTGGAGATCGGGTCGTCCGCGGCCTGAGCGGGCGCGGCGAACATCGCTGCGACGCCGAAGGTCGCGACGACGATGGCTGCCTTGATCATTCGCTTCATGTAAATGCCTCCTGAGTCCCGTCCCAGGTCAGGGAACGGGAACCGAGAACCCCCGCGTAACCGGCGCGGGTTCGCGCCGGCCGATTGGCTAGGCCGAATTTCTATCACCACGAGAAACGGCCCGGTGACCGGGAGTCACAACGCCGACGGGCTGGAGGACGCCCGACTTCGCGGCACATGGTGGGAATTCACATCCGGCCCGGGAGAAAGGCACGGTAAACGCGGCTCCCGGGCCGGGGGGAATTGTTTTCCGTCTCCTTGGGGTCAGGCCGCGACCGGAGCCGCCGGCTCGAAGGGGAAGCGGTCGGCGAACGCGGGCCGCAGGTCGGTCAGCCAGACGGCGGTGGGGTCGTACCGGGCGAAGAAGGGACGGCCGACCAACTCGGGGTCGCGGGCCTGGATGAAGTGGAGCACGAACACGCGCTGCCCGTTGATCTCGGTCACGCCGTCGACGCAGACCTTGCCGGGGGTGGCCGACATCGAGGGACCTCTGACCGTCCGGCAGAGACCGGAGACCTGGGCATAGGCGTCTCTGAAGGTCTCGTACGCGTCGGCCAGCGGCACCGCGAAGTAGTCCTGCGGCCCGGTGTCCCGCTCGACGAACATGTAATAGGGCACCATGCCCATCGCGTTCTGCCGGCGCCACATGTGCGCCCAGGTGGCCGCGTCGTCGTTGATCGTGCGGATGAGGGGGGCCTGGGTCCGGACCGTGGCGCCGGTGTCCAGGATTCGCCGCACGGCCGAACCCACCGCTTGGGGTTCGAGCTCCCGAGGGTGCGAGAAGTGCGCCATGAACGCGAGGTTCTTGCCCGACCTGACCACCTGCTCGAACAGCTTGAGGGTGTCGTCGGCGTCGGGGTCGGTGACGAACCGGCCGGGCCAGTAGGCCAGGGACTTGGTGCCGATGCGGATCGAGTCGATCTGCGGCAGGTCGAGCAGCGGCTCGACGTAGCGGCGCAGCACCGCCTCTCCCATGATCATGGGGTCGCCGCCGGTGAACAGCACCGACGTCACCTCGGGGTGACGGCGGATGTAGCCGACGAGCGCGTCGACGTCGCCGGAGGCGAACTTCAGATCGGGCTCGCCGATGAACTGGGCCCAGCGGAAGCAGTAGGTGCAGTAGGCGTGGCAGGTCTGCCCCTGCTTGGGGAAGAACAGCACGGTCTCGGGGTATTTGTGCTGCATACCGGGCACCGGCTCGTCGCCGATCTTGGGCACGTTCAGGTCAAGCTGACCGGCCGGATGGGGGTTGAGCCCCATGCGCACCTCGTTGGCCGCCGCGGTCAGCTGCTTGACCGGGGCGTTCGTCCTGATGAGGTTCGCCAGACGGGAGACATCCGCTTCGGGCAGCATGTCCTCTTGAGGAAAGACGAGCCGATAGATCGGATCGTCGGGGACCGCAGACCAGTCGATGAGCTCGTCGACGACGTAGGCGTTGGTGCGGAACGGCAGCACCGTCGCCACCGCGCGGACCCGTAGCCGCGCCTCCTCGCCGAACCCGGCCTTCTCGCGAAGCAGGTCGTCGAGATGTTTCGTCGTGTAAGCCCGGAAGCCGCGGGTTCCCTCGTTGAAGATCACTCGGCCTTCCCTTCTCGGTAGTTTTTCCGATCCCGTGTAAACCAAGGAGGCCTGTCAGGCGTCTGGGCATCCTCTATACCGGTATCGGCCCGTCCCGACAGCCGAATTCAGGATTTGGTAAAGGCCGTAGTCATGATTATTGCCTCTCGCGACATATCTCGAATAGGGGTAATCTGGGTCATGTGACGACAGAAGACGCAGGTCAGCGCGCCTCCGACGCCGACCGCGACCGGGTCGCGGCGATCATCGCCGAAGGCCTGGCCACCGGCCGCCTCACCACGGCCGAGCACGCCGACCGTCTCGAGGCCACCTACGGCGCGGTCACCATGGGCGAACTGGTCCCGATCACCAAGGACCTGCCCTCGACCGTCGCGACCACCGCCCCGGCCGACGTCGGCCGCAAGAACATCACCGCCGCGTTCAGCAAGGTCATCAAGAACGGCCGCTGGGTGCCCGGCCGCCACCTGCGCCTCCGGGCCCGCTTCGGCGCCCTGATCATCGACTTGGGCGACGCGGTGCTCCCCGGCCGCGAGATCACCGTCGACATCAGCGCCGCGTTCAGCAAGGTGATCATCCGAGTGCCCGACAACGCGAACGTCATCGACGACGGCAGCGCGGTCTTCGCGAAGCGGATCGTCTCGGGCGGCGAGAAGGACGACGGTCCGGTGATCCGGGTGACGGGCAACGCGGCCTTCTCCAAGGTCATCGTGTCCCGCAAGGTGTGGGACCCGAATCTGCGCTGAGCGAGGCGCGGACGGCCGAAGGACGGCCGTGACTCGCGACGGGAATCTGCCTCAACGACACGCGAGCCGACGGACGGCGCATCAACCCGCCCCGCCTACCATTCACTGAGATTCCCGGATCGATTGGATGGCGCTGTGGCCGTATCGTCGCCGGTCGCGCTCGACGCCATGGGCGGCGACCACGCGCCAGAACAGATCGTGGCGGGGGCCGTCGTGGCCGTCAGAGAGCTCGGGATCCCGGTCGTGCTGGTCGGCGAACCCCGGCCGCTCCACGACCTCCTGACCCGCTACGGCGCCGCATCCGAGATCCCCATCGTCCGCGCCGAAGAGGCGATCTCCATGGACGAGGGCGCCCTGGCCAGTCTCCGCCGCCCCCGCTCCAGCATCGCCGTGGCCTGCCACCTCGTCCGGAAGGGCGACGCGTCGGCGGTCGTGTCGGCCGGTTCGACGGGCGGCGTCGTCGCCACCGCCAAACTGCGCCTCAAGACCCAGCCCGGCGTGCTCCGCCCCGCCATCGCGGTCGCCCTGCCCACCGTGCCAGACCCGACGATCCTGCTCGACGCGGGCGCCAACGCCGACGCCAAGCCCGAGATGCTGGTCCAGTTCGCCCACCTCGGCGTCGCCTACGTCGCCACCGCCCTCGGCCACGACAACCCCCGCGTCGGCCTGCTCACCATCGGCGCCGAGGCCGAGAAGGGCAACAAGGTCGTCAAACGGGCCCACGAGCTGCTGGAGGCCGCCCCCGGCATCCGCTTCGCCGGCAACGTCGAGGGGCACGACCTGCTGTCGGGCCGCGTCGAGGTCATCGTCGCCGACGGCTTCACGGGCAACGTGGCGCTCAAGACCATGGAGGGCAGCGTCCGCTACGCCTTCGGCCAGCTCCGCCAGGCCGTCGACGGCAGCACCGTGGCCAGGATCGGCGGCCTCCTCCAGCGTCCCCGCCTGCGCGGCCTCTACGAACGCCTCGACCCCGAGGCGCACGGCGGCGCGGTGCTCCTCGGCCTCAACGGCTGCGTGGTGATCGCGCACGGTTCCTCGCGCGCCAAGGGCGTCGCGGCCGCCTGCGAGCTGGCCGCCCGGCTGGCCGCCGAGGGCGTCGTCGGAAAGGTCGGCGAGCGCATCGCGGCCATCCCCCGGTCCCACCGGCTGTGGTTCTCCGACCGGCGGTAACCCTGGCGACGACGGCGGTTGCGCGTCGCTAGGCTTTGTGTATGACCGACCCACAACTCGTGCTCGCCGAGCGTGTCCAGCAGGCGCTGGCCACCGCGTTCGGCCAGGAATACGCCGCCGAGGATCCGCTGATCAGGCCCTCCCAGTTCGCCGACTACCAGGCGAACGTCGCGATGAGCCTGGCCAAGCGACTCCGACGCGCGCCGCGAGATGTGGCCCAGGAGATCGCCGCCAACCTCGACCTGCCCGGCACCGTCGAGGTGAGCGGCCCGGGGTTCCTCAACCTGCGCTTCCACGACACCTGGATCGCCGCCGAAGCCGGCGCCCTGCTCACCGACGACCGGCTCGGCGTGGCCCGCGAGCTCCCGTCGAAGACGGTCGTGGTCGACTACTCCGCGCCCAACGCGGCCAAGGAGATGCACGTCGGCCACCTGCGCACCACCGTCGTGGGCGACGCGCTGGTCCGCGTACAGGAGCATCTCGGCAACCGGGTCGTCAGGCAGAACCACCTCGGCGACTGGGGCACCCCGTTCGGCATGCTCATCGAGCACCTCCTCGACATCGGCGAGGAGGCGGCGGTCGCGCAGCTCGAGGCCGGCAACGGCAACGACTACTACCAGGCCGCCCGCGCCAAGTTCGACGCCGACGCCGAGTTCAACCGCAGGGCCCGCGCCCGCGTGGTGACCCTGCAGGCCGAAGACCCCGAGACGATGCGCCTGTGGCGCATCTTCATGGACGCCACGGTCCGCTACTTCAACAAGGTCTACACCCAGCTCGGCGTCACCCTGACCGACGACGACATCGCCGGCGAGAGCATGTACAACCACGCCCTCGCCCAGGTCTGCGACGAGCTGCAGGAACGAGGCATCGCCGAGATCAGTGACGGCGCGCTGTGCGTGTTCCCGCCCGGCTTCACCGGACGTGAGGGCGCCCCCCTCCCGTTCATGATCAGGAAGTCCGACGGCGGCTACGGCTATGCGACCACCGACATGGCCACCATGCGCTACCGCGTCCAGGACCTGAAGGCCGACCGCCTCCTCTACGTCATCGGCGTCACCCAGTCGCTGCACATGCAGATGCTGTTCGCCTCGGCGAAGATGGCCGGCTGGCTGCCCGACCACGTCTCGGCGGAGCACGTGCAGATCGGCAGTGTGCTCGGCAGCGACGGCAAGATGTTCAAGACCAGGGCCGGCAAGTCCATCAAGCTGCTCGAACTCCTCGACGAGGCCGAGACCAGGGCGGCCGCCGTGCTGGCCGACCGCGAATACGACGAGGCCACCCGCACCGAGATCGCCCACGCCGTCGGCATGGGCGCGGTGAAGTACGCCGACCTGTCGGTCAGCCACGACAGCGAATACGTCTTCGACTTCGACCGCATGCTCGCCCTGACCGGCAACACCGGCCCCTACCTCCAGTACGCCACCGCGCGCATCCGCTCCATCTTCCGGCGCGGCGAATACGACCCGGCCGCCTCCTACGGCCCGATCGTCATCACCCACCCGGCCGAGCGCGCCCTCGCCCTCGAACTGCTGGGCTTCGCCCCGGTCGTCGCCGAAGTGGGCGCGCGCAACGAGCCCCACCGCCTGTGCGCCTACCTGTTCGACCTGGCCAGCGCGTTCACGACCTTCTTCGAGAACTGCCCGGTGCTCAAGGCAGACTCCGAGGAGGAGCGCCAGTCCCGCCTCGCGCTGTCGCAGCTGACCCTCCGGGTGCTGCTGCAGGGGCTCGACCTGCTGGGGATCACGGCGCCCGAGCGCATGTGAAATCCACAGATCGGCGCGCCTTAGAACACGAACAGGTCACGGCCGTCTAGTGTGGGCGCGGTCAAGGGAGCGTCTGCGGAGCGTAAAGCAGACGTCCACCTGCCGTGGGGGAGTCAGCGCGTGAGCATGGATGTAACAGCCCGGCCGGAGTCGTCCGGCAGCGCCGACGCCACAGAGCTGCACCGCTACGCCGAGGCGCTGCTCGTCCACCTCACCGCCGACGGCGGCGCGCCGCCGCCACCGCCCGGGGCGATCGACGTCCCGGGCTACTGGCTCTCCCCCGCAGTGCGGGCCCTGGCGCTGATCCTCAGCGGCGACGACGCGATGGAGCCGCTGTCCGAGGCGGCCCAGCTCGACGGCGCCAAGACGGCGCTGTTCCTGTGCCTGGCCTTAGCCGTCTGCGGCCACGGCGACCGCATCCACGCCTCGTGGCTCGGCACCGCCTTCGGCGACCTGTCGTCCGAACGCCCGGTGACGGCGGGCCAGCGCGCGCTGTGGCTGGCCGCCGCCAGGGGGGCCTACGGTCCGGCCGGCAAGATCTTCGTGCTGCGCAAGCTCGACGCCGTCGACGTGCTCCACGACGACGACGTGTGGCTGAAGGCGCTCGTCCCGGCCGAACCGGGCCTGGTGGTGCCGCCGTCGCTGGCCGACTTCCCCGAGCTGGCCCAGATCCCGGCGCTGGGCGGCCCCGTGCAGGCCGCCGCCCGGCTGGCCAGGCTCCGCCACCGGTGCGAGGAGATCACCTCCGTACCGCCGCCCACGGGCGCGCTGCCCCAGACCCGCGCGGTGTGGCCCGACACCGAGCCGATGGCGGTGCTGTCGGCCCTCGTCGGCTCCCCGGAGGCCGGGGGTCCGTTGAGCTCCCTGAACGGTCACCTGCTCGACGACCTGAAGCCCGGCGCCGACCCCTACTTGGCCGCGCTCGCGCTCCACGTCGCGGCCCCCGCGATCGGCACCGCCGCCGCCCACCTCGCCGACCGCACCGACACCGAGCAGCCCGAGACGCTGGTCCTGCCGATCCTGGGCCACTCGATCATGCTGCGCCCCGACGGCCCCGACCCCGAGGCGATGGCCGACGCGGAGCGCCGCATCATGGCCGGTTACATCCCCCGGCGGCCGTCGCCCATGCCCGGCTATCTGGCCGCCGTCGGCGGCCTGGTCGTCTTCACGCTGGGTTTCGTGTTCTCGATGATCCTGGCGGTCGTCGGGGTCGGAATAGGCGCTTTGGGGGCGTGGCTGTTGTGGCGCTTCCGCGGCCGCGAGAAGGCCGATCTGGCATTGGTCAACGCACAAGTGGCCGAACTCCACGAACTCGCCACTTCGGCGGTCTGGGCCCTGCACGAATATGCCCGCGAGGCCAAAACGCGCCGAGACCAGGCGATGTCCGACGTGGCCGAGGTGGGTCGGCTGCTGAAGCGCGGACCCCGCGCCGGCTGAAATGTCCGGGGGAATATCCACATTTCCCCGGAAAGGGCCGGAGAAAATGAGAGACCCGGCCTGCGGAATCCCATCGCAAGCCGGGTCGAAATGGTCGGTCGGGGCTGGTCGGAACATGCCCTGGGTGTCGGACGGTTTACGTGTGCGGCCGGCGGAGGGGCCGGCGAGGGGTGGGTGGTGAGAGGCCTCGGCGTCGCCTCTCCACCCGCTCGGCGAAGTGACCGTTAAGCGGTGGTCACCTCAACGTTCGACGGCGTGAGCAGGAACACCTTGTCGGCGATCCGCTCGATGCGACCCTCACAGCCGTAGGCGAGGCCGGCCGCGAAGTCGACCATTCTGGTCGCCTCCATGGTCGACATCGTCGCGACGTCCATCACGATCGTGTGGCCGTCGCGGAAGTGACGGCCCACGGTGAGCGCGTCGTCGTACTTCCTCGGACGTACCATCACGATTCGCGACGGTTCGCCCGTCGGCTGCCAGCGTTTTGCCGCCCTTTCGGAGGCCGGCATCCAATCGTCGTCGTATTCCTCTTCCCCATAGGGCTCTTCCGAATATTGCTCGGCTCCGCCCAGGCCAAGGTAGGTCGCCACCTTGCGCACTGCCCCCATCGGCTTCGTCCTTTCCGGGTTTGTCCCGACACAAGGGACGCTAACCGACCATTCTCTTATGGCGACTCGACACGCCTATACATGGGATTCTCTTTGTCGCGGGTCGTCAGTAGCCCCGTGACATGCGCGCCTGCACCGTAGATTCGTTTACCGACCAGCCATTCAAGGGTAACCCGACGAGCTTCCGCCTGCTGGAAGGTCAGATAACCAGATCGACGATGAGCACCATTGTGGCGGAAATGCGGCATTCGCTAAACAGATTATTCGAGCGCCGAATCAATTCGCTGGACAACGAACTCCGACCACAGAGCGTGACCAACCGGATCCCCCGGACGAATTGCACAGATCATGGGAACTACCCGTGCCCACCGGAGCGCCATATATGCGGGAATGCCCGTCGGGCACCGAAGGCGAAGACTGCGGGGGCACCTCACACTCCCCGCCACTTTCAACCTATAGCCGACTCCCGGGCTTGCCGCAAGACCCCCATGACCCCTCACAATCGGTGGCCCGAACCACTTCCAGGGGGAAAACACCCATGCGCGTACTGCTGTCGACCATCGGCTCGCGGGGCGACGTCCAGCCGCTGGTGGCGCTCGCCACGCAACTCCGGGCCCTCGGCCAGGAGGTCCGCCTGTGCGTCCCGCCCGACTTCCGCGACTGGATCGAGAGCCTCGGCATGCCGGTCACCCCGATCGGCCCCGAACTCCGCACGCTGACCGCCGCCACCCCGCCCGCGAACGCCACGCCGCCGTCTCCGGAGCAGCTCCGCCGCCTGGCGGAGGCCTCCGTGACGGCCCAGTTCGAGACCGTCATGACCGCCGCGAAGGACTGCGACCTCATCGTGGCCGCCACTGCCATCCAGGTGGCCGCCCGCTCGGTCGCCGAGGTCCTGAAGATCCCGTACGTCTTCACGGCCTTCTGCCCGATCGTCCTGCCCTCCGTCCACCACGCCCCGGCGCCCGCCCCCGGCCGTCCGCCCGTCGACGGCGACAACCGCACGCTGTGGGCCGAGGACGCCGCCCGCTTCACGACCAACTTCGGAGCCGCCCTGAACAACCACCGCACGACACTGGGCTTGACCCCCGTCTCCGATGTACGCGCCCACATCTTCGCCGACCACCCCCTCCTGGCCGCCGACCCGACCTTGGCGCCCTGGCCCGAGCCGGGCGGCGACGTCGTGCAGACAGGGGCGTGGATCCTCCCCGACGAACGCCCTCTGTCCTCCGAGCTGTCGGCGTTCCTGGACGCCGGCGACCCACCCGTCTACTTCGGCTTCGGCAGCATCCGCGCTCCCCGAGGGCTGGCCGAGGCGATGCTCGAAGCGGCCAGGGCGACCGGACGAAGGGCGATCCTCTCCCGGGGCTGGGCCGACCTGCTGCCGGAATCACCGGGGCCGGAGGTCCTGTCGATCGGCGAAGTGAACCAGCAGGCGCTCTTCTCCCGGGTGGCCGCGGTCGTGCACCACGGCGGCGCCGGGACGACGACGGCGGCCGCGCTGGCCGGCACGCCTCAGGTGGTGGTTCCGCAGGTGTACGACCAGTACTACTGGGCCGAGCAGATCCACCGCCTCAACGTGGGCATCGCGCACCCGCCCGGTGTGCCGACGGCCGAATCGTTGACCGTGTCCCTGAGCGAGGCCCTGTGGCCCGACATCGCGAACAACGCGGCCGGTCTGGCGGGGAGGATCCGAACTGACGGCGCGAGCGCGGCGGCGAACCACGTGCTGAAGCTCGCCGCGGAGGCCGGCAGCTGACGTCGCCTCAGAACACGTAGAGACGCCGCTGCTCCTGCACGAGCCCTGAAATGACAGAGCCTGGCCGGGCGACGAGAGTGTCTATCCCATGGGCCGAACTCCGCAGTGCCTCTCGCAGGCGAACGCATCGGGGCTGCGTGGCCAGGCTCTGGCGATACGGGAGCCGCATGCCTCGCACACACCCGGGACACGCCGAACGCCCGACCGGCGGCTTTCAAGGGATCCGGTTCTCCCGCAGAAATGACGAAACCCCGGCCGCACGACCAGGGTACAAAAAGGCCCCGCGAAACCTGGAAGCCGCCATGCCACACGCACATCCGTGACACGCCGGCGGAGGTTCAACATCCACGCTCGAAACGACGAAGGCCCGACCGTGCGGCCAGCCATAAAAGGTGACCTCAGCAGCCGGAGCCTTGCTTAGAAATGACGAAAGCCCGAAGCGCCGCCAGGCAAGAACGTGGCCGCTTCGGGCCGGAGTTCGCCTCAGAAACGCAGAAAGCCCGGCCATAAGGCCGGGCAATACCCCCCGTGAAACGTCGAAGGCCCCGATCAACGATCGGGGCCTTCGATATAAAGATTGTCCGGCGGTGTCCTACTCTCCCACACCGTCCCCGGTGCAGTACCATCGGCGCTGGAGGGCTTAACTTCCGGGTTCGG
>NZ_SZQA01000003.1 GCF_005233835.1 Herbidospora galbida | reverse complement strand
CAGCAACACCCACCGCGCCGACGCCCTGCAACCATGGATGGAGCACTACAACACCCGACGACGTCACAGCGCACTGGACGGTCACCCTCCGATCAGCCGACTGTCACCAACGTCATGACCGAGTACATCTAGAGCCAGCCGTTGCGCCGGAACGCCCGGTGCAGCAGGGCGCAGGCGACGACCATGACGCCGACGACCACCGGGTAGCCCCAGACCGCGTCGAGCGCGGGCATGTGCTCGAAGTTCATGCCGTAGATGCCGGCGATCATGGTCGGTACGGCCAGGATCGCCACCCACGACGAGATCTTGCGCATGTCCTCGTTGGCCAGGGCGTTGGTGCGGGCGAGCGCGGCCTGCAGGATCGAGTCGGAGAGCTCGTTGCTCGACTGGACCTGCTCGCACACGCGCGACAGGTGGTCGGAGACGTCGCGGAAGTACTCGCGCATGTCCGACGGGATGCTGCGGCGCTGGGGAAGCTGCGAGAACGGGGTGTGCAGCGGCGCGACGGCCCGCTTGAGCTCCAGCATCTCGCGCTTGAGGTGGTAGATCCGGTTGATGTCGCGCGAGCTGACCTCGGCGAACACCGCGGCCTCGACCTCTTCGAGCTCGGCCTGCATCTGGTCGGCGACGTAGAGGTACTTGTCGACGACGTGGTCGGCGATGGCGTGCAGGACGCCGGTCGGGCCCCGGTTGAGCAGCTTGGGCTTGTCTTCGAGCTTGTCGCGCACGTCGCTGAGCGGGCTGTGGGCGCCGTGGCGCACCGTGACGACGAAGTCGGGACCGACGAACACCATGATCTCGCCGGTGGCGATGATCTCGGCCGACTCGGTCAGCACCTCGTGGTCGAGGAAGGCGACCGTCTTCAGCACCACGAACAGGGAGTCCCCGTAACGTTCCACCTTGGGCCGCTGGTGGGCCTTGACCGCGTCTTCGACGGCAAGGGGGTGCAGCCCGAACGTCTCGGCCAGCCACTCGACCTCGGGGGCCTCCGGCTCGAAGAGCCCGACCCACACGTAGGCGTCGGGCTTGGCGGCGTCTTCGTTGTGCTGCCGGACCAACTGGACGGCCTGCGCTATTCCGTCGGCCGCGACCTTCCGGCCGCCGATGTAGGCGCCGAAGGTGATGAGCGAGTCGCTCGACGGGACGCAGGGGAACTTCTTGTGCTCGAGAACGGGGGAGGCCACGGTGGCGGCACGGGTGTAACGACGGGGGAAAAGCGTGGCGGAGCGCATGTCGGTCCCTTCGAAGGCCGAGCTCACATGCTCCACGCGAACAGCGGAGTCACCCCTTACAAGGGCGCGGGCATGCGGGCGGCGTGCATATGGAAATGGACAGGGATGTCGCGCACGTCAGACGTGCGCGTGCACGTACTGACGGGATCGCCAGAAGACACCCGTACCACCTCCAATCGCCACTTGACACCGCAAAGCCAACCCAAAATATCACAGGGTCCCAGGATAACCGTGGTTGCCGGGCCTGAGAGAATGCGTGGGTGCGAGTTCTGGTGATCGGTTCAGGAGGCCGTGAGCACGCGATCTGCCGTGCTCTCCGACCCGCCGAGGTGCACTGCGCGCCCGGCAACGCGGGCATCGCCGAGGTGGCGCGGCTCCATGACGTGTCGCCGCTCGACGGCTCGGCCGTCGCGGCGCTGGCGCTCGACCTCGCGGTCGACCTCGTGGTCATCGGCCCCGAGGCGCCCCTGGTCGCCGGGGTGGCCGACGCCGTCCGGTCGGTCGGCGTGCCGTGCTTCGGCCCGTCGCGCGAGCCCGCCGCGATCGAGGGCTCCAAGAGCTTCGCCAAGTCGGTGATGGAGGCGGCCGGCGTCCCGACCGCCCGCGCCTTCTCCTGTACGACCCCCGAAGAGGCCCTCGACGCCCTCGACACCTTCGGGCCGCCCTACGTGGTCAAGGACGACGGCCTGGCCGCGGGCAAGGGCGTCGTCGTGACGACCGACCGCTCGGCCGCGCTGGCCCACGCCGCGGCGTGCGAGCGCGTGGTGATCGAGGAATACCTCGACGGCCCCGAGGTGTCGCTGTTCGCCCTGTGCGACGGCAAGACCGCCGTGGCCCTGCAGCCCGCACAGGACTTCAAGCGCGCCCACGACGGCGACGAGGGCCCCAACACGGGCGGCATGGGCGCCTACACCCCCCTGACGTGGGCCCCCGAGGGCCTGGTCGACGAGATCATGACGACCGTCGTGACCCCGACCGTCAACGAGCTGGCCCGCCGGGGCATGCCCTACACCGGCGTCCTCTACGCCGGCCTGGCCCTGACGAGCAAGGGCCCCAAGGTCATCGAGTTCAACGCGCGCTTCGGCGACCCCGAGACCCAGGTCGTCCTCGACCGCCTGGAGACCCCTCTGGCCGACCTGCTGCTCGCCTGCGCGACCGGAGAGCTGGCCGCCCAGCCCGCCGTGGTCAGCCGTCCCGGCGCGGCCGTCACCGTGGTGATCGCCGCCGAGAACTACCCCGGCACCCCGGTGAAGGGCGACGCCATCGAGGGCCTGGCCGAAGAGGTCGAGGGCGCCTACGTCCTCCATGCCGGGACCGCCCGGAAAGACGGGCGGGTCGTCTCCAACGGCGGTCGGGTGCTGAACGTGGTGGGCACGGGCGAGACCGTGGCGCAGGCGCGCGAGCGGGCCTACGACCTCGTCGGCCGCATCGAGATGCGCGGTTCCTTCCACCGAAGCGACATCGCCGCGGGGCGTTAGTCACACGAGTCGCTGTTTTCCCTGATCCGGGCGCCGCGTCCTGACAAAATAGGACAAGTGAAAGGGCGGTATTCCGGCAAGGCGCGCTGTCGGTACGTGACCGACGGCGCCGCCCGGCCGGTGGTGGCGGTGTGCCGGATTTCGGACCTTGGTTGCGTACACGAGACCGTAAATCGCTGTGCGGGAAGTGGGGAAACCTGCCCCTCGCCAGGGCGGATGTCGGTTTTGGGGTTGAATTCGAAGCGTTTCGGTCGTTCGATCAGTCGTTCGTGTTCCTTGCGCTGAAATCCGGCGAACTTCGCATTCCTGGTCAGAACACCGGGGCTCTAAGTGGGGCCCTTTAACGGCCTTACGGGCCGTACTTTCCAGGGGTGGTTTCGCCGCGAATGACCCCGGCTAACGGCTACTGTGGGCCGATACCCGGCTACCGCACCTGCCGCACCATCCTCTCCACCCCCAACCGAGGAGACTCATTCATGGTTCGTTACCGCGTGCGCGGTGGCAATGCGCTGCGTGGAACCGCGTTCGTTCAGGGCGCGAAGAACGCCGTGCTGCCCATGATCGGGGCGGCCCTGCTGGCGGCAGAGGGCCGGACGGTCCTCCGCAACGTCCCGCTGATCGAGGACGTCCGGCGGGCGATCGAGCTCGCCGAGGCCGTCGGCGCCCGGGTGCAGTTCCACGAGGCGGAGCGCACGCTGGTCATCGACGCCTCGGGGGTGCACACCCCCGTGCTGCCCGAGGAGATCGCGTCGCGGTTCCGCGGCGTGATCCTGTTCGTGCCGGCGCTGCTGCACCGGGTCGGCGAGGTCATCGTCGAGGGCGTCGGCGGGTGCAATCTGGGCGCCCGCAACCTCGACTTCCACTACAACGGCTACAAGCGGCTCGGCGCCCTGGTCGACGAGCAGGAGAGCGCGATCCACATCAAGGCCGCCGGGCTGACCGGGGCCACGCTCTACCTCGACCGGCCCTCCCACACGGGCACCGAGAACCTCATCATGGCCGCCGCGCTGGCCCAGGGCACGACGGTCATCGAGAACGCCGCGCTGGAGCCCGAGGTCCTCGACGTCATCGAGATGCTGCGCAAGATGGGCGCGAACATCAGCGGTGAGGGGACCGGCTTCATCACCGTCGAGGGCGTACGCGAGCTCAAGGCCGTCGAGCACACCGTCATGGCCGACCGGCTCGACGCCGGGGCGTTCATGATGGCCGCCGCGATCACCGGCGGCGAGGTGACCCTGCTCGGCACCTCGCTCGAACACCTCGGTGTCGTGCGGTGGAAGCTGGAGCAGATGGGCGTGGAGTTCTTCCAGGAGGGCGCGGTCGTGCACGCCCGCCGCGACGGGCAGCTGCGGCCGATCAACGTGATCACCGACACCTACCCGGGCTTCGCGACCGACCTCCAGCCGCAGCTGATGGCGATGGCGGCGCTCGCCGGCGGCCCGAGCTACATCCACGAGCGCATCTTCGACGGCCGGTTCGCGCTGGCCCGCGAACTCAACAAGATGGGCGCGCGGGTCGAGGTGAACGGCAGCCGGGCGGTCGTCCACGGGCCCACTCCGCTGCGCGGCGCGACCGTCGAGGCGCACGATCTGCGGTCGGGCATCGCGCTCGTGCTGGCGGGTCTGGCGGCCGAGGGCGAGACGGTGATCGAGTCGGGCTACCGCATCGACCGGGGCCACGCCGACATCGCGCAGCGCCTCCGAGCCCTCGGAGCCGATGTGGAACGCGAGATTTCCCCTTTTGCCTAGTTCGACGTCCATAATGGCATTGACCAGCCACAACATAATGGGAAAGGACCGTGCCGCCCTTCTCAGAACGGTATTCCGGAAAATCCGGGCGTGACATTACGGCCTCCGGGAGCGATCGTTCCAAAGAGAAGTCAATCGAGAAGGCGCGCGGGATGGGACGAACATTGGTCGAGCGCACTGAAGACTCGCCGCGCGGACGCGTGGGGGGCGGAATGGGCGCTGGGACGCCGGACCTCACCATCGGTGTGGTGGGTCCCCATGACCTCGTCGAGCGGGTCATGCTCATGGGACACGCCGCCGCCCCGGTGCCGTGCCGCCTCGTGGCGGCCGCATACCGGGACGAGCAGGAGGCATCCGACAAGGTGACCCGGCTGGGCGGCGTCGACGCCTGCCTCTTCGCCAGCCCGATTCCATACGAGCTGGCGCGGCGGGCCGGGGTACTGACGATGCCGGCGACCCACGTCCAACTGGGCGGGGCGGCCCTGACGGCCGCGATCGCACGGGCGGCCCTCGACGACCGCATCGACCCCAGACGGGTCAGCGTCGACGTGCTGAGCCGGGGCGAGGTCGACGAGGCGTTCGCGGACCTGGGCATATCCACGGCAGAGGTACACAGCCGCGACGAGCCGGGAGCGACCGGCACGATCGCGGCCTACCACGAGCGGCTGGTCCGCCAGGGCGCCACTACGGGGGCCCTGACCTGCATACCGGGCGTGGCCGACCGATTAACGGCCGCGGGCATCCCCACGGTCCGCATCCGGCCCACCTCGGCGGCGGTCCGGACTGCTCTCCACACGGCGGCCCTGCTCGGGGCGCACCACCGGCTGGAGGAATCCCAGCTGACGGTGATCCTCGTCGAGGTGCCGACGCTGCGGGAGCCGATAAGGCGGGCGGCGCCGCGATACTGGCGTGACGAGCTGCGGCTCTCCCTGCACCGCCTGCTGGTGCAGGAGGCCAACCGCATCAACGCCAGCGTGTGGCCGATCGACGACCACAGCTACCTGGTGGTCGCGACACGGGGATCGATCGCCGGCGCGACCGACGGCTTCCGGGTGCTGCCCTTCGCGGCGAGGATCCGCGACGAGCTGGGCCTGGCGGTCGAGGTGGGCGTCGGCATGGGCCGGACCACCCACGACGCCGAGACCCACGCACGGGCCGCACTGGCCCGCACGCAGGCCGGCAAGCAGGCCCAGGGCTTCGCGGTCGACCGGGAGGGACGCACGCTGGTGCCCCCGCCCCGGATGCCTCCGCAGTCGGCGGGCCCCGCCAAGCCGAAGGGCGTCGAGGTCCTGGCCAGGCTGGCGGCCAAGCTGGAAGGCGGCGACACCGTCGTCGACGCCGAGGGCGCGGGCAAGATGCTGGGGGTGACACCGAGAACGGCGCGGAGACTGCTGCGCACGCTGGTCGACGAGGGACTCGCGTGGCCGCTCCCACCGAACCGGACACCCCAACCGGGCCGGCCCCGGCAGCTCTACCGGCTGATCGTGGAGAAGCTGAACCGCTGAGACGGCGGGCGAGTGCCCGGCATCCTCTTTCCCGAGGGTGCCGGGCACTGCTTTTTGTGTACGGATACGTCCGGATAAATCCGGACAGGGAATTCACTTCACCGGATAGAAGAAAGTGCGGGACGGGCGGGGCTGGAGTTGCGCAACATTGCGCAAATTCGATGAAAGTCGTGAAATGCCAGCCTTGTGAACGCCCGCCCGGTGTGCGGCCTGGAGAACGCGAGTTCGCCCTCACAGAACGTTTATGGCGTGTCTCTGGAGGCGACCGTCTGGCGCCGGCCAAGGGCTCGACGGCTTTCCACCAGGTGGAGTCATCGTCGGCTCTCGTCGCCGATGGCGGCGGTCTTCTGGAGGGCGGCCTCCACGTGCAGGAAGGCCTGTATGAAGATCACGTTGCGTTTGGCCGGGTGGGGCCGCCGGAAGGCCAGCTCGCCCGCCGCGCGGAGGAGGCCGTGGCCGTGTAACGGCAGGGTCAGCGCCTCGGCGACCGTGCCGGTCGCCTCCTTCTTCCATTCGGCCGCCGCTTCGAGGAGCAGGCGGCGGTAGGCGGGCGTCACCTCCTCACGCGTGGCCTCACAGGCCAGCAGGACGGCGGCCTGGTAGGCGGCGACGGCGTCGCCCTGTTCGGCTCGGCGGAGGATCGAGGCGCCGATGCGGCCCCACGCTCTCGGCATGCGGAAGGCCGCCGACTTCACCGGGGGCAGGCGGACCTCGTCGGGAGCCTGTTCGAGGATGTCGCCGGGGACGTAGGGCATCCGCGTCACCGGCCTGGCCGGGGCGTCGCGGGTTTCGACGGCGTCCCACACTTCGGCGAACTCCCGGGTGAGCGTACTGATCGCCTGCGGCGAGGCCGCCATGCGGCCGTTCATCGTGCCGAACTTGTAGAGGACCGTGACGATGGTGCGGATGAGGGGCCAGCCCGGCAGCAGGGTGAACCTGCCCTTCATGATGTTGGACAGGTGCGAGGTGGAGAGCGAGCGCCACTCCTCCCCGGTCTCCGCCCTGATCATCGACTCCGCCAGCTCCACCATCCGGCCATAGCTGGGCCGGCCCACCTTGCGGTACAGGCTGTCGAGCTTGGCCAGGAGGACATCGCAGTCGATCCGCTCTCCACGTGCATCACCCATGAGCGAGTTCCGTTTCTCAAAACAGTCAGACAGCGCGACCGCGCGTGGGCCGGAAAAGGCCGAGAACCCCGTTGAAAGATCACCGGAGCGACCGGTGATGATGGCGAGATTAGTGGGTTCACAGGGGCTACGCCCCATAATTCCCAAACGTCGTGAGCGCGAGGATTAACCAGGTCATCCGGTTACGTCCAGAGTCGTCCACAGGCGTCCAGACCTGCGGAAATCCGTACAGGAACAGATGATCTTCGGGTCTCCGGCGACCGGCGCTGATATCTGTCTGTGGTCACCCACTATGCGCTATCAGAAAGAAAGTCAGGAAATGTCGCCTGTCGTTTCTTTGATCATCGCGGCGCTCGTTTCCGCCGTCATCGCGCTGATCTGCTACATCGTCAGTCTCCGGTCGGGAAAGACCGCACCGACCGCGCTCATGACGTCGGGAGGCGCCTATCTCGGGACGGCCACGCTGTGCCTGCTGGTCCTGGAGTACCTCCGGTGAGCCGGCTCCGCCTGAAGGAGGTGCACCCCCGGCTCACGGCCACGATCGTCGACCTGCTCGAGGGCGATCCCCTCGCGGGGACCGTCGAGGATCTCCCTTATTTCGGGGTCTGCGCGTGTACGCAGGCCTGCCGGAACCTGCTCACCTCACCGCCGGGGTCGGCGAGCCCCCGGTCGCTGCCGTTGCTGCTGGCCGGGACGGAGGTCATCGGGCTCAGCCTCGACCCGACGGGCACCGCCATCACCGACATCGAGGTGCTCGACCCAGCCTTTTACGGTTGATGCCCGATTTCGGGCCCCGCTCTGGAGGGGTTTGCCGACGTTTGGCTATTGTCAGCAGTCATGCAGCGGGACGGTCGTGACATACGCGTGTGGGTCCTCCTGACGACCGTCTACATCGTCTGGGGATCGACCTATCTGGGCATCGGAATCGTCATCGAGACCATGCCGCCCTTCGTCTCCGGCGGCCTCCGGTTCGTGGTGGCCGCCGCGATCCTCGGCGTGTTCCTGCTGGTCAAGTCGGGCCCGCAGGCGTTCCGGATGAACCGCCGCGAGTTCCTCGACGCGGCCCTGGTCGGGCTGCTGCTCCTCACGGGCGGCAACGGCATGGTCGCCGTGGCCGAGCAGCACATCTCCACCGGGCTCGCCGCGCTGCTGGTCGCCTCGACGCCGCTCTGGCTCGTCATCATGCGCACGGTCTTCCGCGACCGGCCCCACGTCCTGACGTTGACCGGCGTGCTCATCGGGTTCCTCGGCGTGGCCGGGATCTCGCTGACCGGCGGGGCGTCGGGGGGCACGGTCGGCGTGGTGGTGATCCTGCTGGCGTCGTTCTCATGGGCCGTGGGGTCGTTCATGTCGGGGCGGGCGCCGATGCCGAAGAACCCCTTCGCCGCCTCGACGGTGGAGATGGTCGTCGGCGGGGCCGGGTTGCTGGCGTGCAGCGGGCTGGCCGGGGAGCACCTCGTGCTGTCGGAGGTGTCCGGGCGGTCGTGGCTGGCGCTGGCCTACCTGATCGTCGTGGGGTCGCTGGTGGGGTTCACGTCGTACGTGTGGCTGCTCGGCAACGCGCCGATCTCGCTCGTGTCCACCTACGCGTACGTGAACCCCGTCGTCGCGGTCGCCCTGGGGATGATCATCCTGGGCGAGACCGTGACGGCCATGATGGTGGCCGCCGGTCTCGTCATCGTCGCCGGGGTCGCGCTGGTGGTCTCTACCGAGCGGAAACGTGTGTCCTGAAGGCCTGCGCGGCCCTCAGGAACGCGTCGTTGGCCTCACGGTCACCAATGGACACACGGGCACCCTCCGTGCCAAATGGACGCACAGCGACGCCCTCAGCGGCGCACGCCGCCGCGAACGCCGGGGTGTCGTCGCCCAGGCGGAGCCAGACGAAGTTGGCCTGCGACTCGGGGACCGTCCAGCCTTGGGTGATCAGCGCCTCGCGGACGCGGGCGCGCTCGGCGACGACCCGCTCGACGCGCTCCAGCAGCTCGTCCTCGGCGGCGAGCGACGCGACGGCGGCGGCCTGGGCGAGGTGGTTGACCGCGAAGGGGATCATCGTCTTGCGGACCGCCGCGGCGACGGGCTCGGGGCCGATCAGGTAGCCGACGCGGAGCCCGGCCAGGCCGTAGGCCTTGGAGAAGGTGCGCAGCACCGCCACGTTGGGGCGTTCGCGGTAGACGGTCAGGCCGTCGGGGATCGCCTCGTCGCGCACGTACTCGCGGTAGGCCTCGTCGAGGATCACGAGCACGTCGGACGGGACCGCGTCGAGGAACGCGGTGAGCTCGGCCGCGCGGTTGGCCGTGCCCGTCGGGTTGTTGGGGTTGCAGACGAGGACCATGCGGGTGGCCGGGGTGATCGCGGCGCGCATCGCGTCGAGGTCGTGGGTCTCGCCGGCGAGCGGGACCTGCACGGAGGTGACCCCCGACAGGTCCGCTAGCACCGGGTAGGCCTCGAACGAACGCCAGGCGTAGACGACCTCCGCACCGGGCTCGCCGATCGTCTCGAAGAGCTGCTGGGCGACGGTGACCGAGCCCGCGCCGAGCGCGATGTGCTCCGGCGGGACGCCGTAACGGGCCGCGAGCGCCTCGGTCAGCCGGACCGCCGCCGGGTCGGGGTAACGGTGGACGGTCGCGGCGGCCTCGGCGATGGCGGCGACCACGCTGGGGAGCGGCGGCTCGGGGGATTCGTTCGACGACAGCTTGTACGACCGCCCGTCGGCCGACACCACCGCCTTGCCCGGCGCGTAGGCCGGCATGGTGTCGAGCACGGCCCTGAACTGCGGCATTCTTGCACCCCTCCGTTGCGGCGATGTGCCCACACCCTACTTGAGGTCATTCGTGCCGATCTCAGAGTCGTCCCAGGAACACCCCTTAGGATTCGGCACCATGCGCGTGATCGTCCGGGGGGCACTCGCCCTCGCCTTAACCACGTCCCTGATCGCCCCGGCCGCACCGGCGAACGCGAAGGCCAAGCCGTACTGCGAGCGCCACAAGTGCATAGCGCTCACCTTCGACGACGGGCCCTGGCCCTACACCCCCGCCCTGCTCGACACCCTGAAGAAGCACAAGGCCAAGGCCACCTTCTTCGTGCTGGGCCGCAAGGTCGAGAGCCGCGTCGAGATGATGAAGCGCATGGTCGACGAGGGGCATGAGATCGGCAACCACACCTGGGACCACCCCGACCTGACCAAGCTCTCCGACGAGGAGATCATCTCCGAGATCGTCGGCACCCAGGAGGTCATCCAGCAGACCGCCGGCGTCACGCCGACGTTCATGCGCCCGCCGAACGGCGCGACCAACTCCCGGGTGGGCTCCCTGATGGAGACGCTCGGCCTGCCGCAGATCCTTTGGACGGGCTCGACCCTCGACTGGCAGGCCCGCAACACCAAGGTCATCAAGGAGCGCACGCTCAAGTTCGCCCGGCGCGACGCCGTCATCCTGCTGCACGACATCGTGCCGGAGACCGTCAAGGCCATGGAGACCGTGGTCGACACCCTGACGAAGAAGGGCTACAAGCTCGTCACCGTCTCCACGCTGCTCGGCGACCGCGTCCTCAAGCCCGGCGAGGCCTGGCCGAAGCCGCCGAAGCCGGCCGAAAAGAAGTAGCTAGTCGGCGATTTTGAGCGAGCGGGACAGCGCCGCCTTCAACCGTGGCTGGGCGGGCACCTCGACGAACCGGTAGACCGCCCACGCCACGACCAGCACGATCCCGATGACCACCGGCAGCGTGACCCGGTGGCCGAGGATCGGGTTGAGCCACTGGATCATCAGGAATCCGACGTGGTGGTGGAACAGGTAGAGCGGGTAGGTCAGCGCGCCCAGCAGCGTCAGCCCGCGCCAGTCGATCCCGTCGAGCCGCCCGAGCGCGACCAGGATCATCACGAGGAACATCAGTGAGATCACGCCGACGACCAGCGCCGTGCCCAGCGGCTCGCCGAACCGCTCGACGGCCGACGGCCCCTCGCCGAGCAGCTGCACCAGGCCGAAGGCGTAGGCCAGGCCGACGAACAGCCACGGCAGCAGCGAGCCGCCGAACCGGTAGATCAGGTAGAGGGACATGCCCGCGATGAAGTAGGGCGCCCCGAACTGGGCCAGCCCGACCTTCAGCAGCGAGATGTCGAGCCGCTCGGCCAGCGCGAGCAGGAAGATCCAGCCGCCCATGAAGCCGAGAACCCTCCGGTATGTGATCCCGACCACCGCGAAGCAGGCGATCATCACGTAGAAGACGAGTTCGTGCCAGAGCGTCCAGTAGACGATCTCCAGGTCGCGGATCCGCAGGCCGTGCTGGAACATCGTCAGGTTGGCGAGCAGTTCGCTCAGAGTGGGCCGGTGGTCGGTGATGAACCCCATCAGCGCGATCGCGCCCAGGATGATCACACTGGCCCAGTAGGCCGGATAGAGACGGGCGATCCGGGAGACCACGAACTCACCGGGCGTACGCCCCCAGGCGCTCATCAGGATCACGAAGCCGCTGATCATGAAGAACAGCCGGACTCCGTAGGAGCCGAACATCGTGACGCCGGATAACGCCGGGAAGGCGTTGACCGTCCCCCACGCGCGCGTCTCCCCGAAGTGGAACAGCACCACCGCCATGGCCGCGACGAATCGCAGCAGGTCGAGCACCCGTAAGCGGGGCTGGACGAAGGGTGGGTCAACGGCGGCCGCCGCCGGCACAGTGCGCGGCTCCGATATCAGCACAGGGGGAGAATATCCCCAATCACACTGACAACAGTGGGCCCAATCACGTCAAACGGGTCAGATCCGCAGCATCGGCGGGTGCAGCGCCTCCGCCGGGCCCCGCCGGTAGAGCATCGCGGGGCGGCCGCCGTCGCGGGTGGTCGTCCGGCCCGACGGCACCAGGAAGCCCTCGGTCTTGGTCACCTTGCGGTGGAAGTTGCGGGGGTCGAGCGGGCGGCCCCACACGATCTCGTAGACCCTGCGCAGCTCGGCGACGGTGAACTCGGTCGGGCAGAACGCGGCCCCGAGCGAGGTGTATTCGAGCTTCGACCGGGCCCGCTCCAGCCCGTCGAGCATGATGCGGCGGTGGTCGAAGGCCATCTCGGTCAGCTCGCTCAGCGGCTGCCAGCTCATGTGGGCCTCGGTCGAGGCCGGCAGGTCGGGGGCCAGCCCCAGGTAGGCGACCGACACGACGCGCTGGCGCGGGTCGCGGTCGGGGTAGCCGTAGGTCCGGAGCTGCTCCAGGTGGACCGGCGCCCCTGCCATGCCGGCCCGTTCGGCCAGCACGCGGGCCGCCGCCGCCGGAAGGTCTTCGTCGAGGTGGATGAAGCCGCCCGACAGCGCCCACAGATCGGGGTAGGGCGGCCGATCCCGCCGCCACACCAAGGCGCACAGGGCGCTCGACCTCACTGTCAGCACGACGAGATCCACGCTGACGGGGATGCGCGGGACCATGTCAGGCACGTTACACGCTGTCGCGATCAATCGTTGTTGTGGTAGTAGACCGGCTCGGCGGCCTTGCGGCCGTCGGCGGAGGTCACCTCTACCCTGACCCACGTGCCGGGCGGCACGCTCGCCCAGTCGACCGGGATCCAGACCTGGCCGACGGCGGGTGGTAAGTCGGCGATCGGCTGCCCGTCGAACCAGCCCACCGACTGCGAGTCGACGACGCGCGGGGTCTCCAGGCCGGTCCAGCTCAGCGTCACCCGGACGTTCTCCAGGTGGTAGCCGCGGATCTGCAGGCCGTCTTGGATCTGCCGCTTCTCCCTGATGGCCTGGATGGCGATGGGGCGTTCCCAGTCGGTCGCGAGGTCCTCCGACAGCGACGGGGTGCCGCAGGTGAAGAAGTCGCTCCACATGTACGAGATGATCTTCGAGACGTACGGCCCGACCAGCGTGACCGCAGTGTCGAGGCGGGGTTTGTCGGTGCGTCCCCGGGTCCCCTGCGTGCCGCACTTCTCGGTCGCCGACGGTTCGAACGCCTCGACGTTGGCCCACAGCTGCACGTCGATGTCTTCCTCGTCGCGCAGTTCGAGGCGGGATTCGTACATGGCCCGGTAGTAGTCGCGGGTGGCGCCGTAGTAGGCGGTGCCGTAGGTGCTCTCCCCCACCACCGGCTTCAGCCGTTCGTCCACGGGCTGGTTCTTCCAGTTCGGCCAGAACAGGCCGACCTTGCCGGTGCCGCGCGAGTCCTGCGGCGCGATGATGCCGACGCCCGTGCGGGCCAGCGCCTTGAAGCCCTCGCCGACCTGCGCGGGGGTCGAGGTGTAGTCGACCCGTTTGCGGGCGTCGAGGTAGGGGCTGACCAGGATCGGCTTGCCCGGGAGTACCTGCTCGACGATGCGGTGCTGTTCGGCGTACACCTGCAGTGTCGGAACGTTCTCAGGGTCGGCCCAGTCTCTGATGACGAGCTCGAAGGGCTGGTAGACGCCGCCGAGCGACTCGCGGCCCGCGAAGCGGGTGCCGTAGTCCTGCAGGATGCGGCGGGTCAGCGTGGTGAGGGTGCCGATGTGGCGCGGGTTGGCGCGGGTGACGCCGGTCGGGTCGCGCGGGGCCAGCGGCAGCGACGGGAAGACCTTGATGCCGAACTGGTCGCCCAGGTCGAGCAGCTCGGTCAGGCTGTCGGTCGCGCCGGCCGACACCAGGATCAGGTGGTAGCCCTTGCCCTTGCTGGAGAAGTCGCAGGTCGCGTCGTCGGAGCCGTCTTCGTCGGCGATCAGGCGGAAGAACACCCGCTCGCCGACGACGATCTTCTTCTCCATCTGCGGGCAGCGGAAGACGCCGTCGCCGTACTGCTCGTCGGTGCGGAAGACGAACGACCACGAGACGCGGTTGCCGGGGTTGGCCGCCTTCAGGTCGCGTTCGGCCGCCTGGTAGCAGGTCAGACCGTCTTCGACGCAGTAGCCGTAGCGTTCGTCGGGCTTTGCCTCGCTCCCGTCGTCGGGGGCGGTCTCCAGGATGCGGCCCTCGTCGTCGACCCCGCGCGGCTGCAGGCCGAAGCCGATGCGGACCACCGTGTCGCCGCCGACCTTGTGGATCTCCTCCAGCTGGCGGCGCCAGTTGCAGCGGTCGGCCGACGGCATGATCCAGTAGCCGGTGATCGCGTAGGGGGTGCGCATGTTCGTGTCGAACGTGCCACACGGGTCGGTGAAACCGGTGTCGGACGGGGTCGGGCTCGGCTCGGACGGCGAGGTGCTGCCGATGCGCGCGGCGTGTGGCGTCTCGGGCTCCTGGAGGGCGATCACCACGGTGGCCACGCCACCGAGGATCGCGATCCCTAGAAGCAGAGCAAGCCAGCGCAAACCGTCACCTCATCCGATCGACGTTCCGGGGGCTGATTACGGCTTGACACCGTTCCAGGCTTCGAGCTGGGAGACGAATCGGCGCGCGGAGTTGGGCCAGTGGTGGTTGCCCCGGGCGGCGGCGTAGCCGCGGGCGCCGGCGTTGCGGCGCTCCTCGACGTTGTCGCGCAGCGCGAGCACCGCCTTCGCGACGGCCTGCGGGTCGCTCCAGGGGACCACGACACCGCTGCGGTACCGCTCGATGAGCTCGACCGCGCGGGGCGAGGGGGTGGTGATGACCGGGATGCCGTGGGCCATGTACTCCACGATCTTCGTGGGCATGGAGTGGCGGTAGTTGGGTTCGTCGTGCAGCAGCGACAGCCCGGCCAGGGCGCCGTCGAGCCGCTTGAGCGCCTCGTCGTTGGGCATGAAGTCGCGCCATTCGAGCGCGCCCTCTTCGACGGCGGCCGCGAGCATGCGGCGCGACTGCGGGTCGGCGTACCCGATGAGTTCGACGACCACCCGGTGCGGCCGCAGCAGGCGCCCGACCTCGATGGCCTCGCGCACGCCCCGCGCCTCGGACAGCCAGCCCAGGTAGACCACCCGGTCGTCGCCGGGCGGCGAGACCGTGTCGGGCACCCAGGTCTCGTTCGGTACGACCAGATGCGCCTCCCGGAACCGGCCCGCGTAGGCGGTCTCGGCGAGCAGGAGGTGGAAGTTGCGTTCGGCCCAGCTCTCCAGCATGCGGGCCACGAACCGGGTCGGCGGCCGCAGTAAGGCCGGCAGCCACGGCTTCAGCGACAGCGTCGCGGGGGTGTCTTCGTGGACGTCCCACACGACCGTCGGCCGGTTGCGCACCCCGGCGACCGCGAACAGCAGCTCGGGGTCGTGGATGAGCGCCATGTCGACCTTGCCGCGCATGCTCTTGAACACCTTGCGCGCGGCCCGCACGGCGGACATCCGCCGCCGCTCGGCCGCCCGGGGCAGGTCGACCCCGTTCACCCACGACCGGGGCACGACGCCCCGCGCCGAATACGGCGCGGCGTACGTGACCTCATGACCGGCGTCCACGAGCGCGCGGATCTGCCGGTGCAGGATCCGGGCGTCCTCGGGGTGATGCACCACCGTCATGACGAGCACGTGCACGCGCCTGGCCCCCTTACAGCCGCTCGACGCGTTCGCTGGTGGCCAGCACGCCCCGGGTGTCCAGCACCAGGCGGGCCTGCCGTTCGACCAGCTCCAGGTCGAACATCGAGTGCTGCTGGAGCAGCACCGTGACGTCTGCCTCCCGGATGGCGGTCGCGAGGTCTTCCTCGCGGGGCACCGGGCTGCCCTCGACCGACCACTCCTTGACGTAGGGGTCGGCGTAGCTGACGACGGCGCCGAGCTCCATGAGCGCCTCGGCGACCGGTATCGCGGGCGTCTCCCGCTCGTCGGCGATGTCGGGTTTGTAGGTCACCCCGAGCAGCAGCACCTTCGAGCCGTTGACGGCCTTCTTGTCGCGGTTCAGCAGCCGCTGCACGCGGGTCACCACGTAGGACGGCATCCGCTCGTTGATCTCCTGGGCCAGCTCCACGAACCGGAAGGGGAAGCCCAGCTTGCGCACGGCGTACGACAGGTAGGACGGGTCGACGGGGATGCAGTGACCGCCCACGCCCGGACCCGGCAGGAACTTCTGGAACCCGAACGGCTTGGTCGCGGCGGCCTCGATCGACTCCCAGAGGTTCACCCCGAGCTCGTCACAGAAGATCGCCATCTCGTTGACGAGCGCGATGTTCACGTGGCGGTAGGTGTTCTCCAGCAGCTTGGCCATCTCGGCCTCGCGCGTTCCGGAGACGGGGACGACGCGTTCCACGAACCGCGCGTAGAACTCGGTCGCCCGGTCGCGGCAGGCGGTGGTGTAGCCGCCGACCACCTTCGGGGTGTTGCGCAGGCCGAACTTCGGGTTGCCGGGGTCGATGCGCTCCGGCGAGAACGCCAGGTGGAAGTCGGCGCCGGCGACGAGGCCGGACTTCTCGAGGATCGGCCGGGCCACCTCGTCGGTGGTGCCGGGCCAGGTCGTCGACTCGAGCACCACGAGGGTGCCGGCGGTCAGCTGCTCGGCGACGGCGCGGGTGGCGCCCTCGACGGCGGACAGGTCGGGACGGTGGTCTTCGTCGAGCGGGGTGGGCACGCAGATGACGATGGCCGCGGAACGGGCCAGGACCGTCGGGTCGAGCGTCGCGGAGAAACCGTTCGCGAGCATGTCGTCGAGGTCGGCGTCCGTCAGGTCGTCGATGTAGGAACGTCCCTCGTTGAGCGCGTCCACCTTGCGCGCGTCAACGTCGAGGCCGACGACTTTCAGACCTGCCGCCACAGCCTCCTTGGCCAGCGGCATGCCGACGTAGCCCAGCCCGATAACCGTGAGATCGATCTCGCTCACGACATGGCCTGGGGGTGGAGAGAACACTTCATGGTCGCAAAGGCTATCTCAAGTCGGCACCAATGATGCCTGATGCTGCACATCCGGCGTCCCCGGTGAATTTATCTAGCGGGCCAGTGATTCGTAAATTTCCCGATACGTGTTGGCGAGGCTGCTCCAGGTTCGCTTCGCGGCAACCTCCTCCTTGCCGGCCGCGCCCATCTTGCGGCGGCGTTCGGGGTCGTCGCGGAGCTCCGCCACGGCGTTGGCCAGCGCCTGCGCGTTCCCGGCGGGCACGAGGACCCCGGGCTCGCCGTCGCCGATGAGCTCGGCGAGGGCCGGCAGGTCGCTCAGGATGACCGGCTTGCCCAGCGCCATCGCCTCGACGGGCTTCAGCGGCGTCACCAGACGGCATACGCGCAGGTCCTCGCGGGGGCAGATGAAGATGTCGATGGCCGCCTGGGCCTGCAGGGCCTCGTCGGGCCCGACGCGCCCGGGCACGATCGCGATGTCACCTATACCGAGTTTGTTCACCTGCGCGAGCAGGTTCTCGCGCTCGGTGCCGTCGCCCACCAGAAGCACCTTCACGGGGGTGCCGGCGCTCTTGAGCAACGCGGCCGCCGACAGCATCGTCGCGAAGCCCTCGTAGGCCACGATCGACGACACCGAGCCGATGACGATCTCGTGGTCGCCGATGCCGTACTGGCGGCGCAGCGACGCGCCGTCGTACTCGGCGGTCAGCAGCGACGCGTCGACGGCGTTGGGCGCCAGGAAGATGCGCTCACGCGGGACGCCGCGCTCGACGATCTCGCCGACCATCGTCTCGGCCAGGGTCACCACGGCGTCCGCCGAGTTCATGATGGTGGCCTCGCGCTCCCGCATGAGGCGGTGGCGCTCGGTGCCGACCCGGGCGGGGTCGCGGCTGGCCCAGGTCTCCTCCAGGAAGCCGCGGACCTCGTACACGAACGGGGTGTTGGTTCTCTCCCGTACGGCCATCGCGACCGACCCGTTGCGGTGGTCGGTGGCGGCGTGGAGGACCTGCGGGCGCAGCTGGCGGACCAGCTCGGTGATGTCTTCGGCGCCGCGGGTGATGCGGCCCCGGGTCTCCATCGGGATGTCGGGACCGCTCGGCAGCAGGCGGCGGTAGGGGATGCCGTCGATCTCCTCGAACGGCTCCACGTCGGGGAAGCCCTGAAGGGCCGGCCAGCCCCAGCTCGTCACCACGTGGGGGTCGAGCCCGGCGGCCTTCTGCGCGGTCACGATGCGGTGGGTGCGCACGGTGTAGCCGGCCTGGGTGAACGGCAGCGCGTTGGTCACGATGTGCAGCGCACGGCCCGGCACCCGCTCGCCCATGATGACCTTGGGCTTCGGCGGGATCGGGTTGGGCAGCAGCGCGCCGCGCTCGCCCTCGTACAGGGCCAGCCGCTTCTTGATGAACACCCAGCGCTCATGGGGCTTGAGCATGTCGATGGCCTGGGTCATGTGCCCGGCGTCGAACACGGCCCTGGAGTCGTTGAGGGGAGCCCTGGCCATCCGCCGCCACATCTTGCGGATCGTGACCTTGGCGACCCGCGCGACCGGCCAGGCCACCTTGCCCACGAGCGGGCGAAGCGGTTTCGGCACGGTCTCCGCGGCTGCGTGCGCCACCCGTAGCGGGTCCTGCACGACCTTCCCCACGAAGATCCGGGAAGTAGTCACCGGGTTCTTGACGAACCCCTTCATGAACCTTCGGGCACTGGCCTTCGCGGCCTTTGCCGGAATGGGCTTGTTGGCCTCAGCTACCACGGCGTGACCGTACCATAGGCAACGTTTGCCCCCATCATGGATGAAAGGCAAGGTCAGTGAGGGAATCGAGTCTCCAGGACACCCTCGTCCTGCACGTCCTGGGTGCCCGGCCCAACTTCGTCAAAGCCGCTCCCGTGGTCAACGGACTCGCCGACCTGGGCATCCGTCAGGGGATCATCCACACCGGGCAGCACTACGACGCCCTCATGTCCGACGTCTTCTTCGCCGACCTCGGGCTGCCCGAGCCGATCGCGAATCTCGGCGTCGGCAGCGGCTCCCACGCGAAGCAGACCGCGGCCCTCCTCGTCGGTCTGGAGGAGGTCGTCGAGCGGGAGAACCCGTCTCTGGTCGTCGTGTACGGCGACGTCAACTCGACCCTCGCCGCCATCCTGGTCTGCGCGAAGCTGGGCGTGCCCACCGCCCACGTCGAGGCGGGCCTGCGCTCGTTCGACCGCACGATGCCCGAAGAGGTGAACCGGATCGTCGTCGACAGCCTGTCCGACATCCTGTTCGCGACCTCGCCGGAGGCGCTGTCCTACCTGGCCAACGAGGGCGTGCCGTCGTCCAAGGTGCACCTGGTCGGCAACCCGATGATCGACAGCCTGTTCGCCGCGCTGCCCAAGCTCGACCCGGTGCCCGTGCAGGAGCGTCTGGGCGTCACCGGCAAGTACGCCGTCGCCACGCTGCACCGCCCGGCCAACGTCGACGACCCGGCCGCGGCGAAGGAGCTCGTCGACGCGGTCCTCGGCGTCGCCGAGCAGGTGCCGGTCATCGTGCCGCTGCACCCGCGCGGCCGCACCCGCCTGGCGGAGGCCGGCCTGGTCGACGGCCCCAACCTGCGCATCGTCGACCCGCTCGGCTACGTCGACTTCCTGTCGCTGGTGCGCGGTTCGGTGCTGGTGGTGACCGACTCGGGCGGCGTCCAGGAGGAGACCACGATGCTGGAGGTGCCGTGCCTGACCGTGCGGCCCAACACCGAGCGCCCCATCACGGTGACCCACGGGACCAACCGCCTGGTGACCCCCGCTTCGCTCCCCGCCGCCGCAACGGTCGCGCTGGCCGAGGGCGCCACCACCCCGTCGGGCGACCTGCCGATGCTGTGGGACGGCAAGGCCGGTCCGCGCATCGCCCGGGTGATCGCTTCTTGGCTCCAGGGTGAGAACCTCTCCCCCGCCTCTCGGAACGCCGTCGGGGACTAACTCCGACAAACACACCAAACGACCACGGCCTGCGCCGTACGATATCGACCCTTGAGACGACGAGCAGGGACGAGGCATGTCTGAGACCGACGAGACCCCCGACGAGCCGAGATTCCAGCGCCTCGGCCCGGTCAACTGGCTGCCCGAGGACCGTCGCACCGTCGAGTTCTACGAGGAGACGATCCGCGAGCTGGAGACCCGGCTCGCCTACCAGGAGGCGCGCGCCGAGTACGCCCTCTGGAAGGCCAAGGCCACCCAGACCGGACGTCAGTACCGCGTGGGCGAGGCCATCACCAAGGCCGGCTCCAACCCCAAGAAGATCGTCAAGCTGCCGGGCGACCTGCGCAAGGCGTGGCGGGGAAACAAGGCCCCCAAGGCGCCGCCCTCGGCCTTCGACGTCCAGGCCGAGGCCGAGAAGCGCGGCCCGACGGTCAGGATCCCGAACCTGAAGTGGCCCGAGCCCGAGGGCATCCAGAACCGCCCCGACCTCAAGGTCGCGGTCATCCTCGACGACTTCTCGCGGCTCGCGTTCAAGTACGAGTGGGACCAGATCGAGTTCGGCCTGCACGACTGGCGCGAGATCTTCGCCGAGAAGCGCCCTGACGTGCTGTTCTGCGAGTCGGCCTGGCACGGCAACCAGGGCCGCTGGCGCTACCAGATGACCGGCACCAACGCCCCCAAGCAGGAGCTGCGCGACCTCATCGCGTGGTGCAGGTCCGAGGGCATCCCAACGGTCTTCTGGAACAAGGAAGACCCGCCGAACTTCGACTTCTTCATCGACACGGCCAAGCTGTTCGACCAGGTGTACACCTGCGACGGCGACATGATCCCGAAATACCGGGAGATCCTCGGCCACGACCGGGTCGGCGTCCTCCAGTTCGCCGCGCAGCCGCGCATCCACAACCCGATCATGACCCGCTGGGGCCGCAAGTACGACGTCGTCTTCGGCGGCATGTACTTCCGCGACAAGCACCCCGAGCGCCGGGAGCAGATGGAGACGGTCATCGCCCCCACCCGGGAGCTCGGCCTGCACATCTTCGCCCGCAACGCCTCCGTCGCCGACAAGTACGCCTGGCCGGAGGAGTACCGCCCCCACATCGTCGGCGAACTGCCCTATGAGCAGATGCTGGCGGCGTACAAGATGTACAAGGTCTTCCTGAACGTGAACTCGGTGATCGACTCGCCGACCATGTGCGCCCGCCGCGTCTTCGAACTCTCCGCCTGCGGGACGACGGTCCTGTCGGGCTGGTCGCGCGCCATCGAGGAGACCTTCGGCCCGCTGATTCCGATCGCGCACTCGCAGGAGGAGGCGTACAACCGGGCGCTGTACTACATCAACAGCCCCGAACTGCGCGCCCGGCAGGGCCACCTCGCGATGCGCGAGGTCTTCGACAAGCACCTGTTCTCCCACCGCGTCGACCAGATCCTCGGCGACCTGGGCCGCCCCGTGTCCGAACGCTCCCTGAGCGTGTCGGTCGTGCTGCCCACGAACCGGGCCGGCCAGTTGGAGCACGCCATCTCCCAGGTAGCCCGGCAGCGGCACCGCAACCTGGAGCTGATCCTGGTGCTGCACGGGCTGTCGGAGGACGCCGACGTGGTGCGCGACAAGGCCCTGGCGGCCGGCATCCCGGCGGTGAAGGTGCTGCACGCGCCGCCCCACTTCACGCTGGGCGAGGTGCTGAACCTCGGCATCGCCCAGGCCGAGGGCGAGCTCATCTCCAAGATGGACGACGACAACCTCTACGGGCCCAACTACCTGTGGGACCTGGTCCGCGTCTTCGACTACGCCGACTGTGAGCTGACGGGGAAGGGCGCGCACTACACGTACTTCCCCGACTCGAACACGACCGTGTTCCGGCTTCCCGGCCTGGAGAACCGGTACACGCACCTGGTGCAGGGGGCGACGATCCTGGCACGGGCCGACCTGCTGCGGACGTACCCCTTCGAGGCGGTCAACGCCGGCGAGGACACGCGGCTGGTGCGCAAGCTGAAGGAGGAAGGGGTCCGGATCTACTCGTCGGACCGCTTCAACTTCGTGTACATGCGCGGGTCGGACGCGTCCCAGCACACGTGGCAGGCGGCGGACTACAAGCTGACCCGCAACGCGGTCTTCTCGTTCGTGGCCCACCCGGATGAGCACGTGATGATCTGACCTGTACGCCACCTGACGGCGCCACCTCTTTGTTTGGAGGGGCGCCGTTCGGCGTTTCAGGGGTGGCCGGGTGGGGGTGTGCGGTCGCCGGGCCGGGGATGGAGGGCGCCGCCCTGTGCAGTTTGCTGCGGGCCCTCGTTTGCCCAGGCCGGTGTGGTCGGCTGGGCGGGCGGAGTCGTGCGCTCATCTGGCCAAGCCTGGGATGTGTGGCCCTGTGGCCAGCCGGCTTGCTGCGGGGGGTCCTGGTTCGGCGGGGTGGGTGGGGGTGATTGGCGGCCGGGGTCGGATTTGAAGGCCCACTTCAGGTTGGGCTCGATCGCCCATTTGAAGAGGCGGCGGAACGGTGGTGTGCACAGGACGGCCGTGAGGGCGATGCCGAAGAGGATGACGGCGGCCACGCCGATGGGGTTGTTGAGTTCGTCGTGGAAGCGGTCGAGGCCCTTCACGACGAAGCCGTGCAGCAGGTAGGCGTAGATGGTCAGCCCGCCGAGCGCGGTGAACCACGTCTTCCTGGACGTGATGATCGACAGGAACGCCCCCACCAGGACCGCCCCGATGACGAGCATCAGCAAGCGGATGCCCGCCCCGGTGAGGTTGTCGACCCCGATCTTCGTGTACGCGTGACGCCACCGGATCCACTCCGTCGGCACGTCGTAGTGGACCAGGAACGTGATCCCGAGCCCCGCCACCAGCACGAGCGCTCCCGAGATCCTGACCCACTTCCTCTTCAGGATCTGGAAGTGCTGCGGCGTCAGCACCAGGCCGAGGACGTAGAACGGCAGCAGACCGAGGGTGCGGTTCATCGACAACTCGTCGGGCAGCGCCGACGCGCCGCTGATCAGCGAGATGCCCACCGCTACCGCGAGCGGCCACTTCACCTGGAACCAGACCGGCGTCGAGAGCCGCCAGATGAACAGCGACAGCAGGAACCAGGTGAGGAAGTAGGGGTCGAGCAGGGTCAGCTGGAACTTGCCGTAGAGGATCCACCGCGGCAGCGAGTAGGCGATCTCGAAGATGACGTAGGGGACCAGCAGCGTCGAGACGAGCTTCTGCGCCCGCAACCGGGTGAAGTTCCGCGACAGGTAGCCGCTGATCGTGATGAACAGCGGCATGTGGAACGTGTAGACGAAGAGGTAGAGCGCGTGCGCGTACGGTACGTCGCGCAGATCCTCCACCAGGTGCCCGCACACGACCAGGACGATCGCCCAGAACTTGGCGTTGTCGAGGAAGGGGTCGCGCTGCGAGACAACCGGGGGGCTGGAAGAAGTCACTGCCGCTGCCACCCGGGGACGCTATCGGCCCGAAAGAGAACGGACCAGGGAGCTGACGAAAACGCTAGGAGAACACTTGTGGGGACGCGTTTGGGAGCGCCGGCGGGAGAGAATCACGCCTGGTTCCGCCGTGGGGCGAGGGTGTGGCGGGGTGGGCGACTCGCTGCTTATGGGCACTGACATCGGCCTCCACCTTCCACTCGACCGCTGAACGACGGCTCACCCTGCTGTTCTATTCGACCGCTGAGCGACGGCTTACCCTGCTGTGTTCGATTGCGCCAATGTCGATTCACACATCCCGCCAAGGTTCGGGAACCTCCCCATCCAGACAGGCTGTGTTCCCAGCGATCCAGACGGTGCCCCGCTCGGGGAAGCCGTGTACAGACATCTCGATCAGCCGCCCACGGACGATCACTTCAGGCCTGTTGGGATGCTGTGTGCGATCCATCTGGATGGTGAGCCCCTCCCGGCGCCACAGTTCGCCGACGGCGACGACGGTCGCTCGCGGATCGCGGGCAGCAGCGGTGAAACCGAGCTGGAACGCCTGCCCCTCCCCGAGCTTGCACCACCACCTTCCGGGTGTGCGCTTGGGAATCTCGGTGAGTGAACTGACTCGTATTGCCCGTGCAAGCGCGGCGTCGAGATCTCTGAGCGCTTCGGATATCGGTGGCCGAGGCTCGGACGCGCATCCGGCGACCAGTAGAAGAAGCGCCATCACGATCCGCTTCACAGAGCGGCCCTCGCTTCCTCGTATGTCTCGTAGTCGTCACCGACGATCACCCTGGCCAGATTCAGCCCAGCGAGACGACCCGCCTCGCTGCCGCCGAAGTAGTCAGAGTGGGCATCCATGTCGATGCCAAAGACAGGGTGCGCTTCCGATCCTGACGACAGACGCTCCACCCCAGCCATGTAGACGGGGTCATCACCGTGGCCTGCGACAGTGTCTGGTAGCGGCACGAGCACGCCGAGGGTCTCGTCAGCGGTCGGGGCGAGCTTGATGATGTCGCCCTGGTGCCGCATGGCGAACAACTTCGTCCCGGGAGCGTTGAGCTCGTCGACGGACGTGACACCCCACCCCGGACTCGCGACCGCGACCAAGTTGTCGGGGTGGAGGCCCGCCCTCACCGCGTGCCCCGTGACCACGCTCCCGTAGGAGTGACCGATCAAGGTGGTACGCACCTCGGGCGCGAGGCGAAGGTCGTCGACGAAGTCCCGCAACTCCGGTGCGCCACGATCGGCCTGGAGGTCGAGCGTTGCCGCTCCCAGACTCTGCGGCAGTGGCGAGCCCATCCAGAGAATCGTGGCGGTGCTCACAGAGAGACCGGCGGCTGCCCCGTGGAGGGTCTGCAGAGTGCCCTCGGACCCAGCGAGATAGTTGGCCAGATGGTTTCCGGTGCCCGGAACGAAGACGGCTACATGTTTCGCGGTGGCGAGGTCGCCCTTGACCTCGGCGATCTTGCCCAGGCCTCTTGGATCGAAGAGCAGAAGTTGCCGGTCGGGGTTGAGAAGTCTGGTGTATCTGGCCGCGGCCGCCTGGTCACCCACTCGAACGGCCTCGGCGTGTGCCTGGCGTACCAGCTGCCGGTTCGCCGCGAAGCGGAGTTCGAACGGAACCCCCGCTCTGGCACCCACCTGCGCCGCACGAGCCAACGCCACGCCGAGCGCCTGAACCGGCGTGAGCGCCGCGAAGAACGCCGCCACGTCACCGTCTTCACCCAAGGTGTCGAAGGCGGCAAGCTGGTCGTCCAAGCCACCCGCCGCCGCAGTCATCAGGGCGTCGTAGGCGAGGTTGTCGCCGGCCGGGCTCCAGCCGATGAGGTCGGCCTGCGCGGCGACGGCCGCTCGCCTGCGGATCTCGGCGGCCGAAGTGTGGCACCACTCGACCAGGTTGCGCAGCGGTCCTTCGTAGTGCGCCAACTCGGGCGCAGCCGTTATGGGAAGCCCGACGGCCACCGAAGCGCCCTGGAGCCGGGTGATCTCCTCGGCCGCCTCATCGAGGCGGGAGGCCAGGAGGCGCATCGACGTGGCATCCGCGAGACAGAAGGTCACCAGCAGATGGTAAACGAACCATCACGCAAAGTTACCTCATAGTCCATATCCGCTATAGGACGCTGCGCCACGCACCCGGCACCTCGCCGTTGAGGCAGATGGTGTTGCCGCCGATCCACACCGTCCCGCGGTCAGGGAATCCATGGATCGAGATCTCTATGAGGCGACCACCGACGACGGCCCAAGGCCTGTCGGGATCAGCCGGCCTGTCCGCTTCGACGCGCAATCTCTCCTTGCGCCAGAAGGCGAGCGGAGCGGTGACGGCGGCCCTCGGGTCGGCCGACTTCAGGTCGATGTCCACGCTGAACGCGCTCTGCCGCTCCGTTCGACACGGCCAGGGACTGTTCTCCCGCTCCGGCGGAGCCGTCGGCCGCACCACTTCGACGGCTCGGCCCAGCGCATGCTCCAAGTCGGCCAGACCTTCCGCGATCAGCGCATCGCGGGGCTTCTTCATCAGGAATCCTCCGATCACGAGAACGACTACGGTGGTCAGGCCCACGGCAGCGGTCCAACGGGTCATCGCGCACCCTCCGCTTCGCCGGACCCGACCGGCTGTCCAGCCACCACGATCTCCGCGATGTTCATCGTGGGCAGGCGTGCCCGCCCCTCGTCTCCGAAGTAACTCGAATGCGCTTCGAAGTCTCCGCCGATCGGCAACAGGCGGTCATCGGTTCCGGAGGTCACGCGGGTCACTCCCGGCATGAACGCGGGATCACTTCCGTGTCCCATGACGGAGGTCGGCGAGACGACGCCCACCGATTTGGCGACCTCGTCCAGGGGCGGGATGAGGCGGATGACGTCGTCTGGATGTCGCACCGCATACAGAGAGGTGTCGGGTGCGTTGAGTTCCCCCGCCAATGTCATGCCCCACCCGGGGCTGCCCACCGCGATGAGATTGTCGACGGCGGGGCCGGCCCGTGACCTCAGCGATCTTGCCTTGGCCTCGTGGGTCGAACAGCAGAAGTTGCCGGTCTGGGGCCGGCCTCTCTGCCGCCGTCCTGTCACCCACTCGAACGGCCTCCGCATGCGCAAGACGTACAAGACGGCGGTTGGCCGCGAAGCGCAGTTCGAACGGAACCCCACCCCGCGCCCCCACCTCCCCGCCCGGGCCAGCGCCACCGCGAGCGCCCGCCCCGGCGTCAGCCCGACGAAGAACGCCGCGTCCCTGTCTTCCCCCAACCCGTCGAACGCCGCGAGTTCGTCGTCGAGGCCACCCGCCGCCGCCGACTTCAGCGCCTCGTAAGCGCCGGCAAGGGGTCGATCAGGTCGGCCTGGGCCGCGACGGCCGCTCTCCGTCTGAGGTCGGCGGCCGAAGAGTGGCACCACTCCACGAGGTCACGAAGAGGCCCCTCGTAGTGGGCGAGTTCAGGCCGACGGCCACCGACCCGCCCTGCAGGCGCGTGATCTCTCCGGCCGCCTCGTCAAGGCGGGTGGCCGGCAGGCGCATCGATTCGGCATCCGCCAGGCAGAACGTCACCAGCAGACGGTAAACGAATCATCACTCTCAGTTAGGCCAGCCCGACCGCTTCCGCGCTCGTCTTCCACAGGCGTTCGGCCAGGTCAGGGTCTTTCATTCCGGTCGGGACCTTGTCGGGGCGGTTGTCGCGGAAGTAGGCGCCGGCCAGTTTCTCGCCGTCTTCCGAGGTCGCCAGGTAGGCCAGGCGGGCGGCCGCCTTCTCCACCGGCTCGTGGAGGCCGGGGAGGGTGACGAGTTTCATGAACAAGGTTCCGCCGGCAAATGACGTCTTGATGACGCCGGGATGGAAACAGGTCGCTTTACAGCCGCGGGCGGCCAGGCCGACCGTGAATAGAGCGTTCGCTTGTTTGGTATCGCCATACTGCAGCCAGCCGTTCCACCGGCGTCGTTCACGCGAGAGGTCGGCGGGGTCGAGGCGGGCCGTCTTCGCGGCGCGGGAACTCGTCGTCACGACACGCCCGACGCGATCTAGAAGAATATTCGTCAACAGGAACGGCGAGAGGTGGTTGACCTGGATCATGAGTTCGTGACCGTCCGCAGTCATGCGGCGGTCGGGGACCATCACGCCGGCGTTGTTCGCCAGAACGTCGATCCGGTCGTACTTCGCACGGATTCGGGAGGCCAGATCACGGACGTCGTCGAGACGCGCGAAGTCCGAAACCTCCACGGCCACTTCACTGTCGGTGGCAGAACGGACACGGGACGCAGTCGACTCTAAGCGTTCGCGATCCCTCCCAACCAACACAAGTTGGTATCCCTTTTGGGCAAGATCCAGGGCCGCAGCAGCACCAACGCCCGAACTGGCCCCGGTGATCACGCTAATCATCAATTCCTCCACTGCGCTCGAACTGTATCGGTGCTAGTCTCCTGTGCGATCTTCCGGAGGTGCATTTCCCCCCAAATGCGGCGCGAGCCTCCACGCACTGCAGGAGTGGCCATGGGTTCAAGAAACCGGTCGATTCGGTTCAAGATCTTTCTCTTGTTGCTTCTGCCTCTTCTGACGTTGAGCGCACTATGGGGATTCGTCCTCAACCTCACCGTCGGTGACGGGCTGGCCCTGTTACGCACCGGCCAGCTGTACGACTCCGTCGGTGTCAGCTCCACCGACCTCGGGCTGCGGCTCCAGGCCGAGCGCGCCATGGTGGCGGAGCTGCTGAGCGAGAACCGGACGTCGTCGCCCGAGCTCAACGCGCTCCAGGCGCAGACGACGTCGACCGTGAACTCCTTCGTCAAGGTCGCCACCCTGCCGGAGAATCGGTCGATCATGTCCGAGAACCTCCAGCGCTCGATGGACGACCTGCTCGGCGCGCTCGACGAGCTGTCGACCATCCGCGACGCGGTCTCCGTCGGCAAGTACAACGTGCTGGAGGCCATTGTGGCCTACAACACGATCTTGGATGAGATGTTCGACGTGTACGAACAGATGGTCCAGATCCCCGACGTCCCCATGTACCAGCAGGCCAGCGCCCTGGTCACGATGGGCACCGCGCACGAGATGCTGGCCCGCGAGGACGCCCTGGTCAAGGGCTCGCTCGCGCAGAACCAGATGTCCGCCGAGGCCCACCGGTCGTTCGCCGAGTTCGTGGCGCTGCGCAAGCACTACTACGCCAAGAACCTGCCGACGCTGATGCCCGAGGCGCGGGCGCCCTACCAGCGGGTGCTCGACTCCGACCTCTACGCGCGGTTCTCCGAGCTCGAAGACCTGATCCTGTCGCAGCAGCGCCTCGGCGGCGCGCTGCCGGCCGACGTGATGCGCTGGCAGCCCACCACCGACAGCCTGGTCGGCGAGCTCGACCGGGCGCGTGTCCCGGCCACCGAGGCGCTGAACACCTACACCGCGGGCGTGGCCACCGGGATCCTCGGGCGGATCGCCATCGCGGGTGGCGTGGGTCTGATCGCCGTCGTGGCGACGATCGTCTTCTCGGTGCGGTTCGGCCGCCGGCTCGTCGCCGACCTGGCCGACCTGCGGAACGCCGCGCTCGAACTGGCCGACCAGCGGCTGCCCCAGGTCGTCGACCGCCTCAAGAAGGGCGAGGATGTCGACGTCGAGCACGAGGCGCCGCCCATCGACGCCGGCGGTTCGATGGAGGTCGAGGACGTCGGCCACGCGTTCAGCTCCGTCCAGCGGACCGCCATCGAGGCGGCCGTCGGGCAGGCGGCCCTGCGGCGCGGCGTCGGCCACGTGTTCCTCAACCTGGCCCGCCGCAACCAGAGCCTGCTGCACCGCCAGCTGACCCTGCTCGACTCGATGCAGCGCCGGTCGAAGGATCCGGAGTCGCTGGAGGACCTGTTCCGCCTCGACCACCTGACGACCCGCATGCGCCGCCACGCCGAGGGCCTCATCATCCTCTCGGGCGCCGCGCCCGGCCGGTCGTGGCGCAAGCCCGTCCCCGTCGTGGACGTCATGCGCGCCGCCGTCGCCGAGGTCGAGGACTTCACCCGGGTGACCGTGCTGCCGATGCCGGGCGCCTCGCTGACCGGCGCGGCCGTCGCCGACGTCGTCCACCTGCTGGCCGAGCTGATCGAGAACGCCACGATCTTCTCGCCGCCGCAGACCAAGGTGCAGGTCCGGGCCGAACTGGTGGCCAACGGGCTGGTGCTGGAGGTCGAAGACCGCGGTCTCGGGCTGACCCCCGAGGAGTACGCCGAGATCAACGCCAAGCTCGCCGCACCGCCCGAGTTCGACCTGGCCGACTCCGACCGGCTCGGCCTGTTCGTGGTCGGCCAGCTCGCGGCCCGCTACGGCATCGGCGTGGTGCTCCGATCCTCCCCGTACGGCGGCACGACCGCCATCGTGCTCATCCCGCGCAGCCTCGTCTCCGACGGGACACCGGGAGGCGCCCTGCCGTCGCGGAACGGCGCGCAGCCCGTGCTGGCCACGGCGGAGGACGTCGACACGAGCGACCACGAGCCCCGGCACAAGAAGCAGGAGTCCGAGCAGGCACCCGTCTTCGAGGTCGAGGAGGTGCCCCCGGCGGCCGAGCCGGAGCCCTCCCCGTACTTCACTCCGTCGGAGCGGCGCATCGAGGCGGTCCCGTCCGTCGAGCTGGTGCCGCCGATGGAGCCCGAGGAGAAGCCCGCGCTCTCGGCGCGCGGCCTGCCGACCCGGACCCGCACCACGGCCACCCGGCCGGCGACGCTGCCGAACAACATGCCGACCTCGGTCGCCAGCGGCACCCACAACGGGCTGCCCCGCCGGGTCCGGCAGGCGAACATGGCACCGCAGCTCACAGAGACCCCCTTGACCGCGCCCGTCGCCGAGACGACGGAGGAAAGGTCGCCGGAACAGGCGCGCGCGATGTTCTCCGCCTTCCAGCAGGGAGCGCGCAGGGGCCGTGAGGATGCAGACTACGCAGATAACGCGAACGGCGAGAAGGGTGAGGAATGACCGGGAAAGTCTCGGGGTCCGGCGAACTGAACTGGTTGCTCGATGACCTCATCAGCCGGGTGGGGGCCGTCCGTCAGGCGGTGATCCTCTCCACTGACGGTCTGGTCGTGGGTGCTTCCCAGGGACTCTCACGTGAAGACAGCGAACACCTGTCGGCGGTGGCCGCCGGGTTCCAGAGCTTGGCCAGGGGGGCCGGACGCCACTTCGGCGGCGGGGAAGTCCGCCAGACCATCGTCGAGATGGAGGCCGCGTTCCTGTTCGTGACGGCCGCCGGGCAGGGCACCTGCCTGGCCGTGCTGGCCGCCTCGGACGCCGACGTCGGCCACATCGCGTACGAGATGGCGATGCTGGTCAAGAGGGTGGGGCAACACATCTCCACCAACCCCCGGCGGACGACACCGTGACGCGCAAGGAGTGGCTGGACGACGACGCCGGGCCCGTCGTCCGTCCCTTCGCGCTCATCGGCGGACGGGCCCGTTCCTCCGGCGACGACCTCGACCTGATCGCGCTGATCACCACCACCGGTGTCAGCCCGCGCGACCGGGCCGACATCTCGCCGGAACAGGCCACCATCCTGGAGCTGGCGGCCGACACCGCCTCGGTCGCCGACATCGCGTCGGATCTGAACCTCGCCCTCGGGGTGGTGCGGGTGCTCATCGGTGATCTGCAAGACCAGGGGCTGGTGCGGGTGCGCCCGCCGGCTCAGGTTGCGCCGCTGCCCAGCGCGCGCATTCTCAAGGAAGTGATCAATGGCCTTCGCGCCCTCTGACGAGCCGGTCGCTCTCAAGATCCTCGTCGCCGGCGGCTTCGGCGTCGGCAAGACCACGCTGGTCGGCGCGATCAGCGAGATCCGCCCGCTGCGGACCGAAGAAGTGCTGTCCGACCGCGGCGTGGGCGTGGACGACCTCGACGGCGTCGAGACGAAGACGACCACCACGGTCGCCATGGACTTCGGCCGCATCACGATCCGCGAGGGACTCGTCGTCTACCTGTTCGGCACGCCCGGCCAGGAGCGTTTCTGGTTCATGTGGGACGAGCTGTCGTACGGCGCGCTGGGCGCGGTCGTGCTGGCCGACACCCGCAGGCTGACCGACTGCTTCCCGTCGATCGACTACTTCGAGCAGCGGGGTACCCCGTTCATCGTCGCGGTCAACTGCTTCGACGGTGCCGAGCGCTACGAGCCCGACGACGTCCGCATCGCCCTCGACCTCGACCCGGAGATCCCGGTCATGCTCTGTGACGTACGTCGCCGGGCGTCGGCCAAGGTCGTCCTGGTGACCCTGGTCGAGCACGCGCTGAAGACCCTGACCGCCACCCAGCGCTAAAGCGCGCGCAGGCCGCTGATGACCTCGCGGAGGATGTTCTCCGCGGGGGGCTTCGCCGTATTCGCGGGGCGGACCAGGATCAGGCCGTGGTCGAGCAGGTCGCCCAGCAGGATCCGGACCACCCCGAGAGGCAGGTCGGCGTCGGAGGCGACGTCGGCCACCTGGCGCGAGCGCGGGATGAGGGCCAGCAGCCGCTGGTGTTCGCGGTTGAGGTCGGCCCCGGCCTGGATTCTGGCGCCGGTGGCGGCCACCACCGACATGAGGTCCAGGGGCGCGTCGGTCGTGGCCCGCCCCCTGGTGAGTGCGTAGGACCGGACGACCGGCCCGTCGTCGACCCATTCCTCCGACGACGCGGTCATGAGCGGACCCCTTCCAGCACCGGCTCCGGCGCGAGCGCCGAGGACGGGATGAGCACAATGGCGGTGGTTCCGCCGAACGGCGACTGCCGCAGTTCCACACGTACTCCCAGTCGGGTGGCCAGCCGTCCGACGACGACCAGCCCGAGCCGGTCGGTGTCGGCCAGATCGAACTCCGGCGGGCTGGCCAGTCGTGAATTGATCTTTTCGAGGTCGGCCGCGCCGAGCCCCAGTCCCCGGTCCTCGATCTCGACCGCGAACCCCTTGGCGACCGTCTCGCCCCGGACCGAGACCTCGGTCTGCGGCGGCGAGTAGGTCGTGGCGTTCTCGATGAGCTCGGCGAACAGGTGGATGTAGTCGGCGACGGAGGCGCCTTGGACGGCCGCCTCCGGCATCGGGTAGATCCGGACCCTCGTGTAGTCCTCCACCTCGGCCACCGCGCCCTGGAGCATCTCCGCGACGGCCACGGCCTGCCGGTAGGTCCGGCCCGGCGTGCCGCCCGACAGGACGATCAGGCCTTCGGCGTGCCGCCGCATGCGGGTGGTCAGGTGGTCGAGCCGGAAGAGTTCCTCCAGAGAGCCGGGGTCTTCGGTACGGCGTTGCATCCCGTCGAGCAGTTTGAGCTGCCGCTGCAGCAGTCCCTGGCTCCGGCGGGCGAGGTTGCGCAGCGCGAGGCCGACGCTCTCGCGCAGCCGGGCCTGGTCGACGGCCGCGTCGACGGCGGTGTGCTGCACGGCGCTGAAGGCGTGCGCCACGTCGGCGACCTCGCCCGTGGTCCCCGGCGGCTCCAGCGGTGGCGCCTCGGCGGTCACGTCGACCTTCTCGCCGCGCCGCAGGCGCTCCACCACCCGGGGCAGCCGGACCTCGGCCAGTTGCTGTGCCGCGCTGCGCAGGGCGGCGAGTTCCCGGGTCAGGGCGCGCCCGAGGCGTACCGACACGAAGAGGCTCAGCACGACGGCGACCAGCCCGAGCAGCCCGGCGACGCCGGTGCGGACGAACGTGCCCACCGCCACCGGTTCGGCCCGCACCGACAGGCGCTGCTCGCTCGACAGCAGGGCGTCGCGGAAGGCCTTCTCGGTGGCGTCGACGGCCCGGCGCCACGCCGTGTGACTGACCGGCGCGGCGCTGACGAGCCGCGTCTCCAGCCGGATGTAGGAGCGGTAGGCGTCGGAGACCAGCATGTCCTCGAACGGCTTGCGCAGTTCGGGGTCGAGCTCCTTCATGCCCTGGAGGAACAGGAAGTCGCGGGTGCCGGAGTAGCGGATGAAGGCCCGGCTCTCCTCGACGGTGAACGGCCGGTCGTTGATGAGCACGCCGGCGCCCAGGGCGCTCTCGCGGGCCAGGAAGTCTTTGGCGAAGGAGAGCAGGCCCAGGCTGCGTGACTGCTGGTACAGCGGGACGTCGTTGTTGAGCGTGATGGTGTGGTCGAGCGCCTGCATCGCGGTCGGCAGCAGGCCGAACCGCTCGCCGAGCGCGGTCAGCCCGACCGCCTTGGTGTCGATGTCGTTGCGCAGGTCGTCGAGCTCGTCGACGGCCGCCATGACGTCGCTGAAGCGCCCGGCCATCGCCGGGGTCAGCGCGTTCTGCACGTCGGCGGTGTCCGCCATGCGGCGCAGGTCCTTGCGGGCCCGGTCGGTGACCTGGCGCTGTTCCATGAGGGCGTCGGAGGCCTCACGGGTGCCGGTGGCGGCGTACTCGGCCGACAGCAGGTGTTCCCGCTGCAGGGCGAGGACGAGCGTGTCGCCCGGCCGGCCGAGGCCGTCGTAGAGGCGTTCGACCTTGAGCAGGTCGAGCGATTCTCCGGTCGTGATGACCGCCGCGAAACCCCAAAGTCCCACCAGGGAGACCAGTGGAATGATCAACAGCGTGGAAATCTTGAACCGGATGGATCTGCTCGAAGCCATGGCACCTCATCGGCCGTACGTAGCCGATGAGGTTAGCAGTTTGCCCCGGTTTGATTCATTCGAGGATCACGTTTGTCTGATCACGCGGCGTGAGCGTGCCGACTTACGGGCTCGGACGTGGCGTTTTGTGTCGGGTCCGCAACAGGCTGACGGACGACTCCCGGAACTGTAGTGATGGTGGTCATGAGCCCGACTCGGAGCAGCTGCCACGAGATCGAGGCCACCAGCGCGAACTCGACGAGCAGCAGACCGCGCTCGGCCACGCCGATCAGCACGCCCCGGCCGGGCAGCGCCGCGTACGTGACGGCGGCCAGGCCCAGACCCGCGAGCAGGGTCAGCCATTCGAGCGTGCGGGCCACCGGCCGCCACTCGTCGTGGTCGCCGAACCGGCCGGCGAGCTGCGCGGTCGCGACGGGCAGCGCCAGGAACGCGACCGCCACGAGGTAGTCCTGCGCGCGCGCCCACGGGATCGCGGCCACGCCGAGCAGGGTGAGGGACCAGAGGAGGATCAGCCGCTCGGGCCAGCCGTCGATCGGCGCCGATGCGGCCTTCAGCCCGGCGAGCAGGGCCAGTGAGGCCAGGCCCAGCATCGCGAGGGCGAACTCGGTCAGCACGCCGCGCTCCTGGGCGGCGTACTCGCTGATCGACAGCGCGACCGGGTCGAGGTGAGGGGAGGGATCAAGCTGACCGGCCACGACGGCGGCCATCGCGAGCACCAGAGCGGAGATCGCGATCATGGGAGAGAGCCTCTTGACCATACTTCGAGAGTGCCTCGTCCACCGCCGGATATGCATCCGGTTAAGACCCCATTCACCCCTGATGGATACCCCCTAGGGGGGCTCAGGGTCGCCCCAGGGCCGGGGGTGGGCCCAGGCCCACCCCCGGCTGGGTCACGCGGCGGCTTCTCTGTACCGGTCGCGCAGGCCGGGGATGGGATCGCCCTCGAAGACGGTGACCTCACCCGAGGCCCACTCCGGCGGCTCCTCGCCACCGGCGAGCAGCCAGGCGGCCTGGCGGGCGGCGCCGTCGGCGACGTACTCCCCGGGCGGGGGCACGTGCACCGGCACGCCGAACACGCTCGGCGCGATGGTGCGCACGGCCTCCGAGCGCGCCCCGCCGCCGATCAGCAGCACCCGGTTGGGCGCCAGGCCGAGGGCGTCGAGCGCGTCCGCGAGACCGCAGAGCATGCCCTCGACGGCCGCGCGGGCGAAGTGCCCCGGCGTCGCGTTGGCCAGCCGCAGCCCGTGGAACGACCCGGTCGCGTCGGGCCGGTTCGGGGTCCGCTCGCCCTCCAGGTACGGCACCAGCGTCAGCCCTCCGGCCCCGGGAGGCGCCCCCAGGGCCAGATCGCTGAGCTCGGCCGGACCGACGCCCAGAACCCTGCCGACCGCGTCGAGCGTGCGGGCGGCGTTCATGGTGGCGACGAGCGGCAGGAACCGCCCGGTGGCGTCGGCGAAGCCGGCGACACCACCGGAGGAGTCCGCCGACGCGTGCTCGGCGACGGCGAAGGCCGTGCCGGACGTGCCGATGGAGACGATCACGTCGCCCGGGTGGGCGCCGACGCCGAGGGCGGCGGCCATGTTGTCACCGGTGCCGGGCGCGAGCAGGGCCTGGTTGTACGTCCCGGCCTGCTCCCTCGGCCCGAGGACCTTGGCGACCTGCGGGGTGTGGCCGATGGCCAGCTTCAGCAGGTCGAGCCGGTAGGCCCCGGTGGCCGGGGACCAGTAGCCGGTGCCCGAGGCCTCCCCGCGGTCGGTGGTGACGGTCGCGGGGGTGCCGCCGAGCTTCCAGGTCAGCCAGTCGTGCGGGAGGCAGACCGACGCGGTGCGCGCGGCGTTCTCCGGCTCGTGCTCGGCGAGCCAGCGCAGCTTGGTGACCGTGAACGACGCGACGGGCACGCTGCCCACCGCCTCGGCCCACATCTCCGGGCCGCCCAGCTCCGCGATCAGGTCACGGGCCGCCTGGGCCGACCGGGTGTCGTTCCACAGCAGCGCCGGGCGGACCACCTCGCCGTTCTCGTCGAGGCAGACCATGCCGTGCTGCTGGCCGCCGACCGACACCGCGGCGACGTCGTCGAGGCCGCCCGCCTGGGCGATGGCCTCCTGGAGCGCCGTCCACCAGTGGCTCGGGTGGACCTCGGTGCCGTCAGGGTGCTTGGCGCGGCCCTCGCGGACCAGCGCGCCGGTGGCGGCGTCGCGTACCACGACCTTGCAACTCTGGGTCGACGAGTCGACCCCCGCGACGAGCGTCATTACCGCACGCCGAACAGGTGCTCGAGGGCGAGCTGCGACAGACGGGTGAAGTGGTAGCCGCGCTCGGCCACGCCGTCGAGGTCGAAGTCGTCGTTGAGCAGGTCCTGGAGGGTCTCGCCCTCGCCCAGGGTGCGGGCGCCCAGCTCGTCGACCTTGCTGGCGGCCAGGGCCTCCTGGACCTCCGGGTCGGCCCGGTAGGCCTTGGCCTTCTCCTTGAGGATCAGGTAGGTGCGCATGTTCGCCGCGAGCGAGTCCCACGCGTCGTTCTTGTCGTCGGTGCGGACCGGCTTGTAGTCGAAGTGGCGGGGGCCCTCGTAGCCGCCGTGCTCCAGCAGGTCGACCAGGAAGAACGCGTTCTGCACGTCGCCGTGACCGAAGATGAGGTCCTGGTCGTACTTGATGCCGCGCTGGCCGTTGAGGTCGAGGTGGAACAGCTTGCCGTGCCACATCGCCTGGGAGATGGCGTGGAAGTAGTTCAGGCCCGCCATCTGCTCGTGCCCGGTCTCGGGGTTGAGGCCGACCATCTCGGGGTGCTCGAGCTCGTTGATGAACGCCAGCGCGTGGCCCACGGTCGGGAGCAGGATGTCGCCGCGGGGCTCGTTCGGCTTGGGCTCGATCGCGAAGCGGATGTCGTAGCCCTTGTCGATGACGTACTGGCTCAGGATGTCCATGGCCTCCTTGTAACGGGAGAGCGCGGCGCGGATGTCCTTGGCGGCGTCCGACTCGGCGCCCTCGCGGCCGCCCCAGCAGACGTAGGTCTTGGCGCCCAGCTCGGCCGCGAGGTCGAGGTTGCGGATCACCTTGCGGATGGCGTAGCGGCGAACCTCGCGGTTGTTGCTCGTGAAGCCGCCGTCCTTGAACACCGGGTGGGTGAACAGGTTGGTGGTCGCCATCGGCACCTTGAGGCCGGTGTCGGCCAGGGCCTTCTTGAAGTTCTCGATCGCCCTGTCGCGGTCGGGCTCCACGGCGAGCAGGTCGTCGTCGTGGAAGGTCACGCCATAGGCGCCAAGCTCGGCCAGCTTGTGCACGGTCTCGACCGGGTCGAGCGGGGCCCGGGTCGCGTCACCGAACTGGTCGCGCGCCTGCCAGCCGACGGTCCACAGACCGAATGTGAACTTGTCCTCAGGAGAGGGGGTGTACACGGGGCGCCTCCGAATTAGTCTACGTTGTGGACTAAATATGGAACGGGGACTCGTGCCGGTCAAGTAGGCGTGTCTAGGATTTCGTCCAGATTTCTGGACCGGCAGTCAGGAAGGTGCGAATGGCGCAGGCCGTACGGCACGACGCGATGCGGGCGCGCAACCTGTCCCTCGTCCTGCGGGAGGTCCGGACGCACGGGTCGCTCACGCGGGCGTCCCTGGCCGAGGTCACCGGGCTGACCAAAACGACCGTGTCCAAGCTGGTGGGAGACCTGCTCGACGCCGGACTGGTGGTGGAGACCGGCGCCGTCAGGGCCGGCGAGCGCGGCCGTCCGGGGGTCGAGGTCCGGGTCAGCGGAGACCGCGTCGCGGCCCTCGGCCTGGAACTCAACGTCGACTATCTGGCGGTCAGGGTGGTCGATCTCGCCCGCCGGGTGAGGCTGCGGCTGACCCAGACGGTCGACAACCGCTTGTCAGAACCGCTCGACGTCATCGGCGACCTCCGGCGCCTGGCGCTGTCGGCGCTCGCCCAGGCTGAGGGGACCGGCTTGCGGGTCGTCGGCGCGGGGCTGGCCGTGCCCGGCCCGGTCGACGTCGAGTCGGGCGAGATCCACAGCGCTCCCAACCTCGGCTGGCGGAACGTGCCCGTGGGCGCCGCCCTCGACCTCGGGGTGCCGATCAGGGTGGAGAACGAGGCCAACCTGGCCGCCCTCGGCGAGCTCTGGTTCGGCGTCGGCCGGGCCGACTTCCTCTATGTCTCGGGCGAGATCGGCATCGGCGCCGGCCTCGTCGTCAACGGCGCCCTGTTCCGCGGCGCGCGCGGCTTCGCCGGCGAGCTCGGCCACGTGGTCGTGACGCCCGAGGGCCCGCAGTGCCGCTGCGGGGCCCGGGGCTGCCTGGAGCAGTACGCCGGCCAGGACGCCTTCTTCGACGCGGTCGGCGATCGCAGCCCGTACGCCCACGGCATCGACGCCATCGTCGCCCAGCTGGAACACGGCGACGCCGCCACCCTGGCGGCCTGCGACAAGGCGGGCTGGGCGCTCGGGGTGGCGCTGTCGTCGGCGATCAACCTGGTCGACCCCCACACGATCGTGCTGGGCGGCATCTACGCCCCCCTGTTCCCGTGGATCGGCGGCGTGGTGGCCGAGACGATGGGCGGACGCCTGGCCCAGCTGCGCGCCCAGGCCCCGCCCGTCGAGGTCTCGCAGCTCGGATCAGAGGCGGCGGCGCTCGGCGCGGCCGGCCAGGTGCTGGAGACCGTCGTCGCCGACCCCGCCGCGCTGTCGGAACGGCTCACAGACCGGAGGGATCCCGCCCCACGCTGATCTGCTCGGCGATCCGGCGCACCTCGTCGCCCGACAGCCTCGGCGCCGGAGGGAGGTTGCGCAGCAGCGCCGCGACCACGTCGTCGACCGCGCCTCCGGCATGGTCGCGCGCGACCTCGTGGACCGCCTGGAACAGCATCTGGTTCTCCGCGCGCTCCCGCGCCACGCGGTCGACGATCATCGTTCACGTCCCCCTTAGAAATGGCCGCCGACCACCCTAGGACCTGGGACCGACAGTTTCCCGGGAACAAGCTGAGATCCCCGGTTGCTGCTGCAGACATGCCGGTTCAGCGACTCAACCACGCCGTGCTGTACGTCCGCGACGTCGCACGCAGCGTCGACTTCTACGAGAAGGCCCTCGGGTTCCGAGTGGTCATGGGGTTCCCCGGAGCCGCGTTCCTGCAGGCGGAAGGGTCGTCCAACGACCACGACCTCGGCCTGTTCGAAGTGGGCGCCGACGCGGGCCCCACCACCGCCGGGCGCGGCGCGGTCGGGCTCTACCACCTGGCGTGGGAGGTCGACACGCTGGCCGAGCTCGAACGGATCCAGGTCCGCCTTCTTGAGCTGGGCGCGCTCGTCGGCGCCTCCGACCACTCGACCACCAAGGCCCTCTACGCCAAGGACCCCGACGGGCTGGAGTTCGAGGTGTCGTGGCTGGTCCCGGCCGACCTGATCACCGAGGCGATCGCGGGCGGGAAGACGTCGGTCCGGCCGCTCGACCTCGCGAAGGAGATCGAGCGGTTCGGCGCGACCACCCCGGGCGGCATCGGGGTGTCACGCTAGCCTCTCCCACTGGGCCTCGGTGAGCTTGATCGCCCCGGCGGCGACGTTCTCCTCCAGGTGCGCGATCTTGGACGTACCGGGGATCGGGAGCATGACCGGAGAGCGGGCCAGCAGCCAGGCGAGGCCCAGCTGGGCCGGGGTGGCGCCGAACCCGGCCGCCAGCTCGCCGACCGCCGGCAGCACCGGCCGCCACGGCAGGAAGGCGATGCCGGCCGCCTCGCAGGCGTCCAGGACCGGTTCGTGCTCGCGATCGAGCAGGTTCTAGCAGTGCACTTCATGCCGGCGAGCCTGGAAGACAAGGAGATGCAGCGGCGGCAGAACTCCGAACCGCAGGTGTGGACCGGAGAACAAGAACTGGTTGAGGCTCAAGGGCGTTTGAAGGCACTTGCCGCCCGGTGGAGTTCAGGCGGGATGACCAACGATCTCTTCTTCGAGCTGGCGGCGGGTGAAGAAGCCACTATCGCCCAGTTGCGCGCCGAGTCTAAAAGGCACACGGCGAAGGTCGAGCGGGAAGCCGTAAGACAGGTCATCGACATCGACGACTTCCGACGTCGCTGGTACCTGCCGGAAGAGCAGGGCGGCCTGCCGGTCTCCACCAAGCGGGCCTACCTACGGGAGGCGTTCCGAGCGATCATCGTTCATTCGGCGCTCAAGGGAGGCACGGTCTTCAACCCGGATCTTCTAGAACTGGTTTGGTCTGAAGGTTGAATCGCTGTTGGAACTGTCGGTGCGGCTGGGTAGTCATAGAGCACGGAGACACGCGAGTGGCTCTCAGGCAACACGAGTCGCAGGCCGGGGTGGCGTCCGGCAGGGGTAGCGCCCCAGCGGGGCATTTGACCGCGAACAGCTTAAACCAATAAGCCACCACAAAATAAATAATGAGGCCGGGATAGGCACCGGCCGCCGGGCGGCATCAGTGGAGATCACATCCACATGCTTAGCCAATTACATATTGCCTCCAAAAAACTCTCGATGAAGCGACTCGTCGGGGCCGTCGTCGGAACCGGCTATGCCCGACGACGGCTCCACCTGCGAGCTTGCTTCCTGGCGTGCCTCCACTCCCCGAGAGTTAGGAGGCCCTTATTGAAGTCGCGCCCCAAAACGTCTGCACGTGAGTGGGGTAAAAAGAAAGCCGCCGAACGCCCCCGGTGGTCACAACAGAAATGGCAGCGAATCGGCGTCATCCTCGGCGTCGATATCAACGGCGATGTCGACGAGCCTCACTCACCACCGCAAGATGAGGCGATCGCGTCATGACCGGCCCGTTCACTGCCGACATCTACGCCGCTGCCAAGCGAGCCAGCCTGCCCGACTTCCCGCGATGGCGGCAGATGGTGAAGGCCACGGGCGGGTGCGCGCAACCGATCCGGCTACACGGTGAGCGCTACACAGTCGACGTGCCTACCGGTGAGGTGGTCGAGTCTTACCGGACCGCTGACGAACCGACCGGGTACTTGCTGACCGCGTGCGGCAACCGACGTGCCTCCCGGTGCCCGGCCTGCTCGGAGGTGTACCGGGATGACACCTTCCACCTGATCATCTCCGGGTTGCAGGGCGGCAAGGGTGTCCCTGAAGAGGTGAGCGCGCACCCTCGCATGTTCGCCACCTTCACCGCGCCGTCCTTCGGGCCGGTGCATGCCCGGCGTGAGCGCGACGGCAAGACCTTGCCGTGTCGCCCTCGGCGGGATGATCCCCTCTGTGCGCATGGACGGCCGGAAGGGTGCCGGGTGCGTCATGGTGAAGACGACTCACGGCTTGGACAGCCCATCTGCGTCGACTGCTATGACTACTCGGGCGCGGTGTTGTGGAACGCCCATGCGGGTGAGTTGTGGCGGCGCTTCACCCGTGACCTGCTCGCCGTGCTTGCTCGGCAACGTGGGGTGTCTCGGGCGGACCTGCGGCGGCAGCTCCGGGTGTCCTACGCCAAAGTTGCCGAATACCAGACGAGGGGCCTGGTCCACTTCCATGCCGTGATCCGTCTCGACGGCCCGGACGGCCCCGGCGATCCTTCGCCTTCCTGGGCGACCGTCCCCCTGCTGGAAGAGGCCATCCGGCGCACTGCCGAACAAGTGACGGTCACCGCCTCGACCGGAGTGCGCGGCGACGACGGCCCCGGCTTCATCCTGCGGTGGGGTCGGCAACTGGACGTGCAACCGGTCTACCTCGGTGAGGAACTGGGCGGGATGTCTGACGGCCGAGTGGCGGCCTACATCGCCAAGTACGCCACCAAGGGCGCGGAGTCAGCCGGGACGGTAGACCGGCCGGTCAAGCAGCCCATCCAGATCGAAGACCTGAGGGTGAGCGAGCATGCCCGAAGGATGATCTACACCTGCTGGGCGTTGTCGATGATGCCGGGCTTCGATCACCTGCGGCTCAAGCAGTGGTCACACATGCTCGGCTACCGGGGGCACTTCTCGACCAAGTCACGCCACTACTCCGTCACCTTGGGTGCGCTGCGTCAGGTCCGGGCGGACTATCGAGCCGAGTTCGCCCGTGCAGCCTCGGGGCTGCTGCTGGACGGCAGGGAGACGGTGACGGTGTCGCAGTGGCGGTATGCCGGGAGCGGGCTCAGCGAGGGTGAGCACTTCTGGGCGGAGATCGCCCGGCAACAGGTCTCGACGGCCCGGCGCATCAAGCGGGAGAAGGACCGACAGGGCTCGTCAGGTTGAACGGCGGGAGTGGTGGGCCGGCGGAATGCCGTAGGCACCCGAAGGGCGAGCAAAGCGAGTTCGGCCAGCCCACCACGGCTGACTGATGGCGGACATGTGCGGGTCAAACCCGCACATCTTGGTTCGCCGGTCTCCCGCCTGCCGTCGCCCACCCCTCGACCCGCGCCCTAGAGCGGAACTTCGTCTTCTACGCGAAGGGCGCACCCAGTCAAATGTCTCGGTCCTGCATGCTGGCCTCAGGTGTCGAGGGGACACCTGTCGAAGACTCCAAGAATGAGCCCTGGCCGGGTGGGAACATTGGACAGCTACGCAGCCTGTCGAATTGAAGTCGACGCCGAGATCCACGAGTCGGTGTCCACGCGCATGCCGACCCTCGACGAGGCGAAGATTCTCCAGATGGGGACCGGCATTCCGGTGATGACGATCACGCGCCGAATGACCTCAGGAGGTCGCGTGGTGGAGGTCGCCGATCCGATCATCATCCCTGGCGATCGGGCAGTCCTCGACTACCTGATCCGACTCAGATAGAGGCGGCGTCAGGCCGCTAGATCAGACACGCGCCACCATTCGGTGAGCGTCGCCAGGGTCATCGTGGAAGCAGCGGTACGTCATTACCTGATCGGTGAATCAGCCCTTCTCAATCACGCTCTTGGAGCTGCCAAAACTGGAAGAGATACTCCTCTGATCGATCTCGGTCGGACGTGAGACGGCGATGCGCTCGCACATGCCAGGTCTTATCTTCAACGCCTAACATTAGATAGGCGGTTTGAGTGAGCAGGGAGAGGGTTCCCACGCATACCTCGCCACTCTCAGAGAACATCTGACTGGATACGTTATCTTGCCACTCTCCCGGGATCGGAGGCGGAGGTTGCGCATCCCAAGTCTCTAAGCGCACGCCGGCGCTCAATCCTCCCGTGCCAGCCAGGATTAGCGCACCATTATCCATTGTCTCAAACCAGTTGGCTTCCGCTGCGCCAGGGAACTCCGACCAGTCGAAATTCACGCTGACATCGAGTAGCAAGAATTGGCCTTCTTCGAGCTCAATATCATCTTCGGCACTGTCTATCATCGACACAGAATGCTACTTTCTTCTATTTGAGATACGAAGCCTAATCCACGATGGCGAGCCCCAATCGTGATGGTTGAGTTTGCCTTGACCTCGTGCGGCTGAGGATCGAACTTGATCTGCTGGACCTTCTTGGCGTCGGTCAGGCGGTTGCACAGCCTGACCGACGCCAAGCGACCTCATTGTCAGCAGTACGACATCTTGTCGGCGAGAATGTCGGGTCCCCCGAATCGAGCTTCCATTCGGGCTCGGGTGACCTTATCTCCAGCGGCACGACCTCGCCTGAAACCGTGGACAGGAGAAAGCTGGCCTGTGGCCGCCAGCAGCGCGATCAGCCCGGTAGCGATCGTCACGCCAGCCCACGAAAGGCAACATCCAGCGCCAAGCCGATGCTAAATGACCCTTGGTGTCAGCAGTAGGACGGCTCTCGGGCCAAGAATTCTGACTGCGGATATGTCACTTTTCCGCTTCCAGATATCACTTGCCCAGGTTGTAGCGAGGCAACATCATCGACGGTGAATATGGTCTGGGCGAAGGAATCATCGTCTCCATCACCGGGCGCGGCAATGACGAAATACTCCACGCCCGGCGACAGCGTTGGATTGCCAGTCTCCAGCTCCCAACCTGATCCTGGCGATCTTATTTCGAACGATGCGCTCTCGCCTGAAACCGTTGTGGTGGAGAATTTGGCTATGATCCGCCAGTTGCCGTCACTGTCGTAGATGCCTAGCTTCGTGTGGATTTTAGTAGGCCGCTCGCACCACCGAAAAAGCACCGCCGGACCCGTGGAACCTTTGTATACGGCCGTTTCTCCACTGATCCTGTTTATGCAGCCTGCAGTCAGGAGAAGCATGAGTGCGATTATGGCCCCATATTCGACCCGGCGTATCCGCCGAGAGTTACAGACAAGACCAGTATTCTCCCCAGCCAAAATTCACCTCCTCTTCGAATCTGTTCTTGCACTCATTGAATCCATTGCCGATTTCTTCGGCCCAGTAGGCGGCCTAGTATGACCACCACTCTCCGGTCATTTTCTGGTAGGCGTACCACTGCCACACATGAATTTGTTCATGCTGCATGAGTAACGGCTTAGCAAAGGCTTCTTCCAGAGACATGCCGGTCAGGAACACATTCCCGATGGTAGTTCCGCCTCCCGCGAAGAACCAATTACTCATGTTGCCGCACACGATGAGCGAATTAACGCGGTCGCTGCGGGGAGCACTTTTGCAGTCACCTCCGGCCTTGCCGGCGAAGTCGACCAGTGCATTGCTGAGTTCGATTAAAATGCCGATACCCAGGAAGAAGTCGTAGGGAAGTCTCAGCCAGGTTCGAAGAAATGTTTCTGTGGCTTTCTTAAGGCCCTCCCGTTCTTGCTTGTCTGCTGGCTTGCCCTGGGCGACGGCAGGTAGGGAGACCGGCCCCTACCTCAGCCATCGCCGCGACACGGACTGACCTCCGGACCGCTCCCTGAGCCGGAGCCCCTCCCGGAGGGTCTTTTTTCAGTGGGACTTGGAATGCGAATCGAGCTGTTCGCGGGCCGGGCCAACCTCGGGATCTTTCGCCCAATGGCTGGTCTTTTCGAGGATGCGAGCCACGCGGACGGTCATCCGGCCTGATGAAACGAAGGGGAGAACCCTCGCAAGAGCGTGCATGCGATCGGCGGCGAACGACGCATCGGCGCTTGCGATTGCGGTAAGGACTTGGCGGCCGATGTATTGCGATTGGAAGAGAGGCGACCGAGAGGCGATCTGGGCTGCGGCCTCGTCTAGCAGTGAGTTGGCGTTGGTGTAGTCGCGCAGTTGGCCAAGCCCGATCCCCACATCGCCCAAGAGCGCGGCTGACGAGAAAGCCGTCAATCCGTCCGTGTTGAGCGCCTGTTCCAGCGCTTCTCTTGATTGCTGGGACTGGCCCGGCGTTGCGGCCAGTGCTCTGCCCAATCGCATGTGGATCTGTGCGGACTGATCTGGGGAGAGATCGGGAATGGCTAGGCCACGCTGCGCGTACTCGATTCCTCGGGGGTGGTCTCCCTTGTAGAGGTGGACTCGGCTCAAGATGTCGAACGCCCGAGCCTGCGCCGAATGGTCTGTCGCTTGTGTCGCGTACCTCAGGGCTAAGGCCCCGACGTGCTCGGCCTGACCGAGGTTGTTCGCGTCGTAGAGGATGAGGGTTGCTTGGGCCATCAGCTCGGACGCGGCAGTGAAGAGAGCCGGGCTCTTCGCGCTTCCCATCACGTCGCGGACCCTGGCGACCTGTGCCAGAGCTTGCGGCACAAGCGGGTTACCGCCCATCGCGTACCGGTTGTTGGCGAGAGACGCGGATAACGCGCGTAGGTAATCGGGGTCGTGGTACGGCGTTGTCGTTGGCGAAGGTATGAACATGACCGAAGCGGCGGCGGCCAAAAACTCCCTGCGCTTCACTTCATCCCCCTCGTCGCGTTGCGTGACGATCCGGATTTCTAGACCTATACGGGCGAGCAGCGGGGCTGCCTTGCCGATGCCGGGGTCTGTGGCTCCCCGGATCACTCGGGAGACCCATACCTGGGTTGTACCCAGTTGGTGGGCCAACTCGTTCTGAGTCCACGAGCGTTCGAGCATCGTTCGGCGTAACGCCTCTGAGAGCGTGCGCGCTTCCATGACCTCAGGCTATTCAGAATCTGAATATCGCGCTATGGCCGCAACGTGAGCCTGAGACAGAATCCCGAGGGAACACGACGTGGCCGAAAGGTCGCAAAAAGAAACGGACCCGCCCCGGTGCCTTGCACAACACCGTGACGGGTCCTTGATCGCACACTGGAGGTGCGACCCACGTGGAGTCTAGAGGTAAGCGAACAAGCCGTAGACGGCAGACCAACAGGGAAGATCGACGCCAAACGGGCGGGCTCTTATCGCCTCGGGAGGCCCTTCGATTCAAGGGCTATTTGCTGCTGGCCCAACTCGCCTACGACCTGGAATGGCGCGGGGTGCCCTGCCATGTGCGCCTACCGGGAAAGCGCGATGAACTGCCCGTACTCGACTTTCCGGGAGGCGTGACCGGCGTCATCCGGGTGGGCGTCCGCAAGGAGTCGAACGGCTGGCTTTACACCTGGAAGGACCGTTCGGTGTCGGCTGACGCCGCCGCGTCAGATCTCATCCTCTCGGCGGTGTCCTAGTGTCGGCCACCGGCGCGGGCGTAGAGGCGACGTTCGAAATCCCCGGTGATGCGGAGGCCGTGAGCTTCGCGCGAGCAGAGGTCCGCAAGCTACTTGCAGACGTCGGAGCGCCAGAAGGTGACACGCTCGTGCTGCTCTCCGAGGTCGTGACCAACGCTGTCCGACACACACTGTCCGGTCAGGGCGGTCACGTCGTCATCGCAGTTGCCGAGTGTGGTGACGGGCTCCTGCACCTGGAGGTGCTGGACGACGGGTCTGACAGTGATCCGACTCTTCCGCCGATGGATGACCTGACGGTCCTGGAGGAGAGCGGACGGGGCCTCTGGCTGGTGTCACAGCTCGCCCACCAATGGGGCTGGTACGGCGATACGTACGGCCGCTGTGTCTGGTTCCGAGTGAAGAGATAGACCTGCCTCCGACCTGGTGTGACTCCCCCGGTTCACAGGGCTGGCGGTTGAGCACCTCGTAAGTCCCCCGCTTACGGAAGGTGCCGGGTCGAAGGTAGCGGGGCGGGGTGGGCGAGCGATCTGTCCGGAATTGCTCCCCACTCCGCCCCAGCAAGCGACAGAACCCCTTAGTGATCAAATCCCGATCAACCATCGCGGTCTGGCGATGCAGGTAGGAGGCAGAACCGGTGCGGGTGGTTCCGAGTGGAGAAGCCGCTACGCCCGACGATGAGGGTAGGCCGGATCTCAGCTTCTATCTTCGCTGGTGGGAGATCATCGACGGTAGCGGCGGTTCGTTGATCGCGATGCGCAAGGCGTTGTTGCCAGACGAGCTCTTGGGCAAGGGACTATCAAACGTCCGATGCGGCAACTCCAAGACCGAACTCGTGCGCTGCCTGTACGAAGAGTCTCAGCTTGAGGCGCTGGTGCGAAGAACCGGCCCGCTTGCCGGGAAGAGCTAGGCAAGCTTCACGAGCTGGCTGACTTCATGACTGCGGGCGGCTTGCCGTTCCCGCCGGGACCGGCCCCCCAGGGCCGCACGCCCGGCGGGAGGGCGGCGCTCTGCCGCCCGCGCGGCGCGAAGCGCCGCCTTGACCTTGTAGAGAAAATCGTCGCCGAAGTCGCCCTAAGGCAAAGATCGCCAGGTCACTTCATCCTGGCGTGGATCGTCGTGGAGATCGCGCCAGAAGGAGGTCTCGCCGGTCCTGACGAACCCGGCCCGTTGCAGGACCCCGCGCGAGCCCCGGTTCGCGAGGTCGGCCTCGGCCCGGAGGCTGCGCAGGCCGTAGCTCTTCGCGAGGTCGCAGAGGTCGCGGACCGTCCGGGTGGCCAGGCCCTTGCCCGTCATCTTCTCGGCCAGGCGGAAGCCGAGTTCGGCGGTGCCGTTCTCCAGGTCGTACAGGTTGAAGCGGCCCAGGATCTCGCCGTCGTCGGCGACCAGGACGTGGAAGCGCAGTCTGCCCTGGGCCTGCTCGTCGAGCACGGCCTGGTGGTGGTCGGGGAAGGTGGTGAAGTAGTCGTCGCCGCGGTCTTCGACGGTGCGGGCGAAGAAGGCGCGGTTGTCGGTCTCGAAGGTCAGGAGCCGATCGGCGTGGTCGGCCCGCAGCGGTTGGAGTTCCGGCATGCCTACGAGTCAAGCAGGTCCAGCATGTAGGTGATCTGCGCCGACCGCGCGACGTCGATCTGCTCGGCCAGGCCGATCGCTCCCGGGTTGGCGCCGCTGCCCTTCTCGTACCGGGCGAACTGGATGGCGTCGTCCTGGTGGGCGATGAGGGCGTTGAGAAGCTCGCGGGAGAAGTCGGCGTCGTCGGTCTTCCGCAGGCGGGCCAGGTCCTTCCGCGCGTCGATCGCGGTGCCGCCGTGGGCGTGGTGGGCCTCCTGGTCCATGGTCAGCGGCTGCTCCCACCGCATCAGCCAGGTGGTCATCGTGCTCGTCTCGGTCTCCTGGGTCACCCGCATCGCCGCGGCCAGCTGCTCGACCTTCTGGGGCAGCTCGCGGCCCTCGGCGAGCCGGGCCAGCTCGTGGCCCTGTTTGTTGTGGGCGACCATCATCTGCAGGAACATGACGTCGGCCGCGTTGACCGGCGCTTCCTCCTCCTGTACGCCGGCGCAGGCCGTACAGGCGAATAAGAGAACGATGAGCAGCCGGCGCATGCCCGCCTCCTTCGACGGCGGGCCGCGCCCGTCGGGCGCGGCCCGCGTTCACTCACGAGATCAGACGCGCAGCCACAGGGCCGGCACGTTCGGGGGCTCCCAGCCGACGAGCGAGGTGTGCGGCTGGCGGCACTGGTAGGTCACGCCGCCGTAGGTCACCCGGTTGCCGGTCTGGTACGACACGCCCGCCGCCCAGGTGCCGCCCGGGTTCTGGGTCGGCGTCACCGTCGGAGTCGGCGTGGGCGTGGGGGTCGGCGTGACGGTCGGCGTCGGCGTCGGGGTGGGGTTGGGGTTGTTGCCGCCGCCGAAGACCACGTCGGAACAGGTGTAGAACGCCTCGTTGGAGCCGACCACGCGCTGCCAGATGGAGAAGAGGATGTGGCGGCCGGTCCGCTGCGGGATGTTGATGGTCCAGTTGGTGAACGTGGTGGGGTTGAAGTTGTTGAACGTCTGGATGTGCACCAGGTCCGACCACTTCAGCTGCATCGACGGGTTCCAGCCCTCGCGGGTGATGTAGAACTCGAAGTTGCTGTTCGAGTGGGGCGCCGTCGCGTGGTAGGTGATGGTGCGCGGCCCGGCGGAGAACGGCGTGGCCGGCCAGTCGGTCCGCTGGAGGTCCAGCCCCCGGTACTTGTCCCGGCCCGCGCTGCACAGCTTCCCGTCGGGGATGAGCTGGCGGTGGCGTCCGCCCGCTTCGAGCAGGCTGACCTCGTTCCAGTCGTAGAAGGCCTGGGTCCCACCGGCCGCGACGGCGGCGGCGCAGGCGGCCGAGTCGGGCGACTCGGGGCCCTCGTTCTTGCACTGGTAGACCCGGCTCGGGGGGTTCGACATGGTGCCGTGGGCACTGGCGGGCGCGGACGGCAGGATCACGAGCAGCGAGCCGGCCATCAGGCCGGCGGCGGCTGCTGCCACCTTGTTACGTAACACTGGCTCTCCTCCGTGGAGCGGATACGCGAACTCCGGCCACCTCGTGAGGAGAGCCGGAGCCCATGGCGGAAGGATGAGCGGAGGAACGCGGGGTGACGGCCGCGGACTTCAGCTTTCTTTAAAGAAACCTTCCTAAGAGGAGGATCACCCAGACTTCCTGACTCCGCAAGTCATCTGATGACATCAACCCGGATGACTGCAGGATGGCGCGGCGACTTCGTGACTCTCACCTCCCGCGCCCAGCAGGCGGAGGCGATGAGCGACGCGGTGTCGGCGAAGTCGGCCTCGGTGATTCCGGCCCGGCAGTAGACCCACACCCGCTCCCCCTCGCGGCTCGGCCGGGTCCAGAGCACGATCGGCAGCCTGCCGCGCCGGGTCACGACGAGGGCCTCGGCGCAGGCGGCGCGGATCCGGTGCGGGATGACCACGCACCAGAGGCGGGCCAGGGCATACCTGCGCGCGAACGGCGACACCGAGACGAGCGCGACGAGCAGCCCGGCGACCGTGACGACGATCTGCCACCCGGCCAGAGAGACGAAAAGCGGCCCCCCGATGAGGAGAGCCGCCTCGTAACGCCAGCGCCAGACGACCACGAAGGGACCCGGCGGCGCCACCCTGCTTTCCAGTGCCCGGACGAGCTGCCTGGTCATCTGCGACTCGCCTGCGACTCGGCCGGCCGAGCGGCCCGGAGCTGGTTGAAGCGAGGGTCCCGGTACGTCCGGCGATTCCACTTCCGTTCGACCTCCCAGCCGACGACGAACGCGAAAGCGTCGGGTTCGGCGAAGAGGTCATCGGTGAGACGTTTGACGATGACGGCGATTCGGTCCAATAAGCCACGAGGGGGCGACAATTCCCTATCTCTTGGGTTAATCTGCATTGTGGATCGTCCTTTACTGAGCGGTGAGCGGCGGTCTCCAGCTCCGGGGCCCGATGCGCCAACATCGGGCCCCACCCATTTAGGTCAGAGACTGGTCGATAGGGTCCTCAATCCGTTTATAACGCCATTCGACCGGAAACGTACCTAGGCGACCCTCATTGGCAATTACCACTTGGGCGGGTCGCGGTACGCGTCGCTCGCCTGCCGGGTTCTCGATCACCTGGACAGACCATGGCTGGGACCAACTTGACCTTGCGCCGACGCCAACTGGCAGCGCGGCTGAAGAGACTGCGTCAAGAGTCCGGCCTGACCCTCGAAGAGGTAAGCGTCAGGCTTCATGCGTCGCCGGCGAAGATCTCCCGTCTGGAGAACGGCCAGCGCGGAGCAAGCAAGGAAGACATACGAGCGCTTGTCGCCATCTACGATGTCGCAGATCCCGCTGCGATCTCTGAGCTCATTGAGATGGCGAGCGAGTCTCGGACGCAGGCGCTACGCCAGGAGTACGGCGACCTCGGACACGCCAGCACATACACTTATATTGATCTTGAAGCCGCCGCCGTTGCGATCACCGAACACCAGACTGCTGTTATATTGGGCCTGCTCCAGACAGAGGGATATATCCATGCTCTGATCCACAGCCTCAACGCCGGGCGCGTGGAATCCGAGGTGATCGAAAGACGAATAAAAGCCCGGCTCGCGCGACAGAAACTGTTGAGCAAGGCGAACAGGCCCCGGTACACGACGTTCATCGACGAGGGGGCGTTGGCTCGGCGCGTGGGAACTCCCGAAACCATGCACGGCCAAGTAGACAGGCTCATCCGGTCAGCCCGCGACAAATTGGCAACCATCAGGATCCTGCCATTCAAGCTAGGTCCATATATCGCGGACGACGCACCTTTTGTGTGCTTCGAGCTCCAAGATCCAGAGGCCACCATCGTTCATCGAGAATCATTCGCCGCCTTGGAGTTCATCGAGCGCCCGGGCGATGTACTGGCCTACAAGAGGGCCATTGAGATCATGAACGATATTGCTCTTACGCCTGATGATTCAATTGCTCTTCTCAGCCAGATACGGGATCGCGACTGGCTCTGAGCCCCCGCAAAGACATCCGATGACGGAATTCCGGGAACTCTCGCGAAGCGCCATGAATCCAACCACTCCCTCTGGTAGGTTCCCCCCGGTCAAGTGATCTCCGAGGGAGATGAGCGGATGTTTGACATGGATCCGGTACACCACGACCAGTGGATCAGAGCCTGCATCAACAATGACTGCGTCGAGGTCGGATTCGCCGACGACATCGTGCGGGTACGCGACAGCAAGCGGGGCACCGACAGCGCGGTTCTCGATTTCACGTGGGAGGAGTGGCGCGTCTTCCTTGAGGGTGTGCGCCGGGGCGAGTTCGACGCGAAGTAGTTCAGAAGCCGAAGTTCTCCAGGTGGATCTGCTGTTTCGGCACGCCTGCGCGGCGGAGTGCGTTCAGCGCCTTCTGGGTCATCCCTCGCGGCCCGCACACGAACACGTCATGGTCCGCCAGATCGGGAATGGCGCGTGACAACGACCGGCCCGTGAGAGGAACCGTCAGGTCCTCGTTCACCGTGTAGTGCACCCGCGCCCCCCGCGCCGCCGCGATCGCGTCGAGTTCCCCCCGCAGCACCAGGTCCTCGACCGTCCGCGCCAAATAGAGCAACGTCACCTGACCCGGCATCGACTCGAACAGCGCCCGTAGCGGGCTGATGCCCACGCCGCCCGCGATCAGCAGCACGCGGTCCGACCGGCCACGGGCGGCGGTCAGCGCGCCGTAGGGCCCCTCGGCCCAGACGCGGGTGCCGGGGCGCAGGGAAAAGAGGGCCCGGCTGTGGGCTCCGGCCGCTTTCACGGTGATGCGCAGGTGACGGCCGCTCGGCACCGCCGACAGCGAGTAGGGGTTGGCCGCCCACCACATGCCCTTGGTCAAAAAACGCCAGCGGAAGAACTGGCCGGGCTCGGCGCGCAACCGGTCGAGGTCGTCGCCGGCGATGTACACCGACACCACGTCGGCCGACTCTCGCCTGATTCCGGCCACACGCAGACGGTGCCGGCGCGACCGGATCACCGGCACGGCGAAGCGGTACCAGAGCAGGAGCGCGGCCACGCCCAGGTAGAGGCCGCGCCACGCCCACGCGCCGACGCCTCCGAAGGACGGCCCCGTGAGCTGGTGGGCGAAGCCCAGGTAGATGGCCGCGTAGGTGAGGAAGTGGGCGTAGTGCCAGGCCTCGTACGACATCCGCGACCGGATCGCCGGGGCCGAGATCACGCCCACCGCCAGCAGGAACGCCAGGGAGACGGTCGCTTCGAGGATCCCCGGGCCGTACAGGACGAGACCGAACGTGCCCTCCCACACGCCCGACCTGACCGCCCGCGCGGACATGGCGAAGACCATGTGCGCCACTGACAGCGCCAAGGTCCCGCGGCCTCCCAGCGCGTGCCAGCGGGAGAGGCGGTCGGAGCCGATCGTGCGGTCGAGGTAGGGGATGCGGGCCATGAGGGCCACCAGGATCGCCGCGCCGTAGCCCGCCAGCAGGCCGGTCAGGCGGCCCAGCCAGGCCAGGCCGTCGGCGGTGGAGGCGACTTCTGGCAGGTCGGCCCAGCAGCCGGCCGTCGCCAGCGCCGCGCCGGTCCAGAGCAGGGCGCCTACGAAGCTGCCTGGCCGGCGTCGTGGCGCGGGCTTGCGCTGGGTGCGGCGGCGGGCGCGTGGGATCGGGTGCAGGGTGCCCGTCTCCGGGCCCCCGCCGGTGAACCCGCCGGTGAACCCGCCGGTGAACCGGTGGGGCCTCGTGGGGGCGGGTTCCGGCGGGACGGGGTGCAGGCTGCCCGTCGCGGGGCCCTCGTCGTCGAGCAGGGACACCCAGCGGGCGTCTGACGGGGGCCGGAGCAGGGATTCCCAGTCAGTCGTCATTTCAGGTCGGCCAGCGTCGTCGAGCGGGCGGCCGAGAGGGTTTTGGCGAACTGCTTCGTCGCCTCGTTCGCGCCGGATGTCTGTTCGCCTTTCGCGACCAGCAGGGACTGGGTCAGGAAGTCCTTCAGGTGTTTCCGGAACAGCTTGTCGAACGGCTCCGCGTTGAGACGTTGCGCTATCAACAGGTCGCTCTTCGTCACCATACCGGGCATGTCATGACCCTCGTGGACGTTTGTCGGCGGAAGCCCCGCTTCACGCAACAAACCACGTAGTCCCGCAAGTTGCTGCTGCTGTTCGGCCGCGACCTGGGACGCCAGGGCCAGCACTGACGGATTCGCTGTGCGTTCAGGCGCCAGGTCCGTCAGTGCCAGCACCGACTCGGTCATGGGGATCTCGAGCTGGATCCAGGCCACGTCCGTCGGGTTGAACGCAGCCGACGGCTGCGTCACCGCAGAGGGCTGCACCGCCGCCGCAGCAGGACCATGAACCTGCGGGGCGGCGCAGCCCGACACCAGGAGGGCCGCGAACGCGACCGCCCAGGGTGCGCCAGTTGTCAGCCGCACTTCACGTACCTCCCAGTGGGATTCAGTCGCTCTGATATGCCTCTTCTGTTACCGGAGACCCGCAGGTCACAGCAGAACAACAAAAATCCACCGAAAAGGTCAGTAGATTTCCGTAACCCCGGGCACTGCCGGGGGGTCTCCGAAGCACGGCCCTCAGAAGGGGATGCAGCATGCCAGCGAGGAGCGGACCCGACACGGCGATGGTCGCGGCGGCGCGCGACGGGGATCAGGCTGCCCTCGACCGCCTGGTCGCCGACTCGTTGCCGCTGGTCTACAACATCGTCGGCCGGGCCCTGAACGGCCACAACGACACCGACGACGTCGTCCAGGAGACCCTGATCCGGATGGTCCGCGGGCTGCCGGGGCTGCGGGATCTCGACGCCTACCGGTCGTGGCTGGTGGCCATCGCGGTCCGTCAGGTACGCGACCACGAAGCCGAGAAGCGCACCGCACAGCACCGCAGGACCGACCTCGACACGGCGACCGAGGTGGCCGACCCCGCCTCCGACTTCGCCGGCCTGACCATCCTCCAGCTGGGGCTGACCGACCAGCGCCGCGAGGTCGCCGAGGCCACCCGCTGGCTCGACCCCGACGACCGGGCGCTGCTGTCGCTGTGGTGGCTGGAGGAGACCGGAGAGCTCGGGCGGGCCGACCTCGCGTCGTCGCTCGGGCTGTCGGCCAAGCACGCGGCCGTGCGGGTGCAGCGCATGAAGGAGCAGATCCAGATCGCGCAGTCGGTCGTGCGCTGCCTCAACGCGCAGGCCCAGTGCGCCGAGCTCCGGGGCATGTTCCTGGGCTGGGACGGCGTGCCCTCGCCCCTGTGGCGCAAGCGGTTCGCCCGGCACATCCGGGGGTGTACGTTCTGCGGCCGCCGCACCCAGGGCATGGTCCCCCTGGAGCGGCTGCTGCTCGGGCTGCCCCTGGTGGCGGTGCCCGCCGGGTTCATGCTCACCAAGCTGGTGCCGGTCACGATCAAGGCGACGGCCGTGGCGGCCAAGAACGTCTGGATCCCCCTCACGGCCGCGGGGGCGGCGGCGGTGACGGCGGGGGTGTTCGTCCTGCAGCCCTGGACGAGCGCCGCGCCGCCGAAACCCATCGCCGTTCCACCGCCCGTGGTGGTCGCCGAGAGCCCCACGCCGTCGAAGGCGCCCGTCCGCAAACCCAGCCCGAGCCCGACGCCGAAGGCCTCGAAGAAGCCCTCGCCGAAGCCGTCGAAGAGCCCCGAGCCGCCGCCTCCGCCGCCCGCCGCTCCGGCGGTGAAGAAGGGCGTCGGGGTGTGGCCGATGAACGGGGTCAGCAACTCCCTGGCCAAGTCGGGGGCCCGTTGGTACTACACCTGGGCGACCCACCAGAACGGCGTACAGACCCCCAGGAACGTGGAGTTCGTCCCGATGATCTGGGGCGCCGACAGCGTCACGCCCAAGGCGCTCGCGGAGGCGAAGAAGGCGGGTCCGTACCTGCTGAGCTTCAACGAGCCCGACCTCGCCCAGCAGTCGAACATGACCGTCGAACGCGCCCTGGAGCTGTGGCCGCAGCTGGAGAAGGCCGGGAAGATCCTCGGCTCCCCCGGCGTGGCCTTCGGCGGCGACACCCCGGGCGGCTGGCTCGACCGCTTCATGAAGGGCGCCAAGCAGAACGGCTACCGCGTCGACTTCGTCACCCTGCACTGGTACGGCGGCGACTTCCGCGCCGCCGCCGCGACACAGCAGCTCAAGAGCTACCTCCAGCGCGTCTACCAACGCTACAAGAAGCCGATCTGGCTCACCGAGTACGCCCTGATCGACTTCTCCGACGGCGCCAGGTACGCCTCCGACGCCGAACAGGCCGCCTTCCTCGCCGCCTCGTCGAAGATGCTCGCCTCCCTGCCCTACGTGCAGCGGTACGCGTGGTTCGGCCTCCCCGCCAAGGAGGCCGAACCCAACAGCGGTCTGTTCACCGAAGACGGCGTCGCGACCCGGGCCGGCAAGGCGTTCCAGCAGGCCCGTTAGCGGACGAAGCCGTTCACGATCAGCGGCAGCGACGCGTCGAGGCCGACGACGTTGAGCGAGTTCGGGTCGCTGTGGTCGGCGATCGAGTAGCCGGCCGCCGTCATGGCCGCCACGACCACCCGGGCGTCGCGGTTGACCGTCTTGCGGTAGCGCGACAGGGCGTCGGCCGGGGCGCCCCGGCCCGCCCACGTCTCGTTGTCGGTGAAGACGACGACGCCGTCGACGTGCATGCGCTCGTCGAGCAGGTGCCGGAACGGCAGCGACAGGTCGGTGCCGCCGCCCGACGCCCGCCACTTGGCGATGTCGCGGAGGTTGGTGCGCGCGCTCACCTTCGAGCGGTGCACCGCGGTGTCGACCTCGATGGCGTGCACGTTGCCCTTCTCGATGCGCGCCAGCATGACCGCCATGGCCGAGCCGACCTCGTAGGGCGTGCCGACGGGCGAGCCGCCGACCACGCACCGCGAGTAGGTCATCGAGCCGGACGAGTCGACCGCCAGGAGCAGCTTCTTGCCGGTCGGCTGCACGAAACCGAAGGTCTTCTCGTACGCCTCCTCCAGCGCGTCGAGGATCGCCGGGACCGGCGTCCACGTCGCGCCGTTGCGGCCCTGGCCGGAGGCGTAGACGCGCATCGCCAGCCACACGTCCAGCGGGTGGACGCGGGCCTTGCGGAGCTGGTGGAACGCCGTCAGCCGGGCGACCGCGCGCCGGGTGGCGTCGCCGAGCGGCACGAGCGTGCCGATGCGGGTCATCCGGGCGAGGTTGCGCAGCAGGGCCGTCATGCCGATGGTGTCGACGAGGTGGTCCCAGACCTTCGGCTCGGTCAGCATCGCGTCGGGCAGGAACTCCCACGGCACGTCGAGCCGGGTCGCCTCCTCGACCGTGGTGACGGCCTTGGCGGCGAGGAACCGGTCGACCGAGGGCAGCGCCGCGCGGGCCACGTCGTCGCCCACGTTGCCGGCGACCCACCCGAACAGCACCTTGCGCTCGTCGGTGTCGCCCGCCGGGTGGGCCATCCGCAGCACGTCGCGCAGCGCGAACGACTCACCCGTGGGGGTCTTGCGCTGACCCGCCTTGCAGACCTTGAACGCCACGTCGTCGGCCGAACCCTGCAGAAACCACGAGCCGAGCACGGTCCGCAGCGAGCGGCCCATCACCGGGCTGGTGCCCCGCTCGGTCCGCTTGCCGCCGAGGTTCTTGTAGTAGCCGAAGAAGGTCGCGAGGTGGTCGGTGGTGCGGGCGACCTTGGGCAGCGCCGACTTGGCGGCCCGGCGGGTCGCCTCGTCGCCGCGCGCGTACGCGGCCGCGAGCGCGAACAGGGCGGGCTGGTTCTTGGGGGCGCGGGGCGGCCGGGCGGTGGAGATCTCGGTGAGCAGCTCGACCACGCGCGGGCCGTCGGTGTGCAGCGCCTTGTAGAGGACGCCGACGTTGATCTCGGTCAGCTTGCCGCCGTCGACGTAATAGGTGCCGCCGGTCGTGCCGAGAATGAGGAAGTCCTCGACCCGCTGCCACAGGTCCTTCTCGAACACGACGCCGCCGGCGGCGTTGCGCACCTTCTTCGCGCCGATCTCGGAGACGTCGGCGAGGGGGTCACGAATGTCGTTCACGACGGTTCCTCCGGAATTCTCGAGTGGACGGATATGGGGATACGACCGGTGTTCGCGGCGCCTCTGCCATTTGGGCCAGACCTCGTTTTCACCGAGGCCGCGGGATTCGAACCCGCACTTTCCGCGTCTGGGATAACCGACCGAATTCGACCCGTCCGGTACCGGTGCGAGAATGGCGCGGATATGTTGTGTCAACCGGTGTAAGCGCTCTGGCCACTGAGCTACCGGGGCAGGTGGCACCCCGGGCGGGATTCGAACCCGCGACCACTCGATCCGAAGTCGATAACCGATTGTCTTCGACCCGCGCCATCCGCGAACCGATGTTGAAGACGGTACAGATCACCGTTCAATTCGCCCACCCGTTTTCAGCGCTTTGCCGGGCGTGCGGTACAGTGATGGCGTTTGACGGTCAGCTATCGGATGAGGAGGTGAGACCCATTCCCGCCCAGTTCCGCCCAGGAAGGCAGGTCTCGTGTCCCTCTCATCAGTCGTCTCCGAACTCCGCAGCGCCGGATGCGTCTTCGCCGAAGACGAAGCGCGGCTGATCCTCTCCACCGCCGGCTCCCCCGAAGAGCTGCGCCGCATGATCGGCCAGCGGGTGGCGGGGCTCCCTCTCGAACAGGTGCTGGGCTGGGCCCGGTTCCGTGATCTGCGCGTCCTCGTCGATCCCGGGGTGTTCGTGCCCCGGCGGCGGACCGAGTTCCTGGCCGGCGAGGCCATCGCGCGGGCCCGGCCGGGGTCGGTGGTCGTCGATCTCTGCTGCGGTACGGGGGCCGTGGGGGCCGCCGTCGTCGCCGAGGTGCCCGGAGTGATCCTGCACGTCTCCGACATCGACCCGGCGGCGGTCGCGTGCGCCCGGCGCAACGTGCCGCGCGCGCTGGTCCACCAGGGCGACCTCTACCAGGCGCTGCCGCTCCTCCTCCGGGGGCGCATCGACGTGCTGGTGGCGAACGCGCCCTACGTACCGACGGAAGAGGTCGACTTCCTCCCGCCCGAGGCGCGGCTGCACGAACCCCTGGTGGCCCTCGACGGGGGTGAAGACGGGCTGGAGCTGGTCAGGCGGGTGTTCCGGCTGGCGCCCGAGTGGCTGGCGCCCGGCGGGTGCGTGCTCGTCGAGACCTCCGACGACCAGGCGGCCGGGGCGTGCGCGGCGGCACTGAAGGCCGGGCTGGAGCCCTCGATCACCTCTTCCGAGGAGCTTGACGCGACTGTCATCGTCGCGCAAATGCCGATTCGATAACAGGTGTTTCCGGCCGTCCCCAACACCGTCAGATTGTCTCCATGAACGACACCGCCCCGCTGCTCCGCGAGCGCGACCGCTCCTCTGTGATCATGGCCTTGGCGCTCGCGACCCTCATCCTCGGCGGCGGGTGCGGTGTGCTGATCAGCTCCGTCGACGGCTACTACGCCAGCCGCGCCGAAGCCAGGGAACAGCTGGTCAGGAAGGGCGGGACGATGCCCGACGTGACCGGCATGAAGTGGGCGGAGGCGGTCGAGCGGCTCCAGGGCTCGGGCTACTGGCTGCTCAACCGGAGCGGAGTGACGTTCGCCGACCAGTCGCGATTCGTCACCCGGCAGGATCCGGCGGCGGGGACCCAGGTGCCCTTCTCGTCCCGAATCACCCTGCACACCGACAATTAACCGAGCACCGCTTGGCCGACTCGGACCAGCAGCCAGCCCTGCGGAGCCGTGTCCGTCTCGCGCGGTTCCCAGCGTCCGCGGGCGACCGGCGCGAACCCGGCCCCGTCGAGCAGGCTCGCGACCGTGTCGGGGTCGAGGCGGCGGAAGTCGATGTCGCGGACGCGCTTGATCTCGTCGCCGATCTGGAAGGCGACCAGGAGCAGGCCGCCGGGCGCGAGCACCCGCCGGAACTCGGCGAACACGCCGGGGAGCAGTTCGGCCGGGATGTGGATGATCGAATACCAGGCGATCAGGCCGCTCAGCGACGCGTCGGGGAGGTCGAGGGAGCGCATGTCGCCCTCGGCGAACTCGATGTCCGGAAATGTCGCCCGAGCGTGGGCGAGCATTCCGGGCGACAGGTCGACGCCCGAGATGTCCAGACCCCGCCGGTGCAGCCAGGACGTCACCCGGCCCGGCCCGCACCCCGCCTCCAGGACCTTGCCGGGTGGGACGAGGTCGGTGAACAGTCCCAGCACGGCCTGGTCGAACGGGTTGTTCTCCAGGTCGTCCATGAACAGGTCGACGTATTCGGCGACGAGGGCGTCGTACCCGGCGCGGGTCTCGGTGAGGAAGTCGGTCACCCCGGCACCCTAAGGGCGGACCGGCCCGGCCGGTCCGCCCCCGGGGTCAGTCGACGACCGGCAGCGGCACCGTCTTCCGCCATTCGCGCTGGCGGCGGGCCGCGTACCGGCCCGGGGCGAGCCCGGTCGCGCCGTGTTCGGGATGCATCAGGTAGACCGGGGCGGTGGCGGTGAACACCGGGCCGTCGGGGCCGTCGGTCGAGAGACAGGTGCCGGGGTCGGCCACCAGCACGTGCGGGTGGACGCCGTCGAGCAGGACGAGCCCCTCCGGCGGCACCGGCCGCCAGCCGGCGTCCGGTTCCGGTGAGGTCTCCAGCAGGTGGGCCGGGATGACCAGGAGGTCTCCCTGGGCCTGGATTCCGTCGAGGACCGGGATGGTCAGGCTCCGGTCGAGATGGTCGTCGAACGCGCGTCCGGTGCGCGTGGACAGGGCGGCGAGTGTGATCATCATGTCCTCCTCACGAGCTGTCTGTAGAGCGGGGCGGTGATTCCGTAGGTCCAGGCGGCGGCCTCGACGGGGTCGGCGACGTCTTCGGGGACGATCAGCCCGTAGCGGCGGCGGGTGCCGTCGCGTTCGACGGTTCCGTTGACGACGATCAGGACGGTGTGCTCCATGACGTCGTACAGGAGGAGTTCGGCGTCGTTCCCCGGGTCGGGGGCGGTCGCGATGAGACGCCCGGCGGTCTGGTCGACGAACTCGGGCCAGCCCATCCGCTGGATGGCGGCGAGCCGGATGTCGGGGTCGGATTCGTCCCTGATCCGGGCGGCCGTCGGCTCCTCGACGACCCAGGGCGGCACGCTCAGGCCGCGCCAGGCGTAGGCCGACCGGCCGTCGCGGTAGACGACCGCCGGTCCGTCGTCTCCGTGGACGAGCACCACTCCGGGTTCCGGCCCGGGTTGCGTGTGGACGACGCACGGCCGGTCAACCACCACGCACACCTGCCGGAAGGGCACCCACCAGCCGCCCGCGCGGGCGGCCCGGTCCCACAGGTCGATGCCCTCGACCCCGGGCACCCAGGGCAGGCAGTCGTAGCCGGCCAGCCACGACACGTCGTGGACCTCCGGCCAGGCCCGGTCGTGGTCGTACACGACGAGTCTGTTGGGCAGGCCGCTCCGGGCCAGCGGATCGACCACCTGCCAGAAGACCTGCCTCCTCCGGCCGGGGCGCGCGGCCATGCCGGAGTCGAGGGCGCGCGTCATCGTCTGCCGCCGCGCCTCGAACAGGCGGGTCAGCGACTCATGACGATGCGCACGCAGGAGGTCGGCCGCGGCGGCCGGGGAGGAGACCCAGTGGAATCTGGGCGGGGGAAGCCCGTTGAGCCGGTAGAGGCCCGCGATGGCGGACTCGGCTTCTGGGCGGTCGGCGGGCTCGGTCGACAGGGCGACCCGGAGCCATTCTTCGCGGATGGAGGCGGCGTCTCGCCGCGTCGTGACACTCACCGGATGAAGGGAGTGTCGTCCTTTCCAACGATCATGTCTTCGATCATAACCTGATCAAATGCGCTCGAACTTAACGATTTATCTCATCCTCGGGCTCGTCGTCGCCGCCGGGGTCATCTCGCTGGGCACGCTGACCTCGCAGACGATGACGTCGTTCGGCGTCGGCTCGGGCGTGGTGACCTCGATGAGCGCCCTCATCTCCTCCCTCGCCGCCGGCATCTCGGCCATCGCTGCGTGGCGGACCAGCGTCCGCCCGGCCGCCGAGGACGACGAGGCCGTCGTGCGGCTGCTCGACATCGCCGAGCGGGCCGACGGCGAGATCCGCAAGCTCGCGCTCGCCGAACTCAACCGGACGATTCCGCCGCTGCTGCGCAAGCGCCTGGCCGGACGCGACCGGGCCCCCGTCGTCGCCATGCTCGACACGCTGCTCACGCAGGAGGACGTACCGAGACTGCGGCTGTTCCTCGCGGTCTACGGGATCGCCTGACGAACCACTCGGCGCCGATAGGTTCGGCACCCAGCAGATGCCTCGAACGACCCCAGCGCGGGCACCCGGCGGGGCTGCCCGGCGCCCGCGCGTTCGTCTCAGGAGGAACGTCCACCCGATGCGGCCGACCGCCACCGGCTTCCGGGTCAGGCTGGTCATCGCCGCCGACGATCCGCTGGTGCGCCAGGTGCCAGCGGTCGTGTGGGCGTATCGCAGCGGCTTCATCCGCAGGTGACAGGAACATTGACGACCCCGTAGCACATATGTAACATTCGACCAGCACTACGCAAGAATCTTGCAATTTGTCGTCTAATTTCTCTCTGTTTCTCGCAACTCTTCAGGGAATGCACTGCGTCCGTGCTCCCGCCCCCATCCGTGTCTCCACCTGTCGACCCTGACGAGAGAAGAACGCGAATGAGAAAGCTGCACGGACCTGTGAGGCTGGTGGCGGCCGTCGTCGCCGCCGGCCTCGTCGCGTCTGGGCTCCTCGCCCCGCCCGCGTCCGCCGCCGGCGGACCCAACCTGTCTTTAGGCAAGGCCACCGCGGTCTCCAGCTCCACCGCAGGCCAGTCGGCCTCCGCCCTCAACGACGGCAACCAGTCGACCTACTGGGAGAGCGTCAACAACAGCTTCCCGCAGTGGGCCCGCATCGACCTCGGCAGTGCCACCGCCGTGGACCAGATCGTGCTCAAGGTGCCCGGCGCCTCCGCCTGGCAGACCCGCACCCAGACGCTGACCGTCCAGGGCAGCTCCGACGGCAACTCCTTCTCCAACGTGGTGGCCTCGGCGAACTACACGTTCAACCCGGCCACGGGGAACTCCGTCACGATCAACTTCGGCTCGGCCACCCACCGCTACTGGCGCGTCGACGTCACCGCCAACACCGGCTGGCCGGCCGCCCAGATCTCGGAGTTCGAGATCTACGCCACCGACGGCGGCGGCAACACCGGCGGAAATCTTGCCTCGGGCCGTACGATGACCGGCAGCTCGGTGTCGCAGAATTACGTCGCCTCGAACGCGAACGACAGCAACCAGGCCACCTACTGGGAGAGCAACAACAACGTCTTCCCCGAGTGGCTCCAGGTCGACCTGGGCGCGTCCACCTCGGTCAACCGGGTGGTGCTGAAGCTCCCCGCCTCCGGATGGGCCACGCGAACCCAGACGCTCGCCGTCCAGGGCAGCGCGAACGGGTCGAGCTTCTCCGACATCGTCGGATCGACGGGCTACGTCTTCAACCCGGCCGGCGGGAACACGGTGACGATCAACTTCACCGCGACCTCGACCCGGTACGTACGCCTGAACATCACCGGCAACACCGGCTGGGCCGCCGGGCAGATCTCCGAGTTCGAGGTCTACGGCCCCACGACCCCCGGTGACACCCAGGCGCCCTCCACTCCGGGCACGCTGAGCTTCACCGAGCCGGCCACCAACCAGATCAGGCTCGCCTGGGGCGCCTCGACCGACAACGTCGCGGTGACCGGCTACGAGATCTTCCGGGGCGGCTCGCTCGTCACGACGGTCGCGGGCAACGTGCTGACGTACACCGACACCCAGCCCTCGACGGCCACGGTGACCTACCACGTGCGCGCCCGGGACGCGGCCGGCAACACCTCCGGCAACAGCAACTCGGTCACCCGCCAGGGCCAGTCGGGCGGCGACACCCAGGCGCCCTCCGCGCCGGGCACGCTGAGCTACACCGAGCCCGCCTCCGGCCAGATCCGCCTGGCGTGGGGCGCCGCGACCGACAACGTCGGCGTGGCCGGATACGAGATCTTCCGGGGCGGCGCCTACGTCGCGCAGGTCGGCGCGGGCGTGCTCACCTACACCGACAGCCAGCCCGCCACGGCCACCGTCACCTACCAGGTGCGGGCCAAGGACGCGGCCGGCAACATCGGCCCGTTCGGCAATTCGGTGACCCGGACCGGCTCCAACCCCCAGCCCGGCACCAACCTGGCCACCGGCAAGGAGATCACCGAGTCGGGGCACGTCCACACGTTCGTCGCGGCCAACGCCAACGACAACAACCTGGACACCTACTGGGAGGGCGCGTCCGGCGTCTGGCCGAGCGTGCTCACGGTCAAGCTCGGGTCGAACGCCGCCGTCACCTCGGTGGTGCTGAAGCTCAACCCGTCGTCGGCGTGGGGCTCGCGTACCCAGAACATCCAGGTCTTCGGACGCGACCAGGCCGCCACCACCTACACCAGCCTGGTCGGCGCGACGGCCTACACGTTCAACCCCGCCGCGCAGAACACGGTGACGATCCCGGTCACCGCGACCACGGCCGACGTGCAGCTCCGGATCACCAGCAACACCGGCGCCCCGGCGGGCCAGATCGCCGAGTTCCAGGTGTTCGGCACCCCGGCGCCCAACCCCGACCTGCAGGTCACCGCGCTGAGCTGGTCGCCCTCCTCGCCCAGCGAGGTCCAGGCGATCACCGTCACCGGGACCGTCCGCAACAACGGCAACTCGGCCGCCCCGGCCGACAGCGTGAACGTCACCGTCGGCGGCAGCCTCGTCGGCACCGTCAACATCCCGGCCCTCGCGGCCGGCGCCGAGGCCACGTTCACCCAGAACATCGGCACCCGCCCGCAGGGCACGTACGCGGTCGCCGCCACGGTCGACGCCGACGGCACCGTGTTCGAGCAGAACGAGGCCAACAACACCTTCACCGCGCCGACCCAGCTTCAGGTCGCCCAGGCCCCCGGCCCCGACCTGCAGATCACCGGCGTGACCTCCAACCCGGCCAACCCGGCCGTCGGCTCCCCGGTCAGCTTCACCGTCGCGGTCAACAACCGCGGCACGACCGCGAGCGGCGCGAGCGTCACCCGGGTCCAGGTGGGGTCGACCACCCTGAACACCTCCACCGGTTCGATCGCGGCCGGGGCCACCGCCAACGTCGCGATCACCGGCACCTGGACGGCCGCCTCCGGCGGCGCCACCATCACCGCCACGGCGGACGCCACCGGCCAGATCGCCGAGACCAACGAGTCGAACAACACGTTCACGCAGGCCATCGTGGTCGGACGCGGCGCCGCGGTGCCGTACACCGAGTACGAGGCCGAGGCCGCTCAGCACAACGGGACGGTCCTGACCGCCGACGCGCTGCGCACCTTCGGGCACACGAACTTCGCCTCGGAGTCGAGCGGCCGCAGCTCGGTCCGCCTGAACAGCACCGGCCAGTACGTCGAGTTCACCTCGACCGTGCCGTCGAACTCGATCGTCATCCGCAACTCGATCCCGGACTCCGCCGGCGGCGGTGGCCAGGACAAGACGATCAGCCTCTACATCGACGGCACGTTCAACCGCAAGATCACCCTGTCGTCGAAGCACTCGTGGCTGTACGGCTCCACCGACGACCCCGAGGGCCTCGTCCAGACCCCCGGCGGTGACGCCCGGCGCCTGTTCGACGAGTCGAACGCGCTGCTCAGCCAGAGCTACCCGGTCGGCACCAAGTTCCGCCTCCAGCGGGACGCCGGTGACGACGCCGCGTTCTACATCATCGACCTGATCGACCTGGAGCAGGTCGCTCCCCCGCTGAGCCAGCCCTCGGGCTGCACCAGCATCACCCAGTACGGCGCGATCCCGAACGACGGCCAGGACGACACCCAGGCCATCCAGCGCGCGGTCACCGACGACCAGAACGGCGTCATCAGCTGCGTGTGGATCCCGGCGGGCCAGTGGCGGCAGGAGCAGAAGATCCTGACCGACGACCCGCTGAACCGCGGCCAGCACAACCAGGTCGGCATCAGCAACGTGACGATCCGCGGCGCCGGCATGTGGCACTCGCAGCTCTACACGCTCACCGAGCCGCACCTGGTCCAGGGCGGCATCAACCACCCGCACGAGGGCAACTTCGGCTTCGACATCGACAACAACACCCAGATCTCGGACATCGCGATCTTCGGCTCGGGCCGCATCCGCGGCGGACCCGGCGGGGCCGAGGGCGGCGTGGGCCTCAACGGCCGCTTCGGCCAGAACACCAAGATCACGAACGTGTGGATCGAGCACGCCAACGTGGGTGTCTGGGCCGGCCGCGACTACACGAACATCCCCGAACTCTGGGGCCCCGGCATCGGGGTGGAGTTCAGCGGCATGCGCATCCGCAACACCTACGCCGACGGCATCAACTTCGCCAACGGCACCCGCAACTCCAAGGTGTTCAACAGCTCGTTCCGCACCACCGGCGACGACGCGCTGGCCGTCTGGGCGTCCAAGTACGTCAAGGACCAGTCGGTCGACATCGGCTCCAACAACCAGTTCATCAACAACACGATCCAGCTGCCCTGGCGGGCCAACGGCATCGCGGTCTACGGCGGCTTCGGCAACAAGATCGAGAACAACCTGATCTACGACACCGCGAACTACCCCGGCATCATGCTGGCGACCGACCACGACCCGATCCCCTTCACCGGGACGACGCTGATCGCCAACAACGGCCTCTACCGGACCGGCGGGGCGTTCTGGAACGAAGACCAGGAGTTCGGCGCGATCACCCTGTTCGCGCAGGGCGCCGGCATCCCGGGCGTGACCATCCGGGACACCGACATCGTCGACTCGACCTACGACGGCATCCAGTTCAAGACGGGCGGCGGCGAGGTCACCGCCCAGATCACCAACGTGAAGATCGACAAGTCCAACAACGGCGCGGGCATCCTGGCGATGTCCGGGGCGCGCGGCTCGGCGACCCTCACGAACGTGACCATCACCAACTCGGCCGATGGGGACATCGTCCGCCAGCCGGGCACCCAGTTCATCATCAACTGACCCTTCGGAAAGCAGGACCAGCCGTGGGCCGAGGGCTCACGGCTGGTCCGTTTTATGTACGTTGATGCGATGGACCTGCGCTGCTCCTCGTGTGACGTGGTCGCCGATCCCCTCGCCTGGGCCTGCCCCTCGTGCGGGGGCGCGCTGGACGTGCCGCCGATCCCGCTCGAAGGATCGCCCTCCGGGGAGGGCGTGTGGCGCTACCGCGACTGGCTGCCGGCCGTCGACGGGATCTCGCTCGGCGAGCCGGTCACGCCGCTGGTCCGGATGCCATGGGACGGGCTCGACCTGACCCTCAAGCTGGAGGGCGCGCTGCCGACGGGGTCGTTCAAGGACCGGGGCACCGCCGTGCTGGTGTCGTGGTTGAAGGCCCACGGCGCGTCGTCGGTCGTGATCGACTCCTCCGGGAACGCGGGGGCGGCGCTGGCGGCGTACAGTGCGCGGGCCGGGTTGAAGTGTCACGTCTTCGCGCCCGCTTCGGCCTCGCCGGGCAAGCTGCGGCAGATCGCCGCCTACGGTGCCGAGCTGCACGCCGTTCCCGGCACCCGCCAGGCGGTGGCCGACGCGGCCGTCGATCACGCCCGCGTCACCGGAGACGTCTACGCCTCCCACGCCTGGCACCCGATGTTCATCGTCGGGACCAGGACGTTCGCGTTCGAGGCCTGGGAGCGGATGGGGGTGCCCGACGCGGTCGTGCTGCCGGTCGGGGCCGGGACGCTGATGCTCGGCATCGCCCACGGCTTCGCCGACCTGCGGGCGGCGGGGCTGACCGACCGGGTGCCGGAGATCTACGCGATCCAGTCGACGGCCTGCGCGCCGCTGCTGGCCGATGGGCGCGAGCCGGTCGAGGTCGTCGTGGGCGACACGGCGGCGGAGGGCATCAAGATCGCCCACCCGCCCCGGGGCCGGGCCGTCATCGCGCACGCGACCGACGTTCTCGCCCTCGACGACGACGCCCTGTGGGCGGCCCACGCGCGCTTTCGCCTCGCCGGCGTCTACACCGAACCCACGTCGGCCATCGCGCTGGCAGGGCTGACGAACCTGGCGGAACGCCTGGAGGGCAAGAAGGTGCTGGTCCCGATCACGGCGACCGGTCTCAAGTCGCCGGCCTGAGATTCACGCGACGGCGGACTCGCCCATCTCCAGGTGCAGGCCGAGCTGCGAGTAGAGCTCCAGCTGGTCGAAGTACTCCCGGTGCGTGCCGATCTTTCCGTCGTCGTCGACGAACGAGGCGCAGGTGCCGCGCAGAGTGATGCGGCGACCCGTCGGTTCGAGGTCCCGTCCGTCGGGCAACAGGAACGGCCCGGTGTGCGTGCCGACCGCCGTCCACTCGACCACCAGGGGATTGTCGGTGCTGGTCGCCTCATACCAGACCGCGAGGTAAAGGTCCGGAAATCCCCTGAAGAACTGCTCGAAGAGCCACACGATCTGTTCTGATCCCTCTGCCACTCCTACAGGCGAGACGTAGGTGGCGTCTTCGCTGAAAATATCGAGCATCCGGGGCACATCGTGGTCGTTGATCGCGTCGGCCAGACCGCGCTTGACTTCCCACTTGTCCACCATGGATGTTCCCCTCCCTGGTCAGGACATCAACCCATAGGTCACATTACCTACGGGCAGGCAGACCACGTCCCACGCGGCCGTCGCGGGACGTCCAGGGAATGCCGGCAAAGGCAAACTCAGCCCTTTCGGGTCAGCAGCGGCACCACCACCTCGTCGACCAGCCGCTCGGCCAGGCCCGGCGTGTCGCCGAGCCATAGCGCCTCCGCCACCAGCGGGCCGATGAGCAGCCGGTCGACCATGTCGAGGATCGGGTTGTCCGGATCGATCTCGCCCGCCGCGACGTGCCGCTCCAGCGCCCGGCGCAGCACCGCCAGCTCCGGCTCGATCATCAGCTCGTGGAAGGCGGCCCGCAGCTCTTCGTCGACCAGAACGGCCTGGGCCAGCCCTGTGAGAGGCCGCGGCACGCTTCCCCGTCCGGTCGCCTCCAGCAGGTCGCCCCGCAGGGTGCCGGTGTCGATCTCTTCGGGGCGGGCGGGCTTGCTCACCTTCACCGCGGTGATGACCATCTTCGCCTTCCCGCCCCACCGCCGGTAGAGCGTCGCCGTGCTCGCGCGGGCGGCTTTCGCGATGTCGTCGATGGTCACCTCGTCGTAGCCCCTCTCGCGGACGAGGGCCAGGGCGATGTCGAGCAGTTCGCGTTCGCGCTCCTCGGTGAGGCGGCTGCGCATGAGGGCTCCTTATCGAAAACGCGTTGTCGACTGTCCGTTTTCTATCGTATCGTCATTGGCATGGAGACAGTTCTGATCACCGGCGGGACGGGCTTCCTCGCCACCCGTGTCATCGCCGCCGCACAAGAGGCCGGCTACGACGTCCGCACCACCGTCCGGCACACCCCCGTCGACGGCGTGCCCTCGGTCGTCGCCGACCTCACCTCCGACGAGGGGTGGGACGAGGCCGTGGCGGGGTGCGACTACGTCCTGCACGTGGCCTCCCCTCTGCCGGCGGCCCAGCCCGTCCACGAGGACGAGGTGATCATTCCAGCCCGTGACGGCACCCTGCGCGTGCTGCGCGCGGCCCGCGACGCGGGGGTCCGGCGGACGGTCGTGACCTCCTCGTTCGCCGCCATCGGCTACGGGCACCCGGAGACCGACCGGCCCTTCACCGAGGACGACTGGACCCGGCCCGACGCCGACATCGCGGCCTACCCGAAGTCGAAGGTGATCGCCGAGCAGGCCGCCTGGGCGTTCGACCGGGGGGCCATGGAGCTCGCGGTGGTCAACCCGACCGGGATCTTCGGTCCCGTCGTCGGGCCCCGCTACGCCAGCTCGATCAGGATCCTGGCCGGGCTGCTCGACGGCAGCATGCGGGCCATCCCGAACATGTGGTTCGGGATGGTCGACGTACGGGACGCGGCCGACCTCCACCTCCGCGCGATGACCTCGCTGAAGGCGGCCGGGGAGCGGTTCATCGGGGCGTCGGGCGACGCGGTGTCGATGGCCTACATCGCCCAGGTCCTGCGGGAGCGCCTCGGCGCGACGACCCCCACCGACCTCCTCCCCGACGAGGTGGTCAGGGAACTGGCCGAGACCGACGACCGGATGGCGGAACTGGCCAGGAACGTGGGCCGGATCAGGCACCTGTCGAACGCCAAGGCCCGGTCGGTACTCGGCTGGAACCCCCGCCCGACCGAGGACGTCATCGCCGACACGGGCCGCAGCCTCATCGAAGGCGGCTACCTCTGACCGGCGAATCCCCCTATGGACGTTTCGCGATCATCGTCGGATAATTCGACTGCTGTTGCTCGCGAGCCCCAGTCACCGTGGCCCGCACCCCACCCCCGGTGATCTGCGCTGCCCGGGCGACAGAAGGGTTTCCTCGTGAAACGTGCTGTGTTCTCAGCAGTGGCCCTGGTGGCCGCGCTCCTCATCCCCTCGCAGGCCAACGCGGCCAACCTGCTCGCCAACCCCGGGCTCGAATCGGGATCGCTCTCTCCCTGGACGTGTACGGGAGGCCTCGGGTCGGCGGTGGCCTCGCCTGTTCGTACCGGAACCAGAGCGCTCGCCGGTGCGGCCAGCGCCTCCGACAACGCCCGGTGCAGCCAGAACGTGTCGGTGCGCCCGAGCACGGCCTACGTGCTGACGGCGTGGGTCCGGGGCAACTACGTCTACCTGGGCGTGCAGGGCGGCAGCTCGGTATGGACGTCGTCGGCCGACTGGCGGCTGCTGACCCTGAACTTCACCACCGCCGCCGGGCAGACCTCCGCGCAGGTCTACCTCCACGGCTGGTACGGCCAGGGCACCTACTACGCCGACGACATCGGCTTCGACGGCCCGGGAGGCACCAATCCCAGCCCCTCCCCGAGCCCGTCACCCTCTCCCTCGCCGTCGCCCACCCCGACGGCGAGCCCGTCGCCGACGCCGACGGTGACCCCCACGAACGGCCCGACCTGCGCGGTCAAGGGCAAGCCCGCCGGGAAGGTCCTCCAGGGCTACTGGGAGAACTGGGACGGCGCGGTCAACGGCGTCCACCCCCCGCTCGGCTGGATCCCGATCACCGACACCCGCATCAGGCAGCACGGCTACAACGTCATCAACGCCGCCTTCCCGGTGATCCGGTCCGACGGGACGGTCCTGTGGGAGGACGGCATGGACGCGACCGTCAAGGTCGCCACCCCGGCCGAGATGTGCGCCGCCAAGGCGGCGGGCGCGACGATCCTGATGTCGATCGGCGGGGCCACGGCGGGCATCGACCTGTCGTCGGCCACGGTGGCCGACCGGTTCGTCGCGACGATCGTGCCGATCCTCAAGCGGTACAACTTCGACGGCATCGACATCGACATCGAGACCGGCCTGACCGGCAGCGGCAACATCAACCAGCTGTCGACGTCGCAGGCCAACCTGATCCGGATCATCGACGGCGTGCTGGCGCAGATGCCGTCGAACTTCGGCCTGACCATGGCCCCGGAGACCGCCTACGTGACCGGCGGCAGCGTGGTCTACGGCTCGATCTGGGGCGCGTACCTGCCGATCATCAAGAAGTACGCCGACAACGGGCGGCTGTGGTGGCTCAACCAGCAGTACTACAACGGGTCGATGTACGGCTGCTCCGGTGACTCCTACTCGGCCGGGACGGTCCAGGGCTTCGTCGCCCAGACGACCTGCCTCAACAACGGCCTGGTGATCCAGGGCGTGACGATCCGGGTGCCCTATGACAAGCAGGTCCCCGGCCTGCCCGCCCAGGTCGGCGCAGGCGGCGGCCACATGTCGCCGGCGCTGGTGTCGCAGGCGTGGAACAGCTTCAACGGCCAGCTCAAGGGCCTGATGACCTGGTCGATCAACTGGGACGGCTCCCGCAGCTGGACCTTCGGCGACAACGTGAAGGCGCTGCAGGGCCGTTAGGGGGTACGTCCCCTGACATGCGGATCATGTGGGGTACGACCGCGCTGGCCTGCTGCGCCGGCGCGGTCGACCTCTTGACCTTCAAGGAACTCGGCGGCGCCTTCGCCGGCATCATCACGGGCAACGTGGTGACGGCCGCCTCCGGCAAGTGGATCGCCGCCCTGACGGCGGTGGCCGGCTTCGGCGCCGGCGCCTACGCCTGGGCGGTGACCTTCCGTTCGAGACGCACCCTGGGCCTGATCGCCGAGTTGGTCCTCCTCGTCGTCGTGGCCGTCGGCTGGATCGGCACCGGCACCCGCCCCGACCTGTCGGGACAGCTGGTCCTGCTGGCTTTGGCGGGCATCGCGATGGGCGGCCAGAGCGCGATGATGCTGGGGCTGCACCCGAACACGACGTACATGACCGGCGTGCTGACCACCTCCCTCCACGACCTGGCGACCGGCCGGAGGGACACGTTCGTGACGGCCCTCCGGCAGATCGGCGCACTGGCGATCGGCGCGGCGGCGACGGCCATGCTGCTGGTCGTCAGCCGCCCGTTCGCCCCGGTCCTCGCGGTCCTCCTGCTGATCACCGCGATCTTCCTGCTTCCGGTAGAAATGCGAAATGGCCGTCATTAACGTGATCAACCACTCCGACGACTGGGTCGCCTGCTGGCTTGAGCCGCTGGGTGAGGACCGCTGGATGAGACCCCGCGAGACCTTCCGGTTCCGCAGCGACTATTCGGGCGACGAAGTCGACTTCAGCGTCGTCTACGAGACGGAGCCGGACGGGATCAACCACATAGCCGTCTGGGTCGAGCACGGTGACCCCTGGGCGGAGGTGACCACAACCGACGGCGTCGTCGTCGACTGTGGCCACCAGCGTCGCGAGGCGGCGGAGTCAAGCGGTGCGGCCCGGCGCCTCATGGAACCGATCAGCGAGCCGCCATCGCATATCCCGCCGGTCTCGTCGTGAAGGCTCCTCGGCCCTGGGTGCGGCTGCGGAGCCGGGTCGCGTAGCCGAAGACCTCGGCCAGCGGGACCGTCGCCGTGATGACGACCGTGCCCGGTCTGGCTTCCGTCCCGGAGACCTGGCCCTTTCTCGCGGCCAGGTCGCCGAGCACGCCGCCCGCCAAATCGTCGGGGACCGTCACGGTCACCTCGGTGACGGGTTCCAGGACCGCCATCTCGCACGAGCGCAGCGCCTCGCGCAGGGCGAGGCGGCCGGCCGTGCGAAAGGCCAGTTCCGAGGAGTCCTTCACGTGGGTCGCGCCGTCGGTCAGGGTCACCCGCAGGCCCATGACCGGGTGCCCGCCGAGGGGGCCTTCGGCCAGGGCGTCGCGGCAACCCTGTTCGACCGCCTTCACGTACTCCTTCGGCACCCGGCCTCCGACGACCGTGCTCGCGAAAGCGAACGGCTCGGCGGAGGGTTCGACGTCGAGGCGGACGTGGGCGTACTGGCCCGCGCCGCCGTCCTGTTTGACGTGCCGGTAGAGGACGCCGGTCACGCCCGTCACGACGGTCTCCCGCAGGGCGACCTGCGGGGCGCCGACGCGGATGGCGAGGCCGCGGTCGCGGCGGATCTTCTCCACGGCCACCTCCAGGTGGAGTTCTCCCAGGCCGGACAGGATGGTCTGGCCGGTCTCCGGGTCGGTTCGTACACGAATGGATGGGTCTTCGGCGGCCAGGCGGGCCAGCGCGACGGCGAGCCGCTGGTGCTCGGCCCCGGTCGCGGCCTCGACCGCGACCGACACGACCGGTTCGGTCGTCGACGGAGGCTCCAGCACGAGCGGCGCGGCCGGGTCGGCCAGCGTCGCGCCCGTCCGCACGGACTTGGGCCCGACGACGGCCACGATGTCGCCCGCCTCGGCACGGTCGATCTCGGTGTGCCGGTCGGCCTGGATCCGCAGGATCCGCGACACCCGCTCGGTCTTCCCGGTCGTCGTGTCGAGGACGGTGTCGCCCTTGCGCAGCGTGCCCGAGTAGACCCGCACGAACGCGGTCCGCTCGGCCACCTTGAACACCAGCCCCGAGAAGGGCCGGTCCTCGACGCGCGGCTCCGGCAGGTAGGCCACCACGGCGTCGAGCAGCGCCTCGATGCCCTGGTTGCGGTAGGCCGACCCGCTCAGCACGACGACCGCCTCGCCCGAGAGGGTCAGCTCGCGCAACGCCCTCCGCAGGGTCGCAGGGGAGACGCGCGGGTATTCCTCTAAGACGTCCGGATGTCGCTCCGCGACCTGTTCGACCAGGTCAGGGTGCCCGAGAACGAGCGGCACCGGATGCAGCCGCCGCCGGATCGCCTCGACGGTCGCGTCGAGATCGGCCCCGGGCCGGTCCATCTTGTTGACGAACACGATCCGCGGCACGCCATACCGATCGGCCCGCCGCCAGACCGCCTCGCTCTGCGGCTCGACGCCCGCCACCGCGTCGAACACCGCGACCGCCCCGTCGAGCACCCGCAACGACCGCTCGACCTCGTCGGAGAAGTCGACGTGCCCGGGAGTGTCGATCAGGTTGATCTGCGCGCCCTGCCAGTGACAGGTCACCGCCGCCGCGAAGATCGTGATCCCGCGGTCCCGCTCCTGCGGGTCGAAATCCGTGACGGTGGTGCCATGGTGCACTTCACCCTGCTTGTAGTCGCCCCGGTCGCGAACAGGATCCGCTCGGTGACGGTGGTCTTGCCGGCGTCTACGTGGGCGAGGATGCCGATGTTACGGAGAGTCATGGCCGTTTCTCTTTCGAGAGGTGAATCCGGAAAGGACGGCGCGATGAAGCCTTCTACGAGAAGGCGGACAACCGGAATCGGGCGCGCAGCCGAAGCCGGGCACCGGAAGACACGCGGATCACCTCATGACCGAAGGGAGGGACGACGGCACGCGTGGCGTGGCGCATGATCTCCCCCTCTCGGCTACGAGAGCAGGGTAACGACCGATTCAGCGCGAACGCGAGCTATTTCCGAGGTCGTGATGTCTGGTTCGTACAGCCAACCGCGCGGCGCGTAGTCGGTTAGCCACCCCGCGACAGCTGATGCGCAGGGACTCCAGTTGTGGTACACATGTGGCATATGGTGCAGGTACCACATAGGTACCACAACACAGAGGACTCAGGGTGCGCACGTCCATCTACCTCCCCGACGCCTTGGCCGAGCAAATAAAGCAGTACGAGATCTCCATCTCCGAAGTCGCCCAGGCCGCCTTTCAGGTAGCCGTCGAGCGAGCGCAGCTACAGGAGAAAGTCATGAGCGACATCGCAGCGGTGGCAGCACGACTTCAGGGCGGCATCACAAAGATCATGCAGATGCAATATGCCACAGGACGTGACGCCGGCATTGCCTGGGCCAAACGAAATGCTTCAATCGAGGAACTCCGGGCAATCACCGACAAATACTGGAGCGATCACTCCAACATCATTGACCTGATCGCTGAAGCCTATTCTCCAGGTTCGAGCGTGGACTACGAAGACGACGTGAGCGAAGAAGAGAAAACGGCCATGTACGACGCCTTCGAGCAGGGATTTGTACAGGGCGCAGGCGAGGTGTGGGAAGCCGTCAAGCCGCTCCTGGAGTGGTAGTTGAGGTGACACGAGAGGTCGCATTTCATGTCCGGCGAAAGGCCAAGTGAAGCTTCCATGAATAATGCAGTCGTTCACTGCTTGACGTTATATTACGGTACGCAGTACGAGAACTCAGTAGCCTCCTTTGTGAGGTACAGGCCAACTGACCCTTTCTTCGTATCCGTCGACATCCCTGGCCATTCCCTGCAGATCGACATGACCCGCTCCACCCTCTCGGCGGGGCTTAATGCACCAACGGAATCGGGTCATGTCCTGGTAGGGCCCTCCGAAGATCGTGAATGGACCATTATTCGCATACGAATTCCCGACGGCAACGAGCTGTTGTTCTGTACGTCACGCGCCCTAGTGGGTGAGTTCCTCGCGGAGACCTACCAGGCGGTTCCCATGGGCCAAGAGAACGAGCAGATAAATTGGGACATCGCCCACAGCTTTTTCTTACATGAGTCTGAATAAAGCGGCTAAACCGCCCAGCGGTAGCGGTGTTCCGGGCGGCCCGCCGTTCCGTACCTCGGCCGGAGTTCGGCCTGCCCCGTCGCGCACAGATACTCCAGGTACCGCCGCGCGCTCACCCGCGACAGCCCCGTCGCCGCCGCCGTCTCCGCCGCAGACAGGTCTCCGCCGTTGGTGCGCAGCGCGTCGGCCACCAGGGCGCACGTGGCCGTCGACAGGCCCTTGGGTAGCGCGGCGCCCCGGTTCGTCCCGCCGAAGAGGCGGTCGATGTCCTCCTGGACGGCCGGGCCGGCCACGGCCAGGCGTCGGCGGGACTGGGCGTACTGGTCGAGGCGTTCGGTCAGTTCGGCTGCCGTGAAGGGTTTGACCAGGTAGTTCACCACGCCGGCCCGCAACGCGGCCCGGACCGTGTCCATGTCGTTGGCAGCGGTGATCATCAGGATGTCGACGGGGTGGGCGAGGCCGCGCAGGTGGTGCAGGACGTCCAGACCCGACATGTCGGCCATGTACACGTCGAGCAGGACCAGGTCGGGGCGCAGGTCCTCCACCGCCGCTATGGCCGAACGGCCGCCGTGGGCGGTGCCGACGACGGTGAAGCCGGGGACCCGCCCGACGTATCCCACGTGGATGCGGGCCACCATGAAGTCGTCGTCGACGACGAGAACCTTGATCATCCTGACCGCCTCGGCAGCAGCGCGGTGAAGACGGCGCCGCGCTCGTTGTGCACCTTTACCCAGCCGCCGCGTCGTAGGCATGCCTGCCGGGTCAGCGCCAGGCCCAGGCCGCGCGGGCCCGACTGGGCGGCCTTGGTGGTGAAGCCCTCCCGGAACACCTCTTCGGCCAGGTCGGCCGCTATGCCGGGGCCGTCGTCGCTGACCCGCACGTGCAGGCCCTCGTCCGAGGTGCGGACGCAGACCTCCACCGTCCCGCCCCGGCCGTCGAGGGCGTCGAGGGCGTTGGCGACCAGGTTGCCGACGACGAGGACGGCGTCGTGGGGGTCGCCCAGGGCGCCCTCCTCGACGCGGGCGTCGGCGGCCAGACGCAGGGCCGCGCCGCGTTCGGCCGCCTGGGCCGACTTGGCCAGCAGCAGGGCCGCCAGCGTCGGGTCCTTCACCTGTTCGCGGAGGTCGGCGGCGTACTGACCGCCGGCCGATTCGGTGATGTAGCGGACGGCCATCTCCTGCTCGCCCAGCTCCAGTAGGCCGACCACGGTGTGCATCCGGTTGGCGAACTCGTGGGCCTGGGCCCGCAGCATGTCGGTGGTGTTGGTGGCCTCGTCCAGCTGGTGGGAGAGGCGGATCAGCTCGGTGCGGTCGCGCAGGGTGACCACCCAGCCGCGATGCTGGCCCCGGACCTCGACCGGGGTGCGGTTCAGCACGAGGGTGCGGCCGTGCCGGAGCACGATCCGGTCGTCGCCGACGTCGTCGCCCGCCATGACGTCGCGGAGGCGGTCGTTCGAGGGCAGGTCGTCGAGGGAGTCGCCCACGTCGCCGAGGAGCTCGTGGGCGGCGTCGTTGATCAGGGTCATCCGGCCGTCGAGGTCGAGGGCGACGACGCCCTCCTTCACACCGTGCAGGACGCCTTCGCGCTGTTCGAGCAGGGCCGCGATCTCTTTGGGCTCCAGGCCGAAGGTCTGGCGGCGGACCCGGCGGGTGATGAAGGCTGCCGCCGCCGATCCCAGCACCAGCACGCCGAACGCGGTCCAGATCAGCGGCGGGAGGGCTCCGCTCAGTTCGGCGGCCACCGTCTGCTCCAGTATCCCGACGCTGGCCAGGCCGATGACCTCGCCGTTCAGGCCGAAGATGGGGGCCTTGCCGCGGACCGAGGTGCCGAGGGTGCCGGTCTGGACGCCGGTCCACTCCACGCCCGTCGTCATCACCTCGGTGCCGTCGGTCGACAGCTTCTGGCCGATCAGGGCGGCGTTCGGGTGGGCGTAGCGGATCTCGTCGCGGTTGGCGATGACGACGTAGTCGGCGCCGGTGGCCTTCTGGACGCTCAGCGCGATCGGCTGCAGCGTCTGCTCCGGATGGGGGTCGTCGAAGGCCTCCCGGACTCCGGGCAGGCCGGCGACCGACTCGGCGATGGCGAGGGCCCGCTGCTCGTGCTGCTCGTTGAGCTGGCGGCGGGTGTGACCGACCCAGACGGTCGCGGTGCCGACGACCGTGAGAAGCACGATCACCATTTGGAGGACGAAGAGCTGGGTGCCCAACGAGGCGAGACGCGGACGGCCGAAGGCCGGCCGTGGCTCGCGCTGTGAATCTGCCCTTATGAAGGCGTTGAGCAGCCGTTTCACGCGTTCACTATAAGAGCCGGGCCGAAAGACGGGTCGTGACCAATACGACCTATATGACGTCAATCACATAAAGGATCGACGGATCGTGCGGGTTCGCTCAGCATCCTCACCACGTTCAGGTAACCAGTGTGGGAGTCGGCGATGCGACGAACTCTGATATTGGCGGCGGCTCTGCTGGCCGCCGTCGCGGCATGCGGGTCCCCGTCGTCCGGCGGCGGCACCTCGGCCCTCAAGATCATGGCGCCGGCCGCGCCCGGCGGCGGGTGGGACACCACGTCCAGGACCGCCGAGCAGGCGTTCAAGTCGGCCGACCCGAACCTCAAGGTCGAGGTCTACAACGTGCCCGGCGCCGGTGGCACGATCGGCCTCACCCAGCTCGTCGGGGAGAAGGGCAACGGCAACCTGCTCATGACGATGGGCCTGGTCATGGTGGGCGCCATCGAGCAGAACAAGTCCCAGGTCACGCTGGCCGAGACGACGCCGATCGCCAAGCTGACCGAGGAGTACGAGATCGTCGTCGTCCCGGCGAACTCGCCCTTCCAGAACCTGCAGGACCTGGCCACCGCCTGGAAGACCGACCCCGCCAAGGTCGCCGTGGCCGGCGGTTCGGCCGGCGGCACCGACCACATCCTGGCCGGGCTGATGGCCAAGGCGGCCGGGGTCGACCCGAAGCTGGTCAACTACATCGCCCACTCGGGCGGCGGTGAGGCGCTGAACTCGCTGCTCGGCGGCAAGGTCGCGATCGGCATCTCCGGCATCGGCGAGTTCGCCGAGCACGTGAAGTCGGGCAAGCTGCGCGCCCTGGGCGTCTCGTCTCCCGCGCGTCTGGACAGCATCGACGCGCCGACGCTGAAGGAGGGCGGGCTCGACGTCGAACTCGCCAACTGGCGTGGGTTCGTGGCTCCGGGCGGGCTCGACGACGCCGCCAAGAAGTCGCTCATCGACCTGGTGACCAAGATGCACGACTCGGCGGCGTGGAAGGACGCGGTCGCCAAGAACGGCTGGATCGACGTCTTCGAGACCGGCCAGTCGTTCGCCGACTACGTGAAGTCGGAGGAGACCCGGGTGAAGGGCATCATCGCCGAGATGGGGCTCGTGTCCTGATGCGGTGGAAGAACCCGGAACTGCTGCTCGCGGGGGCCGTGCTGGCCCTCGGCGTGTTCGTCATCGTCGGCACCGCCGACGTGACGGCGGCGGCCTCGACGCTCGGGCTGGGACCGCGGTTCTTCCCGATCATCGTCGGCTCCGCCATGATCGCGACCGGCGTGTTCTACGTGGTCGACGTGCTGCGCGGCGGTCAGGGGGACCCGGAGGAGAGCGAGGACGTCGACCCGTCGGCGACCTCCGACAAGAAGTCGGTCGCCCTGATCAGCGTGATCTTCCTGGCGTTCGCCGTGTCGGTCGACCTGCTGGGCTGGATCATCGCGGGCGCGCTGCTGTTCTTCGGGGTGTCGTGGGTGCTCGGGGCCGAGAACCGGCTGCGGGCCGGGGCGCTGGCGATCGTGCTGGCCGTGGCGTCCTACCTGGCCTTCGTGAAGGGCCTCGGCGTGACGCTGCCCGGCGGGCCGCTGGAGGGGCTGATCTGACATGGACTCCCTTCAGCTCCTCTTCGACGGCTTCGCCACCGCGCTCACGCCGGTCAACCTGCTGTACGCCCTCGTCGGCGTCACCCTCGGCACCCTCGTGGGCGTCCTGCCCGGCATCGGCCCGGCGATGACCGTGGCGCTGCTGCTGCCGATCACCTTCAACGTGCCCCCGGCCAGCGCGTTCATCATGTTCGCGGGGATCTACTACGGCGGCATGTACGGCGGCTCGACCACGTCCATCCTGCTGAACACGCCGGGCGAGAGCTCGTCCATGATCACGGCTTTGGAGGGCAACAAGATGGCCCGCCGGGGCCGCGCCGCGCAGGCGCTGGCCACGGCCGCGATCGGTTCCTTCGTCGCCGGTACGATCGCCACCGGCCTCCTGGTCGTGGCGGCCCCCTTCGTGGTCGACTTCGCCATCTCCTTCGGTCCCGAGGACTACTTCGCGCTGGCGATCCTGGCCTTCACGGCCGTGTCGTCGGTGCTGTCGCGGTCGGTCGTGCGAGGCCTGGCGTCGCTGGGGATCGGCCTGGTCATCGGCCTGATCGGCATCGACCAGCAGACCGGCCAGGCCCGCCTCACCCTGGGCATCCCGCAACTGCTCGACGGCATCGACGTCGTCGTGGTGGCCGTGGGCCTCTTCGCCCTGGGCGAGGTCCTGTACGTCGCCTCCCGGCTCCGCCACGGCCACCCCGAGGTGATCCCGGTGGGCCGCGCGTTCATGGGCCGCTCCGACTGGGCCAGGTCGTGGAAGCCGTGGCTCCGGGGCACCGCGCTGGGCTTCCCCTTCGGCGCCCTGCCGGGCGGCGGGGCCGAGATCCCGACGTTCCTGTCGTACTCGGTGGAGAAGCGTCTGGCCAAGGGACGCGAGTTCGGCGAGGGCGCGATCGAGGGCGTGGCCGGGCCGGAGGCGGCCAACAACGCCTCCGCCGCCGGGACCCTGGTACCGCTGCTGACCCTGGGCCTGCCGACGTCGGCCACGGCCGCCATCCTGCTCGCCGCCTTCCAGCAGTACGGCCTGCAGCCCGGCCCCCAGCTCTTCGACCACAACCCCGCGCTGGTCTGGGGCATGATCGCGTCGCTGTTCGTGGGCAACGCGATGCTGCTCGTCCTGAACCTGCCGCTGGCCCCCGTGTGGGCCAGGGTGCTGCACATCCCCCGGCCCTACCTGTACGCGGGCATCCTGCTGTTCGCGGCGCTGGGCGTGTACGCGCTCAACGCGTCGTGGGTGGACCTGGTGGTCCTCTACGTCCTGGGCCTGATCGGCTTCGCGATGCGCAGGTTCGGCCTGCCGCTCGCCCCGGCGGTCATCGGCCTGATCCTGGGCCCGATGGCCGAGATCCAGCTCAGACGTGCCCTCGCGATCGGCGCGGGCGACCCGGCGGTGCTGGTGACCAGCCCGATCGCGGCCGTCCTGCTGATCCTGTCGGCGCTGATCCTGGCGGCTCCATTGGCCCGCCGCCTGCTGGCCAGACGACGTCAGGTCGACGCGACGGCGTGACAGGCGCCGAAACCCTCGGCCCTGGCCACGACGCGGCCGTTCGCGACCCGGACGGCCGCCTCCGTCGCAGGCCCGCCCTCCGGCCCGTAGAGCACCCGCAACGGGGGCGCGGCCCGGAGGGGCGCCAGGCAGTTCAGGGTGTCGCCGATGACGAGCTCGGCCAGCAGCGCCAGTTCGTCGCCGGCCGCCACGATGAGGGTCACGTCGTCCGACGTGGCCCTCATCGCCTCTTCGACGGCCGACACGCGGTGCGGCGCGAGGGTGACCACGACGCCGTCGGGCAGGTCGCCGGCCGGTTCGTCGACCACGTCGACCTCGGCCGCGAAGGCCAGGTGGGGCGGCGGCCAGGAGTCGTCGAGGTCGAGGGCGGCCAGGTGCTCGCAGGCGCGGACCACGTCGAACAGGTCGGCGAAGCCGCTGAACTGACCGGCGCCGTGGAGGATCGTGAGGGCCTGCTCGGCGATGCGGACCTGCCGTCCGGCGCCGGGGTCGAGGCGTTCGAGGGTGAGGCCGAGCAGGATGGCGCTCAGCCTGACGAGCTGGGCGAACGGTTTGCGGGTGGCCTCGTCGGCCATGACCTCGGGCAGCAGGTCGCGGCCCAGCCAGGGTTCGGAGCTGATCGGCACGCCCGCCAGCCAGGCGCGGGCGAACTCGTGGAGGGCCTCGGCCCGGGTGGTCGCGGGGGCGGCGGTGACGACGGGACGGTCGGCGGCCAGGACCGCGAAGTAGAGCGCCCGTTTGCCGGGGAAGTTGGAGTAGACCGCGCCCCGGGTGAGCTCGGCCCGCTCGGCGATGTTGTCGATCTTCGCGTCGCGGAAGCCGTACAGGAGGAATTCGGCGCGCGCGGCGGCGAGCACCTTCTCACGGGTGAGCCGCTGGTGCTCCACACGGGACAGCCGGGCCATCGCGCCTCCGCCTTGCCGGATCGACAGCACCCAGGATAGCGTCGCCATCCAGATGTTCTCATCATCTGAATGTTCGGAGTTCTCATGTACGAGATCGACCTCGCCGCCACCATGGGCGACCCGTTCGGCGTCTACGGCCAGGCCAGGGAGGCGGGCCCGGTCGCCGTCCTCCGGATGCCCGGCGCCCCCGAGTGGATGGTGGTCACCCGCTACGACGACATCCGGGCGGCGCTGACCGATCCGCGGCTGGAGATCCGGTCGGAGAGCTTCATGCGTCCGGACGTGCCCGACGACTGTCTTCCGTACATGCGGACCATGAGCGAGATGAACGGCGCCGAGCACGCCCGCCTGCGCAAGGCCGCCGCCCCGGCCTTCACCCCGCGCCGGGCCGAGGCGTTCCGCGCCCGGATCACCGAGATCGTCGTCCGCCTGCTCGGCCCGCTCGACGGCGAGACCGACCTCATTCCCGCCGTCACCCGCCCGCTGCCGATGGACGTCATCTGCGCCCTGGTCGGCATCCCCGACGACGACCGCGACCAGTGGCGCGCCTACGGCCTGGTCGTCGACACGCCCGGCGGCCCCGGCTTCGCGGCGGCGATCCCGGGCATCATGGCCGGCGCGAAGGCGGCCGTGGCCCGGCGGCGCGCCGAACCGGGCGACGACCTGCTGTCCGACCTGACGGCCTCGGAACTGACCGACCAGGAGCTCGTGACCATGGTCTGGCACCTGGTCCTCGCCGGTCAGACCCCCACGAACCTCATCGCCAACGCGGTGCTGGCCCTGCTCACCCATCCCGAGCAGCTGGCCATGCTCCGCGTGCGGCCCGGCCTGATGCCGAGAGCGGTCGAGGAGCTGACCCGGTTCTGCGGCCCGACGATGCTGTCGATCCCCCGCTACGCCCGGGAACCCATGGACCTGTGCGGCGTCGAGATCGCCGCCGGCACCCCGGTGACCTGCGCACTCGTTGGCGGCAACCGCGACCCGAGGGTGTTCGACGCCCCCGAGGAGCTCGACGTCACCCGCGAACGCGCCCCCCACCTGGGCTTCGCGCACGGCCCGCACTTCTGCGTCGGCGCCTCGATCGCCCGGGTGACGACCCAGGTCGCGCTGACCGAACTGCTCAAGCGCGACCTGGAACTGACCGCCGACCCGGCGACCCTGCGCACCCCCGACCCGGGCACCTACCGCCTGACCTCGCTGCCGGTCCGGCTCTAGCGTCTCCGCTTGCCGCCGATGACGATGATCTTCTGCCGGCCGTCGGCGAAGTTCGAGGCGACCGAGGCGTTGACGCTGTTGGCCGACCCGTTCACGTTGGAGAAGTTGCCGCTGTTCACACCGTTCTTGCGATTGCGGTAATTGCCGCTGTTGTAACTGTTGCCGGTGTTGGTGATGCCGCCGCGGTCCTTGGTGACGTTGGTGATGCCGGCCGACGCGCTCGGCCCCGGGCCGCCGCCGCTCATCAGGACCGGGACGAGGGTCAGCGTCGCGATGATCATCATCGGAGGCTCTCCCCGATCGTGGTCTTCTGGCGTCCGTTGGCGAGGTTGCCGCTGCTGGTCGAGTTGTTGCTGCCGGTCGCCCCGTTGGCGTTGGAGAAGTTCCCGCTGTTCACCGGGTTCCCCTTGTTGCTGTAGTTCCCGCTGTCGACCGAGTTCCCGCTCGCGATGGCGCCGTTCACGCAGAGCGTCGGCGAGTTGTCGACCGGCGAGTTGTAGTTGATCAGCCGGTTGCCGCAGACGAGGCTCGGCACCAGCCCGACCACCGTGCCGAGGTCGGCCCCGACCAGCCCGCCGAGCAGCGACCCGTCGGGGTCGGCATGCGCGGCGGGCGCGCTCAACGCCACACCGCCGACGGCCACGAGGGCCACGAGAGCCCGAAGCAAGAACCTCATGGACCGGCACCCTAGTGAGTGGACGATCACCAAGGGTGACGGCATGCGAGGATCATGCACATGTCCACCGCCGATCTTTACGACGAGCATGGCGAGGCCCTGCAGTCGTGCAGCCTCCAGTTCCGTCAGTACGGCTCCCGCCGCGCCTTCCACGGCCTGATCACGACGCTCCGCTGCCACGAGGACAACGCGCTGCTCAGGTCGATCCTGGAGGAACCCGGTGACGGCCGCGCCCTCGTCGTCGACGGCGGCGGCTCCCTGGAGGCCGCCCTGATGGGCGACGTGATCGCGGGCATCGCCGCCGCCAACGGCTGGGCGGGCGTCGTCATCCGCGGCGCCGTCCGCGACGTGGTCGCCCTCGGGGCCGTCGACCTGGGCGTCAAGGCCCTCGGCAGCAACCCGCGCAGGAGCAACAAGCACGGCCTCGGCACCCGCGACGTCGCCGTCATCTTCGGCGGCGTGCTGTTCCACCCGGGCGCCACGATTTACAGCGACGACGACGGCATTCTCGTGACCACCCGAGGAAGATGACCGACATGACCACAGACCGGGAACGCGCCGACCTCCTCGAATCCCTCGCCGCGCAACGCCGCTTCCTCCGCCACGCCGTCACCGGCCTGATCGGCGAGATAGCCCAGCACGCGGGCCACGCCGACATCATCCGCGAGACCCTCGACGGCCAGAAGACGATGGGCTGACCCGGCGAGCCTCCGGCCTTCGCCGGGCGCCGCGACGGAGCATGACGTCCATGACATGGACTCAGGCCGAGCTCTCCGCCATCGGGGAGGCCGAGGAACTCGAGATCTCGCCCCGGCGTGCCGACGGCAGCTACGTCAAGCCCGTCACCGTCTGGGTCGTCCGGCACGACGACGACCTCTACGTCCGCTCCTACAAGGGTGAGGACGGCCGGTGGTTCCGCGCCGCGTGTGAGCGGAGCGAGGGGCACGTCACCGCGGGGGGCGTCAGCAAGGACGTCAGCTTCGTGCTGGAGGACGACTCGATGGTCAACGACGGGATCGATCTGGCGTACCGGATGAAGTATCGCGACCAGGACACCGCCTACGTCGACCCGATGGTCGCCTCCCCGGCCAAGGAGACGACCATCCGGCTCGTGCCCCGTTAGGCCGCCACGCGGTAGAAGCCGGGCAGGCGGTCTCTGCTCACGTCGATCGGGTCGACTCTGATCACCGTTCCGGTGCGCAGGGCGTTGATGACCTTGCCGTCGCCGATGAAGACGGCCACGTGGCGGGTGTCCGACGGGCTGCGGCCGTAGAAGACGAGGTCTCCCGGGCGGCCCGTCGCCGACTTGGTCAGCTTCCTGAGCTGGCCGTTGGTGTTCTCGCCGCCCAGGACGTCGCGGCCGTAGGCCAGGTGGTAGACCCACCGGGCGAAGCCCGAGCAGTCGACGCCGAAGGTCACGTTGGCGCGGCACGGGAGCGGGCCGGTGTACCAGTTGCAGGTGCCGAACGACGGGCCGGGGGCCGAGCCGTGGCCGCCGCCCCACGCGTAGGGGACGAAGCCGCCGGGCCAGCCCTGCATGGCCTGGCCGTCCTTGATCGCGGTGGCGATCTTCACGATCTCCGAGCCGGGGGTGGGCTCGGGCGGGGCGCAGTCGGCGGCCGTCGTGACGGCGTTGCCCATGAAGCCGTCGGTGCCGAAGGTGAAGACGGCGCCGTCGCCCGCCGCGAGGGTGTAGCCGTCGGCGGTCGCCGCCGCGACGCCGATGATCGGCTTGGCCAGCCGCAGGGGCGCCGCCGAGCCGTGGAACGCCGCCCCTGCCAGGGCGAACACCGCGCCGTCGGCGCCGGCGAGGACCAATCCGGTGCCCACCGAGGTCGCGGAGACGATGGGCGCCTTCAGGTCGGCGGGCTTCTTCGGTACGGCCGCCGCGTCCCCGTATCCCCAGACCGAGCCGTCGGCGGCGACGAGCCAGTAGCCCTTCCCGGACGCGGTGGCCACGATGTCGACGACCGCGCGCTTGCGGGCGGTGAGGGCGCCGTCGGGGGCGACCACGGTGCCGTCGGCGGTGGTCAGCCACAGGCCGGCCTCGGTCCGCGTCGACCCGACGACCGGCGAGGTCAGCGCGGGCGTGGTCGTGCGGGCGACCTTCGCGTCGCCGTACGCCCAGACAGTGCCGTCGGCGGCGGCGAGCCAGTAGCCCTCCCCTGACGCGGTCGCCTCGATGGCGACCGCCGGCTTGCCCGGGGAGCCGAACAACTTAGCGGTGCCGTAGGCGTGCACGCGTCCGTCGCGGCCGGCCAGCCAGTAGCCGCCGTCGAGCGACGTGATGCCCGCGATCTCACCCGGCGGGCACTCGTCGGGCGGGGCGGCGGCGCGGGCCGGGACCGCCACGAACATGGCGAGCAACAGGACACAGGCGAGCACGATCCTTCGCATGAAGCGGAGCATGCCGGGCCATCACCGGCCTTAAGGGTCACTGGTGACGATTGGTATGACAGGGAACCCGGCGGGCAGGTCGTCACGTCTGACCCGGGTGCGCATACGGCATGCCCGGCACCTCGGCCTCGCAATCAGCGGGGGCAGGTGCCGCCTGGGTCGGCGGCGTCGGTGATTCGGCGGCCGATGTCGCGTAGTTGGCGGATCTGGGCCTTGGTGAGCGGGTTGATGACGACTTCGCGGACGGTCGCCACGTGGCCGGGGGCCGTCTCGACGACCTTGTCCCAGCCCTCGTCGGTCAGCATCGCCAGGGTGTAGCGGCCGTCGCCCGGGTCGGTGCAGCGGCGGACCCAGCCGCGCTTCTCCAGGCGGCTGACGACATGGGAGAGCCGCGAGAGCGAACCGTCGGACAACTGGGCCAGTTCGCTCATCCGGATCGTGCGGCCGGGGCTCATCGAGAGGCCGGCCAGGACCTGGTATTCGAAGTGGCTGATCCCGGCGTCGCGCTGGAGCTGGCCGTCGAGCGCCTGGGGGAGCTTGATCAGCAGGCTGACCAGGGCCAGCCAGGCCTCCATCTCCTCGTCGGTGAGCCACTGCGGCTGGTCGTCCATGGGGCCCACTTTACTTGACGCTTCAAGTCATGGAGGGCTAGGTTTCGGTTGAATCTTCAAGTCACAAAGGAAGCACCATGAACATAGCCCTCTGGGTCGTCACGGCCCTCCTCGCTCTCGCCTTCCTCGGCGCGGGCGCGATGAAGATCGGCCGTCCCAAGGAGGAGCTGGCCAAGTCGGGCCTCGCGTGGACCGAGGACTTCTCGGCCGGGCAGGTCAAGGCGATCGGCGCGGTCGAAGGGCTGGGGGCGCTCGGGCTGGTGCTGCCGTGGGTGACCGGGATCGCGCCGATCCTCGTCCCGATCGCGGCGACCGGGCTGGCCGTCGCCATGGCGGGCGCGGTGCTCGTCCACGTGCGCCGCAACGAGCTGCCGGCGGCCGTTCCGGCGGCCGTCCTGCTGGTGCTGACGGCGTTCGTCGCCTGGGGGCGCTTCGGGCCCTACCCGCTCTAGGACGACATACCGAAGGCCCGGTTCCGCCTCGGGACCGGGCCTTCGTCGTCGGCCTCACTTCGCGTGCTTCAGCGCCCAGTCGAGGACTTCGTCGGCGATGGCCTGCCAGCCCGGGGCGGCGGGCAGGAGGTCGCCGACCTGGGACGGCGCCTGTAGCTTTCATGTCAGGGGCAGAAGGCGGCTTCGATGAACTCCTCCACCGGTTCGTCCAGTTGATTGGTGTCGGCGAGGTTCAGCGACATACTCACCTGCGTGGTGGCCTGGCGCGAGGACCACGCCTGCGTCCGGTAGCCGGGGAACGAGCCGGTATGCCCGTACCTCAGCCCCGCGCAGGGGGTCTTCGTCCCGATGACGCCCAGCCCGTAGGGCCGGTCATCAGTGACCTCCAGCATCTGTTTCAGCAGTTCGGCGGGGAGCAGGCGGCCGGTCAGCAGCGCGGCGTAGAAGGTGTTGATGTCGGCCGCAGTGGAGATCATCTCCCCTGCCGGTCCCGCCTCGGCCGGGTTCAGCTCTGTGACGTCCTGCGGCTCCCGCCGGCCGGAGAGGGGCGCGTAGTGGTGAGCGTGCGGGCCGGGGATGGCGATGTTCTGCCCCGGGAGAATGGTCTGTTCCAGCCCGGCCGAGGTGATCACTCGCCGAGTCAGGTACGTGCGCCACGGTTGGCTGGTCACCTTCTCGATGATCAAGCCGAGGATGGCGTAATTGGTGTTGGAGTAGGCGTGCTCGCTGCCCGGCGTGAATGCCAACCCCCGGGGTGCGACGCTCGCCACCAGATCGCGCGGCTCGGGATCCGTCGCGCGCAGCTCCTGCGGTGTGGAGGGCAGGTCGCCCACGTAGTCGGCTATGCCGCTGGTGTGATTGAGCAGGTGCCGCACCTTGACCTTGCCGCCGTCCGGCAGGAGTCCCGGCAGGTGGGTCTCCACCGTGTCCTCCAGCGAGAGGCGCCCGTCGGCGACCAGCTTGAGCACCCCGGTCGCGGTGACGGTCTTCGTGATCGACCAGGCACGGAACCGCCCGTCCGCGACCGGAGGAGTCTGGCCGCCAAGTTCTGCCTTTCCGCTGGACAGCAGGTAGGTCCGGCCCTCATGGCGGACTTCGGCGAGCACGCCGACCGCTCCGGCTTCGACGATCGCGGCCAGGCGTTCCTGGAGGAGAGATCGGTAAGCCTGGAAGGACATGGGGGTCGTCGCGGCGGAGCAGCCCGCGGCCAGGGTGAGCGCGAGTATGAGCAGTAGGCGCATGCTTCAGTGTCGAGGTGATCGCGGAGGACACACATCCGGGATTGACCTGAACACACCCTTAGGTGAGCATTTCCGACTCGTGATGGTGAAGGCCGCGCTTCTTCGGCAAGTACCTGCCCCAACGTTGAGAACAAGGCGAACGCAACACCACCTGCCCGTGCTCCCGATTCGACTATCCGCAGGTGACCGCGACCGGAACTCCGGTAGGGGTACAGGGCGTGACTTCTACCTGTGCGAGGGTCGGGCAGCGATCTTCCAGGAGGCGCATACGGCGGAGGATGCGTTCGAGGTGGTCGCCTCGGGGCGGGCGGTGGTGCTGGTGTTGATGTCGGAGGGCAACATGGACCTCTACCGGCGCGACGACGTGATCTGCCGGCCCACCGCTCCCGCCGTTCAACCTGACGAGCCCTGTCGGTCCTTCTCCCGCTTGATGCGCCGGGCCGTGGACACCTGTTGCCGAGCGATCTCCGCCCAGAAGTGTTCACCCTCACTCAGCCCGCTCCCGACATAGCGCCACTGCGACACCGTCACCGTCTCCCGGCCGTCCAGCAGCCCCGAGGCAGCGCGGGCGAACTCGGCGCGATAGTCCGCCCGGACCTGACGCAGCGCGCCCAAGGTGACGGAGTAGTGGCGTGACTTGGTCGAGAAGCGGCCCCGGCAGCCGAGCATGTGTGACCACTGCTTGAGCCGCAGGTGATCGAAGCCCGGCATCATCGACAACGCCCAACAGGTGTAGATCATCCTCCGGGCGGCTCGGTCACCCTCAGGTCTTCGATCTGGATGGGCTGCTTCACCGGCCGGTCTACGGTCCCGGCCGACTCAGCGCCTTTGGTGACGTACTTGGCGATGTAGGCCGCTACCTTGCCGTCAGACATCCCGCCCAGTTCCGCGCCGAGGTAGACCGGCTGGACATCCAGTTGCCGACCCCACCGCAGGGTGAAGCCGGGGCCGTCGTCCCCGCGCACTCCGGTCGTGGCGGTGACGGTCACTTGTTCGGCAGTGCGCCGGATGGCCTCTTCCAGCAGGGGGACGGTCGCCCAGGAAGGCGAAGGATCGCCGGGACCCTCCGGGCCGTCGAGCCGGATCACGGCATGGAAGTGGACGAGGCCCCGCGTCTGGTATTCGGCAACCTTGGCGTAGGACACGCGGAGCTGCCGCCGCAGGTCTGCCCGAGTCGCCTTGCGTTGCCGAGCCAGCACGGCGAGCAGGTCACGGGCGAAGCGCCGCCACAGCTCACCGGCATGAGCGTTCCACAGCACCGCACCTGAGTAGTCGTAGCAGTCGACGCAGATGGGCTGCCCAAGCCGGGAGTCATCCTCACCATGACGCACCCGGCAACCTTCCAACCGCCCATGAACGCAGGGCGGATCATCCCGCCGAGGGCGACACGGCAGCGTCTTGCCGTCGCGCTCACGCCGGCCATGCACCGGCCCGAAGGACGGCGCGGTGAAGGTGGCGAACATCCGAGGATGCGCGCTGACCTCCTCTGGGACACCCTTACCGCACCGTCGACCACTGGGCCGCCCCGCGCGGCTGCGCGCTGCACCTGTCGCTGTCGGCCCGCAATCTGGCGCTGGCCGCGATGGCGCACGGGGACTACGAGACGGCGTACACGCACTGGACCTCGGTCAGCCGGCCGGGAGAGATCGACCCCTTCGTCGCCTACGCCCCCTGGGCGGTGTTCGAGCTGGTCGAGTCGGCCGTGCGGACCGGGCGCGTGGAGGAGGCCAGAGCGCACGTCGCGGCGGCCGAGGCGCTGACCGACCGGGCGCCCCGGCTGCGGCTGCACGTGCTGGCGGCCCAGGCGCTGGTCGCGTCCGACGACGAGGCGGTGGGCCGGTTCCGGGCCGCGCTGACGCTGCCGCGGACCGAGCGGTGGCCGTTCGACCACGCGCGGGTGCGGCTGGCCCTCGGCGAGCTGCTGCGGCGGCGGCACCAGCCCGGTGAGGCCCGGCCCGAGCTGCGCCGGGCGGCCGACCTGTTCGCCGGGATCGGGGCCACGGCCTGGCGGCAGCGCGCCGAGCAGGAGCTCCGGGCGACCGGCGTGGCGGTGACGCAGAAACCGAACGCGGCCCACGGGCTGACCGCGCAGCAGCTGGAGGTCGCCCGGCTCGCGGCGTCGGGGCTGAGCAACAAGGAGATCGGCGAACGCCTCTTCCTGTCGTCGCGCACGGTCAGCGCGCACCTCTACCGCATCTTCCCCAAGCTGGGGATAACCTCGCGGGCCGCCCTGCGCGACGCCCTGGGGTGAGGCGGCCCGCCGTGCAGCACGATGATCGACGACGCCGCCACCGCGACCACGGCCGCCAGCACGTCGGTGGGGTAGTGGACGCCGAGATAGACGCGGGCCAGCATCTGCCCCACCACGAGCACCGCGCCGACCGCGACGACCCAGCGCCGCCCGGTCAGCACCCAGGCGGCGACGGCGACGGCGGCCGTGAGGCAGACGTGCCCCGACGGGAAACTCGTGTCGCCCATGTCGCCGAGCATCGAGAAGGCGGCCGGCGGCCGGGGCCGGTCGAACACGATCTTGAGCAGCGCCCCGGTCCCCCACCCGGCGAGCACCACCAGGAGCGCCCGCACCGCCTCGGGGGTCCGCACGACCAGCGCGAACACGGCCATGACCAGGGAGAAGACCACACCCGCCTCGGTGCCGAACCCGAGGTTCAAGAGCATGGCGACCCCGGTGAGGAACGGGTTTCTCGCGTCGTGGACGACCTGACCCACCGCCCAGTCGGCGGCGGTCCAGCCGGGGGTCTCGGCGACGAGCCCGAGCACCGTCACGAGAACCAGCAGGGGCAGCCCGACGACAAACCTGATCACCATTTCACGCTAGGGAGGACCTGGTCAGCGGCCGATGAGGGTTTGGTTAACCCTCCGTTCACTTTCCCCACCAGCTGGGACGATACCGACATGACGCCCGAAGGGACCCCGCTGCGGCAGCGCGCCCTCGCCGCGATCCTCGGGGTGACCGCCCTCGCGATCGTGCTGTTCGCGGTGCCGCTCGCGGTGCTGACGAACGACCGCTACCACGACCGGACCGCCTCCGAACTGGCCCGCAGCGCCTCCCGCCACGCCACCGCGCTCCGCGACGACCCCACGGTGCTGCCCCGCGAGGACGACGAGGACATCGTCATCGGCCTCTACTCGCAGGAGGGCAGGCTCACGGCGGGCGCCGGCCCGGCGACCTCCCCCCTCGCCGCCCGCACCATCCGCGACGGCCTGCCCCACCAGGGCGAGGAGGGCCCCGACTACGTCGCGGCGGCCCCGATCCCGTCGGGGACGGGCGTGGTCAGGGTGGCCACCCCGTCGGAGGAGGTCACCGAGGAGGTGTACGAGGCCTGGCAGCTCATCGCGATCCTCGCGCTGGCCGCGCTGGGCGTCGGGGCGGCCGTGGCCATCTACCTGTCGCGGCGGCTGGCCATCCCCCTCGAACGGCTCACCGGCGCCGCGCAGGCCCTCGGCGACGGCGACTTCACCGTACGGGCCCCCAAATCGGGTGTTCTGGAGGTCGACCAGGCGGGCGAGGCCCTCGCGGCCACGGCCGGGCGGCTCGGAGAGGTGCTGGCCCGGGAGCGGGCGTTCAGCGGCGAGGTCTCCCACCAGCTCCGGACGGGCGTGACCGGCCTGATGCTGGGCCTTGAGTCGGCCCTCGACCGGCCCTCGCCCGAGAAGGTGGCCAGCGCCATGGCGCGGGCCGAACGGCTGCAGACCATCATCGAAGACCTGGTCACCCTTTCGCGCGACACCGGCCACGCCCCACTCGACCTGCCGGTTCTGATCGCGGAGATCCGCGCCGACTGGGAGGGAGTGACGATCCGGGTCGACGACGACCTCCCGGAGGTGACGGCCTCGACGGCGGCGGTCCGGCAGATTCTCCTCGTCCTGCTCGACAACGCGCGCCGGCACGGCGCGGGCGAGATCACCCTGACCGTGACCGACGTCGGCGCGGGCATCGCCCTGAACGTCTCCGACGAGGGCGACGGCGTGCCCGAGGGCCGCGACATCTTCGGCCGCATCCCGCGCGACGGCCACGGCATCGGCCTGGGCCTGGCCCGCTCACTGGCCGAGGCGGAGGGCGGCCGGCTGATCCTGCGGCGCGAACGCCCGCCGACTTTCAGCCTCCTGCTGCCGAGCCGCTAGCCGTCAGGCCTCCATCCGATAGCCGCGCCCCCGGACCGTCGTGATCCGGGGCGCCCTGCCGCCGGGCTCCTCCAGCTTCCGGCGCAGCGCGAACACGTGGACGTCGAGGGTCTTGGTCGAGCCGAACCAGTTCTCGTCCCAGACGCGGTCCATCAGCTCCTCGCGCGTGACGACCTCGCCCGGCTGCCCGGCCAGCACCGCGAGCAGGTCGAACTCCTTGGGCCGCAGCGACAGCTCGATCCCGTCGAGGTAGGCCCGCCGGGCCGCCACGTCGAGCCGCAGCCCGCCGACCGACAGCGCCCGCCCCGGCGACACGACCGCCTGCCGCCGCAGGTGGGCCCGCAGGCGGGCCATCAGCTCCGCCAGCCGGAACGGCTTGGTCAGGTAATCGTCGGCCCCGGCGTCGAGGGCCACCACGACGTCGAGCTCCTCGGTCCGGGCGGTCAGCACGACGATCACCGCCTCGGGCGCGGCCAGCCGCAGTTTCCGGCACACCACCACGCCGTCGACGTCGGGCAGCCCGAGGTCGAGCAGCACCAGGTCGGGCGCTCCGTCGTGGGCCAGCTCGATGGCCGACCGCCCGGTGACGGCCAGCACGGGGACATAGCCGTTGACGCCCAGAGCCTCGACCAGTTCGGCCCCGATCACGGGGTCGTCCTCGACGACGAGGACTTTCGCAGCTGCCACCCGTTCATCCTGCCGGATCACGCTCGCGACCCCTACCTGAGAGTGACGCGGACCAGCCGCCCGGCTTCCTACCTTTGAGCCATGAGGTTCGGACCGCTTCTCCGCGCACTGGTCGTCGTGGCCGCCGTGCTCCTGGCCATGACGGGCGACGACCAGTTCGCCCAGATCGTGGCCGTCGTGCACGCGGCGATGCTGGTCACCGCCCTGTGGTGGCCGGTGCCGGCCTGGGCCGCGTCGAGCGTGCTGCTCGTCTGGGTTCAGCTGACCCATCCGCCGGGCTTCAACGACGCGATGTACGGGTGGCTCGTCCAGGCCGGGATCGTCCTCCTGCTGGCCCTCAGGCTCGACGCCAGGAGGACGGCCCTGTTCACCGCGGCCGGCATGCTGCCGGTCCTGTCCGGCGGCCCGGTCGCCGTGATCGCGGTCGCGGGGGCCGGGGCGGCCGGGTGGCTGATCCGCAGCCGCCGGGAGACCCAGGCCGCGCTCGCCGAGGAAAGGGGGCGGCGGGCACTCCTCGAAGAGCGGGCCCGGATCGCCCGGGAGCTCCACGACGTGGTCGCCCACCACATGTCGGTGATCTCGATCCAGGCCGACGCGGGGCCCCACCGGGTCGCCGACCCGCCGCCGGAACTGGCCGAGGCGTTCGCCACGATCCGCTCGACCGCGCTGGAGGGCCTCGGCGAGCTGCGCCGCCTGCTCGGCGTGCTGCGGGCCGAACCCGGCGTCAGCCCGCAGCCGTCGCTGGCAGACCTCGACCGGCTCGCCGCGGGGGCGACCCTGGAAACCACCGGTGACCTGGGAGACGTCCCACGCGGGGTGGGGCTGAACGCGTACCGGATCGTGCAGGAGGCACTGACCAACACGATGCGGCACGCGCCCGGCGCGTCCGTCACGGTGCGGGTCGTCCGCGACGACCGCGAACTCCGGATCAGCGTCACGAACACCCGTCCGCACGACGCGCCCAAGGCGACGCCCGGAGCCGGTCACGGCATCCTGGGCATGCGGGAGCGCGCGGCCATGCTGGGCGGCACCCTCACCACCGGACCCACCGGCGACGGCGGCTACGCCGTCAGCGCCGTGCTGCCCCTCATGGAGACGCCATGACCATCCGCGTGCTCATCGCCGACGACCAGGCCATGGTCAGGGAGGGCTTCTCCATCCTGCTCGGCGTCCAGCCGGGGATCGAGGTGGTCGGCACGGCCGTCGACGGCGCCGACGCCGTGGTCAAGGCCGCCGGGCTGGAGCCCGACGTGATCGTCATGGACGTCCGGATGCCCGAGATGAACGGCATCGAGGCCACCCGGGAGATCACCCGTACCCTCCCGGCCCGGGTGCTCATCCTCACCACGTTCGACCTCGACGAATACGTCTACGAGGCGCTCCGCGCCGGAGCCAGCGGCTTCCTGCTGAAGGACGCCTCGGGCGACCGGCTCGCCGAGGCGATCAGGGTCGTCGCGGCGGGCGACGCGCTGCTCGCACCGGCCGTGACCCGCCGGCTGATCAGCCAGTTCGCCCGCCAGGGCGGAATTCCCCTGCCCGACGTCACCGAGCGCATCGCCGGCCTGACCGAACGGGAGACCGAGGTGCTGATCCTGGTCGCCCGAGGTCTGTCGAACACCGAGATCGCCGCCGCCATCCATGTGGCCGAGCAGACCGTCAAGTCCCACGTCGGCCGCATCCTGTCCAAGCTCCACCTGCGCGACCGCACCCAGGCGGCCGTCTTCGCCTATGAGACCGGCCTGGTCACCCCCGGCCGGATGACCTTCTAAGGAACCCCCTCATGACAAGAGTTCTCTTCGGCGTGCTCAGAATCCTGATCGCCCTCGTGGCCTCGTTCCTCGCCTTCGTGGCCGGGGCCCTCGTCCTCGGCGGCTACGTCCCCGCGATCCCGAAGGCCGGCATCATCGGCGCGGTCCTGACCGGCCAGTATCCGCTGCACGTCGCCCTCATCGGGCTGGCCGGCCTGCTGCTCGGGCTGCTGGCCCTGCGGCTGGGCCTGCGGCGGTGGGGCCGCGCGCTGACCGTGGTCACCTCGGTCGCCACCGCCGGGGCGGTGGTCGTGGCGGGGCTCCAGGCCAAGGCGGCCTACGAGGCCGGGACCGACGTCCAGTGGGCGGAGATGTTCACCGAGATCGCCTACCCCGGCGCGAAGCCCGACGTCACCGAGACGTTCGCCGGAGACCTGCAGGCCGACGTCTACCTGCCGCGTGCCGCCTCGGCCAAGACCCCGGCCATCGTGCTGGCCCACGCGGGCGGCTTCCACACCTTCGACCGCGGTGACCTGCGCGGCACCGGCCGCTGGCTGGCCGACCACGGCGTGGCCGCCATCGCCGTCGACTACCGCCTGTCCGCTCCGGGCGCGCCCACCTGGGACAGGGCCCCGCAGGACTTCGTCTGCGCCCTCGCCTGGACCCGCGCCAACGCGGCCCGCTTCAACCTCGACGTCGACCGGCTGTCGATGGGCGGCATGTCGGCCGGCGGCGGGCTGGCCCTGAACGCCGCCTTCCGCCTGCAGGCCGGAGAGATCACGTCGAGCTGCGGCGACGTGCCCCCGCCGCCCGCGAGCGTGGTCGGGTTCTACCCGGTCACCGACGTGTCCGAGATGTGGACGCGCAACGTCACCGGCAGCCGGAACGCCGCGGTCCTCTACACCGGCGGCAGCCCGTCGGAGTTCCCCGACCGCTACCGCGAGGTCTCCCCGAAGACCTTCGTCCGGCCGGGCCTCATGCCGACCCTCCTGGTCGTCGGAGACCGCGACCGCAGCGCCCGCCCCGAGGACGTGACCGCCTTCGCCCGGCTCCTGACGGACAACGGCGTCCCGGTGACTACGGAGATCCTCCCGTTCGCCGAGCACTCCCCCGACGACGCCTACGGCAGCCTCCCCGCCCAGCACAGCCGTCAGATCCTGCTGGACTTTCTTTCCTAGCCTTATTGATTTGGTTATCATACAAACAAAAGCCTCGGGCCCCGCCGCACTCTCCCCGGCGGGGCCCACCGAGCTATTCGTTCGGCAGCAGATACCGCCACGACAGCACGAACACACCCGACTTCGTCTCGAAGATCGGGAGCCCGGCGTCCGGGACCGGCGGCGCGGCCTTGACCAAGGCCGGGACCTCGGTGCCCGCCAGGTCCTTCTGCCACACCGGGTCGATCTTGCCGGACGGCTCCGGCACGCCCGCCGGCCAGGGCGTGCGCTCGCCCTCGGCGGTCGGCACCGACTCGGCGACCACCCGCACCCGGTCGGAGGTGTAGGCCTCCTTCTTCTCGGCCGCCTTGGCCGCCAGCCCGTCGAGGAGCTTCTTGGCGTCGACGAGCTCCTTGGGGTAGAAGTCGGCGACCTGGTCGAGCGCCTCGGCCCGGACCTCGATCAGCTTGCCGTCGTCACCCGCCACGCCCAGCACGGTCGCCGGGATGTCGGTCACCATCGGCGCGCCCGGCTTCGGCGTGGCCGTCGGCGGCTGACCGGTCAGGTACTTCTTCAACGCGTCGACGGTCTGGGTGACCTCGGCCGCTGAAATCGTCATCTTGTACGCCGCGTCGGCGATCACCAGGCCGTCGCCGTAGACGACGACCCGAGGGGCGCGCAGCACGTTCATGCTGGCGGTGACGAACCCGCCTTCGGCCCGCAGGACCGCGACCGGCGTGGCCGGCGCGCTCCGCTCCGGCTCGGCCGCGGTGGCGGCGGGTTCGCCGCCACCACAGGCCGTGACCAGCGACAACAGGGCCACCAGCAGGGTGGTTCTCAGTCTCATGCCCCAGAGACGTAAGGCCGGTCACGGTGGTTCAGGCGGGAGTCGCATGTCACAGGATCGGGTCTGTGTCAGAAGGCGGTTAACACTGGCTTAACCCATTTTGTTTATGCCGCCCAGATGCGAATTCTGGTGGACTGCCCGGCGATGTCATTCGCCTCGCCACTCTTCCTGTGGTTCTTCATGCCGGCCACTCTCGTGGCCTATTGGCTGCTGCCCCGATTCAGGAACGGGATCGTCGCGGTGGCCAGCCTGGTTTTCTACGCGTGGGGCGCGGGGGCGTACACGCTGCTGCTGTTATCGGCCATCGCGGTGAACTACGCCGCGGGCCGGGTGCTCGACCGGATCGAGCACCGCCGCACGGCCGTGCTCGTCGCGGCCGTCGCGTGGAACCTGGCGATTCTGGCGGTCTGGAAGTACGCCGGATTCGCCACCCAACAGATTCGCGCCCTCGGCGTGGAGGGCGTGCCGCTGGTCGAACTGGCGCTGCCGATCGGCATCTCGTTCTTCACCTTCCACCACATCTCCTATGTCGTGGACGTCTACCGGCGCAGCACGCCGGCGCAGACCAGCGTGGTCGGCTTCGTGACGTACATCGCGATGTTCCCGCAGCTCGTGGCCGGTCCGATCGTGAGATATCACGAGATCTCGGGGCAGCTGGCCAAGCCCGTCGAGGGCGGGCTCGCGGCCGGGTTCCCGAGGTTCGCGCTGGGGCTGGCCAAAAAGGTCGTCATCGCCGACTCGCTGGCGCCGATCGCCGACGCCGCGTTCGCGCCCGGCGCGGAGATGTCCACCGTGACGGCCTGGGTGGGCGCGCTGGCGTACACGCTGCAGATCTATTTCGATTTCTCCGGCTACTCGGACATGGCGATCGGCCTCGGGCTGATGATCGGATTCCGGCTTCCGGAGAACTTCGACCGGCCCTATTCGGCCCATTCGATAACCGATTTCTGGCGGCGCTGGCACATGTCGCTGTCGAGGTGGTTCCGCGACTACGTCTACATTCCGCTCGGCGGAAACCGGCACGGCCCGTGGCGGACCTATCGGAATCTGCTCACCATTTTCGTGCTGTGCGGCCTGTGGCACGGCGCCGACTGGACCTTCCTCGTCTGGGGCCTCTATCACGGCGTTCTCCTGGTCGCCGAACGGCTGCTCCGCGTCCCGCCCGGCCGCCTGGTCACCTTCCTGCTGGTCGTCTTCGGCTGGGTGCCGTTCCGCGCCGAGAGCCTGCCGGCCGCGTGGAACATGCTCGGCGCGATGGTGACGTGGCGGCCCGGCCCGCTCGACGAGTTCGTCGCCCACGCCGCCAACCCGCAACGCCTGGCCGTCTTCGCGCTGGCGCTGGTCGTCGTGCTCCTGCCCGGCCGCCCGCTGGGCCCGATCGTGGCGACCGGCCCGCGCCCGCTCCGCGCGGCGGTGACCTGGCTGGCGGCCCCCTACGCCGCGCTGCTGGTCGCCGCCGGCACGTTCAGCCCGTTCCTCTACTACCAGTTCTGAGGTGTACGCCCATGCGCACCCGCCTGGCCGCACTGCTCTTCTTCTTCCTCCCGGCCATCGCCTTCACGGTCGGAGCCCGCGCCGTGGAGATGGAGAACAAGCCGCTGCCGCCGGTACCCGCCCTCGACGGCGACTGGAACGCGTGGGCCACCGCCCACCTGCCGTTACGCGACCACGCCGTACGCGCCAACGTCTTCGTGACCGAGACGCTGTTCGGCCACGCCCCGGCCTACGGCTTCGGCTACCCGAAGGTCATCGAGGGCGAGGCCGGCTGGCTCTATTTCGGCGACGACGTGACCGAGGCCTGCCGTCCCGGCCGCCCGATCGGCGAGACGATCGACGCGCTGCGCCGGCTGGGCGAGCGCGTCGAGGCGGCCGGGAAGCGCTTCGTCTTCACGGTCGCCCCCGACAAGACGACGGTCTCCCCGCAGTGGCTTCCGTCCCGCTTCCCCGGCCAGGACTGCCTGCGTAAACGCAAGGAGGAGTTCTGGGCCGCACTCCGCCAGGCCGGCCTCCCCTGGTACGTCGACCTGCGCGCCCCCTTGGAACGACTCCAGCGGACGACCGGCCGGCCCGCCTACTGGCGTACCGACAGCCACTGGACCGACCACGCCGCCGCGACCTACGCCGCCGAGCTGGCGCGCGCTCTCGACCCCGCCCTGGCGGCCGGCACCCGCCTCGACTTCACCGGACGCCAACCCAGGAACGGGGACCTGGGCGTGCTGCTCGGCGCCCCCCGCGAGGAGACGATCGACCGCTACCGCCTCGACCGCACCGGCGCCGCCCGCTACGAGCCGAAGACCGTGCTGATCGGCGACTCGTTCACCCGGAACTCGATGCCGTGGCTGACCCCCTACTTCGCGAACCTCACCTATCAGCGCAACGACGGCCCGGTGACGTGGGCCGACGCCGACACGGTCATCGTGGAGATCGTCGAACGCCACCTGGTCGGCGGCAGCTCACCGATGCTCGGCCTGGGCTGAGACGCGGGCGGTCAGACGATGCGCTTCTCGCCTGCTGTCACCTTGACGTCGAGGCGGTTGCCCGGGGGCGGGAAGAAGCAGAGGAAGTGGTCGGTCAGGGCGCACGGCGGCAGGTGCGCCTTGTTGAAGTCGGCCTCCAGCGTCCCATCGGGTCCCGGGGCGGGCAGCGGCAGGGTGCGGAAGCGGAAGGTCTCCTCGCCGTTCGTCAGATCTCCGAACTGGGCCGACAGGCCGCCGGGGGCCTCGGTGACCGCGAGGGTCCGGCTGCCGCCCGGCAGGTCGATCACCACCTCGCCGACCAGGAGGAGGTCGCGGTCGCGGCCGTCGGCGGTGGGAACCGTCTCCGGGCGGGTCTCCCCATAGGGGCGGAAGACGGCCGGTCTGACCCACGCCGGGTCATGAGCGAAGGACTCGATGCCCGTGAAGGCGCGCAGGGTCGGGGCGTCGGGGTCCCACGTCCGGATCGCGGGCCGGCCGTCGCGGATGACCAGCTGGATCCTCACCCGGCCGTGGAACAGGGCCGTCACGTCGGGGGTGATGACGACCGGGCCGGTCACCGGTTCGCCGTCGATGGTCAGGCCGTCGTCGAGGCCCGCCTTCAGTTCGACGCCGCCGCCGGTCGGGCTCCACACGCCGGGCACGCCCGGGACGACGGTCTCGCCGTCGATCCAGGTCGTGCCGGTCAGTGTGAGCAGGTCCCGCACTTCGTCCTCGCGAGCGGTCATGAGAGCTCCTTCCAGGCCCGGCCGAGCAGTTCGGCCGAGCGGACGCGGTCGGCGTGGTCGTGGGTGATGGTGGTGACGAGCAGTTCGTCGGCTCCGGTCACGTCGCGGAGGATCCGCAGCTTCTCGACCACCTGCTCGGGCGTGCCGACGAACTGGGTGTCGAGGCGGTCGGCGATCAGCTCGCGGTCTTCGGGCGACCACTCGTGCGCGCGCGCCTCCTCGGGCGTGGGGAAGGGGATCGCCCCCTCGCCGGTACGGATGCTGCGGACCCACAGCCCGTAGGGTTCGGCGATCCGCTTCGCCTCGGCCTCCGTCTCGGCCACGACGACGTCGGCCGAGACCATGACGTGCGGCTTCGCGTGCAGCTCCGACGGCTTGAACGCGTCGCGGTAGGCCTCCACGGCCTCCAGCACCGCCGACGGGCTGACGTGGTAGTTGGCCGCGAACGGCAGGCCGCGTTCGGCGGCGACCTGGGCGCTCTGGCCGCCGCTGCTGCCGAGGATCCACAGCTCCAGCTCGGCGCCCTCGCCCGGATTGACGTGGGCTTCCAGGCCCTCCGCCGACCGGTAGGCGCCGGCGATGAAGGCCCTGATGTCGTCGACCTGCTCGGCGAAGTCGGGCGACTCCGCGCCGGGCTGCTGGAGCAGCTGCGCCCAGAGCGTGAAGATCGACTTGTTGGCGATCGAGGCGAACGAGAACGGCTTGGGGATCAGCAGGCCGTCGACCACCCGCGCCTCCTGCGGCGGTGGCGGGGGCGCTTCGGCGGCGGCGCGGAACTCCTTGGCCCGCTGGCCCGACCGGCCGAGGCCCAGGTCGATGCGGCCCGGGTGGAGCGCGTCGAGGGTGCCGAACTGCTCGACGACGCCCAGCGCGGTCTGGTGGCCGAGCTGCACCGCGCCCGAGCCCACGCGGATGGTGCTGGTCGCGGCCGCGACCGCGCCGATCAGCACCGCCGGGGCCGAGCTGGCCACGCCCGGAGTGAAGTGGTGTTCGGCCAGCCAGTAGCGGTGATAGCCGGCCGCCTCCGCCACGCGCGCCAGGTCGAGGGTGTTGGCGAGGGCCTGCCGGGCGTCGCCGCCGGAGACGATCGGGGCCAGGTCGAGGATGGACAGCCGGGTCATGTGAGCCCTCCCAGGGGTCTGCTGGGGATTTCGGCGCGGAGCACGGGCGCGATCTCCGCTTGGAACAGTTCGAGCGAGGCCCGGTGCCGCGCCTCCGGCAGCCCGTCGGCCTCGGCCGAGATGTGCAGCACCTCGTGGCCGAGCCGGTCGTGGTAGCGATGGACCTTGTCGATGATCTGCTGGGGGCTGCCGACCAGGATCGAGCTGCGCTCGATGGCGTCCTCCAGGCTGTGGAAGACCGGGTCGAGGCCGCGCGCGGCGAAGAACTTCAGCCGCGCGTCGAAGATCGGCCGGTACGTCTCGATCGCGTCCTGCGACTTCGGGGCGCTGTAGTAGCCGGCCGTCCCGGCGCCGACGACCGCGTCCTTCGGGTCGTGGCCGTGGTGCTCCCAGCGTTCCCGGTAGTAGGCGACGAGTTCGGCGTACGGCTCGACCGGGTTCGAGACGTTCGCGGAGAACAGCGGGTCGCCGTAGGAGGCGGCCAGGTCGACCGACTCACGGCTGGTGGCGCTGCCGTGCCACACCCTGATCGGCTGCTGGAACGGGCGGGGCAGCACCTCGGCGTCGGCGAGCGAGGGGCGGAAGCGGCCTTCCCAGGTCACCCGGTCCTCCCGCCAGAGGCGGCGGAACAGTTCGTAGCTCTCCCGGTTGCGGTCCCACTGGTCGGCCTCGGTGACGTGGAACAGCTCGGCCTGCGCGGTGCCGTTGCCCTTGCCGATGATCAGTTCGAGCCGGCCGCCCGACAGGTGGTCCAGGGTCGAGTAGTCCTCGAACGCCCTGACGGGATCGAGCAGCGCGAGCGTGGTGACGGCGGTGAACAGGCGGATCGTCGACGTCTTGGCGGCGATGTGGCTCAGCACGACCGTGGGCGACGACGACAGGAACGGGCGTTCGTGGCGTTCTCCGAACGCGAAGCCGTCGAAGCCCAGTTCCTCGGCCACGACCGCGCTCCGCACGATCTCGCGGAAGCGCTGGTCGACCGGGATGCCGGGGTCGGTGTGGAAGCCCAGCGTGAGGGCGAGGAACTTCACGACACCCTCGCATACCGGCTGGCCGGACGGCCGAGCCCGAGACGTCCACGCAGGTCGGGGGTCTCGTACGCGGTCCGGAACGCCCCCCGCGACTGGAGTTCGGGCACCAGGCCACGGGTGATGGCGGTCAGGTCGTGCGGCAGGACCCCCGGGCGGAGCCGGTAGCCCGGGAAGCCCCAGTCCTGGAGCAGGTCGGCGAGTTCGGCGGGGGTGCCCTCGAAGATGTGAGCGTCCGACTCCAGCGGCGCGCCGTCGAGGTCGTCGAGGCGGGCCTTGTGGTCGCCGAGGAAGACGACCAGGTCGGCGAACACCTTCAGGTCGGGGTTGAGCTCCCTGACCTCCTCGACGATCCGGCGCGCGTCGTCGCGGTCGGTCGGGGTCACGTACAGGACGTCGGCGTTCTTGGCGGCGAACTCGTAGGGGGCGGTGGCGTGGCCCAGCGCGGTGATGAGCGGCTGGCCCTGCGGCGGGCGCGGGGTGATCGACGGGCCCTTGACCGAGAAGAACTCGCCCTGGAAGTCGATGTAGTGCAGCCGGTCGCGGTCGATGAACCGGCCGGTCGTGGCGTCGCGGATCTCGGCGTCGTCCTCCCAGCTGTCCCAGAGGCGGCGCACCACCTCGACGGCGTCGGACGCCTCGCGGAACAGCGCGTCCACGAACTCCTCATTGCCGGGGTCGAACGGCGGGAACTCGCGGCGGCCGAAGTGGGCGGCCTCGTCGGGACGCCCCGAGACCCGCGGCCGCCAGCCCGCGCGGCCCTTGCTGGCGTAGTCGAGCGAGGCGATGCCGATCGCCACGTGGAACGGCTCGGTGTGGGTGACGCTGGTCGTCGGGATCAGGCCGATCTTCGAGGTCAGCGGGGCGACCGCGGCGGCCAGCAGGACGGCGTCGAGCTTGCCGCGCACCTGGTCGAGGCGGTCGTCGGGGCCGTCGTACCGCGACGACTGGAGGCTGAGGGAGTCTTCGAAGGTGACCCAGTCGAGCAGGCCGCGTTCGGCCTCGATGACCAGGTCGGCCCAGTATCCGGCGGTGAACAGCCGGTCGGGCCGGGCGCCTTCGGCCCGCCAGGCGGCCGGATGCCAACCGGCTCCGTCGAGGGCGACGGCGAGATGCAGGCTCATGGGAGCTCCTTCAGTCCGAGGTGGTGGCGCAGGGTCGGGCCGGTGTAGTCGGCCCGGAAGACGCCCTTCTCCTGGAGCAGCGGCACGACCTTGTCCACGAGGTCGTCGAGGCCACCCGGGGTGAGGTGGGGCACGAAGATGAAGCCGTCGGCGGCGTCGGTCTGCACGAACAGGTCGATCTCCTCGGCGACCGAGCGGGCGGTGCCGACGAAGGTCTGCGGCGCGGCCGTCTCGATGACGAGTTCGCGGATGGAGAGGTTCTTCTCCTCCGCCAGCGCCCGCCACTTGGCCGCCGTCTCGGCGCGGTCGCGGCGGAACTGGGCCCGGCCCTTCGAGACGTCGGTCTCCAGATCGGGCTCGATGTCGGGGAGGGGCCCGTCGGGGTCGTAGCCGGACAGGTCGCGGCCCCAGATCGCCTCCAGGAACAGGATCGCGGTCTGCGGGCCGACCTGGGCGCGGCGGATCTCGGCCGCGCGCTCCTCGGCCTCCTCCTGGGTGTCGCCCAGGACGTAGGTGACGGCCGGGAGGATCTTCAGGTCGTCGGCGGTGCGGCCGTACTTCTCCAGGCGGCGCTTGACGTCGCGGTAGAACGTGCGGCCCTCCTCCAGCTTGCTGTGCCGGCTGAAGATGACGTCGGCGGAGGAGGCGGCGAACTCGCGGCCCTCCTCGGAGTCGCCGGCCTGGATGATCACCGGGTTGCCCTGCGGCGGCCGGGGCACGTCGAAGCGTCCCCGGATGTCGAAGTGCTGCCCCGTGTGCTCGAAGAAGCCGATGCCCCCGGGCCGGACGAACCGCCCCTCCGACCTCGGCAGCGCGTCGGAGGCCCAGGAGTCCCACAGTTCGCGGGCGGTCTGGAGGAACTCCCTGGCGCGGGTGTAGCGGTCGGCCTCGGCCAGGTAGCCGCCGCGCCGGAAGTTCTCGCCGGTGAAGGCGTCCCAGCTGGTCACGACGTTCCAGGCGGCCCGGCCGCCCGACAGGTGGTCGAGGGAGGCCAGCCTGCGGGCCACCTCGTAGGGCTCGTTGAAGGTGGAGTTGACGGTCGCGGCCAGGCCGAGGTGGGTGGTCACGGCCGACAGGGCCGACAGCACGGTCAGCGACTCGGGCCGCCCGACGACGTCGAGGTCGTGGATGCGGCCCTTCATCTCGCGGAGCCGCAGCCCCTCGGCGAGGAAGAAGAAGTCGAACTTGCCACGCTCGGCGGTCTGCGCGAGGTGCTTGAAGGAGTCGAAGTCGATCTGGCTACCCGACCTGGGGTCGGACCAGACGGTGGTGTTGTTCACGCCCGGGAAGTGCGCGGCGAGATGGATCTGCTTGGTCATAGTGCCCTCCTGGCACGGCTGCGAGCAGTTCTTGGGTGTACGGGTCGGCCGGCGCCGTGAAGATCTGGTGTGCGTCGCCCGACTCGACGGCCCGGCCGTCCTTCAGCACCAGCACGTGGTCGCTGACGTGGTGCACCACCCCCAGGTGGTGCGAGATGAACAGGTAGGCGACCCCGAGTTCGGCCTGCAGCCCGGTGAGCAGGTCGAGCACCTGCGCCTGGATCGACACGTCGAGCGCGGACACCGGCTCGTCGCAGACGATCACGCGCGGGCGCGGGGCCAGCGCGCGGGCGATCGCCACCCGCTGCCGCTGCCCGCCGGACAGCTTCAACGGCCGCCGGTCGAGGACGCCGTCGTCGAGCCCCACCTGTTCGAGCAGCTCGATCGAGCGCTTCACCCGCTCGCGACGGGGCGTCCCGCCGACCTCCAGGGCTTCGTCGAGGATGCGGCGTACCGAGAACCGGGGGTCGAAGGAGCTGAGCGGGTCCTGGTAGATGACCTGCGTCTGCCGCCGGTCGACCTCGACGGTCCCCCGGTCGGGCCGGAGCAGCCCGAGCACCAGCCGGGCCGTGGTCGTCTTGCCCGACCCCGACTCGCCGACGACGCCGAGCGTCTGCCCGGCCCGCAGCTCGAAGGAGACGCCGTCGACGGCGGTCCTTCCCTTGAACGTCTTGACCAGGCCCTCGGCCCGGATCACCACGTCACCGGGGACGGTGTTCCGGAAGCCAGGTCCCGGGATGGCGGCGAGCAGGCTTTTCGTGTACGGATGTTCGGGCGCCCCCAGCACCTGCACGGCCGTGCCGTCCTCGACGACGACGCCGTCCTTCATGACCAGGATCCGGTCGGCCAGCTCGGCCACCACCGCGAGGTCGTGGCTGATCAGCAGCAGCGCCTGACCGGCCCGTTTGCGTTCGGCCAGCAGCCGGAGGATCTGCGCCTGCACGGTGACGTCGAGCGCGGTGGTCGGCTCGTCGGCGATGAGCAGCCGGGGCCCGCAGGCGATGGCCGAGGCGATCAGGGCCCGCTGCCGCAGGCCGCCGGACAGCTCGTGCGGATACTGCTTCGCCCGGACCTCCGGTTCCGGCACGCCGACCTCGGTCAGCAGGTCGAGCACCTTGCCGGGGATCTCGTGCCGGGGCGCCGCGCGGTGCAGCTTCAGCGTCTCGGCGACCTCCTTGCCGACCGGTCGGAGCGAGTCGAGCGAGACCAGCGCGTCCTGGAGGACGTAGCCGATCTTCCGCCCCCGGATCGACCGCCACTGGCGTTCGCTGAAGCGGGACGCGTCCACCCCGTCGATCGCCAGCCGTCCCGCGGTGACGGTCGCCTCCTCCCCGGACAGCCCGAGGAGGGTGCGCGCGGTGACGCTCTTGCCCGACCCCGACTCGCCCACGATGGCCACGCACTCGCCCGGGTGGACGGCGAGCGAGACGCCCCGGACGGCGTCCACGGCCGGGAAGCTGACGTGCAGGTCGGTCACCTCGACGACGGGTGTGCTCACGCGATCCTCCGCTGCAGACGGCGTCCGACGACGGTGATGGACAGGACGGTCAGCGTGATCGCCACACCCGGGAAGACGGCGATCCACCAGGCGACCGAGAAGTAGTCGCGCCCGGCCGAGAGCATCGCCCCCCATTCGGGCGCCGGCGGTTGCGGCCCGAGCCCGAGGTAGCTGAGCGAGGCGGCGGCCACCAGGGCGGTGCCGACCTCGATGGTGGCCAGCACCACCAGCGGCTCGAACGCGTTGGGCAGCACGTGCCGGGTGACGATCCGGCCCCGGCTGAGCCCGAGCGAGACGGCCGCCTCGACGAAGCCCGCCTTGCGGATGACCATGGTCTGGGCCCGCACCAGCCGGGCGTAGCTGGGCGCGGTGTAGAGGGCGATCGCGAAGATCACGTTGACCGTGCCCGGCCCGGTGACCGTGATGACCAGCAGCGCCAGCAGCAGCGTGGGCAGCGACAGCACGATCTCGACCAGGCGCATCACGATCTCGTCGACCACCCGGCCGCCGAGCGCGGCCAGCAGGCCGAGCGCGGTGCCGACGACCACCGCCAGCGCCGTGGCGCCGAGACCGGCCAGCAGGGAGGGCGCGGCGCCGTACACGATGCGGGTGAAGACGTCGCGGCCGTTGGCGTCGGTGCCGAGCAGGTGGTCGGCGCTCGGCCCCTGGAGGGCGGCGAGCGCGTCGGCGGCGTCGGGGGTGCTGCCCGTGAGCAGGCCGGGCGCGATCGCGGCCAGCGTGATCAGGGCCAGGAACGCGACGGCGAAGATCCTCACGTGGCACCCCGCAGCCGGGGGTCGATGAGGAGGTAGAGCAGGTCGATGACGATGTTGACGACGACGTACAGGACCGCCGTGAGCAGCACCACGCCCATCACGACCGGCAGGTCCTTGCCGCCGACGGCGGTCAGGGTGAGCTGGCCGATGCCCTGGCGGGAGAAGATCTGCTCGACCGCGACCATCGCGCCGACCGTCAGGCCGACCAGCCAGCCGATCAGCGTGACCGTCGGGACCAGCACGTGCCGGAGCGCGTGCCGCAGGCGTACCCCCAGGTCGGACATGCCGCGGGTGCGGGCGGTCAGCACGAAGGGCTGCTCCAGGGTGAGCTCCAGGCCCTCGCGCATCATCTGGGTGAGCATGGTCGTGATCGGCAGCGCGACCGCGATGACCGGCAGCACCAGCGCGGCGAAGCCGTCGGCGCCGACCGCGGGGAACCAGCCGAGCTGGAACGAGAAGATCGTCAGCAGCAGGATCGCGGTCCAGAACGTCGGAATCGACACCCCGATGAGCTCCAGGCCCGACGACAGCCCCCTGATCCACGGCCTGCGCCGCGCGGTCAGGATCGCCAGCGTCGTCGACACCACGATGGCGACCAGCAGCGAGGCCCCCGCGAGCTGCAGCGACGGCCCGAGCTGCGCGCCGATCGCCGAGGCGACCGGCTCGTGCAGCTGGTACGACCGCCCGAGGTCGCCCCGCAGCACGCGCCCCAGGTAGGTGGCGTACTGGACGAACAGCGGCTCGTCGAGCCCGTAGTCGGCGATGATCTGGGCCCGCACCTCGGGGGTGACGATGTTGCTGCCGATCAGCACGTCGACCACGTTGCCGGGCGTCAGGTGGAGGGCGGTGAAGGAGACCGTCACCGCCCCCCAGAGCACCAGGATCGACGTGCTGAGCCGGGTGAGGATGCGGCGGATCATGCCTTCGACACCCAGGCGTCGTAGAAGGTCGGGAAGGCCTGCGGCTCGAAGGTGATGTCCTGGACGTTCTTCGACGCGCCCAGCAGGTAGGTGAAGACGTAGACCGGGACGATCGAGGCGTCGGCGTTGGCCTTCTGCTGGACCTTGGCGTAGAGCGCGGCCCGCTCGGCCAGGTCGGTGGTGCGCAGCGCGTCGGTCAGCCAGCCGTCGACCTCGGGGTCGTTCCAGCGGGCCAGGTTCTGCCCGAAGAAGTTCGGGTTGGGGATGTTGGAGATCGCGAACAGGTTGCGCAGCGCGTCACCGTCGGCCCGCTGCCAGCTGAAGTCGATCAGGTCGTAGTCGCCGGCCAGCGCCTTCGGGGTGAAGTCGTTGGGCGTGACGTCGACGAACTGGATGTCGAACCCGGCCTTCTTGGCCTCGGCCTGCACCTGCTCGGCCAGCGTGCCGCGCTGCTCCCGGGCCAGCGCCTTGAGGAACGGCCACCTGACCGTCAGCCGCTGACCGTCCTTGGTGCGGTAGCCCTCGGCGTCCTTGGCCGACCAGTCGGCCTCGTCGAGCAGGCGGGCGGCCCCTTCGGGGTCGTACTTCCACTGCGTCTCGGTGGCCTTGTCGTATCCGGCGGTCGCCGGGGAGATCGCGCTGAACGCCGGGTCGAAGGCGCCGAAGTAGAGCTTGTCGACGACGGTGGCGAAGTCGATCCCGTCGCGGAAGGCCTGCCGGACCTTCTGGTCGGTGAAGACCCCCTTCTCGTTGTTCGGGTAGTAGTTGTAGTTCCCGCCCGGGGCCTGCTTGCGGATGATGGTCAGCTTGGGGTTGGCCTCGACCTGCTTGACGTTGACCGGCGGCACGCCGGCGATGGCGTCGATCTGCCCGCTGGTCAGCGCCCCGAGCCTGACGGCGTCCTCGACGATGACCTTGAACTCCAGGCGTTCGAGGTAGGCCGGCCCGGTGTGCTTGGCGATCGCGGGCGCCCAGTCGTAGTCGGGGTTGCGGTGGTAGGTGATGCCCTGGTGCGGCACGAACGCGTCGATGACGAACGGCCCCGTCCCGACGACCTTCTTCGCCAGCGCCTCGGGCCCGAGCGCCAGCTGCTTGGGCGACTGGATGCCGAAGTAGGCGGTGGCCAGCGCCGCCAGGAAGGGCGAGTAGGCCTCCTTGAACTTCACCTCGATCGTCTGCGGGTCGACGACGGTGCTCTTCTCGTACGGCCCGAACGCCGCCGCCGCCAGCTGCGACTTGGTCGCCGGGTCGACGATGTGGTCGAGGTTGGTCTTCACGGCGGCGGCGTCGAAGGGCGTGCCGTCGCTGAACTTCACCCCGGTGCGGAGCTTGAAGGTGTAGGTGAGCCCGTCGTCGGAGATCTCCCACGAGCTGGCCAGCCACGGATGGATGTCGCCCTTGTCGTCGAGCGCGACCAGGGAGTCGAGGACGGGCCGGGTGAAGAGGCCGGTCACGTCCTGCGGGCTGGCGTGGGGGTCGAGGTTGAGCGGCTCGGTGTTGACGCCGAAGACGAGCGAGCCACCTTTGGCGGGCGAACCGGCGGGCTCTTCCTGGGGGGCGCTGGTGCCGCCACAGGCGGCGAGCAGCGGAAGTAGCAGTAATGCGGCAAGGGGGGCGCGGAACCGGCGCACGGAGATCACCTCTCAGTTTCCTACTTTTAATGTAGGAAATGGGGGAAACTCCGTCAAGCGGCTGTGGTCAGTGCCACCCTCCGTCGACCCGCAGCGTCGCGCCGGTGACGTAGCTCGCCCGGGGGCTGGCCAGGAAGGTCACCATGTCGGCGTACTCGGCCGGCGATCCGATCCGCCCGAGGTCGATCATCGTGGTCGACCGGCGGACGATCGTCTCGGCCATCTCCTCCCAGGTCTCCCCGAGGCCCGCCGCACGGCCGACGCCGACGAGACGCTCCTTCGCCGACGGCGTGAGGATGCCGCCCGCCGCCACCGCGTTCGAGGTGACCCCCGAGTCCTTCAGCTCACGGGAGAGCGAGGCGGCCAGGTTGTTGCGGGCGGCGTTGGTCGCGGCGTAGTGGGGCTGGGTGTCCATCGGATAGTCGGAGAGGGCGCTGCTGATCTGGATGACCCGCCCCCAGCCCCGCTTCCGCATGGCCGGGACGAACCGCTGGATCATGCGCACCGAGGCCACGACGTTGATGTTGTAGATCTCGTTCCAGGCGTCGGCCGACAGGTCGTCCCAGGTCAGGGTGGGGTCGAAGATCCCCATGTTGTTGACGAGGATGTCGATCTCCCCGGCGACCCGGGCCACGGCGTCGGCCCCCTCGTCGGTGGCGAGGTCGCCGATCGCGACGGCCCCGCCGATCTCCTTGGCCACCGCGTCGGCCCGGCCCCGGTCCCTTCCGTGGACGACGACCGTCGCCCCCTCGGCGGCGAGGGTGCGGGCGATCTCCTCGCCGAGGCCGCTGGTCGATCCGGTCACCAGGGCGCGCTTGCCCGTGAGCTGCAGGTCCATCTGAGGTCCCTTCATGGATTGGACTGTGCGGTCCAAACTGCCACCTCAAAAATGGACTGTCAAGTTCACTTTTTGCTAGAGTACCCAGGTGAGAGCACTGACTCCGAAGGGCGCGGCCACCCGGCAGCGAATCGTCGAGGGCGCCGCCAAGCTCATCCGCGACCACGGCCCCGCCAACGTGGGCCTCGACGACATCCGGGCCGCGACCGCCACGAGCAAGAGCCAGCTCTTCCACTACTTCCCCGACGGCAAAGCCGACATGCTGCTCGCCGTGGCCGCCCACGAGGCCGAACTCGTCCTCGACGAACAGCAGCCCTACCTGGGCGACCTGACCTCATGGGCCCAGTGGGAGGCCTGGCGCGACCGGGTGATCGCCCGCTACGCGGCCCAGCGACGCCGATGCCCGCTGTCGGCGCTGACGGCCCAGCTCGGGCTGGCCGACCCGGCGGTCGAAGGCATCATCACGGGCATGTACTCCCGCTGGCAGGCGCAGATCGCGGCCGGCGTGCGGGCGGTCCGCCCCGACGCCGACGCCGAACGGGTGGCGACCCAGCTCATCGGGGCGATCACGGGCGGGGCGACGATGCTGGTCGCCACCGACGACATCCGCTATCTGGAGATCGGCCTCACGGAGGCGATCGAGAACCTGCGCCGGGGAGCGCCCGGCGCAGGCTCATCACTCAGGTGATCAGGGGTTGTCGTAGCCGATCCAGTTGATCTGCCAGCCGTAGGCCTGCGCCGTGGCCGGAGTCAGCGCGGAGCCGTCGCGCCACTGCACGTAGACGCGGAAGCCGGTGGCGGTGGGCGAGTAGATCGCGCTCGGCCCGACCAGCGACCACTGGTTGCCGCCCGGCCCGGTGATGGAGGTGACGTAGGTGGGGGCGCCGGTGAAGCGGCCCGAGGTGGTGTCGACGTCGATGTAGATGCCGTTGGGTCCGTAGGCCTGCCAGCCCTGCCCGGAGACGGTGTTCCCTGCTGCGATGCGTGCGGTCGGCATGAAGGGGGGTCCTTTCGCCACGAGGCAATGTCACTCTAAGTATTCATCAATTACGGAGAGTGTCCAGGGGTGTTTTCTTGACAGAGAGTGATTCGTCGGAGACTTTGTGTACGAACTGAGGACCGCCAGTTCGCCAGGAAGGGATTTACCTTTGCGACGAATCGTTCCCGCGGTGGTTCTCACCCTCATCCCGCTGACCGCCGTCCTGTCTCCCCGGGCGGCCACCGCCGCGCCCGCCGATCCGCAGGTCGTTTTCAGCGAGGAGTTCGAGAACGGGATGGGCACGGCGCCTCTCATGGTGACCGACTACACCGGTCCCGCGCCCCACGCCATGACCTACACCGCCGACCCCGCCTGGCTGACCTCGTGCAACGGCCTCATCGCCAGCCGTCTCAACCCGGCCGTGGCGCCTCCGCTCGCGCAGCAGTGCGGCGGCTGGTGGCCGGTCGTCCGGGATCTCGCCGGCGCGCTCGGCCAGTGGGCGGGCGGCGACCCGGCCACGAACCACGCCGTCACGGCCTTCACGCACACGCCTCCCGGCGCCGGCAAGGTGCAACTGGAGACGGAACACCCGGTGTCCATCGGGAGCGGCAACCGGTTCGTCACGTTCTCGGTCGACGCGGCGGCGGTCAACTGCAACGTCGTCCATCCGCTGATCGCGTTCTACCTCCTCGACGGGAACACCGCGATCCCGACGTTCAGCCAGCCCATCGACACTTGCGCCGACCCCGGGGCGGTGATCGGCGGCATCTCGGTCGGCACCTACACCAGTGACGCGCCCGTCCTGTTCTCCGGCTCGCAGCTCGGCATCCGCCTGGTCAACACGCAGGGCGGCACCAACGGCAACGACGGGGCGATCGACAACGTGCGGGTGCTCGACGTGACCCCGACGCTCGGCGTCTCCTACTCGCCGGGCAGCCCCGCGATCGGGCAGACCGCCACGCTCAAGCTGACCGTGACCAACACCTCGGAGCTGCGGGAGAAGAACGGCTGGTCGTTCAAGGTCACGCTGCCCGACGGGCTGAGCCCGGCGGGGGCGGCGACGAGCGACTGCGCCCAGCCGGCGGTGTCGGTCGCGAACGGGGTCGTCTCCGCCGGCGGCGGCATCGGCGACGGCGTGACGAGCTGCACCATCAACGTTCCGGTGAAGGCCGGGGTCATCGGCGAATACTCGACCTGCCCGGCCGACGTCTCCGGCCGGGTCGGCATGAACAACGCGACCACGTGCGCGTCGGTGAGGTTCGTCGCGCCGGAGCACAAGTTCGACGCCCACGCCCACGCCGCCAAGGTCACCGCGCCGCTGATCGGCGGCCCGGCGCTGGTCCCCTCAGACGTCACCTGCACGGCCACGCCCGGCTCCGACCAGGACTCGCTGCTGACCGCGGTCATTCCGGCCGTCGCCTCGCTCGGGGTGCTGACCACGGAGGCCGCCGGGACGGTGGGGCCCGACGGGCTGCGTACCGCCAGGGCGAAGGCCACCACCGCGAAGCTGAACCTGCTCAACGGCCTGATCACGGCGGAGGAGATCACCGCTCAGGCGACGGCGACCGCCACCGAGACCGGGACGGTCACCACCTCCGGGACGACCACCTTCACCTCGCTCAAGGTCAACGGATCGACCATCACGAACCCGCCCGTCAACCACACCATCACCATCCCGCTGGTGGCGAAGATCGTCTTGAACGAACGGGTGCCCTACGGGAACGGCACCGGCATCAAGGTCAACGCCGTCCACGTGACGACGATCGCCGGAGTGGACGTCGTCATCAGCCACGCCCGCGCCTCCCTGACCCTCCCGGGCCAGTCCTGCCCCGCGTAGCCGCCGACCGATGAAAGGGCGGAAAGCCCAGGCACCGATCACCTGGGCTTTCCGTCGGTCGAACGGTCAGCCTGCCTGGCAGGAGACCGTCGGCCAGGTGCTGTTGCCGTTGCGCATGATGGTCACGCCCCAGTTGTTGCCGCTTCCGTTGGGCCGGGCCGTCAGGGTCTGCGCGTTCGGGTAGGACGCGGAGATGTTCCACGTCGAGCTGATCTTCGCGGGCGACGGTACGTTCATCGTCACCGTCCAGTTGCTCGAACCGCTCACCGAGACGTTCAGGTTGTAGCGGTCGGTCCACGACTGGCCCGCCGAGAGCGACGCCGTGCAGCCGCCGCCTCCGCCGCCGCCACCGTTGGTGGGGGTGGGCTGCGGGTTGGGGTTGCCGCCGCCGATCGTGATGTTCGAGCTGCCGCTGCTCTGGTAGCCCTCGGTCGCCATGATCATGTAGTCGTGGTTGCCGAGCTGCATGCCGGCCCGCGACCACGCGTCGAAGTGGTTGCCCGCGGTGATGGTGCCGCCGGTCTTCTTCTGCTGCCGCACGCTCCAGAACTGCTTGAACGTCCGGGTCCCCTCGATCGAGGGCGCGTTGGTGCGGGTCGTCTCGTAGATGTCGTAGGTGCCGCCGTCGCTGCTCACCGTGCCCTTGAAGGAGCCGGTCGGACGGTAGGTGCCCCAGTTGTCGACGATGTAGTACTCGATCAGCGGGTTACGAGTCCACCCGTAGAGGGTCAGGTATGCGTTTCCCGACGGGTTGAAGCTGCCCGAGTACGACACCGTCCGGCGGCCACCGGTCTGCCAGCCCTTGCCGGCGACGAAGTTGCCGGTGTTGCGCCATGAGGTGCTGTAGTTGCCGCCGGAGCCGAGTTCCATCGAGACCGTGCCCTGGGCGTCAGTCCAGAAGGAGTACCAGTAGCCGTTGTTGGTACCGGTCTGGTTGGTGGTCACGGCCGCCTGGGCGATGCCCGGCAACATCGTGATCATGGCCATCACCGTGGCCCAGACGCCAACGGCCGCTAAGCCTTTTTTCATGGATGTGCTTCCTCCCTGCCAAAGGGGCTCGGAACAACCGACGGGAGCGGATCGGTATCCCCGAAAGTGTCGGCGGGGACCTCCAGGCTGTCAACAACTTTCAGAAACATCTCCGAAACCTGAACCCGCAGCTCATGAGCGAATATGCAGGTCAGAGCAGATCGAACAGAAACAGCTTCTCGATGTAAGCAGATGAATGACGGCATCGAGCCGAGGATTGGGAAAGAAACTTTCGGGCGAGAAGCGAAAAGCCCGCTCCCCGGGCGAGGGGAAGCGGGCTCCGCGTGACGTCAGCGCTTGTGCTTCAGCGCCCACTCCAGGGCGTAGTCGGCGACGGCCTCCCAGCCGGGGGCGCCGCAGGTCCAGTGGTCGCGGCCCTCGAACTCGTGATACTCCGTCAGGGCGGGCGAGTTCTTGTAGTGCTTGGCGTTCGACCTGTTCACCGACGGCGGCATGATGTGGTCCTTCTCGCCGGCGATGAACAGCAGGGGCGCGCGGTCGGCGTCGAAGTCGACCCACGTGTCCTGGTGGCCGGGCTTGAAGTTGGCGAACAGGCCGTACTCCCAGACCCAGTAGCCGGGGGCGGCGATCGCGTACCGCTCCCAGACGGCGCGGGAGTCCTCCTCCGACAGGGTGTTGGTGAAGGCGTAGTGCCACTCCTCCGGCGTGAAGCCGACGGCGCGGTGCCGGTTGGCGGGGTTCTTCAGCGCCGGGAACAGCGAGCGGGCCTGCGAGATCGGGTTGACCCGCACGCCCTCGGTCGGGGCGGAGTCGATCACGACGCCGGCCGCGCCGAGGCCCTTGGCCAGCAGCAGCTGGGTCAGCGTCCCGCCGAACGAGTGGCCGATGATGATCGGCGGCTCGGGCTCGGCCTGGATCACCGAGGCCAGGTGGGCGACCGTGTCGTTGACGGTCAGGTTGGCGATGACGTCGGGGTTCTCCCGCAGCGCCTCGACTTCGATCTCGAAGCCGGGGTAGGCCGGGGTGAGCACCTTCACGCCCTTGGACTCCAGGTGGGGAACCCACTGCTCCCAGCTCCGCGGGGTGACCCACAGGCCGTGGACGAGGACGACGGTCGTCATGAGATGAACCCGAGGATGTCGGCGTGGAGGCGGTCGCGGTCGGTGTCGGGCAGGGCGTGGCCGCTGCCCTCGTACACCTTGAGAACAGCGCCGTCGATCAGCGCGGCAGAGCGCTTGCCACCCACTTCGAACGGCACGATCTGGTCGTCGTCCCCGTGGATGACCAGCGTCGGGACGTCGATCTTGGCCAGGTCGGGGCGGAAGTCGGTGGCCGAGAAGGCGGCGATGCACTCGTAGGCCGCCCGGTGCCCGCAGGCCATGCTCTGCAGCCAGAACGCGTCGCGGAAGCCCTGCGCCACGTCGCCCCGGCGGTTGTGGCCGAAGAACGGGCCGTCGGCCAGGTCGCGGTAGAGCTGCGAACGGTTCGCCAGCTCCCCCGCGCGGATCCCGTCGAACACCTCGATCGGCAGGCCCTCGGGGTTGTCGTCGGTCTTGAGCATGAGCGGCGGGACCGCGCCGACGAGCACGACGCGGGAGACGCGCGCGGTGCCGTGCCGGCCGATGTAGTGGACGATCTCGCCGCCGCCGGTCGAGTGGCCGACGAGGGTGAGGTCGCGCAGGTCGAGGTGCTCGATCAGGCAGGCCAGGTCGTCGGCGTAGGTGTCCATCTCGTTGCCGTGCCAGGTCTGCGACGAGCGGCCGTGACCGCGCCGGTCGTGCGCGATCGCGCGGTGGCCGTTGCTCGCCATGAAGAGGGCCGCGGCCTCCCAGGCGTCGGCGTTCAGCGGCCAGCCGTGGCTGAACAGGACCGGGGAACCCTCGGTCCCCCAGTCCTTGTAGAAGATCCGCGCACCGTCATCCGCGGTGACAAAGGGCACTGTGGCCTCCTTGGCTCGAGTGGGGTGACTCGAGCGTCGCGCGGATGCGGGTGTCTGCGTACCACGCGATTCACGTAGTTTGTCGGCGAGTTGCCGGCGGGAGACAGGTCGGGGAGCCGGTCGTCATGGCCGCCGATGCCGAACTCGGTGGCCGCGATGGGGTTCAGGCGTGCGTAGTCGTCGACGTAGGTCTTGCAACATAAGAGGGCCGATCCTGCGACGGGAGGACAAAGAGGGGCCGGTCGCGGGAGGCGCCCCAACCTCTCGGGGAACGACGCTGGCGGCATGACAGAAGAGCAGGACAAGCAGCCGCGTCCCGCCCGCCGGGCCGTGCTCGGGCTCGCCGCCGCGACCGCCGGCGCCGCCGCCTTGGCCGGGGCAGTCGTCGTCCCGCCGTTCCTCCACGACCCGCCGACCAGCCCGGCGGCCGCCGCTCCGCCGACCGGGCGGTTCGCCGGGAAGGTGGTGCTCATCACGGGTGGCACCTCCGGCATCGGGGAGGCGGCCGTGAGGGCGTTCGCCGCCGAGGGGGCCCGGGTGGGGTTCTGCGGGCGGCGGGAGGCCGAGGGGGCCCGGGTCGCGGCGGAGACCGGCGCCCGTTATGTGCGGGCCGACGTGCGCGACCCCGTCCAGCTGCAGGGGTTCGTGGACGACACCGTCAAGGCGTTCGGCCGGCTCGACGTCGCGTTCAACAACGCCGGGATCACCAAGACCGGCCCGCTGCACGAGCTGTCGGTGGCCGACTGGGACGACGTGCAGAACACCAATGCCAGGGGCGTGTTCCTGGCCATCAAGTACGAGGTTCCGCACCTGCTGGCGGACGGCGGCGTCATCATCTGCACCACGTCGGAGTCGCGCCGCCCGGGAGGGGCCGCGTACACGGCCAGCAAGCAGGCCATGAAGGGGATCGTCGAGACCGCCGCGATGGACTACGGGCCGCGCGGGATCAGGATCAACGCCATCGCGCCCGGCACCACCGACACCGCGCTGGTCCGCCCGGGGTTGCCCGGCCCGATCTGGGCAGGATTCAAGAAGGCGTGGGGGCCGCTCAACGTCCCGGCGCTGCAGCGGATGGCCACGCCCGAGGAGATCGCGCGGGCGGTGGTCGCGCTGGCCACCGACGAGTTCGGCTACATGGCCGGGTCGACCGTCCTGGTCGGGGGCGGGCCCTTCGGGGGCGGGCCCATGCGGATGCCCGCCGGTTTCCCTTCATCGGGATGAGGCCTGACGTTCAATATCGGTCATTACGGTGGTCAGCTGGCAATCTTGTGACATAACGGAAGGTACGCCGATGCTCCGTCCCGCCCTCGCCGGCCTGGCCCTGGCCGCCGCGACGCTCGCCCTCCCCGGCACGGCCACGGCGAAGCCCGCCCCCGCCCCGGTCGTCGTCGCGGACGTGACCATCCCCTCGGTCCCGCTGAAGGAGCTGCAGCCGTCGATCGCCGACGACCGCGGCGTGAAGCTCGGCGGCATCGGTTCCGGGTTGTTCCCCGCCTCCCGGAGCGGCGAGTTCTGGATGGTCACCGACCGCGGCCCGAACGGGCAGCCGACGGTGGCGGGCGAGAAGCGGCGTACCTTCCCCATCCCCGAGTTCGCCCCCGCCATCGCCCGGGTGTCGACCCGGCACGGCGTCGAGGTCAAGCAGTGGATCCCGATCACCGGCCGGTCGGGCCGGCCAGTCACGGGCATGTCGAACCAGGCCGGGCACGACGAGCTGCCCTACACCTGGGACGGCCTGACCAAGCTCGACTACGACCCGAGCGGCGTCGACACCGAAGACGTCGTCGTCGACCGGCACGGCGACTTCTGGCTGGTCGACGAGTACGGCCCGTCGCTGATCCACGTGTCGTCGAAGGGCCGGGTCATCGCCCGGTACGTGCCCGAGGGCCTGAACCTGACCGGCGCCGACTACCCGGTGAAGGACGTGCTGCCCGCGATCCTGTCGCTCCGGCCGCAGAACCGCGGCTTCGAGGGCCTGGCCATCAACGGGAACACCCTCTACCTGGCCGTGCAGAGCCCGCTGCAGAACCCGACGAAGGCCGTCGGCGACGTGTCGCGGACCGCGCGCATCCTCACCTTCGACCTCCGGCGCGGCCGGGTCACCGGCGAGTACGCCTACCAGTTCGAGGACATCAAGACGTTCGACCCGTCGTACAACGGCGACCAGAGCCAGATGAAGATCTCCGGCCTGGCCCACGTCGCGGGCGACCGGATCCTGGTCGACGAGCGCACCGACAAGGTCGCGCACGTCTACGAGATCAACCTGGCCAAGGCGAAGAACCTCCTCGGCGGCAGGTACGACCGCACCTCGACCACCCCGTCGCTGGAGGCGCTGACCGACCTCTCCCCGGTCCGGCCCGCACCGAAGAAGCTGGTCGCCGACCTGTCGAAGGTGGCCCCGACGCTGCCCGGCAAGGTCGAAGGGCTGGCGATCCTCGACCCGCGGACCATCGTGGTGGCCAACGACAACGACTTCGGGCTCGGCGAGTTCGGCACGGACGGACGCCTGATCGACTCCGGGGTGAAGAGCCGCATCGTGACGATCCGGCTGCCCAAGCCGCTCCGGTGATCGCAATCGTTACCTGATCACCCCTGTGCCCAGCGGAAACATCCGTGTTACAAACCTCTTGAATCACTCGGGGAGTGGCATCTCCGGCTAACTGAATATGTGGCAGCGTGATCGGCGCACGCGCTTTGCCTGACTGTCTCCCTCCTGTCAGGAAAGGTCTCTTCATGCCTTTTCGAAGGCTGGCCAGGATTCTCCTCCTGTCCGCTGCCCTCGTGCTGCCTCTGACCCCGCCGGTGGCCGCGCACGCCCAAGCGCAGGCCGCCGCAGCGGCGGCTGATCCCGAGTTCAAGGTCCTCGTCTTCTCCAAGACGACCGGTTTCCGGCACGACTCGATCCCCGACGGCATCGCCGCGATCCAGAAGCTCGGCACGGAGAACAACTTCGCCGTCGACGCCACGGAGAACAGCGCCGCTTTCACCGACGCGAACCTCGCGCAGTACGCGGCGGTCATCTTCCTGTCGACCACCGGCGACCCGCTGAGCAACGCCTCCGAGCGGGAGGCCCTGGAGAAGTACATCCAGGGCGGCGGCGGTTTCGCGGGCATCCACTCGGCCTCCGACACCCACTACAACTGGGAGTGGTACGGCAAGCTGGTCGGCGGATACTTCAAGTCCCACCCGGCCACCCAGCAGGCCACCCTCCGGACCGAAGACCCCGCCCACCCGTCGACGGCGCACCTGCCGACGACCTGGACCCGGGTCGACGAGTGGTACGACTACCAGACCAACCCGCGCAGCACCGTGCACGTGCTGCAGTCGCTAGACGAGCGGACCTACACCGGCGGCACGATGGGGATCGACCACCCCATCTCCTGGTGTCAGGACTACGACGGCGGCCGCTCCTGGTACACCGGCCTCGGCCACACCAAGGAGAGCTTCGTCGAGGCGAACTTCACCAAGATGCTGCTCGGCGGCATCCGCACGGCGGCGGGCGTCGAGAAGGCCGACTGCGCGGCCTCGCAGAGCGCGAGCTTCGAGAAGGTCACCCTCGACGACAACACCTCGAACCCGATGATGCTGGACGTCGCCAAGGACGGCCGCGTCTTCTACATCGACCGCCTCGGTGACTTCCGGATCATCAAGCCCAGCGGCGCGACCGTCACCGCCGCCCGGTTCAACGTCTACACCGCCAACGAGGCCGGCCTCATGGGCCTGGTGCTGGACACCAACTTCGACACCAACGGCTGGGTGTACGTCTACTACTCCCCCGCCGGCGTCAACGTCGACCGCCTGAGCCGCTTCACGGTCACCGGCGACACCCTCGACCTGTCGAGCGAGGTCCAGGTCCTCAACATCCCGGTCCAGCGCGCCGAGTGCTGCCATCACGGCGGCGGCCTGGCGATCGACCACAAGACCGGCGACCTCTGGCTGACCACGGGCGACAACACCAACCCGTTCGCCTCCGACGGCTACACGCCGATCGACGAGCAGGCCGGCCGCGCCGCCTGGGACGCCCAGCGCACCGCGGGCAACACCAACGACCTGAGCGGCAAGATCCTGAGGATCCGCCCGCAGGCCGACGGCACCTACACGATCCCCGAGGGCAACCTGTTCCCCCCGGGTACCGCACAGACCCGTCCCGAGATCTACGCGATGGGCTTCCGCAACCCGTTCCGCGTAGGCCTGGACGCCAAGACCGGCCTGCTCATGGTGGCCGACTACGGCCCCGACGCGGGCGCGCCCAACCCCAACCGGGGTCCGCAGGGCACCGTGGAGTGGAACCTCGTCAGCAAGCCGGGCAACTACGGCTGGCCGTACTGCGTGGGCAACAACACGCCGTACATCGACTACAACTTCCAGACCCGGGTGTCGGGGCAGGCGTTCAACTGCACGAACCTGGTCAACAACTCGCCGAACAACACGGGCCTGACCAACATCCCGCCCGCGATCCCGGCGAACATCCACTACGTCAGCCAGACCAACCCGAACAGCTTTCCCGAGCTGAACGGCGGCGCCCCCATGGCGGGCCCGGTCTACCGCTTCGACGCCGACCTCCAGTCGGACCGCAAGTGGCCGGCCTACTGGGACGGCAAGGCGATCATGGGTGAGTGGAACACGAACGAGATGTTCTCGTTCCTCCTCGACGAGCCCGGCACCAGCCAGGTCAAGATCAACCAGATCCTGACCTCGATGTCCTTCCGGCGGCCGATGGACATCAAGTTCGGCCCCGACGGCGCGCTCTACCTGATCGAGTGGGGCTCCGGCTTCGGCGGCGACAACGCCGACTCCGGCATCTACCGCATCGACTACGTGAAGGGCACCCGCCCGCCGATCGCCCGGATCGCGGCCGACAAGACCGACGGCCCGGCCCCGCTGGCCGTGCAGTTCTCCAGCCAGGGCTCCAGCGACCCCGAGGGCAAGCCGCTGACCTACGCCTGGGACTTCGACGGGAACGGCACGACCGACTCGACCGAGCAGCACCCGAGCCACACCTACACCCAGGCCGGCCAGTACAGCGCCGTGCTCACGGTGACCAACCCCGACGGCCTGAGCGGCACCGCCAACCTGCCGATCAACGCCGGCAACACCCGCCCGACCGTCACCCTGAACCTGCCCCCGAACGGCGGCTTCTTCGAGTTCGGCGACCAGGTGAACTACAAGATCACCGTCACCGACCCCGAGGACGGGGCGATCGACTGCGACGACGTCAAGATCCAGGCCTACCTGGGTCACGACAGCCACGGTCACCCGCTCGACCAGCACGAAGGCTGTGAGGGCACCATCCAGACCCTGACCGACAGCGGTCACGGGATCGACGACAACCTCTTCTACATCCTTGAGGCGACGTACGCCGACAAGGGCGGCCAGGGCGGTTCGCAGTCGCTGACCGGCCGGGCCGAGGTCATCCTCCAGCCCAAGCGCAAGCAGGCCGAGCACTTCTCCGGCACCGGCCGCGTCGCCGACGGCGTCGGCACCGACGCCGCGGGCGTGCAGATCGAGACCACCGGCGACACCCAGGGCGGCAACCAGAACATCGGGTTCACCCAGGACGGCGACTGGTTCTCCTTCACCCCGATCAACCTGGGCGGCATCTCCCAGATCCGGTTCCGCACGGCCTCGGCCGGCGTGGGCGGCACCGTGCTCGTGAAGACCGGCAACCCGGACAACGGCCCGGTGGTCGGCCAGATCGACATCACCCCGACGGGGGCGTGGCAGACGTACAAGGACGTCACGCTGAACCTGGCCAGTGCTCCGGCGACGACCGGGCCGCTGTTCTTCGTGCTGCGCAAGCCCGCGAGCGCGGCGGCGGGCGACTCGCTGCTCAACTTCAACTGGATCGACTTCATCGGCAAGGGCGTCACCGAGAACCAGCGCCCGGCCGTGACCGTGGCGGCCACCCCGCTGTCGGGCACCGCGCCGCTCAAGGTCGACTTCACCGCCACGGCGACCGACCCCGACGGGAACACGCCGCTGACGTACAAGTGGAACTTCGGCGTGAACGGCTCGCCCGAGCCGACCACGGCGGCGGCCGGCCACACCTACACCGCGCCCGGCAGCTACACCGCCTCGGTGACCGTGACCGACGCCAGGGGCGCGGCCACCACCGCGTCGGTGGCCGTGCGGGTGGACGCGGTGACCAGCACCTGCTTCTCGGGTCGTTCCGACGACTTCCTGGGCACGTCGCTGAACCGCGACCGCTGGTCGGTCATCCGCGAGGACCAGAACCTCCGGGTCCAGGACGGCAAGGTCATCCTGCCGACCTCGCTGACCGACATCTACGGCACCAACAACACGGGCACCCCGAACATCGTGCTCCAGCCCGCGCCCTCGGGCGCGTGGACGGCCACCGCGAAGCTCACCATGGACGCCCGCAACCAGTACCAGCAGGCGGGCCTGCTCATCTACGGCGACGACGACAACTACGCCAAGATGGTTCTGCAGGCGCGCGGCACCAACGACCACGCCAACCGCGTGTTCCAGTTCATCCGCGAGGAGAACGGCGTCCCGAACGAGGTCGCCGCCAGCAACTCGCCCAACCTCGGCGACGCCTACTCCGACACCGTCTACGTGCGGTTCGTCAGCGACGGCGCCAACATCACCGCGCACTACTCGCAGGACGGCGCGACGTTCACCGCGATGACGCAGACCAAGGCGCTGGCCGGGATCACCAACCCGCGCATCGGCCTGGTCTCGCTGGCCGGTTCGGGCACCCGCCCGATCGTCGACGCCGCCTTCGACTGGTTCCACATCACCCCCGACGACAAGGCCGGCTCGCCGGGCGCCAACGACGAGTTCGACGGCACCGCCCTCGACGTCTGCCGCTGGAACGCGGTCGTCCGCCCGGACGCCGCCACCCACCGGGTCGCCGGCGGCAACCTGGAGATCGACACCGCGCAGGGTGACATCTACGGCACGGCCAACACCGCGCCGAAGAACTTCATCCTCCAGACCGCGCCCTCGGGCGACTGGACCCTGGAGACCAAGCTCGACGGCTCGGCGTTCAACGAGCAGTACCACCAGGGTGGTCTGATCGTGTACGTCGACGACGACAACTACGTGAAGTTCGACTTCCTCACCGACAACACAGCCGGCTCGGCGGTCACCCGCCGCATCGAGCTGCGCAGCGAGGTCGGCGGTTCGGTGCAGAACCCGCAGCCCGGGGCGAACAACCTCACCCAGGGCGTCTGGTACCTGCGCCTGCAGAAGACCGGCACCACCTTCCGCGGTTCCTACTCGGCCGACGGCAACACCTGGACGTCCATCGCCGAGGCCGTGACCAACACGGCGGTCGGCGCGGGCAAGATCGGCCTGTTCGCCCTGGGCGCCAACCAGACGGCGGCCAAGCCGGCCAAGTTCGACTACTTCAAGGTGACCCAGCCGAGCAGCGACACGACCCCGCCGGCCACGACCGCGACGCCGAACCCGGCGCTCCCGGCCAGTGGCTGGTTCACCAGCCTGGTCCAGGTCGCCCTGGCCGCGACCGACTCCGGGTCGGGCGTGGACAAGACCGAATACCAGCTCGACGGCGGAGCGTGGACGACGTACGTCGAACCGGTCGTGGTGACCGGCGACGGCCCGCACACGCTGAACTACCGCTCGGTCGACAAGGCCGGCAACGTCGAGCCGGCCAAGTCGCTGGCCCTGAAGGTCGACGCGACCGCCCCCCTGACCACGGCCGACTTCCAGCCGGGGAACCAGGTGGCACTGGCCGCGTCCGACACCACGTCGGGCGTGGAGAAGATCGAGTACAGCCTCGACGGCGGCGCCTGGACGACCTACACCGCCGCGGTCGCCGTGACCGGTGTGGGCGACCACGAGCTCCGCTACCGGGCGATCGACAAGGCCGGGAACGTCGAGGAGACCAAGGCCGCGACGATCACGATCGAGGACACCGAGCCGACCATCGTGATCACCGGGATCGAGGGCGGCGGCACCTACGGTGACGGCGCCGACGTGACGATCGCCTGGGGGGTGGCGGGCCCCGGCGTCAAGACGGTGACCGGCACGCTCGACGGCCAGCCGTACGTCTCGGGCTCGATCCAGCCGCTCTACAAGCTCGCCCTGGGCGAGCACATCCTCCTGGTGACCGTGACGACCGAAGCGGGCGGGACGTACACCAAGGAGGTCAGGTTCACGACCACGACCTCGACCGACGACATCTCGCTCCTGATCGAGCGGTTCCAGGCAGCCGGGAAGCTCTCGGCGACCGGGGCCGCCAAGCTCCAGGACGACATCGCGAAGGTCATGGTGTCGGAGGACAAGGGCCGCGACCGCGACAAGCCGAAGATCATCAAGAAGCTTGAGCGGTTCGTCGAGGCGGTGCACGATCCCAAGATCGTCAACAACGCCGAAGCGAAGGCGACCTTCCTCCGGGACGCCGAGGCGCTGATCGAGTACTACAGCTAGTCCCAGAGAGCCGGGGCGCCTCTTCGGAGGCGCCCCGGTTTTTCATGCCGAGTACACGTGGTCGCTGATGAGCCGGGCCGCGCCCACCACGCCCGCGACGTCCTCCAGCTCCGACAGCACGATCGGCAGGTTGCCGGTCGCCAGCGGCAGCGAGCGCCGGTAGACGACGCTGCGGATCTCGGCCAGCAGGATGTGGCCCAGCCGGGCCACTCCGCCCGCGATGATCACCAGGCCGGGGTTGAAGAAGCTGACCAGACCGGCGAGCACCTGACCGACGCGGCGCCCGCCGTCTCTTATCAACTGGATCGCCACCGGGTCGCCCTGGGCGGCGGCGACGGCGACGTCTTCCGCGGTCAGCGAGCCCGTGGCGGCCAACCGTGCGGCCAGGTGGGGAGAGGCCCCGCTGCGGGCGGCCGACTCGGCCTGGGCGGCCAGGGCGGAGCCGCCGAAGTAGGCCTCCAGGCAGCCGATGTTGCCGCACGGGCAGACCGGGCCGTCTTCGTCGACCATCATGTGGCCGATGTCTCCGGCGCTGCCGGACACGCCACGGTAGATCCGGCCGTCGACCACGATGCCGCAGCCGACCCCGGTGCCGATCTTGACCAGGAGGAAGTCGTCGACCTGGCGGGCGACCCCGGAGTGCAGCTCGCCGAGCGCCATCAGGTTCACGTCGTTGTCGAGCATCGCGGGGCAGCCGAGTTCCTGGCTGACGGTCTCGCGCAGCGGGTGGCGGTTCCAGCCGGGCATGATCGGCGGCACCACCGGCACCCCCTCGGCGAAGCTCACCGGCCCCGGCACGCCGATGCCGGCCCCGTTGAGCTGCGTGTAGAGCCCCTGTTCCCGGAGTTTGCCGACGAGGTCGAAGACCCGGTCGAGCACCTGGGCCGGGCCGCTCCGTATGTCGATCGGCTCGCTCACGTGGCCGAGCACGTTCAGCTCGCCGTCGGTGACGGCGACGTCGACCGACGTGGCGCCGATGTCGATGCCCGCGAAGCGGGTGGTGGCCGACAGCCTGACCAGGCCGGACCGCCGGCCGCCGCGCGACTCGGCGAAGCCGTCGGGTTCGGCGAGGCCGAGCTCGATCAGGCGGTCGAGCTCGGCGTTGAGCTTGGACCGTGACATCCCGTCGGAGGTGAGGTCGTTGAGCTGGGCTCGCGACCTGGGCCCGTCGCGGAGGAGGCGCAGCAGCGCGGCCTGGTGCGGGTTCTCCGGGCGGTTGGTCTTCACGGTGAAAAACTACCTCACAAGCTACTTTCGTCTGAAAAATCAAAAGATTTGTTGGACCGTACGTAACTTCTAGACCATGTGCCCGAAACAATTTACGCTTCGATCGAGTCAAGTCCGCCTTAAGGATGTCCATGAAACACCGCCGCAGATGGCTCATCGCCACCGCCACACTGCTCGTCCTGTCGGGCGTCACCGCCGTCCCCGCGCAGGCCCACACCATCAACGCCACCGACTTCCAGCAGGTCACCCTGGCCAAGGGTGAGCCCGAGATGGGCGAGCCGATGTCGCTCGCCGTGTTACCCGACCGCTCGGTCCTGCACACGGCACGCAACGGCACCCTGCGGCGGACCGACGCCGCGGGAAACACCTCCGTCATCGGCACGCTGCCGGTCTACACCCACGACGAAGAAGGCCTGCAGGGCGTCGCGGTCGACCCCGGCTTCGCCACCAACCGGCACGTCTACCTCTACTACGCCCCGCCGCTGACCACCCCGTCGGGCGACGCCCCCGCCTCCGGAACCGCCGCCACCTGGACGACGTGGACCGGCGTGAACCGCCTGTCCCGGTTCACGCTCAACGCCAACTTCACGCTGAACATGGGCAGCCAGGTCAACGTCCTGGACGTGCCCGCCAACCGCGGCATGTGCTGCCACGTCGGCGGCGACATGGACTTCGACGCGGCCGGCAACCTCTACCTGTCGACGGGTGACGACACCAACCCGTTCGAGTCGGCCGGCTACTCGCCGATCGACGAGCGGACCGAGCGCAACCCCGCCTACGACGCCCAGCGCAGCGCCGGCAACACCAACGACCTGCGCGGCAAGATCCTGCGCATCAAGGTGAACGCCGACGGGACCTACTCGATCCCCTCGGGCAACCTGTTCGCCCCGGGCACCGCGGGCACCCGTCCCGAGATCTACGCGATGGGCTTCCGCAACCCGTTCCGGATCAGCGTCGACAAGGCCACGGGCATCGTCTACGTCGGCGACTACGGCCCCGACGCGGGTTCCACCAGCTCGACCCGGGGTCCCTCCGGCCAGGTCGAGTTCAACCGGGTCACGAGCCCCGGCAACTACGGGTGGCCCTACTGCACCGGCACGAACACCACGACCGAGACGTACAACGAGTGGAACTTCGCCACCAACGCGACCGGGGCGAAGTTCAACTGCGCGGGTCAGCCGACCAACAACTCCTTCCGCAACACCGGCCTGCAGACGCTGCCGCAGCCACGCCCGGCCTGGATCCGCTACGGCGGCGACGCCGGCACCCCGTCGGCGTTCGGCGGCGGCAGTGAGTCGCCGATGGGCGGCCCGGTCTACCGTTACAGCGCCTCGAACACCTCGACCACGAAGTTCCCGCAGGCGTTCGACGGCCAGTTCTTCGCCACCGAGTTCGGCCGGGGCTGGGTCAAGCCCATCCACGTGAACACCGACGGCTCGGTCGGCACGATCGACACCTTCCCGTGGAACGGCAAGCAGGTCATGGACTCGGCGTTCGGCCCCGACGGCGCCTACTACGTCCTCGACTACGGCACCGGCTACTTCAACGGCGACGCCAACAGCGCCCTCTACCGGTACGACTACGTCGGCGGCGGCAACCGCGCCCCGAACGCCGTGGCGGCCGCCAACCGGACCTCGGGCGCGGCCCCGCTGGCCGTGACGTTCTCCTCGGCGGGCAGCAGCGACCCCGAGGGCGGCGCGCTGACCTACTCGTGGGCGTTCGGCGACGGCACCACGTCGACGGCGGCCAACCCGACCAAGACCTACTCGACCAACGGCACCTACACGGCGACGCTGACCGTGCGCGACCCGCAGGGCGCGACCGGCACCGCGAGCGTCGTGATCAGCGTCGGCAACACCGCCCCGACCGTGACGATCAACCTGCCGGCCTCGGGCCAGCTGGCCTCCTTCGGCGACAGCGTGCCGTGGAGCGTCACCGTCACCGACCCCGAGGACGGCACGGTCGCCTGCTCGCGGGTGACCATGACCTACCTGCTCGGTCACGACCAGCACGCCCACCAGATCACCGCGCAGAACGGCTGCTCCGGCACGATCACCATCCCGGTCGACGGTGAGCACGACGACGCGGCGAACATCTTCCCGATCTTCGACGCGTCCTACACCGACAACGGCGGCCTGACCACGCACACCCAGAACCTCCTCCAGCCGCGCAAGCGCCAGGCCGAGCACTACAAGACGTCGTCGGGCGTCGCGCCGATGACCAAGACCACCGCCGACGGCGGACGCACGGTCGGCGACATCCACAACGGCGACTGGATCCAGTTCGACCCGTACAAGCTGAACAACGTGACGTCGTTCACGGCCCGGGTCTCCTCGGCCGGCATCGGCGGCACCCTCCAGTTCCGCACCGGCTCGGCGACCGGCCCGATCATCGGGCAGGCGGCCGTCGCGCCGACCGGCGGCTGGGAGACGTTCGTGAACGTCACCGGCACGATCTCAGGCGCCCCGGCGACCGCGACCTCGCTCTACGTGACCTTCGCCGGCACGGGCACCGGAGCCCTGTTCGACCTCGACAGCTTCACCTTCACGACCGGCACCCCGCCGGCCGGCGGGCGCGTCACCGGGCTCGGCGGCAAGTGCCTCGACGTCCGGGGCGGCACCGCCACCGACGGCACCCAGGTCCAGATCTACACGTGCAACAGCTCGGCGGCGCAGACGTGGACCCGTACCGGACAGACCTTCCGGGCCCTCGGCAAGTGCCTCGACGTCTCGGGCGCCAGCACCGCCAACGGCGCGAAGATCCAGATCTACACGTGCAACGGCACCAACGCCCAGAACTGGACCGTCGGGAGCGACGGCACGATCCGCAACGTCGGATCGGCCAAGTGCCTCGACGTGACGGGTAGCAGTACCGCCGACAGCACCGTCGTGTCCCAGCAGACCTGCACCGCGGCCGCGAACCAGAAGTGGACGGTTTCCTGATGCGGAAAGCCCTGATCGCGGCCGGGGCGATAGCCCTGGCCGCCACCACCCTGACGGCGTTACCGGCCCAGGCCGCCGACGCCCCCTATGACGTGCTCGTCTTCTCCAAGACGGCCGGTTTCCGGCATGACTCGATCGCGGTCGGCACCCAGGCGATCCGCGACCTCGGCGCGGCCAACAGCTTCTCGGTCACCGCCACCGAGGACGCCGCCGCCTTCACGACGTCCAACCTGGCCCAGTACGAGGCGGTGGTGTTCCTCAACACGACCGGCGACGTGCTGAACGCCACCCAGCAGACGGCGTTCGAGAGCTACATCCGCGGGGGCGGCGGCTACGTCGGCGTCCACGCGGCGGCCGACACCGAATACGGCTGGTCGTTCTACAACACTCTGGCCGGGGCCTACTTCGCCAGCCACCCGGCGATCCAGCAGGTCACCTCGCGGACCGAGAACCGGGCCCACCCGGCGACCGCCCACCTGCCGCAGGCCTGGACCCGCACCGACGAGCTGTACAACTACCAGACCAACCCGCGCTCGACCGCCCGGGTCCTGGCGACGCTCGACGAGTCGACCTACTCGGGCGGCTCGATGGGCGCCGACCACCCGATCACCTGGTGCAAGGGCATCGACAGCGGCCGCTCGTTCTACACGGGCTTCGGCCACACCCAGTCGACGTACGCCGAGGCGGGCTTCCGCAGCCAGCTCCTCGGCGGCATCCGGTACGCCGCCAAGCGCGCCGACGCCGACTGCCGCCCCGAGACGGGCTACACGACCCTCTACAACGGCTCGACCACGGGCTGGTCGCAGTCGGGGCCGGGCAGCTTCTCCAACTCCGACGCGACCCTGTCGTCCGTCGGCGGGATGGGCCTGTTCTGGTACAACGCCAAGCAGTACACCAGCTACTCGCTCAAGGCCGACTGGCGGCTGACCGGCGACAGCAACTCGGGGATCTTCATCGGCTTCCCGAACCCCGGCGGCGACCCCAACATCGCGGTCAACCAGGGCTACGAGATCCAGATCGACGCCACCGACACGGCCGACCGGACGACGGGCTCGATCTACGGCTTCAAGTCGGCCGACATCGCCGCCCGCGACGCCAACCTGAACCCGCCGGGCGAGTGGAACACCTATGAGCTGCTGGTGGAGGGCCAGCGCGTCCGGGTCTACCTGAACGGCGCGCTGATCAACGACTTCACCAACACCAACTCCGCGCGCAACCTCGACGGCTACATCGGCCTCCAGAACCACGGTTCCGGCGACCAGGCGGCGTTCCGCAACGTCCGGATCAAGGAGCTGGGCGGGCAGCCGACCTGCGACGTGCGCGTCCACGCCGAGTCGTTCACCTCGGTGAACGGCGCCCAGGCCTTCACCAAGGCGGGCGCCAACAACGGCCAGACCCTCGGCTACATCGAGCCGGGCGACTGGGCGGGCTACAACAACATCACCGTCGGCGGCGCGACCGCGATCCGGGCCCGCGTCGTCTCCGGCGGCAACGGCGGCCAGATCCAGGTCCGCACCGGCTCCCAGACGGGCCCGATCCTGGGCACTCTGACGGTCCCGAACACCGGAAGCTGGGACACCTACGCCGACGTGCTCGCCCCCCTGAGCGGCGTCCCGTCGGGCAACGCCAACATCTTCCTCACCTTCACCGGCACCGGTACCGGCCTGTTCGACGTCGACGACTTCACCTTCCTCAGGCCCTGTACGCCGACCGTCACCAACCTCGCCCTGAACAAGCCGGCCACGGCGTCGAGCGTGGAGGCGGCCCAGTACCCGGCCTCGGCCGCCGTCGACTCCTCGGCCACGACCAGGTGGGCCAGCGCCTTCGCCGACCCGCAGTGGATCCAGGTCGACCTGGGCCAGACGTACACGATCAACCGGGTCCGCCTGCTCTGGGAGGCGGCCTACGGGTCGGCGTACCAGATCCAGACCTCCACCAACGGCTCGACCTGGACCACGGCCAGATCGGTGACCGGCGGCAACGGCGGCGAGGACGACAACACGGGCCTGAACAACCAGGCCAGGTACGTGCGGATCCACGGCACGACCCGAGGCACCGCCTGGGGCTACTCGCTCTTCCAGTTCGAGGTCTACGGCAGCTAGCCGAGCTCGACCACAGGGGGCGCCGGGCGACCGGCGCCCCCTTTCCCTTGCGACCATCTCCCCACGAACCCAGCGACCAAATCACCACGCTAGAGGCGACCATCTCACCATGGGGTGTCATCATGAGAGGCATGGTCGCCACGCCACTGGGCCGTCTCATCCGCCGGCACGCCGAGCGGGCCGTCGCCGACGCGCTCGCCGACACGCGGGTCGTCCTGATCAACGGCGCGCGCCAGTCGGGCAAGAGCACCCTGGTCCGGCAGCTGGCCAAGACGGGTGAATGGCGTGATCTCGACGATCCGCTGACCCTGCAGGCCGCGCTCTCCGACCCTTCCGGATTCGTCGACTTCCCGACGCGAATGGTCATCGACGAGATCCAGCGCGCCCCCGAACTCCTGCTGGCCATCAAGTCCCAGGTGGACGCCGACCCGAGGCCCGGCCGATTCCTGCTGACCGGGTCGTCCCGGCTGCTGGCCCTGCGCTCACTCCCCGACACCCTGCCCGGCCGCATGGAGACGATCGAGCTCTGGCCGTTCTCCCAAGGGGAGATCGACGACCGTCCCGACGGGTTCATCGACGCGATCTTCACCCATGGGCCGGGGTTCCGGCACACATCGGAGCTCACCAGGGCCGACTACGCGAACCGCCTGATCCGCGGCGGCTATCCCGAGGCCGTCGCCCGCGACAGCCCGAGGCGCAGACAGCGGTTCTTCGACTCCTATGTCGGCGACCTGATCAACCGCGACGTGATGCTGTTGTCGGAGATCGAGCGCATGGCCGAACTCCGGGCCATGGTCAGGGCGCTCGCGGCCAGGTCGGGGCAGTTGCTCGTCGTCCAGGCGCTCGGCCGGGATCTCGGCCTGCCCGGCACGACCACCGCCCGGTTCCTCGCGCTCTTGGAAGAGGTATTCCTGATCAAGCGGGTGCCCGCATGGTCGAGGAACATCGGCAACCGGGCCGTGCACACCCCCAAAGTCGCCTTCGTCGACTCGGGCGTGGCGGCCAACCTCCTCGGCGTCGACGCCCACAGCCTCCTGCGGCCCGGCGGCCCGTTCGGGGCGCTGCTCGAAGGCTTCGTCCTGATGGAGCTCGCCCGCCAGACGACCTGGTCTGAGACGCTCGTCGAGCTCTACCACTACCGGACCAAGGACAAGGTCGAGGTGGACGCCGTCCTGGAGAGCCGTCAAGGCCAGGTGGTCGGCATCGAGGTCAAGGCGGCCTCGACCGTACGGCCCGACGACTTCACCGGGCTCCGTCATCTCGCCGGGCGGGTCGGGAGTGATTTCGTGGCCGGGATCGTCCTGCACACGGGCACGCAGACGTTCTCCTTCGGCGAGCGGATGCTCGCGGTTCCGGTCGGCGCCCTGTGGGAGGCGTCTGTCATATAAACCCAGGTCGCTGGGTATCTGAAAAGAAGTTCGCGGCTTTTGTCACAACTTCTGGCTCTCCCCTGTCTTAGCTGGCGTCCGGCAACGAGAGAAGGGGAAGGCATGAAGATCGTCGTCATCGGGGGAACTGGGCTGATCGGGTCCAGGATGATCGAGAAGCTCAGGGAGAACGGCCACGAAGGGGTCGCCGCCGCGCCCAGCACGGGGGTGAACACCCTCACCGGTGAGGGGCTGGCCGAGGTGATGGCGGGCGCCGACGCCGTGGTCGACGTGTCGAACTCGCCCTCCTGGAAGCGGGAGGACGTCTGGAACTTCTTCACCACGTCCACCACGAACCTCCTGGAGGCCGAGAAGGCCGCCGGGGTCGGGCATCACGTCGCCCTGTCGATCGTCGGGAGCGAGCGGCTGCCGGAGAACGACTACTTCCGGGCCAAGATCGCCCAGGAGAAGCTGATCGAGGAGTCGGGGGTGCCCTACTCGCTCGTCCACGCCACCCAGTTCTACGAGTTCGTCAAGGGCATCGCCGACGAGGCGACCCGGGACGACGGGGTGCACATCGCGCCGGTCCGGTTCCAGCCCATCGCGGCGGCCGAGGTGTCGCTGAACGTCGCCAAGGTCGCCGTCGACGCGCCGCTGAACGGGCGGCTGGAGATCGCCGGGCCCGATCAGTACCAGATGGACGAGTTCATCGGCGAGGCGCTCAAGGCCCTCGGCGACCCGCGCACGGTCGTGACCGACGTCCACGCCCGCTACTTCGGCAGTGAGCTGGAGCAGCGCTCGCTCGTGCCCGGCGACGGGGCGACCCTCGGCCGGATCGGCTATTTCGACTGGCTCAAGGACAACCAGGGGAAGTGATCACATGTCGGAAGCATGGAAGACCGCGCTGACGGTGCTCCAGGAGGTCGACCCTCCGTTCGTTCCGGAGGGGGCGCACGCGGCGACCATCGTCATCGAGTATCCGCCCGGCGACCCCGGCACCCCGCCCCACCGGCACTCGGGGCCGGCCTTCGGCTACGTCATCGAGGGGGAGATGCGGTTCGAGCTGCAGGGGCAGCCGGTCAGGATCGTCAAGGCCGGCGAGGTCTTCTGGGAGCCGGGCGGGGACGTCATCCACTTCCAGGACGGCAACGCCCGCGACGACATGCGGGTGAAGTTCACCGTCACGATGTTCTGCGCCCCGGGCACGCCGATGCTCACCTTCGTCGAACAGGACGAACTCGACCGCCTGGGATGGTCGCGATGAACGAGGAGTTCCTGGAGGCCGAACTGGCCATGGCCGAGGACAGCCACCCGGAGGAGCTCGCCGAAGAGCCGATCACCGAGTGGCTCTACGACCCCGTCGACGCCGAACGCGAGGAGATCGGCCTGCGCGGCCTCATCGGCGCCGTGGAGGTGCTCGAAGAGGACGTCATCTGGGAAAGGCCATGAATCCCACCGTCGTCCTGGTCCACGGCGCCTTCACCGGGTCGGGGAGCTGGAAGCGCGTCATCCGGCGGCTGCGCGCCGAAGGGCTGTCCGTCGTCGCGGTGGCGAACCCGCTGCGCGACCTGGAGGGCGACGCCGCCTACGTGCGCGACGTGGTCGACGGCATCGGGGGGCCGGTCGTCCTGGTCGGCCACTCCTACGGCGGCATGGTGATCAGTGAGGCCGTCCATCCGGCGGTGAAGGCGCTCGTGTACGTCTCGGCCTTCGCCCCGGAGACGGGCGAGAGCGCCCTGACTCTGGCCCAGAAGTTCGAGGGCGGCACCCTGGCCGACACCCTGATCGCCTACCCGGTCGCCACCGGCGGGCGGGAGTTCCGCATCGACCCCGACCGGTTCCAGCAGCAGTTCTGCCACGACGTCGACCCCGAGTCGGCGGCGGTGATGGCGGTGCTGCAGCGCCCGGTCACCGAGCGGGCGCTGACCGACATGGCCACCAAGGCGGCCTGGCGGAACACGCCGTCGTGGTTCGTGTACGGGGAACGCGACGCGAACATCCCGGTCGAGGCGATGCGCCACATGGCGGAACGGGCCGGTTCCCGAGGCACCCGGGAGATCTCCGGCGCCTCGCACGCGATCCCGGTCTCGTGGCCGGACACCGTGACGCGGTCCATCCTCGACGCCGTCACCCACGTGCGGTGAAGTGACCCTCGTGGATTCGCTGGAGAACGCCGCATCGGTCTTCACCGAGCTTCGGCCGCGCCTGTTCGGCATCGCCTACCGGATGCTGGGCAGCGCGGCCGAGGCCGAAGACGTCGTTCAGGACGTCTGGCTGCGCTGGCAGGCCACCGACCGGGCGGCCGTGCAGAGCCCGCCGGCGTTCCTGGCCACGATCGCCACCCGGCTGTCGATCAACGTGGCGCGGTCGGCGCGGGCGCGGCGGGAGTCGTACATCGGGCCGTGGCTGCCCGAGCCGGTCGACACCAGCGCCGATCCCACGTTGGGGGCCGAGCGCGGGGAGGCGCTGGAGTTCGCCTTCCTGCTGCTGCTCGATCGGCTCACCCCGACCGAGCGGGCGGCCTATGTGCTGCGGGAGGCGTTCGTCTATCCGTACGAGCAGATCGCCGACATCATTCAGGTGACCGCGGCCAAGGCGCGCCAGCTCGTGAGCCGGGCCCGCAAGCGCCTGGCGGCCGGGCGCCACGAGCCGATCGACAAGAGCGAGCACCGGCGGCTGCTGGAGGCCTTTCTCGACGCCGCCCAATCGGGTGACGTCGTGGCCCTGGAGCACCTGTTCGCCGAAGACGTCGTGAGCGTGACCGACGGGAACGGCGTGCGGGGCGCGGCCCGCCTGGTGATGCACGGCATCCCCCGCGTGACCAAGTTCATCGCCGCCTTCGCGCCCCGTTTCTGGCCCGGCGCGACGGTCACCTTCGTCGACGTGAACGGCACCCCGGCCGTGTTCGTCCCCGCCCGGGAGAAGGTCGGCGGGGCCCTGCTCGTCCTGGACGCCTCCTCCGACGGCATCCACCAATTGCTGTGGCTCATGAACCCCGACAAACTCTCCGGTTACGCGAAATGACCGATTCCCTGGCGGAACTGCTCGACGAACGCCGTCACCTGATCGACGTCGCCACCTGGCTGTTCGGCTCCGAGACGGCCGCCGACCAGGTCGTCCAGGAGACCTACCGCCGTTGGTACGCCCTCACCGACCCCGAGCGCGCCGCGATCACGCGGCCACGGGCGTGGCTGACCCGCGTGGCCGGCGGCATCTGCCTGGAGCTCCTGTCCTCCGGCACGCCCCACCCCGCGCCCCTGACGCGGAAGACGCCACCGCCCCGGTCCGGCCACGTGCCGCCGCTCCGCCACGACCACGTCTCCCTGCGCTTCGCCGCCGCCTGCTCCGCCGGTGACGCGCCCGCGCTGCGGGCGGTGCTGGCGCCGGACGTCCTGGTCGTCAGCGACGGCGGCGGCAAGATCCGCGCCCCGCTCGGGCCCACGCACGGCCCGGACGCGGTCGCCCGGTACCTGTCCCGGCTGGTGGCCGGGATCGAGGTCTGCGCCGAACCGGTGAACGGCCGGACCGGCCTGGTGCTCCGCCAGGACGGACGGGCGGTCGCGGTGGTGAGCGTCAGCGTGGCCGCGACCGACGTGACGGCGGTGTGGATCGTCCTCAACCCCGACAAACTGGAGGGCTGGCACCGCCCATGACTCTGTACGTCACCAGCGTCACCGTGACCGGCGGGAGTTCGGCCCACGGCCGGGTGACCGGCCGGGCGGTCTCGTCCGACGGCGCGCTCGACCTGGAGCTGCGGCTGCCCGGGGAACTGGGCGGCGACTCGGGCGGACCCAACCCCGAACAGCTCTTCGCCGCCGCCTACGCCGCCTGCTTCCAGGCGGCGCTGAGCCTGGCGGCCCGGCGGCACCACCTCGACCCCTCGCCGATCAGCGTGGCGGTGACGGTGACCTTCGGCCGCGACCCCGCCGACGACGGCTACCAGGTCGACGTGGACCTGGTCGTGACCTGGCCGGACGCCGACCCCGAGATGGCGGCCACGCTCGTGGCGCGGGCGGAGAGGCTCTGTCCGTACACGAAGATGACCAGGCGGGGCACCCCGGCGACGGTCAGGCTCTCGGTCGACGGGCCCGGCTGACGGCCTCCGCCGGATCGGCCAGCAGCCCCGCGAAGCCCAATTCCGCCCCGCCCACCAGCGTCGTGTCGTCGCCGAGGGCGGCGATGCGCAGTTCCACGCGCTCGCGTGACACCGGCAGGACGTTGGCCTCGATGCGGGTGCGGACCTGCTCGGCCGAGCCTCGGTAGACGTCGCGCAGCATGCCGCCGAAGACCACCACGCCCGGGTTGAACAGGTTGATCAGGTTGGCCACCCCGACGCCGAGCCAGTCGCCGACCCGGTTGAGCGCTTCGCGGGCGGTCTGGTCGCCGCGTTCGGCGGCGTGCACGACGGAGGCGACGGCGTCGCGGCCGACGCTGCCGTGGGGCCAGCCGGCCAGGTCGAGCAGGGCGCTCTCGCCGACCTCCGCCTCCAGGCAGCCCCGAGAACCGCACAGGCACGGCCGCCCGTCGAAGGGGTTCACCACCATGTGCCCGGCCTCGGCCGCGTAGCCGTCGTCGCCGCCCAGCCGCTTGCCGTCGACGATCACCCCGCCGCCCACGCCGACGTCGCCGTGCAGGTAGATGAGGTTGCGGAAGCCGATCCCGGCGCCACGCTCGTTCTCGGCGACCGCGCCGAGATGCGCCTCGTTGCCCACCCTGACGGGCAGGCCGAGCGGGAGCCGGCGTTCCAGCTCGGGCCCGAAGGCCTGGTCGACCCAGCCCGTCTTGGGGCCGTAGCGGACCGTGCCGTCGTGGGGCCGGATCATCCCGCAGAACGAGGCGCCGACCCCCACGCAGACGGCGTCGCCGGGCACGTCGCGGAGGAGCTGGCGGGCGAACTCGGCCAGTGTCCCGACGACGTCGTCGAGGTCGGGGAAGCGCCGCTGCCGCACGGCCGCCCGCCGGTCGAGGATGACGCCCCCGAGCCCGACCCGCGCCGCCACCAGCCAGTCGACGGCGACGTCGAAGGCGAGCACGAACACCTTCTCGCTCTCGGGGCTGACCACCAGCGACGGCCGCCCGGCCTTCTGGACGTCGTCGGGGAGCTCCTCCCTGACCAGGCCCAGGGCGGCGAGCTCGGCGGTCAGCGCCATGATCGTGCTGCGGTTCAGCCCGAACTCCTCCGTCAGCGCGGCCCGCGACGTCGGCCCGTTGAGGTGGATGTGCCGGAGCAGCGCCCCCAGGTTCTTCATGACCTGAGTTCAGCAGATGACGTAGTCATCCCGCGATGAGTTGTAGCTGCACGAGTCGACCAGTTTGCCGGCGGCGTTGCGCAGGTAGCCGGTGTCGGAGGTCTGGTTCCAGATGTAGGTGAAGGTCCCCTGGCCGCTGCGCTGCCAATAACGGGTCGTGGCGGTGTTCTTGCCCTTGCCGGACCGCAGCGTGACCGTCTTGCCGGGCTTGAGGGTGAACGCGGTGAACGTGTAGACGTGGTCGGAACGCTTGGTCTCGTCCTGGACGGTCCAGCCCGTCAGGCTGACCGCCTTCTTGGAGACGTTCTTGAGCTGGATGTACTCGCCGTTCACGCTGCTGTTCGCGCCGTTGTCGGGCGACCCGGGCGAGTCATAGAAGATCTTGGTGATCTGTACGGCCGGAGCCTTCGCCTGGGCGGGCTGGGACAGGACGGCGGTCGATAACAGCGCGACCGCGAGCACACGCTTCATGGAACGCTCCAAGAGGCAGGGGAACTTGCCGGGTTTCGAATGATATGGACAAGAGGCCCGTGCGCCTAGAGTGGCACTATGAAGATCGCCACGAACGACCCGGTGAGCAGGGAAGAGCTGCTCGAGTTCCTCCGCCCGCGCCACCACGCGATCGTCATCACGGCGAGACGCGACGGCCGCCCTCAGGCGTCCCCGGTGGCCTGCGGCGTCGACGCCGAGGGCCGGATCGTGATCTCGACCTATCCCGAGCGCGCCAAGACCGCCAACGCCCGCCGCAACGAGCAGGTCAGCGTGGTCGTCCTGTCGGACGACTGGAACGGCCCGTGGGTCCAGGTCGACGGCGACGCGGAGGTCCTCGACCTGCCCGAGGCGCTCGAACCCCTCGTGGAGTACTTCCGCTGCATCTCGGGCGAACACCCCGACTGGGACGAATATCGCGCCGCGATGGTCCGCCAGGGCAAGTCTCTGCTCCGCGTCACCCCGACCCGCTGGGGCCCGGTCGCGACCGGTGGTTTCCCGGCCCGCCTGGCCTAACCGACGGCCTTCTCCAACTGGGCCTTGGTCATCGTGGAGCGGCCTTTGACGTTGCGCTTCTTCGCCTCGGCGTAGAGCTGGGCCTTCGTGCGGCCGCCCGCGCCGGAGTGGGAGCGCAGCCCGCCCCGCCGGGACGACGAGATGTCGTCGAGCGAGGTCCGGCTGGCCGTCTTGGACTCCCCGGCCCTGGCCCGCTCCTTGTTGACCGTCCGCGCCGCGATCTCGGTGGCGCGGCGGTCGCTCTCGCCGCGCTCCTTGGCGCTCTCCTTGATGTGCTCGTACTGACGTTCCCTCTTGGGACTGGCTCCTCTGGGCATTCCTCCGCCCTCCGATCGGCATCCCGGATGTGTCGGTCCGAACCGACACCATTCCCGCATGCGCGACGCCTGAACGTCCGGGAGCCCGCCCCGCGGGGAGCGGGCCGCCGGGACGCGTCAGTGGTGGGCGGGCCGGGGGCCGTCGCCGTGGTTGGCGGCCCGGGCCGGGAGGATCACCGCGGTGATGATCACCGCGATCGAGATCACCGCGCTGATGACGAACGACAGGCGCATGCCGCCGAGGAGGGCGGCGTCGGCCGCCACGCCCGTGGCATGGAGGGTCTCGGCGCGGGCGCTCATGACCGTGATCACGAGGGCGGTGCCGATGGCCGCCGCCACCTGCTGCAGCGTGCTCAGGATCGAGCTCGCGTGGCTGTAGAGCGACGACGGGACGGCGCCCAGGCCCAGGGTGAAGACGGGGGTGAAGGTGCCGGCCAGGCCGATCATCAGCAGGGCGTGGAGACCCAGGATCTGCCAGTAGGGCATCGTCATGGTGATCTGGGTGAACCCGGCCAGCGACAGGGCGATCGCGACCGCTCCCGGGATCACGAGCACCCGGCCGCCGAAGCGGTCGAAGAGGCGGCCGACGGTCGGGCCGAGCAGGCCCATCGCGAGGCCGCCGGGCATCACGAGCAGGCCGGTCTCCAAGGTGTTGAGGCCGCGGATGTCCTGCAGGTAGAGCGGGAGCAGCACCATCGAGCCCAGCATCGCCATGAAGGCGACCGACATGAGGATCAGCGAGATCGTGTAGGTGCGGTGGGTCAGCGTGCGCAGGTCGAGCAGCGGGCCGCCGCGCTTCTGCAGCCGCAGCTGCCGGAACACGAACACGGCGATCAGCACCACGCCCCCGCCGACCATCGAGCCGGCCACGGTGGCGTCGCCGCCCTCGAAGCGGCTCAGGCCGAAGACCAGGCCGCCGAACCCGGCGGCGGCGGTCACCACGCTGAACCAGTCGATCGTGCCGATCTTGGTCTCGCCGACGTTCTTGAGCTGCTTCAGGCCGAAGTAGGTGATCAGCGCGGCGATCGGGAACACCACGGCGAACAGCAGCCGCCACGGCCCGAACTGGAGGATCACGCCGGAGACCGTCGGGCCCATGGCGGGGGCGACCGAGATGGCCAGCGACACGTTGCCCATCACCCGGCCCCGCTCGGACTCGGGCACGACCTGCATCAACGTGGTCATCAGCAGCGGCATCATGACCGCCGTGCCGGACGCCTGGACGATCCGCCCGGCGAGCAGCACCTCGAAGACGGGGGCCACCGCCGCCAGGGCCGTGCCGAACAGGAAGAGCCCCATTGCGGTCGTGTAGGCCGTGCGGGTGGTCACCCGCTGCAGGAACCAGCCGGTGATCGGGATGACGGCCGCCATGGTCAGCATGAAGGCGGTCGACAGCCACTGGGCGGTCTGCGCGGTGATCTGGAGAGCCTTCATCAACTCCGGAATGGCGTTGATCATGATGGTCTCGTTGAGGATGACCACGAACGTGGCCAGCACCAGCAGCCTGATCACGGGCGGGGTGCGACGAGGGGGATCGGTCGCGGCTTTGGCGGGTGAGTCGAGCTGGTCTAGCTGTGGGCTGGACACGGTACCTCAATCAGGGGAATGGAAAGCTGAGTTGCGGCCATGGCCAGGATGACGCGCACCACCGACAAAACTCGTCTCGTCCACTCAGAATTCCGGAACCAGCCTCCGGATGTCACCTCATTTTCAGGCGTCGCGGCGGCGATGGAACACTGCGGCCACGATGAGCAGGACCGGGGTCGAGACGACGAGGGTGACCATGTCGTCCGGCAGGTACTCGTGCAGGAACGGGGCCGCGACGAACAGGCAGCCCAAAAGGAGGCCGACGCCCGCCAGTGTGTGCCGGAGCAGCACCCCCACCGCCGCGCTGACCAGGGTCAGCAGGGTCAGGTACGCCGTCACCTCCGCCACCTGCCAGAAGTCGACCGGCGTGCCGAGCACGGCCAGCGTGATCGACGGGCCCGACAGGGCCACGGCCAGGGCGGCCGGGAGGGTCACCACGGCCAGCGCGGCGTGCTTGGCCGCGAGCTGGCGCACCCGGCGCGGCATCACGGTCAGGGTGGTCCTGATCTGCCCGCCGGTGTATTCGGAGCAGGTCGCCAGGACGCCGAAGACGATGAACCCGGCCCGCGAGTAGGCCACCGGCGTGTCGCCCACGGCGATCACGAAGGTCAGCAGCACGTTCGCCGCCAGCGTCCAGGCGAGGGTCGTCCAGGTCGCCGGGAGCGAGGCCAGCTTCGACAGTTCCGCCCTGATCACGCGTCCCTCCGGGTGAACACGGCCGCGGCGAGGACCAGCAGGCCGGCCACCCAGGCCGACATGACCAGCAGGCCGAGCAGCGGAGGGATCACCACGCCGTCGTCGCCGATCCTGCCGACGAACATCCGCATCCCGGCCATGTCGGGGAAGTAGTAGGCCAGCGGGGTGAACTTGGTGAGCAGGAAGGTCACGCTCACCACCGACGTGTTGACCAGCAGCACCGTCAGCGGGACGACCCCGTGCCGGAGCAGCACCGTGATCGCGAACGCCAGCAGCGCCGTGTACGTCCAGTAGCAGACCACCCCCGCGAGCCGCCCGGCGTCCAGGGCGGCGGCCCGTTCGGCGAGGGTGACGTGCACGATCGCCATCGTGGCCGCCGTGGCGGCGAACGCGAGCGGCACGGCGACCAGCACGACCGCGCCGGCCTTGGCCGCCAGGAAGCGCACCCGCGACGGCACCGCCGTGAGGCTGGTCGTGAGCTGCCGCCCGCCGCCCGCGTCGGCCCCTTCGGTCAGGTACTCGCTGCTGACGGCCACGACCCCGAGCACGATCACCCCCATTACGCCGAACGCCAGCTCCTGGTAGCCCCGGTCGGGGCCGGGGACGCCGCGGTTGAGCAGCGCGATCCCCGTCGGCACGACCAGCGCCAGCGCAGCGGCCAGCCAGACCGACGGCAGCGTGCCCAGCTTGGCCAGCTCCGCCCGGACCGCCCTCATCGCCCGCTCCCCGAGGTGAGCGCGAAGAACGCGTCCTCCAGGTTCCGGTGCGTCCCCGTGACCTCGGCCAGCGTGCCCCGGGCGACGATCCGCCCGTGGTCGATCACCACGACGTCGTCGACGGTCTCGGCGAGCTCCCCCATGAGGTGGCTCGACAGCAAAACGGTCCGCCCTGACCGGGCGCGCTCGCGGAGGAAGGTCCGGACGAACCGGATGCCCTCCGGGTCGAGCCCGTTGAGCGGCTCGTCGAGGATCAGCACGGACGGGTCCCCGAGCAGCGCCGTCGCCAGGGCGAGCCGCCGTCCCATGCCCAGCGAGTAGCGGCCCACCCGCCTGCCCGCCGCGTCGGTCAGCCCGACGAGCGCCAGCACCTCGTCGATCCGCGACGGTGGCAGCCCGGCCGACCGGGCCACCCACCGCAGGTGCGCGCGGCCAGTCCGGGACCGGTGCGCCCCCGATCCGTCGAGCACCGCCCCGACCGTGCGGACCGGGTCGGCCAGTCTCCCGTAGGGAACCCCGTCGACCAGCGCCGTCCCCGAATGAGCCCGGTCGAGGCCGAGCAGGATCCGCAACGTGGAGCTCTTGCCCGCGCCGTTGGGCCCGAGGAACCCCGTCACCCGTCCCGGCCGGGCCTCGAAGCCCACCCCGGCCAGGATCTCCTTGCCGCCCCGCCGCTTGACGAGGCCGTCGATGGTAATCACGCCGCCCAGTGAAGCCACGGGCCGGGAAGAGCACATCGGACCGGGGTCCGGACCCGCGTCTCGGACCCTGGTCCGATGCGTCGCACCGAAAACGGTTCCTAGACTTCGGGCGTGGTGGCGATTCCGAAACGCGAGCGGCGGGTCTGGCCTCCGATCACGGCCGTGTACGTCCTCCTGCTGCTGGTCCTGCTGTCCGCCGGGGGTGACGGGCCCGGCGTGGTCATCGTGCCCGCCGTCATCGCGGCGCTGGCGCTGGCCACCACGGTCTGGGCGCTGATCCGCGGCCGCCGCCAGCGCGCCGCCTACGAAGCCCAGCTCACCGCGTGGGCGGGCGAGCGCGCGGCCCAGGCCGAACGGCTGCGCATCGCCCGCGATCTGCACGACCTCGTCTCCCACGGCCTCGGTCTGATCACCGTCAGGGCGACCACCGCCCGCTACGTCCACGACGATCCCGAAGCGGCGCTGGAGGACATCGAGCGCATCGGCCGCGAGACCACCACGGAACTGCGCCGCATGCTCGGGGTGCTGCGCGAGAAGAGCGCGGCGGCGCCGCTGCGCCCGGCCGACAAGCTCAGCGACCTGCCCGGCATCGTCGCCGAGGCGGAGCGGGCGGGCCTGCGGGTCACCCTCGACCTGGCCGAACTCGGCGAGGTCAGCCCGGGGGCGCAGCTGGCGGTCTGCGCGGTCGTCCGCGAGGCCCTCAACAACACGGCCCGCCACGCCGGCCCGACCGGGGTGGCGGTCCGGGTCCGCCGCGACGGCGGCTGGATCGTCACGACCGTCCACGACGCCGGGCCGGTCGACGGCTGGGTCGCCCACCCGGGCGCCGGCCACGGGCTCGAAGGCCTCAGGGAACGGGTGACCGCCCTCGACGCCGGGCCGGTCGACAACGGCTTCCGGGTCAGCGCCCGCATCCCCGAGGCGTCATGACGATCCGCGTCGTCATCGCCGACGACCAGCCGCTGCTGCGCCACAGCCTGGCCGCCGTGATCGACGCCCAGGCCGACATGGCCATGGCGGGCGAGGCCGGCACCGGCGACGAGGCCATCGCCGTCTGCGCGGAGACCCGCCCCGACGTGGTGCTCATGGACATCCGGATGCCCGGCATGGACGGCATCGAGGCCACCCGCCGCATCCTGGCGGGCGACACGAACGCCAGGGTCATCGTCCTGACGATGTTCGAGCTCGACGAGTACGTCAGGTCCGCGCTGCTGGCGGGGGCGAGCGGCTTCCTGCTCAAGGACGCCCACCCCGACCGCCTGCTCGACGCGGTCCGCCGCGTCCACCAGGGGGAGTCGCTGCTGGCCCCGAGCGTGCTGGAGCGCCTGATCGAGTCCTACGTCAGCCGCCCGGCCCCCGCCAAGTCGGTGAAGACCCTGACCGAGCGGGAGACCGAGGTGCTCACCCTGGTCGGGCACGGCCTGTCGAACGACGAGATCGCCGCCCGCCTGACCATCTCGATCAAGACCGTGAAGACGCACATCGGCCATCTGCTGAGCAAACTGCACGCCCGCGACCGGGCGCATCTCGTCATCGCCGCCTACGAGAGCGATCTCGTGGGTTAGCCGTCAAGAATTCCGGCACCCACATATGGAAGCCATCAAGATCTGCTGAACCGCCCGAAAGTGCCGTTTTCCTGGACGTTGTACCGCCCGGAAAACGGAACTGAGGAGCAGTGAACAGAGATGGGTGACCTCATCTTCGTCGCCCTGACGATCGCGATCTTCGTGGTCTTCGGGTTCGTGGTGAAGGCGGTGGAGCGCCTGTGAGCGCGATCAATGCCGCCGGCCTCGTCGTGGCCATCGGCTTGGTGATCTTCATGGTCGCCGCCCTGCTGTTCCCGGAGCGGTTCTGACATGGGCTGGCTCTTCATCCTGTCGCTGATCGTCGCCCTGGCGCTGGTCTACAAGCCGCTCGGCGACTACATGCACCGCGTCTACGCCGGCACGAAGCACAACGGCGTCGAGCGGGTCACCTACCGCCTGCTCGGCGTCCGGCCCGACACCGAGCAGCGCTGGGGCGCCTACGCCCGCAGCCTGCTCGCCTTCTCGATCATCTCGATCTTCTTCGTGTACGCCCTCCAGCGCGTCCAGGACGAACTCTGGCTGTCGCTGGGCTTCGCCCCGGTGCCCGACCACATCGCGTGGAACACCGCCGTCAGCTTCGTCACCAACACGAACTGGCAGGCGTACTCGGGTGAGAACACGATGGGCCATCTGACCCAGATGGCCGCCCTCGCCGTGCAGAACTTCGTGTCGGCGGCGGTCGGCATGGCGGTGGCGATCGCGCTGGTGCGCGGGTTCGCCCGGCGCGGCAGCGACACCATCGGCAACTTCTGGGTCGACCTGGTGCGCGGCACGCTGCGCATCCTGCTGCCGATCGCCTTCGTGGGCGCGCTCGTCCTGGTGGCGGGCGGGGTGGTGCAGAACTTCGTCGGCCCCCACGAGATCACCACCCTGACCGGCAACGTGCAGAACGTGACCGGCGGGCCGGTGGCCAGCCAGGAGGTCATCAAGGAGCTGGGCACCAACGGCGGCGGTTTCTACAACACGAACTCCGCGCATCCGTACGAGAACCCGACCGCCTGGACCAACTGGTTCGAGATCTTCCTGATCCTGCTCATCCCGGTCACGCTGACCCGGACCTTCGGCCGGATGGTCGGCCAGCTGCGCCAGGGCTACGCGATCCTCGCCGTGATGGGCGTGATCGCGGTCGCGAGCATCGTGCTCACCAACGTCTTCGAGCTGGCCGGGAACGCGACCGTGCCGCAGGCGGTCGGCGCGGCGATGGAGGGCAAGGACGTCAGGTTCGGGGTCGCCAACTCGGCCACGTTCGCGGCGGCGACGACGCTGACCTCGACCGGCGCGGTCAACTCCTTCCACGACTCCTACACGCCGTTCGGCGGCATGATGACGCTGTTCAACATGATGCTGGGCGAGGTCGCGCCCGGCGGGGTCGGCGCGGGCCTCTACGGCATGCTGGTCCTGGCCGTCATCACCGTGTTCGTGGCCGGCCTGATGGTCGGCCGGACCCCCGAATACCTGGGCAAGAAGATCGGCGCTCGCGAGATCAAGCTCGCCTCGCTGTACTTCCTGGTCACCCCGGTGCTCGTCCTGATCGGCACGGCCGTGGCCATGGGCAACGAGGCGGGCCTGGCCGCGATGCTCAACTCGGGCCCGCACGGCTTCTCCGAGATCCTGTACGCCTTCACCAGCGCCTCCAACAACAACGGCTCGGCGTTCGGCGGCGTCACGGTGAACACGCCCTGGTATGACGTGGCGCTCGGCATGTGCATGGTCCTGGGCCGGTTCCTGCCGATCATCTTCGTGCTCGCCCTGGCCGGTTCGCTCGCGAAGCAGACGCCGGTGCCGGAGTCGGCCGGCACGCTGCCCACGCACCGGCCGCAGTTCGTCGGCCTGGTCGTCGGCGTGACGATCGTCCTGGTCGCGCTGACCTTCCTCCCCGCCCTGGCTCTCGGCCCCATCGCAGAAGGACTGTTCTGATGGCCGCGTTCGATCCCCAGCAGATGATCAAATCGCTGCCCGACGCCTTCAAGAAGCTCAACCCCGCGACGCTGTGGCGCAACCCCGTCATGCTGATCGTCGAGATCGGCGCGGTGTTCACCACCGTCCTGGCCGTGCTGGAGCCGAACTTCTTCTCCTGGGCGATCGTGGTCTGGCTCTGGCTGACCGTGCTGTTCGCCAACCTGGCCGAGGCGGTCGCCGAGGGCCGGGGCAAGGCCCAGGCCGCGACGCTGCGCGCCACCAAGCGCGACACCACCGCGGTGAAGGTGTCCGGTGAGGTCGTCTCCGCGACGGAACTGAAGCAGGGCGACGAGGTCGTGGTCGTGGCCGGGGAGATCATCCCGGGCGACGGCGACGTCATCGAGGGCATCGCCTCGGTCGACGAGTCGGCCATCACCGGCGAGTCCGCGCCGGTCATCCGTGAATCGGGCGGCGACCGGAGCGCGGTCACCGGCGGCACCAAGGTGCTGTCCGACCGGATCGTCGTGCGGATCACCCAGAAGCCCGGCGAGAGCTTCATCGACCGCATGATCGCCCTGGTCGAGGGCGCCAACCGGCAGAAGACCCCCAACGAGATCGCGCTGAACATCCTGCTGGCCGCGTTGACGATCATCTTCCTGGTCGCCACGGTGACCATGCAGCCGATGGCCATCTGGGCCAAGGGCGCCAACCCCGGCATCCCCGACTCGCTCGCGCTGACCGGCGACGGCGTCAGCGGCATCGTGCTCGTCTCACTCCTGGTCTGCCTCATCCCCACGACGATCGGCGCGCTGCTGTCGGCCATCGGCATCGCCGGGATGGACCGGCTGGTGCAGCGCAACGTCCTGGCGATGTCGGGCCGCGCCGTCGAGGCGGCCGGCGACGTGTCGACGCTGCTGCTCGACAAGACCGGCACCATCACGCTCGGCAACCGGCAGGCCGCCGAGTTCCTCCCGGTCGCCGGGGTCGGCGAGCAGGAGCTGGCCGAGGCGGCCCAGCTCTCGTCGCTGGCCGACGAGACCCCCGAGGGCCGCTCGATCGTGGTCTTCGCCAAGGAGCGCTACGGCCTGCGGGAGCGCGACGTCCACGACGCCGAATGGGTGCCGTTCACCGCGCAGACCCGCATGTCGGGCGTGAACGTCGGCGGGCGCGAGGTCCGCAAGGGCGCCGCGACCGCCGTCATGAAGTGGGTCCGCGACAACGGCGGCCACCCGACCGAGCAGGTCGGGGCCATCGTGGACGCCATCTCCGGCAGCGGCGGCACCCCGCTGGTGGTGGCCCAGAAGGACCAGGTCCTCGGCGTCGTCCACCTGAAGGACACCGTCAAGCCCGGCATGCGGGAGCGCTTCGACGAGATGCGCCGCATGGGCATCCGGACCGTCATGATCACCGGCGACAACCCCCTCACGGCCAAGGCCATCGCCGACGAGGCGGGCGTGGACGACTTCCTCGCCGAAGCCACCCCGGAGGACAAGCTCGCCCTGATCAAGCGGGAGCAGGAGGGCGGCCGGCTGGTCGCCATGACCGGCGACGGCACCAACGACGCCCCCGCACTGGCCCAGTCGGACGTCGGCGTCGCCATGAACACCGGCACGAGCGCCGCCAAAGAGGCCGGGAACATGGTCGACCTCGACTCCAACCCGACCAAGCTCATCGAGATCGTGGAGATCGGCAAGCAGCTCCTCATCACCCGGGGCGCGCTCACGACCTTCTCCATCGCCAACGACATCGCCAAGTACTTCGCCATCATCCCGGCGATGTTCGCGGCGGTGTATCCCGGCCTCGACGCGCTGAACGTCATGCGCCTGGACTCGCCCCAGTCGGCGATCCTGTCGGCGGTCGTCTTCAACGCGATCGTCATCGTCGCGCTGATCCCGCTGGCGCTGCGCGGCGTCAAGTACCGCCCGTCGAGCGCCTCGAAGCTCCTGAGCCGCAACCTGCTGGTCTACGGCCTGGGCGGCATCGTGGCCCCCTTCATCGGCATCAAACTGATCGACCTTCTGATCTCGGGGATCGTGTGATGAATCGTCTGCCCAGCTGGATCAGGCAGCACCTGGCGGCCCTGCGGGCCGTGGCCGTGCTGACGGTGATCCTCGGCGTGGTCTATCCCCTGGTGACCACCGGCGTGGCCCAGGCCCTCTTCAACGAGAAGACCGACCTGATCGGCCAGTCGTTCACCGACGCCGAGGGGAACCCGGTCGGGAAGTACTTCCAGTCCCGCCCGTCGGCGGCCGGCTACGACATGCTCGCCACGGCGGCCAGCAACCTCGGGCCGGAGGACGTCGTCGACGCTCCCGGCAAGCCGAGCCTGCTCACCCAGGTGTGCGCGCGCTCAGTCGCCGTGGGCCGGCTCGAAGGCGTCAGCGGGGCCCGTCCCTACTGCATCCCCGAGGGGGTCGGCGCGGTCCTGAAGGTCTTCCCCGACCGCGCGGTCAGCGTGAACCAGGCTTGCCCGGCGCAGCCGTTCGTCTCCGCCTACGAGGGCGTGAAGGTCGAGTGCGCCAAGCCCGGCGAGGACTACGCCGCCGGGCGCACCGTCCCGATCAGGGGGAACGCGACGGCGGTCGTGCCGCCCGACGCGGTGACGGCGAGCGGCTCGGGACTCGATCCGCACATCTCGGTCGCCTACGCCGAACTCCAGGCACCCCGCGTGGCCAAGGAGCGCGGGCTTCCCGTGGAGCGGGTGAACGCCCTCATCGAGCAGTACACGACCGGCCGTTCGCTCGGGTTCATGGGGGAGCCGGCGGTGAACGTACTGGCGCTGAACACGGCCCTCGACAAGGGGTGAGGACGTGCCGCGCGGCCGACTGAGGGTTTACCTGGGCGCGGCACCCGGGGTCGGCAAGACCTTCGCGATGCTGGGCGAGGGCCGCCGGGCGAAGGAGCGCGGCCGGGACGTGGTCGTGGGTCTCGTGGAGACCCACGGCCGCGTCCACACCGCCGCCCAACTGGGCGACCTGGAGATCCTCCCCCGCCGGGTGATGGAGTACCGGGGCGGCGAGTTCACCGAGCTCGACGTGGACGCCGTCATCGAACGCGCGCCGAAGGCGGTGCTGGTCGACGAGCTGGCCCACACGAACGTGCCGGGCTCCCGCAACGCCAAGCGCTGGCAGGACGTCGAGGAGATCCTGGACGCCGGCATCCACGTCGTCACCACGGTCAACGTGCAGCACCTGGAGTCGCTGAACGACGTCGTCCACGAGATCACCGGCGTTCCCCAGCTGGAGACGGTGCCCGACGAGATGGTGCGGCAGGCCGACCAGATCGAGCTGGTCGACATGTCGCCCGACGCGCTGCGGCGGCGGATGGCGCACGGCAACATCTACGCGCCGGAGAAGGTCGACGCGGCGCTGTCGAACTACTTCCGCGTCGGCAACCTGACCGCCCTCCGGGAGCTGGCGCTGCTGTGGGTGGCCGGGAAGGTCGACGAGCAGCTCGACCGCTACCGCGCCGAACACGGCATCGCCACCACCTGGGAGGCGCGCGAACGCGTCGTCGTGGCGCTGACCGGCGGCCCCGAGGGCGACACGCTGATCCGCCGCGCGGCCCGGATCGCCGACCGCAGCAAGGGCGCCGACCTGCTGGCCCTGCACGTGATCAGCGCCGACGGCCTGACCGGCGGCGACCCGGCCAGCCTGGCCCGGCAGCGGACGCTGGCCGAGTCGCTGGGCGGGACCTATCACCAGGTCGTCGGCGACGACATCCCCACGGCGCTGCTCGACTTCGCGAGCGGCGTGAACGCGACCCAGCTGGTCTTGGGGGCGTCGCGGCGAGGCCGGTTCGCCCAGATCCTCTCGCGCGGCGTGGGGGTCGAGACGACGGCGCAGTCGGGCTCGATCGACGTCCACATGATCACCCACGCGGAGGCGAAGCAGGGCCGCGCGCGCCGCCAGCGCTCCCGGGCCGCCCTGACGAGACGGCGGCGGATCACCGGCTGGATCCTGGCGCTGGCCGGCATGCCCGCCCTGGCGGGGATGCTGCTGCCGTTCCGGGCCGAGCTGTCGCTGCCGAGCGAGATCCTCTTCTTCCTGATGCTCACGGTGGGCGTGGCCCTGGCGGGCGGCACCTGGCCGGCCATCACCGCCGCCGTCGGCGGCTCCCTGCTGCTGAACTACTTCTTCACCCCGCCCCTGTACGAGTTCACGATCAACGACCCCGAGAACCTGTTCGCCCTGGTCGTCTTCGTGCTCGTGGCCGCCGCCGTGGCGGCGATAGTCGACCTGGCCGCCCGGCGCACGAGGCAGGCGGCCCAGGCGAGCGCGAACGCCGAGATCCTGTCGGCCCTGGCCGGGCACGTGCTGCGCGGCGAGTCGGCGCTGCCGTCGCTGCTGGCCCGGCTGCGCGAGACCTTCGGCCTGACGTCGGTGACGCTGCTGGAGCGGGCGGCCGAGACGAAGTCGTGGAACATCATCGCGACCACGGGCGGCCCGCCGTGCGTGAAACCGTCGAGCGGCGACACCGACGTGATCATCGACGACGACCTGGTGCTCGCCGCGCGAGGCGCGCCGCTCGACGCCTCCGACCGCCGCGTCCTGGAGGCCTTCGCGGCCGAGATCGCGGTCGCGCTGCGCCAGCAGCGCCTGGCGGAGGCCGCCGAGAAGGCCAAGCCGCTGGCGGCGGCCGACAAGATGCGCACCGCGCTGCTGGCGGCGGTCAGCCACGACCTGCGCACGCCCCTGGCCTCGGCCAGGGCGGCGGTCGAGTCGCTGCGCAGCGCGGAGATCGTCTGGTCTCCGGGCGACCGCGCCGAACTGCTGGCCACCGCCGACGAGTCGCTGGTGAAGCTCGACCGCCTGGTGGCCAACCTGCTCGACATGAGCCGCCTCCAGGCCGGCGTGCTGGGCGTGACCCTGGAGCCGCTGGCCCTCTACGAGATCGTCCCCCGCGCGGTCGACGACCTCGGCGCCCGCATCGACACGACCGTCCCCTACGACCTGCCGGAGGTCGTCGCCGACGCGGCCCTGCTGGAGCGGGTGCTGGTCAACGTGATGGGCAACGCCGTCCGCTACAGCCCGAGCGTGCTGGTCGCGGCGAGCTCCGTGGGCGACCAGGTGGAGATCCGGGTGATCGACCGAGGGCCCGGCATACCGCCCGACGCCCATGAGCGCGTCTTCCAGCCGTTCCAGCGCCTCGGCGACCGCGACAACCACACGGGGGTGGGCCTGGGCCTGGCCCTGTCACGCGGGCTGACCGAGGCGATGGGCGGGACGCTCACCCCGGAGGAGACCCCGGGCGGCGGCCTCACCATGGTCCTGCGCCTGCCGGCCCGTCAGGGCAGGTGGCCGCAGTCGGGCTCGCCGACGTAGACGTTCACGCCCCACCGGCCGGAGACCTCGTTGGTCTTCACGTAGTAGAGCCGGGCGTCGGGGGTGCGCAGGCGGGCCTCGACGTAGATCTCGTCGCCCGAGAGGTCCTCGTTGAGGAGCTGGGAGTCGATCACGCGGGTCCAGAGAAGCGACTGGGCGGGGCAGACCTTCTGGGTGTCGTCGCCGTCGGGCCAGTCGGCGCCCTTGACGGTGACGTAGTCGATGCGGTCGCCCGCGGCGCGCGGGGTGCACTGGACGGTGATCGTGGTGTCGTGCTCGGTGTCCTTCGGGGTGATGCTGAGCGTGCACTTGGCCGTCTCGGCCGCCTCGGCGTGCGGGACGACGACCAGGCACAGGACCAGCGTGCCCAGCAGGGCGATGATGCGTTTCATGTTCGGGACTCCATCGGTTGGAACGGTCCCTCAATGGGAGCAACCGCACCGCCGTCACGGCGAGCGCCACTGCGGCGGGGGAACGGGCGGCCAGCGGCCCGGTGAACGGTACATCCCTGACCTAGTCCTTTTCTCGCCGTGGTTGACGATGTCAGCCCGCTGATAGAAAGTTTCCAGCCCACGGCGAAATTTTCGAAGGAGCGAAGGAGCCACCCCATGCTCTTACGAACCCTGCTGGCCGCCACCCTCGTCTTCACGACGCTGGTGGCGCCCGCGCAGGCCCATGACGTCTCGTCGGGCTCGTACATCAAGAGCAGTCCAGGCCACGGCCGGTTCCCGCTGGTCGCGGGCGGCAAGGCCGCGGCGATCCACGTCAGCCAGGCCGACTTCCCGGGGGTGACCCGGGCCGTCGGCGACCTCCAGACCGACGTCGAGAAGGTCACCGGCGTCAAGCCGGCCGTCTCCACCGACGCCCCCACCCGGGGCGAGGTCGTCATCGTCGGGACGCTCGGGCGCAGCCCGCTGATCGACCAGCTGGTCGCGCGGGGCAAGCTCGACGTGTCGGCGATCCGGGGCAAGTGGGAGACCACGATCGAGCAGGTCGTACGCGACCCGCTGCCCGGGGTGCGGAGCGCGTTCGTGATCGCGGGCAGCGACCAGCGCGGCACCATCTTCGGGGTCTACGACGTCTCCAAGGAGATCGGGGTCTCGCCCTGGTACTGGTGGGACGACGTGCCCGTGCCGAAGAGGAACGCCCTCTACGTCGAACCGGGGCGGCACACCCAGGGCACCCCGGCGGTCAAGTACCGGGGCATCTTCATCAACGACGAGAACCCGGCGCTCGGCACCTGGGGCCCGGAGTTCTTCGGATCGGGCCTGGCGCCCGGATACCCGGGCGGGTTCAACCGGCACCTCTACGCCAAGGTCTTCGAGACCATGCTCCGGCTGAAGGCCAACTACCTGTGGCCCGCCGTCTGGGGGCGCGCGTTCGCCGAGGACGACCCGGCCAACCACGCGACGGCGAAGGCGTACGGGATCGTCATGGGCACCTCCCACGAGGCCCCGATGATGCGCGGCATCGAAGAGTGGAACCGGCACGCCGTCGCGGGCACGAGCGACCCCTACGGGGGCAACGGCGACTGGAGCTTCCGCCGCAACCGGAACGCCATCACGGAGTACTGGCGCGACGGCGTCCAGCGCATGAAGACCGAGGACTTCGAGGGCGTGGTCACCCTGGGCATGCGCGGCAACGGCGACGTCAGCCTGCCCGACGGCGACGGCATCGACCTGATGACCGACATCGTGAACACGCAGCGCGAGATCCTGGCGACCGAGGGCATGACCGACGTGCCGCAGGTGTGGACGCTCTACAAGGAGGTCCAGCGCTACTGGGACCGGGGCATGCGGGTCCCCGACGACGTGACGGTCGTCTTCACCGACGACAACTGGGGCAACATGCGCAAGCTGCCCGACCGGAGCGCGCCCCCCCGGGCCGGCGGTTACGGGCTCTACTACCACTACGACTACGTGGGCGGCGGCCGCAACTACAAGTGGGTCGACACCAACCAGCTGCCGAACATCTGGGAGCAGCTCAACCTGTCGTACACCTATGGAGTCGACCGGCTCTGGGTGGTGAACGTCGGCGACTTCAAGAACGAGGAGCTGCCGACGCAGTTCTTCCTCGACTACGCCTGGAAGCCCATGCCGCTGGAGAAGGTCACGGACTGGGAGCGCGGGTACGCCGCCCAGAACTTCGGCACGGGCCAGTCACGCGAGATCGCCGAGGTCCTGCACGACTACGCGGCCCTGCAGTCGCGCCGCAAGCCGGAGCTGCTCAACCGGCTGATCAGCCTCGACCCGTCGAAGGACCTGTCGACCGACTCGGCGGCCGTGGTCTACGACGACCAGGCGAGCCCCTACAGCCTGACCAACTACCGGGAGGCCGAACGGGTGACGGCCGAGTGGGCCGCGCTGTCGGCCCGCGCCGAGAAGATCGCCGGGAGGCTGCCGCAGAACGCCCAGGACGCCTACTTCCAGCTCGTCCTCTACCAGGTGAAGGCGACCGCGAACCTCTACGCGCTGCGCCTGGCCCAGTTCACCAACATCCGCTACGCCGAACAGGGCCGGGCCGCCACCAACGACCTCGCCGACGTCGCCGAGGCCCGCTTCGCCGACGACCAGGCCATGTCCGACCACTACAACACCGGCCTCGCGGGCGGGAAGTGGAAGAACTGGCAGCTCCAGCCCAAGATTGGCTATGGCGACATCGCCCGCTACGGCCCCAACGCGCCCTGGCAGCAGCCCGAACTGAACCATGTGGCGCTGCCCGACGCCTTCTACCCCGCGCTCCGGCGGATCACCGTCCCGGCCGTCGCCGAGATGGGCGTGGAGCCCGCGACGCTGCCGGAGTTCAGCCCCTACCAGAGCGCGCCCGAGCAGCACATCGAGGTCTACAACAAGGGCACCGTGCCGTTCGACTACCAGATCAGGCCGTCGGTGCCGTGGCTGCGCGCCGAACCGTCGCGGGGCCGGCTCGACAAGCAGGTCCGCAGCACGCTGAAGGTCGACTGGTCGCGCGCCCCGCGCGGCACGACCGAGGTGCCGATCACCGTGACCGGCCCGAACGGCTCCACCTCCGTGGTGCGGGCCGTCGTCAAGAACCCGTCGGGCCCGGTGAGGGGCTTCGTCGAGGCGGGCGGGTACGTCTCCCTCGAAGCCGCCCGCCCGTCGAAGACGGTCGGCTCGTGGAAGAAGATCCCCGGCATCGGCCGCACCGGTGACGGCCTCACCCCGTGGCCGGTCACCGCGCCCCGCCAGACCCCCGGGGGGAACAGCCCCCGCCTGGAATACGACCTGCACCTGTTCACGACCGGCCCGGTCAAGGTGTGGGCCTACCTGTCGCCGCGCAACAACGTGCTCCCGACCGAGGGCCTCAAGTACGCCGTCTCCGTCGACGACGCGACCCCCCAGGTCGTCGACGTCATCTCGGCCACGGGTTCCGACGACACCCGGATGAACAAGCAGTGGGAGCGCAACACCTCCGACAACGTCAACCGGACCGTCACCACCCACACCATCACGGGCGCCGGGTCGCACACCCTCAAGTTCTGGATGGTCGACCCGACGGTCGTCGTCCAGAAGATCGTCGTGGACACCGGCGGCCTGCTGACCAGCTACCTCGGCCCTCCGCCGAGCCGTCACCTCTGAGCGGCGACCAGCTCACGGACCGCCGGGGCGACCTCGGCCGCGAACAGCTCGGTCTTGGCCAGATCGTCGGACATCAGCAGGAAACCGCTGATGCCGTAGTCGACGGTCAGCCCGGCGAGCTCTTCGACCCACTGCTTCGGCGGTCCCTGGAGAAGGCCGCGGCCGGCGGCCGTGAACTCGCCGGTGATGTTGAGCAGCCGCCGGACCGCACGCGGTTCGCGCCCGGCCGCGAGGGCGGCCTCGTCGATGTGCCGGTTCATCTCGGCCAGGTCGGCGGGGCCGCCCGGCAGGTAGGGCAGCGACGGGAGCCACCCGTCGCCCACCCGTCCCGTGAGGGCCAGCATCTTGGGCTTGTACGCCCCCACCCAGATCCCCACGTCATGCGCCGGGGCGGGGCCGCGCTTCGCGCCCTTCACCGGGTAGTAGGGCCCGTCCGACCGGACCCCGCCGCGCTCGTCGGCGGCCCAGATCTGGCGGATGATCCCGATGCCCTCCTCCAGCGCCTCGATGCTCTGGGCGGGGGTGAGCCGCCGCCCGCCCATGGCCGCGATGGCGTCCCAGAACCCGCCCGCGCCGATGCCGAGCTCGATCCGCCCGCCGCTGAGCTGGTCGAGGCTGGCCACGCTGCGCGCCAGCACGGCGGGCTGGCGCAGCGGCAGGTTGGTCACGTTGCCGCTGAGCCTGATCCGCTCGGTCTGCGCCGCGATGTACGACATCAGCGTCCAGGTGTCGTGGAAGCGGGGCTGGTAGGGGTGGTCTTGGAAGGTGACCAGGTCGAGCCCGGCCCGGTCGGCGGCCCTGGCGTGGTCGACGGCGTGCCTGACCGGCTGGATCGCCGGGCTGACGAAGGTGCCGAACAGCAGGTCGTGCCCGTAGTCGCTCATTTCTCATCCCTGATGTTGAAGTTGTCGCGGAAGACGTTCGACGGGTCGTAGCGGCGCTTCAGCGCCCGCAGCCGGTCGAGGGTCCGGGGCGGGAACGCGTCGGCGACCTTGCCGAGGCCGGTCTCGAAGCTGAGGTAGAGGCCGTCGAAGTGCTCGCGGCTCGCCTCCCACAGCGCGTCCATCCGCTTGTCGTCGATCCCCATCGCGGTGACCTGGAAACCGGCGTCGCGGTGGGCGTAGGCGGTGGCGTCGGCCGGGACGTCGGCGACCGCCCCGCCGACGGTGCGGATCTGGAAGAAGAACACCACCCCGCTGGCCAGCATCTTCGCCGCCGCAGCCGCGAAGGCCGGAGTGATCTCCCGGACGAACGCCGACCGCGCCACCGGCTCGCCCTGCCCCTGGTGGTCGCCGTCGTGGGCGTTGTCCATGACGTCGGCGTAGGCCGCGACGACGACCTGCTGCTGGTAGAGGGCGGAGATGCCGGCGAAGGGCTGGAGCTGGTCGACGATGACCTCGGGGTCGCCCGAGTCGACCATGGCCATGATCTGCGCGACGGCCGGCTGGCCGCGCCGGGGCGGTCCCATGATCAGGAACGCCGTCGTGTCGCGCGGGGCCGCCGACGCCACCTCGCCGAAGCGCCGCAGGAACCCGGCCTGGTCGGCGGCGTCCATGACGAGCTGGGCCCAGCCGACGTCGGTGACCTCGTCGGCCTCGAACTCGAAGGAGGTGACGATCCCGAAGTTGGCGCCGGCGCCGCGTACCGCCCAGAAGAGGTCGGCGTTCTCGTGGTCGTCGGCCCTGACGACCGAACCGTCGGCCAGCACGATCTCGACGGCCCGCAGGCGGTCGACGGTGAGCCCGTGCTTGCGCGACAGGAACCCGATGCCGCCCGCGGTGGCCAGCCCGCCGACCCCGACGCCGCCGTAGTCGCCCGACCCGATCGCCCATCCGTAGGGGCGCAGGGCGGCGGCGACCTCCTTCCAGCGGGCGCCCGGACCGATCCTGACCCGGCGCGTGGTCTCGTCGAGCACCTCGATCGCGTTGAGGTGACGCAGGTCGACGACGATCCCGCCGTCGTTGGTCGACCGGCCGCTGACGCCGTGCCCGCCGCTGCGCACGCCCAGCGGCAGCCGGGGGTGGCGGCGGGCGAAGGCCAGCGCGTCGGCGACCCCGGCGGTGTCGCGCGGGAACAGCAGCAGCCCCGGAGAGCCGCCGCGCAGGTAGTTCGACCTGACCCGCCCGTAGGTGCGGTCGCCCGGTTCGACGGCGGTGGCGGCCAGCGATTCGGGCACCCCGTCGTAGTCGATGCCCGCACGGCGCCGGGCGAGCACGGCGGCGGGCCTGACCGGCCGGTCGGAGAGGTCGTCGGGGGCGGCGGCGCGCAGGGCGGGGATCGTCTCGCGGGCGAACCGCGTCAGCACGGCCTCGTCGTCGGTCCGCAGGACGATCGTGCCGAACCCGTCGTCGAGCACGCTCGCCGGGACGTCGCCGGTGACGACGAGGATCCGCCGGATCTCCCGGGGGTCGCGCCCGGCGGCCAGGGCGGCCTCGTCGACGAGCTTGTTCCCGGTACGCGGGCATTCGGGCCGCTCCGGATCGTGGGCGAAGACCCACCCGTCGGCCTGGCGTCCGGCCAGCTCCAGCACGGCGGGGTCGTCGCCGGTGACCCAGATGGGCAGGGCGTGCGCCGGTTCGGGACCGGACTCCGCCCCGTCGAGCCGGTGGTGGGCGCCGTCGTAGGTCACCCGGGGCGCCGAGGTGTCCCAGATCGCCCTGATCACGTCGATCGCCTCGGCCAGCGCCGCGACGTCGCCCGACGTGCCGAGCGTGAGCGCCACCCGGCCGCCCGACAGCAGGTCGAGCCCGGCGGCCGAGCGGCCGAGCACGGCGGCGTTCCATTCGGTGAGGTCGGCCCGGCCCACCAGGCCGACCCGGTCGGTCCGCCCGGCCAGCCAGGCCAGTCCGGTCCACTCGGGGACCATCGCGAGGTCGTAGCCGAGCTCCTCTATCAGCTCCGTGCGGCGGGTGAGGGCGCCGAACCGCAATGCGTGGCCATAGTTCATGGGGGACTCCCTTAGGTTGATACGTCAACCAATATACGTCAAGGTTGACGCATCAACTAATCTGGATCTCATGGCCGATCTCACCGACCCCCAGGCCGTCGCCTGGGCCAGCTACCAACGCATGCGCGCCCGGCTCAGCGGCGTCCTCGGCCGCGAGCTCGCCGCCGCCACCGGCCTGTCCGAGGCCGACTTCGAGGTCCTGGTCGCCGTGCACGAACGCCCCGACGACACCGTGCGGTCGCTGGCGCTGCGATGCGGGCTGGAATGGGAGAAGAGCCGCCTGTCCCACCAGCTCCGCCGCATGGAGCAGCGCGGCCTGATCATCCGCGAGGCCTGCGAGGAGGACAGCCGGGGCTCGGCCGTCCGGCTCACCGCGCGCGGGCGCGAGCTGGCCTGCGAGGCCAGGAAGCACTACGACGCGGCGGTCAAGCGCTACGTCATGGACTCGCTCACGCCCGAGCAGATCGCCGCACTGGCCGAGATCTCCGGCATCCTGCTCGACCGCATCGAGGTCACCCACAAGTGAGCCACCAGCCGACCGAACCGGTCCGCGCCGCCGTCACGGTCGCCGGACGCCGTCTCTCCTACCTCGACTTCGGTGGCGAAGGACGGGTGCTCTTCGCCCTCCACGGCCACTTCGGCGAGGCCCGCGCCTTCACCCGCCTCGCCCGCGACCTCGGCCCCGAATGGCGCGTGATCGCGCTCGACCAGCGCGGTCACGGCTTCTCCGACCGGCCGCCCGACTTCTCCCGCGCGGGTTACGTCACCGACGCCGCGTCCGTCCTGGCCCGCCTCGACCTCGGCCCGGTCGTCGTGCTCGGGCACTCCCTGGGCGGCGTCACCGCCTTCCAGGTCGCCGCCCGCCATCCCCACCTGGTCAGCGCGCTCGTCATCGAGGACATCGGGCCGGTCGTCGACGACGACCTGTCGTACGCCCTCACGTGGCCGAAGCGGTCCCCCACCCGCGCGGCGCTGCTGGCGGCCCTGGGCCCGTCGGCCCCGCACGTGGACGACGCGATCCGCGAATTCCCCGACGGCTGGGGGCTGGCCTTCCACACCGAAGACATGGTCGCCTCGCAGCGCGAGCTCAACGGCGACCACTGGGACGACTGGCTCGCCGGCACGTGCCCGGCCCTGGTCGTCCACGGAACCAAGAGCACCGTGCTGAGCCACGACCTCGCCGCCGAGATGACCGCCCGCCGGCCGGACACCCGCCTGGCGCGACTGGACACCGGTCACGCCGTCCGCCAGACCGACCCCGTCGGCTTCGCGGCCATCGTTTCCGATCTGTGACCAACCCGCCACCCTCTGCCCGCATCCAAGGATGTGACGGGGAACACAACCAGGGGGTAAAGATGAAGATCAGGGTTCTGGTCGCGCTGGTGACGACGGCCGCCGCCGTCATGGCCGCGCCGGCCGCAGCACAGACCACCGCACAGGCCGAGCCGGGCCACGGCCACGGGGGCGACAGCATCCGCTACGCGTCGGCCAAGGCGTGCAAGGTGAAGAAGGCGACCGTCCTGTGCGGGAACTGGCGGCTCGTGACGCACCACGGCGACATCATTCAGCTCAAAGACGCCCAGCTCGAAGCGCTCGACGGCAAGCGCAGGCCGGTCGGCTTCACCGCCGCGCCGGTGGCCATCAGCGGCGACGGCCAGAAGATCGTCTACTTCCGCAAGGACGGCCGGATCGCCGTCCGCACGTTCGGCGGCGGGGTCACCCTGCTGCCCGCGAACACGCTGCCGAAGAACGTCGTGCAGTACAACGTGTGGTTCCGCCTGTCCGACGACGGCGCCACCCTCGCCGTCACCGACCGCCGGACGATGATCTTCGACACCAAGAAGGGCAAGCGCCTGGGCCTGCTGCCCACCAAGCGCGAGTTCATCGGCTTCAGCGGCGACGGCAAGGAGGTCCTGACCAGCGCCACCGACGAGGTCTTCCGCGTCTACGACCGGTCGGGCACGCTCCTGCGCCAGGGCCGCCCGGCCGAGGCGGTCAACGGCTGGGGCCCGAACGCCCTCAACGCGGACGCCCGGACCCTGGCCACCCTGGTGTCCGGCAACAAGATCGTCGTCTCCGACCTGGAGACCGCCCAGGTGGAGGGCGACAACCCGATCAAGCTGCCCAAGGGCGGCACCGTCGAGATGCTCGACTGGACCGGCCCCACCCAGGTGACCCTGCACGTGTCGCAGAACCTGCCGAAGGTTCCGAACCGGATGACGGTCCTCCAGCACGACACCAAGACCGGCGTGACCAAGGTCCGCGACCGCTACGACATCCTCAAGGACACCTTCACCTACGCCGCCTGCGGCGGCTAACGAACAGGCTTGGCCTTGCCCAGCTGCTTGATCGTGGCCGGGTCGACGCCCGCGGGCAGATCGGCGGCCTTCAACGGGCCGGTCCCCTTGGCGACCCCGGTGTTGCCCGAGCAGCTACCGGTCACCAGACGGCCGTCCGACTTGGCGGCGAACACCAGATACCGGGCGCCGCGCGCGAACTTCACCCCGCACGCGGCGCTCTCGGTGTTGGTGGCCACCTTCACGGTCACCTTCGGCTTCCCCTTGTATGCATGGTCGACCCGGAAGCTGAAGGTGTGCTGCCGGGCGGGCGACTTGGCGGCCTTGAAGCCGGTGGCCACACCGGTGAAGACGATCGTGGAGTGCTGCACCCGCTCCTTCACCGGAACGAGGGCGCACTTGCAGGCGTAAGCGGGCACGGACGAAAAGACGAGCGTCCCCGCGGCCAGCGCGAGGACGAGGAAGAGACGACGCCACATGCCCCTGAAACGGAAGCGGAGATCAATCGGTTCGCCGCACGTTTGGGGGTCCCGCCTCGGGTAGCGGCCCTGTCAGCAGCAGCCAACGAAAGGGGCTTACATGTACGAGCCGTGGAGCTACCAGGAAGGCGTCGCCTCCGGCGCCGGGGTGAGCGTGATCGGGTTCGACGTCGAAGCCGTCGACGGCAAGATCGGCGAAGTCGACGAGCAGAGCGACGCCGTCGGCGACGCCTACATCGTCGTGGACACGGGTTTCTGGATCTTCGGCAAGAAGGTCATCATGCCCGCCAGCACGATCACCGAGATCGACCCGCAGCAGCGCAAGGTCTTCCTCGCCCGGACGAAGGAAGAGATCAAGAACGCGCCGGAGTTCGACCAGGACACCTACAAGGACCCGGCGTACCGGGAGCAGGTCGGCAACTACTACACCGGCTACAACCAGCTTCCGTGACGCGGCGAGACCCGCATCCGGCGTTCGGCGACAGGGGGTTGATCGAACGCCCGGGTGCGGGTCTCCGCATGTCGGATCACCGCTCCCAGGGAGCGGTGTCGCCCATCTTCTCGTAGTACTTGGCCAGGTGGGACTTGACCCGGTCGACCTCGTTCTCGGGGATGTTCACGCCCCCGCGTGCTCCTTGGAGAACCCCGCCGGCGGCCATCACGGCGCGCGGCACCGCTTTCAGCTTGCCGTCGACGACGTCGGCGATCAGCAGCTTGTAGCTGCCGAAGTTCCCGGGGGCGTCGCCGTCGTACCAGACGTGGGCGTTGCGGTAGGCGGCGTCGGGCTCGTCTTCCGCGCCGGCCCAGTCACGGACGCGGCTCTCGGCGGCGTCGCCGTCCCATTCCCGCGAACGGTCGGCGAGGGGCAGGTCCTGGAATCGTGTCACGGTCATACCAGACACCTGCCCGGCAGGGGATGGGCAAACGGTCACCATCCCGTGCCGGTCAAGTAGATCGGTGAGTCAGTCTCTGACCCACTCGCCGGTCGAGCGCCGATAGGCCTCGGCCCCGGCCCGGTCGATGGCCGCCTTCACCGCCGCGAAGATGGCCCCTTGGATCGCGGCGGCCACGACCACCTCGCCCCATCCGTAGTCGGGCGAGGTCGCCTGCGGCGCCTCGTCCTCACCGGCGGCCAGCTTCCAGACCTGCTTGAAGACCAGGCTCGCCACCGCGCCGCCGATCATGCCGCTGAGCGCGCTCGCCCCACGCACCGCTAATTTGTTCATGCCGGTACGTGCTACCCGAGGCGCCCAGCGGTAGTCGGCCGATCACCCGGCGGGCGGGTACGAATCGTTGCCGGGTGCGATCGTGCGCTGGTCGCGCACCTTGCCGTCGGTGCCGTGGACGCGCAGCTCACCGCCGCCGTCGGCGGCCAGGATCTCGGCCGCTCTCTTGACCGCCTCGTCCTGCGTGCTGAATAAGGCGCTCGCACGGCTGCCGCCCGGCTTGGTGACGGCCCACTGCCCGTCTTCCTGTCTCACCACGTCGCGTGAATTGGCCTGTCCTGCCATCACTGCTCCTCCGATCGGGTGCCCCCACCGCTACCCCGATTCGGCGAGATCAGTGGCCCATCACCTTGCGGATGAGGTCGCGGGCGCGGTCCATGAGGGCGGCGGGCGCGCCCAGCAGCAGGTTCTTCTTGGCCGACTCCGCACCCGGATGCGGGTGGGTGGGGGCCGTCATCTGGGCGGCCTTGACGCCGGCGGTCATCTTGCGCAGGCGGTCGGGGTCGCCCTCGAGTTCGAGCTGCGGGAACTCGAACTGCTCCTCGGCGTCGGCGTGGTCGATGACGTCCGTACGGAGGGCGTCCAGGTGCTTGAGGAAGTCGGGGTTGTCGGTGCCCATCTCTTCGAGGTCCGCCAGGGCCTGCTTGGCCTCGTTCTCCTCCCGGAGCCGCGGGTCGATGACGGCGTCCCCGCCGGGAACGACCGTGCGGGCGTACGGGTGGACGAGTTCCTCCTCGGCGGTCTCGTGCACGGAGAGCAGGTGGACCAACCTGCGGAAGGCCTCTTCTCGGGCGTCGCCCTGGGCCGACTCGACCTCGGCGAACAGGGTCTTGATCTCTTCGTGCTGGTGCTTCAGGAATGTGACGACATCACTCTGCCGGGTGTCCATGACCGGACTCCCCCCACTGGTCGGACAACTCATCGCCCCCTACCCCTCTCCGGTGGCGCGATGTCCGGGAAACCTTAACTTTTGTCCTTTATGTCCGCTTGGAGGCATGGGCGGCGTCCGCTCGGGCAGTGGGCTCCTCATGACACGGAACAGACACGGCCGGCCGCGTTCGTGGATCTACGCCGGCGTCTTCCTGGCCGTGTTCACCCTGGGCGGCGTCGGCCTCATCATCGGCTCGGCCACGCTCTTCTGGACCTGCCTGATCCTGCTGGTCGTGCTGCTGCCGGTGGGCAAGCTGATCGGCGTCATGGACGACACCGTCATGGCCCCGACCGACCCCGAGGAGCCGGGCCACGGCTAGGCCGTCGTTTCTCCTGATCAGAGGCGGGTAGGCCGATGACATCATGTCTGCGGGCTACGAGCGAATGCTGGCCGGCCTGATCGAGAGCAGTCATCTGCGCACCATCGACGACCTGCCGTCGCTCCTGGCCACCCACACCCCGCAGGCGGGGTTCACCCATGTCCTGATCTACCTGGTCGACCTCCAGCAGCAGACCATGCGGCTGCTGAAAGGGCCCGGGGTCGACCTGACCGGCGTGGCGGAGGAGCTTCCCGTCGAAGGGGGCCTGCCCGGCCTCGCCTTCCAGGAGGTCCGCACCCTCGTCCAGCGCGACGAGACGGGCGAGCCCCGACACTGGTGGATCCCGATCCTGAACGGCACCAGCCGGCTGGGCGTCCTGCGGGTCGGCACCGGCGGCCCCACTCTCGACCACATGTCCGCCCGCCACCTCTCGTCGGTGGTCGCCCTGCTGCTGACGAGCATGCACAGTCAGAGCGACAGCTGGGCGCGCATCGTCCGCACCCGCGAGATGAACGTGGCCGCCGAGATGCAGTGGCGGCTCATCCCGCCGCTGACCTTCGCCAACGACCGGGCGACGGTGTCGGGCATGCTCGAACCGGCCTACGAGGTGGGCGGCGACGCCTTCGACTACGCCATCACCGGCGACGTGCTGCACGTCTCCGTCTTCGACGCGATGGGCCACGACGTCTCGGCCGGGCTGACGGCCAACCTGGCGATAGCGGCCTGCCGCAACAACCGCCGCCAGGGCGCGTCGCTGGCCAAGAACAGCGAGGACATCGAGGCGGTGCTCATCGAGGAATTCGGCCGGGCGCAGCGGTTCGTCACCGCCGTCATGGGCGACCTCGACCTGCGCACCGGCCTGTTCAGCTGGGTCAACCGGGGCCACCCCCCGCCCATCCTGCTGCGCGGCGGGCGCTGGACCACCACCCTCGAATGCGCGCCGGCCCACCCGATGGGCCTCGACCTGGGCCTGCCGGTCACGACGTGCCGTGAGCAACTGGAGCCCGGCGACCGGCTGATCTTCTACACCGACGGGATCACCGAGATCCGCGACGCCTCGGGCCGGGAGTTCGGCGTCCACCGGTTCGTCGAGTTCGTCATCCGCAACAACCAGAGCGGCCTGCCGGTGCCCGAGACGTTGCGGCGGCTCATCCAGGCCGTGCTGGCCTACCACAAGGGCGTGCTGCGCGACGACGCGACGGTCGTCATCGTGGAATGGCGCGGCCCCGAGGCCGATCCGGAACTCGAACGCGCCGACTGGCCGATTCCCCGCACGTAAACGGAAAGATGACCGCCATGGGCATGATTCACATCGACCTGTTCGCGACGCTCGACCTGGTCGCGCAGGCGCCGGGCACTCCGCAGGAGGACCCCGAGGGCTTCCCCTTCGGCGGCTGGCAGGCGCCCCTGTTCGACGACACCGTCGGGCGGCACGTGGGCGCCGGCATGGCGGGCATGGACGCCCTGCTCCTCGGCCGCCGCACCTACGACATCTTCGCCGGCCACTGGCCGGGCCGGGCCGACGGCGTCGACGGCGGCATCGCGACCCTGTTCAACACCATCCCCAAGTACGTCGCCTCCCGCGGCGAACTGGAACTCGACTGGGCCGGGTCGATGCAACTGGGCCCCGACCTGGTGAACGCCGTGCGGGAACTGCGCGCCACCCACGAGCACGTCCACGTGATCGGCAGCCTGAACCTGGTGCAGACCCTGCTGCGCGAGCGCCTGTTCGACGAGCTCAACCTGTGGCTCTTCCCGATCGTGCTCGGCGTCGGCAAGAAGGTGTTCGACGGGGGCGCGGTCCCCGCCAACCTGATCCTCCTGGAGCCGCCGGTCACCTCGGCCAAGGGGGCGGTGCTGCTCCGCTACGGGCTCGGCGAGGGCGTCCCGGCCACCGGCGACATGGGCGACCGCACCTCCTGAAGCCCGAGCGCAGATGTTCAGTGCAGATGTTCATGGTCCGTTTGACGCCTGGTTCTGCTTTGGCGGGCTGCGGGGACTTCGCTCATCCCCAGCGGGTGTCTCACCCCGCATCACGAAATTTCGGAGGTACTTGTGCCCAGCACAAGGTGGCCCGCCCCCGCCCTCGCCGCCGCGGCGGTCATCGCCATGCTCGGCGTGACGGTCCCGGCAGCCGGCGCGGCGACGTCCAATGATGTGAACCTCGGCGCCCCCTGCTCGGCCGACGTGGGCCTGCGCGGCTTCACCGACAGCCTGGACAAGAAGACGTTCGGTGGCACCCCCGTCGGGGGCCTGTCCGCCATCGCGCTGCTCGGCGACGACCGGGCCCTGGCGCTGTCCGACAACACGGGCACCGTCCCCGCCCGGGTCTACGACCTCGCCCTCTCCGGCGACGACACCCAGGTCGTCGGCATGACGACGCTGAAGCGGCCCGACGGCACCGCCTACAACGGCACCGACTTCGACGGCGAAGGGCTCGTCGTCGAGCCTCACGGCCACACCGTCCTGGCGAGCTCCGAGACCGAGCCGTCGATCCGCCGCTTCCGGCTGTCCGACGGCGTGCAGACCGCCTCGTTCGAGGTCCCGGCCCGGTTCCGGATCACCCCTGCGGGCGAGTCGCCGGTCAACCTGGCCTTCGAGGCGCTCACCACCTCACCCGACGGCACGTCCCTGTACGCCGGCATGGAAGGCCCCCTGCTCACCGACGGCCGTGAGGCGTCGGGCGCGGGCCGCCAGCGGATCCTGCGCTACACCGGCACGCCCGGCGGCGACTACACGCCGGCCGCGCAGTACGCCTACAAGACCGACCCCAACCTCGGGCTGGTCGAACTGGTGGCGCTCGGCGACGACCAGTTCCTCGCGATGGAGCGCGGCTTCACCACCGGCGTCGGCAACACCGTGCGCGTCTACCGGGTCACCGCCACCGGCGCCCCCGACGTCTCGGGCGTCGCCTCGCTGTCGACCCTGACCGACCCGCGCGCCTGGCTCGGCAAGAAGCTGCTGGCCGACCTCGTCGACTGCCCCCCGTCGGGCGCGACCACCAAGCAGCCCCAGCCGAACCCGCTGCTCGACAACATCGAGGGCATGGCGCTCGGCGACCGTCTCGACGACGACACCCGCCTGCTCTACCTGATCTCCGACGACAACAACAGCGCGTCGCAGATCACCCGCCTCTACGAGCTGAGCGTCAACGTGCCCGACGAGGCCACGCTGCGCGACCGCGCGATCCTGTCGGCGACCGACTACCAGCCCGGCCCGATCTCCGGCAACTTCATGCCGAAGACCCCGGTCAACGGCATCACCCCGCCGTTCCCCGGCCAGCCGATCCCCGGCTTCTCGGCGGTCATCCCGCACACGCGCGGCTCGAAGAACGCCAACCGCCTGCTCGGCATGCCCGACAACGGCTTCGGGTCCAAGGACAACTCGCCCGACTTCCTGCTGCGCGCCTACTACATCGAGCCCGACTACAAGTCGGGTGAGATCGAGGTCAAGAGCCACATCAGCTTCCGCGACCCCGACCGCAAGGTGCCGTTCCCGATCGTCAACGGCAACACACCCGAGCGGCTGCTGACCGGCGCCGACTTCGACATCGAGTCGCTGCAGTGGGACGCGAACGGCACCCTGTGGATCGGCGACGAGTTCGGCCCCTACCTGGTGAACGTCGACAAGACCGGCAAGGTCCTGCGCGCCCCGATCCCCCTGTTCGACGGCACCAAGTCGCCTCAGTCGAACGAGCTCGCCCCCGGCGAGGCCCCCTCGCTGCCCGGCAGCGGCGGCTTCGAGGCCATGGCCGCCAGCGAGGACGGCTACACCCTCTACCCGATCCTCGAACGCGCCAAGACCGCCGACCCCGACCAGCGTCGTCGCGTCGTGTACGAGTTCGACGTCCGCGCCGGCGCCTACACCGGCAAGACCTGGACCTTCCGCGTCGACGACCCGACCCTGTTCGTGGGCGACGCCCAGGTCCTCGACGGCAAGCGCCTGCTGCTGATCGAGCGCGACAACGGCATGGGCCAGACCTCGTTCGTCAAGAAGCTGGTCGTCACCGACCTCGGCAAGGCCGACGCGAACGGCGTGCTGCCCCGCCGCACCGCCGTCGACCTGATGCGCATCGCCGACCCGAAGGGCGTCTCCACCCCGGCCCGCCCCAACGAGTACGGCGTCGGAGACCTGTTCTCCTTCCCGCTCCAGTCGGTCGAGTCGGTCCTGCCCCTGTCGGGCGACCGCGTGGTCGTGGCCAACGACAACAACTTCCCCGGCAACGACGGCCGCATCCCGGGCCGCGCCGACGACACCGAAGTGATCGTCATCGACGTGCCGGGCCTGCGCGGCTGACGTCCTTCCGAGAGGAGCCCAGGCCGGCCGGCTGCCCGGCCTGGGCTTTCTAGTCTTCCGACAGGTCCAGGGTGGTCTCCGGAGAGGTCAGGAACGACCATCCCGCTCCGATCCACTCCTTCGTCAGCCGGGCTCCGGTGGCCAGGTCGATCGCCGCCAGCATCGCGGCCCGCCAGCTCTCCCCCTTCTCCCAGTCGAAATGGGGCAGCTGAGTCAGCAGTTCGGGCCACCGCGCCAGGTCCGGCCGCGACTCTTCGACGAACATGGCGTCGAACGACAGCACCATCTCTCCGTCGGCCGCGAAGCTGAGCCGGTTGTTGCCGTTGACGTTCCAGTAGGCGCTGTAGGCCCGCCCGCCGGCGCTCAACCGGGGCAGGACCGGATCGTAGACGCCCTTGAACCCGTTGTATTCGAAGATCTTGGCCACCGGCCCCGAGTGGTCCACCAGCATGGCCCACTCGAAGTCGTCGAAGTATTCGAGACACTCCTCGCCGTCCTCGAACACCTCCGGCCCGTACGCGTGGTAGCCCTCGCCGCCGCTGACGCGTTCGCCGATCTCGGTGAGGGTCAGTGGTTTCTCGTCGTGGGGGACGACGACCGTCCAGCAGATCGCCACCTCCATCCAGCTGCCGCCGAGGAGTTTCCGGTAGTGGTGGTAGACATCGGTCATGTCGGGCACCTTCTCAGACGCGTACGACAAAGATCACCGGGTAGCACCGGCCCCATGGCGTGCCGAATCAGTGAACTGGTGATCGACTGTCGCGACCCCGAGCGGCTGGCCGCGTTCTGGTGTGAAGTGCTCGGCTACGAGGTCCTCGGGCGCGAGGAGGGCTTCATCGAGATCGGCCCCGGCGACGAGGGCCACCGGCCGGTGCTCGTCCTCAGTTCGAGCGACGACCCGAAGTCCGGCAAGCTGCCGCTGCACATCGACGTGAGCCCCACCGACCGCGACCAGGACGCCGAACTGGAGCGCCTGCTGGCCCTCGGCGCCAAGCCGGCCGACGTCGGCCAGACGGGCGAGGAGACCTGGCACGTCCTGGCCGACCCCGAGGGCAACGAGTTCTGCCTACTCCGCCGGCGCGTGACCTGACGCGGCCAGCCGCGCGAGATCGCGCTCGGCGAACCGGCGGTGCTCGACGTGCTCGCGCAGCACCACCCGGAGACAGTGCGCCACCGAGTGCGACTCCACGCCCCACTCGGGAATCAGCTCGCCGGTGCGGACCTGGTCGAGGTCGTCGTCGGTGAGCGCCTCGACGACCCCGCGCAGCTTCGCGCCGCGGTCGGCGTACAGCCGAACCACCTCGTCGTAGGAGGCCTCGATCTCGGTGGCGGCGACGTCGGTCGGGGGCAGGCCGAGCCGGTGGTACGACGCCGTCTCGCCGAGGATCATGCGCCCGACCCACGTGTCGACGGCGAAGACGAGATGCCGCAGCGTCTCGGCGAACGACCACTCGTCGTCGACCCGCTCGTGCCGCACCGCCTCGGGCAGCCGCTCGGCCCGCTCACGGGTCTGCGTCCACAGGCGCTCGACGGTGTCCAGCATCCGGCGGTGGTCGTCGGCGGTCCGGACGTCCCTCGACTGGACCCGCTCCGGATGGCGCCGATCGAGCTCGGCCGCCACATAGGCGGTGACGTCGACGTCGTCGACGACGACCGTGCCGGTCTCCCCGTCGAAGCCGGTGATCCGCAGGTCGGCCACCTGGGAACCGGCGATCCGCACGCCGGTCAGGTCGCATTCACGGAAGATCGCCCCGGTGAGATCGGACTGCCTGAAGACCGCGCCGCGGAACTCCCGGGTGTGGACGTACTCCATCGCGCCATTGTCCCCGGGTAGGGACGGAAAGAGGGGACGTTTCCTGTCTGAGGGGGCAGATCATGGCGAACCACACCACCCGGCTGCGGGAACTGCTGGCCGCGCCGGAGATCCTGGTCGCTCCGGGCGCGTACGACGGCACCGGCGCCCGCCTGGTGCGCGAGCTGGGCTTCCGGGCGATCTACCTGAGCGGCTTCCAGACCTCGGCCAGCGTGCTGGGCCAGCCCGACGTGGGATACCTGACGTCCACCCAGATGGAGGCCAGGGTGGCCATGTTCGCCGAGGTCTCCGGCCTGCCGCTGATCGCCGACGCCGACACCGGCTACGGCAACCCCCTCAACGTCCGCCGGACGGTCCGGGCGTACGAGCGGGCGGGCGCGGCGGCCCTGCACATCGAGGACCAGACCTTCCCCAAGCGCTGCGGCCACATGCTGGGCCGCCACGTCGTCGCCCGGGACGAGATGGTCCAGAAGATCAGAGCGGCCGTCGACGCCCGCCGCGACCCCGACTTCGTGATCATCGCCCGCACCGACGCCCGCACCACCTTGGGCCTCGACGAGGCGATCGACCGCGGCATGGCCTACCACGAGGCGGGCGCCGACCTGCTGTTCATCGAGTCCCCGGAGACCGAGGAGGAGATGCGGCGAATCTGCGACGCCTTCCGGGGGGTGGTCCCGGTCCTGAGCAACCAGATCGAGGGCGGGCGCACCCCGCAACTGGCGGCGCGGGAGCTGGCGGAGATGGGGTACGCACTGGCGATCTTCTCGCTGGGAGCGGGGTTCGCGGCGGCGGCGGGGATGCGCGACTACCTGCGCGGCCTGGCTGACACCGGCCGAGCCCGGCCGGCCATCACCTTCGACCCTTCACATCGACCCAGAGGTCATCTCTCGGCTCACCGCATCAGACGCTGGTCCCATTGAAATCAGCATCTCCCTCGCCGAGACGGGCGCGCCCATTCAGGAACCCCCCGTGACCCCTATCGGCCCGCTCGCTGGGCTGCTGACCAGCGGCCTGCTTGAGCCGGGCACACGGCTCCGCCTTGTGCAGACAAGGGCCAACCGGTCCGCCAACGCGACGGTCCTCGCCAACGGCTCGATCACGGTGGAGGGCAAGAGCAGGGCTTACTCCTCCCCCTCCAAGGCTGCCAGTGCGGTGACCGGCACGCCTGCCAACGGCTGGGTGCTGTGGCGAGTGCCCGACGGGCGCACGCTGGACGAGCTCCGGGACGAGCTGGAAGACGACGGCAGATAGCAGCTCCGTGATCGGCGGCCAGGGCTGATTGCGGAGGTCGCCGTCCGGAACACGGTAGGAGCGACCTCGATTGGAGCGGCACCTCCTCGTGAGGCGAGCTGCGAGAGCTCGCCGAGGAGGAGCAGGAGCGTGGGTCGGCAAGTTCCCGGGCTCACGGACTGACACCCTTCTCATGGTCGTGATCAGCCATCGGCAGCGTGACAAGGCCGCCGCCCTAGTGCCAATCCCAGGGCGTGGGCCTGTCGAGGTGCCCTCCCAACGACCTCAGCCCGCGAGCCGTGCTTCAGCTTCCGGCCCGCGTGATGATCGATCGGAACGCCGTGCGTACACAGAACCACACCCGCCTGCTGTGGCTGGCTATCATCCTCCTGACCGCTGTCATCCTCGGCACTGCAGCCGGCATCCTTGCCTGGATGGGCGGCCTTCCCATAGCGCTGGCCATTCTCACCGGCGGCTCCACCTTCGCGGGCGTCATCGTCGTCTGCCTCGCGGTGGCCGCCTATCTTTCCCAGCCGTCATCGTGACCCACCAACCCGCAGCGCGCGAACCACCCCGCCGCTCCCCGGCTTCGCCGCGTCCAGCAGCGACATGGAGCCTGCCGGGAGGGCCTCATCAGTGTCATGGGCTTGGGGCGACAGCCGCCGAGCGAGAACCGGCCATCATCGATTCTTCCTCTGATGTGGTCGTGACCGCCGCAGGCAGCTCCACCGTGATGCGGATCCCGCCGGCGGCGCGCGGGCTGAGGGTGAGGGTTCCGTCGTGGGCGTGGGTGATGGTCTTGACGATCGCCAGGCCGAGGCCGACGCCCGCGTGGTCGGCGTGGATCCGCTCGGTGCCGCGCTGGAACGGCTCGGTGAGCGTGGCGATCCGTTGCGGGGTGAGCACCTGGCCGGTGTTCTCGACGGCCAGCACCACGCTCCGGGGGCGGACGCTGGTGCTGACCCACACGGCGCCCTGGTCGGGCAGGTTGTGGACGATCGCGTTCTGCACGAGGTTCGTGGTCAGCTGCAGCAGCAGCGGCGGCGATCCGACCGCCGGGGTGATGTCGCCGGAGGTCTCGACGGTGACGCCGCGCTTCTCCGCCAGCGGGAGGAGCGTCTCGGCGGCCTCCTCCGCCAGGAGCGACAGGTCGACCCGTTCCCGGGTGAACGACCTCTGGTCGGCCCGGCTGAGCAGCAGCAGCGCCTCGGTGAGCTCGATCGCCCGGGTGTTGACGGCGTGCAGGCGTTCGATGACCTCGCCGGGGTCGTGGTCGGGGTCGGTGCGGGCCAGGTCGAGCAGCGCCTTCGACACGGCGAGCGGGGTGCGCAGCTCGTGTGAGGCGTTGGCCGCGAACCTCCGCTGTTCGGCGACGTGGGCTTCGAGGCGTTCGAGCATGCCGTCGAAGGCGTCGGCGAGTTCGCGGAACTCGTCGTGGGGGCCCGGGAGCCTGATCCGGTGGGAGAGCGAGCCGGTCGTGGCCAGCCGGGTGGCGTCGGTGATGCGGGTCAGCGGGGCGAGCATCCGGCCGGCGAGAATCCAGCCGCCGACCAGGCCGAAGATCAGCAAGAAGACCAGCACCGCGCCCGTGGCCGACGCGAAGTCGCTCAGGAGGGTCGAGCGGACCAGCACCCCACCGGGCACGTTCGTGTATTCGGGCAGGTGGCGCAGGGTGAAGATCCACACGGCCCCGATCAGCAGGCCGCCGGCGAGCATGAGGAACCCGGCATAGCTGAGGGTGAGCCTGAGGCGGACGCTCGTCCCGGGCGCTCTATCCACGGTCTCCGCCCTCGATCCGATATCCGGCGCCGGGCACGGTGGCGATGATCGGGGGTTCGCCGAGCCGCTTGCGCAGCGCCGAGACGGTGATGCGCACGGCGTTGGTGAACGGGTCGGCGTTCTCGTCCCAGGCCCGTTCCAGCAGCTCCTCGGCGCTGACGACCCCGCCTTCGGCCGCGACCAGGACGTCGAGCACGGCGAACTGCTTCCTGGTCAGCGCGACGTAGCGGCCGTCGCGGTAGACCTCCCTGCGGAACGGGTCCACCCGCAGGCCGGCGACTTCGCGTACCGGCGGCCGGGTGCGGGCCCGCCTGCGGTCGAGCGCCCTCAGCCGCATCACGAGTTCCCGCAGCTCGAACGGCTTGGTGAGGTAGTCGTCGGCGCCGAGTTCGAACCCGGAGGCCTTGTCGTCGAGCCGCTCGGCCGCGGTGAGCATGAGGATCGGCAGGCCGCTGCCGGAGGCCACGATGTGCCGGGCGATCTCGTCGCCCGACGGCCCCGGGATGTCGCGGTCGAGGACGGCGATGTCGTAGTCGTTGACGCCCAGCAGTTCCAGGGCGGTGTCGCCGTCGCCCGCGATGTCGGCGGCGATCGCCGCCAGCCGCAGCCCGTCGCGGACGGCTTCGGCCAGATAGGGTTCGTCCTCGACGATCAGCACGCGCACGGTCTCGATGCTACGAACCGGCGCATATCGTCCACGTATCGAAAACCGCATACGCACGGGCAACACCGCCTTCCCTTCACTGGCGGCATGCCTCGAAACCGGATCCTCCACCTCCTCGTCGTGGCCCTCACTGCACTGGTTCCCGCCGCCTGCGCCGACCGGGCGCCCATGGCGGCCACCTCCGTCGACCCCCGGTGGGCCGACGGCGCTCTGCCCGAAGACGCGACGGTGTTCGACGACGAATATCCGGGGGTGGCCAACCTCGACCCCGCCCTCCTGCGCGCCCTGCGCGAGGCGGCCACGGACGCCGGGATCGCCTTCTACGTGAACAGCGGCTGGCGGTCCCCGAAGCGCCAGAACCAGCTGCTCCGTGACGCGGTCGCGCAGTACGGCTCGAAAGAGGAGGCCGCCCGCTGGGTCGCCACCGCCAAGAGATCACGTCACGTGGTGGGCGACGCGGTCGACCTCGGCCCGCCCGACGCCACCTCGTGGCTGGCCGAGCACGGCGCCGGCTACGGCCTGTGCCAGATCTACCGCAACGAGCCTTGGCACTATGAACTCCGCGCCGCCGACCATGGCTGCCCGGCCATGTACGCCGACCCCACCCACGACCCGAGGATGCACCAGTGACCACCACCGAGCGCGCGATCTCGTGGAGACGCGGACCTGTCCTCACGGCGCTGGCGCTGCTGCTCGGCCTGCTGATGCTCCTGCACGCGGGGATCACCGACCGCGGCGGCATCGGCAACCTGGTGGACACCGCGCTGCCGTGGTTCGGCGCGTTCATCCCGCTGCTGCTGGCCGGCGCGCTGCGCCGCCGCTCCGCGAGCGCGGCGCTGGCCCTGCTGCTCCCGGCCGGCGTGTGGCTGGGCCTGTTCGGCGGCCTGCTCCTCGACAAGTCCCAGCCGGGCGGCGACCTCGCCGTGGTCACCCACAACGTCGGCGCCGAGAACGCCGACCCGACCGGCACCGCCCGCGCCCTGGCCGCCTCCGGCGCCCACGTACTGGCCCTGGAGGAGATCACCCCGCAGGCCAGGCCCGTCTACGAGCGGGAACTCGCCGGGGCCTACCCCCACCACACGGTCCAGGGCACGGTCGGCCTGTGGAGCAGGCTGCCGCTGACCGGCACCCGCCCGGTCGACCTGGAGCTGAATGCCGGACCGCTGGCCGACACCCTCCCGGCCGCCGCCAAGGCGGCCGAGAACCGGGCCCTGCGCACCACCGTGACCACGGAGAAGGGCCCATTGGTGGTGTACGTCGCCCACCTGGGCTCCGTGCGGGTGTTCCCCCGGAACGGCTTCTGGACCGACAGCCGCGACCGGGGCGCGCGAGCCCTCACCGAAGCCGTCGCGGCCGACGGGAGCGAGCGGCTGGTCGTGCTCGGCGACCTCAACGGCACGACCGACGACCGCGCGTTCACCGGCCTGACCACACACCTGCGCTCGGCCCAGGAGACGGCCGGAGAGGGCTTCGGCTTCAGCTATCCGGCGGCGTTCCCGGTGGTGCGGATCGACCAGGTGCTGGTGCGCGGCGTACAGGCGAAGAAATCGTGGGTGCTGGCCGCCACCGGCAGCGACCACCTGCCGGTGGGGGCCGTGCTCAGCTGGTGACTCACCGGTGCAGGCAGGCCAGGGCAGCCAGGATCGGTGAAAGGACCGGCGGACTACAGGTGGGGGCGATGCGTTCGGCCGCGTCGTGCCACTACGACCGTGGATGTCGCGCACGGTGTCGAGCGCACGAGTGGCCCCGGTGCTGATGCGCGGGTTCGACGTGCTCGGACGGCCGCCGACGCGGCGGTCCCCTGTTCGTCGACGGCGAGTGCGCAGTTCCTGGGCACCATGCTGCCACCGCATCGGAGGCGAGACGCCTGGATCGCCGACGCCACGGCGGCCGATTTCCGGGTGATCTTCCCCGAGGCGGCTTCGAGCCGCCATACAGACGCGACGACTGGAACCGAGCCTCTAGGCGTCTCGCCAGCGCCGGTAGGTCGCCGCCTGGCCCACGAGCCGGCCGTCGTCGACCAGGTTCCACATCGTCACGTCCTCGATCCAGAACCTGCGGCCCGACTTGGCGATGCGCAGACCCCGGTAGCCCGTGGCGAAGCCGTCGCGGTGCACGGCGTCGAGGAGCAGCTGGCGGTCCTCCCTCCGATCAGGCTCGGCCGAGAGCCGGGAGGGCATGCCGACGAGTTCGGCCCAGTCGTACTCGAAGCAGCGCTGGGCGGTGCGGTTCACGTAGGTGAAGCACGGGTCGTCGGCCGTGTCGTGCGCGAGCACGCAGAAGGGCGCGTCCTCGTACAGCCATCGTGCCGTGGCGTCAGGCCCGCCGAGCGGCGTGCCGACAAGGCGGAGGTGACAACTCCTCAGCAGGTCGAAGAAGTCCGGATTCACGCGAAAGCCATTCTCCGTTCCGATTTCTCTGCCTAGAGGGTAGAGCACTCGCCGGAGTGGTCGAGTCACCGGAAAAACGTGGACGATTCATGAATCCATTTCTGTGGCATCGATTACACGAGATTCGCGAATAATCACATAGATGTCGTCTGCAACGCAACGGCACGTACGTGAGCGCCGATCTGACCTATGCGGACGACGGCTACGCCATGCTCCGGGGCCGGGCCGACGTCCTGATCTCGTGACGCCGTGAGAGCCCATGAAACGGGCGAGTCCGATGGACTCGCCCGTTTCATCAATAGGTGATCGAGCACTGGCTGGACGTGGGAAGAGGCGGCGAGGTATTCGACACGGGCACGTCGATCTCAAAGCCGGGGTAAGCGGACTGGTTCGGGTAAAGGGCGCCGTTCCACGCCACGGGGTGCCACACAGACGCCGAGATCTTTGTCGTGCTCCAGTACCTATAAATGACCGCGCCCGCCGAGTAGGGGAAGTCGATGACCGCCGCCCAGGTGGTCGACGGAGTCGTGCCGGTGTTGGTCAGCTTCGCGTCGATCTGCCACCTGTGCTGCCCGCCGACGGTCCCCCGCCAGTTGGCCTTGAACGTCAACGTGCAGGTGGTGGCGGCGTCAGCGGGGGCGACGACGGCGAACGCACCGAGTAGGGCGGCCACCAGCCACATGGTCAGGCGCCGACGGACGCGTCGTTCTGTCATGGGCCTCTCCTGTCAGGAATTGCGCGCATGGGCGATGAGCGAACGGTACGAGCGGCGTCGAATACCGTCAATAAATGCTGAAAGTTTCAGCTTTTCAATTAACGGCAATTAATTAATATTTCAAACGGTCGGCCGATAAGCGGGCTTATCCTGCGGTCTGGGTCTCCGGCTGCCAACTTCGGCACCGATGAGTATGAAGCTTTCATTCCGCACACGGGGGAGACTCATGCCGTCTGCCTGGCCGAACGCCGACCAAGACGCCACCGCCGACCACACCTGATGAGCAGGCTTACTTGACAGCGCGGAAGCGCTTTCTACGCTGAGGTCCGCACGAGATCGCATCGGTACGACCACGCGGCGGGTCGGCCCGGAAACAAAAGGGAGACGCATGAAACGCATGCGCGAAGCGGTGCTGGCAGCTCTCGTCCTGTGCCTGGCCTCCGCCGCAGCCCTCGTCGGGTTACCGTCGGCCTCCGCCGCGGCCCTCACCCAGGTGACCAATTTCGGCACCAACCCCACGAACCTCAACATGTACCTCTACGTGCCGGACAGGGTCGCCGCCCAGCCCGCGCTCCTGGTGCTGACCCACTACTGCGGCGGGTCGGCCGGGGCCATCTTCAACGGCAACGGGCGCGACTACGTGACCGCGGCCGACAGGTACGGGTACATCATCGTGATCCCGGAGGTCACCCGTACCGAGAAGTGCTTCGACGTGTCGACCTCGGCCGCGCTGCGCCGCGACGGCGGCGGCGACTCCACCGGGGTCATGGCGATGGTCGCCTGGGTGCGTCAGCGCTACAACGTCGATCCGGCCCGGATCGTCGTCAGCGGCTTCTCCTCGGGCGCGATGATGACCAACGTGCTGGCCGCCCAGTATCCCGACGTGTTCGCGGCCGGCTCGGCGTTCTCCGGCGTCCCGGCGGGGTGCTTCGCGACCACGAACGGATCGCTGTGGAACAGCCAGTGCTCGGGCGGGCAACTGATCAAGACGGCGCAGCAGTGGGGTGACCAGGCCCGCGCGATGTTCTCCGGCTACACCGGCCGCCGGCCTCGGATGCAGCTGTGGCACGGCACCACCGACACGACGCTCCACTACAACAACTTCGGTGAAGAGATCAAGCAGTGGACGAACCTGCACGGGCTGAGCCAGACTCCGGCCTTCACCGACCAGCCGCAGTCGAACTGGACCCGGACCAGGTACGGCACCACCTCGACCCAGGCCACGATCGAGGGGATCAGCATCAGCGGGGTCGGCCACCAACTGCCCATGAGCGGCCAGCTCGCCTACGCCATCAGCTTCCTCGGCCTCGACGGCGGCGGCACCTCTTCTCCGTCGCCTTCTCCGTCGCCCTCCCCGTCACCCTCTGGCGGAACGAGCGGCGCGCTGAAGGGCGTCGCGTCGGGCCGCTGCCTGGACGTGAGCGGAGCCTCCCAGGCCAACGGCGCGACGATCCAGCTGTGGGACTGCAACGGCCAGGCCAACCAGCGGTGGACCACGACGTCCGCCGGTGAGCTGCGCGTGTACGGCGGCAAGTGCCTCGACGTGAACGGCGGGGGCACGGCCGACGGCAGCGCGGTGATCATCTGGGACTGCAACGGCCAGAACAACCAGAAGTGGCGGCTCAACTCCGACGGCACCATCACCGCCCTCGGGGCGAACAAGTGCCTCGACGTGTCCAACTACGGCACCGCCAACGGCTCCAGGATCCACATCTGGGCCTGCCACGGCGGCACCAACCAGAAGTGGACCCGAGCCTGACGATCCTCAGGTGCGGGCGGCCTCGGGGGTGAGGCCGGTCCAGCGGCGGAAGGCCCGGTAGAAGGAGTTGGCGTCGTCGTAGGCGAGCAGGTAGGCGATCTGCGACGTGGTGAGGGACCGGTCGGCCAGGTAGCGCCGGGCCAGCTTCTCCCGGGTGTCGCTGAGAACGGCCTGGTAGCTGGTCCCTTCCGCCTGGAGCTGCCGCTGGACGGTGCGCGGGCTGAGCATGAGCTGGGCGGCGATGGCGTTGATCGAGCTCTCGCCGGCCGGCAGGCGCTCGTGCAGTGCCGCGCGCACGCGCTCGGCCGTGGTGGCCGACGCCTCGATCTCCGACAGGCGGCGGCGCAGTTCCGGTGCGAAGAACGTCCACATGGACTCGTCTTCGGTGAGGAACGGACGCGCGGCGTCGTCGGCGGAGAAGGTCAGGCTGTCGGCCTCGGCCTCGCGGATCGGCGTACCGAAATAGGAGGTTGTCGCGGCTGAGGGCGGCGGAGCCCCGCGCATCGCGAGCCGGGTCGGGTGCACCTCGCTCCGGGTGCCGATGCGGGCCAGCGCGACCCAGAACGCGAACTCGCCGGCGACCAGGAGCTGCGGCGGCGCGGGCCCGTCGGGCCAGCGGAATCCGATCGTCAGCCCGTCGCGGCCGGCCGTGACGTCGAGCTGCACCGGGCCGATGAGCGGCTTGAACGCCGCGATGCGCTCAGCGGCGGTACGCAGGTTCGCACTGCACAGCGCCGCGAAGATCGGCGGGTTGAACGCCTCGACCGACAGGGTGCGCCCGATCCGCGCCGCCAGGTCGGGATCGGCCGCCTCGGCGTCGATCGCCGCCCAGAACCGGTAGTACTCGTCGGGCGTCATCGTGACCGGCCCGTGCGCGAAGACCCCGGCCGGCAGCTGGGCCCGCCGCAGCACCCGGGCGACGGAGATCCCGAGGTCGTGCAGGAGCGCACGCGTGCCCGGGTCGAGGGTGAAACGCTCTGACGCCATCCCTCCATGCTAGGTCTCCGCGCCGGTCGTACACATGCCGGAGGCGCCACCCCACTCGCAGAAGACGCCAGCTGTCGTTGGCGCGAACAGCAAGTAGGTAGGCGTCTTCCGCTAGTTCCCTGGCGCGCGGCCGCGCCTAACGTTGGGGACACGGCCACCGAGGCGGTGGACGCGACCACGAGACGGAGACCATCATGGCCAGCACGATCCTCATCACCGGGAGCTCCAGCGGCATCGGCAGGGCGACCGCCAGGCACTTCCACGAGCAGGGCTGGAACGTCGTCGCCACGATGCGCAGCCCCGAGCGCGAGACCGAGCTCACCGCACTCGACAACGTGCTCGTCACCCGGCTCGACGTGCAGGACTCCTCCTCGATCACCGCCGCCGTCGACGCCGGCCTGGAGCGGTTCGGCCGGATCGACGTCCTGCTCAACAACGCGGGATACGGCGCCTACGGCCTGCTGGAGGCGACCCCGATGGACAAGATCCGCAGGCAGTTCGACGTCAACGTCATGGGCGTGCTGGAGACGACCAAGGCCGTCCTGCCGCACCTGCGCGCCAACGGCGGCGGCACCGTCGTCAACATCTCGTCCATCGGCGGCAAGGTCACCTTCCCGCTCGGCACGCTCTACCACGGCACCAAGTTCGCCGTCGAAGGCCTGAGCGAGGCCCTCCACTACGAACTCGCGGCGATCGGCGTGGCCGTCAAGATCGTCGAGCCCGGCTTCGTCAACACCGACTTCGGCGGCCGCTCGTTCGACTTCACCAACGACGAGAACCTCACCGGATACCAGAAGCTCGTCGGAGGGTTCTTCGCCGCCCAGGGCCAGATGAGCACCGGTGGCGACGAGCCGGAGGTCGTCGCCGAGACCGTCTACCAGGCGGTGACCGACGGCACCGACCGGCTCCGCTACACCGCCGGCCCGTACGCCGCCGACCTGCTCGCCGCCCGCGCCGCCACCGACGACGCCACCTTCATCGGCGGCATCAGGCACCAGTTCGGGTTCTGAGTGGACGTCTGCCCGGCCTCACCGGCCGATCGCCGCCTCGACGGTGGGATAGATCAGCAGGAGCCGGCTGAGCCCCAGCACGTTCATGATGTGCATGAGCCGGTCGGAGACCGCCGCCAGGGCGAGTTCGGCGTCGGCGGCGTGGGCCTTGTTGCGGGCGGCGATGAGGGTGGCGATGCCCCGGGAGTCGCAGAAGGTCAGCGCGCTCAGGTCCACGATCAGCCGTTGGGCGGGTTCCAGGGTGATGTGCTGCAACGCCTCCACGACCTGGGGCGCGCTGATGTAGTCGAGCTCGCCGGCCAGCCGCAGCAGCGGCCCGGCGGGGGTCGTCTCCACCGTGAGCTCGATGTCGCTCATGTGGCGTGCCCCCCGCTGAAGGGCATGCTGAGGGCCATGACGGCGGCGTCGTCGTCCAGGCCCTCACCGAAGCCGGCCAGCAACTGCCGCACGGCGGTGATGACCGTGGCGGCGTCGGCGGGCGCCAGACCGGTGGCGAAGTCGAGCAGGGACTGCTCGCCGTACAGGCTCATCGGGTCGGCTTCACGGCTGGTACGCGCTTCGGTCAGCCCGTCGGTGTAGAGCATCAGCGTGTCACCGAGCGCGAGCCGGACGGTCGCCGCGGTGAAGGATGCCTCGGCCATGATGCCCACGAGCAGCCCGCCCGGGGTGTGCAGGTAGGCGGCGCCGCCGTCGCCGCGCAGCAGCAGCGCGGGCGGATGGCCGCCGCTGGCCAGGGTGACGGTGAAGCCGTCGCCGTCGCGGGTGAGCACTCCGAAGATCACTGTGCAGTAGCGCGGGTCGTGGCTTCGATACTGCGCGTGGACGGCCGTGTTGAGCCGATGCAGAACCCCGACCGGATCGCTGTCGTGCACGGCGGCCTCGCGCAGCGTGTGGCGGATCAGCGAGGTGATGTTGGCTGCCTCGGCGCCCTTGCCGCTCACGTCGCCCAGGAAGAAGCCCCAGCGGTCGGGGCCCAGCGGGAACAGGTCGTAGAAGTCGCCGCCGACCTGGTCGGCGGAGGCGATGTGGTAGTGGGCGGCGGTCTGCAGCCCCGGCACGTTCGTCAGCGAGGGCGGCAGCAGACTGCGCTGCAGGATGCTGAGCACCTCCTGCAGCCGTTCGCGTTCACGCTCGGCCTCCTGCCGCGCGCGCAGCAGTTCCTGCTCATAGGCCCGCCGGTCGCGGGCGTCGAAGACGGTGGTGCGGATCAGCAGCGGCTGCCCGTCGGCGCCCTTCTTGACGGTGGACGTGATCAGGACCGGCAACCGGGTCCCGTCGGCCGCGCGCAGCTCCAGCGCCACACCGCCGATCTCGCCCTGCATGCTGAGCAGCGGCGCGAAATGCGTCTCGTGGTAGATGCGTCCGCCGATGGTGAGCAGGTCGGAGAAGGAGCGTCGGCCCACCAGTTCGTCTCTGCGATAGCCGAGCCACTTCAGCAGGGTGGTGTTGACCTTGGCGATCTGCCCGTCCAAGAGAGTGGACAGGTAGCCGCACGGAGCGTTCTCATACAAGTCCTCGGCGCTGTCTTCGAGCAGCTCACCGAAGGTGGCCTGCTGCCGCCGGTCACCGGGCTCAGAGGGTTCCCGCTCCTGCCCGGTGTCGCTCATCATCGGGCGGTGGAGGCGAAGGCGGCGATCGCCTCCAAGGTCGCTTGCGGAGCGCTGAGCTGCGGGCAGTGCCCGGTGGCGGCCAGCGTGCGGCGGGCGCTTCCGGGAATCTGCGCGTGGACGAAGTCACCGACCTCAGGCGGCGCGATGGCATCGTGGCGGCAGTCGAGCACCAGCGTCGGCACCCGCACCCGGGCCAGGTCGTCGCGGTTGTCCGACAGGAACGTGGCACGGGCGAACACCCGGGCGATGTCCGGATCGGTCCGGCAGAAGCTGTTGGTCAGCTCCTCCCCCAGTTCGGGCCGGTCGGGATTGCCCATGATCACCGGCGCCATCGCCGCCGACCAGCCGAGATAGTTGCTCTCCAGCGACTGCAGCAGCTCGTCGATGTCGGCGTGGCTGAACCCGCCGCGGTAGCCGTCGTCGTCGATGTAGCGCGGGGAGGGCGCGAGCAGGATCAGCTGGGCGAAGCGGTTGGGTTCCCGGATGGCGGCCAGCACGCCGATCATGGCGCTGACCGAGTGCCCGACGAACACCACCCGCGACAGGTCCAGCTCCCGGCAGATCTCCAGCACGTCGTCGGCGTAACCGTCCAGGGAGGCGTACCGCTCCCGCCGCCAGGCCGACAGATCGGACCGGCCGGCTCCGACGTGGTCGAACAGCACCACCCGGAAATCGCGGGCCAGATCTGGCGCGATCAGACGCCACATGTTCTGATCACAGCCGAAGCCGTGGGAGAGCATGACCACGGGCCCGTCATCCCGGCCGGTCACCACCACGTTGTTCCTGGCGCGTACGCCGGAGATGTCCACCCTGCTCATCCTGTCAGCCAGGTTGCCCGTGCGGGGCTGATCAGTCCGGGTCGTAGACGACGAATCGGCGCTTCCTGGTGAACCAATCCCAGTCGAACCGCTCTCCCGTGAGACGTTCGGCCAAGGTCAGCCCTGCCGAGGCGAATTCGCGGTCATCTCCCCAGACCAGATCACGCATCAGATCGTCGAGGGCGTCGGGCCGAGCACCTTCACGGCTCGCGGGGCCGTAGGAGACGAGACGAGTGACGACCTCGCCCGCGACGGCGTACTGGAAGGTGCAGGCGGTCGGGCCGACGAACAGAGCCACCGCTTTTCCGTCAGCCGACAACTCCGTGAGCCGGTTCTCTCCCCGCCAACCGGCATCCATTTCATAGGTGAGGACCCATTCGCCGAGTGGCCCGATGAGAGCCGTGCACGGGGTCCCCTCCTCCTCGTGGACTTCGTAGGCGGCTGCGTCGGCGGCATCCCAGTCGAGCATGACCACCCGATCGTCCACCGCACCGAGGATCGCGGCGACGCCGTCGACCGTCTGGCCCTGGCAGCAGGTGAGGCTGATGAGCTCCTCAGGATTCACGGCTGACTTCCCAGACCTCGCCCATAGCCCCCGCCAAAGGCGCGTATTTGACTTTGACGAATACGGGGTGCTTCAAGCGCTTGAGAACCGCGGTCAGATGACGGGCGTCGCAGGCATGGGCGCCCAGGCCTTCGTCGTCCGCCGAGCCCGGCGCGTCAGAGAGCCAGTCGGAGCCGCATTCGGCAGTGATTCGGTTGAACCCGGCCAGTCCGTCATACCGGAGTCGCATCGGCCGGCCGCCCTCCGGAGTGAAGGTCACGATGCCGCTGATGCTGGGCCCCGGAGTTCCGTCTTCGAGATACCTCAGTGTGCCGAAGGCGGCCTTGGGCCTCTCGGTCGCGACGCCGGCCCAGAACTGATGGATCTTGACGGCCTTGGTGCCGTTGTAAGCGACGCGGACCAGCGTGGGGCCGAGGTCGAAAACGAAAGCGAGATCGCCAGGACCACACTTGGTCTTGCCGAGCCCCATGGCGCTGATGGCGAATTTGCCGGCCGTGTCCCTGGCCTCACAGGTGGTCGTTATCCGATAAAAGGAGGCCGAGGAGTAGTCGAGCCGAATCTCCTTGGCTCCGGCCACAGGCTTCAGACGGTACGTCTTGAGTCCGTAGTGCGCCGTGTACAGCGTGGCCGCGCGCGGCACGATCCGGAGCTTTCCCTTGCCGTCCGGCCAGGCCCAGCCGTACGCGACCTTCGGCGAGGAGGCTTGGGCCGGCGCGGCGGTCAGACCTGTGGCAATGAGAACAGCGATAGCGGTGGAGGCTGATAAGCGCACGAGATTCTCCCGAAACACGGAGCTACACGGGACGCACAGCCTACTGACCCGGTATGCCAGGCCCGACCGGCTCGGAGCGCGTGGTTCGAATTTCGACCACTGGGCAGTCTCAGTCGTTCGCTTCGCGGACGTCCATTCCCTGCTCTGCGAAGGCCTTGAAGTCCTGCATATGCTGGAGGGACTGTTTACGGAAGGCGCTGGGCATCAGAAGCCCTATCAGCCGCATCAGCAAGCCGCTGAACCGGTATTCGCTCTCGCTTTCCCAGAGCGTCGTCTCCGGACCGGCTTCGGTCAGCCGCTCGCGCACGGCGCTCCACATTCCGTCGCCGACAATCTCGCGGTCGAAGTGAACGACACTCCCATTCGGGATCCCCTGCAGGTCTGCCGGCTCTCGGCGCGTAATGGTCTCGGTGGCCTCGATCTTCTGCTGCCCCATTTGGAACACGACCCGCGATTGAGTGCCGACCTGCCCATGCACGCCACTCAGGGGCTCGTGCAGGACCAGACCCCGCAGCCACTTCGGCAGGTGTGCCGGGTCGGCGAGCAACTGCGCCACTCTCTCCCTCGGCAAGGCGATCTCGATAGAGACGGTGTACTTCATGGCGGAGCGCTCCCGGTTCTCCGGCGAAACGGACGCATGCTAACAGCCTCGCCTCCTATCGGACGGAACCCTAGCCGGTTAGAGATCGTCCATGGGCGTCTACACCCGGCTTGATCGGTTTCCAAGGTTGTACAGGAGTGTCCAAGGTCATCGTTGGCATCGGCGCTAGCAAGGTCGGTCGCCAAGGGGCTGCCGCGAGGTCGTGGGCAGGCCCCTCAGGAAAAGGTCGGCGTTCAGCGCGGCGACCACCGGTTGCGTCAGGCGACGGCGGGCGTAGACGTGCCCGATCGCATCGAGGGTCACCGCGCACCTCGTAGTAGTCCTCCGCGAACCGCTGGAACGCCTCAGGCGACGGGTCGATGAGCCACGTGGTCATTTACTTTGTCGGGATCGTGAACTTAATCTAGGGCAATGCTCGCGCCCCATAGGATCGCGGGTGATTTCGTCGAGAGGTCAATGCAAGGGAGACCAGTGACCGGGCCGCCAGACGACATCTCACCGGCGATAGAACGACTGGAGAGAAGAAGTTACATTACCTACCTGAGTCGACTCAACGCCTACCGCCGTCTAGCGCACGCGAATATGGCCTGGAATGTTGCTCTTGTTGCATTATCGACTTCGACGGTAATCGCCTCTGTCGGAACGCTCGTCGAAAAAGAGATGTACGGCAAGGGCGGCGACGCCCTGATGGTCGCTTTGGCGGTTTTTTCTCTATCGATCTCACTCGTCGTTTCCGGCGTTGGGTACGGAACGAGGGCGAAGGCGATGGAAGAAAATTATAAGAGAATACAGCAGATTTCTGTCTCGGTGGAGAACTTGAAAGAATACGCCGGTCCAGACAGGCGCGAAAAATACCAGAAGTTGCAAGATGAGTATGACGTGGCGATGACGTCCTCCGAGAATCATACCGCGCATGATTATAGGAGGACACAGTCCATACCACCCCACTCCGGATTCGGCTTCTGGCGCCACGTTCGCGGGTTCTTCGGCTGGCTAGGGCATTTCGCAGCCGTGACTTTTCCTTACATGAGCCTGATCGTTCCAGTCGCGCTTCTCGTTCCGTTCGGCGTTTGGTTCGTCAATGGTCTTTGAATCGTGGATGTCGCGTCAGTTCAAGCGCGTCGAGTGAGCGGCTCGTGCGGGTCGCAGTCCCCGTAAAGACCAATGGGGAGAGGGGTGACCTGGGCTGGGCGTCTCTGCGGCTGTGTCGCCCTCGCGGAGAACAGTGCCAGCAGGTGGAAATGGCTGGCCGGGTGGGTGCCCGGAAGAATCGAACCTACGACACCAAGTTTGGGAAGCACCATGTCGCTGAAGCCAGTTCTGGGCATTGACCTGCAGATGCACGCTTGGGACAGCGTTGCGACTAGAGGCAGCCTTGTGAGGCTGTAGATGTTCGGCCGTCACACGCACAAAGGGACCCGTCGAAGTATCGAATCATCACCGCACGCGAAGATGGCATCGCTATCAGGGGAGTGGTGATCGTACGTGTGCCTTCGGCGGTCCGAGGTGCTCGAAGTGGAGTCACAAGCCGTTGCGGCGGCGTTCCCTTTCCCTCTGGGTGCGTAGCCTTGCCCGCTCAGCGGCCTTGATCCGGGCCCTCTGCCATGGATAGCCATCGCTTCGTCCCGACCGTCCGGTTGCGGGTTCGAATGCGGTCGGTCTCCGGGCACGCCGGCCCGGCGATCACCCCGCGTCAATGCTGACGTCGCTCGACGAAGACCGTCGCCGACGTCGTCGCTCAGTCCGTCAATTCGAGCGGAGATACCTGACACACTCTGCACCTTTTCACCGATCTATTGGTAGACCGGAAGACGGAGGAGCCTGCATGGGGTCAGCACTATGGGCGGAGTCGGTCAAGGCAGTTCCCAATATGGTCGTTGCCCTGCTGACGCTCTGCCTGGGGTGGTTCGTCGGCAATCGCCTGACTGCTCGCTGGGACGAGCGAAAGAAGCGTCGAGAGCTGGATCTTGTGGCCCTCGGCGTCTTCTATGAGATCTACGGACAATTCTTCGCGATATGGAAACTATGGAGTAACGCTCCTGCGGGTCTGTCCGATGATGACGATTTCCGACGCGAGTTACTCGATCGCGCTGCTGAGACGGAAGGCAAGTTAAAGTCACTCCTTGTCAGGCTTGCTTCCGAGCGAAGCCTGTCTGATCGTGACTGCACCCTTCTGGGCTGCTTCCGGCAGGCCGTTCAAAGCCTTCGTGCGTCGATCCAGGAAAAGGCTTCCCTTCGCTCACGGATCACCCAAGCCGGCGGCCAAGAAGTGATCGCGTACCCTTGGCTCGGATCGGAAGCTCCGCAACCCTCAAAGCTGCCAAGTTGGCAATTGATGCAGAAATGGCTTTAGCTGAATCGACGCGGAGACGCAACGAAGTTCAAGGGCTGAAGGATAGACGGATTACTGCTCTTCGAGAGACATTAAGCAGCGTGATAGAGGTTGCACGCGAACTTGATTTTATATGCGACAGTCACCGACATGTCGACGCAGACATTAATATCTGCGCCGCTAGCGACTTGCCTGCAGAGTTCGCGAACGCCGTTCGCGAACTGCATAGAAGCGTCCGGGTGCACGGCAAAAAGCCTTCTGAGCAGCCGTTCCGAAAATGCAGTAGGGCTTCTCGCAGAGATGTCGGAAGCAATGCTGCACTCAAGGAAAGAGCTCAAGAAATACGGAGAGAGCAGATATCCGCCCGACGAGAAGGGTTTTCGCATCTTTGCTCTGGCTGCCTACTACGATGTGGGATCAGCGGCTAACCGTGCACACTCAGCATTAGCAAATGAAATCGAGCTTTTAGAAATCTAGAGTTACCGCGTCCAGCCGGAGCTTCTAGCTGTCTTCCGCATCGAGCGAATCTCTATGTACGAGAAAATGGAGTAAGCGAACAGCGTCGCGCGTCGCGAGCTGCTGCAGGTTAAGGTCCACCAAGAGGTCGCCCTCATCATAGAGATCATTACCTATCATGCTCACCACTGGAGTCCATTCGCCTCCTCCGGTTGCATAGTCAGTCCACGCCGAGCCAATAGTAATTCGGTTGTGCGCTATTCGATTCCTGGACTTAATTGCCCGGTCGATAACCTCAAGTTCGTAGATCCAAAAATCCTTGTCCGCCGGGGTAAGAGCAGAATTGATAGCATGTAGAGCCTGTCCTGCGGTTCTACGCTTGGAGCGGGCCTGTGGATCCAGATGCTCGATGATCGCACTCATGACATCTTCAAGCTCGGCCGCCTGCGCTAACACAGTGCCCCGCAGCCTCTGCATAGTAAATGCAGCATGGTCATCATGCGGATTGTACGGGTCCTCAGGGTAGAGGTCCGTCCAGATGTTCGTCCATGAGACCACTCGGTCGCCGAAGAAGGGTTCTGAATATGCCATGATTTAATCATGGCGGGATCATTGAGGATTGGCTACTAACTGACGTCACGGGTCCATCTCATCTATGCGCGAACGTCTTCATCGCTTCCCAAAAGGTACTCGCTATCTCACGATCAGATGACGCTGCTGACAGCAGTGACAAGACGCGAGACGAGCCCGCCTGTGAAGAGTGTGTTCAGATGGTCACCGCGTCGACACCTTGTGACAGACGATGACAGCAGTGAGCTTGTCAACAGCGTCAACACAGTCGGCGCGATCATCCCTCTCCGGATCGTCTACGACCAAAGACGTTGGTGGCACCTGTCACCTCTGTCGTCAGTGTCAGCGCGTACCCAAGCCCCTTCTCGGGAACCAGCAACTAGTTGATGATCGTTAGTCAGCCAGTCGTACCTGGATATCGGGGGGTTTCCATGAACGAGCTGCCGCCGTCCGCCTACAAGCGTCGTCCGCCCATCAAGCCTTTCAGCCGGTTCGTCTGGGGCCGGCACAGCCTGTTCCGTAGAACCGTGACGCTGGCCTTGGCCGTGGGGTTCGGTGTGGGTTTCGGCTATTCCTTGGGGGTTATTGTCCAAGCAGAAGCGCCCGCGCGGGCCGCACTTGCGGTTGCGCCTGTTCCCGTAGCGCAAACGACCCCGCCTGCTCCGGTGGCGCTCAGAGTCGCGTCAGTGAGCGTGCCTCATGCCCCTCTGGTGAACGAGAGTGCGGCGCCGGCCAAGCCGACTGAGCAGCACCGGACGCCACTTATCAGGGTTCGCAAGAAGGTTAAGGGGCCAGCGGTGAAACGCCACCGCTCCGTTCGGCACCATCCCTGCGCCCGTTTCGACGGCTACAAGGCGCAGGTGTGCAAGACGTTGTTCAAGCGCTGACGGGGCGAGCCAGCGCGCGTAGTTCCCTGACCGTCGGCAGGTTGGCGGACTCGCGAGGTACCGCGTCGACAATGCGACGGATGATGAGCTGTCTCATGGGGGTGAGCTGCCGAACTCCTTCTGCGATGCGTAGAGCGTCCTGAAGGGCGTGTGTCAGGTCGCCCCCGTGTATGGCTGAGAGCGCTTGTATCAGGCGCAGGTTGCCGCCCGCGAGGTTCGACGGGTAGGTGGCAATGCCCCGGTCGATCGCGGCCGGGGCCTTCTTCGTGTCGGCGAGGAAGGCGTACACGTAGGCCGCGCTTCGGTGAACCGATGCTTCCGGGTAGCTGGTCCCCACCGACGAGCCGATGGCCCCGGCCGTGGTGGCATGGTCTGGTAGGCGTTCGTACGTGTCGGCCAGCTCGTTGAGTGCCTGGATGGCGTCCGCGGACCGGCCGTCGAGGGCGGCGAGCTTGGCGCGGACCTCTAGGGCCATCGCGCGTCCCGTACTCGAAGTGCCCTGGGCCTGGCCCAACGCGTCGTCGAGGAGAGCGGCGATCATGGGTCGCGGCTGGTCCTGCCAGAACAGGCAGTCGGCCTCTCTGGCCCGCACCCAGACAGAGAGGTTCCTGTCCTCGGACGCGTCAGCGGTACGGCGGGCGGTCTGCCAGGCCAGACGGGCGGAACGCCGGTTCCCGGCGTCGTTGAAGTCGGTCGCCATGAGGGCCGTGAGCTGCGACCCCACTCGGAGCAGCTCATTGCGCGGGAGACCGGTCCGGGGGTCCTGGAGAAGCCGGCCGACCTCCAGCAAATCAGCCGTCAAATCTGCGATCAACGCGTTGGGCGGCTGGGCGTAATAGAGCTGGCCATAGGTCTGGACGGTTCTATGCCAGTTGTCCATGTGATGGTCGTCCCGCAGGCCGAAGGATCGTTCGACGCTGCTGAGAATGGTCTCCAGCGTTCCTGCGGGAACTGTCACTCCGGCGCTTAACGCGCTCATGAGTCGCAGGGCTGCACGGCGGTCCATATCGTCATCCTCGTCACATGCTGAGGCTGTTGGGCGAATCTTGAGCATACGCCTACGGAACTGGTCAAGTTCGACGATTAAGGCATAGAGGCTGACAAGTCGGCCATCTGTCTCTAGGGCGTGGTCGAGCCTTTCGACGGCTTCCAGCGGTGGGCGGTGTATGCCGCGTTCCCACTTGCCGATCAGGGAGAAATGCCAGCTCAGGCGCTCTGAGAGTTGGCGCAGACTGAGATCTTTCGCGTTACGCGCGTGACGGATGTGGCGGCCGAAAAGCTCCCAGATGTCGGAAACTTCGGCTGAGATCTCGGGCTCGGTCATCGACCATCTCCGGTTGTGTCGCCATGTGGCATACGAGATTTGCCACGCGCTGAGTCTTCTCGGTTACTACCGGTGGCCCAAGTATGTCACTGCACCGCAGTTCTTCCCCGAACATAAGCGGGACCCGCAGAAACGTCGCCACGTCCTACGGGTCCCATTGATCGCACTCGGAGGTGCGACCCGTGGCACACGATAAGGCCGGGAGAGCGGCTAGGCGAGATGATCACGGGCAGGCCGGCGGAACTGCGGAATTGGTGGCGATGGGAAGCACTCGCTTTTCCCTGCTGAATTCGTGCGCGGCAATTCCACCGGGGAACTACCTACGCCTTGCGGCCCATCCTGAGTCTGTCGCGAAAGCGCGGGCGCATGTTCGCGGCCTTATGGCGGCATGGGGACATGAGGGTCTGAGCGAGACGGCCGAGTTCGTCGTGAGCGAGCTCTCCACCAACGCGATCACGGCGACAGAGAGGACGGCGGATTCACCCACCGAAGTGATCGGCCTGGACGCCTATCGACTCCCGAAATCGGGCCCGGCCGGGGTCGTGATGTCGGTCTGGGACTGCTCCCGCGAGCCACCCCGCGTGCTCTGCCCTGATGAGGATGCGGAAGGGGGCCGGGGCCTGCTGTTGGTGGCGGCGCTGGCCCAGGGGTGGGGATACCACCGACCCGTGATCTTCGGGGGCAAGGTCGTCTACGCCACGATCACGGAAGCTCAATGAGCAGGGTGGATCTGGCTTCTGGGCCCAAGGGCTGCGGGGCGCCCTCGTGCGACGGAACCGCCTACAGGTGCAGCGTCATGCGGGCGTTGGCTGCTTCTGCCCAGGCCGTGGCCAACGTGGTGCGGGAGCGGCTGTTCAGGGAGTGCGTCAACGTGCTGGGACGCCTCAATCTCGAGCCGCAGGGCGCGGTTCCACCGACCCCGGCGCGCGTTAAGGCCCACAACTCGTCTGGCCTGTCCCACAAGTTGTCCATCATCCGCCGCCTAGCGTGCGTAACTTGCTGGCCGAACCCACGTGACCATCCGGCTCACACCACCTCCGGCTAGTCGTTACGACCACGGCCAGCCCGCCGACCTCGTACCGCCACGTCGCCGCCTAGCCTGTACAGCCATCGGGACATGGGCCACCCGCCCAACCTGGATCGAAGTGACCTCCGCACATGCGCATCATCGCCGTGGACACAGCCGGCGCCATCGATACCGCAAGGACAGCTACAGAATCGATACGGTAGTCAGGCATGCGTGTAGAGGTCGCCACTCACTTGCAGGCCAGCTCAGAAGATCGCTTGCTCCCCGACCCACAAAAGTGCCCACGTATTTGGCACGATCATCCGTCATCACTAGATCATCACCGGACTCAACCGGACAGCAGGCCAACCCTCAGCAACACGAAAGCCCAGGTCAGACGGTCACTGACCTGGGCTTTCCGTTGCGCGGCTGAGAGGACTCGAACCCCTAACCTTCTGATCCGTAGAGAAAGACGCGCCGACGCGATAGGTAGGCTCTGATCTGCTGCGATACGCGCACTGGCCTAACCGCTATACGGCGCGCAGAACGGCTTCACCCACGACCTTCGCCCGCCAGAGCTCGTGTACAGAGCCACAGAGAAGAATCAGCCGCTGAAAATCTCTTGCCCTCAACCAGTCTGACAGGGTTCGGGTGGTGATCGCCTGGTTCAGGGCGAACCTTGGGTCCAGACCGGAAAGATTATCTATGGCGGTACGAACACTCTGCTCAGATTCCGCGGAAGTGTGGGTGAAGAAGTTTCTCACCGCTTTAAGCAGCTTGTATTGCAAGGCGACTTCGTCGGGCAGAGAATCGAGCTCCGCTTGAACTTCCGGTCGAAGCAGGCCATCGGTAAGGCGCGGATCTCCTGCCCCCAGGGCATCAATATATCTGTCCGATATGGCCGCCGACGGCGTCACACCCTGTTCAAGAAGTCCCCGCAGTTTACGGGATATAATATCCGCATCGAGAAGGCGTGATGACGCACCCACATCAGCATCCAGAACTGACCGCAGCCACCGCCTACGCTGTAGTTCAAACTCTGCCACATAGGCGCAGAGAAAGTTTCTGGTGATCGCCGAGACCTTGACCTGAGGAGCGGAATCAATCTCCTCGATGAAACGGCTCCACGAGTGCTTCGCCTCATGGAGAGCGATGGCGCTCTGCGGCATTCGATTTGTTTTGGGTGACTGATTATCGACCGACTTGGCGGCAAAACGTCGGACTTCGCTCCACGTTTCATAGCGCAGTCTCAGCGATGCCCAGGCCGGCCGATCATACCCTGACCGGCTTTCGATATCCACCCACCGCTCATAACCTTGGATGCTTGGGCGTTGCTCATGCATTCCCGAATATCGAAAGTAGTCCAAGACCGCCGAATCATAGTCGTCTTCCTGATATTTCAAATGCCCTCGGCGCCTCCCTTTCAAGCTGGGGCTCAGCCCGATTTTTCGCAACGCGTCAGCCCAGTACCCACCACCGAGACGCCTTATAACCGTAACGCTGGCTAGGGGCCAGGCCCGAGTGGCGACCCCGGCGGCGACACCCCATTCGCTCAACACCTGAAGCCGGATATCGTCATGCCGCTTTCTCGTGATCATCGCATCCGGATTGTCCCGGTGATATAGTCTGGTCGCCGCGATCAAGCGCACCACCGAGGCGATGGCAGGGCGATCAAGGCCCTGCCTGTCGAGGATTTCGGAAAGCTCCCGCATTTCATCGAAATCATCTGTAGCAAGTGCGGCTTTCGGATCCTCCTCGACACCGAGGCTTCTGCCCAACAGATACCAGATAGAAGACTTCATTGCCCTTTCCGGGAACAAGGCCCCATCCGGCGTGTGCCAGTGTTCGAATATGGCCCCGGCGGCACTTATCCCTTTACCTACGACCACAATGTCAACACTCGGAAGGATCAGCTGAAATCGATCGATGACTCCGGCCCGAGTTATTCCCTGAGATGCTAGATGCCGCACCATCTCGCCATATTCTGACGAAAACGCGAGAACAGCCTCGGAAACATCCCCCGCCGACGATTTACGAGTCCGCGATTCCGCATCGAATCCGACCTTCTGCAGGATTTGATTTACTCTCGGGCCGCTGATCCCATAAAGCTCGGCAATCTCTCGCTGACTCATTCCCTGCTCATACAGTCGCTGGATCTGAGTATCACGGGACTCATGCATCGGTTGCACGGATCCTCCTTAGTCATGACACACACCAAGCCCAGGGAAGCCAGTAGCTAAGAGTTCCCCTTACGAAGATCAGCAATCAAAACTGATCGCGGCATGCCCGCCGCCTTCGTCGGCGACCGTGAGGAGGGTCTGAAGGAACGCGTGCACCTTGGGGGTCTGTCCTGTGGCAGGCCTCAGGAGTGCGTAGTCAAAGGGCGGGGCGTCATGGAAGGGGACGAAGACGACGTCGGGCCGCGAGTAATAGTCGGCGGCGCGTGTGGAGGTGGGGCAGACGCCTTTGCCTGCGGTGACCAGGGAGAGGACTTCCTGCCATGCGAGGGTTGCCGGACCTCGCGGGATGGGTCTGCCCGCGGCGGGTGCGGGTCCGGAGGTGGTAGTCCAGCCCGTCCTGCGGCGGACCGGTGATCGTGATCAGCTGGACCTGCGCGAGATCTTCGAGCGAGACGACGAACGTCCGGCGATGGCCGCCCGTGGTGCTGGCCGGCGGCTTCTATACCTGGTACTTCCAGACGATCTTCCAGCGTTTCATCGGCATCGATCACATCTCCTGGCTTGAGCAGGCGTTGACGCTCGTGCCCGGCGTAGGGCTGACCGCCGGGATCATCGTGGCAGGCCACTCTTTGGGCCGCACCCACTGGCACGCCGGGAACTCGGCCAAACACCGGACCCGTCCGCGCTGGTCGATCTTCCTCTCTGGGCTCGGCGCCTGGATCACCAGGGCCACCCTCCCCGTCATGCTTATCGCCAGCATCCGACTGTGAGCCTCGTTTAGCACCGACGACACGAGTCGGCCGCCAGGCGTGTTGCCCGCCCTGCCCCCAGGCTCGTCATCCTGCTCATGGTGACCCTGACCCTGTGCGCCCTAACGGTGAAGGCGGCCGAGATCGGCAAGCCCCGACCGGAACTGGCCGCCCTGCACCAGGTGGAGGACTAACTCCAGCGCTACCACCCTGACCATCTGAACGAAGAGTTCGCCATCGCCCGCCGCGACCGCGTGACCCAGAGCGCGATCAGGTCACCGGACGAGAGAACGGCGGCAAACCGTGACCCGCCCCGACACGGCGACGGACCACGCGCTCCGCCTCCTCACCGAAACCCGTGAGGAGGCGGGCCGGCGCCGACCTCAAGGCCTCGATTCATCGAACCCTACGGGAAGTGCCTTGTCTGCCACGATGCCATCGCAATGGGCCGTATCAGCGTGGTCTTGAGAGTCCGCACCCGCGGTCGAGATGCCGGGGGACCCGCGTTAGAGCATCTGATCTAGCAAAAGTGCGCACGTATTTGGCACGATCACCCGCCACCACTAGATCATCACCGGACTCAACCGGACAGCAAGCCGCCTCGCAGCAACACAAAAGCCCAGGTCAGACGATCGCTGACCTGGGCTTTCCGCTGCGCGGCCGAGAGGACTCGAACCCCTAACCTTCTGATCCGTAGTCAGATGCTCTATCCATTGAGCTACGGCCGCTTGCAGAAGTAAGCATAGCGGGTCCCGGCCCCTACTCCGAACCAGTTACCCGAAGACACGATCGTCCAACTCCCGGCAAAGTCCCCAACCCCCCGGGCATACCCCCGATCACCGCCGGTTAAGAACCGACATAACCGCACAGATCAGGGGCCTATCGTGCTGAACCTGGGCATCCTCGCCGTCGTCGTCCTGCTAGCCACCTCAACGATCATCCACCGCCGGAAAATACGCCGTACCGAGGAGGCCGAGCGCCTGCTGGTCGAGCGCGTCAACGGGGTCCTGGGCGCCGACCAGCGCAGCCTTTCCGACCCTATGGACCTGCTTCAGCGCAGCAAGCAGGCCGGGCTGACGACGCGCCTGCACATCCAGGGGCCCACCCGGGATCTGCCCAGAGACGTCGATCTGGCCGGCTACCGGATCGTCCAGGAAGCGTTGACCAGCGCGCTCGAGCACGGCACCACGTCGGCGACGGTCATGATCTCCTATCACCCGTCATCGATCACGCTGACCATCGACAGTCCGATCGGCATCCGGCCGTCCCGCAGGTCGGGGGTCCGGCTGATGCGGGCCCGGGCCACTCCGCTCGGAGGGACCGTCCATGCCGGGCCCCATATGGGCGGGTGGCGGGTCACCGTCCGGCTTCCGACCGAACTGACGCCCCAGTGAGTCGGCGACGGGCCAGATCAGTGCGATCACCGGCACTTTCAGGGCGTTGAGCATGAAAACGGTCAGGGCTGAGGTCCGCGACGAGTCGCCCACCATGACTGTGGCGCCGAAGAGCAGCAGGCACATGATCGCGTACGCCCCCGCGATCCTGAACCAGACCGCCCACTCGCCGAGCACCTTCGGTGGTTTCTTGAAGCCGCGCGCCACCCACTCGTCGGCCCACGTGATGGTTCGGTGGCCGAAGACGATCGAGTAGGCGATGTACGCCCCGGCCAGCCCGTGTTGCCAGGTCGCGACGGTGCCCGAGCGCATGTCGATCACGGCGGCCACCAGCAGGACGAGGTCCAGCACCGGGGTCAGGGCCAGGATCGCCCAGCTGGTGCGGCGCAGGCGCAGGCCGTACCGGACCAGAAGGCCCGTGGCGAGCAGGATCCAGAAGCCGGCCTCGGCCGCGATGATCAACCACAGCATGGAAACCATGCTTGTCGCATATGAGGGGCCCTACCTCGCCGGAACGGACGAAGTTCCGTACATCCAAAGATGTATGCCCATTTCAGATGGGCCGTGGTGAGATTGGACGCATGACCCCCCACCGGCAGGACGCGTTGATGGCCGTCGCGGCCTTCGCGGTCGGGGTCCTGCTGCTGGCGGGGGCCTACGACCATTCGAAGGGCGTGCCGGTCCAGCTGTTCCTCGTGCCGCTCGCGGTCACCTGTGTCGGCGTGGTGATCCGGCGGAGGAGGCCGGTGACGGCGTTCGTCATCGGGGTGGTCGCGCTGGCGGCCGACGCCTCGATGGGGCCCTCGCTCGGTACGGCCGTCGTGTTCACCGACAACATCTACGCGGCCACCCTCTACGGGCCCCGCAAGCTGATGACCGCGCTGCTGCGCGTCACCCCGTTGTGGCCGTTGGCCGCGGGGGTCGCGGCGGGCCTGCAGACACAGTCGTGGGCGTGGGGGACGGTGATGGGATTCCAGGTCGGGCTGATCACCGTCATGCCGGTCGCGTCGGCCGCGATCGTCCGGAACCTGCGCGACAACGCCCGGCAGGCGGCGCTCATGGCCGAGTACGACCGCCGGGCCGCGATCACCGCCGAGCGCAACCGCATGGCCCGGGAGCTGCACGACATGGTCGCGAACCACTTCAGCGCGATCGCCATCCAGTCGAGCGCGGTGTTGTCCAGAACCGATCTGGACGCCCGGTCGGTCCGGCAGATCATGGAGTCGATCCGGGAGAACAGCGTCCAGGGCATGGCCGAGATGCGCGGCATGATCGGGCTGCTCCGGGCCGAGGGCGCGACCGAGGCGCTCCGGCCGAGCCTCACCGAGGTCGACGACCTGGTCAAACGCACCGGCGTGACGGCCGTCGTCGACGTCCAGGGCACGCCCAGAGACCTTCCGCCGGCGGTCGATCTGGCCGGATATCGAATTGTCCAGGAGTCCCTGACGAATGCGCTCAAACACGGCTCCGCGCCGGTTTCCGTGGCGATCGACTATCGTCCGGACGAACTGGTGCTGACCATCGACAACCCGGTCACCGACCGGCCGCGTGACCTGCCGGGCGCGCGGGCGGGGCTGATCGGCATGAAGGAGCGCGCCACGCTGCTCGGCGGCACGTTCGAGGCGGGGCCGTGTGAGCGCGGCTGGCGGGTGACCGCCACCCTGTCCACATGATCACGGTACTGATCGCCGACGACCACGCGGCGGTGCGGACGGGCATCCGGCTGGTCCTGGAGGGCGCCAGCGACATCCGGGTCGTCGGGGAGGCGGCCGACGGCCGGGCGGCGGTCGCGCTGGCCGAGGAGCACCGCCCCGACGTGGTGATCATGGACATCCGAATGCCGCGCCTCGACGGCATCGAGGCCACCCGGCAGCTCGCGGGGCTGACCGAGATCCTCGTGCTGACCACCTTCGACCTCGACGAATACGTCTTCGGCGCGCTGCGGGCGGGCGCCGCCGGGTTCCTGCTGAAGAACACCGACGCCGCCACGCTCGTCGAGGCGGTCAGGCTGGTGGCCGGCGGCGACGGGCTGATCTCGCCGCAGGTGACCAGGAAGCTCATCTCGGCCTTCGCCCGCACGCGACCTGCGGCGATGCCCGACACCCTCACCGCCCGCGAACGGGACGTCCTGTCGTGCCTCGGGCGCGGCCTGTCGAACGCGGAGATCGCCCGCACCCTCGACATCGCCGAACCGACCGTGAAGACGCACGTCAGCCGGGTGCTGGCCAAGCTCGGCCTGCAGAGCCGGGCCCAGGCCGCCGCCTACTACGCCGGGATGTAGAGGATGAGCTGCTCTGCGACACAGGCCGGTTTCGGCACGCCCTCGACCTCGATGACCAGTTTGAGGGTGCCCAGCACCCCCTGAGCCGTGTCGGTGAGGTCGAGGATCTCGCCGCCGGCACGGACGCGCGACCCGACCGGGACGGGGGTGGGGAACCGGACCTTGTTGAGCCCGTAGTTGATCCCCATGGCCAGCCCGTCGACCCGGATGAGCTCGCTCGTCATCGTGGGGAGCATCGACAGTGACAGGAACCCGTGGGCGATCGTCGCGCCGAACGGCCCCTGGGCGGCGCGCTCGGTGTCGACGTGGATCCACTGGTGGTCGCCGGTCGCGTCGGCGAACAGGTTGACCTGTTCCTGGGTGACGGTACGCCACTCCGTGAAGCCGAGATGCGTACCTTGAGCGGCTTTGAGCTCGGAGACGTTCGAGAAGATCCGCATGTCTCGAACTTTATTTTGTCATCCGGCGTCGAGGTAGAGGCAGAACGGATGACCGGCCGGATCGAGCATCACCCGGACGTCGTCCTGCGGCTGGAAGTCGGCGACGGTCGCGCCCAGTTCGACCGCCCTGGCGACCTCTTCGTCCAGGCCGGTGACGCCCACGTCGACGTGCAGCATCATCTGCTGCTTGCCCGCGGCGTTCGGCCAGGCGGGCGGCTCGTAGTCGGAGGAGGTCTGAAAGGCGATGTACGACGTGCCCTCTCCCGGGTGGACGGCCTCACCGTCGTTGATCAGTTCCCAGCCGAGGAGGTCGGCGTAGAAACGGGCCAGCTTTCGCGAATCCGGAGCATCCAGGACAACGCCCCACCAACCGGTAAGCATGCACAGGACGTACCCTCCGATCCGTGAAGGTCACCGATGAAAACTCTGTAGTCATGTATTTTAGGTAGGAAATACATGTAATAGGAGGGGGTCGCGTGGCGAGGCATGAGGTGGACGTCGTCGTCGTGGGCGGCGGCGGGATGGGATCGGCGGCGGCGTGGCGGCTGGCCGGGCACGGTGCCGACGTCGTGCTGCTGGAGCGTTTCGAGCCCGGCCACGTGCGCGGCGCCTCCCACGGCGCGTCCCGGATCTTCCGGGTCTCCTACGGCGAGCCTGTCTACATCCGCCTCGCGGTGGAGGCCCACGGCCTGTGGCGGGAACTGGAGGCCGAGTCGGGCACTCCCCTGCTCACCATCACCGGCAGCGTCAACCACGGCCGCACCCCCGACCTCGACGTTCTCTCCGACGCCGTCGAGGCGGCGGGCGTGCCGGGCGAGTGGCTGCCGGCCGAGGAGGCCGCCGAGCGCTGGAGGGCCTGCGCTACGACGGCAAGGTCTTCTTCCACCCGGCGAGCGGGCGGCTGCACGCCGACCACGCCGTCGCCGCGCTCCAGCAGCGGGCCGCCGCGCTCGGGACCGATGTCCGGCACCGGACCCCGGTCCTCTCGATCACCGTCCGGGGTGACGACGCCGTCGACGTCGTCACCGAAGACGACGTCTACCGGGCCAAGCGGGTCGTGGTCGCGGCCGGCGCCTGGACGGAGAAGCTGCTCGGCGGCCTCGTGCCGCTGCCGCCGCTGCGGGTGACGCAGGAACAGCCCGCCCATTTCGCCCCGCTTCGCGACACCGACGAGTGGCCCAGTTTCGTCCACCACTTCGACGAGCGGACCCTCGCGGCCACCGGTTTCCTCAGCGGCGTGTACGGCCTGGCCACCCCCGGCGAGGGCGTCAAGGTCGGCTTCCACGGCACCGGGCCGGCGGTCGACCCCGACGACCGCGACTTCACGGCCGAACCCCGCCAGCTGCGCATCCTGCGGGACTACGCGCGCCGCTGGCTGCCGGGGGTCGACCCGGGCGCCGTCACCCCGATCAGCTGCACCTACACCACCACGCCGACCTCCGACTTCGTCCTCGACCGGGTCGGGCCGGTGGTCGTGGCGGCGGGCTTCTCGGGGCACGGCTTCAAGTTCGTGCCCGCGGTCGGGCGGGTCCTGGCGGACCTCGCCCTGACCGGGGAACGACCGGACGCGCGGTTCGCGTCGGCCCGTTAGACGGGCGGCAGCGCCAGGTGCTCCCGGAGCGTGGCACCCTCGTAGGCCGTGCGGTGGGCGCCGGGCAGGATGCGCAGCATTAGGCGGCCCGGGTGCCCGCCTCCAGCCGCCAGGCCGCGTTCTCGGGCGGCAGCGGCGAGTCGGCGAAGGTCGCCAGGGTGCATCCGGCCCGCAGGACGGCCGGAGTGATCTCATTTATTGCAGCTCTTTTGTCACAGCCAGCCGTTCCGCTCTGCGGCCTGGGCGGCCTCGATGCGGTTGCGCACCCCGACCTTGGTGATGGCCGACGACAGGTAGTTGCGGACGGTGCCCTCCGACAGGTGCAGCCGGGAGGCGATGTCGGCGATGGTCGCGCCGCCCGCCCCGGCCGCCAGGACGTCGCGTTCGCGCCGTGACAGCGGGTTGGGCCCGGCGCTGAGCGCCGCAGCGGCCAGGGCCGGGTCGATGACGCGCTCTCCGGCCACCACCCGCCGGATCGCGGCGGCCAGCTGCTCCGCCGGGCCATCCTTGATCAGGAAGGCCGACGCGCCCGCCTCCATCGCCCGGCGCAGGTAGCCGGGTCGGCCGAACGTCGTCAGGATCATCACGTGGCAGCCGGGGACCGCCGCGCGGATCTCGGCCGCCGCCGTCAGGCCGTCGGTGCCGGGCATCTCGATGTCGAGCAGGGCCACGTCGGGCCGCACCCGCCGGGCCACGGCCACCGCTTCGATGCCGTCGGCCGCCTCGGCGACGATCTCCAGGTCTTCTTCCAGGCCGAGCAGTGCCGCCAGGGCCCCGCGCACCAGGTTCTGGTCTTCCGCCAGCATGACCCTGATCATGAGGCCGACCCTACGGGCACCCGGACCACGACGCGGAAGCCGCCGCCCGGCAGCGGGCCCGACTCGAGCGTCCCGCCCTCGGCCGAAACCCGTTCGGACAGGCCGATGAGGCCGTTGCCCAGAACGTGCTCCTTGCCGGCCCGGCCGTCGTCGCGGATCTCCAGGGTCGCCAAGCCCCCGCCGTGGGCGACCTCGATGACGCAGCGGGAGGCGCGGGCGTGCCGGACCACATTGGTGACCGACTCGCGGACCGCCCAGCCGAACACCCCGTCGGCCGCCTCGGGCAGCGGACCGCCCGCCATGCGCACGGTCGCGTCGACCCCGGCCGCCGCCAGCGCCGCCCGCGCGCCGTCGAGCTCCTCGCTCAGGGCGCGCCTGCGGTAACCGGAGACGACCTCGCGTACGTTGGCCAGCGCCGACCGCGCCGCCGTCTCGATGTCGCCGATCTCGCCGACGGCCCGGTCGAGGTCACGGCCGGCCAGCCGCCGCGCGAGCTCGCTCTTCAGCACGATCAGCGACAGGCTGTGGCCGAGCACGTCGTGTAGGTCGCGGGCGATGCGCAGCCGTTCGTCGGCGGCGGCCAGCCGGGCCACCTCGTTCCGCGCCTCTTGAAGTTGCAGGACCAGCGTGCGCTGATGCCGGAGCGCGAACATCAGGATGCCGAACGCCAGCACGCCCCCGGCGACCCCGCCGTAGACGGCAGGCGGCGCCCCGACGAGGAGGCCGGTCACGACCGTCACCGCCGCCGCGGCCACCACCGCGCCCGGGGCCCACCGCAGCGGCAGCGCCATCGAGTACGTGAACGCCGGATACAGCATCACCCCGAGCCAGTCGAGGCCGAACGCCAGCGGCAGCCCAACCGCCAGCAGGGAGAACGTCACCAGCGTCAGGATCTCCCGCCTGCTGATCGGGTCGTCCCAGCTCCGCCGTACGAACGTGACCGCGTAGTAGGTCAGGGCGAACGCCACCAGGGCGACCCACCCGAGCACTTGCCGGATCCCCTCGTAGTGGGCCACGTCCACCACGATCGGGGTCAGGAACAGCAGCCCGAACGACGTCCAGAAGGCCCGCTGCACCAGCTCGGGCCCCTGGACGTCGCCGAGGAACAGCCGTTTCACCAGGCCCGCCGATAGGCGACCACGGCCAGGACGCCCAGCGCCACCGTCCAGGCGGCCAGCACCAGCCCGGCCGACACCGGCGGCGCGTGCCCGGCCGCCACGGCCCGCCCCAGCTCGGCGAACCGGGTCGAGGGCAGCCCGGCGGCGACGTCCCGGACCACCTGCGGCAGCACCGACAGCGGCACCCACATGCCCCCGGCGACCGCCAGCCCGAAGTAGGCCCCGAGGGTGATCGGCTGGGCGGCGTCCGGCCCGGCCAGCGATCCGATCAGGGTGCCGAGCGCGGCGAAGGGCAGCGTCCCGACCCAGAGAAGCGCCGTGATCGCGACCCACTGCAGCGGATCGAGCCGCACGCCCTGCCAGAGCACCGACGCCAGCCCGACGAGGACCACGGCCGGCAGTCCCAGCGACATGGCGGCGAGCGTCTTCACCACGATCACCGTGGTCGGCGTCAACGGGGTCACCCGTAACTGCCGCAACCACCCGCTGCGCCGCTCGGCGGCCAGCCGCACCCCGGTGCTCATCAACGTCGCGCCGAGTGCGCCGTAGGAGGCCATGGAGACCATGATGTCCACCGAAGACGGCAGACCGGTCACGGGATCGAGCCGGTCGGAGGAGAAGATGCTCGACCACAGCAGGTAGAAGGCGACCGGCAGAGCGAGCGCGAAGAACAGGTAGTAGCGGTCGCGCAGGACCTGGAGCAGTTCGAGGCGGAGATAGTTCAGCATGCCGGCCCTCCGGCGGTCAGGGAGATGAAGGCGTCTTCGAGCGCGGGAGTGGTGATCTCCAGGTCGCGGATCGTCAGCCCGGTCGAGTAGAGCGAGGCGACCACCGTGTCGGGGTCGGCCGTGTGCAGGGTGACGAACCCGCCGCCGACCTCCACGGCCGTCACCTGGGGCAGCCCTTCGAGCCCGACCGCAGGCTGGTCACCGAGCCGGAACCGGACGGTACGCCCCCCGGCCCGCCGCTTGATCTCGGCGGGCGTCGCGTCGGCGACGATCCGGCCACGCGAGACCACGACCACGCGGTCGGCGTTCTCGTCGGCCTCCTCCAGATGGTGGGTGGCGAACAGAACGGTGCGCCCGCCCTCGGCGTAGCGCCGGATGGCCATCCAGAAGGCCCGCCGGGCCTCCACGTCGAGCGCGGCGGTGGGCTCGTCGAGGACGAGAATCCGCGGGGCCCCGGCGACGGCCATCGCGAACCGCACCCGCTGCGTCTGACCACCGGAGAGCCGCCCGGTGCGGCGCCTGGCCAGGTCGGTCAGCCCGGCCAGCTCCAGGACCTCGTCCAGCGGCATCGATTCGGGGTAGAGGCCGCGGACGAACCCGACGACCTCCCGCACGGTCAGATTCGGGACCAGCTCACCCTGCTGGATCATGGCGCCGACCAACCCACGCGCGGCGGCCTCGGCCGGGGTCTGGCCCAGCAGCTCGACCTGGCCGGCGTCCGGTGCGACGAGGCCGAGCATCATGCCGATCAAGGTGCTCTTGCCCGCGCCGTTGGGCCCGAGGACGGCGACGACCTGGCCGGCCGGGACCCGCAGGCTCGCATGTTCGATGGCCCGGACGGGTCCGTAGCGCTTGGCCACGCCTTCGACGTTGATCGCATCCATGGGGACAACGGTAGAAACGCCGGAAATGCGGGGGTAGTGAAGCTTGTCGGGCGGTCACGCTGACAAAAGTCACGCGCTCCGGGCGACTTCGGTGTTCAGGAAGCGGTCGTGCAACGCCCGGTCTTCGGGGTCGAGCAGCGTCCACATGCCGTTCACGATGAGGACGAGGGGCCCGACGAACGGGACGAAGACGAGGATCGGGAAGATCAGCGTGCGGAGGGCCATGTGGGCAGAGCTGACGTGGATACCCATCAGGCGCTTGCCCAGCGTCTGCCCCCACAGGCGGTGCTGCCCCCAGAAGTACAGGAACACGACGAGCAGAACTGGCAGCCCGTCGAGATCTATGTCGTCCAGACTGATCGTCGCCCTGTTCAGGAGACCGTAGTCCAGACTGAGCGACGGCCAGTCGGTCAGCCACATGATCGGCCCGACGACGAAGGTGAGGAGCACGAGGACGACGGCGTAGTCGACCAGGAGCGCCACCGCCCGGCGCCAGATCACCCCGGTCGACGACGAGGTGCCATCGCCCGCCCTCCAGGTGACGAGCAGGATGAGCGCGGCCGCGCCGATGAGGCAGACCTGGGTGCTTCCCCAGCTGTCCAGCACCGTGGCGAACCACTCGGCGCTGAGGATGGGGATCCCACCCCCGCAATCCTCCGGCGAGCTGTAGAGAGGGGTGGCCGGCTTGACCACCGCGATCAGGACGAGCACGCCCGCCGTTCGCCGGCCGACGCGCCGTGGATCCCTTCCGCGGAGGCAGGCGAGCAACGCCCCGAGGATGAGCAGTGACGGGATGGCCCACGCCTCGACGTCCATCAGGAGCGCGTCGAGATCGCCTCGCAGGGGGTCGAGCGGCGAGGTCTCCGGCCACCCCATACCGGCGCAGCCGATGATCTCGAACGAACCGGGTACAAGCCGGTACTGCCATTCCTCCCAGGTGGGGAATGCGGCGACGGCAGCGGCCACCAACCAGGTCGCCAATGCCGGTCTCGACATCCGGGGCGAGTGCGACAAGACGGTCCCTTTCGAAAGCTGGGCACAGCCTAGCGATCTTGGGACAATGCGGTGTTATTCGCACGGGCATGCCACGCCCGGAGAAACGCGTCGACGACCCCCTCGGCCCTTTCGCGCCGGTCCGCCGGATTTCGCATGGCGATATCCGCGAGCGCGTCCGCCGCCTCATTCAACGGATGCCCGGCATGCCCTTTGACGTGCTCGATGCGGAGCCTGGGGAGCTCCGCGACCTGATGTGCCAGCCTCACCAACGTCGGCTGAGCGCCACTTGTACGAGGCCGGAGGCTGTACCCGTCGGGCATCCGCTCGACGTCGCCTTTCTGCCAGGTGTGCAGGTAGCTGATGGCCACCGCGCTGTCCAGCAGGAGCGCGGCCTTGCCGGCCCGCTCGCCGAGCGCTTTGACGGCCATGGCGGCGGCGCGTAATTCTGCGACCAGGACCTTTGATCGGCCGCTGGGGTCGAGCAAACGCATGCCGGTGTCGGGGGGCCAGTGCTTCATGCCGTAATGGCCGTTGCTCACGATGAACCCCAACCCGCCGAACCGGCCTTTGTACGCGGCGTCCGATGCGGCGACCAGCGATCTGTGGCCTTTGAATCCGGGGACGACGCTGGCGGTTGGTTTCGCGTCTCCTGAGCCACCGTGGGGGTGCCTTGCGGCTTCCTCGGCCGAGGACAGCATCCGGGCGGCTGAGACGTGGTCGCCGACGTAGGCGGCGTCGAACGCCAGCCATACCCACTTCTGCGCGCTTCGGCAGGCGGGGCAGTTCGAATGGGTCAGCGCGTATTTGCGCAGGCCTGCCGCGCGTTGGGCGAGGTCAGGGGTGAGCAGGGTCAACGAGGCTTCGTATTCAGCGGCTGACCGACTGCTCAATGTTCGCCCTTTCAGCAGGAGTCCCGCACGACTTGGCGACCAAATCGTGCCGATATGTGCAAGCGTAGAGGGCTGCGAAGATGGGCGTTCAGGAAAATTACTACCACAGGCGCACGAAAGGCTACTGACGCATGCCCTTAAAGTCGGCATGGCGGTCAATCGACTTGTCTCTCGACCTCCACCCAAGCCGCATCTGACGCAAATGCCCTGAATGAGCGAGAGATGCCTTTTAGGCAGGAATGAGAGAATCTTCCTCACTTCCAGGCACATCGCTCGAGAGGAAGGTGCCCGATCGTGGCTGGTGCGGGCTTTCCGAGCGGAGCTGTTGGGGAGCGTGCTGGAGTCAGCGAAGTTGGCTGCACCGATGCCAGCGCCCGCGCGTTTGCAAAATCCCGGAGCACTGTTTCGGCTCCGCCCCCAGGCTGCTCGGTGGCCGGGCTGCCGCACAGGCTCCGGTTTGCCGGCAGTCTCCTTGTTTAGTTCGACTTCGTTCCCAAGCTGGGCTGGCCTTCTTGTAAGTTGCCGCAAATGCCCGAGTCTTTCTCCGCTGTGGGGAGGCCGCCGAGAACCCAACTGGGGAAGTGACAGGGCTGCTGCTGTTGAAGGCAGCGCGTTTCGATGACGCTTCCTTTGGCAGGCTGTTTGGCGCCGGGGCCGCTCGGCTCCGCATTTGAAGCCGCTGAGCTGACAGGACTGCCGTTGAAGGCCGCGCGTTTCACTGACGCCCCTTGTGGCGGGCGGGTTGGCGCCAGGGCAGTTCGGCTCCGCATTCAGGCCGCGGAGTCGGTGCAGCTGACCGCCCGATGTGGCGACGGCAGGGCTGCGGACCACCCTGCGGAAGACCCGCCGGCCCACCGGTTGCGAGCCGTTCGGGGCAGCAAAAAGGCCCTCGTCCCTTTAGGGGAAGAGGGCCTCTGAACTGCGGAGGTTCGGGGATTTGAACCCCGGGTGGGCTTGAGACCCAAACCGCATTAGCAGCTCGAGAGGTCGGCGTTCAGAACAGTCCCTCCTGGACGAACGCCCCTAACTGCTCTTCTTGGAACGCGCTGGTGCGGCGGTGAATTGCAACCCAAGCCAGCTCCCGGCCACCCACCAATCCTGCTGGTGAGGACCTGCCCGGCTCGCCGGCCGTCACCCCCAGGCTCGCTCCACAGCGAGCACACGTGCGGCCTCCGTCTCGGTCGCGTCCCGGACCGTCAGTAGTTCGCCGTCCTCGTCGAGCACGGTCACGATCGCGGAGACCAGTACCTCGTCGCGGGAGCCGTCCTCACTCTCGATCCGCCGGTCGACGCCGAGGACGCCAGGGTCGTCCTCCCCCGCCGGCCGCCAGAGTCGAGCCCGGCAGGTCGCGCCGACGTTGTCGACCCCCCAGGGGCTCCGAGGATCTTCCGTGTGCCGCCTGAGGATCGTAAAAGTGGGTGCGGCGTCGGGATTGAGCTGCTTGGCGATCCGAGCACGAGCCCTCCTGAGGGTGACGGCCTCCCAGTCCTCATTGTCGGGATCATCGGCTGTGTCGGGCTCTGGGAGATCCGGCTGATGCCGCAAGGTCGGCCAATCTGTGGCAGGAACGTACGCGGACGGCCGGGGCGCCGTCGTCGTCCCTTCCGGCCGGGCATGCAGGGCGGGGTCGAAGACGTCCCGGATCGGCCAGAACCGCAGCAGCACGTGCTCGGTCTGCGGATCCTCATAGAACTCGTGGCTTCTGCCCCAGACTGACGGGACCCGGTAGGCTCGTAGGCCGTACAGGAAGTACGACGGGCCCAGCAACAGCAGGTCAGGCCATGACTCACCTCCCACGCTGACGATTCCCGAACCGGTCAGATAGGCGATCTCCCAGGTCAGCACCCAAGGAGCGTCAGCCGACGGTGGCTCAGCGTCCCAGACCTCCACGCGTACATCAGCCTGACCGTGAGTGATGTCGCATTCGATGCCCAGGTGATTCGACACCCTCAGGTGCGGGTGGGAGACCGCGGAATCATCCAGATGCCGCCCGAAGTCCCCCACATAGAACTGTCCGTACTCGACGGCGTCCTCAAAGTTGATCCTTCGCAGCACCTCTGCCACCGGTCGTCCTCCCGACTCGTGCACACCCGTAGGAGGAGCGACAGTAGACCTCAGGACCGACAGACCTGAGAGAGTCCCGACAGCACCCCCCGTGAGCTCCACTTCGATCTGCGAGAACACACCGATCTGGTTGCGGGCACCAGCGAACTTCGCGTGATTCGTTGCTCGGCGCCATCTCCCCGATGAACGCTCGGGCGAGATCCGTAACGTGCGACGTGCTCTGGAGATCGTCGAAGGATACCCGCATGGTCACCACAACCGAGCGCTACACCCACGTGGCAAGCCTCCAGATGTAGGACGCCGGCGACCGCTTGAGTTCCGCCCTCTGGAGCAGCCAACTGCAACCCTGAGCCGTTTCGGGCAGCAAAAAGGCCCTCGTCCCGTTAAGGAAAGAGGGCCTCTGAACTGCGGAGGTTCGGGGATTTGAACCCCGGATGGGCTTGAGACCCAAACCGCATTAGCAGTGCGGCGCCATAGACCGGACTAGGCGAAACCTCCTGGTAGCCATATCGGCTCCCGACAGAGTACCGGCGATCCGCCGACGCGGCAAAGTGGATACCCGTCGCGTCGCACAGACCTTATCCACAGCCTGTGGACAAGGTCTGCGCGAAGGAGGGAAAGGCGTCAGGCCTGACGCACGGCCTCGCCCTCGATCTCGATCTTGATCTTCTTGCTGACCAGCACGCCGCCGGTCTCGAGCGCCTGGTTCCAGGTCAGCCCGAACGCCTCGCGGTCGATCTCGGTCTCGGCCGAGTAGCCGAAGATCTCCTGGCCCCACGGGTTGGTGGCGGCGCCGCCGAACTCGACCTTCAGCGGGACCTCCTTGGTCACGTCGCGGATGGTCAGCTCGCCCACGAGGGTGAACTCGTTGCCGTCGACGTTCTCGACGCGGAGGCTCTTGAAGGTGATCTGGGGGTACTTGTCGGCGGCGAGGAAGTCGTCGCTGCGGAGGTGGTTGTCGCGGTCGCCGACGTGGGTGGTGATCGACGCGGCCTCGAGGGTGACGTCGACGCTGGACTGGAGCGGCTCTTCGGCGACGGTGATGGTGCCGTCGAACTTCTCGAAGTTGCCCCGGACCTTGCTGACCATCATGTGCTTGGCCACGAAACCGACGCGGGTGTGCGCGACGTCAAGGGTGAAGGTGCCGGCCGCGGGAATGGTCTGGCCGTTCCACTCGCGTACGCTCATGATCGATAACTCCAGAAGAGGCGGTAGTTGTCCTGCGGATGTTTGCTCCAACAAATGTCTACCGGACAGATATTCCTGCCGTCAACCATCGTGGCGTAGACTTCCCCGCATGGATCCATTCGACGACCCTCGGCTGACCGCGATGGGGCTGTTCGCCGAGGTCTACACGGGCATCGCCGACAAAAATCGGCGGGCCTTCGCGGAGGCCGGCCTCTCCGAGGTCGACTTCGAGACGCTGATCCGCCTGGCCCGATCCCCCGGCCAGGGGCTCCGCATGAGTGACCTCGCCGCTCAGACCAACCTGTCCACGAGCGGCATCACCCGCGTCATCGATCGGCTGGAGCGCGAAGGGCTGGTCTCCCGCGAGGCCTGCGCGACCGATCGGCGTGCCTTCTACCCCCAGATCACCGAAGCCGGGCGGGCCCGGCTGCTCGAGGTGCTGCCCCGTCATCTCGAAGATATCGAGCACTGGTTCACCGGCCTGCTGCAGCCGGCCGAGCTCCACCGTTTCCTGGAGACCCTTCGACTCATCCGGGACGTCGTCCGGCCCTGCGCCACCGCCGGCGCGGAGGAAATCGAACCCGCCACCTAAAAGGGACAAGCCGTCGAGGTGGTGATATGCCCTGACACGGGGGACATGGGATTCCATCCAGTACGAGGATTCTGATCCCGCTCGGGAGTCAACGCCTGAATTATGCCTCTATTAGGGCAGACGACATGTGAGGCTACAGAGCGTGGGGATACCAGCGAAACGCCGGAGAGCCTTGGCGGCGGCCGTGCTCGGCCGCGAGCTTGAACCGCCGCGCGCGAACGCCGAGAGCGGGGTGCTGCTCGACGCCGTCAGCGGCACCATCCTCGACGTCAGTCCTCACCTGATCATCATCGAAGACGACGAGGGCCACGAGGAACGCCTGGTCATCGCCCACTGGGCCAAGGCCTGGCGGGGGGGCTTCGTGGCCCCGGCGGACCTGCCCGTGGGCGCCCGGGTGATCATCCGGGCGCTTCGGCAGGGCAAGGTCGTCGACCGCATCTGGGCTGATGTGACCCGGATGACGGGGATCATCCTGTCCGTCTCGGGTCGTGACGACATTGCGGTCGTGCTCGACTGCGGGCCCCACCGGGGGCGCCGTTCGGTCGTGATCCCCTATCGGTCGTCGGGCCGCGTCCGGGTGCGCTACCCGCGCCTCGAACCCGGTTTCCTGTTCGACGCGATCGGCACCGTCGAGGGCACCACCGCGCTGGCGCAGATCCCCGCCACCTCGCAGCCCGCCTACCGGGCGGCCCACGTTCCCGATCCTCCGGCGGCTTATGGCGGCGTACAGTCGAAGATCTCCGGGACGGCCGTCTGGTCAGACCACATCGAAGCGGGTGTGGCCTACCCGATGCTGGAGCAGTCGGACACCGGCTGCGCCGATGCGGGCGTCTCGTGCGCCGCTCTCCCTTATCTCGCGCTCGGTTCGAGCGTTCATGTACGGAATGTCTGCGCCGATCGCGCGACCGTGCTTCCCGTGGTGGCCTGTGGCTGCATGGCGGGGCGGTTCTGCGACCGATGCGTGGAATGTGGCACATCCCCCCGGGGGCGGGTGGTGGAGCTGTCGGCCATGTCTTACGTGGAACTCGGCGGCGATCTGACCAACGGCTGCTTCAACGTGCGTGTGGGATTGGGGTGAGCGGGATGGTCGCCGCGGCGGCGCAACCCATTCTGGTGTTCATGCTGGTGATCGGCGGGGTCGCCAAGCTGGTCACGGCCGGGCGCGACTCGGAGCCCGGCGCCTTCGGCCGGCTCGGCCCGGCCGTGCTGGCTCCCGAGAGCTGGCGCAAGAACGCCCTCATCTGCTGCGCGATCGGCGAGTTCGGCCTGGTCGCGGGCCTGCTGCTGGTCGACCACCCGGCCCCCCGCTGGATGACCGTGGCGTTCTTCACGGTCGCCACCTATGTCCTGTACGACCTGCGCCGCCGCCGCCCCGACGCCGGTTGCGGCTGCTTCGGCGACGTGAGCGCGACCCCGGTGGGCCTGCGTGCGATCAGCCGCACGCTCGTCCTGACCGGCATGGCCGTCATCGTCGCCCTCGACGGCTCCCCCGGCCTGCCGGCGCCGGACTGGCAGGTCCTGGCCTGGCTGGCCGGTTTCACGGTGGTCCTGCTGGCGCTGTCGCCGGAGATCGAGGAGACCTACGCCCGGCTGAAGTATCGCGCGCCCTGCGAACTGCGCCCCTTCGCCCCCGAGCGGGCGGCGGCCCGGCTGCGGTCGAGCGCGGTGTGGCGCAACCACGTCCACCTGCTCGGCAGCGAGTTGCCGAGCGACTCGTGGCGGGAGCTCTGCTGGCGCTTCTTCGTCTTCGAGGCGCTCAACGGCGCTGAGGTGGTCTTCGCGGTCTACCTGAGCGGGCGGCGCCCGCCGGTCCGCGTCGCGGTGGTCGGCGGGCACACGCCCATCCAGCAATCTATCCCTGTCTCGGCTTCTCTCTAGAAAGCCCTAGACATGGTTGATGTAGCTCTCTACGACTCTCTAGCTTCCCCTCTAGAAAGCCGTAGAGAGGACAAGGGTTCAGACCGGCTGCGCACGCAGGAACCGGCCGAAATGGGGAACGGTGAACGCGATCAGGCCGCGTTCGGCGCTGTAGATCAGGCCTTTCTTGATGAGGCTGTCGCGGGCCGGCGACAAGCTGGACGGCTTGCGCCCGAGCGCGTCGGCGACCTCGGCGGTCGCCACCGGGTCGTCGCCGAGCTGCGCCATGGCGTGCATGTAGTCGCGTTCGGCCGGGGTCGCCCGTTCGTAGCGGCTGCCGAAGAACCCGACGGCGAGCTCCTCCTCGGCCTCGGGCGCCGACACCTTGATGTCTTCGGCCGTGATCGGGCTGCGCGGCGCCAGGTCCCAGGCGACCTTGCCATAGGCCTGGACGAAGTAGGGGTAGCCGTCAGCGGCCTCGTAGAGGGCGTCGAGGGCGTCGCTGGTGAACGCCACGCCTTCTTCCTCGGCCGGGACGATCAGCGCCAGATCGGCGGCTTCGCGGTCGAGGCGGTCGATTCTGGCGTACCGGAAAAGCCGTTCTGAATAGCTCTTGGACGCCGACAGCACCGACGGCAGGTGCGGCAGCCCCGCGCCCACCACGATCAGCGGGCCGCCTATCTGCGACAGCTCGTGACAGGCGGCGCAGAGCGCCGAGATGTCGGCGGCCGGCACATCCTGCATCTCGTCGATGAACAGCGCGATCCCGACCCCGAGGTCGGTGGCGACCCCGGCGGCGTCGCTGAGCAGCTCGGTGAGGTCGATCTCCAGATCGCCTGAGTCGGCCCGCCCCCGCGCGGCGGGGACGTCGATGCCGGGCGACCAGTGGGTGGTCCCCTTGGCGGCCGACGGATCGCGCATCGCGAACGCCTTCAGCACGCCCAGGAACTCGTCGATCCGCTCGGGCGCCCGATGACGGGGCGCGAGCTCGCGGACCGCCATGTGCAGCGCCGCCGCGACGGGCCGCCGGATCGACTGCTCGGGCCGGGCCTCGATCTTTCCCGTCCCCCACAGCCGCTGGATGGCCATCGACTTGAACGTGTTGAGCAGCACCGTCTTGCCGACACCCCGCAGCCCGGTGATCACCATGCTCCGCTCGGGCCGCCCACGGGCCACCCGCTCCAGCACGACCTCGAACTGCTGCAGCTCACGATCACGCCCGGCCAGCTCGGGAGGGCGCTGCCCCGCACCGGGGGCATAGGGGTTGCGCACAGGGTCCACGGTGTCGGACTTTATGACCGGATATAGCGGCCGTCGTAGATTTCCGTAGAAAGACCTACGGCGTGTCGCGCCGTGAGGCCGCGCCACCAGCCCGACCGCCATCGCACACCACCTACCAGGGCTTTCGCAGGGAACATCTGTTCGATCCGACGCGATCGACTGTAGCGCGGATCCGAACATGTGCGCGAGCGTTTCACCGTAAAACCCTGACGTAGACCGGAAAGTCCGACACTCGCGTGGGTACGCTCGAAGCATGTCAATCCGCAGGTCAGCGCTGGCAGTGGGGCTGACGGCAAGCCTGGGGGCGGTGGCGTGCGGCGCCACGACCACCACCGGCGCCGTCTCGCCCGCCCCGATCGTGACGGAAACGACGTCTGTGGCGTCCACCGCGGCGTCCACCGCGGCGTCCATCGCGGCGAGCCCGTCGCCCACACCGACGGCCCCGCCCGAGTTCACGTCGAAGATCACGAAGGTGACCCGGGACCAGGTGAAGTATTCATGGCGTCCGGGCTGCCCGGTCGGCCTGAACGACCTGCGGATGATCACCATGACGTACTGGGGATTCGACGACAAGGCCCACACGGGGCAACTGGTCGTGAACGCGTCGGTGGCCGAGAAGATCACCTCGGTCTTCGAGAAGCTGTACGACTTCAGATACCCCATCAAGCGCATGGAGCCGGTCGACAAGTACAAGGGCGACGACTACGCCTCGATCGACGCCGACAACACCTCCGCCTTCAACTGCCGCGCCGCGACGGGCTCGACGAACTGGTCGCAGCACGCCTACGGCCTGGCCGTCGACCTCAACCCGAGGGAGAACCCCTACGTGGAGGCCGACGGCGCGCACGCCCACAGCAACGCCGACGACTTCGTCGACCGCCCGCTGAAGAAGCCCGGCGTGATCAACGCCGACGACCGGGTGGTCAAGGCCTTCGCGAGCATCGGATGGGGCTGGGGCGGCGACTGGACCGGCACCAAGGACTACCAGCACTTCAGCCAGAGCGGCCGCTGAGCCCGTTCAGTAGACGACGGTGATCTTCCGCGCGGGCCCGTCGACCCGCATCAGCCCTCCATAGGGGATGACCACCTGCGGGTCGGTGTGCCCGAAGTCGACGTCGAAGACCACCAGCGCCTCCGGCGCGTAGACGGCCAGCGCCCGGAGGATCGCCTCCCGCTGCTCCCGTGCGTAGCGCGCCTTCTCCTCGGGCCCGTTCCCGTTCTCGAACGACCACGCCTTCGCCCGCCCGCACACCACGGCCGCGAACCGCCCGAGGATCCCGCGCTCGCCGAGGTTGCGCAGCATGCGGAACACCTCGGTCGCCGACGGCATCTCCTCACTGGTCTCGACGATCAGCACCATCCCCGCGTACGCCTCCGGCGCGGCGATGTCGCGGTCGGCCGCCAGCATCCAGTGCAGGATCTCCAGATTGCCGCCCCACGTGGCGCCCTCGACCACGCGATCGGCGTTGTGCCATATCCAGCCGCCGCATTCACTCATGAGCGGCGCGCCATTGACGAATTCCGGATCTTCCCAGTCCTGTTCGACGTCGCCGTATTCGGGCGACTCGGTCAGCTCGAACGGACCCGAGGTAAAGAACGCGGCACGTAAAGACGCCTTGGTGATCGGATGCATCGCGCCGCCCCGGCCGAATTGCACCATCACCGAACCCCCGTGATAGCTCACGATGCCCAGCCGCCAGAGGTGGGCGAGCAGGTTGGTGTTGTCGCTGTAGCCGAAGAACGGCTTGGGATTTCGCCTGATCACTTCGTCGTCGAGATGGGGGATGACGGTGATCTGGTCGTCGCCCCCGATGGCCGCGACAATCGCCTGCACCGACGGATCGGCGAACGCGGCGGTGATGTCGGCGGCCCTTTCCTCCGGCGTCGCCCCCATCCGCCGGGTGGTCGGCGTCTCCACCGTGACCAGGCCGAACTCATCTCTGAGGCGCCGCAGACCATGATCGAACGGGATCGGGAAGACCTCGGGAAGGCCTCCGGAGGGCGAGACGACGGCTACTCGATCACCCTGTTTGAGCTTCCTTGGGTAAAGCATCCGTTGACGCTACCAGGGCCGGAGATCTCCCAGAGAGCACCGAATCGCCTTGCCCGCAAGGGAATTCGATAAAGGTAAAATCCCTCTGCCGAAAGCGATAAACCAGGTAAAGAGTAAAGAACGGCGTGAAGCGTTTGACCCCGGCTTGAGCGTGGATAGATTGGGACCTGTCGCGGTAATCCGTGACCAAAGTTGCCGCAAGGATCGCCCCACTCCGGTGCCCACGCCGGTAAAGCGAGAACTGCCCCACTGTCTACAGAGAGCGAATCCGATCTACCGCCCTGCGGCGCGGTCGACAGACAGGATCGGAAACGTTCAGGATTCTCATGACGAACTACGCTGACGCGCTGATCAACGTGGCCAACTCCCAGATGGGCTACGCCGAGGTCAACGGTTCATCCAAGTTCGGAGACTGGTTCGGGACGAACGTCGTCAAGAAGCCCGGCTACAAGGACGCCGCCTGGTGCGACATGTTCGTCTCCTGGGCCGCCCACCAGACGGGTCAGGCGCAGGACGTCGGCCAGTTCGCCTACACCCCCGAGCACGCGCAGTGGTTCAAGAACCAGGGCGCCTGGGGATCCAAGCCCGTTCCGGGCGCGATCGTCTTCTTCGACTGGGGACACTCGAAGAACATCAGCGCAATCGACCACGTCGGACTGGTCAAGAAGGTCATCAACGACCAGACCATCCAGACGATCGAGGGCAACATCAGCAACAAGGTCGTGACCAAGACCCGGACCGACAGCACCATCGTCGGCTACGGCTACCCGGAGAAGGTCCGCGAGAAGTTCATGGCCAAGGAGAAGACCGTCAAGCTGGCCGCCAAGAAGGCCGCCGCCGAGACGGCGCTGTCGGCCACCACCAAGCAGGCGAAGTCGGCCGACGTCAACGGCATGCTGACCGGCGCTCCCGAGATGGTCGCCGTCAAGCAGCCCGTCGCCGAGACGACGCAGTCGATGACCGCGCAGAAGGTCGACAGTCACGACGTCAGCGGCATGCTGACCGGGACTCCCGAGCCCCTGGCCGCCGGCACCGTGCTGCTGCCCGTCGCGCTCGGCCTGGCCGCCGCCAAGAAGAGCGGCGCCCTCAAGAAGCTCATCTCTCACTGGGTCGCGTGCGGCAAACGCTGACCCACCCTCGAACGGGGCGAACGCCGGGATTCCCCTGCCCGGCGTCCGCCCCGTTCGTCTTTTCCGCAAACGCTCACTCGTAGGGTTCGACCGGCTGCGGGATCTCCGTCACGTCGGTCGCGTCGAGTTCGGGGGCGACCGTGCCGGGCTCTGGACCGCCGGCCCTCGGGGGCACCCAGGTGCCGGTGACCTCGATCCACTGGTTCTCGGCCGGAGCCGGCGCCCCGAGAACCGCGACCTTCAGCGGCACGGCGTCGGCCGCGCAGCAGGCGATCTGCATCCGCGCCACATACCACTGGCCCCGCTTCTTCGACGGCACCGCGAACCCGGTCAGCTTCACCTTCTTGCCGGTCAGCGACTTCGTCGTGTCGCCCCAGGCCCGGCCGAGGAACTCCCCGATGGTCATCGCGGAGACCGGCCCCGTCAGCGGCGTGTACGCCGTCAGCGCCCCCACCGGCCGCGCGGGCGCCTCCTCCGACCGGGCGGCGTAGCTGCCCAGCGGCGGCGGGGCGATCAGGAAGATCGCGAACACGGGCAGGGTGAGCAGCCAGGCCACCCACGGCCCGCGATGGCCGTCTTCCTTCTTGAGGAGCCCGATCGCGCCGAGGACCAGCACCGTCGCCCCGGCGGCGATCAGGAAGTAGCGGAACCCCGGCTTGACGTAGTTGAGGTATTCGTTCGACACCGTCGTGATCCGCAGCACCGCCCCGCCGAGCAGGATCAGCACGAGACTCTGGGTCAGCCGGTTCACAGCAGCACCGTCCCGGTGACGACGCTGACCAGCACGGCCAGCGAGAACGTGAGCGGCACGAACCGGGCGGCGAACCGCCGGCCGAACGTGCCGGTCTGCAGGGCGATCAGCTTCAGGTCGACCATCGGCCCGACGACCAGGAACGCCAGCCTCGCGGTCGGCGAGAAGGCCGTCAGCGAGGCGGCCACGAACGCGTCGGCCTCCGAGCAGATCGACAGGACCACCGCCAGCAGCGCCAGCGCGAGCACCGACACCCAGAGATTCCCGGCCAACGCGTTGAGCCACTCACGCGGCACGATCACGTTCATCGTGGCCGCCGCCATGCCGCCGACGACCAGGAAGCCCCCGGCGTGCAGCAGGTCATGGCGCATCGCCTCGGCGAACCCCGCGTGGTCGTGGTGCCGCCGCGTCCGCAGCCACTCCCCTTTGCCGAACCGCAGCCAGACCCACCCGACCAGCACCGCCACCACCAGCGAGGCCACGAACCGCGCCACCGCCATCATCGGCTGCCCGGGGAACGCGACCACCGTCGCCACGATGACCACCGGATTGATCGCCGGCGAGGACAGCAGGAACGCCAGCGCCGCCGCCGGGGTCACCCCCCGCGAGATCAGCCCGGCCGCCACCGGCACCGAAGCGCACTCACACCCCGGCAGCACCGCCCCCGCAGCACCCGCCACCGGCACGGCCAGCGCCGCCCGCTTGGGCAGCGCCCGAGTCCAGAAGGAGGCCGGGACGAAAGCCGTGATCGCCGCCGACAGCAGGACTCCGAAGACGAGAAACGGCAGCGCCTGGACGCAGATGGCGACGAAGACCGTCGACCACGTCTGCAGCGCGGGAGAGGTCAGATAGGGCGCGTAGACGAACTGCCCGAGCAACAGCAGGCCGAGCACTGCGACGAACACCCAAGGGCCGAACGACGACGGGCCCTTCCGCCCCGAGTCGGCGGGCGGCATTTCGGCGGGAGGAACCTCAAGACGCTCAGCCACGAACCCGATGCTTCCAGACCGGCCAGACCTTCACGGATGACGACGCGGGACCTGTGGAAAACCTCAGAACAATCAGCGCCCTGTGGAAAACCCCGACCAGCACCAGGAAGCCCTTCGCACCCGAGACCTCGGGACTTCTGCCCGGTCACCAGGGCAGCCCCTCGCACCCGGCACGTCAGGGAAGTTGCCCCAGCAGCCACTTCGGCCCGGTCACCAGGGCGCCCTCGGCCTGCACCCGTTCGCGCAGCCCCCGGTCCGCCGTCACCACCAGCACCGTCTCCCAGACCGGCGCCTCCCGGACGACCTCCACGATCGCGTCGTCCCCGCTCCCCTCGGCCGCCCGCACGTCGATCAGACCCTCCGGAACCTTCGCCCCACGGGCCGCGCCCTCCACCACCACGACCATCTGGGGAAACCGCCGGGTCAGCAACGGCAGGCCCTCGATCGGGGCGATCACCCCGTCGACGGCCAGCTCGACCAGCTCGGCCAGCAGGCGCGACGTCGCGCCGGCGCGGTCGCGCCACCAGCCGTGTTCCGCCCGTGCGCCGATCACGTTGGCCGCGTCGACCACCACGACCAGCGGTTTCAGCATCTCCCTCACCACTGGCCACGTCTCCGCGAATCCCGGGTGCAAACGCCTGCGGGGCAGTTCGGCCAAGGTGACCCATCGGAGAGCGGTGCTCTCCATGTTCAGGTGGACGGGGAGTTTCTCCGCCGCCGTCGCGATCACGGTCTGGTAGGCCCAGCCGCCGTGGTCGTCCAGGTACACGCCCCGCACCCGCAGGGCGTCGCGGGAGAGGGCGGTTTCCTCGTGCGCCTCACGCAACGCGCCGGTGATCGCGTCTTCGTGGCTGTCGATCGCGCCTCCGGGGAGCCCCCACGTTCCGCCGTGGTGACTCCACAGGGCTCTCTTCTGCATCAGGACGTAGGAGGCTCGCGCCGTGTGGTGCACGGCGAGCAGGCCGGAGGCTCCGTAGACGCCCCAGTGCTGGTGACCGCGTCCGCAGTGGGTCCAGCCGTCCCCGTCCTTGGCTGTCATGGGGTCGATGATCGGCTACCAGGACTCCAACGGAACCACCGCCTTGGTGTCGAAAAGGACGGTTCCGTCGTCGATCCTGACGACTGTCACATGGGTGACCCACCCGGACGACATCAAGTTCTCCGCCGACTCAAGTGCCAGTTCGGCGAAGTGATATCGGTCAACAGATGTGAAATCAGGCGCCGGTCTGGTGCTCTTAACCTCATATCGGTCAGTCGGCCACACCTGCGGTAGTGGGGTCGAACGGTGCCACTGTTGCATCGCTAATCACTCCCTGTCGCGCCTGTCACATTGACCTGGGGCGCCGACAGAAGTCGACCCTGAGGGCGACGGCTACCGGCTGGTTGTGACGGGCCCGATGGCTGATCGTTATGGACTGGTAAGTCATCCTTCCCGATCCGTCCGGATGGGACGGTTAACGTATGGCTTCTCACCTGCGAACCGCGCTCGTCGTCATTCCACGACATGCGGGAGCGGGCTGTCCATAGCACGGCAATCCACGCCCGCCCCTCCCACGGGAGGGGTGGGCGCTAGGGTGATTTTTCATGATTCGACTCGCTACCACTCTCGCTGTTGCCGTCATCGCCGTCGCAGGTTGCGGCGGAGGCGCGGAGACGGCGGCGCCGGCGACGTCAGAGGCACCGACGGCCGCAGTCCAGGCCAGCCCGACGGAGATCACGGTCCCCGCCGCACCCGAACCTTCCGAAGGCCAGAAGAAGGCCTTCTTCACCGCTTTGGCCTCTGTCGACCCGGCCCTCGCGACCAACCAGGAGAAGGCCCTCACGGTCGGCTCCCAGGTCTGCGAGAAGATCCTCGCCTCACCCGAAGACCCCATGCAGTTCTCCGCTTTCGCCGCCGAGCAGCTCGCGGTGGCGGCGCCGACGGCGGAGGGTTTCGTCGCCGCCGTCGCGGAGTGGTGCAGCCCCGAATAGGAACGTCCCAATGCGGCGGCCCGCGTTCCGCCGGGCCGCCGATGCGTCAATATCCGGACCGGCGGGTGGACGCGACCACACCCGCCGGAGCCAGAGGGATGACCAAGGTCATTCCGTGCCTTCCGGGATCTCGTCCGCGTGCATGCCGCCCTCACCGGGGGCTCCCGACAGGTAGGCGTGCTGGTGGCCGAATCCCGCTTCGACGTTGAGCTGGTCGAGCTGGGTGGCGGCGACCGACCAGGTCGTGATGGCGAGCGTGCGCTGGCGGGTGGCCAGTTCCACGTAGGGCGCGCGGTCGGCCTCGGGCAGGTTCTGCGCCGCGGCCAGCAGGTCGACGGAGATCGACAGAGCGTTCACCGCGCTCCGGAAGCCGCCTCTGGCGACGTTCGTCTCGGTCATCCCGCTCGGCGTCTCAGAGTGGCGTTCGACCGCTTTGCGGACGGCCTCCTGCCAGGCCGGGACGTCCGGCGGGCCGGCCTCCGCCATGGCGGGCAGGATCTTGTCGAGCTCCTCGACCGTCAGGCGGGCCTGGTCGGTCAGGGTCTTGATCTGCTCGGCATCCCGCTTGAGGTCGGAGATCTGCATCCTCTCGACCGAGTCGGGACGTCCGACCAGATAACCGATGCCCACACCCGCGGCCAGCACGACGACGAGCAGAACCACGATGAGGTACGGCTTGCGGGGGGCGGGGGCCGGCGGGGGAACCGGCCGGCGGCTTACCTTCACGGCCATGGGGGTGACGTTACTTCTTCTGCCGACGATCGTCCATCTTCTGCACGTTGAGAATCGAAACCCGGCGACGGGCCGCGACGACCCGTACCACCAGACTCACCAGCACCACCAGCAACACCGCCACGCTGATCCCCGCGCCGAGCAGCGCACCCAGCTGCTGGTCTCCGGCCCGGTCGGGCACCCAGTCGACGGCGACCAGGGCATACCAGTCCTCGGCCTGCAGAGGCCCGAGCAGCAGCAGCGCCCCGACCGCGATCTGCACCGCGACGGCGATCCCGACGAGCTGAATTCTTGTGTACGTGTGCACGGCCCTCGGCAGCGGATCGACCCCCGCGACCACGACGAAGAACACCAGCCCCGCCGCGACCTGGACGACCACCATGGCCAGGTGCAGCGCGTGGCTCGACTGGGCGAGCTCGAAGAACCCGAGAAGGTAGAGGAAGACCGGCGAGGCGACGTAGAACCCCAGCGCGACGGCCGGATTGGCCAGCGCCCTCGGCAGCAGTTCCCGCCCCCCGGCGAGGCCGATCGGCGCACCGTAGGCCAGCAGAGCCGGGGCCAGCGTGCCGAGAAGGGCGTATTCGACCGAGAATACCGAGAAGACCGCCGGGCCATAGGCGGACAGACCGCCGGTCGAAGCGTAGAGAAGGACCAGAATGCCCAGGAACCAGGCGACGGTCCGCCCGACGGGCCAGACCTGACGGCGCAGACCGACCAGATAGGCGATCACCAACCCGGCGATGCCGAGCAGGATGATCGGATCGAGCCGCGACTCCGAGAGCAGCCGGTCGAACGAGATGGACGGCAGCACATAGCCGAGGGCCGCATTGACGTTGGGAACGTCGGTACTCGCGGGCGGCGCGGTCCGCGACAACCCGACGGCGAGCGCCATCGTCGCGCTCATGATCGCCACCTCAACCGCCGCCAGCCGCAGGAAGGGCCGCCGAGCCGCCGCAGCAGCGACCGGCAGTTCCGCAGAGGACGCGCTCTGGCCCTCGGTTCCGGACGCCGACCCGGCTGAGTGCTCTTCCATCGACTCGTCGCGAGCCGCCCCGGACGCGACCGCCCCTTCCAGCCCGTCTACCGACTCGCCCAGGGCCGACTCGCCCTGAGCCGACCGTTCCTGACCCGACCGCGAAGCCGCAGAGTCACCCGACGGCACCTGGCCCGCCGACGCATCGGCCTCCAGGCGTGCGATCGTCACCTTCCGGTGGCGCCAGCCGAACCATCCCAGGACCGCCAATGCCGCGATCTTGGCGAGCACCAGCAGTCCGTACCGGGACTCGAACAACGGGGTCAGCCCGCCCAGCCTGACCCAGGCGTTGATCAGCCCCGACGCGCCCACCGCCGCGTAGGCGCACAGTGCCACCGCGCTGAAGCGGCGGACCCCCCACACCAGGTCACGGTCGCGGCGGACCAGGGTCAGTACGCCGAACAGCCCGCCGACCCAGATCGCGGCGGCGGCGATGTGGAGCATCAGGCTGGACACCGCGAGGTTGTGGTCGGCCGCCGAGGCCGAATGTCCGACATACGCGGGTGGCAGGGCGGCGAAGAGGGCCGCGCCGAGCAGGACCAGTTCGGCCCCGCGGAGCAGCGCGCAGAACGCGATCACGGCCGCGATCATGGCCACGAGCAGGAACGCCTGCCCCTGCGCGATGTTGAAGACGAAGGTCTGCAGCACCCCGGCACCCAGGGCCTCCAAGACCGGCAGGCCCAGGAAGTCCGACAGCGTCAGCGCGATCGTGGCCAGCGCGGTCAGCGCCCATCCCGAGGCCCACCACACGACCTGCCGCCGCGCCGAAGTGCGGATCGCCTCATCGCGCGTGAAGGCGACCGACGTCAGCAGCAGGCCGACCGTCGCGACCGCGCAGACGTCGTGCAGCAACCTGACGAGCGGGAGCCCCCATTCGGTCAGGAGGCCCGGCGAGGGCAGCCCTTCGACGAGCGCGGCGGGACGCCCGCCGCCGTACCAGAGGACCGCGAACAGGACCGCGACCGCCGCGACGGCGGTGACGGCCACCTGGGCACGTGGGGGGAACCTCATATCCAGCCTTCCGGGGGTAAAGCCGGTGAGAGCACTACCGAGTCGGAAGCGCTGTCGGGGGGTGATGCCGATGGGAGGACACCGTCGACGGACGGACGGCCGCCCGTCCGTCGAAGCGCGTCACTCGCCCTTGTTCGGTTTCCGTCTCGTCGCCGTGACCACGGCCGCCACCGCGACCACGCCCACGCCGATGGCCAGGATCAGGAACCCGCCGCCGCCGCCAGAGTCTGCGTCTTCGGCGCTGCTCTGCGGGGCGGCGTCCACCGCCGGCGGCGTGGAGGCCGCGACGGGCGTCGGCTCGGGCGAGGAGGGTTCGGGGGTCGGGGACTCCGTCGGCGTCTTCGGGGCGGTCACCGTGAACGGCACCTCACCCGTTCTGGGGTGCCCGTCAGAGGAGACGATCCGGTAGGCGATGACGTATTTCCCGGCCGGCAGCGGACCCGACACGGCCTGGATCACCTTGTGGCCGTCGCGCTCCGCCTCACCCGACGCGTAGTTCTTGTCGTCGGGGCCGTTGACGACGACCTTCGGGAACCGCACGGAGTTGCTGAACTCCAGCACCACCTCGGTCAGGCTCTCGACCTTGGCGTTCTCCTTGGGGTTGCTGGATTTCAGTACGTCATGCGCCTGCGCCGCCGAAGCGGGCCAGAGCGTGGCGGCCGCCAGCAGGATGAGCGCCGCCGTTCTGCGGAAAAGCATGAGAAAACTCCGTCCGATGGAGTCAGGTCACCATTCGACCGGCAGCGAGTCGAGGCCGTAGACGATCGCGACCTGGCGGTAGGCGGGTTCGCCTGCGAGTCTCAGGCCCGGGAAACGCCGCAGCAGGGCGGGGTAGGCGACACGCATTTCCATCCGCGCCAACGGGGCGCCGATGCATCGATGAACGCCGTGGCCGAAGGCCAGGTGGGACTTGAGCTCCCGGCGGTTCGGGTCGGCGGTGTCCATGTCCTCGCCGAGGATCGCGTCTCGGTTGGCCGCCGACAGCGAGCAGAGCACCATCTCGCCCTTCGCGATCGGCTGTCCGGCGAGTTCGAGGTCTTCCCGCGCGAACCGCGGGAACGCGACCTGGACGACGGTCATGTAACGCAACAGCTCTTCGACGACCTGGTCGATGTGGTCGTCGGTGTCGCGCACGAGAGCGAGGAACTCGGGGTTCTCCAGCAGCCACAGGGTGCCGAGGGCGAGCATGCTCGTGGTCGTGTCGTGGCCGCCGGTCAGCAGGCCGTCGGCGAGACTGGCCAGCTCACGGTCGCTGACGTCGTCTCCGTGCTCCCGCAGCAGCGCCCCGAGCAGACCCTCGCCGGGCGCGCGGCGTTCGCGCGCGACCAGCTCGGTCAGGTAGGCCATCGAGTCGTTGATGGCCTGCAGCGAGGCCTCCGGCCCGGCCGAGAAGTCGAACCGGTCGGTCGAGAAGCGCAGGAAGTCGGCGCGGTCCTCGTAGGGGACGCCGAGGAGTTCGCACACGACGAGCGACGGGATCGGCAGCGCGAACGACGACACCAGGTCGGCCGGCGCGCCTTCCTTCTGGACCAGGTCGAGCTGCTCGTTGACGATGGCGGTGATGCGGGGTTCGAGCCGCCGCAGCCGGTGCATGGTGAACTCGGGCGTGAGCATGCGGCGCAGCCGCGTGTGCTCGGGCGGGTCGCGGAAACCCAGGCCGCCCGGGTCGTCCTGATTCGACCCCATTCCGGTGATGTTGCCGAAGTCGTTGCTGAACCGTGCGGTGTCACCCAGCACGGCCCGTACGTCTTCGTACCGGGTCACGAGCCAGACCGTCGAGCCGCCGGGAATGGTCAGAGGATGGACGGCGCGTTCGGCCCGGATCTGGGACAGCTCGGCTATGGGATCCATCCGGTCGCGCAGAAACTGCACAAGCGGAAACTCGGAGTCGGACATTACAGATGGTTCCTCATCGTCATGGGTGGAAGGAGCGTTCGGCCTCAACGAGGTGGGCCGCGCCCTTCGACAGGATGACGAGAGGTGCTCTTCACGACAACCGGCGCCACCGTCACGGGAACGCCTGTTACCGAAAGAGGTCGTGGCAGCGACATGATCGGGACAATCCGGCCGGCGAGCCGGCGCAGGAGCGTCCAGAAGAGCTCCTCGCCCCGGCCGAGCCACCAGGCGGTGACGACCACCGCCCAGACGTGCAGGACGATCATGCTCAGGCTCGGCATGTGCAGGTGCCCGGCGAGCCGTTCGGGCGAGGAGACGTGGAGGACCGAGAAGAGCAGGTGCAGCAGCACCTGCATGGCCCCCAGCAGCGGCATGATCTCGCCGGCCGTGCGCTCGCGCGCGGTCAGCGGGAAGGCGGCGACAAGTGTGAGGGCGAACGCGGCGGACAGCCCCGGAGCGGTGACCGACCCGCCGGCGAAGGTGTGGGCGACGGCGGCAAGCCCCGAACAGACCACGGCGAACACCGTGGCACGCGCGAGACGAAAGGGCAGCGCCGCAGACATAGCTCCGCAATCATCGCACGCGCACCACCCATTCGGCTGCCTCAGCTGATCAAAGAGCGCCCGAAGGAGCCGCCACCACCTCGAAGGCCGCGATCGAGCGGGTGAAGTCGCCGGGCTCCGAGAGCGGGACGCCGAGCCGGGGATCGTAGGCCGTCAGCCCGGTGGCCCGTTCGACGATCTCGCAGACCCCGCGCAGCGCGGCCACCGTCTCTTCGGACGGCGGGCCGGGCAGGGTCACGCTCCACCGCCCCAGATGGCAGGTCACCATGAGACCGGTGGAGAGCTGGGTCACCTCGCAGTTCAGCAGGTCTTCTGACACCACGCCGAGCACGTCGCGCACCGCGACGGCGACGGTCGACCAGACCGCGTAGTCGACCGTCTCCGGAGCCTTCTCTTCGAGCGCCTCGTAGGCGTCGGGAGGCAGGAAGCTGATGCCGTAACTCATGCGAACACGTTATCGACCGGCACCGACAAAACCCGGCCTCAGCTGGGGAGCAGGCCGAACGCTCCCCGGACGATCGCCAGCACCTCGGTCGCCGCGGCCATCTCGGGGATCGCCTTCTTCTCGTCGGCGGCCTGGACCACCACGACCCCGATCTCGTCCTGGTCTGAGCGGGCCAGGAAGCCGAGCGTCAGCACCCCGGGCTCGGAACCGCCCTTGAACCACACCGTGGGCCAGGTCTTCTGGTCTAGCCCGAGCGCCGCGTCGTTGGCGCCCATGATCTCGTCGAGTTCGGGCCCGCCCATGCCGTGCAGGTTGACCAGGGCGCGGCACATGTCGGTGGGGCTGCCGAACCACTCGATCGTGGTGACGTCGCGCGGGGTCGTCCACGTCTCGACCTCGCTGGTCGGGACCTTGTCGACGGTGTCTTCCAGGTAGGCGCGCCGGTCGGGGGCCTTCAGAAAGCCCTCGGCGTACTTGGGGTGGTCGGCGCCCTTGAGGATGAACAGTTCGCGGGTGGTCAGCAGGGGGATGTTCCTGTCGGCGTTCGACGACCAGTCGCGGATCACGGCCTCCACGGCCGGTTTGCCGACGCGGTCGATCAGCAGGTCGGTGGCGGTGTTGTCGCTGATGGAGATCATCAGCTTGGCGGCCTGCTCGACCGTGACCTTCGTTCCGTCGGGACGGTCCTGTAGTTCCCCGCTGGGCAGGCTCTTCGCGGCGTCGGTGATGGTCAGCTCGTCGTCCCAGGAAAGGCGGCCGGCCTTGACCTCCTGGGCGACGGCGCCCAGGACGTACAGCTTGAACATCGAACCCAGTGGACGGGCCCGGTCGGGCTCGATGCCGTGGACGGGCTTGCAGTCCTCACCGGCGGCCAGGAAGCCCGACGGGGCCACGGTCGCGAGGCGCCGGTCGATGTCACCCCAACTCGCGGGGGTGGGCGCGTCGGCCGGGGAGACGAGGAGGCCGGCGATCTTCCCCGTCGGGTCGACGGCCATGCTCAGCTTCGCCTGGTTCTCGCCCGACTGGACCAGCGCCACGAGGTCGGTCTCGGTGGCCCGCTGGATCTCGACCACCCGCAGACCCTTGAGCTGGTTGCTGACCTCGTTGATCTGCTCGGCGGGCACCTGTTTGACGAACGACGGCGCGAAGTTCTCGTCGATCTGCTCGGCGGGGATGGGCAGCGCCGCCAGCGCGCCCAGATACCACGACAGTTTCCGGCCGACGGGGCTGTCGGGAATGGGCACTCCGGTGTACGCCCCCGACGTGGCGGCCGGCGAACTCACCGCAGGTGCGGCCTGCTCGGCCGTCGCGCACGCGCTGACCAGAAGCGCGAGTGGAAGCATGAGTCGTGCGAGCCTCACGGCGTCTCCCCCGTTTGATGAGCCGGTGCCGTTTCCGGATACCCGCAGTGGCGGAGGTCACCCGTGCCCGTCGGTGAGATGCGCGCATCCCCGGCCGGCGGAGCGCCGGCCGGGGATGCGGAGGAACAGACGGCTAGTCGGTGCCCGACTCCATCGCCGCCGCGTCGAGCAGGGCGTCGTCTTCGGACACCTCGCCGCGCGAGGCGATCGCCTCGGCGCCGCCCTCGGGCATCGCGCCGATCAGCTCGGTCGGCGCGGCCTGCAGGGCGATCAGGTCGCCGTGGGCGCTGCCGACCATGCCGAGACCGGCGTACTGCTCCAGCTTGGCGCGGGAGTCGGCGATGTCGAGGTTGCGCATGGTCAGCTGGCCGATGCGGTCGAGCGGGCCGAACGCGGAGTCCTCGGTGCGCTCCATCGAGAGCTTGTCGGGGTGGTAGCTGAACGACGGGCCGGACGTGTCGATGATCGAGTAGTCCTCACCCCGGCGCAGCCGCAGCGTGACCTGGCCCGTGACGGCCGTGCCGACCCAGCGCTGGAGAGCCTCGCGGAGCATGAGCGCCTGCGGGTCGAGCCAGCGGCCCTCGTACATGAGCCGGCCGAGACGGCGGCCCTCGTTGTGGTAGCTGACCAGTGTGTCCTCGTTGTGGATCGCGTTGACCAGGCGCTCGTAGGCGGCGTGCAGCAGCGCCATGCCGGGAGCCTCGTAGATGCCGCGCGACTTGGCCTCGATGACGCGGTTCTCGATCTGGTCGGACATGCCCATGCCGTGGCGGCCGCCGATGGCGTTGGCCTCCAGCACCAGGTCGACCGGCGAGGCGAACTCCTTGCCGTTGATCGTGATCGGCCGGCCCTGCTCGAAGCCGATGGTCACGTCTTCGGGCGCGATCTCGACCTGCGGGTCCCAGAACCGCACGCCCATGATGGGCTCGACGATCTCGATGCCGGTGTCGAGGTGCTCCAGCGACTTGGCCTCGTGGGTGGCGCCCCAGATGTTGGCGTCGGTCGAGTAGGCCTTCTCGGTGCTGTGGCGGTAGGGCAGGTCACGCGTGAGCAGCCACTCGGACATCTCCTTGCGCCCGCCGAGCTCGTGGACGAAGTCGGCGTCGAGCCACGGCTTGTAGATGCGCAGCGACGGGTTGGCCAGCAGGCCGTAGCGGTAGAACCGCTCGATGTCGTTGCCCTTGTAGGTCGACCCGTCGCCCCAGATCTGGACGCCGTCGTCGAGCATCGCCCGTACGAGAAGGGTGCCGGTCACCGCGCGGCCCAGCGGCGTGGTGTTGAAATAGGTGCGGCCGCCCGACCGGATGTGGAAGGCCCCGCAGGCCAGCGCCGCGAGCCCCTCTTCGACCAGGGTCGCCCGGCAGTCGACCAGCCGCGCGATCTCCGCGCCGTATTCCTGGGCCCGCCCGGGCACCGAGGCGATGTCGGGCTCGTCGTACTGCCCGAGTTCCGCCGTGTACGTGCACGGGATGGCCCCTCGCTCGCGCATCCACGCGACCGCGACGGAGGTGTCGAGGCCACCGGAGAAGGCGATCCCGACTCGTTCACCGACAGGGAGGGAATTCAGCACCTTGGACACAAGCAGAACTATACACACCCCTGCATGACCATGCAATCAACCTCCCGACCAGCACCTGGGTAGGAGACCGTCATGGGACTCGATTCCGGTCAGCCGCATGTCATCGGCCTCGTGGCGCATCCGCGTAATCCCGTCGCCGCCTCCGTCGCGCTGATCAGGGAGTTCGCGTCGGCTCGCGGGGCGACCCTGATCGCGCCGGCGGCCGACGCGGCCCGGCTCGGCCCTGACGTCGGGGGCGTGTCCGCCGTCGAGTTCGCCGAGCGGGCCACCGCCGTGGTCAGCCTCGGGGGCGACGGGACGATGCTCGGGGCGATGCGGCTCGTGGTGGGGCGGGGGACGCCCGTGCTCGGGGTCAACCACGGCAACCTCGGGTTCCTCGTCGAGGTCTCACCCGCCGAGCTGCCGGCCGCGCTCGACCGGCTGACCAAAGGCGACTTCATGCTGGAGCCGCACAGTTGCCTGATGGCCGACGGCGCGGTCGCCTTCAACGACCTGGTGGTGACGGGGGCGCGTCAGTGGGCGACGGTCAACGTCGACCTCTCGGTTCATGGGATCCAGCACGGCTACTACCGGTGTGACGCCGTGGTGGCGTGTACGCCGACCGGGTCGACCGCCTACAACTACGCGGCGGGCGGGCCGGTGCTGTCTCCGTCGGTTCCGGCGGTGGCGTTGACGCCGGTCGCGCCCATGACGGGCATCGACCGGACGGTCGTCTTCGGGTCTGACGACGACATGCGGCTGACCAACCGTTCGGAGGAGCCCGCCCGGGTGCTGCTCGACGGCGTGCACACCCGGGATCTCGCCCCCTCCGACGGGCTGGGGGTGCGGCTGCACAAGGAGGCGGTGAACCTGGTGCGGTTCGACGCCGCCGCGCACGCCCAGAAGACGCGGGTCAAGCTGAGCCTGCTCGATCTGCCGCTGCGGCCCGACCAGCTGCTGGAACTCGTGCCCGAGGAGCTCAGGGAACGGGCTCAGCGCCTGCGCAGCAGATAGGTGTCCATGATCCAGCCCTTGCGCTCCCTGGCCTCGGCGCGCAGCTCTCTGATCTTGGGGGCCACCTCGGCGACCGGGCCCGCGACCAGGATCTCGTCGGGGGTGCCGAGGTAGGCGCCCCAGTAGATGTCGAAGTCATCGAGGCCCTCGAAGGCGAGGCGGGCGTCGAGCATGACGACCATGTCGTCGGCGCTCGGCCCCTCGTCGGCGAGGCGGCGGCCGGTGGTCAGGTGGACGGGGCGGGCGACCCGCGTCAGGCCGATGCGGTGGCGGGCGGTCAGGGCGGCGACCGCGCTGACGCCGGGAACGACCTCGATCTCGATGTCGGCCGGGAGTCCTTCGAGGGCGGCGAGCGTGCTGTCGTACACGCCCGGATCTCCCCAGATCAGGAACGCCCCGACCTGGTTCTCACCGAGAGCCTCGTCGATCATCTGGTGGTAGAGGACGCCCCGGCGCTCGCGCCAGTCTTCGACCGCCTCGGCGTAGGCGGTGGCGGTGCGGTCGCGTTCGGGGTCGGTCGCGGTGACGACCCGGTGGGGCTCGCGGGCGTGATCCTTGATCATCTGGTGGCGCAGATCGGTCAGGTCGCGCTTCTCCGCACCCTTGTCGACGATGAAGAAGACGTCGGTGGCCGCGATGGCCTTGACGGCCTGGAGGGTGAGATGGTCCGGATCTCCGGCGCCGATCCCGATGAGGAGGAGGCGTTTCACACAGACGAGTGTGTCACCGGGTCGCGGCGGCGATCACCCGGGTCAGCGCCTTGTGCAGGTCCTGCAGCTCGGCGACGTCCATGCCGAGGCGTTCGACGATCGTGGCGGGGATCTTCTCGGCCTCGGCGCGGAGCGCGCGGCCGCTGTCGGTGAGGGTCACGGCCAGGGAGCGCTCGTCGGCGGTGCCGCGCCGGCGCTCGACGAGGCCTGCCGCCTCCAGCCTCTTGAGCAGCGGCGACAGCGTCGCCGGTTCGAGCTGCAGCAGCCCGGCGAGGTCTTTGACCGACAGCGGCCCCCGCTCCCACAGCGCCAGCATGACCAGGTACTGCGGGTGGGTCAGGCCCATCGGCTCCAGCACCGGCCGATAGAGCGCGATCACCGAGCGGGAGGCGACGGCCAGGGCGAAGCAGACCTGGTTCTCCAGAGACAGCGGATCGATGATGCCACCCCATTGAGTACACTAATCGTTAGTACACTAAATATTAGCGCACTACCCGACTGAGGATGGCCCCTGATGCGCAAGCCCCTGGAAGAGCGGATCGCCGACCGCCAGGCGAAGCGCCCGCCGCTGAAGCAGGACAAGACCTTCGAGCACGGCCCGGCCAAGTGGCTCTTCGTCGCCTTCATGGTGTTCGTGGTGCTGATCCACCTGGTCGGGCTCGTGATCGTGATGGCGATGGAGACGTGATCAGCCCTGCGCGGGGATCCACCCCATGCCGACCGACAGGATGACGAACACCCCGAGGACGATCCGGTAGATCACGAACGGGGTGAACCGGTGGGTGCTGATGTAGCGCAGGAACCACGCCACCGCGGCATATCCCACGAAGAACGAGATCACCGTGGCCAGGATCGTCGGCCCCCACGCGGGCGCCTGCCCCTCGCCGATCTCGAACAGCTCCAGCCCGCCCGACGCCAGCACGGCCGGGATGGCCAGCAGGAACGAGTACTTCGCCGCGTCTTCACGCCGGTAGCCGAGCAGCAGACCCGCGGTCACCGTGCCGCCCGAGCGGGAGACGCCGGGGATCAGCGCCAGCGACTGGGCGAAGCCGTAGCCGAGGGCGTGCTTGAAGTTGAGGTGGGTCTGCAGCGACAGCGTGTTGCGCGCGGTGTGGTCGGCCCACCAGAGGATGAGCGCGAAGACGATCAGGGTGACGCCGACGATGCGCAGATCGCGGAAGACCGTCTCGATCTGGTCTTTCAGCACCAGGCCGAGGACCGCGATGGGCAGGGTGCCGGCGATGATGTACCACCCCATGCGGGCGGCCCAGTTGTCGCGCAGCTCCTTGTTGAACAGCGAGCGCGTCCAGGTGGAGATGATCTCCCAGAGCTCTTTTCGGAAGTAGATCAGCACGGCGGCTTCGGTGCCGAGCTGGATCACCGCCGTGAACGCCGCTCCCGGGTCGGGCCAGCCAGCGAAGGCCGACACCACGCGGATGTGGGCGCTGGAAGAGATCGGCAGGAACTCGGTGAGCCCTTGGATCAGCCCGAGAATGACCGCTTCGAACCAGCCGATCACGACCGCACCCTTTCCTCTATTCAAGTGGTGGAGCGGCCAGGCTAGCGGATCTGGAGCCCCGCCCACGTCGACCGAACGGCCGAGGCGGCGCCTAGAAAGTGATGTTCCCGTGAATGTCCCGGGCCTGGATCACCTTGTTGGCTTGACCGTTGAAGGAATTGGCCACGCCGCCGCTCTGTGCCTGGTTCCACAGGGCGTGGCAGTCCTGACGGAAGGCCGGATCGCGGGTGAACTCCGTCTCGAGTGCGGCCGCCGTGCTCTCTGGCGATTCGAGTTCCTCCGGCCGGTCGCGGAAGCGGTCGCGGATGCGGCCGAACAGCGTGGACAGCGCTGTGCCCGCCAACTCTCCCGCTCGGGTGACGACACCTGTGGCGACGGCACCGGCGATGGCGAGCGTGATGGGGTCCAAGAGAAACTCCTCGATCAGGGGGCAGGGCTCGGGCGGGACAGGGTCTCCATTACATAGACGTCCCAACGAGGGGGCGTGATCCCGGCGAACGGGCCGTTTCTGCCGATCAAGCGCCAGCCGAGATGCCGGTAGATGCTTTGGGTGCTCAGAGCCGTCGGCTGTACGGACAGAACAGCACGCTCCTCGCCCCGCGAACCGAGCAGGCTGTCGATGAGTCTTCTGCCGACCCCGTGACCTCGCCGGTTTGGAAGAACGGCGAGGCTGACAAGGGCGAAGGTGCGGCCGTCCCATTCGTCGGTGAACTCGGCCGGGAGCGGCTCGGGGATGGCCCGCCACCACCCGTGGTCAGCCGGCAGACGGTGGCCGTACGCATAACCGACCGGTTCACCAGCGTGCCACGCGATCACCGCACTGAAGCTCGGGTCTCCGGCCAGCCTGTGGAGATCCTCCGCGTTCTCCTGCGACGTGTCCGGTGTCCAAGCGAAGGGCTCACGGAGGAAGACATCGTCATGAATGGCGCAGATGGCTGCGATCCAGTCTTGAGGTGGCGTCCGATGTCTCAGTTCCAGTACGAACTCGCTCATCCGGCTTCAGCGGCCTTCGCCCGTAATTCCCCGCTGAGGGCGTTCTCGCCGAACGCCTCGTAGAGTTCCGCCGCCTCGCTCCAACGATGTCGTGCGGCCGAGGAGTCGCCCTGAACTTGGTGGATGTCACCCATCATCGCCAGCGTCATCGCGAGGCTCCGCCGATCTTTGAAGCGCTCGAATGTCGCTCCCGCCCGTTCGAGCAGTTCTTGAGCCTCGGCGCTCCGGCCGAGCTCCATCAGTGCTCTTGCGAGCGGGCGGGTTCCCCAGGCCGCGCTCCACTCGTCGTGCGCTTCGACGAAGACCTCCACGGCTCTGGCTCCCAGCGCCGCCGCCTCCTCGAAATCTTCCAGCAGGGCGGCGTGTTCCCCGAGGCTGAGAAGCGCCATGCCTTCTCCCCGCCGCAGTCCCCCCGAGCGGAAGACCTCGAGAGCCGACCGAAAACAGGTCAAGGCCTCCTCGCGATCGCCCATCTCCTCGTGAATGAGCCCCAAGCCCCGGTGGGAGAAACCGGTGAGCCACGCGTCGTCGGCTTCCCGACCGTAGGCGATGACCGTGTGGTAGTTCGCCATCGCCCTTTCCGGTCTCCCGCCACGCCAGTCAGCATCACCCAGGGCGAAGACGTTCGACGCCTCCCCCAGACGGTCACCGAGGATACGAGCAGCCTCGGCTCCGGCGCGGTGGATCGCCTCCCACTCCGTCCAGTACGAGTGGAGTTCGAAGAAACCGTCGGCGGCGACCGGCAATTTCCACGCGATGTCGTACTGACCGGTGTCCAAAGCCTGATCCAGAGCAGCCAGAATGTTGAGCCGCTCCTCCTCGAACCAGACCATGGCCTTCTCCGCGTCGTCGAACGCCGGTACCCGGAGCTTTACGGCCGGGACGAGGGGCACCTCATGCGAGTGAGGAAGGATCACCTTCCGGCCGGCATCGGTGGCCAGGAGATACCAGCTCAGAACCCGGCGGACGGCCAGTGTCTGGTCTTTCGCGCTGACCTCTTCATGCAGCCGTTCCTTCGCGTACGCCCGCAGCAGATCGTGGAGGCGATAACGGTTCCGGGACACCTCTTGCAGGAGATGCGCCGCGCAGAGGGTTTCCAGTAGACGCTGTGTGGCTCGCGGCTCGGCGGAGTCGAGCAGTGCCATAGCCGCCTCGACACCGAATTCCCGTCCGGGATGAAGACCGAGCAACCGGAAAGCCTGCTGCATTTCGGGGACGAGCGCACGATATGACCAAGAGAAGGCGGCGCGTACGTCGCTGAGCTCATCTTCACCCGACGCGAGTGAGTCGAGCCTGTGCTGTTCCTCTTCGAGCTCGGCGACGAGGTCGGCGAGTGTGAGCCTCGGTCTGTCCACCGCACGTTCGGCCACGACTCTCAGCGCCAGCGGAAGATGGCCGCAGAGTTCGGCGACGCGAACGGCCGCGTCGGGTTCTGCGGTGACGCGGGCAGCACCAATCACCTGCACGAGTAACTCGACGGCGTCCGATGGACTCAGCACGTCCAGGGTCACACGCGCGGCTCCTTCCCGTGTTACCAATCCGGCCAGGCTACTTCTGCTCGTGATCAAGGCTAAGCAGCCGCGCGCCGCCGGAAGAAGCGGGCGCACCGTCGCGGTGTCCGCGGCATTGTCGAGGACGACGAGCATCCGCCGACCGGTAACCAATGAGCGGAACAGCGAGGCACGCTCCGCAAGCGTCGCGGGGATGCCCTCCTTTGGAATATCCAACGCTCGTAGGAAACTGTCGAGCGCCTGATCCGCGCTGAGTGGCGCGCTTGGCCCATAGCCGCCCAGGTCGATATAGAGATCTCCGTCTGGAAAACGGTCGCGGACTCGATGCGCCCAGTGCATGACCAATGCGGTCTTTCCGACGCCCGGCGGGCCGGCGATGGCGGAGACCCCACCTGTGCCGCTTTCGGCGGCGAGGAGGCGGTCCAACGCCGCGATGGTCTCGACTCTGTTGACGAACCCGGCGACCGGCAGAGGCAACTGCCGAGGCAGTGGCAAAGCCCGGTTCTTGGGAGTCAGATTGATGGAGCCGTGCATCGCACCGATCTGCACTACCGAGTCGGCGTCACCCGTGAAATCGTTACTGAAGTTCTGCATTTCCGCCGGCTCGCCACAGATCAGAATACACTGTCATATTTTTCGGCGAACGCGGGGAACGGGATAGATCGTCCCACCGCCATGTCGCGCCAGAAATTGGCCTGGACGATCCGCTCGGCGTCGTCGACGATCTCGGCAGCCTCGAACGTGCCGTCCTCTTCGTAGTGCATCGTGATGAGGATGGATGAGTCGAAGAGCCAGTAGTCGTAATGCGGCATGCCCGTAGGCCACTCGCCAGACGAGACCGGAATGAGCCGGACGTCTTCACCGGCCCGCACAGTGTGCGTATAGGACCAAGCACATTCAAAACGGACATAGTCCGACAAGGGTTCTTCCACGACGTGCACGCGGTGCAGAAGCTTCCCGGCCGCCCGCGCCGGCCTCACGGTCTCGTCTATCCACCGGGCGATGCCCGGGAACTCACCGCGCTGCTGCCCGCCCAGGAAGAGATCGAACTCCGCCTTTTCGTAGGACACGTCATAGCGCTGCAGCGACTCCAGACGGTAGGCGGTGAAGCGAAAATCGGTGAAGAAGCGGTTGAACTCCACGTCGTCGAGTGACCGAAACACCCGCCCCACTTAGCGGGCCTCCCCCTTCTCGCGCAGCCTCTCGACAGCTCCCAGCAGCACTTCAGGGGCGATCTGCAAAGCGATCTCACCAGGCAGAACGTTCACGAGGTTGGACGAGGTGTCCTCATCGACCGCCGGACCCTGAACCACAATTTGGCCATTATCGGCCAAGTAGATAGCGGGGCAGCCGTTGCCACCCGAGTTCTGGTCTTTATAGAGCATCTCGAGCCGCACGGAGCCTCCATGAGATCGCCAAAATTGACCACAAGTTATCCCGGCAATCCCGGCCGGTCAACCCGATGGCCCGAGAACTCATAGCACATGATTAACGGCACATCCCTTTACGCGCCGCCCCGGCACAGCATAGTCGCCGACCAGCATCTATGCCTCAAAAAGGTCGATACGTTCAGCGACCCTTCAGTGCATCTGAGTTAGACATTAACCAAATGGCATTTGAGTCGATCTGCGACGCAAATACCTGCCGAGCATCCACCCGAGGCCCCTGCAGCGCAGCCCTGGCTGACGCATCGCCGTAAGTCGGCGCGGTCATGCCCACCCGCATTCATGATCCACAAAGCCATGCCTGTTTTATGGTGATTCGTCACGTTTAACTGGGCAGGCTTCCCCCTGTTGGCAGACGACAAGGGGGAGTCCGATGGCCACCACCGTGATCGAGCACGTCCTGAACCGCCTGCGGGACATCGGCGTGCGCCACGTCTTCGGCGTCCCGGGGGACTACGCGTTCCCCGTCGACGACGCGATCGTGGCCCATCCGGACGTCGAATGGGTGGGCAGCTGCAACGAACTCAACGCCGCCTACAGCGCCGACGGCTACGCCCGCGTCAACGGCGCCGGGGCCGTCTGCACCACTTACGGCGTCGGCGAGCTCAGCGCGATCAACGGCATCGCCGGGGCTTACGCCGACCACCTGCCGGTGTTCCACCTGGTGGGGATGCCGAAGATGCCCGTACAGGCGCATCATTCGCTGGTCCACCACACGCTCGGCAACGGCGAGTTCGACCTGTTCCGGCGGATGTCGGAGCCGGTCGTCTGCGCCAGCGCGATCTTCACCCCGCAGAACGCCGCCGCCGAGATCGAGCGGTTGATCGGCGCCGCGCTCTTCCATCGCCGACCCGTCTACCTCGCCTTCCCCGCCGATCTGGCCTCGATGCCGATCGTCAGCCAGGCCGCGCCGCTGCCGCCTCCGGTCAGTGATCCCGCCCAGGTCGAGGCGGTCGTCCAGACGGTCAGCCGCATGCTCGGCAAGGCCGAGACGGCCTGCGTCCTGCCGGGGCTGCTGACCGTGCGGGCCGGGCTGGGCGCCGAACTGCGGTCGTTCCTGGACGACACCGGCCTGCCCTTCGCCACGATGGTGGCCGACAAGGGCATCCTCGACGAGGACGACCCGGCCTTCGCCGGAATGTACGACGGCAAGCTCATGAACGAGGGCGTCCGCCGCTTCGTGGAGGGCGCCGACGTCGTGATCATGATCGGCGCGCTCATGCACGACTTCAACAGCGGCGCGTTCACCGCCAACCTCGACCCGGCCAAGGTCGTCGACATCCGCCACCATCACACCCAGGTCGGGGGCCTGACCTACCAGAGCGTGGAGATGAAGGACCTGCTGCCCGCGCTGGCCGGCGATCTGCCCGACCGGAACTGGCCCATGGCCGGGGCCGACATCGCCCGCATGGACCCCGTCCGGGGCAGCGGCCAGGACGCGATCACCGCCGAGACGCTCTATCCGCGCTGGGAGTCGTTCCTCAAGGAGGGCGACATCCTGGTGGCCGAGACCGGCACGCCGTCGCTCGGCATGGCCTTCGCCCGCCTGCCCAAGCACGTCTCCTTCGAGAACCAGACCATGTGGGGCTCGATCGGCTGGGCCACCCCCGCCGCCGTCGGCGCGGCCTTCGCCGCACCCGACCGTCGGGTGGTGCTGATCACCGGTGAGGGCTCGCACCAGCTCACCGTCCAGGAACTGAGCGTTTTCGGCCGGTACGGCCTGCGCCCGATCGTCTTCGTCCTCAACAACAAGGGCTACCTGATCGAACGCCTGCTCTGCCGCGACCCCGACAGCGCCTACAACGACCTGGGCCCGTGGCACTACTCCGAACTGCCCTCGGTCTTCGGCTGCGAGGGGTGGCAGACCGCCCGGGTCACCACCCTGGAAGAGCTCGACCGGGCCATGGACGCGGCGCAGTCGGCGAGGGGCGGCTGCTACATCGAGGTGGTGACCGACGCGTACACGGCGCCGCCCCTGGCGGAGCAACTCCACGCCAACATCGACGCCTTCTATTCCGGCTAGTCAGCAGGCCTCGCGTGACCGTACATGTGCCGCAAAGCCTGGTCAAAGTTTGCATAAGCGCAGGTAGGCGCGGTTTAGTCTGACATTCCTGGCAGCGAACTCGTCCCCCACCGAAGACGGGTGAATGCATGAAAGCCGACAGTGTCTTTGGAGGGGTTTTCGGAGCGGCGACCCCGGCGGTCGCCGTCGTCGACGACGCGGGCTCGGTCGTCGGCTGGACCGAGGCCGCCGAGAAGCTCACCGGTTACCTCGCGGCCGACATCTTCGGCCGCCCCATCGGCACGCTCCTCCCGCTCGGTGGCGACGGCGGACGGCCCGGCGCGTTCCTGCCCCGCAGAGGAATGATGGAGGTGCGGCGGCGGGACGGCGAGGTGATCATCGTGCGCACCGACGCCGCGCCGCTCACGCTGGGCGACGACGCCGAGAGCCGGCCGGGGTCCTGGCTCGTGTCGGCCATTCCGGTCACCATCGACCTGTCGACCGACACCGGCGTATTGCTGGAGTCGGTCATCGGCAACTTTCCCATCGCCATGGCCGTCTGGGACAGGGACCTGCGCTGCGTCTGGTTCAACGAGGCGGCCGAGCGGCTCCGCGACGGCTACCCCTACTACCGGATCGGCCGCTCCCTGACCGAGGTCATTCCCGGGATCGACAACGAAAGGGTGCTGGACGCGATGCGCGAGGTGCTCGCCGACGGCCGGCCCGTCATCGACCGTGAGGCCCACTGGTCGTACGGGAGCGACGAGCGCTTGCTGTCCGTCTCGCTGTTGCCGCTGGCGGGCGTGGACGGCCGGCCGCTGGGCGTCTGCTCGGTGGCCCTCGATTTCAGCAACAGCAAGGCGCGCGACCACCTCGACCTGCTGCGCGAGGCCGGCGTCCGGCTCGGCAGCACCCTGGACGTCATGAGCACCGCCCAGGAACTGGCCGAGCTGGCCATTCCGGTCCTCGCCGACTTCGTCACCGTCGACCTGCCGGAGGAGATGCTGCCCGGCACCGAGCCGCTGCGGCGACTGGCCACGACGGAGGGCGGCTGCCCCGCCTTCCGGCGGGCGGGCGTGGCCTCGGCGCGAGAGGGAGCGCCCGAGTCGCTCTGGGAGCGGGGGGAGGCCGTGTTCGTGCCTCCGCGATCGCCGTTCGTGGAGGTCCTGCAGTCGCGCCGCCCGCACTTCGAGCCCGTGCTGGACACCTCGCCCGGCACCTGGCTGGAACACGACCCCGACCGCGCGCGGATCATCGAGACCACCGGCATGCACTCGCTGATCGTCGTGCCGCTGGAGGCGCGCGGCGACGTGCTCGGCGTCGCGGCCTTCGCCCGCACCTCCAACCCGGCGCCGTTCACCAGAGACGACCTGCTGGTGGCCGAAGAGCTGGTCACGCGGGCCGCGCTGAGCCTCGACAACGCCCGCCAGTACACGCGCGAGCGGCTGACCGCGCTCGCCCTCCAGCGCGACCTGCTGCCGCACCACCTGAGCGGCAGCGACACCGTCGAGGTGGCCTCGCGCTACCTGCCCTCCGACACCCACGACGGCGTCGGCGGCGACTGGTACGACGTCATCCACCTCCCCTGCGGCCGCATCGCCCTGGTCGTCGGCGACGTGACCGGCCACGGCATCAACGCCGCCGCCACCATGGGCCGGTTGCGCACCGCCGTCCGCGCCCTGGCCTACCTGGACCTGCCTCCGGACGAGCTGCTCACCCACCTCGACCACCTCATGACGGAGGACGCCCTCTCCCCCGACGCCATGGGCGCCACCTGCCTGTACGCCGTCTACGACCCGTACACCGGCCACTGCACCATGGCCACGGCCGGGCATCCGCCGCCCGCGATCGTGAGCCCGTCGGGCGAGGTGACGTATCCCTCATTGACCGCCGGCACCCCGATCGGCGTGGGCCTGGGCACCTTCCAGTCCTACGACATGCGCCTGCCGGCGGGGACCCTGCTGGCCCTCTACACCGACGGCCTGATCGAGACGCGGCACTCCGACCTCGACGCGGGCATGGCCAGGCTCGGCGACGTGCTCGCCCGCACGGCGCTGGAGTCGACAACGCTCGATCGCGCGTGCGCGGCCGTGATCGACTCCCTCGTGGGCGACGCGCCGGCCGAAGACGACATCGCCCTTCTGATGGCCCGCGTTTAGGCGCGCCAGAGAGCGGCGTGGGAGATCTCGGAGCCGTCGCTCTTCTTGGAGATCACCGATCCCACCGCGTACACCTCCCGGCTCCCCGGCCGCCAGGCCAGCGAGGAGACCTTCGGCTCGGCGCCGGGCGGTGCGGGCACCTGATGGCGGGTCCAGCGCTCTCCGTCGAAATGCCAGAGCAGGTCGCTCAGCGCGATCACCCAGAGCCCGCCCCTGCCGTCAGGCTCGGCCTCGCCGAAACGGGTCATCCGGCCGAGGGTGGAGGTCGACGGACCCCAGTGACAGGTCCAGCCCTTCCCGTCCCAGTGCAGCGCCAGCGGGTGACCCTTCTCCAGCGGCTCGTTGTCGTCGTCGTACTCGCCCAAGACCAGCCAGGAGACCCCGCCGACGGCCCACACGTCGTCGGCGCCGACGACCACGACGTCGCTCAGGGTGGTACGCGGCAGCGTCACGTCCGTGGGCGGTTCGAACGCCGGTGTGGTGATCTGGCGCCAGACCCCGGATTCCCAGCGCATCGCCGCAGGGGCGTTGTCGGCCCCACTGACCGCCCAGAGCTCCCCGTCTCCGAACCCCAGCGCCCCGGCCGCCGAGGGCATCGGGTGCTGGCGCCACTGCCGACCCGTCCACGACACCGCGGCCGTGCCGTTCACGGCCCACACCGCACCGTCCACCGCACGCGCCGCCGTCAGGCCCCAGCCGACCGATCGCGCGGCCGGTTCGGCCAGCAGCTCCGAACGCCACCCGCCACCCTCGAACGTGGCGACGAAGCCGGCCGTCTCCTTCGGCGACCGGCCGTTGAAGATGCCGAACATCCAGGCCTGATCGGCTGACGCCGCCGCGACCGCCACGTTCGACTGCGACCGCTCCGGCCGGACCTGCGGGATCTGGAAGGTCTCCCACCCGGAGCCGTCCCACCGGCGCACCCCGCCGTCCCTGCCCACCAGGGCGCCGTCTTCTTCCGTCTCGCTGAAGAACGTCGACCACAACGCCCCGTCGGGGGCCGCCGCGAGCAGCCCCATGGACCCGCGTTCCTCGTCCACCCAGACCGACCGCCACGCCGTGCGGGCGTCGGCGGCCCGCAGATCGTCGGCGTCCTCGGCGGGAAGCTCGCACCCCGCCGACCCGGCCGGCAAGGGCGCGATCGTGGGCGCGGAAGTCTTCTGGACGGGCGCCGCGGGCGCCGCCGGTACGGACGCGCAACCGGCGACCACCGCCACGGCCAAGAGGCAAGCGGCAGCTCTCATCCCGCGAGTCTCGCACGCCGCCGGTCCTAAGCTACGCCGCATGCGAACGCCCCCCTCGGCACCGCCGCCCAGCTCGTCGTCGACTGCGCCGACCCGGCCGCGCTCGCCGCGTTCTGGGGCGAGCTGCTCGGCACGCCGCCGGTCCACCGCGACCCCTCGTGGTCATATGTGGACGGTGGTCCGTTGCGGATCGCCTTCCAGCGAGTGCCCGAGCCGAAGACCGGCAAGAACCGGGCCCACCTGGACATCCGGGTAGCCGACGTCGCCGCGGCCGCCGCCACGGCCCTGAAGTGGGGCGCGCGGGAGCAGGGCCCGCTGCAGACCGACGCCCAGGGGTCCTTCCAGGTCATGCACGACCCCGAGGGCAACGAGTTCTGCCTCGTGTCCGACTAGTTGTGCCATACAACTATCTGGTTGTATGGTCGAACCATGCTGGCTGATCGCGAACTACAGGAGGCCGTGGTTCGCTTCGTGCGCGCCTTCGGTCTCCACCAGCCCGACCAGACCCCCTGCGGGCAGCCCATCCCGGTCTCGGAGGCCCACGCCCTGGGCGAACTGGCCAGGGCCGGGGCGTTGCGGCAAAGCGATCTGACCCACCGGCTCCGCCTGGAGAAGTCCAGCACCAGCCGTCTCGTCACCCAGCTCATCAACCGAGGCTGGGCGGAGCGGACCCCGGCGCCCGACGACGGCCGAGGCGTCCTGGTCCGGCTCACCCCGCAAGGGCTCACCGCCGCCGAGCGGCTGGCCGAGGCCAGGGCGCAGCGCTTCGCAGGCGTCATGAACCGCGTCCCCGAGAGCGAACGCGCCGACGTGCTGCGCGCGCTGACGATCCTCACGGAGGCCATGGATGAACCTTAGGAATCGACGCCACCTCTCGATCGCCGGCGCACTCGCCCTCGTCGTCGCGGCAGGGGTGTACGTGTCCGTCGACCAGCGAGACCGGCAGGCCGAGATCGCGGCGAGAAGCCGGGAGGTCATGCCGTTCGACCTGGAGACCACCACGCATCGCTTCGCCAAGTCGCCGTCCGGCGGCGTCCAGTCGGTCACCTCCGACGACCCGGGCGACAGCACCCAGGTCACCCTGATCCGCGAGCACCTGACCGAGGAGACCGCGCGCTTCAGCAGAGGTGACTATGGCGATCCCGCGTCCATCCACGGCGCCGAGATGCCGGGCCTCGACCGGCTTCGGCGAGGCCACGAGGCCATCGACGTCCGATACGCCGAACTGCCGACCGGCGCCCAGATCACCTACCGCACCACCGACGCGTCGCTGATCACCGCACTGCACGCCTGGTTCGACGCCCAGGTCACCGACCACGGGCGGCACGCCGAACACGGCTGAGCGGCTCGACGACGAATCGGCGCTCGTCACGAGGTCGTCCCATCGCGATCCGGCGCTATCATCGCGTTATGGCGATTGATAAGGGCCGTTGCGTCAGCGCGGACATCGCCGCCGGGGTCTCACCGGCGGCCGCCCTGTTCCACTCCCTGGCCGACGAGACCCGGCTCCGCATCGTGCAACGCCTCACCAGGGGCGAGGCCCGGGTCATCGACCTCACCGGAGAGCTGGGCCTGGCCCAGTCCACCGTGTCCAAGCACCTGGCGTGCCTGCGTGACTGCGGCCTCGTCGACTACCGGACGGAGGGCCGCCAGTCCTTCTACGCCCTCACCCGCCCGGAGCTGATGGACCTGCTCGCCTCGGCCGAACAGCTGCTCCAGGCCACCGGCCACGAAGTGACCCTGCGCCCGTGACCCGCCGCACGGTCTTACAGAGGCGCATCCGCCGGCTGGTCGCCGCCACGATCGCCTACAACGTCGTCGAGGCGGCGGTGGCGATCACCGCCGGAACCGTCGCCTCGTCGGCCGCGCTCGTCGCCTTCGGCCTCGACTCGATCGTCGAAGTCGCCTCGGCCGCCGCGGTGGCGTGGCAGTTCTCCGTCACCGATCACGAGCGCCGCGAGAGAACCGCCCTGCGGGTGATCGCGGTCTCGTTCTTCGCTTTGGCCGCGTACGTGACCTTCGACGCCGTGCGCGCCCTGCTCGGCGCGGGCGAGGCAGAACACTCCACGGCCGGGCTCATCCTGGCGGGCCTGTCTCTGGTCGTCATGCCGTTCCTGTCGTACGCGCAACGCCGGACCGGACGTGAGCTGGGTTCGGCCAGTGCCGTCGCCGACTCCAAGCAGACCCTGCTGTGCACCTACCTGTCCGGCGTCCTGCTCGTCGGCTTGGCGCTGAACAGCCTGTTCGGCTGGTTCTGGGCCGACCCGATCGCCGCCCTGATCATCGCGGCCGTGGCGGTCAAGGAAGGCCGCGAGGCCTGGCGCGGCGACGCCTGCTGCGCCCCGATTCCGACGGCCGACGGGAACGACTGCACCGACGGCTGCTGCCGGGCCTGACAACCGTTCGATGGGTCGGGTCACGTCCCGAGGGCGGAGACCAGTTCGTCCTTGGTCATCGAGCTGTAGCCCTCGACGCCCTTCTCCTTGGCCTGTTCCACCAGTTCTTCCTTGGTGCGGCCCTTCGGCTTGGGCGGCTTGGCCAGTTCCTCGGCCTTGGCCTGGCTGAAGCTCCGGCCCATCTTGATCAGCCTGTCGGCGGGGATGGCCTTGGCCATGGCGGGGAGGATGTCGCTCTCCTCCTCCTCGACGTGGTGCTTGACCGCCTTGACCAGCTTCTCCAGCGCGGTGGCGAACTCGGGCCGGTCGGGGTCGGCCGCCATGAGGGCGGCCAGCAGCTCCTCGGCCTCGTGGTGCTCCTCGACGCCGTGGTGCACCTCGCCGCGCTCGCTGGGGGCGGCCTTGGCCAGCTCGGAGTAGACCTTGGTCTCCTCGGCGCGGGCGTGCGCGACGAACTTGGCGGCCAGCTCGGCGACCAGGGCGGGCCGGTTCTCCGGTTCCCGCCTGAGCTTCTCGAAGATCATCTCGACGTCGCGGTGGTCGGCCATGATCAGATCGATGACGTTCAGCGGCATGTCTCTCCCCGAGAGTGAGGGCGTCCAGTGGAAGCGCCTCTACCCGCCGCCGCCTCCTGAAACGTCACGCCTGTCGACCGCGATTGAACCTGGTCGGCGAAACGGTCAGAATTATGGCGACACCGACATGCACCCGACCGACCCAGGAACCACCGGGCCACGGACAGGGGGATCGTCATGGAGATCACGTCATATCAGCGAGGGACCGTCGCCGTCGTGGCCGTGTCCGGAGAACTCGACACCATGACCGCCGACGCGCTGCGGGCGCGCATCATCGGCACCGGCGCCTCTGAGCTCGTCCTCGACCTGTCGCAGGTCACTTTCATCGACAGCGCCGGGATCCGGCTCCTGATCGCCACGTTCGTCACCAGAAGCGTCCGGCCGGGCCGCCTGGCCATCGCGGGAATGAGCGAGCAGGTCGAGCACGTGCTGACCGTGCTGGGGATGTCGGCCCGCCTTCCCGTCCACGGGAGCATCGAGAGCGCGATCAGCGCGGTCGGCGCCGAGACGTTCGCGGGCTGAGCGCCCGGACGGCCGCGGCCGACACGCCCGCGATCCCGGCGAACAGCGCCGCGCGAGCCCACGACGGCGGCGGCCCGGGCCGGGGCGCGCGACCGCCGGCGAGAAGTTCGGCCAGGTGGATGCCCTCATGGCCGCCGCTGTCCAGCTCGTGGATCTGGGTACGGCAGCTGAACCCGTCGGCGAGCACCGCGACCTCCGGGGCCGCCGCCCGCAGCCGGGGCAGCAGCACCCGTTCGGCGCAGGCCTCGCTGACCTCCAGGTGGCCGCGTTCGAAGCCGAAGTTCCCGGCGAGCCCGCAGCAGCCGGAGTCCAGGTGCTCAAGTCGTACACCGGCGGCTTCGAGCAGTTCCTCGTCGGCGTCGAACCCCAGCACGGCGTGCTGGTGGCAGTGCACCTGGGCCAGCGCCTCCCCGTCGAGACTCGGCGGCCGATACCCCGGCGTGTGCCGGGTGAGCAGCTCGGCGAGGGTGACCGTCTGGTTCCGCAGCCGGCGCACGTCCTGTTCCGTCGGGAAGAGCTCCGGCGCGTCGCCCCGGAACACCGACGTGCAGCTCGGTTCCAGCCCGACGACGAGCCCGCCGGCCCGCACGTGTTCCGCCAGCAGGCGCACGGCGCGGGTGAGCACCCGTTTGCCGGTGTCGACCTGTCCGGTGGAGATCCAGGTCAGACCACAGCACACCGGGTCGAGCGGCATCGTGACCCGCCATCCCGCCTCTTCGAGGACCTCCACGGCGGCCTGCCCGATGTGGGGGTGGAACTGGTTGGTGAAGGTGTCGGGCCACAGCAGCACCGTCCCCAGGCCGCCGTCGCCGCGCGGGCCCCTGCGGGCGAACCAGTGCTGGAGCGTCTCTCCAGCGAACAGCGGCAGTTCCCGGTCGGCGATGCCCGCGACGGCGGTCGCCAGACGGGACAGGCCCGGCGTGTGCGTGACGGCGTTCACCAGCGGTCCCAGCCGGAGCCTGCCGACGATCCCGGCGATCACCGGCAGCCAGCCCAAAGCCAGGTCAGACCGGGGCCGGCGCCACTGGCGGCCCTCGTAGTGGTGGGACAGGAACTCCGCCTTGTACGTGGCCATGTCCACGTTCGCGGGGCAGTCGGTCTTGCAGCCCTTGCAGGCCAGGCAGAGGTCGAGGGCGTCCTTGACCTCCTCGGAGCGCCATCCTTGCCGGATGGTCTCGTCGCCGTGGCCGTCGAGCATCTCGAACAGCAGCCGGGCGCGCCCTCGGGTGGAGTGTTCCTCCTCCCCGGTGACCTGGTACGACGGGCACATGACCTGCCCGCCGTCCGTGTGGTGCTGACGGCACCGGCCCACGCCGACGCAGCGGTTGACCGCCTGGGTGAACGAGCCGCCGTCGTGCGGATAGCCGAACCGCAGGTCCTGGGGCTCGGCCGGCGCCCAGTGGGAACCGAGGCGCAGGTGCTCGTCGAGCCGGGCCGGTGCGACCACCTTGCCGGGGTTCATCCGGTCGTCCGGATCGAAGATCGTCTTGAGCTCGCCGAACGCGGTGACGATCTGCGGGCCGAACATCCGGTGCAGCAGTTCACCCCGGCTCTGGCCGTCGCCGTGCTCGCCGGAGAACGACCCGCCGAACTCGGCGACGAGATCGGCCGCGCGTTCCATGAACCGCCGGTAGGTCGCCACGCCCTCGGCCGTGTAGAGGTCGAAGGGAATGCGGGTGTGTACGCAGCCCTGCCCGAAGTGCCCGTACAGCGCGGGGCCGGTGTCGCTCTCGTAGCCGAACTCCCGGTAGAGCTCCCGCAGGCCGCGCAGGTACTCGCCGAGCCGTTCGGGCGGCACCGCGGAGTCCTCCCACCCTTCGAAGGTGTCGGGCCGGTCGGGCAGGTGGGCGGTGGCGCCCAGGCCGGCCTCCCGGACCTGCCAGAGTTCGTCTTCACGTACGGGATCGCCGAGGAACTCGACGTCGGCGCGGTGACCGGAGCCGAGCAGCGCCTCCGCGCGGGACCGCGCCTCCTCGGCCGTCTCGCCGCCGAACTGGACCATGAGGAAGGCGTGGCCGTGCGGGAGTTCGTCGAGGGCGTCGGGGTTGAGGTGCTTGATCTGCTCGTCGCGGACCAGCTTGTGGTCGACGCCCTCCAGCGCGATCGGCTCGTACGGCAGGATCGCCGGCACGGCGTCGGCGGCGGCCGCGATGTCGGGGTAACCGAGCACGACGAGGGTGCGTTCGGGCAGCACCGGCACCAGTTCCAGCTCCGCGCGCACCACGGTGACCAGGGTCGACTCGCTGCCGACGAGCAGCCCGGCGACGTCGAAGCCGTGCTCGGGCAGCAGGGAGTCCAGGTTGTAGCCGGAGACCCGACGGGGGATGTCGGGGTAACACCGCCGGATCTCGCCGGCGTAGGCGTCGCGCAGCGCCCGGAGCCGCCGGTAGACCGCGGCCTTCGGGTCGCCGCGGCGTTCGATCGCGGCGTACTGCTCGTCGGTGGTCTCCCCGCACCAGAAGCGGGTGCCGTCGTAGAGGACCACTTCCAGGCGGGCGATGTTGTCGACGACCTTGCCGGTACGTTGCGCGGTGGCGCCGCACGAGTTGTTGCCGATCATCCCGCCGAGGGTGCAGTTCATGTGGGTGGCGGGCTCGGGTCCGTACCGGAGACCGTGCCTTTCGAGCCGCCGGTTCAGCTCGTCGAGGACGATGCCGGGCTGCACGACGCAGGTGCGCCCCTCGACGTCGACCGATTCGAGTTCGTCGCAGTACTTCGACCAGTCGATGACCACGGCGGTGTTGGCGCACTGCCCGGCCAGACTGGTGCCGCCGCCACGTGACAGCACCGGCGCGCCGAAGTCACGGGCGACGGCGACCGCCTCGGCCCCGGCGTCGGGTGTGTACGGCACCACGACGCCGAGAGGCACCTGGCGGAAGTTGGAGGCGTCGGTGGAGTAGGCGGCGCGGCTGCCCGCGTCGAACCTGATCTCCCCGTCCACCCGGTCGCGCAGAGCCGCCACCAGGCCTGTGATCGCCATCGTCTCCTCCTGTCAGAGTTCGAAGCGGCGGGCGACGTCCTCTTTGACCGACAGCCCGTGGCCGGGGACCGACATCGACGGGCTGACGGCGCCGCCCGTGGGGTCCAGGACGCCGTCGAAGAGCAGCGTCTCGATGCGGTCGTGGTCGGCGAACCATTCGAGGTGCCGGAGGTTCTCCGTCGCGGCACCGGCGTGCGCCGACAGGTTGGGCGCGCAATGGGCTGACACGTCCCGGTTCGCGGCGGCGGCCAGGGCGGCGACGCGCCGCCATTCGGTGTAGCCGCCGCAGCGGGTGACGTCGACCTGCAGGCAGTCGACGGCGTCGATCATGCGGGCGAAATAGGGCAGGTCATAGCCGTACTCCCCGGCGGTGACGTCGGCGGAGCTGCTCGCGCGCACCTGCGCCAGGCCGGCCAGGTCGTCGCTGGAGACCGGTTCTTCGAACCAGGTCACGTCCCAGTCGGCGAGCCGCTCGGCCGTCCGGCGGGCCCGGCCGACCGAGTAGGCGCCGTTGGCGTCGACGTACAGCTCGGTGTCGGCGCCGACGGTCTCGCGAGCGAGCGCGATGCGTTCGAGGTCGCGTGGCCCGCCTATCTTGATCTTCACGCGCGGTATGCGGCCCGGCCCGACCCAGTCTTCGAGCTGGGCGCGCAGGTCGGCGTCGCTCATCGAGGTGAAGCCGCCACTGCCGTACACGGCGACCGAATCGTGCACCCGGCCGAGCAGGCGGCACAGCGGCAGCCCGCACGACCGCGCCGCCGCGTCCCACAGGGCGATGTCGAGAGCCGAGATCGCGCACGACACCAACCCCGGACGGCCCAGGTTCCGCACCGCCCGCCGCATGGCCGTCCAGCACGCCGGGACGTCCAGCACCGGCCTGCCCACCACGACCCCGGCCAGCACGCCCTCCACCAGCGACGCGCACGCCGCGTCGGCATACGTCCAGCCGAGGCCGGTCACGCCGGCGCCCCTCACCTCGACCACCACGACGGTGGTGGCGTCCCAGCCGAGGGTGCCGTCGGTCTCCGGTTCCGGGGTGGGCACCCGGCAGGCCCGCGCCGTCACGTGGTCGACCGCCGTCATCAGCAGCGTCCCCTCGCTCTCGCCCTGACCTCGTATTCGCGGCGGCGTACCCGGCCACCCCAGCGCTACACGCCCTTTTTGTCCGATTTGAAGCTGTCATTGCGCCGGGCGAGAGCGGCTGCGAAATCGCCGTCTTCCCTGGTCAGGGTAGGACCGGATGGCGAAGGAGTGGTTCGATGAAGAATGGATTCACTCCCCAGACTCTGCGCCAATACGCGTTTCTCTCCGACGGATACCGAGGCCGCCCTCATCGGCCCGTGGGCGACATCGGATGGCTCTGCGTCCCGCGCTGGGACAGCGAGGCCGTGTTCGCGGACCTCCTCGGCGGCGGAGGCCTCTATGCGGTCACCCCCACCGATCCCCGCTGTGTGTGGGGCGGACTGGGTCCATTCCACACTGACCTGTGCCGCCGGGCTGAAGGCCGCCGCCACCACCGCGCCCTCCCGTCAGGCCAGGCGGTGGAACGACCTCGCCGACGCCATCCTCGCCGCCACCACACGGCACGGCCTGCACCCCTCGGGCCGCCGGCAGCGGGCCTTCGACGATCCGCGCGTCGACGCGGCCCTGCTCAACCCGGCGGTACGTGGCGTTCTGCCGCTGGATGATCCCCGCATCGTCGCCACTCGCGCAGCCGTCCACGCCGAACTCGAACGGGACGGATACCTCTACCGGTACCGGCAGGACGGGCGTCCGCTGGGCGAAGCCGAGGGCGCCTTCGTGCTGTGCGGCTTCGTCGCCGCGCTCGCCGCTCACCGGAGCGGGGACAGGGTCCGGGCGGCCCACCTGTTCGAACGCAACCGCGCCACCTGCGGGCCACCGGGGCTGTACGCCGAAGAGTACGACGTCACACATCGGGGAAACCTGCCGCAGGCGTTCGTGCACGCGCTCGCTCTGGAGTCGGCGGCGACGCTACGGCTCCCTTGACAGCAGAGCGTGAGTCCCATTTCATTTAACACGTTGGTTAAATGAAGGAAGGCTTCGGATGGCCGACACCGACCAGCTCAGCGCGGTGTTCTCAGCGCTCGCAGACCCGACTCGACGGGCCATCCTCCTCGCGCTGGCCGAACACGACGCCACCGTCACCGAGCTGACCGCGCCCCTCTCCATCTCGATGCCGGCGGTGTCCCGACACCTGAAGGTGCTCGAGCGCGCCGCGCTCATCTCGCGAACACGGTCGGGCAAGTGGCGCGGGAGCCGCCTCCAGGCCGCCCCACTGCGCGACGCGGCCGACTGGATCGATCGCTACCGGCGCTTCTGGGACTCGTCCCTCACCCGCCTCGCCCCAGTGCAGGCCGCCGAACGCGCAACGGACCGGATCCCCGACAACCGGGAGCTCTAATGGAAACTCCGCACCTGGCAGGCCCCAGCGAGGCGTTCACCAAGCTGATTTACGCGACCAACATGTCTCTTGACGGCTACATCGAGGACGAGCGTGGCGCCTTCGACTTCGGCCCGGGTGACGCCGAGCTGTTCCGGTCCCACACAGAACTCCTGCAATCCGCCGGCACGTTCCTGTACGGGCGGCGCCTCTACGAATCCATGGCCGTATGGGAGACCGACGCCACGCTGGCGGCACAGTCCGACCCCATGGCCGCCCTCGCGAAGGCCTGGCAGACAGCGAACAAGGTCGTCTACTCCACGACGCTGACCACCGCGCCGACCGCCAACACCCGAATCGAACGCCACTTCGACCCCACCGCAGTACGCGAATTGAAGGCCGCGGCCGACAGCGACATCACCGTGGGGGGTGCGAATCTCGCGTCCCAGGCGTTGAAGGCCGGCCTGGTCGACGAGTGCCAGCTGTACGTCTGGCCCACTTTCATTGGCAGGGGAAAGCCGGCCCTACCGACCGACGCGCGCGCCAACCTCGAACTCATCGACGAACGCCGCTTCGGAAACGGTGTCGTGCTCCTCCGGTATCGCACTCTGGGACGGTGACCTGCGGCCCTGCCTGATGAGCCAGGCGAACTGGGTTGTCAGCGCAGGGTCCGCGTCGAGTTCTATTTCTGCGATCCGTTGCACGCCCGTGCTAGGCCGTCGAGGGCAGGTCAGACCACGTTTTCCAAGCTGAGCGGAGAGCGTGGGATTCGAACCCACGAGGAACGTCACCGCCCCTAGCGATTTTCAAGACCACTGTTGATTGCTGTCAACGCTTACTCTGACCTGGCACTACGGCTAGAGGGCCTGCAAAACTTACAAGATCATGTCGCGGATGGGTCGCACCCCTAGACCACCCGAGTTGCGATGCCGGCGTCCGCTACAGGTCGCCCCATCGCAATGGAGCCACTGAGGTTGATGAGGTCCACCCCTGATCATCTATGATCATCTAACTGAGAGGGAAGGGCGGATAAGCCCCACTGAACTGATGACACTTCCTCAAGCCACAGGCGGCGGCTGAATCCACCCCGCTCAGTCCGCTTGAGACGTGCCGTTTCCTGGACCTGCTCGTCGGTGAGTCCGAGCGTCCCGACCAGCGCAGCCAGTACCTCGTAGACGTCGGCCAGCTCGCCCAGGCGATCGCCGGGTGGGGCTTGGCGCAGTTCCTCGGCCTCTTCGACGAGCTTGGCCGTCAGCGCGGAGACCGGCTCCGACTCGTCGAGGACTCGCACCTTGGCCTTCGATCCCTCAGTCTCGATGATCTCCGGGATGCGGTCTCGGACCAGCTTGCCGTAGATGATCGTCTGCTCCTGGCTCAGGATGTCACCATTCTGCCCGATACTGCGCCTGTGGATTACCGACGCGGCGTGGTCACCGGTGAGAGCGTATGGCGCGCCATCGTGCTGTACGGCGCCAACTCGGCCACCTACAAATTCGCCTTCGGCGCGACCCTGCTGGAAGTCGCCGCCACCGGCCGCGACCACGTCACTCTCGAAGAGCTGGCGCCCCGCTACGCCGAACTGCTCTGCGAAGCCCTTCAGCGCCAGCCTCGCCAGGGCACCTCGGCGAGCAGTAAGTTCCTCGATGCCTGCCGCGCCTTCAACGCCGGCGAACCCGACCGTGACACGCTGCATCGGCGAACCGTCCAGCTCGGCTTCAACAACGTCATCGACGCCTTTCTCGGCTCGGCCGCGACCAGGCGCCGGTGCGCTACTACGAAGACCAGCGCAAGAACACCGCTAACCCCGGCCTGGCACTGCGTGAAGAACTGGTGGAAATCGCCCGATCGGTACACGCCCAGAACCTCGACGCCGAGACCGCCGCCCGCTGGCGACTGGTGGAGACGGCGTGGGCCACCGGCATCTCCGACGGCGTACTGGGCCCCTTGCTGATCTACGACCCCGAAACCCAGCACCTGATGCTCCAGACCAAGCGGCGCCGAAAGAGCGTCACCGGAGTTGTCGCCGCTCTCAACGGATACCGGGACGGCCGCTGCGCCTACTGCGACCAGATCATGGCGACAACCACACCTATCGTGGAGCACGTCCTTCCCTGGAAGCTGCTCACCCGCAGCTGGAGCGGCCCCGACGTCGATGCGGTCTGGTACCTGGTCCTGTCCTGCGTGTCCTGCAACCAGGCGAAACAGGATCGAGCCCCCCATGAGACGTGGATGCCGTGGCTCGAACAGCGCAACAACGACCTCATCGAGTCCCTTCATCCCTTGCGCGAAGTACTCATGGCCCAGACCGGCGCAACCTCGGCCCTCCGGCACACCACTCTCAAGCGGGCCTATGAGCAGGCGACAGAGTTACTTCCGAGTGTTTGGACACCACCCGCTGGCGCCCACTTCTAATAGAGCTGCGATGCTCAGGCCCTACTTAAGAATCCGACGAGCCATCACCATCCGATGAGTCTGGTTCGTCCCCTCGTAGATCTGGGTGATCTTTTCATCGGGAATCGATCACCTGGCAAGAGTCCTCGATCAAGCTTGTGAGCAGGGCAAACGCTTGTCGGACGCTTCCATCTTCTTTGGCTATCTTCCGGCCTTCCACGGAACAGCCACGGAACAGACCATGATCATTAAGCCGCGCACCCGCCCCATGGCCAAAACACGCCGTGCACACGTTCTGTGATGTCGCCACCTGCACGCCATCTGCTCGACTGCCCCTGCGAAGTGTGTACACCTGTCATTTCTCCAGCGGCCAGTGCGGCGGAGGCACCGACCAACCCGTCTGCCGCCGCGACGGCCGTCCCCGCCCACCTCCCCTGTCACACGGCGACGGCCCCTCCCATTCCGGAACCTGCCCGCCGGCGAGGCGAATGTTCTTACGGAGAACGAGCCGGTCAGGCCTCGCGCACATCAATAATGATCACGGTGATGTTGTCAGGACCGCCATGATCGACCGCCAGCGAGACAAGCTGATCGGCCGCGTCACCCGGATCGGTCGATGAACGCAGAGCCTCAAGAATGAGATCCGGAGGGACCACCGCACTCAATCCATCTGAGCACAGCAGGAACCGGTCCCCGGCCTGCATCTCACGGATGTTCAAGTCGGGTGAGCGGCCATCGGCCCGGCCGTCGAGGAAACGGGACATCTTCGGCGGAAGGTTGGGCACGTCGTCGGCGTCGGAGACCAAGTTGCCATAGACGTGATCCTCGGTGATCGGGATCGCCTCGGGCTTGCCGTCAGCGTCGTCGCCGTCACGAAGCAGGTACGCGCGAGAGTCGCCGATGTTCGCCAGCGCCGCCGTCGACCCGCTTAGCAGCATCGCCACCAGCGTGGTTCCCATCCCCGCGGCCTCGGGCTCGGCTTCGACCTTCTCGCGCAGCGCCTGGTTCGCCTTGAAGACCATCCGCCCCAGGACGGTGAGCAGATCCGCGGCTGCGGTCTCTTTGTCGTACGGCCGCAGGGCGTCGATAACCGTGTTGCTCGCAACGTCACCCGCGACGTGGCCACCGAGCCCGTCAGCGACGGCGAACAACGACCGGCCGCAGTAGAATGAGTCTTCATTCCGCCGACGGACCCGACCTACATGAGTTCGAGCGGCGGCTGTGACGATGAGACTCATCGTTCACCCGCTTCCTGGGCCGACTCATCGCGATGGAGAACATGGACGGTCTCCACGCGGTCGCTGGCCACGATGGACTCGGTCACCTCGATGGGCTTGCCGTCCCCTCCCGAGGTCCCCACGCGCACGATCTCCAGCACAGGCAGGCTGGTGGGGATCTCCAGCAGGGCCGCCTCGTCCTTCGTCGGCATTCGAGCCCGGTGAATCTCCATCCAGCTGATGGGCCAGTGGCCGGCCTTCTCCAGCCGATGCAGCCATTCACCGGGACCGGTCGCAGCGGCGCCGATCTCCGGAGTGTCCTCAACCCCGCGCGGATGAATCCACGAGACGCTGATCTGGAACGGCGGCTCGGATTCCGGCCCGGTCACCCGGAACCTGCGCATCACCGAGCTGCCTGCCGGGACACCCAGCAGCTTCGCGATCCTCGGATCGGTCAGCGGCTCCACCGACGTGGCGGCCGGAACGTGGTGCTTCCATACCTCTTGGCCCGACGCCGAGGGGAAGGAGTAGCCAGGACCGTCGGCAGCGACGTTCCGCTTCACGAGGTTCCCTCGCGGTCTGCGCAACCGCATCATGCCGTGCCGGACGATGATCCCCCGGCCTTGAACAGCCCAGACGAAACCCTCCGACTCCAGCACGCCGATCGCCCGGCCGACCGTGTCCCTGTTGGCGCCGTACTCCGATGCGAAGTCGTCCAGACGAGGAAGCTTGGCTCCTGGTTCCCACTCCCCTGTTTCGATCCGTGCTCGGATCTGCGCGGCGAGGTCCAGGTAACGCGAGTGCACGGCCATCACACAACCCTATCTTCTACCGAAATTGTCTTGGGATAATTGACAGCAGGGTGGCGAGGTCCGACTATAGTCCCAAGACAATCGCCTCATGGAACGCTCGAGTAACCCCAGGCTGATACGGATGACGGTCAGCTCATGAGGCGCACCCCCGTAGAGAGCGGGCTCGCTCGACGCTGCCAGCGACGGAGCGAATCTTCGACCAGGAAGGCATTTCTGACCCGTCGAACCTTAGTCCCCCGCCTCAGCTCGGGCCATTGACGAGCGACGACAGGTCCCAGCCGAGCACGAGGAAAGGCCATGAATGGGCAACCGTCCGCGTGTGACCATCACTCACCCCCACCGGCTTTCTGCGTCGAACCCGAGCAGGTGCACTGGCGACCTGCGCAGTCAGCGGAACGGTTCGCCCGCAAGCCGCATGTGATCGCCTGGACCTGCGACTGCCAGCCGATTGTGTACGAGCAGCTCATGGCCGGTGGCAGCTACCTGATCCGGCGTACCGACCAGAGCGATCACCTCAACGTCGTACAGCTTGAGACCGCACCGACCGACCGCAAAGAAGCCGACGCCCTATGGCGAAGGATCATGTCCGGCACGGCCGTTTAGCCCATAACCCCAGACCCTCACCTCAACCGAGCCAGCGCATGCACTCGACCGTCTACAAGCATGCCTTCACTCGTCACTCTCCGTAATTGCGCCTGTACGGAGAACACGCGAAGGCGGGCTCGTCCGGCGCTGCAACGACCGAACGAGCCCTTGATCAGGATGGAGCCCTGACCCGTGGCCAACCCTAGTGCGACCCTCGAACGAGGCACTGCGCAGTCGGAGAACTGCGTCTGCTTCGGTCAATCGATGCCCATGCCCCTCGGATGTGGCACCTGCGGCCACGCCCCGTACGCACACGCATGCGCTCACCAGCACGACCACGACTACGTCCCGCCGAGCCCCGACCAGGCCGACGTGCGCCTCGCCGCCCGTCGTGCGGCCGGACCGCAGCCGCTTCCCCAGCCGACCGTTCCCACGACTGTCAGTCCCTCGGACGAGACCCCCGCGTTGGTGCCCGCTCAGCGTCGTCGCGTGGACCGTACTCGGCCGACTTCCCACCGGCCCCCGAGCCGCCCCGTCAAGCCAGGAACGCGACGCCCCTCCATCTCCTTCCGCGCACCGGAGGTCCGCGCCATGCTCAGCCCCACGCCCGAGGTGCCCGAGACATGGAGGTACCTGACCAGCGATGTCGGCCGTTTGTGGGCCTGGCGGAAGGAAGCCTTCGACGAGGCTGCCAGGGACGCGGGTGCCGATTCCGCTGTCGACGCCGATGACCTGGCCGCGCTGGCCAGAGAGATCAACCGGCAGGAGCAGGTAGCCGAGCGGGCTCGCGAGGAGCATGCGTCGTGACGCTGCTGCGGAAAGCCATCGAGCGTTTTCGGCGGCCCAAGGGCAGCCACCACCTGGGCTCATCTCGCTCCGCCCGTCGAGATCGCCGTATCGACCACTACACAGGGCATCAGTTCGCCGACGAACTCAACCGCGAACACGCGGGTTGGCTGGTGATCTGGCTGACCTGGCAGCGCGAGTTCTGCGCGATGGCCCAGTGGCCGGTCGACAAGCCCCTCGTCGTCACCGCCGCCACTCCGCGAGAACTTCGCCGAGCCGTCCTCGAGGCGGAGATGGCCCTCATCCGCTCCGGCGTCCTGCGGCCCCACTGACCGCGCCATCCGACGTACGGCCTTGCTGACGAGCTCGGTCGTACACGAGGAGCGGGGGATGGCCATTGCCCCCGCCCTCCGGCGGCGTCGCACGAGACAAACACCGTGTGACGCCGCCACCTCCCCTACCTGTACGAACTCGCCCCGTCTCGTATCGAGAGGAACCCATGAGCTCCCAACACGTTCTCGTCACTGGTGGTGCCGGCTTCATCGGCACCCATCTGTGCACGGCGCTGCTGGAGCGCGGTGACCATGTCACCGCCCTCGACGACCTGTCCGCCGGGCATCTGCCCGCCTTGGACGACCTGCTGGAACACGACCGCTTCACGCTGCTGAAGCAGGACGTCATCGAGCCGATCGACTGCGACCCGGTGGACGCGGTGGTACACATGGCCATCCCCGTCGGCCCCGAGGTCGTCACGCGGCGCCCCATCGAGACGCTGCGCGCCGGTTCGATCGGCACGCTGAACGCTCTGGACGTGGCCGCGGCGAACGGCGCCCGGTTCCTGTGCCTGTCGTCCTCGGAAATCTACGGCGACCCGCTGGTACACCCGCAGCACGAGGACTATCGGGGCAACGTCGACCCCACCGCGCCGCTGGGCTGCTACGACGAGGGCAAACGCTTCGCCGAAGCCGCCACGTTCGCCTACCGGCGCCAGCACGACCTCAGCGTCGGCATCATCCGGCCGTTCAACGTCTACGGCCCCGGCATGTACGAAGACGACCGTCGCGTCGTCCCCGCCTTCGTCCGCCAGGCCCTGGCCGGCAGCACTCTCACCTTGCACGGTGGCGGAATCCAGACCCGGTCGTTCTGCTACGTCGACGACTTCGTCACCGGCCTGATCGCCATGCTCGATTCCGCCGAAACCGGCCCGGTCAACCTGGGCTCGGACGAAGAGATCACCATTCGCGAGCTGGCCGACCTCGTCGTGGACGTGGCCGGGTCCGGCTCGGTGGAGGTCGTCGCGGGTCGCGCGCAGGATTCCTCGGTTCGCTGCCCCGACCTCGGCAAGGCGCGCAAGCTGCTGAACTGGACCCCGACCACCTCCCTGAGAACAGGTATCGAACGCACGGTCTCCTGGGCCCGCGCCGGACGGGCGGCCTGAGGCCGTGACCGTCATCGTCATCCCATCGGCATGGCGCACGGCCGCCGGAATCGGAGACGCGAGGCTGACATGCGTCGCGGAAACCGTCGGCGAGGCCATCGCCTGGCTCGCCGAAACCCACCCTCCGTTGCGGCAACGCGTCCTGACCGGATCGGACCGGCTGGCGAGCTGGGTGAACGTCTACGTAGACGGAGACGACATCCGCGAACTGGACGGCCTGGGCACCCAGCTGCCGGCCGACCGGGAAATCATCGTCCTCCCCGCACTGGCGGGAGGCTGATCATGACGAGTACGAACATGATCGCCATCCCCGGCGCAAAAGTGCCGATCGGCGCCCCCAGCGCGCACCTGGACCAACTCGAAGGTGCCCAGTCCTACCCCCGCTCCTGGTTCCTCGACGAGGTGCCCAAGCATCTGTGCACGATCGATCCCTTCCTGCTCGACCGCCACCCGGTCACCAACACCGCCTTCACCCGGTTCGTCGAAGACAGCGGTTACGAGACCGAGGCCGAACGACGCGGGTTCGGCCTGGTCTACGGCGAACGCTTCTGGGAGGAACGTCCCGGCGCCTGCTGGTCGGCCCCCACCGGCCCCGGAAGCGACCTGTCCGGTTTCGAGCACCACCCGGTCGTCCACATCGCCCGCGCGGATGCCGAGGCCTACTGCCAATGGGCGGGCAAGCGCCTGCCCACCGAGGTCGAGTGGGAGTACGCCGCGCACGGCTCCCGCTGGCAGCAGTGGCCGTGGGGATCCCGCTTCGACTCCGCGCTCGTCAACTGCGTGGGTGAAGAGGCCGGCGACCTGAAGGAGTGGCACGAATGGTGGGCGCGTCAAAGCACCCATCGACCGTCGACCACGCCGGTCGGCGCCTTCTCTCCTGACGGCGACTCACCCTTCGGCGTCGCCGACATGGCCGGCAACGTCGCCGAATGGGTCGCCGACACCTACCAGTTGTACGACCCCAAGGTTCAGTGCGACCCGATCCTGCGCATGGCCCAAGGCCGCTACGGCGTCCTGCGCGGCGGCGGCTGGATGAACCTGCGCTGGCAGGTCCGCACCACCGAACGCATCGCCTGCGACCCGGCATACAGCACCTGGGCGATCGGCTTCCGCTGCGCCGCCGACATCGACGTCTTCAACGATCGACCGGATGTCACCTCGTGATCAGACCTAGGCTCGCCGCCATGCGCGCACTCGTCACCGGCGGAGCCGGCTTCATCGGCTCCCACCTGACCGACGCCCTCCTCGCCCAAGGCGCCACCGTCACCGTGCTCGACACCCTCACCAGCGGACGACGCGAACGCCTGCCGGAAGACGTCGACCTGCGGCAGATCGACATCACCGACGCGCCAGCGGTCACCGCTGTCATCAAGGAGCTCCGGCCTGAGGTCGTCTTCCACCTGGCCGCCCAGATCGACGTCCGCGCATCGGTCGTCGACCCCGCCCACGACTCCGCCGTCAACATCGGCGGCACCATCACCCTGCTCGAAGCCGCCCGAACCGTGGACGCCCGCCTGGTGTTCGCCAGCACCGGCGGCGCTCTGTACGGCATGGACGCGCCCATCCCGTCGGACGAAAGGGTGCCCCCGGCACCGGAAGCACCCTATGGGACGGCCAAGTACTGCGCCGAGCAGTACCTGGCCCTGTTCAACCGGCTCTACGGAACCCGGCACATCGCACTTCGACTGGGTAACGTCTACGGACCCCGCCAGGACCCGGCCGGAGAAGCGGGGGTCATCTCAATCTTCTGTGGTCGCGTCCACGAGGGCCAGGAACCGATCGTCTACGGGGACGGCACCCAGACTCGCGACTACGTCTACGTCGGCGACGTTGTCACCGCGTTCTTGGCCGCCGACGCGTCGGATCAGGGTGGCACCTGGAACATCGGCACCGGCCGGGAGACCAGCGTTCTCGACCTGATCAAGCACATCGGCCAGGCCGCAGGACGCGAAACCGCACCGTCCTTCGCGCCGGCCCGACTCGGTGAACTCCAGCGCAGCACCCTCGACGCGACCGCAGCCCGGAATGACCTCGGCTGGTTCCCGCTGCTCTCCATCACCGAAGGCATCGACCGCGTATACGCGTGGATCCGCGAAGGCCGTTCCGACCGCACCACCCCATAATCAGCGGCGCGAAGGGGCGAGGTATGACGATCAACTGGGCTGACCAGCGGACGCTCATCCTCGCCCCACACCCCGACGACGAGGTGATCGGCTGCGGAGGACTTATCTCCCGCATCTCCGAAGCGGGCGGCCAGGGACACGTCATGTATCTGACCATCGGGGCAGACGGATCCGGCTCGGACTGCTGCTGGCCTACCTGGCTTTCCGCATCGATCTGGTACCCGACTTAATCCCCGTCCTCTGCGGCCAGGCAAGGGCTCACATCCAAAGACATCCACAGGTGAAACCGCGACTCTAGCTACGAACAGTGCACACCGGACTTGGAGTCTGACTGTCGTCCAACCGCAGTGCAGCTTGACCGACCTATGGCGCCTCGCTCGCCGGATACTGTCCTTTTACCGCTATGGCCTGGATGGGATCCAGCGTCGTTTGAAGTGGTACTTCCTCGCGGGGGCGACTACCGGAAATCATGGCGGAGCATGGGGACCCAGAAGCCGCACCGTATCAGAATTAATCACCGGAGAATGTGCTTTCAATCTCTCGGGAAAGCCATTCGGGAAGCATCTCATGAATCTCCTCGAATGCATTCCAGAGTCCTTCCAAAACAAACAAATCAACCTGCTCCCTGATGAACGGGTCGCCTGAATCAAGAAAGTCCTTAAGCATGCCCAAAACTTTTCGAGTGCGAGCCGGGTCGCCCGCCTCGAGTGATTGACTCATCTCATTCGACACGATCAACATATATTGCCATGGAAGAGGTTCCGGATCGCCTTCCTCCAACGCGAGGACATCGGCTTCCAGTTGCGGGGAGTGTTGAATAATTCTCGAGCGAATATATGGAACATAGCTTGCGAAGTCATCGAATATGGGCACTGCTCACCTTCCTAACTGGGAGATTTATCGGATCCCGGCACATTCTAGGGTTAACGCTTTCTCGCACGTGTCATCAGTGCGTAGTTCGTCGAATGTATTCACGCTGGCACTGACGCAGGCACCTCCCTTGCGTCTTCGAATGGGCTCCGGAAAGGTCGTTACGTCGGCACACGCGCTGATGGCGCGCGCCGGACGCGGCGCGCGCCATCAGCGGCAGGCGGGGCCAGGGCAGGCGGAGCCGTAACGGCCTCCCCATCCGCCAGTATGACCGCTATACCATCAACTGATCCGGATCCGGTTGTCCGGGCATGTAGGGGCATTGATTATTAACACTACATTGCCAGGCATCGTAGAAGATTCCGACGAAGCCGAGGGCATTTCCTATCTTGCCGATACCGGTTAGGAACCCTCCCCAGCGAGCAGTGCTCGTTCGAGGAACACGGATAGGCTTTCCAGCATAGCCATACGTGAACTTCTCCCCCGTGAATCTCTTCACGGATGATCGCTCCATAGATTTTTCTACCGTTGTGGTGAAACTTTTCAGCGAGTTGGGATTGGCCTTAAGGGAGGCCGTTACATTTCCAGTTCTATCCCTCTCTTTCGTCAGGACCTTCCAAATCTTTCCGAATTCATTCATTGCGACTTTTCTATCAGAAGCAGATAGCAGAGTTCCGCCGGCGGCACGATCCTCATCGAGCAATTTACTCAGGCGAGCGGCAAGGGAAGCCGCTTTTTGTGCATGGAATATCCCATTGATACGCTGGCCGCTCCTGAACTCATATTTGAGCCCTTCTGCCACGGTCCCGTCGCCGACGACTCCATTCGGATATGTCTTGTTCGGTCGAGCGTAAATACCGTCGTTCTCTAGGATCGCCTTCAAGGACGGGTTCGTCACGAACGGCGCGGTCGCTGGTCGGTTCGCCACCCAGGATTTACCGTCATAATGGTTTCTTGATTTGAATTCGTAACACTGGGTGGGAGTCATCTGGGCGCATGGATCCGGAAACAGGCCCGACGGGTCCGACATTCCAATTGGGTTGTTGGCTGCATAGGAGTATGCATTCGCCCACTGCGGCTTGTCGCTGGCGACGAGGGGGTCGGGAGAAATGAACCGGCCGATCGTTGGATCATAGAAGCGCGCGGACAGAAGCACGAGGGCGGAGCCTGAATCCTCTACCTTGCCTAGAAAACCTCGATCTGAGAAGGCGAGTTTCGTCTGGCCTCTCCGCTCACCGTAAGGAAGGTATCGCACCCGGCTGAGCTGCCCACTGGCATCGCTGACTGCGATCTGAACGCTCTTCTGGGTCCCGGTTGCCATCCATGTCACGCCTCCGGACTCGGGAGCGTTCGTCGAGCGGATGGCTATGAGAGAACCATCCGAACTGACGTAGTTCCGGTTCGCGGTGACCTGAGAACCCCGGGCGGTGACTTCCATGTCACCCAAATAAAGTGTTGTCGTCCCATCAGGAGATCTACGCAGGAGGCGATTCCCATCAGGGCCATATACCATCTCGATAGACCCCGTACCAGTTGCGGCCGTCTCCACCTGGTTGAGCGAGTTCCATGCGAACGTGGCCGCCTGCCCGCCAACCGTGCGGGCACTCAGATTTCCAGACGAGTCATAAGTGTAAGTATCGACGCCCTCGCCACTGATGGCCGCAACAGCATTCGGATGAGCTACGGAACCACCCAGAGCCGGATAAATGTAGGTGGACAACGCGCCGTCAGACTCGCGAGAGGTGATATTCCCCGTGCCGTCATAAGCGTAACGCTGCTCGTAAGGTGCGTACCCTTGGCCGTCAAACCCCGTTGTGCACGAAGCAGTTGTGGTAAATGCTCTCACCAGACGATTCGTTCCGTCATAGCTGAAGCATTCCGATTGTCCAGCATTCCCGGACACAGCTTGCGTCGCATCGAGAACACTCAAGATCTCGCCAGACGGCGCGTATTCCAATTGATCATCTTGGATCAATACAGGCGTGGACGTGTTGCCGTCTTTTACAGTAGTGAGGCGGTTGAGCCAGCCGGTCACCTGATCCCAGAACAGCGTTCTTTTGACCTTTCCACCCGCCCCCTGATTCCTCGTGACCATCTGCCCGATGCTGGAATAGCCGGTTGCGTCCACATAGGTGAACCCGCCGCCAAAATCACTGGTCAGCCGATCCGCCAGCCCCAGATTCGTATAGGTGCTGGTAAGCGTTTCCGCCGGCAACCCTCCTGCCTCCGGCATGGTGCGGGTGGCGATATCGCCACTGGTCGTATAAGTCGTCGTGAACTCATATGTGCCTGCAAGCTGCCCATCGGTGGAGGGAATAGTGAAAGTGGTACCCGTCGAGCGCCCACTCGAGTCATATCCCTTGGCGGCTTGGGTATAGGCCGATCCGTTGTTGTATTGGGTTGCGGAAGTGAGCTGCCCCGCCTGCAGGGTGTCATACAACCACTCGGTGACTTTTTCGCCACCTTCGAGTTCCCCCACCCATTGGGAGATCTTTCGGCCAATGTCATCATATTCGTATGACATCTTCTGACCGTTTCCGTCGATAGTCCATTGCACTCGGCCGGACGCATCATAGCCTTGCCGCGTCGTTCCCGAGTCTGGATCCTCTACGGAGGTACGACGTCCCAGCAAGTCATACGTGGAAATACGCACGTTGCCGTTGGCGTCGGTTTGCTTGGTGAGGTTACCGGCAAGGTCATATTCGAACGTCGTCGTGTAGAACTCCGGCGCGTCCACCATGCCGGTCTTCCAGGACGTCCAGTCCGAGGCGGCGGCTCCGCGCACCGCGCGGGTACGCCAGCGGATCTTCCACCCGTCCTGCAACAGGCCCGACGGCACTGTAACCGCTGCTTCCTTTCCGGACGTCGCGCCGGTCACATCACCCGACCAGATCAGTCCGGTCCCCTGGGCTGTCGCCGTAGGGTCGTGTTCGACCTGGAACTCACCGTCCACCTGGCCCCGCCCAGCGGTGAACGTGGCGATCAGTGCGGGGGTGAGGGTACGGAAGTCGGCGGGCTGGGTGCGGGGGCCGCTGACGGTCGGGATAGAGGTTCCGTCGGTGACGGTGAGCGGCTGCCAGGCCGACCAGGCCGAGGTCCCGGCGTCGGCGGTGACAGCGCGGACGCGCCAGCGGACCTTCCAGCCTTCGGTCATCGCGGAGGTCGTGACCGTCGCTGTCTGCCCGGAAGGGACGTCGTTGTCGGCGCCTGCCCAGATCTGGCCTGTTCCCTGGGCGGGGACCGACGGGTCGTGTTCGACCTCGAACTCGGCGCTGAGCGTCCCGCCGTCGGGGTGGACGACCTTGGCCTTGAGTTCGGGTGTCAGAGATTCGGTGGCCGACAGGTCGCTGACCGTGGGGTCGGGTCGGTCGATGCGCACGTCCTGCCACGCCGACCAGTCGGAGGCGATCGTGCCGTTCAGTGCGCGGGCGCGCCAGCGGATGGTCCAGCCGTCGGTCAGTTCACCGGCGGGGACGGCGATGGAAGCCTGCTGGCCGGCGGGGGTGTCGGCGTCGGCTCCGGTCCAGACCTGGGTGCCGTCATGCTCGATCTCGAACTCGGTTCGCAGCGTCCCGCCTGCCGCGTCGCTGACCTGCGCGGCCAAGGTCGGGGTGACGCTGCTGGTGACGCGTTCACCGGCGACCAGTTCGGACGGGGTGATCTGCAGCGCCCCGACCGCAGGAGCGGGGTCGATAGGCTCGGTCTGTACCTTCACCGTCTGCCAGTCCGACCATGCGGAGATGGCCGCCGTGGCGACGGTGACGGCGCGGGCCCGCCAGCGGACGGTCCAGCCGTTGCTCAGTTCCCCGGACGGCACCCCGACGGATGCCACGGCGCCCGAGGCCAAGTCGCCGGATGTGTCGGTCCAGATCTGCTGGCCGTCGTGTTCGACCTCGAATTCGGCTTTGACCTGGCCGTTTCCGGGTTCTGAAACAGTCGCGCGTAGGTTGGGGGTGAGGGTCTGGGTGATGGTTTCCGTACCGGAGACCACCGAAGGGTCGGTCTGGAGGTTGCCGATCGCCGGGTCCGGGGTGTCGACGGCGAAGTCCTGCCACGAGGACCACGACCCGGTGACGTTTCCGTTGGGATTGACCGCCCGCACACGCCACCGCGCCGCCACGCCGTCGACCAGTTCGCCGGCCGGGACAGTGATGGACGCCTGGCCGCCAGAGGTGACCGTCGCCACGTTGCCGGTCCAGGCCGAGGTGCCGTGGGGCTGCTCGACCTCAAACTCGGCCCGCACGGCCGCGCCGCCGGGGTCGGTCAGCGTCGCCTTGAGCAGCGGCGTCACCGTCGAGGTCACGGTCTGGCCGCTGACCAGCGTAGAGGGAGTCAGCTGGAGAGCGCTGACGGTGGGTTTAGGGGTGTTGACGGTGAAGGTCTGCCAGGCGCCCCATGCCGAGGAGGTGTCGCCGCGCACGGCGCGGGCGCGCCAGCGGACCTCCCAGCCGTCCTGCAGGGTGCCGGAGGGGATCTGGATCGTGGTGGTGCTGCCGGAGGTGACGTTGTCCTTGGCACCGGTCCACACCTGGGTGCCGTCGTGCTCGGCCTGGAACTCCGCCCGCACCACCTGGCCGCCCGGCTCCGACACCCGTGCTGACAGGGTCGGGGTGAGCGTGGTGGTGCTGGTCGCACTGAACTGGTCGGCGACGGGGGTCCTGTCCGGCGCCGGAGAGCCGGCCGCGATGGCGGCGATCTCGGTGGCGGACAGGACCTTCTGGTAGACGCGGACGTCGTCGATCTGGCCGGTGTAGTTGGCGCCGAACTTGACCTGGCCGTTTCCCTGGAAGCCGGACATCGGGACGGTGTTGTTGCCCTGCTCGACGCCGTCGCGGTAGACGCGGACACGGCCGTTGGCCTTGTCGTAGACGCCCGTGATGTGGAACCAGCGCTTGATCGGATAGCTGCCCGACCAGGTGCCGTAAGCGATCGCGCCAGCGGTGTCGCTGGCGTTGAGCACCATCTGGAGCTGGCCACTGGGGTTGATGCCCATATAGAAAGGTGGCTTGTTGGTGCCCTCCTGGCGGATCGGCTCATACCAGCCGTTGGCGTTCTCCACCCGCATCCAGGCCGAAATCGTGAACGACTGGTCAGTGCGCATCACCCACGTCGGCGTCGAGGCGCTGTTGGCCCCGCCGCTCGCCTCCAGAGCGCCACCGAACACACCCGTCGTCCACGACGCGGTCCCGCCCAGAGTGGCGGTGCGGCCGGACGTGCCGGTGGCCTCGCCGCCGTTGCCGTCGAACTTCCAGTGGGCGATCGGGGTGGAAGTGGGCGCCTGCGCGGCGGTCGGATCGATGCGCAGGGTCTGCCAGGACGACCAGTCCGAGGTGGTCGACTGGCCGGGGTTGACCGCCCGGGCCCGCCATCTGACCAGCCAACCCTGCTGGAGGCCGGGGACCACGACGGCGGCCGACTGGCCTGCGGTGATGCCGGCGGCGCTGCCGCTCCAGATCTGGCCGCTGCCCTGAGCGGGCACCGACAGATCGTGTTCCACCTCGAACTCGCCCGTCAGCGTGCCACCGTAGGGGTCGCTGACGGTGGCCGCAAGCTGCGGGGTCAGGGAGGTGGCGGTCGTCGTCCCGGACACGGTCCGGAAGGGGGCGACGGCGAGGTCGGCCGCGGCCGGGGTGGAGCCCGCGGGGGTGTAGGTGACCGACAGGGCAGGCTTATTCTGCGACCCGGAGGTCGTCTCGTTGGAGTGGAAGCCCCGATCGAACAAGGGCCGGCTGGTGGTCTCGTCAACGCCGCGCAGCATGATGCCGTAGTTGGCGGTGCCAGAGGCCCAGGCCTGTGCGAACGGCAGGACGTTCCAGCTCATGGTACCGGTGGTGGAGCAGGAGGTGTCCTTCGTGGTGACCTGGTCGGTGGTGGTGAGGGCCGGTTGCCCCGACCAGGTGATGCCGCCGCTGGTCCAGCTTCCGGTGACGCGCTGGGCACGGATGCCGGAGTTGCTGTCGCCGCAGCCGTCGGCGGCGAGTTTGCGCAGGGTCAGGGTGGCGGCGGTCACCGTGGTGCCGGCCAGCGATGCGGTGTTGAAGTTGAGGTAGGTCCGCTCGTAGGTCCGGAAGCCGGGGAAACTCTCGTAGCTACCGGCGTACAGGTCGGGGTCGGACTGCACGTCCGCTCCGTCCGGTCCGGTGGTGCCGATCCAGGTGTCGGTGAGGTTCGGCAGGGTGGTCGTCGGGTCAACGGTCACCGGGTAGACGGTGGCCTTGTCGTCTAGAAAGGCCGGGTCGGGCCGCAGCACCAGGACCTGCTTGCCGCTGTCGTTGACGACCTGGGTGGAGATCTTCCCGGTACGTCCGCGCTTGCCGCTGGAGTCCCACATCACCGGTGCGGGGGCGGAGGCCGTGGTCCTGCCGTTGCCGTCCTTGAGCGCCAGGGCGCCCTGGGCCGAGGCCGTCAGGGTCATGCCTTCGGCGACGACCGGCAGACGGTACTCCATCGCCTGGGCTGGGGGCTTGCGCAGCACCACGTCGTGGCGGAAGCCGGAGCTCAGCGCGGTTACCACCAGGTCGGCGCCGGGGCCCGCCGCGTCCACGTACGTGGCGACGTTGCCGTTGACCTGGGGCTTAGGCAGCGTACTAGGCCATTGGAGGGCGAACCGTTCGCCGGACATTCCCTCCAGCCGGGCCAGGGTGCCTTGCCCGCCCGCCGACAGTTCGACGGTCGCGGCGGAGACCTTGGGCTTGAGCACGCCGCCGACCTCGACCAGCGTCGTGTCGATGGCTGCCCAGTTGCCGTCGGTCTGCTTCACCCGGACGGGACCGGAGGAGTACTCGGTGGTGAAGGTGCCGTCAGGGTTGCGGAAGGTCTGGGAGTCGATGGTCGTGCGGTCGTCCAGCAGGGTGCGGCCGGTGACGGCCCTGTTCGCCGATGACATGCTCGAGGCTGCCTGCGTGAGGGCTGGGCCCTGCAGAGCGGCGGGGGCGGTGCCCGCGCCGGTAAGCCACTCCTCGATCTTGGTGACCTTGTCCTCGGCGTCGGTGTAGCTGACGGTCTTGCCGCCGACGGGCGGAATTTCCTCGGTCCGATCACCGTAGTAGTTCGTGGTAGTCCGGCGCAGTTCGCTCATCCCGGTCATGTCGGCCGAGACGACCACACGGCCGACGCCGTCGTAGATCTGCTTGGTCCACTGCGGCAGCGTCGTCATGGCGGCGTTCAGCAGCCCGCTGCCGGGTGCGGCGCTGTTGTGCACGGCACTGCCGGTGGCCGAGGTCAGCCCGCGCGAGTCGTAGACGGTGGCGCTGACAATCCGGCCGCCCGCTGGAGAGGCGACTTGCGTTTCGCGGGCGCGACCCAGGCCGTCATCGTAGGTGTAGGTGGTCACGTACGTGCTTGCGGTCTGGAGCTTTGACAGAGCCGTGCGCACAGGTCCGTTCACCACGCCCGAGGCGTCGACCGGGATCACGTACGCCGCAATCGCTGCCGCTACCCCGCCGGTCTTCGGCTGGGCGGGGGTCCACAGCGCAACGGTGCGACCGAGCGCGTCGTAGTCGATGTTGGTGTCGTACCCGGCCTCGTTACGCGTGCCGATCGGCTGGCCGAACTCCGGGTTAGCCCAGGTGCTGGTCGTCTGCCCGAGCGGGTTGGTGACTGCGACACCGCCTGTGGGCCAGCCGATGGCTGGGGCGTAGGTCGTGGTCGTGGTCTTGTTCAGCGGGTCAGTCGAGGAAGCCGTGCGGCCGTACCCGTCGTAGGTCACCTTGGTCGACGTGAACTCGGCGACACTGGTGTAAGAGCGATTCTGGGTCGCAGTTCCCTTGGTGGGTGCGTTTGTGGCTTCGCTGGTCGCGCCGTCGTAGAGGGTGACCGTGCGGCCCATGAACTCACCCGACGTGCAGTCGTCGCCCTTGCGGCGCTCCTCGGCGGCCCGGTAGGAGATCATCCACGCGCTACCACTGGTGTTCTTCGCGTACGTCGTGCTGGTGCAGACGTTGTCGGACGACAGACCACGCTGGCCGTAGTCGTTGACGCGAATTGGCAGCGCGTCCGAGTCGTAAGTTGTCACCTTGTCGCTGTAGCGCCAGCCGGAGGTGACCTTCTCTCGGCCTGAGTGCTTTGTCTGATTCACATAGGCCGGGTCGTCGGCGTCGGGGCCGTTGCCCGAGCTGACGATCTGATACTCATACCGGGCACCTCCCTCCTCGGCGAACGTCGACGGGGTCGAACCGCTCATCGTCAACACGCGCAGCGTCTGCTGCATCAGCGGCTTCCCGGCCAGGAGCTTGCGATCGGGGAAGGAGTTGCCCTCGAAGTCGGTGACCTGGGTGCCGCGGATTGCGAGCCCGAAGCCGCCAATACGATCCTCGTACATGCCCCGGAAGAAGGTAGAACTGGTCGCGGTGTATCCGGCAGGATCAGTGCCAGTTCCCTTGAGGACGCGGACAGTGGGATAACCGCGGTATCTGGTCCACTGAGGAACAAGTGAGGGAAGCGCCCGCGGGTCACGCTCGGGCCGAGTCCAGCCGGGAGTGCCTACGTATTGATAGCTGGTGACGAGATCGGGCGAGCCGCCGACCAGGTCCTTGTCGGTCACCTTGGTGACTACATACTTGAGCCAGATGCTGCCGGCCGGGACGAACCCGTTGCCCTCCCACACGTCGCCCTGGTAGATCCAGTAACAGTCGTTACCTTCATCGTCGCGTGTGTCAGGGTTACTGGTGGTCTCAAGATCACAGCCCGAGGGAAGCCCATAGGTGATCTCTGTACGTCCGCCGAGTTCGGTGTCGATCGCGCTGAGGCGCGGCAGGCGGGAGCGGCCGTAATCGAAGATGTTGTACAGGTTGTCCTGCAGCACCGAGGTGAACTTCACTGGCGGTAGCGCGATGTCCGGGCCGTTCCCGGCTAGACCCGTCTGCTTGATCTGGTCCAGCCACAGAACCGGCATCAGCTCATCTGGGGACTGCACGTACTTGTGCGTCAGGTCGTAGCGGGTGACATCGGCCCATCCGGCCCCGGCGGCGACCTGAGTGGTGATCGAGGTGATCCGCTTGTCCAGATAGAACATCATGTTGTCGCCACACGGGTGGAAGTCGTTGCACAGGTCCCAGTCAGGCAGGTCGCTGTCGCCACCAATCACCCGGGAGCTCAGGCCGAACTGCACCCGAGCGGTGGGAGCCGACCCAGCCACGTTCACGTTCCAGCCATAGCTGATGGACGACAGGACGGCAGAGGTGTCGTAGTCCAGCCAGCAGTTGGAGAACTGCCGCCGGTTGGAGCAGTAGGCGTCGGTTCCCCGCTGGTAGGCGTAGTCGATCACATTGCCTCGGGGGTCGACCTCCTGGTCGAGCATCCACCGGTACGGAGCGGTGCACACCGTGCTGGCATAGCCCTCCCCGAGTTCCACCCAGTACTGGTGGCAGGGCTGTCCCGGCTCCGGCGCGAAGTAGGGGATCTGCAGGCTGGCGTCGCGGCGGTAACCCAAGCGGTAGACGGTGCCGTCCTGCGTAGTGATCTTCCAGTACGGCTTGGCCGACTCGGCGCCGGAGGCGATCTGCTCGATCTTCCAGCCGTGGTCCTCGACCGTCTTCCATGTGCCGCTGGTCTTGTCTTTCACGATCTTCGTGGACACTCCGGCCAGCGACATCGTCAGATGCACCACCGAGGTGTCCTCCCAGTCCTCGGCCGATCCGGTGTCCCAGCACCAGTCCTCACAGTCATAGAAGGACTGCTCGATATAGCTGGTCTCCAGGTCCCAGCCCAGACCCGCGGCCGAGCTCTGGTTGTTGGTCAGCGACGTCATCCCGTCGACCGTCGAGGAGGAGTAGCTCAGCGCCAGGTCAGGAGCCTTGCCCGCCAGCGGCGGCGGCACCGCGATCGGATAGGAGTAGGAGAAGGCCCCACCCGACAAACCCACCTGCCAGTCGCCCGCAGGCTTGAGGTCGGTCACCGCGAACGACCCCGAGGACGAGCCGTCGGTAGCCGCCGCGGCCTGGGCGACCGCCAGGACCGACTCTCCCGAACCCGCCTCGGCGACCGTGGTCAACGTGCCCGCCTTCACGTCATTGACGACCGGCAACTGCCGCCGCTGACCGGCGGCTTTCAACCGGCAGTCGTCGGTCAGCGGCGTCTCCAGCACGCACACGGGCTGCTCAACCAGCGTCAGGAAGGAGGCGGATCCCCTCTTCCCGGCGCCACGGAAGGCCGAGTAGTCGACGCTCACCGTGACCGGCGCACGCTCGCCGCCCCCATCGGCCCGTGACAGACGCAGCGCCACACCGACACCGCCCGCCTTCGCCGCAGCGTCGCGACCGAGGCTCTCCACCCGGACCTTGGCCGGAGCAGCTGCGGTCGCGATGCGCTTGGCCTCCTGGGTCGGCGCCTTGTCACCACCGACGGCACGCTCCAACGGGCCGGGAGCACTGATCTTCACGGGTAACCCGGCGGCGGCCACCGCCTGCGCGCCCGCCGCGGGGACCACCAAATCAGCGCTGCCCGCCTTGGGCCAGACCGGCGCCGGCGGCTTCGCCTCAGCCGGGGCGTCTTCGGCGCCCTTGACAACCGTCGCGGCCGCGACGGGCCTGCCCTCCACTGAGGGTTCCGTCATCGGCTCCGGCAACTCGGCGGCGGAGGCGGCCGTGACCAGCCCATCCGGGACACCGATCGTCGAGACGAACATTGACACGACAACCGCGAGCGCGGTTCCCGCGATCCTGCTTCGCACCCTGATCACGGGACACCCCTCAACACCGAAGACTTTGTCAGACGACAGGGGGGATAATGCCGGGAGATAAGAAAAAGGAAAAGAGTGACGGAAAGGGACATAGGTGATGCGAGGTTCACTTGGTGTTATATGCGGACGTCAGGAGCTGGTTGATCGATCTCGGCTGTGAGCGAGGTCACTTCTGGAACGCTCCTGGTATGCCGCCTAGATTCGTCCAGACCCGGCGAGGTGTACGCCTGTCGATCAAGGCAGCGAGCAGGTTCTCCTTTCTGCGCCCCGTCTCGTGCGAGGCTTTCGCAGTTCCGGCGCCCTAGGTGGCGGCGGGGTCACCGGTTGTGTGGGGCGTGGTCGTATTCCTCATGAAGACACCCCCTCCACATGGTGGTCGGACATCGTGATCAATGTGATCGCGCAGGGCAAGGACCCGAAGTCATGCTGGGCTGGCAAGCTGGGCGGCGGCGAGGTCGTGACCATTAGCGCCGACGACGACGCCCGCGAGATCCTGCACACAATGGGCTCCCACAAGGTCCGCTGCCTGGTAATGGACGCGCACCGGCTAGTCGGCAAGGTCGCCCTGGCCGACGTCGCCAAGGCGCTCCCGGAAACCCCCGGTCGGCGACCTAATGCAGGCCCTGACCACTGACTGACCCCGCAGTGGAGTCAGGGCTCTAAGCCAGCGCAACCGGAACCAGATGAGCTGGATCCGGGGACGCGAGGCGCGCCTTAAAGCCAACACTGGCGGCGAATGACGTTAGTTGGAAAGACACGTCGGAGTTCGCCAAACGGACGATCGCTTCTCAGGCTGGGAAGAGCTTCTCCACGATTACACCAGCTGCTGTGGATGGCGCGTGGGCGGCGCGGGCCGCGACCGGCCG
>NZ_SZQA01000029.1 GCF_005233835.1 Herbidospora galbida | reverse complement strand
GGCGATCCACGAGCGGTCGGCCGGCCGGGCCGGCCCGTCAGGCCGCACGGGGGCCGTTGTCACGTTCCCGCCCCTCCGTCCTGATGGTCCGGCGCAGCGCCTCGGCGGCGGCTTCGAGCAGGTCGGCGGCGGCCCGCCGCTGCGGCGGGTCGAGCCGGGCCGACAGCAGCCCGACGACGGCGTCGGCGAGCGCGGGCAGCGGTTCGTTGGCGCGTTCCACGACCGGGACCCGCGCCTCCAGCTTGGGCCGGACCCCGTCGAGGACCACTTCCGCCGGTACGTGCAGCCCGCGCGTCGCGTCGATGATCACGTCCTGCAGGAGGCAGAAGACGTCGCGCGCGGTGGCCATGCGACCGAAGACCGCCATCAGGTCTTCGACCGCGCAGACCGGCGGCTCCAGCCCCGTGGCCCTCAGCAGCCCCGGGTGATCGGCGGCGAAGTCGGCCACCGCCAGCACCAGGCCCTCGGCGGCGGCCATCCGCCCGCCCGGTCCTGACTCCAGCATCTGTAGCCAGCTATCGCGATAGGGCCAGAAAGTCCAGACGACGGTCTCGCGCGCCAGTTCGGTCAGCGCGTCGACCCGCCCGAAGCAGTCGGGCAACTCCTCGCCGTAGGCCGCCGCGAGCGAATGCCGCGCCCTCGGCCCCACGACCGTGTACAACGTGCTGGTCGAGCCCCCCGACACGTCCAGCACCTCCCTGCCGACCCGGCCGCCGGCCTCGGCCACCTCGCGGCAGGCCGTGTAGTAGACCGTCCTGGTCGCCCAGTGGCGCTTTCCGTGGCGGCTCCCCTGTAACAGGCGTTCCCGCCAACGGGCGGCCACGCTCCGGCGAGATTCCGTGAGTACGTCGGCCACGACCCCTCCCACCCGTATGGACATATTCGAATTGTCGACAGAAGACTACAGCTGACTTAAGTAGTTTTCACGACCTGATTGCTTTTGGTGACATTGGTGAGGATGTTCACCAGGTGTTCCACGGAGAAAGACGGCCGATCGGCCAACACGGAGGGACCCGGGCCGAACCGTGCAAAAGCGACATGAATAGGATGCAATCCGACCTTGCACGGAAAGGCACCACGTGACTCCCCCAGCTCGCCATGGCGGCGCGATCATCACAGCACTGGCGTCGGCGGGGATCGTGGTCTCGGTGATGCAGACCATCGTCATCCCGATCGTGCCCGAACTGCCGCGATACCTCCACACCGACGCCGCGTCGGTCACCTGGGTGCTGACCGCCACCCTGCTCGCGGGCGCCATCGCGACCCCGCTCACCGGGCGGCTGGGCGACATGTTCGGCAAGCGGCGGCTGCTGCTGATCTGCCTCGGCCTGCTGGTGGCCGGATCGGTCGTCGGGGCGCTCAGCTCCTCGCTCGTGCCGATGATCGTCGGCCGGGCGCTGCAGGGCTGCGCGGCCGGGGTGATCCCGCTGGGCATCAGCCTCATGCGCGACGAACTGGCCCCCGAGCGGCTCGGCTCCGCGATGGGCCTGATGAGCTCCTCCCTCGGCGTCGGCGGCGCGCTCGGCCTCCCGGCCGCCGCCGCCATCGCCCAGAACGCCAGCTGGCACCTGCTGTTCTGGGGCGCCGCCGGGCTCGGCCTGATCGCCATGATCATGGTGTGGACGCTCGTACCGGAGTCGAGCGACCGCAGCGGCGGCCGGATCGACTTCCCCGGCGCGATCGGGCTGACCGCCGGGCTGCTCTGCCTGCTGCTGGCCATCACCAAGGGCGGCGACTGGGGCTGGGGCGGCCCGCTGACGCTGGGCCTGTTCGGCGCGGCCCTGGTGATCCTCGTCGTGTGGGGCCTCTACGAGCTGCGCCGCCCCGGGCCGCTGGTCGACCTGCGCACCTCCGCGCGGCGTCCGGTCCTGCTCACCAACATCGCCTCGATCTGCATCGGCTTCGCCATGTACGCCCAGGCGCTGGCCATCCCGCAGCTCCTCCAGCTGCCCGCCGCCACCGGCCACGGGCTCGGCCAGACGATGCTCGTGGCGGGCCTGTGCATGGCGCCCGGCGGCCTGGTCATGATCTTCGTGTCGCCCCTGTCGGCCAAGCTGTCGGCCTGGAAGGGCGCCAAGGTCTCGCTGATGACCGGCGCCCTGGTCTTCGCGGCCGGCGACGTCGCCGCGCTGTGGCTGCTGAGCGCCCCCTGGCAGCTCATCGTGGTGAGCATGATCACCTCGACCGGCATGGCCCTGGCGTTCGCCGCCATCCCGGCCCTGATCATGGCGAACGTCCCGCACACCGAGACCGCCGCCGCCAACGGCCTCAACGCGCTGATGCGCTCGGTGGGCACCTCCACCGCCAGCGCGGTCGTCGGCGTGGCCCTGGCGCACATGACGCAGCCGTTCGCCGGAACCCTCGTGCCGACCCTTGACGGATTCAAGCTGACGTTCATCCTGGGAGCGGTGGCCGCCATGCTGGCGGCGCTGATCATGGCGTTCGTCCCCGGTCGGCGGCGGAGTGTGGCGTATGCCACCGCCACAAAAGAAGCGGCGGGTATGGCGGCCGGCCACGTTCACCGGTCTTCATAACCGGCATATCGTCCTCGTCAGCGGGGGATGTGGCCCACAAGGACACATCACCCGACCACACAGCGAGGACCGCGATGGATCCGCTTCTACCCGCCATCCAGCAGATGATCGACGCCACCAACCGGGGCGACGGCGACGCTCTTCTGGGGGCGTTCGCCGAGGACGCCGTCGTCAACGTCTTCGGCCGCACGTTCGAGGGGCGCGACCGCATCGCCGAATGGAACGAGCGGGAGAACATCGGCGCCCGCACCACGGTCGTGGTGACGGGGGCGCGCACCACGGGCGAATCGACCACGGTCGCGGTCACCGTGTCCGGCGAGGGCTACAACGGGCCGGGCACCCTGACCTTCCGCACGCACGACACCCTTATCGACCGGCTTGACATCACCTGACGGACAGGTCGGTCAAGCACCAAGAAAGGCTGGTGCAAGCGGAAGGTCTATCACTTGTTCACGTACGCGATGAAACGTACGAGAAGGAGCGCGGATGGCCCAGGAGGGGGACCGCCAGGCACGGGGCACGGCGCTGGCGGCCGGGGAACACGCACTGCACGCCGAGGGGGATCTGCGGGCCGCCCGCCGGTGGTTCGAGCTGGCCTGGCGGCGGGCCGAGGGCGACGGGGACCATGAGGGGATGGCCCGGTCGGCCCTGGGGCTGGGCGGCGTCTGGGTGCACGAGCACCGCACCGCCGAGGCCGAGTCGACCGTGCGCACCCGCCAGGGGCAGGCCCTGGCCGCCGCCGACCCCGGCTCCGACCTGGCGCGACGGCTCCGCATCCGGCTGGCCGGCGAGGAGGACTACCGCCACGGCACCCATGACGCGATCATGCGGGAGCTCGCCGAGGCCCGGACCGCGGACGAGCCGGTCGCCCTGGTCGAGGCGCTCAGCCTGGCCCACCACTGCCTGCTCGGCCCCGACCACGGTCAGACGCGCCTCGCGCTGGCCAAGGAGCTCATCGGGCACGCCGGTCGCACGGGCCGTCGCGGGGACACGGTGATGGGCGTGATGTGGCGTACCGTCGACCTGTTCTTATCGGGCGACCCCCACGCCGAGCGCGGCCTGCGGGAGCTGGAGGCCCTGCTCGACCGGAGCCCCCACCTGGCGGCCGGGTTCATCGCGAGCGCGATCCGGGTGATGCTGGCCATCCGCCAGGGCCGGTTCGCCCACGCCGAGAACCTCGCCACCGCCAGCGCCGAACGCGGCACCGCCGCCGGCGACCGCGACGCCGCGGGCTGGTACGGCGGCCAGCTCGGCACCATCCGCTGGTTCCAGGGCCGCATCGCCGAACTGACGGACCTCATGCACGACCAGGCCGACTCCCCCGTGCTGAGCGCGGTCGACAACAGCTACTTCGCGGGCCTGGCCATCGCCGCCGCCACCGCCGGGGAGGACCGCCTGGCGGCCGGCATGCTGGCCCGCATCCGGGGCCGCGACCTGGCCGCCCTCCCCCGGTCGAGCTCCTGGCTCTACACCATGTACGGCGTCGCCGAGACCGCCCATCTCCTCGGCGACGAGACCGTCTCGGCGGAGGTCTACGACCTGCTGAGGGCCCACGAGGGCACCCCGGTCATCGCCAGCCTGGGGGTCACCTGCCTGGGCTCGGCCCACCACCCGCTGGGGGTGGCCAGCCTGACCGTGGGCCGCCTCGACCGCGCGATCGGCCACTTCCAGTGCGCGGTCCGCGACAACCTGGCCCTCGGCCACTGGCCCGCCGCCGTGCTGTCGCGCTGGCGGCTCGGCCACGCGCTGGCGCTGCGGCACGGCCCCGACGACGACGCCGCGCTGCGGGAACTGGAGCTGGCCACCAAGGAGGCCGCCGAACTGGGCATGGAACTCCCGCCCCCGGTCGCCCGCCGCTCCCCGGGCCCGTCGCCGGCCTCGGCCCGCCGCCACGGCCGCCACTGGCGGCTCGACCTCGGCGGCCGCTCGATCACGGTGGAGCACAGCGTCGGCATGGGCCACCTGGCGGTCCTGATCGCCAACCCGGGCCGGGAGGTCTCCGCCGCCGACCTGGCCGGCGTCCCGGACCAGCCTCCCGACCAGCCGGTGCTCGACGCGACCGCGCGCCGCGCCTACGAGACGCGGCTGGCCCGCCTCCAGGAGGCGATCGAGGAGCGCGAGGCGCTGACCGACACGGCGGGGGCGACGGCGTTGCGCGCCGAACACGCGTGGCTGGCGGGGGAACTGGCCGCCGCGACCGGGCTGGGGGGCCGGTCGCGGGCGTTCACCGGCGACGGCGAGCGGGCCAGAGTGGCGGTCGGCAAGGCGATCCGCCGGGCCCTGGCCCGGATAGAGGAACTCGACGAGACGGTGGCCGCCGAGCTGCGGGCCACGGTCAGGACGGGGGCCCGGTGCAGCTACCAGCCACGGTGACCGAGGGTCAGACGATCTGCCCGACGTGGGCGAGGGCCTGCTTCAGCAGGGTGCCCTGACCGCCGGTCATCTCCTGCTGGACCATCGGGGAGGCCGCCTCCTCGGGGGTGAACCACTCCAGGTCGAGGGCGTCCTGGCGGGGGGCGCAGTCGCCGGCGACCGGGACGATGTAGGCGAGCGACACCGCGTGCTGCCGCGGGTCGTGGTAGGGCGTCACCCCCGGGGTGGGGAAGTATTCGGCGATCGTGAACGGCTGGGGTGACAGCGGCACACGGGGCAGGGCGACCGGGCCGAGGTCCTTCTCCAGGTGACGCAGCAGCGCGTCGCGGACCCGCTCGCCGTAGAGGACCCGGCCCGAGACCAGCGCGCGGCTGACGGTGCCGTCGGCGCCGATGCGCAGCAGCAGGCCGACGTGGGTGACCACGCCGTTCTCGTCGGCGCGGACCGGCACGGCGTCGACGTAGAGGATCGGCAGGCGCTCGCGCATGAGCGAGAGCTCCTCAGGTGACAGCCAGCCCGCCGCGGTTTCGGTCATTTCGGTCATCGCTCGATCTTATCGGGATCGCGGAACGACAGGCCGTGCGCGTCCAGCACCTCGGTCAGGATGCGGACGCCCCTGGGCCCCATCCCGTGCAGGGCCAGCAGTTCCTTCGCGGTGAAGCGGGTGACGTCCTCCAGCGTGCGGCAGCCCGCTTCGGCCAGCGCCCGCTCGGCGGGCCGGCCGATCTTCGGCAGTTCAGTCATAGCTGCCGATGTTAGGAGACGCGCCAGAGCGTGGCATTGGCTCCGGGATCATCGGGGTCGCCCACCGGCGCGGTGAACCCGGCGCCCCACACCTGCGAGGTGCCCGGCCGGCGCGCCACGGCGGCCAGCGAGGCGTCATACCCCGTAGGCCTGGGCAGCGGCGTGCTCGCCCAGCTCGTGCCTCTGACCTGCCACAACTGCGGGTTCCACCCGCCCTGCGCGATCCAGACCCCGCCCTTGCCGTCAGGCTCCGCCTCCGTGTACGGCTGCCCCTGCGTCGTCCCGAGCGTCATCCGCCACCGGGAGCCGTTCCAGTGCATGGCCAGCGGCCGGGAGAAGGTCACGTCGTCGCCCTCGGCGTCGGCCCCCTCCCAGCTGACCCCGCCGACGGCCCACACGTTGCGCGCGCTGACGACGGCGACGTCGATGAAGGTGGCGGTGGCGTCCTCGGTCGGCAGCGGGATCGCGGGCAGCTTCACCTTGCGCCAGGCCTTGCCCGACCAGTGGAAGACGCCGCTCCCGGCGGCCCAGACCTGCCCGCCTCCGGCGTCCACGGCCTGGGCGGCCCCAGGGACGGGGTGGCGTTTCCACGACGACCCGGTCCAGCGCCGTGAGGTGTTCCCGCCGACGGCCCAGACGTCGCGGGCGGAGACGGTCTCGGCGTCGGTGGCGTGGAACGTGCCGAGCGACCAGGACGTCCAGGCGCGCCCGTTCCAGGCGTAGGCCCGGTTGGGCCCGAAGGCCCAGACCCGGCTCGTGGTGGCGGCGACCGCCGACAGCTCGGGCAGCCGTCCGGGCAGCGTCTTCCTGGCCTTGCCCTTGAGCGACTGCACGAACCCCTGACGGCGGCCGTTCGCGTACCGGTGCCCGGCGGACCAGACGGTGCCGTCGGCCGTGACCGCGACGTCGGCGAACACGTCGTCGCCCGGGGAGTGGACGACCTGGGCGACCTGCCAGGGGGAGGCGGAGGCCGCCAATAAGACCGCGATGATTGCCCGCATCCGTCCACAATATTTCCCCATGACCCTGCACGGTGCTCTTCGCCTGCCAGACGGCACCCCCGTCCGCGGCCGCGGACTCCGCCGCCCGCCGCCCCCGGGCCCGCTCCCCGACTTCGGCCTGTACGTCGTGGGCCGCCCCCCGCAGGTCCCCTGGCCCTCCGAATGGGTGCGCTGGCCCGACTTCTGGCTGCCCTCCGACCCCGCTCAGGCGGCCACGGCGATCCGCGGCCTCTACGACCGGGCGGTCGGCGGAGCCGACGTCGAGGTGGCGTGCGGGGGCGGGGTGGGCCGCACCGGCACGGTGCTGGCCTGCCTGGCCACGCTGACGGGCCTGGGCCCGGACGAGGCGGTGGCGTGGGTCAGGGCCAACCACCACCGGAAGGCGGTGGAGACCCCGTGGCAACGCCGCTGGATCCGCCGCTTCGCCACCTCACTGTGACGCGGTGGGCCCGGCCGTGCAGCAACCGGTCGGGGCGGACCGTCAGCAGCCGGACGGGGTAGCCCAGGTCGGGCATCTCGTGGACGCGGCCCGAGGGGGCGTGGAAGCCCATTCTCGTGAGGAGCGTGTCCCGGGTTCAGGTCTTCCAGCGGGGCGAGCCGGGCGCAACCGGCGAGCACGCCGTCGGGGGTGCGCGCCAGCAGGTGGTGGGCGGGCCCGTCGTGGACGTCGTGGTCGAGCCCGGACGGCAGCCCGAAGGACCTGAGCACCTCGCTGCGGAACTCCACCAGCTCGCGCTGCCAGGACCGCCCGCCGAACTCGCCGTCGGGCGGGTGGACCTCGAAGGTCATCACGCCGACCCCAGGGCGAGGTAGACGGGCAGGGCCACGAGGAACTCTCCCCTGTCGTCGGCGGCCCGCAGGGCCGAGAACCACGCGCCGGGAGCCGGGATGAGCCGTTCGTCGAGCACGGGGATGACCGCCGCCGCGTCCGCCAGGTCGGTCGACACGCCGAGGAACGCCCTGACCTCGACGGTCGTGAGGCCCTGGCGGACCAGGCGGCGGCTGAGGGTGCGTCCCATCGACGGGTTGGGCACCACCGCGCGGAAGACGCCGAGCACCTGGTCGGCGAGGTCGTCGTCGACCCCGTCGACCACCAGGCCGGTCCAGTCGACGTCGACCAGGCAGATCCGGCCGCCGGGGGCCAGCGCCCGCACCAGGTTGCCGACGACCCGGTCGGGGCCGGGGACGTGCTGGAGCACCCGTTCGGCCCACACGACGTCGAAGGCGCCGGGACGGTCGAGAGCGGCGAGGTCTCCGGTCTGCGCCGTGACGCCGGGGATCTCGGCGGCCACCCCGGCCATCGCCGGGTCGGAGTCGATCGCGGTGACGTGCGCCCCGAGCCCGGCGAACCGGGCGGCCATGTCACCGGGGCCGCAGCCGGCGTCGAGCACCCGCTCCCCCGGGCCCACCTTGAGCAGGTCGACGCCCTGTTCCCGGATCGTCCTGACCATGGCGTGCCGGGAGACCCGGGCCAGATAGTCGCGCATGTCCTGACCGTGAAACACCGCCATGTGGCGCCCCCGTGGCTGTATCCGGCTGACGAGTCGAGCGTGACAACGGGGGTACCAACCGGCAAGGAGCGTTCCAGTCAGGCATTCCTAGCTCAAAAGGACACATCGATAACTGTGCATCACGCGAACACCCGGTCGCGGTCGCGACGGCTGGGGCGATATTGGCGGGATGGGCGACGAGACAATCGCGGGAGCAATAGATTCGAACGGTGCCACGTCAGCGAAATGCGGAGAAATGGAACCGGCGCCGAATCATTATCGGCTCGGCGCTGATCGGCATGGGGATCGCCTTATTCCTTTGGACGGGTATATCCGGATATCCCGGTTATGTACGCATTCTTCCGGCCGCGATGGTCGCCGCTGGCATGGCCATGGTCGTCTTCGCCCAGCGCAACACCCGCAGGGCGGGGAATCAGGCCCTGGTCGTGTCCGCGGTGACCGCGTTCGCCCTGGCCGCAGCAGCGGTCCCGTTCGCCACCGAGGCGGCACCCGGCCCTCCGGTGAAGGAGGAATCCGGCCCCGTCTCGCCCTCGGCCGAGGCGGCGGCCGACCGCCCAACGCCCTCGAAGACGCCGTCCTCCGAAGCGCCGTCCCCCTCGGCATCGCCCTCCGCATCGCCCTCACCGCTGGTCGTGGAACTGGTCCAGCTGGATCCGCGCGGCGACGACTTCCACTGGGCGATGGCCGAACCGGCCCGTTTCACGAAGAAGCAGCTCGCCGAGCTCGACGACGCCGAGCGGGGTGACGAATGGGTCAGGGGCCACAGCGGAGTCGCCGTCGACTCCGAACAGATCAAGATCGTCCTCAGGGGCGCGCACCCCGAACCTGTCACGATCATCGGCATGCGGGCCCGCTCGACCTGCCGTGAACCGCTTACCGGCACCCTGTTGACCAGCCCGAACGCGGGCGACAGTCCGCTCTCCCCCATCGCCTTCGACCTCGACCGGCCCAATCCGGAAGCGGCCTCGATCGCCAAGGACGAGTTCGGCAACCCGGTCACCGACGCCGACTGGTATGTGAAGATGACCGGCCAGTATTTCCGCAAACGCAGCATCACCCTGGACCGAGGAGAACGCGCCGTCTTCCAGGTCTACGCCCAGACGCGGCGGCACTACTGCGAGTTCACCATCGAAGCATCGACTCTGGTGGACGGTGCCGTGATCCGTACCAGAATCGATCGGAAGGGCGAACCGTTCACGGTGACCGCCTCGGCCTCCCCGAAGGACTATTCGGGATACCGAGAGGTCTACTTCGGCGGAATCGCCTCGCCCAAGGGCTGGAGACTCGGCCGGCCCACGCGGTCGGGCGACTGGCTCATGCCCGTCACCAGTCGCGGGTAGCGATGAGCTCCTCGATCTCGGCGTCGTCGAATCCGTAGGCGGAGGCGACGAACCAGAAGTCGTCCGCGATCCACTCCCTCGCGGCGGTCTCGATCTCGCTGCCCGCTTCGTGGAACTCCTCGTCGAGGGCGTTGAACTCGTCGGTCGCCGCGTGGGTGAGCGGGTAGAGGGCGGCCAGGTCGGCGGGCCGCTCGGCCTCGATGCGGTCGCACAGTCGCAGCAGGACGGCCTTCCCCTTGTCGACGAGCTCGTCGGGGAAGTAGGGGTCGCGGTACATGCCGGCGAGGAACGGATGCGCGGCGATCTTCGGGTTCACGGGCATGCGGGGATACTGACGCACGCCACCGACAATCCCGCGTCACCGGTCCTGATAGGTGGACGATCGGAAGAGGAACGACGCCCACGAGCGGAACGGCCGCCATCCGTCGGCCAGCTTCGCGTAGTCGCGCGGCGTGGCGTCCTCCGGCAGGCCATAGGCCTCCCGCAGGATCCCGAACAGCCGGGGCTCGTCGCCCGGGAACGCGTCGGGCGCCCCCGCGCCCCTGATCAGGATCAGCCCGGCCGAGAACGGCCCGACGCCCGCGAGGCCCCGCAGCTCCGCCAGCGCCTCCTCGGGCGGGACGCTCCGCAGGTACTCCGCCGTCAGCACGCCGTCGAGGGCCGCCCGCGCCAGCCCCCGGATCCACTCCTCCTTCTGCGCCGGGAGCCCCATCCCGTCGGCCTCCGCGAGGCTCACCGGCGGCGGGAAGACCGGATACTCGACGTCGTCCACGACGACCCGCGCGCCGAACTTCTCCGCGATGCGCTGCTTGATCTTCGCCGCGATGTGCATCGACGAGCGCTGCACGATGACGGCCCAGCAGGCCGACTCCCACGGGGTCCAGAACCCGACCGGCCGGAGCCCGGGGCTGCGTAGCCGAAGCTCCTCCAGTACGGGATCGGCCCGCCCCACCTGCTCGAAGCCCCGCCCGTCGACGTCGAGCGAGAAGATCCTGGCGATCTCGTGCCTGATCGCCGGACCGGCGGGCCGGGTGGTCTCCACGGCGACGCCGCCGGGGACGCCGCTGACGGAGACGCCGATCGGGAGCCAGTCGTGCTCGGCGCAGTAGGCGAACCGCAAGGTGCGACCGCCGGACGGAAGCGTGCTCGTCGCCGGCCACTGCTCGACGAACCGCAACGCGTCGGCGAAGTCGAAGGGACCCTGGGCGGTGAGCGTGAATCCGTGGGAGGCCATGCGCGAAATCGTAGGGCGCTCAGGAGAAGAGCCCGAGCACGATCAGCGGCGCCAGCCCGCTCAGCACGGCGATCGCCGCCCTGCGGATCCAGACCGCCCGGCCCGCCTGGCCGGTCGCCTCCGCGAGGGCTGCCAGCGTGGCCGCCAGGCCCGCCAGCAGGCCCGCGAGGCCGAGCACGTTCGCCCACTGACCGGCGCGTTCGGCCCGGTCCACCTCGGCCAGTTGCCCGGCGAGCTGGGCCTGCCAGTCTCCGGGTGCGCCCGCCAGCGCGGCCCGCGTCACGGGGTCGACGCCGTCGGCCTGGGCCGGCGAGCGGGTCATGCGGGCGACGACGTCGGTGACCGTGCCGACCGCCGCCGCGTCGGCGGCGGCGATCTCCGTCTGCGCCCAGTCCTCCCCGTCGGCGCCCAGGGCCGCGTACTGCCTGGCCGCCGCCCGGGACTCCAGGGCCAGCACCGTGCGCCGCCCCTCCGTGCGGAAGGCCGACAGCGTCTGGCCCGCCAGGATCGACGTCTCGATCCGGTCGATCCGGATCGCCGCCAGCGCCTGGGCGCGCTGCTCCTGGGCCTGCTGGTGGGCGTAGAAGGGCGCCACGACGTTGAGCACGATCCAGACGCCCACCGCCAGGGTGACGCCGAACCGCCGGGTGACGTCGGGCTCGGGGGCGAGGCCGACGTCCCTGTCAGAGGAGTCCGCGCGGCGGCGGAGGAACAGCTGCGCCACCAGGTAGACGACCACGAGCGGGATCGTCAGGAAGCTGATCCAGGTGGCGAGCCGCCCCGTCGCGTCGCCGTCGGAGAAGGTGCCCTCCGGGTCGACGCGGGGGGCGCTCGCGCGCAGGTCGCCGAGGCGGCGCGGCACGTCGTAGCCGAGGCCGTCGAGCCGGTAGCGGTCTCCGGCGAGGAGGGTGGCGCCGCCCGCGTGGGCCTGGCGCTGGTGCCAGGCGAACTGGTTCTCCGCCTCGGCCTCGACGGCGGCCTGCGACCCGGCCGCCGTCCCGAGGTGCCGGGCGCGGGCCTCGGCCACCGACACCTGCATCGCGGCCGGGGCCTCGTCGGCGTAGACGTGCCGGACGTGCTCGAGGACGGCCGCCGATCGCTGCAGGTGCTGACGCACGCCCGTCTGCCAGTCGCCGCTCGCCTGCGAGTACAGCAGGGCGGCGATGACGAGCAGCAGCGCGACCAGGACGGTCACCGCCGCCTGCAGCAGGTTCGACCGGCTCATGACTGCTTCCGGTACGTGATCGTCCGCCCCGACGCGGCCTCCGTCAGCGCGAGGTCGCCGTCGGCCGACAGCGCCCACGTGTACTCCTCGGCACTCAGGTCGGTCATCGGCCGGTCCTGATAGCTGGAGCCGGGCGAGTCGGGGTCGGTCAGCGTCGTCGTGCCGCTCTCCGGGCGCAACACCAGGCGCTCCCCGTCGACGTCGACGCTGCCGGACGCGCCGACCTCGTAACTGAACACCCCCGAGGGGCGCTGCTGGGAGAGCACGCCCGCGTGCGCGTAGGTGCCGTCGCCGTCGAAGCGGTAGACGAGCAGCGCGTCGCCCGCGCCGGTGCTCTGCCACGTACCGAGAAGCTCTGCGGGAAACGCTCCCGTGGCGGCGGTCTCCGCCGCCGGCGGCGACGGGGGTGCAGGGGCCGAGGTCACCGGGTCGGCGGGAGGGGCCGGAGGGTCGATCCGTTCGTAGCCGCATCCCGCGAGAACCGGCAGGGAGACCAGCGCGACCGTCACGAGGCGGGCGAGTCCTTCGGGTGTCATCTGCTCACTCAAGCGGACGGCCCCGCACCGGCGCCTCGGGACCGACTCGGGGAAACCACCGGTCCACGGCCCCCTGGGGCGCTCAGACCGCGAGCCACTCCGTGACGTAGACGGCCCCCGTGGAAGAGCGCGAACCGCAGGCTCAGCGGCCCGCTCCGCTCCCCAGGAACAGCGCCGCCTGGAAGAGGCGATCCGGGCGCGGACGCTGCGCGCCGAGGGCGGGAGCGGGGCCGCCGCCCGCGACCTCCTGGAGACCCTGGCCGCGGGCGTCACCCTCGTGGAGATCATCGCGGTCGGCGACGCCCTCCGTCTGGTCTTCGTCGGCGGTGGACGGGTCCGCGGCCTCCCCCTGCCCGGCGACCTCGCCACCGTCCGCAGAGAGGTCGATCCGGTTCCGGCTCAACCGCCTCCCGCGCGAACACGGCCGTGGGACCGCCGAGCTGCCAGTCGGCGGTGTCGTCGCCCACGGGCGCCGACGAGCTCCTCGGGCTGACCGGGACGCTGCACCGGCGTTTGGTGGAGGGCGCGCCGCTGGCGACCGCCCTGCGCGACGCGCGGTGCGACCACTACGCCGACCCGTTGCGGCGGATCACCGGCTGGTCGTTCGTCGCCCTGGGCACGGGCTGAGTCTTCAGGTATTTGTACGTGTTCAGAGCGCCACCGAGGCGGGACAATTCCTCCCGACCCGAGATCGGCGTACCAGAGGAGCAGCCATGGCGGTCGCGTGGGGAGCGGTGCGGGGCCGTGTCGTCTTCGACAGCAGCGTGCACCCTTCGTCCCGTGAGCAGCAGTCCACCGGCTTCTCCTGGACGGGCGCCCGCTCCCTGCTGGTGACCGACTGGCCGGCGGTGTACGTGCACGACACCGGCGGCCTCGGCAATCCGATCGTCTCGGTCCTCGACCCGGCGGCCGACCCCGACGCCTCCATCAGGCTCGTCGACGCCAGCACCCGCCTGGTCGCCGACGTCCGGCTGCGCGGCCAGACGCTCTCGCTCACCTCGGGCCCGCTCGACCCGCCCGCGCTCGCCGCCCTGACGGGCCTGCACGGCCGCCTCCTCCCGGACGCCGCCACCGCCGACTTCATCAGCCCCTGCGCGATCTCGATCACCCCGCACTACGAGGACGACCCCGGCGGGGCCGCCACCGAGTTCACCGCCTACACCGTCGTCGCCGGCGGCCGGCTCCAGCTCCGCGACCGGGGCGAGGTCCCGCTGGAGTGGCCCGTCAACCGCATCAGGGTCACCCCGCTCGGACCGAGCGCCGTCGAACTCCACGGCGGCGCCCTGCTCGGCGGCCGGTTCCTCAGCGGCGCGACCCTGCACCTCGCGACCCCGCCGGTCCGCGACGCCTTCCTCAAGGTCGTCCGGGCCGCAGCCCACGCCGGTCCCGGTACGGTCGGCACGTCGGCCCCGGTGACGATCCGGGGCCTGAAGAGCGGCCGGAGTCCGGTGAAGGCCGACTGCGTCCTGAGCGACGACGCCCTGGAGTTCCAGTCGCCCGACGGCCGCCAGGTGCTCGCCGCCTTCGACCTGGCCGACCCCCACCTGCGCGTCGCCGGTTCGGCCGAACGCTTCGTGGTCTTCAGCCCCGTCCACGGCCCGGTCGCGGTGACGTGCGGCTCGACGACGTTCGGCCGGCGCCTGCACCGGCACGACCGGCTCCGCGCCGCCGCCGAACGCACCCTCACGGCGGGCGTCTTCCCGGTCGAGCTGTCCGACGGCCGCCCGGTGGCCTTCGCGTTCGCGGCCGACGGCCTGCGCGTACGCGGCCCGGAGGTCGGCCTGCACATCGCCTACCCCTCGATTCGCGGCGTCGAGGGCGACCCCGCCGCGCCCCGCCCGACCCTGCGCCTGACGACCGAACGGTCCGACCTCACCGTCGTCGCGCAGCCGGAACTGATCCAGGCCCTGCACACCGAGATCCGCGCCTGGAGCCACCTGGACGCCACCGCCGACCAGATCCCCGACATGCTCCGCGCCGCCGCCGGCCTGGAGGAGGACTACCTCCTCTACACGATCTTCGGCCCCTTCTACGAGCTGCACGCGGCCCTGCTGGGCGAGTCCGACGACCTCGCGACGCCCGTGACGTTGCCCGAGGCCGCCGAGGGCCGCTCCCGGCTGGCCGCGGTCCTGCAGATCGGCCTGGTCGAGCTGCAGCGCCACCTCGACCAGGTGGCGTACGTCCTGCCCGCGTTCATCCGCCACCGCGACGCTCTCCTCGCGGGGACCGACGAACCCGAATGGCTCAAACAAGGCGAAGCCGCCCTGCGCGCCGCCCTCGCCCCCACCCAGCGCGCCGCCGCCGAGACGGGCCAGCTCGCCGCCCAGGTCTCCCGGCTGATCGACCTGGACCCCGACGCCCTGCCGAAGGTCAGCTACGCGGGCGCCGCGCTGTCACTGGGCGCGGCGGCCCTGGTCAACCCGGTGTTCGCGGTGTCGGGGCTGTCGCAGGCCTATTCGGCGCGCAGCCAGGGCGACCAGCGCAAGAACCAGGTCACCGCGCAGTCGGAACGCGGCTGGACCACCGTCCTGGACCGCTGGAACTCCCTCGTCTCCGGCTCGTTGCCGGTGCTGTCGTACGTCATCACCGAGAACGTCTTCCCCCTGCGCTGGTCGGCCGCCCGCCGCCTGGCCGACACCGCTGCCCTGCCGGGCGTGGCCCGCCGCCTCGCCACCCTGGACGTGCTGCGCCGCTACCCGTCGGGACCGGGCATCCGGCTCCGCCGGGGAGAGATCGCCGACCACCTGCGCAGCACCCGCGACGCCCTGCCCACCCCCCGCTTCGCCGACTTCTGAGGACCCCCGATGAGCCTGTTCTCCAGCCAGTTCGACCGGGCCCGCCGGCTCTCCGCCACCTATGCCGGAGAGCCGGGCGAGACCCGGTTCTGGACCCCCGCCACCGTCGGCGTCGCCGCCGGCCTGGGCGCCGCCGCGCTCGTCGCCGCCGACCCCGATCAGACCGCCGCCTTCGGCGGCGACGGCGATAGCGGGGGGAACAGCGGCGACGACGGCCCCTGGTCGGTTCATTCGGACTGGTCGGACGCGTCCATCGGCGGCGACGGCGACTTCATGTACTTCTCCGACGGCGACGTCAGCTTCACCGTGGGCTGAGCGGGCTGTAGTTCTGCCCGACGGGCCGGCCGGGGATCGGCCGGGCGATCAGCGCGACGGGGATGAAGAAGCAGATCTGGCCGATCGCGACCGTGAGCGTCCAGAGGGCGTGGTCGTCGTAGTGCGCGGCCGCCCGGTCGAACAGGTCGTCCGGCACATGAGGGCCGGGCGCCAGCACCGCCTCGACGAGTTCCAGCGCCACCCGCTCGGCGTCGGTGAAGCAGGGCGCGTCGCGCCACGACGCCACGGCGGTGATGCGTTCCTCCGGTTCCCCGGCGTCGCGGAGATTCCCGGTCTGGCGGAGGGTGTGGTAGGTGCTCCCGGCCAGCTGACCGGCGCGGAGATGCACCAGGTAGACGGTGCTGTCAGGGATCGTGCCGTTGTGGACGGCCTTCGACATGCCGGCGGCGATCGCCCCCATACCGGGGAAGTACCGCATCGGGTCGGGCAGGCGAGACTGAAGTTCGGTCATGGTCACCCGACGACGTGACGACGCGGAATGTGAGGCCTCACATTCCGGGCGGCTGTCTCGTCGAGTGAGGCGAAGGGGGCGAACGTGACAGTCGAACTGAACGAACGACGACACCTGATCAACCTCTCCTACCGGCTCCTCGGCTCCCTGGCGGACGCGGAGGATGTCGTACAGGAGACCTATGCGCGCTGGTACGCGCTGCCGCCCGACCGGCAGCGGGCCATCTCGTCACCGGGGGCGTGGCTGACGACCGTGGCCAGCCGCATCTGCCTCGACCTGCTGGGCTCGGCGCGGGTCCGGCGCGAGCGTTACGTGGGCGAGTGGATCCCGGAGCCGGTGCCCGACCAGACCGACGACCCGGCCGACCGGGTCACCTTGGACGAGTCGGTCAGCATGGCCTTCCTCGTCGTGCTCGAATCGATGACCCCGGCCGAACGGGTCGCGTTCATCCTGCACGACGTGTTCTGCCACTCCTTCGCCGAAGTGGCGGAGATCGTCGGCCGCACCCCGGCGGCCTGCCGCCAGCTGGCCTCCTCGGCCCGCCGCCGCGTCGCCGCCGTGCCGACGGTCCCTGCGACCGAACGCGCCGACGTGGTCAGGGCCTTCAAACAGGCGTGGGAGGCCCAGGACATCCGGGCGCTCGTCGCCCTGCTCGACTCCGGCGTGACCGTCACCGCCGACGGCGGCGGCCTGGTCAACGCGCTGCTGCGGCCGATCGAGGGCGTCGACGAGGTCGTGCGCTACGCCGCCGACCTCGCCGGAAAGCTGCCCGGCCTGACCCTCGTGGAGCGCACCGTGAACGGTCAGCCCGGCCTGGTGATGCGCCAGGACGGCGTGACGGTGACGGTGCTGGCCTTCGACGTGGCCGACGAGCGCATCACCCGCATCTGGGCCGTCCGCAACCCGGAGAAGCTCCGGCCATGGTGACCCACGCCCTGATCGCCCTGCGAACCCTGGTGCTGTTCCTCGCGCCGATCACCGCAGGCCTGCTGCTGACCACGCCCAGCGGGCTCGCCCTGCACAGCGCGTCGGCGTACACGATGTTCACCGTCGCGGTGCTCCACGTGATCGTGACCGTCGTCCTGTGGCGACCGGGCGGAGCCTCCCCCAAGCCGATCCTGTACGCGGCCCTCTTCCTCGCCCTCACGCTGATCCAGGTGGCGCTGGGGATCGCGGGCCTGACGGTCGCCCACATCCCGCTGGGGGTCCTGATGTTCGGCCTCAGCCTCGTCCAGCTCAGCCGGGCCAGAACTGGATCAGGTAGGCCTCGTCCGGACCGTCCGGCCTGAGCACCCGGAAGTTCCATCGGCTCTCCGTCCGGCCCAGGTGGAGGTAGGCGACGAATGCGAGTCCGCAGACGCTTCCCACGCAGATCTCCGCCGACGCGAAGAACACGGCACCGGCGCCCGCCTCCCACCAGCCGTCGGGCCAGTCGGGGGTCTCGTCTCAGCACTCCAGCCGGACTGACGCGGTCAAGGCCATGTCGGAAGCCGAGACGGTGATGCAGTCGTCCATCACGTTCAGCCACGCACGCTCTGAGGGAAAGTCCGACCCGTCGAACCCGTCAACGTCCTGGATGTAGAACATCCCCTCGTCGAGCCCGATCAGGTCTTCACCGCTGTCGAGAAGGGGCATCGCAGGTTCCTTCCGGAGGACGGTCAGCGCCCGGCTGTGGCGATCAGCGTCTCAAGACGCGGCACCGGCCTCGGCCGTCTGGGCGGCCACTCCGCCCTTGGATCACCGTAGACGCGAGCGCGCAGCCGTATGACCTTGCGCGTGATCCTCGACCGCGCCGGATGGGATCGCAGCGCGAAGACCCAGTGGCTGACCCGGTCCGGCTGTGCTTCGGCGGGACGTGGTGAATGGTGCGGGCCATGCGGGACCCTCCGGTCCCGCCCGTGTCGCCGGCGTGGACCTGGCAGTCCGCGCCGGCTCGTCAGTAACTCCGCTGGCTCTGCACGTTGAGTTCGGTCATCTTGACGCTCTTGGCCGGATCGGTCAACGGGTCGTTGATCTCCAGGATGTCGAGCCCCTTGGTGATGTCGCTCGAATAGATGAACCCGTTGTAGTAGTAGGCCGACCACGACCCGCCCAGGCTGAGCCCCGGCCGCAGCGGCCCCCGCTCGAAATAGCCGATCTCCCGGGCGTTGGCCGAATCGGTGAAGTCCCACACCGAGACGCCGCCCTGGTACCAGCCCTGGACCATGATGTCCTTGCCCTTCACCGGAATCAGCGACCCGTTGTGCGCGACGCAGTTCTCGTCGGCCGTCTGCACCCGGGGGATTTTGAAATAGCCGCGCCGCTCAAGGGTGTTCTCGGACGTCAGGTCGTAAATGGCGTTCGCGCCTTCCTGCACCCCGGTCGACTTGTCGCAGGTCGCCGAGACCCCGCCGCCGAGTTCGTCGCTGAACACCAGTTTCGTGCCGTCGTTGTTGAAGGTGGCCGAATGCCAGACGGCGAAATTCGGGTCCTGTACGACCTGGAGAACCCGCGGCAGCAGAGGATTGGAGATGTCCATCAGCACGCCGTCGCCGAAACAGGCCCCCGCGGCGAGTTTCCGCTCCGGATAGACGGTGACGTCGTGGCAGCCGCGCGGGTTCTCGTACTCCGAGCCCTCCTCGACGGGCCGCTCCCCGAACACCGGCGGCCGGGCGGCCACCCGGGCGGTCTCGGGGGCGTCCACGGGCACCTCGATGACGTCCATGGCGGAGTGCGGCGGCGGGCAGGTCGCGGAGTCGGGGACGGGCCCGGAGGAGGCGACGTAGACGTACACGGTCTGCTCACCCGGCAGCACCGCGTGGGTGTGCGATCCGCATTCGGTACGGATCGAGGTCACGTATTTCGGCCGCTTCTTGTCGGAGACGTCGAAGATGCGCACGCCCTCCCACGACCCGGCCGCGCCCTCTTCACCCTCTTTGGAAACGCACGATTCGTTGTCTCGGGGGAAGTCGACGGAAAGGAACAGCAGATCCCCGGTGACCGAGATGTCGTTCTGGCCGCCTTCGCAGACCGTACGGGACACAACCGAGGGTTTCTCCGGGTCGGAGATGTCGACGATCGTGAACCCGGCATAGTTTCCGACGAACGCGTAATCGCCCTGAAAGGCGAGATCGGTCCCCCACGCCTCATCACCGTCGAAAGGAGCCTCAAGAGGGACGTTCGCGACGACCCTGACGTTGTCGCTGTGATCGATCGCGTCGACCGCCAGCCGAGGCGCCGCCGAAGAGGCCGCCGCCTGCGGGGTCGCCTCGGGAGGAGGAGTGTCACCGCCGCGGGGAGAACACCCGGCCGCTAAGAGGGCCACCACCAGGACGCCGAAGATCCGCCTCATGGGGGAACGCTATGGCACGGATGGCCCGGTTACGTGGGGAATGCGTAACGGTTTCACGAGCTCCAGAGCATGTTGGTCAGCTCTTCGTCGAGATCCATGAAGTCGACCTCACGCCCGGCCGGCACCAGCTCGTAGGTCCGGTGGAGGAACTCGGTCAGCGGCGCCAGCGGCACCTCGAACAGCGCCTGCCCGAACGGCGAGGTCAGGCTGATGTGGAGAGTGCGCTCCCCGTCGGACCGGGCCGGCCATACCTGGACGTCACCGTCGCCCACCCGCCGGACGATTCCCACGGTCAGCAACTCGCGCGCGAAGATCCATTCAACCGGCTCGTCGTTCCCGACATGGAAGGCCATGCGGATGGCGTAAGGATCTTCAGCCGTGTAGCTCAACCCCGCCAGTAGCGGGACGGTCGTGCGGTCTGGGACGACAAGCCGAAGGCCCAGCTCGGCAGAGACGGTGGTGCTGTTCATCGTCAGCCAAACCTTTTCGTCGTCGGGACCCCCTGCGGGGCTTTCACTGCTCAGACGGACCACGTCCCGAGCTATGACGCGGAACGAAGAAACCTTGCAGGGAAGATTCCGCCGTCAGGCCGTTCTGTAACGCACAGCACAGCCAGACATTTTGGCATCTACCTGCACAAACACCATAACCGACCCGGTGTTTGCGATGGTTTTGCGTGTCCTCCGAGACGTGGATGGGCTTCAGGTGGTGCTTATTGGTCGAGTGTGGAGCATCACGATGCTATGCCAACAGACCGCCACGCCGCCCGTTCCTGGAGAACCTTTCGATGACGATGCGGGGACAGACCCGAGACACTGCGGGGACTCCAGGGGACGGATGGCTCATGACTCGGGCTTCGCTTCGCGTGGAGGGGGCGGAGTGCGGTATGGTTCTTGCTGTCGGACCCCGCAGGGGAACGATCATCCCGGGCGATTAGCTCAGCGGGAGAGCGCTTCGTTCACACCGAAGAGGTCACTGGTTCGATCCCAGTATCGCCCACTCTGGAGAGGGAGACCTTTGGTCAGCGGCTTCGCCGCTTTCCGCGGGTCTCCTTCGTCGTTTACACGGGGGGACGACCCCCCGAACCCCCCGATGCGAAGGGGCTGTCGCCCCCTCGCGCTCCCCCTGGCCGCTACGCGTCCTGGCGTCGCTTCGCTCCTGGCGAAGGGCTCCGCCCCTCGCGCTCCCTGGAGAGGCCTCGCTGTCGCTCGGATTGATCTCGCTTCGCCTCATGCATTGGGTCTCGCCGGAAGGGCTGCTGGCAGAGGCAGGGTGCGAGCGATGAGCCCGTTGGTCAGGTCGGCCACCGGACTCGGGCACCCGGTCTCCGGTACGGCTGACACTGGATCGGCCACCGCTATGAGGAGACCGCCCCGTGAACAGAGATCAGGCAGGCGAACTGCTCGACACCACGATCGACGTCAAGGTCGTGCTCTGCGGCTTATAGGTCACCACGCTGCTCGTGTTCGCCTACGTCGACATCTTCGGCTTCTACCGCGCCGACGTGATCAACGGAGTGTTCGCCGGCGAGATGTCCGGCACCGGGTTCGCGATCGACCGGTTCGCCGACATCGTGGTCAGCCTGTTCTACGTGGTGACCGCAGCGACCTCGCTCATCGGTGAGAAGTGGCTCTACTACATCGCCGGGACCCTGATCGAGATAGCGCTCCTGCTGGCCATCACGCGGGTCGCTTGGACGTGGCCGACGGCACGTCGATGAACGTCTCTCCCGATGTGGGCGTCTGACTCGTCGGCTCCCGCCGATGTCGACGTCGGCGTCGTCGCTGCCGCCACCTGCGGTTGCGCTTGAGTCGTTTCGCGCTCGACACCGCTGCGGCGCGGATGAGCAATGCACCTGGCGCGTCTGTGCATTGCCCCGCCATGGACCCCCCTTGAAAATCGAGGCCTTAGGCCGCTCTTACCGATCGGAGACGACCATGTCAGGCGAGCTCGTCAAGATGCGGAGGCGCAGCAGGTCATTGCGGCGGCTGTCGGCCGTCATCGCGCTCATCGTGGTGTCTGTCCTCGCCACGCCGCAGGCCGCCCACGCCCAGTCCTGGCAGAGGCCTGTCAAGGACTACAAGTGGCACTGCAAAACGCTCATGCTGGACTGGCGGCTGACGATGGCCGCCTGCACCGTCATCAACGGAACCCTCGCCCAAGCGGTCGGCGTCGTCACCAGCCACACCGACGGGTGGCTGTCGGTTCAGGCCAGTGTCTGGGCCTATTCGCGGGGCGCCATGGTGCCGGACTCCTCCGCCTGGTGCAACTGGGCGCATCTGGGCCCGCGGGGAGAGTCGGCCTGCTACGGACCGACCTTCAGTCTGCCCTGCGGGGTCAACGTCCAGGGCTACGCCACCATGGGCTACCGCAACACGACCGAACCGGAGGTCCCGCTGTTCGACGATGTCTACGCGCCCACAAATCCGATGTGCATCACCACGTGACCCATCGGTGGGGCACGATGGCGCGGTGGGCGGTCTCGACTTCTTCGCCGATCTGGTCGTCACGGGCACGGTGCTCGGGCTGGACCATACGAGCGAACGACCCGACGTGGAGGCGGTGTTCGGGCGGGAGTTCGCCGCCGACGTCCCGCGGGATGTGATCTCGGACTTCGGCCTGGTCGAGTTCGGGTGGGCGCGCGGCGGGCCTCGGCGTACGTGGGAGGTCGCCTATTTCGGCGCGCAGGCTCACCGGCTGCCGGAGCTCACCGCCGACCACGGGATCGAATCCGTCCTCGTGGAGCGCTACGGCGCTTTCCCCTCCCGCCTCGACGCCGGTGAACTGCTCTCCGCCGTGCGGGCGCGGGGGTTCGCGCTGAGGGAGCGGTCGTCGCACGACGACGGGTGTGTCGAGTATGGGGAGCCCACGTCGCGGATCGGGTTCCTCGCGGTGTCGGACGCCCGTGCATACGACGAGCCTCCCGGAACGGTGCTCAAGGTGCTCGGGCCGACGGTCTTCTCCGGCCGGCTCCAGCGCTTCGCTGGCTACGCCCGGCACATCCTCACGCTGTCCGACCAGGATCTGCGGAGATGGCTCGACAGACGGGAACCGGAGGCCGAGCCCGGCCGGGGCGACTGGTGGGCCGGTCTCCGGGCCGTCGTCGCCCGGCAGACCGGTGGGAGGCCCGAGGAGACGGTCCGGTGGCGACGGCTGGGCATGGCGCTCGACCGGCATGCGGTCGAGCGTGGGGTCGACACCCCCGACGAGGGGGCGGTCAATCTGATCATCGCGCTGGGTCGCGTCCGGGCGGATGATCTGCCTTCGATGGACGAGGCGGTCGAGCGGTGGCTGGCGGCGGCGCCGCCTCTGGCCGAGGCGGCCCGGCTCTGTGCGCGACGGCTCGTCGATCCGGATGACATCCGGCTGGCCCGCCGGCTTCGCAGCCAGATCCACGCCATCGAGCCGTGCGCGCCGTTCCTCACGTCTTCCGACGAGCTCCGGGCCTGGGTCGAGCTCAAGCCTGCCCTGCTCGGCCGGGTGTGATCACCGGTTGAGTTGCGGACAGTTCCAGTAGTTCCTCGATCAGCCGGCCCGCCATCCCCTCTGCCGCGAGCAGTTTCGCCGCCTCCGCCAGATGGGTCAGCGCCGACCCGCGGTCTCCCGCCAGCCGTTCCAGCCGCCCCAGTTCCAGGTAGGCCTCCGGCTCCACCGGGATGAGCCCGATCAGGTGCTTGAGGGTGTGCCGGGCGGCGTGGATGTTGCCCAGTTCCAGGTGCCCGCGGCTGAGCCGCAGATAGACCCCGGCGGGGGCATCCGGTTGGATGCGGAGCATCTCCTCCAAGTGGCCGATCGCCTGCTGGTGGTGGCCGGTGGCGATCAGACAGTCGGCGCGCGCGTCGAGTACGGCCAGCCGGTCGCCGTCGCCTTCGGGGGTGATGGCGTCCAGGATTCGGGTGGCCTCCCGGAGCTTTCCGCTCCGGATGAGGTCGCGGGCGGTGACGATCTCGTCGGAGTGGGCGGGCGCGGACGTCGTCGGTTCCGGGCCGGCGGCGGGCGACGGGCCTCCCGTGCGGTCGGAGGCCCACATCCAGGCGTTGATGGTGTAGTCGCGCTCGGGCAGGGCGCTCTGGACGTGCCAGAACTCCTCGGGGCGCAGGTCGCGGAAGCCGTGCTGGATGACGTCCATGTAGAGGTAGTTGGAGACGATGACGGCCAGGTCGGCCGCCGGGTAGTCGCTCAGCACCTTCTTCAGTGGCGGGCTGTCCAGGAGGCGGAAGCAGTCGATGATCGCCGGGCCGCTGAAGCCGGTCGGGCCGGTGGAGACCATGCCGCTGGTCAGGGCCAGCCGCAGGCGGATCTTGGCGGGGTCGCTCAGCAGGCGGTTCTCCTGGCGGATGGAGATGGTCAGGCCGCGGATCAGATCGGGGATCACGGCCGACTCGTCGATGTCGCCCGGCGGGATCACCAGGACGCCGTCGCCGCTGCTCTGGACGATCTGCTCCGGTAATCCCGCCTCGCGGCAGGCGCCGTACACCACATTGATCAGGCTTTGCTGGGCCCGGATCTGTTCGGGAACCGCACGCCAACTCCAATCTTTGATGTCCACGCCCCCACAGAGGACTCGCCGCGGTTTTGACATGTGCCCCTCGTTTTCCCGTGCTCGCTCTGCCTGGCCGACATCCTGGCGTGCTTCCGTGACCGCCAACCCCGACTGATACGGGGAACGCCCCAGCGTATTGGTTCATATTTCTCCGGACGGGCTGAACAAAGGATCCAGATGCCGATCGATCGATTCGATCCCGAATCCGAACCGATTTCCGGTGGGGAGCGCATACTCGGTTATAACTGGGCCGAGGCGGAAACGCCGCCGCACGCCGCACGACTTCGCGTTCTGGAAGCCCGGCTCGGTGAATTGGACCTTCGCCCCGATCGCGGTCAGGTCGATCGGCTGATCGCCGCTTTCGAATCGGAGATCGCCGAACTGCCGGCCGCCGATCCGTGGAGGCGTCGTGCCCTGGCCGCGCTCGGCCGGGCGTGGCGGGTGCGTGGGCGGCTGCTCGGACGCGAATGGGAGATCCGCCGCGGCCTCGAGCTGATCGTCGACGCCGGGGCCGACGTCTCCCCCCATCACCCGGACGCCGCGGCGCTGGCCTCCGAGGCCGCCCTCGCCCGGGCCGCCCTCACCCGGCCAGGTAGTCCGGAGGATCCATCTCGGCCAGGCGCGCCAGGCCCGGGACGTCCAGGAAGATGATGCGGCCGCGGCGGCTCTCCACCAGTTCCTTCATGCCGCGCATGGCCTTCTGGACGGTGCCCTCCTTCGCGCCGATGAGCATGGCCAGCTCCGACTGGAGGAGGTCGGCGGCCCAGTGGGCGCCGACCCGGCGGATGTTCCTGCGGGGCTGGTAGAGGAGGGTGCGGGCCAAGCGCTGCTCGACCTCGTAACCGGCCACGTCGGCGCGGAAGAGGTTGGCCTGCCGGAGGCGGTCGGCGCCCACGGCGGCCACGGCGGCCCACGCGTCGGGGTGATCGTGGACGAAGCGTTTGAAGACCTCGCCGGAGATCAGCAGGACCGTGCTGGGGACGCGGACGGTGAGGGTGGCCGTGCGGGGCATGTCACCGAGGACGGCCATCTCGCCGAGGAGGTCGCCGGGGAGGCGGATGGCGAGCAGGGACTCGTTGCCGTTCTCCACCGTGGCCACCACGTTGACGCGGCCCTGGAGCAGCAGATAGACGACGCCGCCCGGATCTCCCTGGACGACGAGATTCTCGTCGCGGCCGCAGGCGCGCATGCGCCCGAGTTTGAGCAGCTCTTCCCGGGTTTCGGGAGTCAGCGCCCCCAGAAAGCAGTCGTCGGGCCACCCTTGAACGTTCATGAGGTCACCTCGGATTACCCCGCCGGTGGGCGCGGAATATTCGCCGGCTGATTCAGCGCTGTCGTGTCGAAGCCATTCTCCGATAAGACGCCCACTATGAGGTCACCACCTTTCCACGACCCGACCCCTTGGAAGTGTTTTCGGAGGAATTCGGTCCGCTGCTCGCGGCTCACCCGGAGGAGGGCGGTGGCGAGCAGTTGCCGCACCGCCTGGACGTCGCCGTGGGCGGCGGCGCGACAGGCGCGGGCGACGAACGGCAGCGGGTTGGGCGGATCGGCGTCGGCGGCGTCGTTCAGACTGGCGTCCGCCGCCCGGTCGTCGCCCAGTTGCTCGTATGCGCGGCACAGGCCGAGCAGGAGTGCGCACTGGGTGCCGTCGGTGACGGCGTCGGGGTGGGCGCGGGTGATGCGCAGGGCGGCCGAGAGGTAGGCGACGGCCAGGTCGGGGCGGGCGCGACCGAGTTCCAGGTGGCCGAGGCGCTGGTACGCGGGCCAGCACAGGGACCTGTGCCGGAGCAGGTAGCGCCAGGATTGCGCCGCGGCCTCCGCTTGGCCGAGCCGGGCATGGCAGTCGCCCAGGAGCAGCAGGGCCGTCTCCCCCGATGATCCGTCAGGGGCGGGCAGCAGCCGCAACGCCCGTTCCAAGAGGTGCAGCGCCGGGCCGTCCTGGTCGCCTTTCGCGATCATCCGCCGGGCCCGGCGGATCAGGGGCAGGGCCGTTCTGCCGGTTCCCGCCGAGGTGGCCGCCGAGACCGATTCCGGGAGGTCGGGGGCGTAGAGCCAGGCCACGGCGGCGTGGCCTCGGGTGAGGCGGACGCGGTGGAAGTCGGCGGGGCTGGCCGCGGCGTCGTGGAACAGGGTGTCGGAGACGACGACGGTCAAGGGCGACGGGGGCAGGCGGCGGGAGGCGGATCGGACTTCGGGGCTGTCCAGCAGGCGGACGGCTTCGGCCAGGGCCTGACCGGCCACACCGGGCGGGAGGATCAGGCCCGCGGTGAGCGCCAGCCGGAACCCGCCGCCGGTCCGGATCTCCGTCCTCACGGCCCCGCATATGTCGCGGACCAGGTCGCGGACGTCGGCGGCGGAGCGGTCGGCGACGGTGAGGCAGACGCCGTCCGGCAGATATTCGGGGGGCCGCAATCCGCTGCGCGCGCACGCCGCCTCGACGACTTGGGTCAGGCCGGCCCGGCGCAGGATCCGTTCGGGCAGGTGGCCGTGCGCTTCGCCGACCCCGGCGACCAGGCACAGTCCCATCGTCTGGCCGGGCCTCATCAGGACTCGTACAGATCCGACGAGAGGGTGCGGAAACCGGCGACCTGGTCCGGGACCTGGAGCGTGCGGGCCTTCGCGGTGGCGACCAGCGAGTTGAGCATGTTGTCCAGCGCTGCGGTGATCGCCTGGGCGTCGGTCACCATGCCCGGTTCGGCGATGAAGGCCTGGACGGTGGCCATCCGCTTGACCAGCCTCTCGGGGGCCTCGCCGAACCCGTAGGTGATGACGTGCGGATGGGGCCGCCAGGCCCGGCTGGTCAGGGCGTCGAAGGCCTCGATCCAGCGGTCGGGCGGCTGGTCGGCGGGGGCGCCGTCGGTGAGCAGGAAGATCAGGGGCCGCAGTGGACGGATCCCGTCGGACACCAGCTGGGCCAGGTCGAACTCGATCCGGTCGCGGAGCGCCTCGAAGAGCGGGGTGAAGTAGGTGGAGCCCCGGCATTCGACGACCGGCATCTGCGCGAGCTTGGTGATCTCGGTCATCTTCAGCACCAGGCGCGGCCGGTTGGCGAAGGTGAAGATCGACAGATGGACGAACTCGGAGATCCGGGGGCTTGTGTAGAGGGTGTTGATGATCTGGGCGAGCGTCTGGTTCAGCAACTTCTCATAGGGCCGCATCGAGCCCGAGACGTCCAGGACGAAGTAGGTGGGCAGCGCCTGCGCCCGGGGCGCTTCCGCGCTCTGAGTGGTCACGTTGGTCCTTTCAGGACATCGAGGCGAGCATGCCCGCCACGGCCGCCACCAGCAGGATCAGGACGCAGATCCCGATCAGCAGCGGCAGCAGCCGGTCGGCGCCCGCCCACGGCGGCGGGCCCGGCCAGGACGGGGTCGTGGACGGCTTCCGTTCCGGGACCGGCGCGGGCTTCGCCGGAGGCGCCGCGACAGGCCGGGAGACGGCCTGGTTCCGGACGGGGCGGGGGCGGGGGTCACGGATCGCCATGAGCAGGGAGTGCAGTTCCGGCAGGGGTGGACGTTCCGCCGGGTCGCCGCAGGTCACCGCGGTCAGCAGGGCCATGCCGAGGGGGTCTTGGCGCACCTTGGCGGGCAGCGCGGCATGCACCGCCCGCAGGTCGGGGCCGCGCAGCCCGGTGAGGACGCGCAGGACGAGCACCGCCAGCTTGTAACGGTCGGTCACGACCGTCAGGCGGGACCCCGGCGGGGCGTGGGGGTCGTCCCAGTTCTTCGACTCGACCCACGGACGGTCGGTCAGCCCGCAGGAGTCCATGTCGAGGACGAAGACGCGCCCGCTGCCGCGCGCCCAGAAGGCGTTGGCGTAGGACCAGTCGCCGTAGACGACGTCGTGCCGTTCGAGGAGGGCGCCCACCGCGGCGAGGCCGCGGGCCACGGCCAGCCGTTCGGCCATGGTGGGCGGTGACCAGTCGCGGCGGGTGTAGAACTCCGGGTCGGTCTGAACGAGTTGGTCGACGTCCAGGGCGCGCGCGGCGTGCGCCCCATCGATCATGCGCATGGGGACGGTGAACACCTCCGGCGCCCGCGCCAGGATGACGCCCACGGTACGGTCGGCGTCCACGACCCGCGACACCGGCCAGCAGATGCTCCGGTCGACGACCTCCAGGTCGGCGGCCCGCATCAGGGAGGGCAGCGCGATCAGCCGGTCGAGCACCTCCGGGGGCCCGGTCTCCAGGCCCGGCAGATAGAGCTTGACCAGCCAGCCGGGGTGCGCGGCCGACTCGTAGATGACCTCCGACTCGCCGTTCTGCTCGGCCACGACCTCGCCTCGGCCCGCGACCTCGGCCAGCGGGGTGAGGATCTCGAACGGGCTGCCCGACCAGGTGGCGCGGCCCAGAGCCGGGCCGGTCACGGCGTGCACCAGACGGTCACGGCGGTGCGGTCGTCGAGGAGGCCGGGGGCGTCGAAGCCGACGTCCCCGATGTAGTCGAGGATGTGCGGCGGACGGGCCCAGCGTTCGGCGAACCAGACGGCCAGTGCGCCCGTCCCGTCGAGGGCGTCGCCCAGACCGTCGGTGGCGAAGGTGAGGACGGCGCCGGGCGCCACGTCCACGATGGCCGGAGTGACGCGCTCGGGGTGGAACGGGAGGAACTCGGTCAGCTGGCCGGCGTCCAGGCCCGTTTTGGGGGCGCCGAGCAACCGGCTCCATCGGCCGGGGGCGTGCAGCCAGGCGCCGACGTCGGCCAGGCCGGCCAGCCAGACGCTGCGCCGCCCGGCGGGGTCGGCGCGCAGCGGGATCACGGCGGCGAGCGCGGCGGCGCGGACGTCGTCCTCGGTGCCGCCCTGCTGCCAGGCCGCGCCCGCCATCTGCCGGGCCGCGTCCAGGAACACCTCGGCCGGGTCGGGGGCCATCCCCTGGTCGAGGTCGGCCCGGATCCGGGCGACCAGAGCGGTGACCGCGACGTTGGCCCCCAGATGGGCGCGCCTGCTGTCCGACATGCCGTCGGCGACCGCCACGATGAGGTGGTTCTTCGCGGTGTCGCGGCCCAGGCGGAAGGCGTCCTGGCGCGGCACCGCGGGCTCCTCGCAGCGGTGCGCGGGACCGACCAGCGACACGGCCCGGACCATGAGGCCGCCGACGGTGACGGCGTCGGCGGAGATCCCGGCGAGCGCGGGCTCGTCCGGGAGCCGCCACGGCAGGCGGGCGGCCTCCGGCGCCGCGCCGAGGGGGCGGGCGAAGCCGCCCGTGGCCTGCCGGAGCATCAGCGGCGGCCTCCGTTCTCGTCAGTGCGCGACCACGGCGGCGGGGTCCATTCGGCGACGTTGTCGACCGAACCCTCGACGATCTGGGCCGGGAGGACGTCCTCCGGCTCCTCCCGGCGTGCGGGCGCCGGCGCGATGGCCGGGGGGACGTATTTCGGCGGCTGCTGCTCGATGCCGAACGCCCCGGTGGGCTCGGCCCGGACGAGCCCCTCGATGGGCTGGAGGATCAGATCGCGGATGTTCTCCATGTCCGCTTCCTGGACCAGGCCCCCGTCCACCAGCTTGTTGAACAGTTCGAGCCTGGCGCCCATGCTGGCTTCCCGGCGCTGGCGGATGTCATTGATGATCTCGCCGACACGGTCGGGCTTCTTGTCGATCAGCATGTAGATCAGGTCGTCCTCGGTACGGATGGCCGAGCGCCACTTGACGATCTGCTCCCTGGCCAGCTCGGCCTTGTGCGAGGCGTCCACGCCCTCGGCCATGCGTCCCGCGGCGTTCGGGTCGTGGCTCACCTGGACCGAGAACCGGAACACCTCCAGGCCTTCCTCGTATCGGTGGGTTCGTCCCTGGCCGATCTGCTCGATCAGGTACGCCTCCAGCGCGCCGTCCTGGGTGATCGTGAACCTGCGGCAGAGCGGCTGGAGCGTCTCGGCGATACGGGAGCGCACGATGGCGTAACCGTCGGAGACACGCCACTGAACGATCTTGGCGGGCTCGAAGACCCGCCAGCCCACATCGACGGTCAACCGGAAGTGGGTGGCCGGCGACAGGCTCGGCAGTTGCAGGTGGATGGCGTGGAAGTGACTGGACAGGTCCACCTCGTAGCGCCAGTGGTAGCTGCGCTTCTTCCACATCTTCGGCGGCTTGGCCAGCGCGACGATCTCGCCGGTGTCGGTGGAGTACAGCAGCGCGCGACCCGGCTGGATGGGCAGGCCGGTGTCCTGGGCCACCGGCGTCTCCGAGAGGATGAGCGGCACCTGCGGCGTCGGGCCACGGCCCCACTGGTCCGGGATCGGCAAGCGCGCCTGAAGTTCCTGCAGGGCCTCCATCGAGAGGTCCGGCATGGCCGTGGCGGGGTCGGCCTGCATGTGCTGGACAGGGTTCTGCGGCGGGGCCTGCGGGTGCGCGTGGCCCGGCGCGACGTGGTCGTTCATTCGTCAGTCATCCTTCGTTACGGTCGTGAGCTCAGAACGGCGGCCGAGGTGAGGGGCGCTTTCCTGGGGCCCTTCGTCCACTTGGCCGCCTCGAAATCGATGATCTTCCGGCTGCGCGGGTTCTCCTTGACGGCGTGCATCAGGCGGGCGAAGGCCCTGCGGGCGACCGGGACGTCCTCCACCGTGTACGCCCACTCCGCGAGGATGTCCTTGGCCGAGAGGTGCAGGCCCGGCGCGGTGACCGCGTCCCGCCACAGCTCGGCGATCTCCCGCTGCCGGACCGGGTCCTGCTCGGCGATGACCAGCAGCGTCGGCCAGGTCGCCTCGTCGAGGCGGCGGACCAGGTCGGCGGCGGCGTACTGGAAGGCCAGCCGGGCGACCGGCCGCCTGGTCCGGTCGTGCAGCCACCCGAGGAGCGTCGCGGGCGCCTCGAGGCCGGCGCCTTCGATCTCCCACATCTCGGCGAGGCTGTCGCAGATCGCCAGTGTCACCTCGAGGTCTTCGGTGTCGCTCAGCTCCTCCAGCGCCTTCAGGGCGCCGTCCCAGCCGAGGGCGTCCTGTTCGATCCGCCAGCAGCGCGCGGCGGTCGCGCGCAGCTCCACCGAGTCGTCGGCCGACCAGGCCCGGACCAGGTTCTGGACCGGCACCTTCAGATCGGGCTTCTCGACGCAGAAGAGCAGCGCGCGGGCGGCCGCATCCCACAGTTCGGGCTCCTCGCTCTTCGCCCACGGCACGATCACGGTGCCTCTGACGTGGTCGAACGAACGGGAGGCGAGCACCCCCGTGGCCACCGCGGCGCGGACCCGCACCGACTCCAGTTCGTGGGTGGCGCATGCGCGCAGCCACGCCAGAAGGTGCGGGCGGGCCTGGTCGTACTCGTTCCAGAAGTACGTCAGGTAGCTGGTCTGGTAGCTGTTGTCGCGATAGCGGACGGCCTCGGTGGGCGCGCTGCCGTGCCAGGTCTGCACGGTGGACGGCACCACGTGCGCCCGCAGAGCGCGCAGGATCGGCCCCCGGACGGGTTTGAGCGCCTCGGTGCGGGCGCGTTCGGCGGTGGCCAGCGGCTTCTCCGGCTCCAGCCGGCGCTGGAGGTTGAGCGCGACGGCCGACACGGTTTCGTACGGCTCGCCGCCGAGCACGGCCACCGCCAGCGCCATCGCCTGGGTGGGCAGGTCGGGCAGGCCCTCCGCCCACGACTCGAACGCGGCGGCCCCCCGCTGGGTGAGCCGGTCGTGGACGGTGTCGCGCAGCGGCTCCCCCGCCCGGTGCGCCTCGGCGACGTACTGGGCGATGAGGCGGGCGTGGTTCGGCGTGGGCTCGCCCCGTACCTGTTCTTTGACCAGGGTCATGAGACGGCCGTCCTCGTAGACCTGGTCGACGGCGTCGTCGTCGAGCAGGCGGTCGAGATGCCGGTGGAAGACCTCGACGGCGTCCTTGATCTCGCCCAGCTCGCGGACGAGCGCGGCCACCTCCGAGGCGAGCACCCGCCCCGGCACCAGCGTGATCACCAGGCGGGCGTCGATCTCCTCCAGGGTCGAGCTGAGCCGTTCGACGTCGAAGGCGGTCAGCGTCCTGGCGGCCTTGCCGGGCAGGTCGGCCAGGATGTAGCCGGCGCCCCTGGTGAGCGACTCGGCGGTGACCGTGCCGAGTTCGGTCTCCGGGGCCACCTGGAACAGGGTGCCCGTGGTCATCAGCAGGCGCTGGGCGGCGAAGAACTTGCCCCGGTCGGGGTCTGCGCGCAGGAGCAGCACCCGCCGCTCGGTGATCGCCGTCATCAGGTCGGCGAAGCCGTCGGGCTCCACGAAGGTGTGATTGACCTCGGCCCGCGTCGCCTCCTGGATGGGCGCCAGGCCGATCTTGACGTTCGCGTCGGCGTAGTGGTAGTTGATGATGTTCCCGCCCGCCGCCTGTCCGGCGTGGACGGTCGCCGAGGCGAACGAGGATCGGGCGTCCGCCTCGGTGCCCAGGCGTTCCTGGGTCGAGCCGGGCTTGGCGGCCCGTTCGGACATCTCGCGCCCGAGGTCACGGGGCTTGCGTTCCCCCTGTTCCGGCGCATCGCCGGAGGAGGCCGAGGGCTCGGACTCCTTCTTCGGCTCCTCAGCACCGGATGACGGCGTCTCGCTCACTGGGTGCCTCTCTGGTTGATGACGTCGCCCGCGACGACCTGGTGCGCATGGATGTCGGCATAGGCGAAGTGGCCCGTGATGCTCTGGGCGGGCGCGGCCGGAGGCGGTGGCGACGAGGGCGGCGTCGGTGGGTCCGGCCGGCTCTCCGCGGGGGGTTCCGCGCCGAGCAGCCACAGCCAGGCGGGTCGGCCGCGGACCTCGACACGGCGCATGTCCCGCTCCTCCAGCCAGCTGAGGCTGCCGCCCACGGTGTCGGTCATGACGGGGTCGGAGACGATCACGACCAGGACGGCCGTGGTCGCGTCGAGCGCGTGGGCGGCTTCGTCGCAGCGCGCCAGGTCGCCGGCCTGAGTGGCGGCGGGGCCGTCGAAGCCGTCCTCCGCGCTCCCGCTCACCATGCCGTGGTGCACGGCCAGGCGGACCCGCAGCGCTCCGTCCGCCGAGTGCAGGCGGTTGTGCTGGATGAGCGCGCCGTGCAACTGGTGCGTGAACGAGTCGAGGATCTTCGCCTCCGGCACGTCGGCGGCGAAGACCGCCGTGCCGCCGCCGTCGGGCGAGGTCTGCCATTCGGGCGCGACCAGCCCGGCCTGCTCCACGGCGTCCTGGAACGCCGTGCGAAGGCCGCGTCTGAGTACCTCTTTCCGCAGCTTGAGCGGGCGGGAGCCGAACTCGTGCGGCTCGACGGCGAGCACCAGCCGCCGGGCGTAGGAGACGTCCATGGTCATCACCAGGCCAGCTGGAGGACGACGGAGATGGTGACCAGGACGACCACTGCGGCGAGCATCCATCCGGGTGCGGTGAACGTCCGCTTCCAGAAGGGGGCCTCGGTCAACGAGCCGGACATCGCCGCGGCTCTCCTGACCAGTGACGGTGCGACGAACTCCGCCATCAAGCCCGCCGAGGCCCCGTCCGCCCGGGAGTACAGGAAGATCAGGGCGCGCACGAGGTTCGGCGAGGTCTCCGGCCTGGTGACCTTGTCGCTCATCCAGGACAGGGTCCGCCGGTCGTTCAGGCGGCCGGCGAACAACGGGTACAGCAGGCCTGCCAGCCGGGCGGCGGCCCCGGCCCGGTAGGCGGTCTTGAGTTCGCGCTCGTACCAGCCGACGTCTTCGAGCACCGCGACCAGTCGTTCCGCCTGCTGGTGGCCTACGGTCACCCCTTGGGCGGCAGCGGCGTGGATCCACTCCACGAGCTCCAGGAACGCGGGGGTGCCCGCCCGGGACTGCAGCATCTCGTAGACCTGCACCAGTTCGGCGCCGTTCGACGAACGCGCGTCCTCGGGCGCCGCGTCGGGCTCGTGATGGTGCCTGCGGCCCTCGGCGGGACTCCGCGGCGCGGCGGGCAACGGGGCCAGGACCGTCTTGCCATCGTCGAACCTGGCCAGGTCGGGCATCGTCATGAGCATGTGGAAGCGCTCCGGCATGGTGCGATAGGCGGCGACCTGTTTCAGCAGGGGGACGAGCTTGTTGTAGCCCAGCTCCTCGTACGCCCTGGCGAGCATCGACCCGAGACGCAGGCATTCGTCGTCGGGCGCGGGCGGCGCCCCTGCGTACAGGTGGACGGTGTTCTCGTCCCGCGTCTGGGTGGGCGGCGCGTCGCCGTGAGCCGATCGGGTGAAATCGCGGAACACCAGATGGGGCAGGTTGTGGATGGTGTTTCCCGGGGGCGGTTCGAACGTGGAGAACGACCCCCGCCAGCCGGATTTCATGCCGGAGAGCAGCAGGAAGCTGACCGTGCCCCAGAGGCCGAGCAGGTAGGCGCTCTGCAGGGCGCCGTCCCCGCTGAGCCGCTCGGGCGGCAGGAGCGCGGAAATCGGCTGAGCGGGGTTTCTGAGCGCCGCCGCGATCAGCCGATCGAGGTTCGGGCCGCTCCGCCGGTCGTCGACGTGCCTCAGCCAGGTCTTCGTGAAATCCCGCAGCGTCTCGGCGTGCAGCGGGTTGAGCCGATCGTCGTAGTCGACGTCGCCCGCCTCGAGTCCCAGTCCGGGAATGTCCGTCAAGCCCCGGTCATGACAGGCGAGGGCCAGCTCCCAGGTCACCTCGGCCGCCGGCCCGACGAGCGCCCGGGCCACCTGCTGCTCACGGCCCCCGTAGGGCGCTCTGTCGGTGTAACCCCCCGCGTGACCTCTCATGTCCCGCAGCGGCGAGGCGTTCGGCTTGTACAGGCGCTCGATCACGGCGGCCATCCCGTAATCCGGCATCTGGATGTAGACCACGCTGCGGTGACCCAGGTTCGCTCCTGGCGGGGGCGCCCCGAGGCCCGACAACATGGTCCCGATCCGGTCCATGGAGGTGGGGTCCGACCCCGCGATCGGTCCGAAGTCCCTGCCGTGCCGCCAGCGCAACTCGATTTGCTCTACTGACATCACATTCCGATCTGCTTGGCCTCTTCAGAGGTGATGACTCCGGTCATCGCCATGAGGGCGATCAACGGGTTGAGCACCCGAACGGGCCGCACTCCCCGGACGAACCTGCCGTTCTCGACCGCGCCGGTTCCCGTCGCCGAGGCGACGTGCAGCGTCGCCTTCCGGCAGTCGCGGTAGGGCCGGGTCCAGGCATGGGCGTTCCTGACCTGCAGGTACGCGTACACGTCGGCGCTCTCTTCCAGTGAGGCCTTGGCGTCGAGGGTCTGGTCGGGCTGCCGCATCCACCGGGTGACGGGGTCGTCGAACCGGAGCAGGTCGGCCTTGCCGAGGATGATCGCCGCGCTCACCTCGCTGAGCCGTCCTGAGGCTTCGAGAAGTTCGAGGACGGTGCTGAAGGTCTGGTCGCCCAGTTCGTCGCCGCCCAGTTCGTCGCTGTTGACGACGAAGAAGAGGCCGTCGGCGACGTCCAGGAACTTGCGGGCCGCGTCGATCTCCAGCAGGTCTCCGCCTGCCACGTCGAAGAGGGCGATCGGGCGTTCGGTGCCGTCGCCTTCGCGGACGGCCAGGATGTCCACCAGCCCGATGGAGTTCAGGCGGGTGTGCTCGATGACCTTGGAGTCGTTGAGGAACGGGCCGATCTGGTGGTTCTTCAGATATTGGTGCCCGGCCAGGGTGATCGGCCGGTGCCGCAGCCCCGGTCCGAGGCCGTACTTCTCCAGCTGGCCGATCATCGCGGTCAGCAGGTGTGTCTTGCCCGAGTTCGTGGCTCCCACGAAGCCGTACACGCTGGGTCTGCCGTACCTGCCGTACGAGTACGGCAGGTAGTGGTAGGCGTTGGGCTGCTCGGGGTCGGCGCAGCGGATGGACGCGGTCCGGAGCGACTGCGCCTTCTGGGTGGCGCTGATGCCGGCGCCCAGCTTCAGGTCGACGTATTTGGCCGCCCCCTGGTCCCAGCGGTAGAGGGGCAGGCTCTCCCAGTCGAGCGTGGAGGCGCAGATGGGACAGGTGATCGTCTGTCCGGGGGGCCGTTTCGGGGGTGGCGGAGGTGCCGGATGCATGGGGATCGCGTTGGGCGCCGACGTCGGGGCCGCGTGGCGGCCGTCGGTGGTCATCGGCGCCACCATCCTTTCCGGGTGTCGGGCTCTGGCGGCGGGGGCGGCGGCGACTGCGTCGCGGGCCGGGGCATCGATCCGTTCACGGTTCTCAGGCCGGGGTGCTTGCGCATGCGGTGGACGTGGAAGTCGGCTCTCCCCTGTTCCAGAGCGGCGTCCGGCTGGATCTGCTGGGGCACCGGGTCGTGCAGGTTGAGCCGGGTGAGCAGCATGCGGGGCGTCGGCCGGCCCTCGATCGGCCCGAAGATGCCGTTGAGCAGATGGGCCAGTTCGGGTTCTTCCTTGGCCTGTTCGCTCCGGATCAGCTCACGCCCGGTGGCGACGTAGTAGATCAGCCGCCCGACCGACCAGACGTCCTCCTTCTGGGACACCCATCCCTCCACCTGGCCCGGCCGCTGCTCGGGCGCCTGCCAGGGCGGGCGGCCGATCTCCTCGCGGGGGGCGCCGACGATGGTGGCGGTGGAGAAGTCGGTGATCTGCGCCGTCATGCCGTCCCAGTGGACGTTGGCCGGGGAGATCGATCGGTGCGCGATCCCCGCGGCGTTGAGCCAGCGGGCCCCCGTCAGGAGGGTCGACTGGAAGCGGACGCCTTCACCGGGGACGATCCGGCCGCTGGTGCTGCCGATGGGGCTTCCCCGGTAGTGCTCGACGAGGGCGAACGGCTCCTTCCCGTTGGCCTCGTATCCGGCGAGCCTGGACACCGACGCCGGATAGAGACGGTCGCCGCACAGGCGGTGCATCCGCAGGCCGGCCAGGATCTCGTTGTCGAGCGCCTGGTACGCCTCGTGCGCGGAGGTCAGCGGGCTGAGGTGGCGGTACTGGCGAACCGTGCCGTCGGCGCAGCTCAGGATGACCCGGTGGGCCTGGAGCGGAGAGCCGCTCCAGGCGATCTCCTCGGCCGCTTCGAGCACGGCCTCCGTCCGGCGGCCGCCGGGTTCGAAGAAGGTGAGTGAATCCCCCTGCTTCAACGTCACCTGGCCGCCTCCTGCTCGGGCTCCGCGGCCCAGCTCTGCCGGGCGACGCCGCCCCGGAGCGGGAGCAGGCGCAGCGTGCCGGCGAACTGGGTGGACGGGATCCACGTCACGCCGGTGGGCAGCGAGTCGGCCAAGGCCGCGCGGTCGCGCTGGGAGGCGAACCGCACCGTCATGGGCTCCGCGCCGAGATCCAGCAGCGGAATCTCGCCCGCCGAGCAGAACTGGCGCATCTCGCCGCGCGGGTCGGCCCCGGCGGCGGCCAGCAGTTCGGGCAGGTCCTCGTTCAGCCGCCGTTCGGGCGTGAGCTGCCGTTCGCGCCCGAACGGCGGGGTGTCATACGGGCTGCGCCCGCTCACGTGGTCCTCCCACACCTCGAACAACTCGGCGGCCTTGTGCCTCACCTGCTCGCCGTGGACCGCCGTGGTGCCCGACACCAGCACCCGGAGCCTCGGCGCCATCGCCTCCATGACCAGGTCGGACAGGTAGTGCGTGACCCGGGGGTCGGGTTCGGCGGCCGACTCCTCGGCCGGCGGGCGGAAGGCCCGCTCCCGGACCGCCACCCCGACCTGGTCGAGCGCCACCGACATCCGGGACACCGCGTCCGCGGCGGCGATCTTGGAACCGGCCCTGGCCCATTCGCCGCTGACCGATCCGGCCACGCCCAGCAGGGCCTCCACCGCCTCCCCCGCCTGGGCCAGGCCGCACCTCTCGACCCAGCGCTGGGCCCGGGCGCGCCAGGACACCAGCACGGCCCCGAGCGCCACCACCAGGGAGAGGACCAGCAGCCCCGCCCAGACCACATCGGGCAACGGGTCGGCCAGCAGGAAGTCGGCGGCGGCGACCGCGCCCACCACCCCGGCGACGGCGGCGACCGCGTTTCCGGTCACCGCGCCCACCCGGCGGGCGAGCGGCTGGTCTCGTCCCAGGGTGAAGGTCACGAGCAGCGTCCACAGCAGCGCCATCACGGGGCCGCTGACCACGCCGAGCGGGCCGACGGCGGCCAGCGCCGTGCTCGTCAAGCCCGCCAGCGGCAGCCACCACTGAGAGCCGGGCATCGGTTCGGCATGGCGCAGCCGGGTGATCACCTCGTCGGGGCAGGCCCGCCGGAGGTCGGGGATGCGGGCCCGGCTGCCCAGCGGCATCAGCCGTCGCTGCCACCGGTTCAGCCCCTCGGTGAGCACGGGGAGCGCCACCCGGTTGTCCAGGCCGTCCCTGATGTAGTCGCGGATGGTCGAGGCGGTCTCGGTCGCGTCGAAATCCGGCACCGACGGCAGGGTCACCCCTTCGCGTTCGATCGCGTCGAGGTGCTCGGGCTCCAATCCGACGCTGCTGTGCGCGGCCGAGAACAGCCGCTCCAGCCGGTCGCGGAGCGCGAGCAGGCGCTCGCTCGCCCGCGACATGGCGGCCCGCGCCTCCTGCGTCCCGGTGAACATGGCCATCGGGCGGGGCAGGTCGCCGGCGGCCTCCGCGGCCTCCTCCACGGCGGTCCTCGCCGCGGCGACGTCGTTGTCCAGCGGCCCGTCGCGACGCAGCCGGACGGCGGCGCGCTGGGCGCGCGTCTCCTCATAGCGGGAGGTGAGCGCCGGGGCCTTGCCCGCGCCGGGCGCCAGCAGGCGGGTCGCCGCGGCGGCCAGGGCCTGGTCGAAGTCGTTCTGGCCCTCGCCGACGCCGGCCAGGCGCAGCCCCGGGTTGACCACCAGGCCGGGAGCCTGGAGCCGGCGGAGCGTCTCCCGGAACACGTCGGCCTGCGACAGGACGTCCAGCAGCAGGCGCAGGCCGGTGTCCGCGTCCCGCCGGTCGCGGCGGATGGCCGGTCCCGGCGGATTGGTCCGCCAGGTGATGCCGGCGGGGTCGGGCACCCAGATCACGCCCGCGGCCTGGGTGAGGCTGCCGGGCAGCTCGAGCAGCGGCGGGTCGCCGTCGATCGGCCCCGTGGCCACGCACAGCATCCCGTCGGTGTAGTTGGAGGAGACCAGCGCCTCGTACGCCTGCCGGTGCCGGCGCAGCGCCGACGCCTCGTCGAGGATCAGCAGCAGGCTCAGGTCGGACTGGGTGTCGTCGGCCAGGAACGCGCGGGCCCGGGCCGCGGCCTCGTTCCCGCCACTGCCCCGCAGGTCGAACCGGACCACTCGTCGGCTCACGCGACGTCCCCCCGCCTGCGCAGGTACGACTGGTACAGCTGCTCGAGGTTCTCCCGGGGCGCGGCGCTGTCGAAGTGCTGCTCAAGCGCCCCGGGCAGCGTCTCCGCCCAGAACTTGCGCATCAGCCGGGCGCGGGCCCGGCCGGCCTGGCCGATCCCGGTCAGCATGGTGTCGATGGCCCGAATCTGGCTGTCGGCCATGCCGACGACCAGCTCGAACAGCTTCCCGGGCGGGCTGCCGCCCTCGTCGAGCCGGTTGGGGATGAGCTGCATCAGCTTCCCGCAGAACACCCGCGCGGTCTCGTTGTCGTCGGCCAGCGCCCACAGCTCGTACGCCTGGAGCAGGCTCGCCCACGAGGAGGCCTCCTCCATCGCCTTGAGGTCGAGGGCCATGTGGACGTCGTTCAAGGTGATCTGCACCCGGGCCGGCGACTGGCGGTCGCCCATGACCTGCACGTCCCCGTTCCACATGGCGACGAGAAGCCGGTGCAGGATCCGGGTGCGGTGCTCCTCGCGGGTGGCGAGGTAGCCGAAGTCGTAGCCGGTGCGCTGCCGCCAGGCCAGGAAGTCGTCGCTGCGGGGCCGGTGGATGGCGTCGGCCCAGGTGCGCAGGACCTCGCGGACCTCCTGGACGTCGGTGATGCCCATCTGCGACCGGAACAGCACGACCGAGATCGACTCGGCGGTGGTGTTGCTGAACTCGTAGGTGATGCCCGGGTCGGCCGGCAGGCGAAGCGTGTCCTTGAGGTAGTCGGCGATGCCCTGGTTCACACCGCCCGGATAGGTGACCAGGACCTTGAGCGGTCCGGCGCCCTGCGGGGTGAAGTTGGCCGGCATGAGCCCGGCCAGCCGTCCGTTGAACTCCTCCAGTTCGGTCTCGCCGAACTTGGGCCGGCTCGACGTGAGGCCGACGGCCTGGTCGAGCAGGTCGCGCAGCCTGGGCAGCAGCGTGGTGAGGCCGGGGGCCTCCTCCTGCAGGTACGTCTTGACCGCGATCTTGATCCGGTCGCGCAGCTCGTCGACGGCGCGCACAGGGGTGGTCTCGGAGGCCTGCCTGTACAGGGGCCGCCAGCCGTCCTCCCCGAGGAGCCGCTCCAGCACGACCGCGTCCTGCACGCCCGGCGGCAGCTGGAGGCGCTCGCGGATGCGGGCGATGGCGTTGCGGCAGAACTGCTCCAGCGTGGTGGACGGCAGGTGGTAGGCCACGCCGTCGCGGGGCCGGTAGAGATGGTCGGCGCGCTCCCTGAAGCGGTCGGGCTCCTGCCGGGCCGTGTCGGTGAGCGCCTCGCCCAGCGCGCGCAGGTTCTCCTCGACGACCTTCAGGGTGCGCTCCCAGTGCTGGGCCTGCGCGCTCCAGGCGTCGGCCCACTGGACCTGGTTGCGGTAGCGGAACCACTTGTCCTGCTGCTGCCGCACCCCGGTCGGGATGTCGTCGTTCCACTTCATCCGGACGACCCCGAGGGAACGGTCGCGCAGCTGCGGAATGGCGGGCGGGGCGTCACGCCCGCCGTCGGGCCCGGTGGGAGGCTGCCGACGGCGCTGCATGACCCCCGCCGCGCCGACCTTGTCGGGCCCCTCGCTGAGCGCGGCGTGCCCGAACATCACCCGTCGCACCCGGAACGGGTCGTACTGGGCGAGCATGCCGGCCGCCGCGCCGCCCGGGTCGAACCGGGTCACCATGGCGGGCACTTCGCCCTCCAGCCGCGCCCGCTGCTCCCCGAGGCCCTGCCGCATGAACTGGACCCGGTCGGTGAGCGCGCTGGCGATGTCGCGCGCGCCGGTGGCCGGCTCGGGCTCGGTGAACTGCGGACGGGGACGGGCGAAGATCGGGTGGATCCCGGCGGTGGTGAAGAAGTCCTCGATGAGCTTGGCGTTCGACTCGTTGGCCGTGTCGGGCTCGCGCAGCCCCTCCACGGCCAGCCGCAGCAGCCGTCCGGCGACCACGTCGGCCAGTTCGTCGACCGGCGTGGTCAGGGAGGTCACCAGGGCCGTGGACACGCCCCGGTTCCCGACGCCGTTGGCGGCCATGGTCTGGCGGGTGGTGGCCGAGTTGATGAAGCTGTCGGCGAAGGACTGGTGCTGCTCGCCCTCGCCTCGGCGCTGCTCGCCCAGTTCGGTGCCGACCAGGGACATGACCAGCGAGACGACCGACCGGCGCAGGTCGCCGGCGCTCACCCCGGCGGGCCGGGAGAACAGGAACGCCGTCTGGGCCAGGCCGTGCCGCATGGCGATGCGGCCCTCCTGCGGGTAGCGGACCGCCACCTCTTCGGGGTCGGTCTGCTCGGCGTACAGGCCCGACAGGTGCTGGACGGCCCGGGGCGCGTTCTGGTAGTCGATCAGCTGGAACAGGTCGAGCAGGGCCCGGCCGGCGTTCAGCTCGGCCGCCCGGCCGCCGCCCTTGCCCTCGTCGAAGGCGGAGGGCATGAGCACCAGCGGGAAGATCTTCAGCTGCAGGTCGGTGCCCTGGAACTGGCGGCTGATCAGGTGCAGGTAGTCGTAGAAGATGCCCGCGCCGGTGCCGCCCGCGACGGAGAACGCGACGAAGACGTCGACCGCCCGGCGGTTGATCATGCTGCTGGTGCCCGCCAGCCGCCGCAGGTCGCGTGCGGCCTGCTGGCCCGACAGGTTGCCGATGGCCCGGTCGAGGTCGCGGACCGCCGGGGCGACACCCGACCGGAACGTCTCGAACAGCGCCGCCCGGCCCACGGTGGGCAGTTGTCCGGCCCCCCGCGACAGCGGCATCACCTGGGGCTCCCCGTGCTCGGGCGGCAGCCAGGCGCGGTCGGCGGCCTCCAGGGCCAGCCGCAGGTTCAGCGCGACCTGCGGATAGGACGAGACCTGCGGCACCAGGTCACGGACGTAGTGGGCGTTGGCCGACACGACCGAGGCGTGCTGCGCGCCCGGTACGACGCTGGTGGCCATGCGGTTGAGGTCGGCCTGGTTGACGTCGGCGTACACGAACTGCAGGCAGGCGGGGAGCTGGTAGCGCTGGGCGTCGGGGCGCAGGCGCTGGAAGAGGCTGCCGTCCGGACCGCAGATCTCCTCTCGGACCTGACGCTCCAGTTCCGCGCCCACGGCGCAGCCGGTGCCGCCTAGCCCGACGAACAGAAAGGGCTGGTAGAGCTTCATATAACTGCCTCACTGTCCCGGTTCAGGACCAAGGGTCGTCGTAATCGGTGGAGGTGGTGGCGTGACTGGAGCCGTGGCCGCTCGGGGCCCACTCGTGGGTGTCGTCGAACGGGTCACGCGGGCCGGGTTCCTCATACGGCGGGGTGACGCCGGGTCTGGCCGCCTTGGGGTTTCGCCGGAACAGGGACCGGCGCCGCTTCCCGGTGTCGCGGAAGGAGAGCCGGTAGCCGCCCGGGATGGGCCGGCTCTCCTCGCCGAAGGGCAGGAGTCGCCTCTCCTCGCCGGGCACCTGAAGCTGGACGGCGCCGTCGCCGTCGCGAACGGCCGTGTAGAGCTCGTCGCCCTGGGCGGCGTCGTATCCGGCCAGCAGAGGGTGGTCGGCGCCGACGTCCCGTACGGTGAACCGGAACACATCCGACCAGCGGGAGGGCGCGACCAGCTCCGTGCCGAGCGGCTCGCCCTCCAGGAGAAGGCTGACCTTGAGGCCCTTGACGGCCACCCGCCGCTTCCAGGCCAGCCGCCACTGCCAGAGCGCGAACGCGATCAGGGCCAGGACGGCCAGCGCGGTGAACACGTACGCCCGGATGCGCTCCCATGTCGTGGGCGGCCGTTCGACCGTGACCGTGAGCAGGCCCTCGGCGAAGGTCATCGACGGGTCGTCCTCGGCCACCAGCCGCACCGTGACCGCGGTTCCGCCGAGCGGCGCGTCGGCGGGGAAGGCGACCGTGAAGTCCTGCTCGAAGTCACCGGCGGGCAGGTCGAAGGTCGTGCCGGGCGTGAGCGTCGCCTTGGCGGCGCCCTCGACCTGGAGCCGGACGCTCCGGGGCGTGCCGGTGTCGTTGCGCATGCTCAGGCGGCCGGGCACCGTCTGGCCCTGGGTGACGACGCCGTCGTGCTCGAACTTCACGGTGCCCTGGATGATCGTCTCGGGCGGGCTGACGCGGAGCCTGACCGGCACCCGTTCGGCCCGGATCCCGTCCCCGACGACCTCGCCGACGAGGTCGATCTGCCCTGCCGTCTGCGGCGCGGTGAAGGTGCCGGCGTAGCGGCCGTCGTGCGCCTTGTCGTCGGGCGCGACGCCCTCGTCGGTGACGGCGACGCGCTGCGCCCCGGCGAGCCCGGCCCCGCTGGCGGTGATGGAGAAGTCGAGCGTGCTCAGCGCGCTCTCGTCGGTGATGGCCCCGTCACGGGTGACCAGGGAGAGCCACAGGCGCACGTCCTGACCGGTCCGGGCGTTGGACGGCTCGGCGACGATGGCGGCCTGCACGGCGCCGTGCCAGAGCGCGGTGGCGCTCACCACCTGCTCGGCGAGCGAGTCGGGCGCGCGCAGCTGGATCTTCCAGGGGCCGCTCTTCGGGTCGACGATGCGCAGGACCTCCGTGGTGGTGTTCTCACCACTGCGGTTGAACGTGGAGCCGTCGGCCTGCCCCGTCCCGGCCACCTCCTTGCCCTCGGGGTCGATGAACTTGACCAGCACGTCGGAGTGGCCCTTGTTGACGACCATCGTCCCGTCGGTGGCGATCATCGGGATGTCGATGGTGATCTCGCGGGTCTCACCGCCGGGCACCACCACGGGCGGCTTGGGGATGCTCTTCGAGCAGGTGGCCGACGCGTACGCCGTCACCAGCGCGTTGCCGACGTCTTCGGGGTCGCGGACGATGCGGGCGACCGGCTGGGTCTGCGTCCGGCCGTCGCAGCTGTCGCGGGAACCGCCGGCGGCGAACCTGTCGAGGTTGCCCTGGGTGACGTTCGGGCCGAAGCCCAGCGGCCAGATCTGCACCCCCGCGTCCTGCAACCGGCCGATCTGGGCCTCCAATTGCTGACCGGCCGCCTTGTTCCGGCGCGCCCACGTCACCGGGTCGCTCTCGTCGCCGGTGCCGTAGGCCTCGCTGCGGGGGACGTCGAGCTCGCCGTCGGTCAGCAGGAAGATGACCTTCTGGGCGCGGTCGGGCGAGCCGCTCTGCAGCACCGACAGGGCGTCGGTGAGCGCGGCGACGTGGTCGGTGTCGTTGCCCTCGGCGTCGGTCCGCCGCTTCAGCTCACGCACGCACGTGGACAGGTACTGCAGGTTCGCGTCGGAGTCGACGACGGTGGGCCGGCAGACCTCGTCGACGGCGTTCTGCCCCACCTCGTTCTGGCTGCCGAATCCGAGCACGGTGACGCGGCTGCGCGGGTTGAAGGCGGTCCGCGCGATCGTGGTGGCGGCCCGCCGCTCCTCGATCACGTCACCCTCGCGGAGGCTGCCCGACTCGTCGACGAGGATCACCACGTCGAGGGGAAGCGTCTCCTGCTCCGCGGCGGCGGCCGCCGGTGAGGCCCCGAAGAGGGGAAACGCCAGCGACGTCACGACGACGATGCTCGTGAAAGGCGCACGGCGCCGGGTACGGCGTTTCATTCCAGCAGCCCTTCAACAGTTCGCAATAGGCGAATTCCACGGTCTTCAGTCAAGGGTTCTGCCCGCTCTCTTGATGTACGGATGAGGCCACCGGTTGCTATGTGTTTCCATCGTGGCCGAACATGGGCGACACACTAGTAAATAGTTACTTTAACGTTACTAATCTCAATTAGGGGCATTGATGGACCATTCCGATAAATGTCCGAGTTTCCTGGAAACCCCACGGGGCGGCCCGATCGAATGCGCCGTTTGTGCATGTTGCAGCACGTACGGGAGCGACAAACCGCAGTAGTACGGATATAGGGCGATCGACCGAACAGGCAGCGAACCCAAAGATTCCCGAAAGTCCGTTTTGTGACCCGTGGGGCTGGAGTCGCAGCCCGCCCGACAAATCACATAAAAATCGGTCATTTACTGTTATTGCGGCAACTCACACATCGGCGCAGTCGGTGGTGCGCAATCATCCGGCAATTGCCCATCCACACGGACGACCAGAATTCCGACAGCGGCGTGTCAACCCGAGAGCCTTCGGGAAATAGGTGACGATCTTGAGAAATCCACTGTGGAGGGCTGCTCATGGACGTCATCGGCGCCGGTTTCGGGCGGACCTGCACCCTGTCGCTCAAAGCGGCGCTCGAAATCCTGGGGTTCGGCCCCTGCTACCACATGGCCGACGTCGTCGAAGATCCCCGCAAGATCCGCCAGTGGCTGGACGTGGGCGACGGCAAGACCACCGACTGGGACGCGATCTTCCGGGGCTTCAGGTCGGCCGTCGACTTCCCCGCCGTCTCCTACTGGCGGGAGCTGACCGACCACTACCCCGAGGCCAACGTCGTGCTGACCGTCCGCGACCCCGACCGCTGGTACGAGAGCGCCCAGGACACGATCTTCCACCGCGCGGTCGAGCCCGAAGAGCCCGGTTCCCGGTGGCGGCGGGTGCTGCACCGGCTGATGCTGTGGCGGGTGCCCGAGCTGGCTCTGTTCCCCAGAATGGCTGAGGCGACGGTGGCCGATCGGGTGTTCGGGGGGCGGCTGGACGACCGGGAGCACTGCATCGAGGTCTTCCGGCGGCACAACGAGGAGGTCCGGGCGACGATCCCGGCCGGTCGGCTGCTCGTGTTCGAGTGCCGCCAGGGGTGGGAGCCGCTGTGCCGGTTCCTCGGGGCGCCGGTGCCCGACGTGCCCTTTCCGCACGTCAACGACCGGATGGAGTTCAACCGCCGGCAACCCTGGCGGGAACTGAGGCGGTTCGTCCTAGGTCGTCGGCGGGGAGCGTGACGGTGAAGGCCGCTCCTTCTCCGGGGGCGCCGGCCACGGTCAGGATCCCGTCGTGGCCGTCGACGACCTCCTTCACCAGGGCCAGGCCCAGGCCGTAGCCGCTGCTCTCGGTCACGTGGCGGGTGAACAGGCGGGCCGGGTCTCCCGGAGCCAGGCCCGCGCCGTCGTCGGCGACCGTCAGGCTGACGCGGTCGGCGGCCGAGGCCAGGGTGATGGTGATGCGGCCGCCGGGGGCGGTGTGGGTGAGGGCGTTGTCGACCAGGGCCGACAGGACGCGGCGCAGGGCGGGAGCCGCGCCGCTGACGACCGCCGGGCCGTCGTCGCGGTGGACCTCGATGGTGACGCCTCGGGACTCGGCGCGGGGCGACTCCGCCTCGGCGAGGTCCTGGGCCAGCAGGGCCAGGTCGACCGGGTGGCGGAGGCGGTCGCTGAGCAGCAGGTCGTCGACGACCTCGCCGAGTTCGCGGGTGCCGGTGACCAGGCGGTCGACGTCCTCGACGGGGAGTTCGCCGCGCCGGAGGCGGACCGAGACGAGCTGCGCTCTGGTGTGCAGGCGGGCCAGAGGGGTGCGGAGTTCGTGGCTGACGTCTTCGGTGAACCGGCGCTCGCGGGCCAGGGCCTCGCCGAGCGGGGCGATGGCGCGGCGGGCGATCAGGTGGCCGATCAGGACGGCGGCCAGCAGCGACACGATCCCGGCGATGATCAGCGTGTCCAGCAGGCGCCGGCGTTCGGAGATCTGGTAGCGCAGGTCGAGCGCGGCCTGGCGGATGACGGCGCCGCGCCGTTCGGTGTGGACGAGATACTCCAGGCCGCCGAGTTCCACGCGGTCGACGCGGGTCCGGCCGTCGCGCTCGACGCCTCTGATCCCGGCCCGCCACGGGAGGGCCTCCGGCGCGCCCGGAGACCGGCGCAGGATGTCGCCCTCGACCTCCGTCAGCCACAGGCAGGGCGGGGGGCTGGTGATGGAGGCGCGTTCGACGGCCACCCGGGCCTCCCGGCGGGCGGCGGCGTCCTGCTGGCCGGCCATCACGCCGTAGACCAGGCCGCCCATGATGAGCAGCAGGACGGAGATCGTTCCGGCGGTGCGCAGGGTCACCCGGCGGCGGGCGCGGGTCAGCAGCGCGTTCACAGGCTGCCCAGCCGGTAGCCGATGCCGCGGACGGTGCGGACCACGCCCGAGCCGAGTTTGCCGCGCAGGTAGTAGACGTAGGTGTCGACGATCGACTCCGTGGTCGCGCCGTCGAAAACGCCGCGCCGCAGCGACGCCCTCGTGTGGACGTGCCGGGGACGCACGGCCAGGGCGCGGAGCAGGCGGCACTCCTGGCCCGACAGCGGCACCTGCGCGCCGTCGGGCAGCCACACCGCCTGGGCGCCCAGATCGAGCCAGGCGCGGCCGAGCGGGAGCAGTTCGGCGTGGTCGGTGTGGCGGCGGGTGAGCGCGCGCACGCGGGCCAGGAGTTCGTCGATCTCGAAGGGCTTGACCAGGTAGTCCTCGGCGCCGGCGTCGAGGCCCGTCACCCGGTCGTGCACGGTGCCGAAAGCGGTGAGGAAGAGCGCCGGGACGGTGACGGCCCGGCGCCGGAGGCGGCGGATCAGGTCGAGGCCGTCGAGGGCGGGCAGGCCCCGGTCGACGACCATGACGTCGTAGGTCCGGCTGAGCGCCAGGTGGAGGCCGCGTTGTCCTTCCACGGCGTGGTCGACCTCGTAGCCGTGGTCGGTGAGGATCTCGACGAGGAGCGCGCCGAGTTCTCGGTCGTCTTCGATGAGCAGCAGCCGACGTGCCACGGAATCAAACTGTCACTCCTGTCACCGAAGCGCCAGAGCCCGGAAAACGCGACCTGCGGTTCCACCCGAAAATAGGTGAAAGTTACACCAACTCGTCCTCCCGATCGGGCTGCCTGGCCTCCAGGCGGGCGGGCAGGGCGAGCTGGTAGAGGGGCACCGCGCCGGCCGTGGTGATGACGGCGACCAGGACCAGCATCGCGAAGACCTCCTGGCCGATCATCCCGTGGGCCAGGCCGATGTTGATGAAGATGAGGATCATCAGGCCCCGGGCGTTCATCAGGGCGCCGACGGCGTACGACTCGCGCCACGAGAAGCCCATCGCGCGCATCGACACGGCGCAGCCGAAGTACTTGCCGACGAAGCCGACCGCCAGGATCAGCAGGAAGGCCAGCAGCATCGCGCCGCCCGCGATGCCGTCGAGGTGGGTGTTGAGGCCGGAGAAGGTGAAGAACACCGGCAGCAGCAGGGTGGAGACGACCTCCATCATGCGGCCGTGCAGGGCCTCGCGGAACCTGGGGTCGCGGGGCATGGCCAGGCCCGCGAGGAAGCCGCCGAACACGGCGTAGACGCCGATCCAGTCGGTCAGCCAGCCGGCGGTCAGCGGGACGAGCACGACGACGTACATCATCGTCGGGGTGAAGGTTCCCGTGGCGGCGAAGCGGGTGCCGAGCGGGCGCAGCAGCGGGGCCACCAGTTTCAGCATGACCACGGCGAACACGGCGGTCAGCGCGATGGTGCGGAGCGCGCCGGCGCCGCCGGTGTCGAGGTGGAGGGCGGTCAGCAGGGCCAGCAGGCACCACGCCACGGCGTCGTCGACCGAGGCGGCGAGCAGGGTGAGGCGGCCGATCGGGGAGTTCTGCAGGCCGCGTTCGTAGAGGATGCGGGCGAGCATGGGGAAGGCGGTCAGCGAGAGCGCGCCGCCGAGGAAGAGGGCGAACTCCCACCGGGCGCTCTCGCCGGCCGACAGGGTTCCGTACAGGAGCAGGCCGGCGCCGAAGCCGAGGGCCAGCGACGGCAGGAAGCCCGAGACGGCCAGCACGCCGGCCCTTCTGACCTGCGCGGGGCTGCTCGCCTTGTGGTCGAGGCCGGCTCCGACGAGGAACATGTAGAGGGTCAGGCCGATGGTGCTCAGGACGTACAGGATCGGTTTGATCTCGGGCGGGAACAGCGACTTCTGCGCGGCCGGGAACAGCCAGCCGAACAGGGTCGGTCCGAGCAGCACGCCCGCGACCATCTCCCCCAGCACGCGCGGCTGGCGGGCCAGCAGCGCGAGCTGCCCGCAGAGCGCGGCGACGACGAGGATGACGACCAGGGCGGGCAGCACCTTCAGGACGAGTTCGAGATTGGCGTCCATGTGATCACCTGTCTCCGAAGTGGCGGGCGCAGAGGGCCTGGCGGCGGGCGTCCCACACCATGTAGCCGCCGAGCACGAGCTGGACGAGGCTGCGCCAGACGTCCTCCCAGCGGTCGCGCACCGCCATGACCCGGAGTCTCCAGGCGGGCGGCGGCGAGCCGGCGGGGGTGAGCAGGCAGGGGCCCCGGTTGGGCAGGGAACGGGTGTGCCGGGCCGACGACGAGAACTCCCATCGGCGCAGAAGCTCCCGGCACGCCGCGCGCAGCGCGATCGGCGCCAGCCGCCAGGCCGGGCAGGGCCGGTTGGCGGCGATGCCGAACGGGATGTGGTTGAGGTCGCGGACGCCGTGCTCGAACCGGGCCGGGTCGAAGCGGTCGGGGTCGGGGAATCCGGCGCGGTGGAAGTCGGGGTAGTTGAAGCAGAGCACCGACCCTTCCGGGATGTCCCGCATGTCGCCCCGGGTGATGCGGTGCGCGACGCCGAACAGCGGATAGAGCCGGAAGGTCTCGTTGATGACCTGGTCGAGGAAGCGGTCGTCTCCGGTACGGGCCCGCGCCTGGACCCCCTTGTGGTGGGCCAGCACCATCCCGAGGTGCGCGGTCGCCTCGGCCATCTGGACCACGGCCGTGTTGAAGAAGACACCCTGCAGGTAGAGGGCCTGCTCGCGCCGGGTCAGGCCGCCGGGCAGCGGCTGCCGGACGTCGTCGAGCCGGGTCTCCAGGTAGGCGGTGAGCCGGTCGCGGCGGTCCATGTGCCGCAGGCCCGTGCACTTCAGCGCGGTCACGACGTCGTCGGCGTTGGCCGTGATCAGGGCGCGGGCCTCGGGCGGGCACTCCTCGCCGAAGACGAGTCCGTAGGAGAACTCCGCCCAGACCGGCATGGCCAGGTCGCGCAGCCGGTACGCCGGCCCGGCCCGGCGCGCGCACCGGACGGCCAGTTCCTCGATCTCGGTCTTCGACACCGCCAGGAACCCCCGCGTCGCGGCGGCCACGGCGTCGTAGCGCTCCCCCGGCTCCAGGTGCTCCTGGTGCAGGTCGGCGCCCGGGGACAGCCAGTACCAGAACAGGTCGGACAGGGCCGCGCCCCGGCTGCGTCCCGAGGCGGCCGGATGCGAGTAGACCTCGCGGAACCGTTCGACCGGCACCGCGACCGTCTCCTCGCCGTTGACCCGCTCGAACACCAGCAGCCGCAGGGCGACGACCCGGCCGGGCAGCCACCACGGCAGGCTCAGCACGAAGACCGCCGCCAGGCTCAGGATCAGCATCGCCGCACCACGCTCCGGTCGAGCGGCGCGCCGACCAGCGCCATCGCGACCTCGGTCTCGGCACGGAACCGGCGCAGCACCTCCCGCACGCCCCGCTCCCCCTCGGCGGCCAGGCCCCAGATGATCGGCCGCCCGACCAGCACCGCGCGGGCGCCCAGGGCGAGCGCGGTCACGACGTCGGTGCCGCGCCGCACCCCGCCGTCGACCGTCACCGGCACGGCCGCGCCGACCGCGTCCGCGATCTCGGGCAGCAGGTCGATCGCGGCGGCGACCCGATCGAGCTGGCGGCCGCCGTGGTTGGAGACCATGACCATCGCGGCCCCGTGGCCGACGGCGGTCCGGGCGTCGTCCGGGTGGGTGACGCCCTTCACGACCAGCGGCATGTCGGTGACCTCGCGCAGCCGGTCGAGATGGGCCCAGGAGATCTCCGGGGAGAACTCGATCGGCCTGACCACGTCGCCCTCGCGGAGGTTCTCGCAGGCCAGGCCCTCGGGCAGGTCGCGGAAGCCGTTGTGCAGGTCGCGCGGCCGGATGCCGAACACCGGTGAGTCGGCGGTGACGACGAGGGCCCGGCAGCCCGCCTTCTCGGCCCGGCCGACGACGCGCTCGGTGAAGGCCATGTCGGGCTGCACGTAGAGCTGGAACCAGAGGGTCGCGCCCGTCTCGGCGATGGCCTCGATCGGGATGGTCGAGGCCATGCTGACGATCATGACGGTGTCCTCGGCGGCGGCGGCCCGCGCCGTCGCGAGTTCGCCGTCGGGGTGCGCGAGCCGGTGGAAGGCGGTCGGGGCGACCAGCACGGGCAGGGAGGCACGGCCGCCGGGCAGGGTCACCGCCAGGTCGGGTGCCACGCCGCCGAGCACGCGGGGGGCCAGCCGCAGCCGCGCGAACGCCGCCTCGTTCTCGTGGACGGCGCTCTCGTCGCCGGCCCCACCGGCGAAGTAGTCGTAGTGGGCCTTCGGGAGGCGCTGCCGCGCGATGGCCTCGTACGAGGGCATCACGCCCGCCGGGCGAAGAAGGCCCGCAGGGGTTCCAGGTGGACGTCAGGGGAGGTCCAGTCGTTCTCCAGGTTCTCGGTGACGTGGTGGACGGCCGGTTCCTCGCCGGGGCGGTGGTGGCGGACGACCGGGTGGAGGTAGTGGCCCTCGTCGGCGCGGTCGGCGTCGCTCTGGCTGATCCGGCCCACGGTCACGTCGAACGGGTCGACCTGGTCGTGGCCGGGGCCGTACTCCAGCGTGATCGTGTAGTGGGGGCCGTCGATCGGCAGGTCGACCGGGCGTTCCTCCAGGTAGTGGCCGTCGTGGGTGATCACGTCGGCGATCACGCCGAACTGCTGCCACAGGGCCGAACTGCGGTTGACCCGGTCGAGGACCGCCTGCGCCATCGCCTTCGGGTCGGCGCCGACCTCCTTGGCCGGCCACGGGACGTCGTGGTGCCGCTCCTCCAGGATGCGGTGGAGGGCGCGGGCGCCGTACCGGAAGCCGTGGATGAAGCCGCTGGTCCCGCGCTTGAAGTCGCGCGACTGGGTGATGGTGCCGGCGAAGTACAGGCCCGGCACGTCGGCCGACTCGTAGGCCGGCGTGAGGGCCGGGAACCGGCCGCTGGCGTGCAGCGCGGGGCGGCAGGTGTCGTCGAAGATCGACCGGTCGAACGCGAAGCCCGCGCAGACGATGACGCGGTCGTAGGGGATGTCCTTGGTGACCTCGTCGGCCCGGACGAAGGCGACCGTCACCCGGTAGGTGCCGTCGTCGAGGCGTTCGATGTGGCGCACGTCGCCGTCCAGGACGGCGTTCTGGGACTTGAGCTGGTAGGTGTCCAGGAAGTTGTTGTTGACCGCGCGCAGGTGGCCGACGTAGTGGGTGCGCCAGGCCATCTTGAGCGAGCGCGGCCCGGCCACGTGGACGACGGCGGCGGTCTCGACCAGGTTGTCGGCGGTCTCGAAGGCCGAGTTGCCCTTGCCGATGATGAGGACCCGCTTGTCGACGAAGTCCTGGGGGTCGACGGAGACCTCGCCGTACTGTTCGGCCTGCTCGATTCCGGGGATGGCCGGGACGTTCTCCCTGCTCACGCCGGTGGCGATGATCAGCCGCCGGGCGGTGCGCACGGTGCCGTGGTCGTCGGTGACCGCGAAACCGTCGCTCGTCCTGGTGACCTGGCGGGCGCGGGAGCCGTACACGACGTCGAGGCCCTCGGCGAATCTGGCCAGGTAGCGCACCATGTCGTCGGCGTGCGGGAAGTAGCGGTCACTGAAGCGGGTGAACAGCAGCTCCGGGTCGTCGGACAGGAGGCTGTTCCAGTCCATGCGGAGGTTCAGTTCGGGGTCGTCGGTGCCGTTGTACTTCTTGTTGATGGAGATGAGGGTTCGATGGCGGGGGAAGGTCGCGAAGAACGTGCCCGGCGCCGGGCCCGCCTCCATGATCGTGTACGACCTCCCGGCCGCCCTCAGGAACCATCCCATCTGCAGACCGGCAGGTCCGGCGCCGATCACCAGGTAATCCAGCATGCCCTTAGTGTTGGCGGGCGATTCTCAGAGAACGATCAGAGCCAGTAAGGCCTTCTTGTCAGGCTTGCCCGACGCCGCCAGCGGCACCTCGTCGATGACCGTGATCGTGGCGGGCACGTGGTCGGCGCCCAGCTCCTCCTGGACGTGACCCTTCAGCTCCCCGATGTCAGGATCCTTCGCGACGACGAACGCGTGGGCCGCCTCGCCGGTGGCCCGGTCGGGGGCGCCGACGACGTAGGCCTCCTCGACGTCGGGATGGCTCTCCAGGGCGCGCTCGATCGGCCCGAGGTAGACGACCATGGCGTTCACCATGACGGCCTCGCGCGCCCGCCCGACGATGTGGATGTAGCCCTCGTCGTCGACGTGCCCGAGGTCGCCGGTGCGCAGCCAGCCGTCGGCGACCGGGTTTTCCTCGCCGTTCCAGTAGCCGCTCATCAGATAGGGACTGCTGACCAGCAGCTCGCCCTCGTGCGCCCGCACCCGCACCATCGGATGGGGGCGGCCGACGGTGTCGGCCTTCGCGGGCAGCTCGCGGGGGGTGAGCATGGAGATCGAACCGGCCTCGGTCGCGCCGTAGCCCTGGTAGACGACCGGCCCGAGCAGCTTCACCGCCTGCTCCAGCCGCGACGCGGAGATGGGCGAACCGCCGACCATCATGGCCCGCATGTCGGGCAGCTCGGTGCCGGTGTCGATGATCTGGGTCAGCCGTGGGACGGTGAAGATCGAGCCGGTGATGCGCAGGTCGCGGTAGACGCGGGGGAACTCCGGCTCCACCGGGATCACGACGGTGCCCCCGCCGAGCACCGCCAGGCCGAGGAACTCGAAGACGACCATGCTCGCCAGCGTGCCGAACAGCAGATACCGCTCGAACCCGGCGGCCATCTCCCTGGCGACCGGCGACCACACGCCCGGCTGCCAGGCCCAGTGCCGGTCGAGCGCGCCGTAGGTGAGGGCGCACCCCTTCGGGCGGCCGGTGCTGCCACTGGTGAAGGCCAGCATCGCGACGTCGCCGGGACGGCCCAGCGGGGTCGGGCAGGTGGCGTCCCCCACCTCGGGCAGGGTCGCGTCGTCGACGACGTGGTCGACGTCCATGGCCAGGACGTGGGCCAGTTGCGCCTTGGAGTAGCCCGGCCGGACGCCGACCACCCGGCAGCCCAGGACGTGCGCGGCCATCTGGGCGGCGAACGCCTCGGGCGTGACCGAGGTCCGGAACGCGACGGCCTTCCCGCGCAGCCCCTGGGCGTCGAGGGTGCCCGCCATCCCGCCGATCATGGCGAGGAGCTCGGCGCGGGTGACGACGCGCGAGCCGTGCTCGAAGACCGGCCGGTGCGGTTCCTCGCTCAGCAGGGCCAGCAGCGGTGCGGGAAAGACCATGACGCGTCTCCTTCGGGCCTGGGAAAGCGGCGACGGACGCGATACAACCACCGTGAGATCAGAGTCCGATCAGACCCCCGGGAGGCCGCTCGTGGACGTCATCGGCGCGGGATTCGGCCGGACCGGCACCAGGTCGCTGAAGGCCGCCCTCGAACTGCTCGGATTCGGCCCCTGCTACCACATGGCCGGCGTGATCGCCGAGCCCCACCGGGTCAGGCAGTGGCTCGACGTGGGCGAGGGCCGGTCGGCCGACTGGGACGCGATCTTCGCGGGCCACCGGTCGGCGGTCGACTTCCCGGCGGCCTCGTACTGGCGCGAACTCGCCGCCCACTACCCGGCGGCGAAGGTCGTCCTGACCGTCCGCGACCCCGGCCGCTGGTACGACAGCGCGAGCGAGACCATCTTCCGCCGCCAGATCGAGGCCGGGCAGCCGAAGCCGTGGCGGCGGCGGCTGGTGACCCGGCTGATCGCGTGGCGGTCGCCTGACTTCGCGCTCTACCCGCGGATGGCGCGGGCGACGATCTTCGACCGCGTGTTCGACGGCCGGGTGGCCGACCGCGACCACTGCGTCGCGGTGTTCCGGCGGCACGTCGAGGAGGTGAAAGAGGCCTTCCCTGCCGACCGGCTGCTGGTGTTCGAGTGCCGGGAGGGCTGGGAGCCGCTGTGCCGGTTCCTGGGGGTGCCGGTCCCGGACGTGCCGTTTCCGCAGGCCAACGAGCGGGCGGCGTTCCACGGGAAGCGGCCGGGGCGGGCCCTGCGGCTGATCCTGCGGGGCCGCTGAGGCCTCAACGATCAATCGAGCTGGAGGTAGGGCATAAGCTTCCGCACGGCCACGGCCGCGTTCCTGGCGGCCGGTTCGTGGTGTCCGTAGTGCCGGTCGGCCCCCGCATGGTCGGAGATGCCACGCACGACCACCCAGCCCTGGGCCGTATGGTCACCGGCCTGCTCGTAGAAGGCCTGCGTGAACCCGCCCGCCTCCATGTCGACGGCCAGGACCTTGTCGTTGTAGGCCTGAAGATGCCGGACGATCTCCGACTCCTCCTCGGCGATCACCGCCTCCCCGGAACCGATCGGGCTCCCATGAACGCGGAACCCGGAGATCGCCGCCGGTTCGCCCTTATCGACGAAGAAGTGGTTGACGGCGTTGACGACGTGCGCGGCCGACGGCTTTTCGTCCGACCTGTGCCGGGTCCCGTCGGGAGTCAGTTTGCGCAGGTCGTAGTAGATGACACTGGTGGCGATGACGACGTCGTCGAGCTCGACGTCCTTGTGGATGCCCCCGGCGATGCCGGTGAGGACGATTACGGGCGGGTTGAATATCCGCTGCAGGTTCTGGCAGGCCATGATGACCGACCGGTTGCCCTGCGCAAGGGTTTGGAGCGCGGCGACGCGCATGCCATCGACCGTTCCCTCGTGGAAGTGCAGCCCGGCGGCACGCGTCGGGACCAGCCCGAGCTCGTCGCGGACGGCCTGGGTCTCCAGCGGTTTCATGGTGATGATCCCGAGGGCGGCGAGCCGCTCCGGTCGGGAGGATCGGCCGCTCGCGTGGTAGGTGGCGTTGGGACCGACGGCGCTGTGGTTCACGTTCACCGTGCCGCCATGGTTGGCGATGCCGCTGTTCATCCGTGCGCTCCCTCTTCGGCCTTGCTGTCGTCGCGGACGTCGTTGCGGTACTGCGAGTTGGGTCCGACGGCGGAGTCCTTGACGTCGACCCGTCCGCCCATGTTGAGGATTCCGGCGTTGATGATGCTGGCCGCGCGTTTGCTGAAGCCCGACACGTCCACACCACGCCCCCGCAGAAAGGTCTCGGTGCAGTTCAGGAGTCGAAGCTCGATCAACTTCACATGGTCCTGAATGGTGACCTCGTCGAACGCCGACTTGTTCTCCCAGTCGGTCGCCCGCTCGGCCCGGATGCTGACCACCGGACCAACCGTGCGGCCCCGACGCGGCCGGACCAACCCGTTCCGCCCGGCCAGGCAGGCCCCCAACAGGGTCCACGGCGCGAGCACCAGCCAGTACGCCGCACTGACCTGCCCCGGGAGCCCGGCCAGCGCCCGCAGCACGGCGCGGACGACCGCTCCGCCACCGGACTCGGCATGACCTTCGAGGATCTGGAACTCCCTGGGTGTACGGGTGAGCGCGGTCGCCGCGAAGTCGAGGCTGAGGGTACGGCCCTTGACGGTGACGCGTAGGAAGACCGTGGTGACGATCTCGCCGGTTGCGCTGGTCCTGATCTCCAGAAAGTGGTGCAGCGCGCCGTAGGGACTGTCGACGGCGGCGTCGATCTCGGACTGGTCGAGCCCTTTCCACAACCAAGCGGGCCGGTCGACCACGTCGTCTTCCGGGGCGTAGAGGCGATCGCGGATCTGAAAGCCGGGGAGGGACGTCGGGTCGTCGGCGTCACCAATGGGAGCCATGGCGCCGCGCAGGTAGGCGACGAGTTCGGAGGCCCTGAAGGGGGGTCGCGCGAACTCATCCTTCTCCTCGCCATCACCCTCGGCGCGAAGCTGGATGGCAAGTGGTGGCATCCAGCGGTGCACGAGCAACCCGGCTCCGACGAAGAACTCCTCTTCCTCTTCGTCGAGGCGGAGCCTGGGCAGCCGGAACTCGTCATCCTCATCCGAGGCGGGCGGCTCGGGTCGCCGGTAGATGACCACGGGGTGGTGCTGCTGCGCGGCGATGCCGGCCAGGCGCGCAGTGGTGGGCGTGTTATAGAGCGGATCGGCGTTGTGCATGACGTTCATGCACCGCTGAGTGACCGCCGCCCGTACGGCGACGACACCGGCGAGGAGCCCGAGCAGCAGCAGCGTGGTCCGCACCATCGCTTCCGGGTGCACTCCCTGCATGCTCGCCAGCAAGAAGGGCACAGTCAGCAGGCCGAGCACGGCCCACGCGCCAAGGCGGACGATGCGCCGCCCCTGCCGCAGCGCCTCGGTGTCACTCCGCCAGGTGACGCGGTGGAGGAAGGAGTCAGCGGCCGCTTTCGCCTGCCGGCGTGCCAGCTCGCTCCCCTTACGCGCGGCCAACCGGACCACCGTCACCACGCACAACACGCATCCGACGCCGGCCACGGCCGGCGGATTGGCCGCGAAGCCCACCGAGAGCACCAGCACGACAGCGACATGCTGCGCGTGTTCCAGGATCCAGGCACGCCAGGCATGCCGGATGACAGGCACGAGGTCGAACCCGTAGGAGGGCGCGATCATGTGCCGGGTGTCGTTGTGCACCTTGTGCAGGACTTTGATGCGGAATATCCGGTCGAGGTAGACCCCCGCGCAAAGGTGGCGGGTCGCGGCGTCCAAGCGGAGGGTGCGCATTCCGACCTCCTTTAGGTCAAGTCGACCATAAAGGAAGGGCCTACTTTGGGTCAAGTTGACCATTACCTGTACTGTGTGGCGATGACCGTGACCCGCCTGCCCCGGCCGTCCATCCGGGTGACCGCCGATCTGGTGATCCTTACCGTTCGCTCAGGCGAGCTGCACGTCCTGCTGATAGACCGGGGCAACCCGCCATACCTGGGCCGCCCCGCGCTCCCGGGTGGATTCGTTCGCGACGGCGAGACCCTCGAGGGCGCGGCGTACCGGGAACTCGCCGAGGAGACCGGTCTGCTGGCCGGTGACATCACCCTCGAGCAGCTTCGGGCCTACAGCGAGCCCGGGCGGGACCCTCGTGGACGGGTCATCACGATCGCCTACCTCGCGCTCGGCCCGGAGCTGCCGCTCCCGGTCGCGGGGACCGACGCGGCGGCCGCGCGATGGATACCGGTCGAGCAGGCATTGGCCACAGAGCTGGCCTTCGACCACGAGGAGATCCTGCGTGACTGTCTCGAATCGGCGCGGGCGCGCCTGGAGCACACGACCGCGGCGGCCACCTTCTGCAAGGAACCCTTCACCGTCGCCGACCTTCGGCATGTCTATGAGGCCGTGTGGGGTCAGAGACTCGACCCGAGCAACTTCCGCCGCAAGGTGACGAACACCGCGGGATTCATCGTGCCGACGGGTGAGCGGCGATTCCCCGACGTGGGACGTCCGGCAGCCCTCTACACGCGGGGGCCGGCGACTCTGCTGATCCCGCCATTGCTGCGGACGACCACCGACGAGCCCTAGCCCGCCAGCATCGAGCGCATGCGGCCGATCTCGATCTGCTGGCCCGTCACGATGTCGAGCGCCAGCGTCCGCATCAGCTGGTCGCGGCCGCCCTTCAGCTGCTCCCCCGCCATCGTCACCGCCCCTTCGTGGTGGCGGATCATCAGCGTCAGGAACAGCCGGTCGAAGGCCTCCCCGCGCGCCGCCCGCAGGTCGTTCATCTCCGCCGGCGAGGCCATGCCGTAGCCGGTGGTGTGGGCGTGACCAGCGGGGATCTCGCGGCCCAGGCGGTTCAGCCAGCCACCCAGGACGCCGATCTCGGGCTGCTGGGCCGCCGTGATGCGGCCGGCCAGGGCCTTCACCTGCTCGTTCGCGGCGCGGTCGGCGACCAGGCCGGTCATCTCCAGGGCCTGCCGGTGGTGGCCGATCATGCCTTCGGCGAAGCGCACGTCGGCCGCGGACACGTCGGGCGCGTAGGTGCCGAGGGTCTGGCCGGGGGTCGCGACGGTGCCGCTCTCGCCGGGGGCGCCGGGCAGGACCACCGGCGGGCCCGAACCCGCCACCACCGGGCGCGGGTCGTCCGCGCCGGGGGTGCAGGCGGCCACCGCCGTCAGGGCGATGGCCGCTAAGACGGCACGTCTCACGGGTCGAGGTCGTCGGCCGAGCGGGCCGCGAAGGCCTCCATCGCCGCGCGGGTGACCGGGCCGGGGCCGACCGGCAGGGCCTTGCCGTCGACGAGGCCGATCGGCTGGATGTCGCGGGTCGTCGAGGTCAGGAAGGCCTCTTCGGCGTCGTAGAGGGCCGCCAGCGGGACGTCTTCCTCGACGGCGTCGGGGTACCACTCCAGGGCCAGGGCGCGGGTGACGCCGGCCAGGCAGCCCGACGAGAGGGTCGGGGTGACCAGGCGGCCCCCGGTGACGATGAAGATGTTGCTGCCGGTGCCCTCGCAGAGGTTGCCGGCCAGGTTCTCGAAGATCGCCTCGCCGCCGCCGCGCTCCTTCGCGTAGGCCAGGGCCTTGGCGTTGTCGCCGTAGGAGGTCGACTTCACGCCGGTCAGCGCGCCCCGCTCGTTGCGGGGCCACGGGACGACGACCACGTCGGCGGTGACCGGGAACGGCTTCTGCTCGCCGACGATGATGATCGTGTTGGTGCCCTCGGAACCCCGGTCGCTGCCCAGCGGGCCCGGACCGCTCGTGTAGGTGACGCGGATGCGGCCCAGCGGCCACTTCGGCGCGGCGGCGACCGTCGCGCGGACGCCGTCGGCGATGGCGGCGGTGTCGGGTTCGGGGAGGTCCATGCGCTTGGCCGACAGGGCCAGGCGGTCGAGGTGGCGGGTGAGGGCGAAGACCTCACCGTTCGTCACCTTGATCGTCTCGAAGACGCCGTCGCCGACCATGAGCCCGTGGTCGAAGACGGACACGACCGCCTTCTCGGGAGCGATCAGGTCGCCGTTGACCCAGATGGGAACCGCCATGTGAGCCTTCTACCCTTCGTCTGAGCGGGATGCGAGCGCGATGAGCCGGGACGCCTTCAGCTCCGTCTCGCGCCATTCGTGCCCGGGGTCGGAGCCCCATGTGATGCCGGCACCGGTGCCGAAGCGGATCTCCTCACCGGTGATCCAGAAGGTGCGGATGCCCACCGCCAGGGCGGCCTCGCGCCGATCGGCGTCGACCCAGCCCACCGCCCCACAGTATGGCCCCCGCGGCGCTGGTTCGAGCGCATTGATGATGCTCAGCGCGGACGATTTCGGCGCACCCGTGACGGAACCGGGCGGGAACGTCGCGGCAAAGATTTCCGGCCACGACCTCCGGGTGGTCGCCTGGACGGTCGACACGAGGTGCACCAGCCCCGGATGCTCCTCCACGGCCAGCAGCTCGGGAACCGTCACGGAGCCGACGTCGGCGACGATCCCGAGGTCGTTGCGGACCAGATCGACGATCATCACGTTCTCGGCGTAGTCCTTCTCCAGCAGGTCGTCGTACGTCTCCCCGGTCCCCTTGATCGGCCGCGAGGTGATCACCGGGCCGCTGCGCCCCAGGTAGAGCTCCGGCGAGGCCGACACCACGGTCAGCCCCGGCACGTGGATGACCGCCGAGTGGGGCGCCGGGTTCCCCTCGGCCAGCAGCGCGGCCAGCGCCAGCGGATCGCTCCGGTGGGTGAGCGGCGCAGACAGCACCCGGCACAGGTTGGCCTGGTAGACCTCGCCCCGCTCGATGTGGTCGCGGATGGCCCGGACCCCCGCCTCGTAGCCGGCCCGGTCGAGCGAGGAGCGCCACTCGGAGCGGCGCGGGCCGATCCAGGGGCCGCTGGGAGCGGGCAGCGGGGCGGGGCGGACGTCGTCGAAACGGGCCAGGGTGACCTTGCCCTCGAACTCCACCACGACCGCCCACCAGCCGCCCTCGTCGAGGGCGGCCAAGTCGGTGGCGACGTCGCTCAGGCCGGTGGCCAGACGGCCCGCGACGTGGGCGAAGGCGTCGTGCATCCGGCCATTCTCCCAGCGGCCTCCGCGAGCACTCGCGTCAGCTCCCGCGCTGCGGGCAGCGCCACGCGCGGCAGCGCCGCGAACACGGTCCGGCGCGGGGCGTTCGCGGCGATCGGGCGCAGCACCAGGTCGGGCCGCATGCCCTGGGTGGCGAGGGCCGGGACGAGCGTCACGCCCAGCCCGGCCGCGACGAAGCCGAGCTTGGCCGTCCACTCCCCCACCCGCATGCCGACCCTCGGGGTGAACCCGGCGGCGGCGCACACGGCGGCCAGCATGAGGCCCTGACCCGGGCGGGCGCCCTCGATCCAGTTGTCGTCGCGCAGGTCGCGCAGGTCGATCTCGGCCCGGCCGGTGAGCCGGTGGCCCGCGGGCAGGCCGACGAGGAACTCCTCCTCCAGCAGCGGCTGAAGGGCGATCGAGGGCGGCGCGTCGAGCCCGGCCGGGTAGTCGCTGACCACGGCCACGTCGATGGCGCCCTGGTCGAGCCGCTCGACCAGGTGGCCGGTCATCCCCTCGATGAGGGTGGTGTCGACGTCGGGGAAGGCGGCGCGGTAGTCCTTCAGCGCCGCCGGGACCAGCGCGGCGTTCGCCGTCGCGAAGGCGCCCACGCGCAGCCGCCCGCCGGTCCCCAGGTGGACGGCGGCCAGTTCCTCCTCGGCCCGCTGAAGGCGTTCGAGCACCTCACGGGTGTGCCGGTGGAGGGTCGCGCCGGCGGGAGTGAGGCGGACCCCCCGGGGCAGCCGCTCGAAGAGCGGCCCGCCCGCGCGCGACTCCAGCGCCGCGACGCGCCGGGACACGGCCGACTGCGTGTACTGCAGCTCCACGGCCGCCGCCGTGAAGGACCCCAGCCGGGCCACCGCGTCGATCAGGCGCAGGGCGTCGGTGTCGAACACCAGAACTCCTTTTTGGCATTCCGTGACCGCATGCCTTCCATGAAATGTACGCGCTGGTGGAATGCCTTGAGCAGGGCTAGGGTCGAAATGTGATCGCTTTTCTGGGATTGGGGAACATGGGTTCCCCCATGGCCCGCCGCCTCGTCGCCGCGGGCCAGAAGGTGACCGTGTGGAACCGCACGCGCAAGGAGCTCGACGGCGCCGCCGTGGCCGGCTCGCCCGCCGAGGCGGTGTCGGGGGCGCCGATCGTCATCTCGATGCTGTCGAACCCCGCCGCCGTGGCGGAGGTCGTCGAGGCGGCCAAGCCGGGCCTGTCGGCCGGGACGATCTGGGTGGAGATGTCCACCATCGGACCCGACGCCGTGGCCGAGGTGCGCGCCCAGTTGCCCGACGACGTCCGGCTGGTCGACGCGCCCGTGCTCGGCACGGTCGGCCCCGCCACCGAGGGCAAGCTGCGCGTGATCGCGGGTGGGGACGCCGCCGACGTCGACCAGGTCAGAGACGTGCTCGGGGTGTTCGGAACCGTCCACCACTACGGCGGACCGGGCTCCGGCGCGAAGATGAAGCTGGCCGTGATGGCGGGACAGTTGTCGGTGCAGGTGCTGCTGGCCGAGAACCTCGCCTACGTGCGGCGGCTCGGCCTGTCGGCCGACGACTACTTCGACCTGCTCGACGCGACCCTGCTCGGCACGGCCGGCGAACGGCTGCGCCCGGTGGTGGAGAACGGCGTGCCCGAGACCCGGTTCAAGCTGGCCCTCGCGGCCAAAGACCTGACCCTCGCGACCGAGGGCCCCGGCGAGGTGCAGACCCTGACCGCCGCCGCCCGCGACCGCTTCGCCCAGGCCGCCGCCGCCGGACACGGCGAGGCCGACGTCACGGGCATCGTGCCCGCCCTGCTGGAACTGCCGTGAAACTGAACCCGGCCACCGTCCCGGCCACGAACGGGCGCTACTCCCACGCGGCCCGGACCGGCGACCTGCTGTTCGTCTCGGGCCAGGTCGCCGTCGACGCCTCCGGCGAGGTCGTCGGGCCCGGCGACATGACCCGGCAGTCCGAGGTCGTGTACGAACACCTCCGGCTCATCCTCGAAGATCAAGGGGGCACCTTCGAGGACGTCGTCCACATCCGGACCTTCCTCACCGACATGGACGGCTTGCTCGACCACGCGGCGGTGCGGCAGCGGTACATGCCGTCTCCCCCGCCCGCCAGCACGACCGTCGAGGTGTCGCGGCTGTTCATGCCGGGCCTCGTGGTCGAGGTGGAACTCGTCGCCGACCTGGCCGGAAGCGGCCGGTGAGCGCCTTTTCGCCGTGAGCGGCGGGGCCGTGACTAGGCGAGTTCGCCTGTGACCTTCTCCACCGCCTCGACCAGCGCGCCCGAGGCGACCAGGCGCACGACCGACTCGATCTCGGGCGCGAGGAACCGGTCGGGACCGGGCCCGGCCACCGACTCCCGCAGCAGCGCCAGCGCCGCGCCGGTCCCCGGCGCGGGCCGGTGCGGCGCCCGCAGGTCGAGCGCGCGGGCGGCCGTGAGCGTCTCGATGGCGAGCACCCGGGTGAGCCCGTCGATCGCCGTGCGCAGCTTCCGCGCGGCCGACCAGCCCATGGAGACGTGGTCCTCCTGCATCGCCGACGACGGGATCGAGTCGACGCTCGCCGGCACGGCCAGCCGCTTGAGCTCGGAGACGATGGCCGCCTGGGTGTACTGGGCGATCATGTGCCCCGAGTCGACCCCCGGGTCGTGCGCGAGGAACGCGGGCAGGCCGTGGCTGCGCGCGACGTCGAGCATCCGGTCGGTCCGCCGCTCGGCCATCGACGCGACGTCGGCCACCGCGATGGCGAGGAAGTCGAGGACGTAGCCGACGGGCGCGCCGTGGAAGTTCCCGTTCGACTCGACCCGGCCGTCGTGCAGGACGACCGGGTTGTCGATGGCCGACTGGAGCTCCCTGCCGGCGACGAGCGCGGCATGGTCGGCGGTGTCCCGCGCGGCGCCGGCGACCTGGGGGGCGCAGCGGAGCGAGTAGGCGTCCTGGACGCGGGTGCAGGAGCCGTCGCGGTGCGACGCCATGATGCCCGAATCCTTGAGCAGTGCCCGGAGGTTGGCGGCGGAGGCCCGCTGGCCCGGGTGGGGTCGGAGCTTCTGCAGGTCGTCGGCGAAGACGGCGTCGGTGCCCAGCAGCGCCTCGACGGACATCGCGGCGGAGATGTCTGCGGTCTTGAGCAGGTTGCGGAGGTCGGCGAGGGCGAGGATGAGCATGCCGAGCATGCCGTCGGTGCCGTTGATGAGCGCGAGGCCCTCTTTGGCGGCGAGCTCGATCGGCTCGATGCCTGCTTCCTTGAGGGCTTCCCCTGTCGGCCGCAGGACGCCGTTTCCGTCTCTGACCTGGCCTTCGCCCATGATCGTGAGGGCGACGTGGGAGAGCGGGGCGAGATCGCCGGAGCAGCCCAGCGAGCCGTATTCGAGGACGACCGGGGTGATCTTGGCGTTGAGGAGGTCTCTGAGGACTTTGGCCGTCTCGGGGCGGACTCCGGTGTGGCCGGTGGCGAGGGTGCGGAGCCTGAGCAGCATGAGGGCTCTGACCACCTCGGTCTCGACCTCGGGGCCGTTGCCGGCGGCGTGCGAGCGGATCAGGCTGCGCTGGAGCTGGGCGCGGAGTTCGGGGTCGATGTGCCTCGTCGCCAGGGCGCCGAAGCCTGTCGAGACGCCGTAGGCCGGGGTGTCTCCCTCTGCCAGTTCCTCGATGCGGCCTCGTGAGGCTGACATCTCGGCTATCGCGTCTTCTGTCAGGGTGACCTGGCCGCCTCGGCGGGCTACGTGGACGACGTCCTCGAAGGTCAGGTCTCCGATCCGCACGGCTTCACTCATGGTGCTCCCTCAGGATGTAACTATCGTGGAGCATGTTAGCTCCTTACCCCGTCTATCGATTTGGGGGTCGGGCGAAGATTCGCTAGTGTTCTCTGCGTGAGCCCGGGGAACCGGGGAGCACACGCGGAAGTGGCTCAGGGGTAGAGCATCACCTTGCCAAGGTGAGGGTCGCGGGTTCGAATCCCGTCTTCCGCTCGGAACATCGCTTGGACGATTAGCTCAGCGGGAGAGCGCTTCCCTGACACGGAAGAGGTCACAGGTTCAATCCCTGTATCGTCCACCTTCGGAGACCCGTGGGCGGCGCCTTTGGCGCCTTTCGCGGGTCTCCTTCGTTTATCCGGGGGGACGACCCCCCGAACCCCCCGATGTCAGAGGGCTTCGCCCCCTCACGCTCCCCCTGGCCCGCTTCGCGGTCCCGGCGTCGCTGTCGCTCCGGGTCGCCGCGCTCCTGGCGAAGGGCTCCGCCCCTCGCGCACCCTGAACAGGCCTCGCTTCGCTCGGACTGATCTCGCTTCGCTCGATTGATTGGTCACTTCGCTCATGTGCGGGCAGCACAAGAGGAATTCATCTCAGGCACGGTCAGGATGCGCATGCGGATCTCCACCTTATAGAGCGTGCTGGTCACCATCCCACCCCTGTCGACCTGGCGAGAGCCCGCCACTACAGCCCTCGACGACCGGCTCCTGCGGACCCGCAACCGATTCACGGGTAAAGATTTCTCCGGTGCCGAACTGCGCGAGGTCGGCTTCCGCGTCCTCATCGAGGTCCTCGTCGACGTCGTCCGCCATGTCGCGGGCCTTATCCGCTGAGCAGTCGGTGTTGCACCTGTAGGTCCATTCGCGGTTGGCCGGATCCGTCTGCACGACGCCGCAGTTCCAGTGACTGGATGGGCGCCGCTGGTGGGAGCATCCGCACGTGAGGCAGGCCAGCCTCTCCTTGGCGTCCAGTTGCTGGCGCGTGTAGTCCAGCGTCTCCTGCTCCCACAGGGTGGGCTCGTAGCCGACCTCGGTCATCAGGCGTTCGTAGTAGGCGACCACCTTGTAGTCCCAGCCGTTGTTGCTGAAGCGGAGGTGCTGCTCCTGGGCGGCGACGGTCATGGTCAGCGCGAGCCGCAGGGCGAGTTTCTCATCTTCCGACTGGTTGACCTTGCGGGCGTAGGTGTAAGCGTCCTGGTCGTCTTTCGTGTCGCCGATGAACGGGTCGTCGTTGTGCGGGCCGTTTTCGCGCAGCCACCGGACGGCGGTCTTCATGGTGGAGGCGTCGCAGGTGCGGTTGACCACCGTGACGGCCATCAGGGGCGCGGCTTGCGCCGGGGTCAGGCCGGGCGAGCAGGCCACGTGCATGGCCAGCCGGATCACCGCCTCGTTGCGCAGCTTCTGGGCCCGGCTGCGCTGCTTGGCGTCCTCCTTGGCCTTCGTCTCCCCGTCAGTGTGCTGGAGGGTGCGCCGGTAGGCCGCGGGCATGTGGTCGGGCTCGTGGCTGTTCGGGGTGCGGCAGAAGTAGGGGTGCCGTCAACCCACGTGTCATCAGCCGCCAATGGTTGATCAATGAGTTGCGGTGAGATGTGTGAGTTACCGTGCCGCCCGGTCGCGGCGGCGGACGGCCTCGACGGGACACCCCGGTGTTGATGAATTCGGTGGCGTGGGCGTGGCGCAGTTGGTGGATGTCGATGTCGACCCCGGCGGCGGCGCAGTAGCTCTCCCAACGATGGTGGGCGGCGTCGGCGGCCCGGGGAGGGTCTTGGGCACCTTGACGGTGTCGATCTTGTCCACCGGGTTGGCCATCAGGAGGTCGTGTCGGCCCTCCGCTCCCAGCTGCTCAGCTCGCACCAAGCAACTCGGTGATCTTTGCGTAGAACGCGGCGGGGTCACCGACGAGCGATGCCTTCACCATTGCGGTCCAGTCATCGACGATCACCTCGATCGAGCCGGCGGCCAGGCCGTCGAGCGAGCGGCGCGGCACGTCCCGGGGATCGATCTTGGGTCCGTCGTATCCGGCCATGATGTCCGTGTCGGCGGCGCCGAGGAGGACGCCTTGGACGAGCGTGCCCTGAGCCGCGAGCTCGAGACGAACGCCGTTCGTCATGTTCCACTCCGCGGCCTTGGCAGCGGAGTACGCGCCGGTGCCCGGGCCGGCGAACCACGACAGCGCCGACAGGACGTTCACGATTGCACCTCCGCCGTTGGCTGCGAGGACGGGGCTGAACTCGCGGATCACGTCGAGCGTGCCCCAGAAGTGCGTGTCCATCTCGCGGTGGACCTCTTTCAGGTCACCCGTGACGAGGACGGCACCGGTCGCGATGCCGGCGTTGTTGACGAGGAGGGTCACATCCCGCGCGGTCGCCGCTGCCGCGATGACGGACTCGTGGTCGACAATGTCGAGTCGTAGCGGCACCACCCGGGTGTCGTCGAAGTCGAGGCTCTCGGGGCGGCGAGCCGTCGCGTAGACCTTGCTCGCCCCGCGCTCGAGCAGTTCGAGCACGAACTGACGGCCGATACCGCGGTTGGCTCCGGTGACGAGGGCGATCTGGTCGGTGACGTTCATGGGTTCCTTGCTTCCTGCGTAGGTCTCTCGGGTTCGGCGAGCCGCATCCGGCCCGGCATCGGCTACCCTAAAACCTCACATTGACGTCAAAGGCAAGTCGAGAACCGCGAAGCCGGAAGCAGAAGAGGACACAGATGCGGATAGGCGAGCTCGCACACCAGGCGGGGGTCAGCACCAGAGCTCTCCGGTACTACGAAGAGCAGGGTCTGCTCACCTCGGAACGCACCCCCAGCGGCCAGCGAACCTACCCCGAGTCAGCCGTCGAACGTGTCCGGCTGATCCAGCAGTTCTTCACCGCCGGCCTGCCCAGCCGGACCATCCTGCAGCTGCTGCCCTGCGTCGATACCGGGCACGCCTCCCCCAAGGCCTTCGAGCTGCTGGCATCGGAGCGCAACCGCATCACCGCCGCCATGGCCGACCTTGCTGCCGCACGCGACGCTCTCGACCGCATGATCGACATCGCGAACCATCCGACTCCCGAACACTGCCCTGCCCTCCGTGAGCCCGCCTGGGCGCCGTACAACGCTGCCGACGCAACGACTGCACCTGGCCCAACTGCGGCTCTCGTTGCGTCAGCCACGCTCATCACCAGGTGACCGTGGCACAGCGGAGACCAGGCCCGCCTTGTCGCTGCCCCCGCCCGCCGCACCGGCACGGCGGGTCCGGTCGCGCCGGCTGCTCTGGCAGCGCTTCCGGCGTATGTACCGCGCGAGCATGACCGGGCGCTGGCCGAGGTGGTCGCCCAGGCCGCTGAGGGGCGCTGGTGAGGTTCGCGCCGAGGAGGTCCGCGCCAGCGAGGTCAATGCTCGCCGTGTCATGGGCGACGGCCCGCCGGCCGATCACGGTGAGTGCGGCCTGCAGGTCGGTCCTCAGTCCGGGCCTGCGGGGTTTCGCCTTCCCTTCGTCGTTGGTTTCGACGTCTCGGGAGTGCTCCCGGACGAAGGCCGCCAGACCTCCATGACCGTGGGATGATCGCGGGCCGAGTCGCGGGCGATGCGTTCCAGTGCGTAGATGCCGCCCAGGCGGATGTCGAGCTTGTCGGAGCCGAGTTGCTCGATCGCCTTGGTGTAGCGGTCGGTGACATGACCCTGCTCACCCAGCCGGAAGGTCCGGCGCGTGGTGTCGGCGTTGCGCGCGGTGTAGTACACCGCCACCAGCACGAGAAGCCCGGTGGCGATCGCCGGCGCCCGCCCCGCACGGCATCCAGCGCCGCCGCCCGATCCTTGCCGGCCAGGGTGCCCGCCTCGTCGAAGTGTTCCAGCACCCAGGCCAGCCCTGCGGTCAGAACCACACCCAGCACCGCGAGCACGAACCGGGGAGAACCTGGCCACCACCTCATGCCCTCCCGGGTGATCGGTCCACGTGGCTTCCACCGGGCGCCCGGAGTTCGCCCCATCGGCCCTTTCCCGTCGATGACCCCGTTTTTCAGTGAGGTAACACCAAGTCCCAGGTTCTCGCCATCTTCGGTGCCGGATCCGGTCTCGGGACCGCACTCGCCCGCCGCTTCGGCAAGGAGGGATTCCGCGTCGCGCTGGTCGCCCGCCGAGCCGAACGCCTTCAAGCAACGGTGGACGAACTCGCCGCGGAAGGCATCGAGGCCGCGGCGTTCCCGGCCGACCTGTCCGACCCGGCCATCGCCCGCCCGACCGTTGAGGCCATCCGCGACCGCTTCGGCCGCATCGACGTCGTCTCCTACCAGCCGCTGCCGGGAGGCACCTCCTTCATCCCCGCCCGAGAGCTGGACTCCGCGAGACTGGCGCCGCTGGTCAACCTGTTCCTGCTCACCCCGGTCGAGATCGCCCACACCGTCGTACCGGAAATGATCGAGCGCGGCGACGGCGGGTTCATCGTCACCGGCGGGTTCACCGCCTGACCATCCGCGGCGACCAGCAACCACACAGAGAAGTGACAGACGAAATGACTGATCTCACCGGCAAGACCGCCCTGATCACCGGATCCGGCAGTAAGGGCTCGATCCGCGTCCGCCCGGCATGACGACGCACCATGCGGGCATTCATCTCGACCTCAATCCCAACACCGAGAGCCCCAGGACGTGTTCGCAGTCTGCGAGGGCACCGCACCACGGCCGCTCACGTCCGGAGCACCCCCTCTATACCGTCTGGGGCTTCACCGTTTGCGCCGGGACCTTTGGAGACCGACCGCCTCCCGCCAGTGACGCTTTGCGATCAACTCGCGGGTGTCCACGGCACAGGCGCTGATACGAAGACGGAGACGAACCACTGAAGTCACGGCAACCGTCGCGTGATCAGCGGGCGTGGAGCCGGGCGTTGCTCGCACTGATCGTGCACGGCCCTGCGGGTGACCGCGCCGGGTCCCGTTGAACAGGCTGGGGCGAATCGTGCGCTGATCACCGGATGCGGACCCGGCTTTTGAGACAGGTCAGGCAGTGCTGCACTACCACGTTGCCGATGCGCTCGGTGTCCTGCCAGTTGTGACGGAAGTGGAACCACCGCTGACGCTCACGTTTCATATGTGACCGCTTATGAGCTCTCTGTTTGCCTGTGCGGACATCCAGTCGAATTGGTTCAGACCTCGTCGATGCTCGGAACCGTCAGGTGCCGTGAAGGCATGAAGAGCGGTCTCCGAAGCAGAAGAGGGCAGGGAGGTTCCCGGCCTGCTGTCCTAAATGTCGCGATCGAGTGATCTTCAAAGCGGACATTACGTCACAGATCAACGCACCGCAAGATCATTTGCGCACTGACTTCATCCGTCGCAAATGTCGCTCCCCCTTGTCAACATTCACAACGGGTAAGCATTCGGATGCGCCGACTACTTCCGTCGCCATCTCGGCCGCCAAGAGACCGCGGCGTCTTCGCCGCTCACCGGCCGTGCCGCAATCTGAACGCCGCGCTTGGCCTTGCGGCGTTTCACGGCGGTTCATTCGGCGCCGATCCACAGTACCGGCGGCTGCCTGTCGCCTACCGGCCCCTCGCGTAGGCCCGCAGCTGTTCGGCCAGCCGCTCGAGTTCGGCCCTCTCGGCGGGCGAGGTGTTGCTGAGTCCGCTGTAGACGGCCGTCGGGCTCCGCAGGAAACGCCGCAACACCGCCACGAGCAGCCCTTCCGGCAGCGTGCGCAACGCGTCGAAGCCGCGTGGGACCGGTGGGGTCGGCAGGGCTGCCAGGTTCTGCCGCATGAGGTGGAGCATGCCACGGACCGCGTCCTTGTCGTCGGCCAGCGCGGCCGGGCCGCCCGCCGCCTGCACTGTCTGCCCGAGGGGCACCGTGAACGCGGCGTGCGTTCTGAGCCAGGCGTCCATCTGCGGTGTGGCCTTGGCGTTGATTCCGGCGGCGCGGAAGGCCTTCACGATCCGTTTCAGGCGGGGGGTGGTACGGCCGTCGGGTTCGCCGATCGGCATGGCGACCCGGCGGGTCACGGCATTGGCCGCGCGGTAGCGGACCACGTCGCGGTCCATGGTGCCGGCGGCGTTGGGGAAGCCCAGGAGGACCCGCTCGTGGCCGATCACGGCGCCCAGCGGTTGCGCCCCGGCCGCCCAGTTGTGCAGGAACAGCACGTCACCGTCGAGGCCGGCGAGTGAGGCCAGCACCGAGTCGACCTGATGGGTGCGTACGAGGACGGTGACCAGGTCGTATCCGCCGGCCGGGCGGTCGATCGCCGGCACCGGTATCCGCCTGACGGCCGGGCTGCCGGCTTCGGCGAGTTGCACGCCGTGGCGGCGCAGGGAGGCCAGGCGCTCGCCCCGGGCCAGGAGCGAGACGTCGTGCCCGGCCTCGTGCAGGCGGACGGCGAACAGGCTGCCGACGATCCCGGCACCGTACACAAGAATCTTCATGGCAACCTTCTGTCTCGGGGTGGCTCGGATAGCTCTATTCGTCGCGGCGATCGGTGAAGGTGAGCGCCGGCCGGATGATCGTCCGGAACAGTTCCTGTCGAGACGCCGCGTTCTCCTCCCCGCCGCTGATCAGGGGAGAGAAGGCGAGGTCGGTGAGGATCACGTGGGCCAGCCGCCGGAACAGCGGCGAGTCGCGCACGATCTCGCCACGGTCGGCTGCGGTTTCGAATACCGCGGCCAGCGCGTTCACCAGCGGCGCGATGATCTCCTTGCGCAGGGCGGCGCCGAAGTCGGGGTCGGCTGCTGCCGCGTGCAGCAGCATGAGTCCCATGCGCAGGTCGCCGGTCGGCATGCCGTCGGCGCCGGCCATCTGGGCGAACACCTCGTCGAGTGAAGCCGCCCCGGCGTGGTCGGGCAGCGCCGGACGGTGCTGGGTGAGGGCGGCCATGACCAGGTCGGCCTTGTTTCCCTTCCAATGGCGGTACAGCGTCGCCTTGCTCGTTCGGGCCCGGACCGCCACGGCATCGAAGGTGAGCCGTTCGTAGCCGACGTCCAGCAGCAACGCGCGGACGGCCTCGAACAGTTCGGCGAGACGCTCGGGCTTCATGCGGGAACGGGGCGGGGGGTCCATCGACATGTTCAAACTGTACGAAACGGTTTCGTACAGTTCAAACTCAGGCAGATGCCAGAACCGGGAGCCGGGTCCAGCACGCCTACCCGTGAGGTGGCCGGGGACAGGACGCGTCTGTCGGCCGATAACTACTTGGGCTCGAACCTCGGCGGTGCCCTACTTCAGTCAAAAGCCTTCGGACGCTCGTCGTGTCACGGTCAGCGGCGAACTCCACCATGAACGGGAAGGCGTGTAAATCGGGCGCGATGCCCGCACATGCGTCGTTCCCTCGCCTGCACGAGGTCGGGTGAAGCCGCCCATCCCGCACCAAGAACCGCGTGGCGAGCGTGCATGTCCACCGTGACCTGAGACGAGGGAGGTCGGCCTTGCTCGCACCGGAGGTTCAAGACAGGCGAGCACGGCTTCGGATCGGCCTCCCCTGCGGGCAGTGCGGGCCCACTGCCCGGCAGAGGCCGAGCTTGATCAGTCGGCGCACATCGCGTGGTGAGTGGACTGGAAGACCCATGTGCCGCCGCCCGGGGAGGCATAGGTCAAGAGGGTGTGATAGGTGCCAGGGGCGCAGTCATGGCCGACCGCGAGGACGGCCGCCCGGGCCCGCTGTTCGGCCGCCGCGAACCCGGCCGCGTAGGTGCTGCCCGCCCCGACGGCAGTGGCGCTGCGGGGAGTGTCATAGCCGTCAGCGTGTGCGGCCACGGGCGTGGTCGCCAGGCCGGCCGCCACAACAGCTGAGACGAGGCCGAGCCGGCGGAGCCAAGTGATTTTTTGCATGCTTCTCCTACAGGGACGGGTCATTCGATCGCCTGAGGATAAATTTGCAAACGGACCGAAGCGAAGACGGTATTGACCACTCGGTCACCGGAATCCGGCTCATCATGCTGTTTCTTCGTGGCGGAGCATGTAATTTACAGCCGGACGAAGCTTCCGCCAGGCGCCAGCTATGCGGTCGAAACAACGGACGCGGTCGCGGCAGATCTCCTAAGCGACTTCGGCCTCCCGCCGTCGGCGGCCCTCAGGGGACGACGAAGCGCTTCATTCCAGCTACTCTGCAACAATCGCCTGCACCGGATGGTCGAACTGGAGACGAGTCTCATCCTGAAGCCGGCACATAGGGCGGGCCTCTCGTTCTTCACCCGCCTGCGGTTCTGATTTCACAATGGAGACCTCCCGGGTAAAAACCGGGCTGCCGCCATCCCCGTCATTCTTCCGTTTCGAGGCATCCGCGCTCTCTGGTTCGTCGACACCACCTCGATCGTCGGCGAGACCACCGAGAAGTTCGTGTCGCCGCCTCCGACATCAGCGCGGAGTTCTTCGGGCAGGTGCCCGACCGCTATCCGAAGGTCCTGTCGCCCGGCCGGACCATCATGATCGGGAAGACGTGGTTCGTCGAGAAGAAAGGCCAGCCCAGCGGGAGCGCCACGATTTTCGGCCAGCTCGTCAATCCTGGTGAACCGGCGACGCTCAACATGCTGCTCGCCACGCCAGGCGGTCGGGTCGCGTGGACAGCGGATTGATCAACCTACGACGTCTCGCCGTGGTTCCGGCTGGCCGTCGGTGGTCCTCGTGCGTTCCCGGATACGGCGAGCCTGCGCTTCAAGCTCGCGCTGGACGCCCGGATCCTCCCCAATCGCCTGGTGACGGACGTCAACGGGGGTCACCTGATCTACAAGCGGACCTGCACACGTCGCCACCTACGCCGCCTAGTCGTCGATTCCGGCGATCGCGACGACGGTGGTCGCGATTGTGCGGTTGACGGCCGGCGCCATCGCGGGTGAGGGATCGGCGAGGATGCGGGCGAACCCCGGCTCGTCCAGGAAGGGCGCCCGGGGGTTGAGGTAGGCGGGCGGGACGATCGCGTCGGGCAGCGGGGGGCAGGCTCAGCTCGTCGCGCACGCCCAGCTCCGCCAGGAGCGGGTCGAGCGCCGAGGGGTCGGCGCCCGTCCGCTCGTCCACCTCGGCGAGGTCGAACTCGGTCTGGACCACGCCGACGGCGCTGTCCATGGCCAGGTTCCAGAAGACGTTGAAGGCCCGCCCCCGGGCCGACAGGGACTCCAGGACCTCGCTCCTGGATCCCTGGTAGCCGTCGGGCTCCTGGACCCAGGTGAGGCAGAGCTGGTCCGGGAGGCCGGCGTCCATGAGCTCGGCGTACTTCGCGTCCGCAGGGCCTTTCGCCCTTCGTGGTCCGCCGGCGGGCCACGATGTTACTTCACGGGGGGACCAGCGCCGCCAGCGGCACGTGGTGCTGCCCCGCGTGGATGTCCCGGTCGCGCACGCTCCCCTGGGCCACCGGCCGGGGGAAGGAGATCTTCACCACGTTGAGGGCCGGGATGCGGAAGATCTGGACGGTCGCCGGGTCGACCCCGTACAGGCCGGCGACGACCTGCTCGTTGATGAAGTCCTCGTCCGCGACGGTCGTGTAGTCCTCCCCCGTCCGCATGAACAGTTCCATCGTCACCCAGAACGGCCCGGCGTTCTTCGACCGCACCTCCAGGGCCAGTTCGCCCAGCGTGGGCCTGCTGCTCAACGGGGGGCTCCCTCGATCTCGATGCGGAACAGGGCGGTGGGCTCGTCCACGTCCACGACGTGGTTGAGCGTGAACTCGTAGGCGGCCCCGCGCTCGGTCTCGGCCGGGGAGGTGGCGAAGGCCAGGCTCGGCAGGTAGTCCATGTCCGAGGTCGGGAGGTGCAGCATCAACGGATTGGCGATCTTGGCGATGGCCGTGGCGGTGGCCTGGTCGGGCGCGTTGACCAGCATCATCACGCCGACCTCCCGAGGCGGTCCGGACGCCGGATCGATGCTCCCCAGCACGGCGTTGTATCCGTACGGCCGGATGTCCACGGCGTAGCCGGAGGGGTCGAGGCCCAGGGTCTGCGACACCCGGCCGGCGAGGACCTCGTGCATCAGCGCGACCCACTCCTCGATCCTGGCGAGGATGTGCGGGTCGCGGATGGCGGTGAAGGACATCGTCTCGTAGCCGGTCACGCGGGCGCCCTCGAGCTTCACCGTGTACTGGTCGGCGACCTCGAAGCGGGAGCCTTCGACGCGCACCCGCCGGTCGTCGAGCGCCGTGTAGACGGCGTCGGTCACGACCAGTGTCCCCGCCGGTTCGCGCATCTCGAACGGGTTGACCGTCTCGTAGAGCATGTGCGCCGCCACCGACGTCGTCGTGCACGCGGCGGCGGGGTCGAGCGGCTCGATGACGAAGCCGTCGTCGTCGATGGTGGCGAGCACGCCGCCCGCGCGCGGGTTGGTCGTGCACTGCCCGCCGCATTCGATGATCTTGGACGCATGCCACGTCGGCCCCGGCGGCATGCCCTTCATCAGCGGGTAGGCGGCGGCGACGGCGGTGTCGGTGGCCCGGCCGGCGAGCACGACGTCGGCCCCGGCGGCGAGGGCCGCCGCGATGGGCTCGTGGCCCATCATGCCGACGATGTGGGTGCACTCGTCGAGCGTGGCGGCGTCCAGGTCGCCCATCGGAGGAAGCGGGTGGACGCGTCCCTCGCCGAGCCGCTCCTTCAGGACCGCGGCGGTCTGCTCGCTGTAGATGCGGGCGACGCGCAGGGTGAGGTTCTCCTCCCGCAGGATCGTCTCGACGATCCCGGACACCCAGTCGACGCCGGAGTCGGTGCCGCTCGTCCCGCACGAGCCCACGATCAGCGGAATGCCCGCCCCGGCCGCGGCGCGCAGCAGGAGGCGCAGGTCGCGGGCGACGGCCGCGGCGCTCGTCTTCGCCGTGCCCGAGCCCAGGTAGTACGGCCCGGAGTCGGTCGACCCTCCGTCGACGGCGATCACGTCGGCCCCGAGGGCGAGGCCCCGGTCGACGGTCTCCGGCGGGAAGCCCGCGCCGAGCATTCCGCTGGGCACCAGGATCCTGATCACGTCATCCTCATCTCGTCTGGCAGGTGGGCGTTGAGCGAGGATCGTGGACGTCCCCGCAGCGCGGCGATCAGTTCGCGGGCGCCGTCGAGACCGGCGGCCCGGCGGGCCTCCGCAGTCTGGCCCGCCAGGTGGGAGTAGACGGTGATGCCGGGGACGTCCCGCAGGGGGCTGCCGGCCGGAAGCGGCTCGACGCCGGTCACGTCGAGGGCCGCCCCGGCGAGCCGTCCCGCGCGCACGGCGGCGGCCAGGGCCGTCTCGTCCACGATCGCGCCCCGGGCGGTGTTGATCAGGTGCGCCGTCGGCTTCATCAGGGCCAGCGCGGCGGCGTCGATCAGGTGCCGGGTCTCCGGGGTGAGCGCGGTGTGCAACGAGAGGAAGTCCGAAGCGGCCAGCAGCTCCGGCAGGTCCACGAACCGCACGAGGGCGTCGCCGCGCAGGTCGGCGGGCACGCCGGTCGTACAGAGCACCGACAGCCCGAAGGCACGGGCCAGTGGCGCCACGGCCCGCGCCGCCGCGCCGTATCCGAGCAGGCCGAGGGTCTTCCCGCGCAGTTCGGAACCGTCGTCACGCGGCCATCCGCCGGCCTGGACGCCGGCCGCGACCGGCACCAGCCGGCGGGCCTGGGCCAGGATCAGGGCCATCGTGTACTCCGCCACCGCGTTGGCGTTCACGCCGGGCAGGTTGCTCACCGAGACGCCGGCGCGGGTCGCCGCCGCGACGTCCACGGAGTCGTAGCCCACACCCGTGCGCACCACCGCGCGGAGCTCCGGAACCTGGGCGAACACCTCGGCCGTCATCGGCTCGTTGGCGATCAGCGCGCCCGCGCAGCCCGCCAGGATGGCGACCAGTTCCCCCGGCTCGCGGGCGCCGCGCAGCGGGTGGTGCCGGGTGATGAGACCGGCCGCTCGCAAGAGGTCGTCGACCTCGTCGCCGGGCGCCAGGTAGTCGGTCGTGACGAGGACGATGGCGCTCATCGGGCGGCCCGCAGCCGGTCGACGCGGAGAACCAGCACGACGGCGACGGCGGCCAGGACCGCGATGTGCAGGAGCATCAGCCGCCATCCGGTCAGGTCGACCGCCAGGCCGACCACCGCCGGCCCGGCGAATCCGCCGCCGGCCCAGCCGACCGTGTACAGGCCCGTGTACGTCCCCAGCACCCGGCTCGACGGCGCCAGGTTCCACAGCACGACGACCGCGTTGACGATGAACGCGGCGGCGCCGGCCGTGCCCAGGCACAGCGCCACGACGGTGACCGCCGGGGTCGGGACGGCGGCTCCGAGCAGCAGGCCCAGGCAGAAGAGCGCGATCCCGGCGGCCATCACCCGCAGCCGGCCGAACCGCTCGGCCAGCAGCGCGGCGGGGAAGGCGGCCAGGATGAAGACGACGCCGCTCGGCAGCGTCAGCCCGCCCGCCTCGCCGTCGGACAGGCGGAGCACCTCCACGCCGTAGGGGGTCATCAGCGACCGTGAGGCGAACCACGCTCCCCCGAAGACGAACACGGCAACGATCAGCAGCAGCCGGCTCCGGTCGGTGGCGAGCACCAGGTCGGCGACGACGGTCCGCGTCCTGACCTTGGCGTCTTCGGGGCGCGGTCCGGCCGCGTCCTCCGCGAGGGCGGCCTGGTAGGCCGGGGAGCGGTTGTCGCGCACCCCCCTGACCAGGACGGCGGCGGCCACCAGCATGAGCCCGGCGGGCACGGCGAAGGCGAGTTCCGGGTGGTCGTCGACCAGCAGCAGGCTGACCAGCGCGGCGACGACGGTGGTGAGCGCCGAGGCGATCTTCACGACGGCGTTGGCCCGGCTGCGGCGCGCGGGGCCGATGAAGTCGGGCATGAGCGATTCGCTGACCGGTTTGAAGCTGTTCATCACCAGCGCGTACAGGAAGATGACCACGATCAGCGGGCCCAGCGATCCGGCCAGCGGGATGAGCAGGAACAGCGCGGCGCCCAGCGGCATCATGACCGCGAGGTACGGGATCCGGCGGCCCCAGGCGGTGCGGGTGTTGTCCGACCGGTTGCCCATATACGGCTGGATGAAGATGCCCAGCAGGTTGTCCATGCCCATGAGCAGGCCGATCACGGCCGCGCTGGCGATGTGGTCGCGCAGCAGTTCGGGCACGCGGTTGTCGTAGAAGTTCCAGGTCGACTCCTGGGCGAACACCGCCAGGGCCACGTAGAACGTGATCCTCCCGGTGCCCTGGGTCGTGCTCGCCATGGCGTCCTCCTCGCTGTGACAGGAGTCACCATATTTGCCATGGCAAAAATGTCAACGGATAGCATCCGAAGATGCCATTGCCGCTGTTATCATGATCGGCATGATGGTCACGCGTGCCGACGCCGTCTACCAGGCCCTCCGCGAGGAGATCGGCTCCCGCTCGCTCCGGCCGGGCCAGAAGGTGACCGAGCGCGGCCTGGCCGAGCGGCTCACGGTCAGCCCGACCCCGGTGCGCGAGGCGCTGGTGCGGCTCGAACACGAGGGGCTCATCGAGCGCACCGGCCCCCGCACGGTCGTGGTGGCCGACATCGCCGAGCGCGCCGTCGACGACCTGGCCGAGGTCGAGATAGGGCTGCGGGGCCTGGTGGCCAGGTTCGCGGCCCGCAACGCCACCCCCGAACAGCTCGACGCGCTCGACGCGATCCTCGACGCCGCCGACGACCTGCTGATCGTCATCGTCAACCGGCACCGCAACGGCGAGAACGTCGAGCGCCACCTCACCGCGCTGCTCGACCGCATGGAGGAGTTCAACGACGCGGTGAACGCCTGCGCGGCCAACCCGGTGCTGATCCGGCTCCTCGAACAGTCCCGGGTCTTCTCCCAGCCCGAACGCCGGGCGCTGCGCCTGGAGAAGATCGCCGAGGACGAGCGCTTCGGGCTCGACCGCTACGCCGGGCACCGCGCGCTGGTGCGCGCCCTGCGGCAGCGCGACCCGGCGACCGCCGAACGGCTGGTCATCGACGACGCCCAGGGCGGGCTCGACGCGCTGCGCGGGGGCGGGCGATGACGGCGTACAAGATCGCCGTGATCCCCGGCGACGGGATCGGCACGGAGGTGGTGCCCGAAGGGCTGCGAGCCCTGGAGGCGACCGCCGGGGTGTTCGGCCTCGACCTGCGCTTCGACCACTTCGGCTTCGCCAGCGCCGCCTACTGGCAGCGGCACGGCACGATGCTGCCGCCCGGCTGGCAGGAGACCCTCGGCTCCTATGACGCGATCTTCTTCGGCGCCGTCGGGTGGCCCGAGGTGGTGCCCGACCACGTGTCGTTGTGGGGCAGCCTGCTGCAGTTCCGGCGCACCTTCGACCAGTACGTCAACCTGCGCCCCTGCCGCCTGATGCCGGGCGTGCGCAGCCCCCTGGCCGGCCGCGAACCGGGTGACGTCGACTTCGTCGTCGTCCGGGAGAACACCGAAGGCGAATACTCCAGCGTCGGCGGCCGGATCTTCGAGGGCACCGAGCGCGAGACCGTGCTGCAGGAGACGGTGATGACCCGCGTGGGCGTCGACCGCGTGCTCCGCTACGCCTTCGAGCTGGCCGAACGGCGACCGGCCCGGCACCTCACCTCGGCGACCAAGAGCAACGGCATCTCGATCTCGATGCCGTACTGGGACGAACGGGTCGAGGAGATGGCGAAGGGCTTCCCCGGGGTCGCCTGGGACAAGCGGCACATCGACGCGCTGGCGGCCGACTTCGTCCTGCACCCCGACCGGTACGACGTCGTGGTGGCCAGCAACCTGTTCGGCGACATCCTGTCCGACCTGGGCCCCGCCTGCACCGGCACGATCGGCATCGCCCCGAGCGCGAACATCAACCCCGACCGCGGCTACCCGAGCCTCTTCGAGCCGGTGCACGGCTCCGCGCCCGACATCGCCGGCCGCGGCGTCGCCAACCCGATCGGGCAGATCTGGTGCGCCTCGATGATGCTCGACCACCTGGGCCACCCCGACGCCGGCGCCCACCTGCTGGGCGCGATCGAAGACGTCCTCGCGGCGGGCCCCGACGAGGCCCCGCTCACCCCCGACCTGCACGGACGGGGCACCACCACGGATCTGGGCCGGGCGGTCGCCGCCCGCGCCGGGCAGCGCTAGAGGAGTACGACCATGGACGCGGACGTCATCATCGTGGGCGCGGGGCTGGCCGGGCTGGTCGCGGCCCAGGAGCTGACCGGGCGGGGCAGGAAGGTCGCGGTGGTCGAGCAGGAGAACGCCGCCAACCTGGGCGGGCAGGCCTACTGGTCGTTCGGCGGGCTGTTCCTGGTGAACTCCCCCGAGCAGCGCCGCCTGCGGGTGCGCGACTCCTTCGAGCTGGCGTGGCGCGACTGGCAGGCGAGCGCCGGGTTCGACCGGCTCGACGACGAGGACGGCTGGGCGGTGCGCTGGGCCCGCGCCTACGTCGAGTTCGCGGCGGGTGAGAAGCGGTCGTGGATCGACGCCCAGGGCATCAAGCTGACGCCGGTCGTCGGATGGGCCGAGCGCGGCAGCCTCCAGGCCGAGGGTCACGGCAACTCGGTGCCCCGCTTCCACGTGGCCTGGGGCACGGGCACCGGCGTGGTGGGCCCGTTCGTGCGCGCCGCCCAGCGGGCGGCCGAGGCGGGGCTGCTGACCTTCCACCACCGCCGCCGGGTCGACGAGCTGGTCGTCCACGACGGCGTCGTGACCGGGGTGCGCGGGAGCGTGCTGGCCGACGACGACTCACCGCGCGGGGTGAGCTCCAGCCGCGCGGTGACGGGCTCGTTCGAGCTGTCCGCGCAGGCGGTCATCGTCACCAGCGGCGGCATCGGCGGCGACCACGAGCTGGTCCGCCACTACTGGCCCGACCGGCTGGGCACCGCGCCGCAGCACCTGATCACCGGCGTGCCCGCCCATGTGGACGGCCGCATGCTGGCCATCAGCGCCAAGGCGGGGGCCCGGATCGTCAACCCCGACCGGATGTGGCACTACACCGAGGGCGTCCAGAACTGGGACCCGGTCTGGCCGGGTCACGCGATCCGCATCCTGCCGGGCCCGTCGTCGATGTGGTTCGACGCGCTGGGCCGCCGCCTGCCGGCGCCCTGCCTCCCCGGTTACGACACCCTGGGCACCCTCAAGCACCTGCGGACCGATCCGGACATCGCCCGATACGACCACTCGTGGTTCGTGCTCACGCAGAAGATCCTGGAGAAGGAGTTCGCGCTGTCGGGCTCGGAGCAGAACCCCGACATCACCAGCGGCGACCGCAAGGCGGTGCTGCGCAACCGGATCTTCGGCAAGGGCGCGCCCGCTCCGGTGGACGCCTTCAAGCGGCGCGGCGCGGACTTCGTCGTCGCCGACACCCTGGACGAGCTGGTGGCGAAGATGAACGGCCTGACCGACGAGCCCCTGCTCGACGCCGACACGCTGCGCCGCCAGATCGCAGCCCGCGACCTGCAGGTAGGCAACCCCTACAGCAAGGACGCCCAGGTGCAGGGCATCCACAACTCGCGGCGCTTCCTCGGCGACCGGCTCAGCCGGACCGCCGTCCCGCACCGCATCCTCGACCCGCAGGCGGGCCCCCTGATCGGCGTCAAGCTGCACATCCTGACCCGCAAGAGCCTCGGCGGCATCCAGACCGACCTCGACTCCCGCGCCCTCGGCGCGGACGGCCGGCCCGTCGCCGGCCTCTACGCGGCGGGCGAGGCGGCCGGGTTCGGCGGCGGCGGGCTGCACGGCTACAACGCGCTGGAGGGCACCTTCCTCGGCGGCTGCCTGTTCTCCGGCCGTCAGGCCGGCCGGGCCGCCGCCGAGGCGATCGGGTGAGCGCCTAGCCCTGGGTGAGCGGGGCCAGCTTCGGGTCGTTGGCGTACGACTCGGCGGCGTTGTCCTTGGTCACGATGACCGGCGGGAGGAGGTAGGCCGGGACGACCTTCTGGCCGTTGTCGTAGGAGTCCTTGTCGTTGATGGTCGGCTCGGTGCCGGCCTGCAGGGACTTGACCATGCCGATGGTCTCGGCGACCAGCTTGCGGGTGTCCTTGTTGATCGTCGAGTACTGCTCGCCGGCCATGATCGACTTGACCGACTCGACCTCGGAGTCCTGGCCGGTCACGACGGGGATGTCCTTGCCGGCGCCCTTGACCGAGGTGATGATCGCGCGGGCGAGCGTGTCGTTCGGCGAGAGCACGCCGTCGAGCTTCTTGTCGCCGTTGTAGGTGGAGGTCAGCAGCGAGTCCATGCGCTGCTGGGCGTTCTCGGCCTTCCAGCCCTGGATCGCGGTCTGCTTGATGTCGGTCTGGCCGGAGCCGACGACGACGTCGCCCTTGTCGATCAGCGGCTTGAGGACGTCCATCGCGCCGTTGAAGAACACGCCCGAGTTGTTGTCGTCGGGCGAGCCGGAGAACAGCTCGACCGTCCAGGGGGCCTCGGGCTTCTTGGCCTTCATGCCGTCCAGGAGCGCCTGGCCCTGGAGCTGGCCGACCTTGAAGTTGTCGAAGGCGATGTAGTAGTCGACGTCGGGGGTGTTGGTGATCAGCCGGTCGTAGGCGATGACGACCGCGCCGGCCTCCTTGGCCTGCTTGACCTGGGTGGTCAGCTGCGCGGCGTCGGTGGCGCCGATCACGATGACCTTGGCGCCCTTGGTGACCATGGCGGAGATCTGGGCCTGCTGGTCGGCGACGGTGGTGGAGGCGCCCGCGTACTGGACGTCGGAGGTGAAGCCTGCCTCCTTGAGCCCGTTGGTGAACAGGTCACCGGCGAGCACCCAGTTCTCGGAGGTCTTGGACGGCAGGGCCACGCCGATGAGGGCGTCGGCGGCGAAGCCCTTGGCCGGGGCGGCCGCGCTGCCGCCGGTGTCCGCGGGGGCGGCGCCCTCCCGCTCGGTGCCGCAGGCGCTCAGCGTGAGCAGCGCCGCGGCGCCGATCATCGCGATGCTCCGGGTCAGATATTTCCGCATGGTGAAACGAGCCCTTCTTCGAATGTGATGTCACGAGCGGCGTGGGGAACGCGCCCGGGGAGGTGGTCAGCCGGCGACGGGAGCCTTGTCGGCGTCCGACGACGGCGATGGCCGATCGGTGGGCGGGGGCGGATCGTCCCGGCGGAAGGGGCGCATCAGCGACCCGATGATCGAGAACCGCCCCTGGCTCTTGTTGTAGACGTCGAAGGCGACCGCGAGGAGCAGGACCAGGCCCTTGATGATCTGGACCATGTCCGAGCCGACGCCCTCGAGCTGCAGGCCGTTGTTGAGCAGGGCCATGACCAGGCCGCCGACGATCGACCCGCTGATGGTGCCCAGGCCGCCGGAGACGGCCGCGCCGCCGATGAAGACGGCCGCGATGGCGTCGAGCTCCCAGCTCAGGCCGTCTTGCGGACCGGAGGCCGACGACCGCGCCACGAAGATCATCCCGGCCAGCGCGGCCAGGACGGACATGTTCATCATGACGAGGAAGTTGACCCGCTTGAGCTTCACGCCGGACAGCTCGGCGGCGCGGGAGTTGCCGCCGACCGCATAGATGTGGCGGCCGCCGATGGTGTTGCGGGTGTAGTGGGAGTACGCCAGCACCAGGACGATCAGGATGATGCCGGAGATCGGCAGGCTGGTGCCGACCCGGCCCCCGGCGAAGCGCAGGGTGGCGAACACGATGACGCCGACCATGACCGCCATCCGCAGCACCGAGATCCACATCGGCGCGACGTCGGCGTTCATCTCGCGCCGGGTCTGGCGCGACTTCAGCTCCCGCCAGATCACGCCCGCGCACGCGGCCAGTCCGAGCAGCAGCGTCAGGTTGTTGTAGCCGGTGTTCGGGCCCACCTCGGGCAGGAACCCGGCGCCGATCGTGCGGAAGCCCTCCGACACCGGGACGGTGTCGGCGTTGCCGATGTATTGGTTGCCGCCGCGGAACAGCAGCATGCCGGCCAGCGTCACGATGAACGCCGGCACCCCGACGTAGGCGACCCAGAAGCCCTGCCAGGCGCCGATCAGGGCGCCGACGGCCAGGCCGAGCAGGATGCCCACCGGCCAGGGCAGGGAGAACTCCTGCATGGCCTTGGCCACCACGATGCCGGTGAAGGCGGCGACCGAGCCGACCGACAGGTCGATGTGCCCGGCCACGATCACCATCAGCATGCCGATGGCCAGGATGAGGATGTAGGAGTACTGGCTGACGACGGCGATCAGGTTCCCCGAGGTCAGTGTCAGGCCGTCGGTCCAGATCTGGAACAGCAGCACGATGGCCACGAGCGTGAAGATCATGCCGAACTGGCGGGCGTTGGAGGTGGTGCCCCCGAACAGGTTCTTCTGGAGGTCTTTGATTCGGCTCATCGGATCGGCGTCTTCTTGGTAGAGGTCATCTGTTTCATGAGGAGTTCCGGGTCGGCCTCGGCGCGGGGGACCTCGCCGGTGACCGTGCCCTCGAAGACCGTGTAGATGCGGTCGCACAGGCCGATGAGCTCGGGCAGCTCCGAGGAGATGACGATGACGCCCTTGCCCTGGTCGGCCAGGCGCTGGATGATCCCGTAGATCTCGTACTTGGCGCCCACGTCGATGCCCCGGGTGGGCTCGTCGAGGATCAGCAGGTCGGGGTCGGTGAACATCCACTTGGCCAGCACGACCTTCTGCTGGTTGCCGCCCGACAGCTTGGTCACGCCCTCGTCGACGCTGGGCGTCTTGACCCGCAGGCTCTGGCGGTACTCCTCGGCGTAGCGGTACTCGCGGACCGGGTCGACGACGCCGTGGGTGGCGACCTTGGACAGCTTGGCCGCGACCATCGAGGTCTTGATGTCGTCGAGCAGGTTGAGCCCGATCGCCTTGCGGTCCTCGCTGACGTAGGCCAGGCCGTGGCCGATGGCGTCCGACACCGTGCGCAGCTGGACCTCTTCGCCGTCCTTGAAGATCCGGCCGCTCAGGTAGACGCCGTAGGAGCGGCCGAACAGGCTCATCGCCAGCTCGGTGCGCCCGGCGCCCATGAGGCCGGCGAACCCGACGATCTCCCCGCGCCGGACGGTGAAGCTGGACCCCTTGCACACCAGCCGGTCGGCGGAGATCGGGTGGCGTACCGTCCAGTCGCGCACCTCGAAGAAGACCTCGCCGATGTTCGGCGTGTGCTCGGGGAAGCGGCTGTGCAGCTCGCGGCCGACCATGCCGCGCACGATGCGGTCCTCGTTGACGCCGTCGGCCCGGACGTCCAGGCTCTCGATCGTGCGGCCGTCGCGCAGGATGGTGATGGTGTCGGCGACGGCCTCGATCTCGTTCAGCTTGTGCGAGATGATGATCGAGGTCACGCCCCGCCCGCGGATGCCGCGCAGCAGGTCGAGCAGGTGCCGCGAGTCGGCCTCGTTGAGCGCCGCGGTCGGCTCGTCCAGGATGAGCAGCTTCACGTCCTTGGCGAACGCCTTGGCGATCTCGACGAGCTGCTGCTTGCCGACGCCGATGTCCTTGACGAGGGTGTCGGGGTCCTCCTGGAGGCCGACCTCCTCCATCAGTTCCAGCGCCCGGCGCTGCGCCACCTTCCAGTCGATCCCGAACCGGCCGCGCGGCTCGTTGCCGAGGAAGATGTTCTCGGTGATCGACATGCCCGGCACCAGCGCGAGCTCCTGGTGGATGATGACGATGCCCGCGCGCTCGCTCGCCCGGATGTCGGAGAAGCGCACCTGCTCGCCCTGGTAGACGATGTCGCCCGTGTAGGTCCCGTGGGGATGGACGCCGCTGAGCACCTTCATGAGCGTCGACTTGCCGGCGCCGTTCTCGCCGCAGATGGCGTGGATCTCGCCCTGCCGGACCTCGAGGTTCACGTCGGCCAGCGCGGTGACACCGGGGAAAGTCTTGGTGATCGACCGCATCTCCAGCAGGACCGGAGCACTCATCATGCCCGAGTCTCCGTGGTCACAACTTGCCTCACTTGCTTCATGACTTAGTTGTTAGAAGTATCCGAAGGACCATAAATCCAATGGATTTACTAAGTCAACGCTCTGGTGCAGACTGTGACCCGACAGACGAGCAGGAAGGACCCTGGGTGCGGCAGGTAGGCACAAACCTTCCCAAAGTGGGACGATACAACCAGGCTGTGGTGCTGGACCAAATCCAGCTCACCGACGGCATCAGCCGGGTCGAGATCGCCGAGCGCACCGGGCTCACCCCGCAGACCGTCTCCGGCATCGTCCGCCGGCTCATCGACGAGGGCATGGTGCGGGAGGACGGCGCCAGCCGGGTGCTCAACGGCGGCAAGCCGCGCACCACGCTCCGGCTCAACCCCGACGCGCGGGCGGCGGTCGGCGTCCACTTCGATCCCGTGAAGCTGACGTGCACGGTGGTCGACCTCCTCGGCCGTCCGCTGGCCGTCCGGCGGCGGCCGGTGACCCCGGGCACCGATCCGGCCGACGTCGTCGCCGCGATGGCCGCGCTCGTCGACGAGGTGCTGGCCGAGTCGCAGGTCCCGCCGAGCCGGGTGCTGGGCGTCGGCCTGGCCGCGCCCGGCCCGCTCGACCAGAACCGCGGCCTGATCGTGGCCCCGCCCCAGCTCGCGAACTGGACGCGGGTGCCGGTGCAGCGCATGCTCGCCGACGCCACCGGGCTGCCCGTGACGCTCGACAACGACGCCACCGCCGCCGCCGTCGCCGAACGCTGGTCGGGCGCGGGCAAGGGGGTGGCCCACTTCGCCTACCTCTACTTCGGCACCGGCATCGGCGGCGGGCTCATCCTCAACCACCAGGTCTACCGGGGCGGTTCGCTGAACGCCGGCGAGTTCGGCCACTCCACCGTGCTCGCCGACGGCCCCGAGTGCTACTGCGGCAACCACGGCTGCCTCGAACGGCTCGTCAACCCGTCGGCGCTGGTGGAACAGGTCCACGAGCGGCTCGCCGCCGGACGCCCCGGCGTGCTCTCCGAGACTTTCGCCCTCGACCCGGCCCGCGTCGACCTCGCCGCGATCCTGCGCGCGGCGGCCGACGGAGATCCGCTCGCCGTCGAGGTGATCGACGAGGCCGCCCGGCACGTCGCCTCGGTCGCCGTCAGCGTCGCCAACTTCGTCGACGTCGACCTCATCGTCCTGGGCGGTCACGGCATCGAGCACGTCGAAGACCGGTTCGTCGCGGCCGTCGCCGCCGCGCTGTCCACCCGGCCGCTGTCGCGGCACATCCGGATCGTCGAGGTGGCCGCCTCTCCCCTGGGCGCCGACGCCGCCGTGGTGGGGGCGGCGACGCTCGTCCTGCACACCACCTACTCGCCCCGCCTCTAGATCGTTTCGAGACCGTTTTGTTATCTTTGGTGGTGGTAACTGGATCACGGCCGGAGAGCGGGGGCTCGGCATGGGCGCGTCCAAAGCCACACACCAGGGGTTCCACGGGTGGGTACGGAACCTGCTCGCGCACGCCGGCGGGTCGGGCGACGCCCGGCGATCACGGGAGATCTACCAGACCTCGACCATGAGCGCGCTCCTCGAAGGGGTCTACGAGGGCGACGTGACCATCGGTGAGCTGCTGAGACACGGGGACTTCGGCCTCGGGACCTTCAACCGGCTCGACGGGGAGATGCTGATCCTGGACGGGGTCTGCCACCACCTGCGCGCCGACGGCAGCGCCCACGTCGCGGGCGACGACGAGAAGACCCCGTTCGCGGTGGTCACCCGCTTCAGGGCCGACACGACCATCCCGGTCACGTCGGCCGGCGATCACGCCGCCGTGACGAGCCTCATCGACGCCTCGGCCGGCAGCGCCAACATGATCTACGCCATCCGCGTCACCGGGACCTTCGGCGAGGTGCGCACGCGGACGGTCATGGAGCAGTCGCCGCCGTTCCCGCCGCTGACCGAGGCGACGAAGGGGCAGCGGGAGACCACGTTCACCGACGTCACGGGAACCCTGGCCGGTTATCGCACGCCCGACTTCGAGCAGGGCATCTCGGTGGCCGGCTACCACCTGCACTTCCTCGACGAGAGCGGGCGGCGCGGCGGGCACGCGCTCGATTTCCGGCTGGAGCGGGGCACGATCGAGCTCAGCGCCCGGTCGGAGATCCATCTCAGCCTTCCCCGGACCCGGCAGTTCCTCGACGCGAACCTGACCAGCGGCGACCTCGCCGCCCAGATCCGCCAGACGGAAGGCGGCTGACATGAGCCACGACCACGGATCGGCGCGTTCGGCCCAGCGCGCGGTGGAGACGCTGGCGGCGTTCGGCGTGCGCTACGTCTTCGGTGTCCCGGGAGCGAAGATCGACGAGCTGTACGACGCCCTCGTCGACGGCGGCCCGCAGCTCGTGGTCTGCCGCCACGAGCAGAACGCCGCCTTCATGGCGGCGGCCGTGGGCCGGCTGACCGGGGTGCCGGGCTGCGCCCTGGTCACCTCGGGGCCCGGGACGACCAACCTGGTGACCGGCCTGATCACCGCGAACACCGAGCAGTTCCCGATGCTGGCGCTCTGTGGCGCCGTCGCCCGGCGCGACCGCCTCAAGCGCACCCACCAGTCGATGGACGCCTCCGCCGCCCTCAAGCCCTTCACCAAGTACGTCGGCGAGGTCGACGACCCCGACGACGTCACCGAGGCGATCGCCAACGCCCTGCGCGCCGCGATGACCGAGCCGCGCGGCGCGGCCGCGGTGATCCTGCCGATGGACGTCGCCGCCGCGCCGACCGGCGAGCGGATCCGCGGGCCGCTCCCGGTGCCCGCGCTCGGCCCGGCTCCCAGTGAGCGGATCAGGCGCGCGGTGGAGTTGATCCGCGACGCCGAGCGCCCGGTCGTCCTCGCCGGTCTGCGCTCGGCCGCCCCCGACGCCTGCGCCGCCCTGCGCGAGCTCCTCGCCGGCACCGACCTGCCGGTGGTGGAGACCTTCCAGGCGGCCGGGGTGGTCTCGCGCAAGCTGGAAGACCATTTCGTCGGCCGGGTCGGGCTGTTCCGCAACCAGCCGGGCGACGTCCTGATGGCGCACGCCGACCTGCTCGTCACGGTCGGCTACGACGCGGTCGAGTACGACCCGGGGCTGTGGAACCTCGACCCGTCCCGTCCGATCGTCCACATCGACTCGGTGAACGCCGACATCGACAACGCCTACCAGCCCGCGATCGAGCTGCGCGGCGACATCGCCGCCACCCTCACCGAGATGGGCAGGCCGCTGGCCGGGCTGCGGCTGAGCGAGAAGGCCAACGCCGCGATCGCCGAACAGCGCGGGGAACTGGCCCGGATCGACGAGGAGGCGAAGGCCGCCCCGGCCACCGAGCTCGGCCTGAACCCGGCGGCCGTCATCCTCAAGATCCGGGATCTGGTGGACGACGACGCGACCGTCGTGGCCGACGTCGGCTCGAACTACATCTACACCGCCCGGCACTTCCGCAGCTACGAGCCGGGGCACCTGCTGTTCTCCAACGGCCAGCAGACGCTGGGGGTGGCCCTGCCCTGGGCCATGGCCGCCGCCATGCTCCGCCCGGCCACGCAGGTCGTCTCGATCTCCGGCGACGGAGGGTTCCTGTTCACCGCGCAGGAACTCGAGACGGCCACCCGGCTGGGCCTGCGCCTGACCCACGTGATCCTGCGCGACAACACCTACGACATGGTCGCCTTCCAGGAGAAGCTGAAGTACGGCCGGACCTCCGGAATCCGGCTCGGCGACTACGACGTCGCCCAGTACGCCGGCGCCTTCGGCGCCCGCGGGATCAGGGTCACGACGATGGAGGAGTTCGAGACCGAGCTCCGGCACGCCCTGAGCCGCGAGACGCTCACCATGCCCGGCGTGACGATCATCGACGTGACCGTCGACTACAGCCACAACGCCGACCTGTTCGCCGAACTGCACGACGGCGTCCTGGCCTGACCAGACCGGGCGCCTCGTCCACGTCAGGGACGGGCGGGCACGAGGCCGCCCGTCCACTCGTCGTTGACGTTGCCGGCGTGCACCGGACGCCGCCGCGCGGCCAGCAAGAGCAGGCCCGACAGCAGCAGCATCACGGCGAAGACCACGCCGACGCCCGCGGCGCCGCCGATGAGGTCGGCGGCGGCCCAGGCCAGCGCGCCCACGGCGCCGGCGGCGGGCAGGGTCACCAGCCAGGCCAGGGCCATCCGGCCCGCCAGGCCCCAGCGCACCCGGGCCGTCCGCTTGCCGACGCCCGCGCCGACGACCGAGCCGGTGCACACGTGCGTGGTCGACAGCGGGATGCCGAACTGCGACGAGGCGAAGATGACCGCCGCCGACGAGCTCTCGGCGGCGAAGCCCTGCGGCGTCTCGATGTCGGTCAGGCCCTTGCCCAGGGTCCGGATCACCCGCCAGCCGCCCGTGTACGTGCCGAGCGCGATCGCGAGAGCACTCGACACGATCACCCACAGCGGGGTCCCGGCGTCCTCGGTGAGCGCGCCGGAGGCGATCATGGCCAGGGTGATGACGCCCATGGTCTTCTGGGCGTCGTTCGTCCCGTGGGCCAGCGACACCAGCGAGGCCGACCCGATCTGCCCGAACCGGAACCCGCGCTCGCGCAGGCGCTCCGGCGCCGACCGGGTGACCCGGTAGACCAGCCAGGTGCCCAGCGCCGCCACCACGATCGCGGTCAGCGGGGCCAGTACGGCGGGCAGCAGCACCTTGCCCACGATCTCACCGACCTTGACCGCCGACATCCCCGCCGCGATCAGCGTCGCCCCGACCACGCCCCCGATCAGCGCGTGCGACGAGCTCGACGGGATGCCGAAGTACCAGGTCACCAGGTTCCAGGCGAGCCCGCCGACGAGCCCCGCGAACACCACGGTGAGGGTGATGGCGCCGGTCTCGACGATGCCGGTCGCGATCGTGGCCGCCACCTCCAGCGACAGGAAGGCGCCCGCGAAGTTCAGGATGGCCGACAGCGCCACGGCCGCTTTCGGCTTCAGTGCCCCGGTGGCGATGGAGGTCGCCATGGCGTTGGCCGTGTCGTGGAAGCCGTTGGTGAAGTCGAAGGTCAGCGCGGTGGCGACGACCACCGCGAGCAGCAGGGTGTCCGCGTCCATGGCGGCCCCCTGACCCGGGACGGCGCCGCCAATCCCGCGTCCCGGCCACACAGGGGAATGTCGCGGGAAGGCCGGATATTCCGGCCCCAGAAGGGCAGTGACCCCTTCCGGCCCACCGTGGCGCCGGACGCACGCTGACAGGAGGACGCCTGTGGACGAGGTCCGGGCGATTCGCCGCCTCAGGCTGGACCGTGGCCGCCTCCGCCGTCAGGAGGGCATGCGCCTGCGTCCGTCGGTGCGGGGCCTCGCGGGCCGCTTCGCCGTCGGCGCGGCGATCTTCGTGGTCGCGGGCCTGGTCGGCAACCGGTGGGGTCCCGTGCTGGGCGGGCTCTCCCTGGCCTTACCGGCCGTGCTGGCGGCCACGCTGACGCGGATCGAGGCCAGGGAGCGGCGCGCACAGGACGCCAAGCGCGCGATCCTCGGCGCGGCGGGCCTGATCGGATTCGCCGGATGCGTGTGGGGCCTGGCGGTGACGCTGCCCGCCTGGCTCACCCTGCTGATCGCGACCGCGGTGTGGGCCGTGATCGCCGACGTCCTCTACCTGAACTCGTCCTCCGGACGGCGGCTCGGTGCGGACGGCCCGGTGGTGAAGAGCGGCGTGTGATCGCGGCGGGGTCGGCCACAGGGCGGCGTTGGTGATGACCGCGCAGATCACCACCAGGAGGCCCAGCAGGACCTCGAGGATCAGGGTGTCCGACATGAGGATCCCTCCTTCATTTCACTATTCATCCAGGGCACAGACCTGGTCAAATGCCTGGAATCACCCCCACGGGCCCCCTAGCCTGAGACGACGGGGGGAGTACTTCCCAAGCGCCGATCCGGTCAGTACGGACGTGGACCGAACGTTCCCGGATGGCCGCCCGCGCGATGACGACGGCGGGTGAAGGAGACCTCGAACAGCGCGTTCGAGGAGGGTTCCATGCCCCAGACCACCCCGTCGGCGGCCGATCTCGAGACGATCGGCACACCGGGCCTGTGGGCGATCACCCTGGCCGCACTGGCTCTGCTGCTGACCGTCGACTTCTTCCTGACCCGGCGCCCGCACCACGTGCGGATGCGCGAGGCCGTGGGCTGGTCGGTCTTCTACCTGGCCCTGCCGCTGATCTTCGGCCTGTACGTGTGGTGGTCCCACGGATCGGGCGTGGCGGTGGAGTTCTACACCGGCTACATGGTGGAGAAGTCGCTCTCGGTCGACAACCTGTTCGTGTTCATGCTGCTGCTGTCGTCCTTCGCGGTGCCCGACGCGCTGGCCCAGCGGGTGCTGCTGCTGGGCATCATCGGGGCGCTCGCGCTGCGGGCGGTCTTCATCGCGCTCGGCGCGGCCGTCCTGCAGCAGGGCACGTGGGCGTTCCTGCTGTTCGGCGCGATCCTGATCGCCGCCGCCGGGAAGATCGTCAAGGACGCCATGAGCGGGCACGCCCAGCAGGTCGACATCTCCTCCATGCGCACCGTCCGGCTGCTGCGGCGCCTCATGCCCGTCACCGACGACTACCGAGGCTCCCACCTGGTGGTCCGCGAGGGCGGCCGCCGCGCCCTGACGCCGCTGGCGCTGGCGGTGGTGGCGGTCTTCGCCACCGACATCGTCTTCGCCGTCGACTCGGTGCCCGCCGTCTACGGCGTGACCCAGGACCCGTTCCTGGTCTTCGCCACCAACGCCTTCGCCCTGCTGGGCCTGCGGGCGCTCTACTTCGTGCTCATGGACGTCCTGACGAAACTGCGCCACCTCAACCACGGCCTCGGCGCGATCCTGGCGTTCATCGGGATCAAGCTCATCCTGCACTGGGCCCACGAGGTCTGGGCGTGGGTGCCGGAGATCCCCACCGTGCTCTCGCTGGGGGTCATCGTGGCGATCCTGGCCCTCGTCACGGTCACCAGCGTCATCGCCAACCGCCGCGATCCCGTGCCGGCCGAACCGCCCAGCCGGCCCGTCCGGAGCTAGTAGCGGGCGCGGCCGGCGGCGTGCGGCAGCTCGGCCAGGCCGAAGCCGAGCTGGCTGTACAGCTCCAGCTGGTCGTAATAGTCCCGGTGCGTGACGACCAGGTCGTCGACCACATAGGTCATGCACGCGGCCCGGACGGTGACGTGCCGGCCGGTCGGCTCCACCTCACGCCCGTCGGGCAGCAGCATGCGCCCGAGATGGGTGCCCGTGAACACCCATTCCCGCACCATCGGGTCATCGCCGGGCATGTCCAGCCACGCCGTCTGGCGATAGTCGGGAAAGGCGGTGAAGGCCTGCTCGTAGAACCAGGAGATCTCCTCACGCCCTTCCGCGATGCCCGCCGGAGCGACGAGAACGGCGTCGGGGCTGTAGATCCCGAGCAGCCGGTGCATGTCGTGCTCGTTGATCGCGTCACTCAATTGGCGTCTGATGTCCCAAGGATCGGACATGGCAAAAGAACCCTCCGCATTGACGGGAGCCTGAACCCCGTCTTCGAGGCTACCCAGCCCGAAGTCAGTCGCCGATCCCAATCGCGTCGGGTACGCATCCCGGAACGCGCCGTGTTTTCCCGGCCACCCCATAGCGACGCCATCAGGACAAAGATCCCGCTCCGAACCAGCGGGTGAGCGCGTCCCGCAGGGCGGTGCCGGCGGGTTCGCCGATGGAGGCGGCCCAGGCGATGTGGCCGTCCGGGCGGACGAGCAGGGCGTCGGCCGGGCGGCCGTCGGTCTTGGCGGTGTGGACGTCGACGCGGTCGCGCCACCCCCGAACGGCCTCACGGAGGTCGGCCCGGTCGGCCAGGTCGAGGAACACGGGCCGGGCGGCGCGCATGAGTTCGGCGACGCCGGTGACGCCGTGATCGGTGTGCAGGGTGAGGTCGGGGGCGAAGGTCCCGGCCAGCGGATGGTCGCAGCCGGGCGTCGGATGGCGGAGGTCGGCGCCGGCGACGAGGGCGCCCATGCGCCGCAGCGGCTGCTCGTCGGCGAGCAGCTCCTGGAAGACCTCCCGGAGCGCGTCGGCTGCGGGGTCGTGCCCGCGCCGCAGCGCCACCTGGGCGCGGGTGTGCAGCAGGGTGCGGGCGCCGGCGAGGTGGCGTTCGCGATGGTAGGTGTCCAGCAGGCCGTCCGGGGCGTGGCCCCGGACGTCGGCGGCCAGCTTCCAGGCCAGGTTGACCGCGTCGAGCATGCCCGCGTTGAGCGCCACCCCGGTGGCGGGGAACAGGTGCGCCGCGTCCCCGGCCAGCAGGATCCGTCCGTGCCGGTAACGCTCGGCCTGCCTGCTCTTGAAGGTGAACCGAGACAGCCGTCCGGCCTCGGCCACGGGCAGCCGTACGCCCAGCACGCGGTGGACGCTGCCCTGCAGCTCGTCGGGGGTCATCGGCACGTCGTCGTCGTATTCGGTGCTCTCGTCCTCGATCGTGTAGAGCGAGACGAGGTCGGAGCCGGGAGAGACCCCCAAGCCGAAGAGGCCCCGGTCCGTCCGGGTGAAACCCGCCTTGATCACGCCGAAGCCCGGCACGTCGAGATCGCCGCCGTCGAGCACGCTCACCGGCGGGGCGAGGGTGACCTGGCCGAGCCGGTTGACCTCCGGATAGGTCACGCCCGGGAACGGGATGCCGGCCTGCTCTCTGACCCGGCTGCGGGCGCCGTCGCACCCCACGAGGTAGCGGGCGGTCAGCCGATACGGCCCGTCCGGGCCGCGCACGCCCAGGGTCACGGCGTCGTCGTCCTGGCTGACGCCGGTGACCTCGTGACCGAGGCGGAGGTCGACGCCGAGTTCGCGGGCGCGTTCGTCGAGCAGCCGCTCCAAACGTGACTGGGCGAGCGGCAGGGCGTGCAGCGGCGGGTCCGCCAGCCGGGTGAAGTCGAGGTGCACGCCGCCGAAGGGGAAGATCGGCGCGGGCATGGGGCCGGTGCAGGCCGCCCGGAAGCGCTCCAGCAGCCCTCGGTAGCGCAGCAGTTCCAGGATCTGCCCGCCGAGACCACTGGCCTTGGGCACGTCCCGCCGCTCCGGCCGCCGCTCCAGCACCACCGGCCGCACCCCGGCCAGCCGCAGTTCGGCGGCCAGCATCAGACCGGTCGGTCCCGCACCCACGATGATCACATCGGTCATGTCGACAAACCTCGATTCACACGGCTACCGAACTCCGCGTGCCACGATCTCCAGCCGACGACCACAGCGGCGACCAGGGAGCCGTGAAGCCGAGGAGGAGCAGGATGATCAGGGCGTAATCCGGCGAGGACGCGACCGGCGGCAGCCCGCGCAGCCCCAGGACCAGCCCGGCCGGCTGCGCGACCACCACGACGACGAAGCCGCACAGCAGGCCTAACGCTACGAGGACACGTCCCATGTGATCACGTTAGTGGTCCACCACGCTCGCGCGGCCCGGCATCGGGGTGATGGGGTGGCCGGGTGACCGCCCTCCGACCGTCGACGCTGGCCTGGGTGACCCGGCACCTGGAGGTCGGCGAACGGATCGTCGCGACCGCGTCGCTGCACGGGGGCATCACCGCCGACATGCGGAGGCTGACCGTCGCCACGCCGCGCGGAGGCACTCGTCACCTGGTGCTGCGGACCTTCGTCGGTGTCGAGCGCGCCGAGGAGTGGCTGAACCGGGAGGCCCACGCCCTGGCCCTCTGCGCGGGGACCGGCATCCCGGCTCCCGAACTGGTCGCGGTCGACGCGACCGCCGCGCACTGCGAGTATCCCTCGCTCCTGATGACGCACCTGGCGGGCCGGACGGTCCTCGACGACGAGGGGGCGGCGGCGCGCGTCCCGCTGCTGGCCCGTCAGCTGGTGGCGATCCACGCGTTGCGGCCCGCCGAGCGGCCGCGCACGTATGTGGCGCTGACGACCGCCGACACCGTCGTCATTCCCGATGGCGCCGACGCAGCGGCATGGGCGGCGGCGATCGACGTGATCCGCGGGCCCGCGCCGCCCTACGAAGGGCGGGTCGTGCACCGGGACTTCCAGCCCGGCAACGTCCTGTTCACGGGTGGCCGGATCACCGGCGTCGTCGACTGGGCGGCCGCCTCCTGGGGGCCGGCCGATCTCGACGTGGCGCACTGCGCCACCAATCTCGCGCTCCTGCACGGGCCGGCGTGGGGTGCGCGGTTCGCGGAGGCCTATGAGGAGGCCGGCGGCGTGCCGGCCCCCAGCGCGGACGAGCGGCTGTACTGGCTGGTGCGCGACGCGCTGGCCTGCTCGGAAGAGGTCGCGCTGGTGTCGCGGCCGTGGCGGGAGGCGGGCAGGGCCGAGTTGACGACGCGGGTCGTGGAGCGGCGGCTGGACGCCTATCTCACCACCCTGACGCGCGGTCCCCGCCGTGGCACAATCCGGCCCATGGCCGATGTCACGCTTCGTCCCGTCACCGACGACAATCGCGACGAGGTGACGGCCCTGCGGGTCTCCCCCGAGCAGGAGGAGTACGTGGCGAGCGTCGCCGACTCCTTCGCCGACGCCGAGCGCTACCCGGAGGCGATGCCGCGCTACTGGGCGATCTACGCCGACGAGACGCCGGTCGGCTTCATCATGATCAGCGACGACGTCCCGCCGGGCGACCCGACGCTGCTCGGGCCCTACTTCCTGTGGCGCCTGCTCGTCGACGCCCGGCACCAGCGGCGCGGCTACGGCCGGGCCGCCCTGGCCGCGCTGGGCGACTATCTGGCCACCCGGCCCGGCGCCACGGAGCTGCTCACCAGCGTCCACCCCGGAGAGGTCGGCTCCCCGATGGGGTTCTACCTGCGGCTCGGCTTCCAGGACACCGGGGTCGACCACGAAGGCGAACGCGTCCTGCGGCTGCCGCTCTGACCGGGCCCCGTCGCGCGGGCGTTCGATCCCTCGCGTCTCACACACTCGTCACGCGTCGGGTTCGGGCGGTTTTTCGGCGGGTGAGGGCGCTGGTGTGCTCGACGGTTTCATACGCCGTTCCGGGTGGGTTCGATTACCACAGTGGCCCGAGGGGGTCACGGCAGCCGCCGTGCCCCCTCGGGTTCGCTGTTACCGGCCCGTCCGGACGGTTCGGGCGGCGGTGACCATGTTGGTCAGGGCCGCCTCCGTCTCCGGGTAGGCGCGGGTCTTCAGGCCGCAGTCGGGGTTGACCCACAGCCGGTCGGCCGGGACCGCCTGGAGGGCGGTGCGGAGGTTGGCGGCCATCTCCTCGCTCGTGGGGACGCGGGGTGAGTGGATGTCGTACACGCCGGGGCCGATGCCGTTGGCGTAGCCGGCCGCTTGCAGGTAGGGCAGGAGTTCCATGTTGGAGCGGGCGGCTTCGATGCTGGTCACGTCGGCGTCGAGGTCGGCGATGGGGCTGAGGATCTCGCCGAACTCCGAGTAGCACATGTGGGTGTGGATCTGGGTGGCGTCGGCGGCGCCGGAGGTGGCGAGGCGGAACGCGCCGACCGCCCAGGCCAGGTAGGGCTCCCGGTCGGCGGCGCGGAGCGGGAGGAGTTCGCGCAGGGCCGGTTCGTCGACCTGGATGATGCCGATCCCGGCCGCCTCCAGGTCGGTGATCTCGTCGCGGAGGGCGAGGGCGACCTGCCTGGCGGTCTCGGCGAGCGGCTGGTCGTCGCGGACGAACGACCAGGCCAGCATCGTGACCGGGCCGGTGAGCATGCCCTTCACAGGCTTGGACGTCAGCGACTGGGCGTAGGTCGTCCAGGCCACGGTCATCGGGCGGGGGCGGGTGATGTCCCCGTACAGGATCGGCGGGCGGACGCACCTCGTGCCGTAGGACTGGACCCAGCCCGCTTCGGTGGCGGCGTAGCCGTCGAGCTGTTCGGCGAAGTACTGGACCATGTCGTTGCGCTCGGGTTCGCCGTGGACGAGGACGTCGAGGCCCAGGTCCTCCTGGAGCCTGATCACGCGGGCGATCTCGGCTTGCATGGCCTCGACGTAGGCGGCCTCGTCGATGCGGCCGGCCCGCAGGTCGGCACGGGCGGTGCGGATCTCGGCGGTCTGCGGGAACGAGCCGATCGTCGTGGTGGCCAGGTCGGGCAGGCCGAGTCTGGCCCGCTGGGCGGCGACGCGGACCTCCCGGCCGGACCGCCGGGCGTCGAACCTCACCGGCTCGCGGGGCTCGGCCTTCGGCGGGGTGATCGGGGGGTTCGGGGATTCCAGGTCGGCGGCCAGGGCGACCAGTTCGGCGACCTTCTGGCGGGCGAACGCGAGCCGGGCCCGGACCGCCGGGTCGAGCGCCGTCTCGGTGTCGAGGTCGACGGGCACGTGCAGCAGCGAGCACGAGCTGCTCAGCTCGACCGTGTCGGCGAGGCCGAGGAGGACCGCGTACGCGGACCTGACCCGCGCGGGGTCGGCGCGCCAGACGTTGCGGCCGTCGACGACACCGGCCACCACCTTCTTCCTGGGCAGGCCGCCGACGGAGGCCAGCGCCTCCAGGGTGCCGGGCCCGGCGACGAGGTCGAGGGCGACCGCCTCCACGTCGGTGGCGGCGATCTCCCGCAGCGCCTCCGGCGCGACCGCGCCGAAGTAGGTCGCGAGCAGGATCTTCGGGCGGCTGGCCAGGCCGCCGAGCCGCCGGTAGACCCGGCCGAGCGCCTCGGTCTCACGGACGCCGAGGTCGCGGGCGAGCACCGGCTCGTCGAGCTGCACCCACTGGGCGCCCGCGCCCGCGAGCCGTTCGAGCAGCTCGGCGTAGGTCTCGACCAGGGAGTCGAGCAGGTCGAGCGGGGCGAACCCGGCGGGCGAGCCGGGCGCGGCCTTGGCCAGCAGCAGGTAGGTGAGCGGGCCGACGAGCACCGGCCGGGTCTCGACGCCGAGCCTGCGGGCTTCGAGGTATTCGGCGACCGGCTTGGCGGCCGAGCCGTCGGCCAGCCGGAACCGGGTGCCGGAGGCGATCTCCGGCACGATGTAGTGGTAGTTGGTGTCGAACCACTTCGTCATCTCCAGCGGCGGCAGCTCGGCGGTGCCGCGCGCCATGGCGAAGTAGCGGTCGAGGCCGGTCAGGGCCCGGTAGCGCGCCGGGACGGCGTCGATCATGACGGTGGTGTCGAGCACCTGGTCGTACAGGGAGAAGGTGTTCGACGGGACGGCGTCGAGCCCGGCGTCACGGAGCTCGGTCCAGACCGAGCGGCGCAGCTGCGCCGCGGTCGTCTCCAGTCGGGCGGCGTCGATCGCGCCGGCCCAGTAGTCCTCGGTGGCGAACTTGAGTTCCCGGCGCGCACCGATGCGCGGGTAACCCAGAATCGTGGTCTTCACGGCTGCTTCCCTCGTCTCGCCGACGTGCGGCCGGGCAGGAAGACAGCGCGCGACGGCGCAGGCCCTCCCACGAGGCCGCGTACCACCGCGCGCCGGGATCGGCGCGCGGGCGGAGGCAGGTCTTCGGACTCGTGGGCGCTGGTGCTCGTTCCTAGTGGCCGTCGCTTCCCAAGCCCGGGGGGCTCAGTGCTGGTGACGGCGGTCGTTCCCACATACCGCTGCGGGGCAGTCCCGGATTCGCACCGGGTTCCCTCTTACGACGCCCGTCTCTGGCGGAGGCGGGCGAACCATCCACGTCGGTGAGCCTAGCCGCCGCCGGGTCCGCGGCGGAAGCACCGTGGACGTCGATCGTCCGAGACGGTACGGTCTGCGCCAGAAAGTCGACCATGCCGTGCCACCGGGCGATGGGAGCCTGCCGCATGCCCTCCAAGACGGCCAGATCGGCCCGCCTCCTCCCCCCGCGGGAGACGCCGCGCCCGAGCCGGTCGCGTTACGCGATCGGGCTGGTGGCCGCCATCCTGGTGGCGGGCTCGCTGGGCTATCTGTTCGGCGCCCCCGACGCCACCGAGAACTCCGTCGCCGAGATGCGGGCGGCCGAGATGAAGCGCGACGCGACGCAGGTCACCGAGCTGACGTCCGCCGCCCGCGCCACGGTCGCCGAGCTGGCCGTGGTCATGACGGGACTGGGCGAGGCGCTGCCGCCCGGCGGCGCGCTCGCGGCCCGGACGCCCACCGACGCGGAGGTCGGCGAGTGGCAGAGGGTGATGAAGCAGGCGGTCGACAAGCACTCCGTCACGCCGTCGGGGACGACCGCGACCAACGTCGCGCGCGCCGGGTTCCGCAGCGCCGTCGACGGCATGGCGATCGCGGTCGACACCTACGCGTACTGCCGCAAGCTGCCCGACGACGTGCGGGCCGGCTGCCTGGACGTCGCCCGGCGGCAGCGGACGGCCGGGGTGATGGCCTGGTCGGTGGCGGCCACCCAGCTCGACCAGATCAACGTCGACGCCGGCCACGGTCACCAGCACGTCTACCTGACGAGCACGCCGGGCGAAGGGGCCATGACGGCCGACAGCCTGCCCGAGGGCGCGAACTAGCGGGTCAGGGGCAGGTTGATCCTGGGCAGTCCGTCGGGGCCGTGGGTCACCTCCGCGGCCACGCCGTACACCTCGGCGAGCAGGCCGGTCGTGACGACCTTCGCGGGCGGGCCGTCGGCGACCAGGCGGCCCCCGTCCAGCACCGCCAGCCGGTCGCAGGCGGCCCCGGCGAGCTGGAGGTCGTGCAGCGCGGCGACGACGGTGACCCGCAGGGAGCGGACCAGCCGCAGGAGCTCCACCTGGTGACGCAGGTCGAGATGGTTGGTGGGCTCGTCGAGCAGGAGCAGGCCGGGCTGCTGAACCAGCGCCCTGGCCAGGTGCACGCGCTGCCGTTCGCCGCCGGACAGCAGCGCGTAAGGGCGGCGGGCCAGCGCGCGCACCTCGCACCGGTCCATCGCGTCGTCGACGAGGTCGTGGTCGGCGCGGGTGAGGCGTCCGAGGCCGCCCAGGTAGGGCACCCGGCCGAGGGCGACGATCTGCTCGACGCTGTTCTCCAGGTCGGCGGGCGAGTCCTGGGTGACGACGGCCACCCGGCGGGCCACCTCGCCCGCACCGGCGGTCCACACGTTCAGCCCGTCGACCAGGATCCGGCCCCGGTCGGGGCGCCGCCGCCGGTAGACGCAGCGCAGCAGGCTCGACTTGCCGCTGCCGTTGGGGCCGATCAGGCCGAGGATCTCCCCCGGCGCCACCGACAGGGTGATGTCGTGGAGCACGGGCGCCCAGGCGACGTCCTCGATCTCCAGAGACAGGCTCACGACAGCGCCCTCCGGTTGGCGCGGGCCAGCAGCACCAGGAAGAACGGCGCGCCGAGCAATGCGGTGATGACCCCGATGGGGATCTCGTCGGGCTGGTTGAGCAGGCGGGCCCCGACGTCCACCCACACCATCAGCAGCCCTCCGGCCAGGGCGCTCAGCGGCACCACCCACCGGTTGTCGCCGCCGGCCACCATCCGGACGGCGTGCGGCACCATCAGCGCCACGAACCCGATGCCGCCGCTGACCGACACGACCGCGCCGACCGTGATCGCCGAGCCGACGACCAGCCGCGTCCGCAGCCGGTTCACCTCGACGCCGAGGCTCGTGGCCCCCTCCTCTCCGAGCACGAGGGCGTTCAGCCCGGCCGAGCGCAGCCGGAACCAGACGACGAAGAAGACGACCACGAGCGCCGGGACGGGCAGGTCGCTCCACTGGGTCCCCGACAGCCCGCCCAGAGTCCAGAACAGCGCCGACCGCAGCTGCGAGTCGGGCGCGTTGAGGACGATGAAGTTCGTCGCCGCCTCCGCCAGCGCCGCCACCGCCACGCCGGACAGGATCAGCCGGGTGACCCCCAGCCGGCCGCCGTTGCGCGCCAGCAGCAGCACCACCGTGAAGGTGGCCATGGCGCCGGCGAAGGCGGCCAGCGGAAGCAGCCACGACAGGCCGGACATCAGCGCCAGGACGGCGCCCAGCGACGCCCCCGAACTGGCCCCGATCAGATAGGGGTCGGCCAGCGGGTTGCGCAGCACCCCTTGGAGCACCGCGCCGGTGACGGCCAGGCCCGCGCCGACGATCGCGCCGAGCAGGACCCGGGGCAGCCGGATGTCCCGCACGATCACGGCGAGCGGCCCGGCGGGCGCGTCCGGTGCGCCGAAAACGATCCGCCACACGTCGGCGAACGGGATGTCGACCGGTCCCAGCCCGACGGCGGCGACCATCGACAGCCCGAGGAGCGCCGCGAGCAGCGCCACCGAGCCGCGGACCCTCAACGGGCGAAGCCCTCGGCCAGCGCCTTGAGCGCGCGCCCGCTGCGCAGACCGGGCTGCAGGTCGTTGACGGGGATGACGACGAACCGGTTCTCCTTCACCGCCGTGACGTCCTTGATCGGGGCGTAGGAGCGCATCCAGGCGATCGCCTCGTCGGCCGGTTCGAAGGCCTGGTCCTCGACGACGATCACCTGGGGGTCGCGCTCGACCAGTTCCTCCCAGGAGACCTGCCCGAACGCGGTGGTCTCGGGGAAGACGTTCTCCCCGCCGGCCCGGCGGAACAGGTCGAACGCGAGGGTGTTGGCCCCGCTGGTCAGCGGCTTGTCCTTGCCTCCGGCGTAGTCGAAGACCCGCAGGGCGGGCGTGACCGGGGTGACGGCGTCCACCTCCGCCTTGAGCGCGGCGACGAGCCGTTCGGCCCTGTCCTCCACGCCGAAGACGCGGCCCAGGGCGCGCAGGTCCTCGTAGGTCTGCTCGACTCCGGCGGTGGCGCCGGGGCAGCTCGCCGACAGCAGGTGGCTGTTGACGCCCTCCTTGCGCAGGACGGCGCGGTCGCCGAGGGCCTTGGGGCCGTAGTCGTCGGGGTAGCCGCTGACCACCAGGTCGGGGGCGGCCGAGTAGACGACCTCCTTGGACGGCGGCGGGAAGGCCGATTCGGAGATCACCTTCACGCCGGTCAGGTCGGCGGCGTACTCGCGCATGATGTCGGTGGCCGCGACGGTGCCGGCCATCCGGTCCTTCAGGCCCAGGGCCAGCACGACCTCGGTGGCGACGGTGCTGGAGGTGACGATCCGCCGCGGCGGCTCGGCGTAGGTGTAGACGTCGCCGCAGTTGGTCACCTGGACGGGCGCGGGAACCGCCGCCGCCGGGGCGGACGGGGCGGGCGCCGCGCATCCGGTCAGCAGGGCGAGGGCGGCCAGGGCCGAAAGGGGTTTCTTCATCGTTTCTCCTTGGGGGCGACGCGCGCGGCGTACTCGCCGCGGACGCGCAGGGTGTCGAGGATCGCGGCGGGCACGTCGCCCGCGACTTCGGTGGCGGCGGCCACCAGGCAGGCCTGGTCGGCGGCGAAGGCCGCGAGGCCGGCCGGGGTGAGGTCGGCCAGGTCGGCCGCCGGGACGCGGCCGGAGACCAGGGCGATCCACTCGTCGAGGGCGGCGCCGTGCGGGCGGGCGCCCGTGGCGGCGGCGACCAGGCGCAGCGTGGCGGCGCGTTCGAGTTCGTCGTAGCGGCCCTCGGCGCGCAGGCCGTCCAGGACGGCCTCGACGGCGGAGGCGGGCAGGGCGGTGCGGCCGGCCGGGCGCACGGCACGCCACGCGGAGGTCTGCTCGAAGTGCCAGGCGCGGTCGGCGGGCCGGACCTCGTCGCGGGCCAGCAGGTCGAGCAGCGCGAGGGCGTCGGCGAGCTTCACGTCCTGCCGGCCGGTGGGCAGCCATTCCCGCAGCGGGGTGTCCCGGCCCGCCAGCAGGCCGGGCCAGCGCCGGTCGGGATAGTGCAGCCCCTTCGCCGTCGCGACCAGCTCCGCCGCCTCGGCGGCGGAGACCACTCCTTCGCGCACGGCCTCGCGCAGCGTGGCCCTGATGGTGACCATCGCCTCGTTGACCGGGCGGTAGCCCTGCTCGGCGTCCAGGTGGGCGACCGCGACCTCGTCGTCGTCGGTCAGTTCGCCGGTGACGAACGCCCGGTAGACCGCGCCGACGCCGGTCATCCCGTACGGGGCGAGTTCGGCGGCCCGCAGGGCGCCCATGCTGGCCGCCCCCGCGACGGCGACGCCCTCGGACATCGCCCAGAGGAGCTCCTTGTGCCAGACGGCGGGGACGCGTTCGTACACCCCGTCGACGAGGGCGACGACGCGGGGGCGTTCGGCGGCGACCAGCGCGGCCACGTCGCCCTGGCCGGCCGGCGGCAGCACGGCGACGTCGCGGCCGGGGAGGGCGTCGCGGACCCGGCCGGCCGGGATCGTGGGACCGGCGAAGACGGCGATCTCAGGCATCGGCGGGCTCCGATCCGAAGGCGAGCGCCCGGGGGCCGGGCAGGGTCGGTTCGCCGGTCAGCGCGCCGGCTCCCTCCAGGCCGGGGACCAGCACCTTGACCACCGGGACGCCCAGAGACGGCCGGGTCAGGTCGACCGCGGTCACCTGGTCGAGGCCCGCCGCCGTCAGCCGGTCGAGCAGCCAGTCGAGGTCGTCGCCGAGCAGGTCGTGGTCGGCGCCCTTCACGGTGAACGGCCGGGCGTACGGCAGGGTCGCGCGGAGCGCGTCGCGCAGTTCCTCGACGCCGCCGGTGTGGGTGGTCTGCGCGTAGCGCTCCCGGGTGACGTCGTCGCGCGCGCCCGAGATGGTGATCAGCCGCGACTGGGCCGCCTCGGTCAGCGCCCGCCGGACCGCGACGGGCGGGCACGGGTGACAGCCCAGCCCCGTCGCGGCGGGCAGCGGGCGGAACGGGTCGGGTTCGGCCGCCACGATGTGGCACAGCACCACCGGGACGCCGAGGTCGGAGGTGAGGTCGAACAGCGCCACCTCGACGCCCGCCCGGTCGTAGCGGTCCAGCAGCAGCGCCGTCTCCGGGTCGGTCAGCGTGGCGGCGTCGATCCGGGCCCCGGCCTGGGCCGGGCCGTCGCGCAGGTCCCACAGGGCCGCCGCGTCGCGTTCGATCAGTTCGCACAGCGCGTGGACCAGCGCCTCCAGCGCGCTGTTGCCCCCGGCCAGGCCGTTGCTGTCGCGGGACAGCCCGTGCCCGGTCAGGGCGGGCGGCAGGGTGAAGTCGAGGCTCACCGCCTCGTACGGCACCGCCCGCGGTTCGCCCGTGCGGACGTCGGCGCCGTCGATCCACAGCAGGGGCGTGACGTCGTCGAGCACCCCGTCGGCGGTCCGCGGCAGCCGGCGCGGGTCGAGCGCGGCCGGGCCCAGTTCGACGGGCCGCGCCAGCCGCAGCGGGCGGTCGATCACCTCCGCGTGCGCGTGCTCGACCGCCTCCATGGCCGCCGACACGCGGCTCGCCGCGCGGCTGACGCCCTTGCCCTGGCTGACCGAGAGGCTGCGGGCGTTGGGCCGGTAGGCGGTGGCGACCGGGATGCCGATGAGGTCGAGGCCGGTGACGTCGGCGACCCGCGTCACCCCGCAGGCGGTCAGGGCCGGGCCGAGCCGCCGCCAGGTGTCGTCGAGGGTGGCGGCGCGGTGGGTGCCGGTCGTGATCAGTTTCCGGCCGGGCCGGTCGAGGTTCCAGGGATCAGACATGGGGCACCGGCAGCCTCTCGACGTGAGCGGGGAGCGGGTCGGCGCCCGCGCCGAGGAAGGGGTAGGCGGCCGGTCCGGTGGAGCGCAGCCCCGGCACCACCACCCGGGCCACGTGCAGCCCGAGGGCGGCCAGGTCGGGGGTGGTGAGATCGACCGTGATCACGTCGAGTCGGGGGGCGGTGGACGGCGCGCCCGCGACGCCGTCGGCGGCCAGGCGGTCGCGGACGGCCGAGGAGACGCGCTGGTCGGCGAGGAGCTGCAGGGTGCAGAGCACGTCGGTGGCGTCGCTCAGGTCGGGGGCATAGGAGTCGAGGTAGCGGCGGTCGCTCCGGTGGGTGGCCAGCGGTCCGGCCGGGCGCTCCCACTCCGGCACCCCCTCGGCGACCTCGGCGAGGGCGTCCAGTGACCGCAGCGCCTCGGCGGCGGCCGACCGGGACGACCCCGTCGCGCAGCCCACGCCGAGCAGGCCGTCCGGCGTGGACGCCGCGCACAGCACCACCGGCGCGCCCAGCGCGTTGGGCACCGACCGCCACGTCAGCTCCGCCCCGATCGGCGCGGGCAGCGGCGGCCCCTCCACCAGGGGGAAGGCCGCTCCCCCGTGCCAGGCCGTGGCCAGGGCGTGCCGTTCCAGGACCTCCGCGAGCGCCGAGGCGCGGGCCGCCTCCGGGGTCGGCCCGGCGGCGATGCCCGCCGCGATCGGCAGGTGCGCCGGACGGCCCCGTACCAGCGCGTGTTCGCCGGACGACAGCCAGACCAGCGAGGCGGGCACCCACACCGGGCTGCCGTCGCCGGCCCGTCCGGGCACCCACGAGAGCACGTCGTCGCGGCGCAGGCCCGCGAACGGGAAATCGGGGCGGTCGTGCTGGTCCGGGGAGTAGAGGGCCAGCCGGTCGGGGTCCACGGCGGCGTCGAGGTCGTGCCAGGTCGCGCGTCTGAGCCCGGCCTCCGGGACCAGGTGGCCGGCGTAGCGTTCGGCGGCCTCGCCCAGCGCCCTGAGCCGGGCGCGTCCGGGGTCGCCGAAGGACGCGCCTCCGACGACGGGGTTGCCGAGCGGGTGGCCGAACCGGCCGGTGGCGGCCAGTTCGGCGGTCGCGGTGTGGAGCACGGCGTGGCTGCGCCGGGTCTCCATCCGGGTGACCAGCCCGGTGCGGGGGTCGAGCAGGACGTCCATCGGATCTCTCAGGTGTGCGGGAGCGGGACGAGGTTGACGTCGGCCTCCGTGATCGGGGCGGCGCGCAGCCCGAGGCGCACCGGATCGGTGTAGAGGCGGTCGCCGCCGAGGAAGGGGAAGGCCGCGGGCGGGTTGGAGTAGGCGCCGGGGACGACCACGCGGACCACCCGGGCCCCGGTCGCGGCCACGTCGGGGGTGGTGAGGTCGACGGCGTGGACGCGCAGGCCCAGCGCCCGGACCCGGTCGGCGTAGGCGCGGCGGACGTCGCCGGTGATCGTCGGCAGCGCGTCCAGCCCGACCGGCTCGCCCGCACCGGTGATGGGTGCCAGCTCCTTCGCCATCGCGGGGTCGAGCCAGATCTGGCTGTGGCAGGCGAGGTCCACCACGTCCCGGAAGTCGCTCCGGTACGACCGGGCGTAGGCGCGGTCGGATCGGTGCGGCTTGAGCATGTCCGGGCTGAGCACGCCGTCCTCGACGGCCCGGTGGATCGCGCCGTCGGGCGTCAGCAGGCCGAGGGAGTAGATCCGCAGGGTGACCGCCTCGGCCATCGCCTTGGCCACCGCGTGCGCCGGATCGGGCCGGGCGGCGACGCCGAAGGTGTGGATGCCGAGGGCCGGGTCGTGGAGCAGGACGCCGATCACCGCGACGTCGAACGTCGTGGGGATGCGCACCACCCGGTAGCGGAGATCCCCGTCGGCTCCGGGGGCCCGGCCCCAGCCCGGCCCGAGCGACGGGTCGGGGCGCAGCAGATGCGCCAGCCGGGCGTCGGCCACCTCCACCGGATCGGCCGGGAGGCGGTTGGCCCACCAGATGACGGTGGCGTCCCGCTCGATGACCTCCTCCAGCCCCGAGGTCAGCGCGGAGCGCAGGTCGGGCCCGGCCGCCAGACCGGCCAGCATGGCGTAGTTGGTGGGGGGCTCGGCCGCGCGCGGCGGCACGAGGTAGTTGACGAAGACCAGGGAGGCGGGCACCCACACCGGCGGCCCGTCCAGGGTGGATCCCCTGATCCAGAGCACCGGCAGGTCGGCGGTGAAGGGGACGAAGGGGCAGCCCGGTTCGGCGTACTGGCTCGCGGAGTAGAGCGCGAGCGTCGCCGGGTCGAGGGCGTTCTCCCCGGCGGCGGTCAGTTCCGCGTGGGTCGCCCGGCGCAGGTCCGCCGGGACGAAGTTGCCGCAGTAGCGTTCGATCGCCTCACCGGCGGCGCTCGCCAGGGCCCGGCCGGGGTCGTGGAAGGCGGTGCCGGTCGCCACCCGGTCGGCCGGCCAGGGCAGGAGGTCCGAGATCGCCGCGACCGAGGCCGTGCACACGTTCAGCCCGGCCGGCCACCAGGGCTCGGGGGGCACCTGGTCGAGACGGGTGATCGGCCCGGTACGGGGGTCGAGCAGCGGATGGCTCATCGACGGCCTCCCGGGACGAGCAGGTCGACGCCGGAGACCGTCACGCTGACCGGCGTCTCCGGCGCGGTGTGCCGGGGGTGCCGTCCGACGGTGAGCTCCAGGTGCAGGGCGTGGCCCGCCGGGAGGTCGACGGCGACGGGCGCGCAGCGGATCTCCGCCATCCCGCTTCCGGGGGTGATCGGCGCGGTGCCGTCGCTCAACCGGGTGCGGACGCCCGCCGGGGTCTCGTGGACGAGCGTGGCCACCAGTTCGGCGGGCCGGTCGGTCTCGACGCGGCAGCGCGCCCTCGCCGTCCCGTGCCAGGCGACCCGTCCGGTCGCGCCGAGCCGCACGACGTCGGCCCGCGGCCCGACGGCCGACAGGTCGGCCGAGTGCGGCAGCGACGGATAGGGGTCGGCCGGATCGTGGTCGATGGACGAGGACGCCCGGCCGGTCAGCGGCAGCGCGCGCAGCGGCGGCCGCGCGGACGGCCGGGGATCCCTCGGCTCCCAGCGGTTGCTTCCCAGCACCAGGCACCGATGGCCGGGCCGCGGGTCGGCTCCGGTGGCGACCGCCGCGAGCCACGACAGCGCCAGCTCGGCGGGGTCGGGGTCGACGGGGACGTCGATGGCGCACTCCGGCTGGAGCCGGTGCGTCAGCGGGGACGCCCACCCGCCCATCACCACCGTCGCCCGCCGGGCCAGGCTCGCCTGGCGCAGCGTCGTGGCGGCGGAACCGCAGTACCAGCTCCCCAGGTGCAGGCTCGGCACGTTCGCGGCGCGGATCCGGGACGCCGTCCTGCGGGCCTGGGTCCGCCAGCTGCTCGGCGTGGGCGGCCAGGCGCCCAGCGGCACCGGCCAGACCGGCCGGGACAGCGCCAGGTCGTAGAGGCCGGGGCGGAGCTGGCGGCCGCCGCCGATCTCGGTGCGCCACCACAGTTCCTCGTCGACCGCCACGGTGACGGGCGGCCAGGGCTGGCGGCTGGCCACGCCCCGCACCGACGGGTGGGCCACGGCGCACCAGGCGGCGTAGGCCTCGTAGGAGGTGCCGTACAGCAAGGTGGTGCCGTCGGACCACGGCTGCGCGGTCGTCCAGTCGAGGAGGGTGTGACCGTCGGCCTCCTCGTCGGCGCCGGCCTGGAACTCGCCGGTCGAGCGGTGGCGTCCGCGCAGGTCCTGGAGGACCACGGCCAGCCCCGCGCCGGTCAGCGCGTCGGCCTCCGGCCACAGGCCGGCCGTGCCGTAGGGGGTGCGGACCACGACGGCCGGCGCGGGCAGGCGGCCGGGCAGGAAGACGTCGGCCACGAGCCCGTCGACCGGGACATCGATCATGATCACGGCTGCTCCGTCATGAGCCCGCCGGGCACCGGCAGCACGGGATGCCGGGTGAGCCGCCCGGTCGCCGGGTCGAAGCCCGCCTGGACCCCCGTTCCCGGGGCGTCCCGGCCGTGGAGGTACGCCCACACGTCCGCGACGATCAGCGCGGCGGCGACGTGCGCCCCGGGCGGGTGCGCCGGGCCGGGCTCCGGAGCGCCGCCGGCGTCGAGCCACGCCCAGTGGGCGCCCAGCTCCTCCGGCCACGGCGAGGCGGCCAGGCGGCGCAGCCGCAGATCCTCGTAGGAGGCGGTCGCGGGGCCCGTCCAGAAGGGACCGGCATACCAGCGCCGCCCTTCGGCGAACCCGACGTGCAACGCGGTGCCGGTGTCCCGGGCCTCGGCGTCGAGCCGCCGGAACAGCCGGTCGCGAAGCCAGGGGGCGACGGCGACCCGCACCGCGACCTCCTCGTCCTCGGCGGTCAGGCCGGCCCGGTCGAGCAGGAGGCCGACCGCCTCGAACAGCGGCCCGTCACCGGTCAGGGCGACCGCGCCCGGCCGGCGCGCCGGGACCGGCTCCAGCACGCCCTCTTCGGCGAAGACCTCCGTCAGGTCGGGGTCGTCGAGCGGCGGACGATCGGGGCGGTCGCCCTCGGGCGCGGACACGGCGAGGAAGTCCTCTCCTGGGGTGTGCACCAGCCAGCCGTCCTGAGTCGGGACGAACGACACCCCGCCGGCGTACCGGCCGGTGGGCTCCATGGGCTTTCCTTCCTGCTCTACGCTGCGAGGACCACGGGCGGGGACGCGATACGCGCGCGTCCCCGCCCGTGGGTGGGCCGGCTAGCGCCAGGCCACGCTGGACCGGGTCACGGTCGAGTGGTTGTTCGAGTGCACGCTCGCCCGGACCTGGGCGACCTTCAGCTTCGTCACCTTCATCACGAATCACCTCCTCGCGTCGTCGTCGGGACGGGGCCGCCCGTCCAGGAGCGCGGCGGCGTCCGCCTGCGCCTGGACGAGACGTCGGTAGGGCTCGCACCGCGCCAGGAGTTCGGCGTGTCCGCCGACGTCGGCGATGCGGCCGTGGTCCAGCACGGCGACCAGGTCGGCGTGCCGGAGCGTGGTGAGCCGGTGGGCGATGACCAGGGTGGTGCGCCCGTTCCCGACCCGGTCGAGCGCGGCCTGCAGCTCGCGTTCCGAGAGGGCGTCGAGCTGGCTGGACGACTCGTCCAGAACCAGCACCGGGCGGTCGCGCAGCAGCGCGCGGGCGATGGCGACCCGCTGCCGCTCGCCGCCCGACAGCGCGGCCCCCCGTTCCCCGACGACGGTGTCGAGGCCGTCGGACAGCCTCTCCAGGAAGGGGGTGACGCGGGCGTCGGCGCAGGCGTGGGCGAGGTCGTCGGCGGACGCCCCGGGCCGGGCCAGTTCCAGGTTGGCGCGCAGGGTGTCGTGGAAGAGGAACGCCTCCTGCGGCACGTGGCAGACGAGTTCGGGCAGGTCGTCCAGGGGCAGGTCCCGCAGGTCGACGCCCCCGACGCGGACGGCGCCGGCGGCCGGGTCGAAGTGCCGCAGCAGCAGGTGGGCCAGGGTCGACTTGCCCGCGCCCGTCGCGCCCGCCAGGGCGAGCGTCGTCCCGGCCGGAACGGTCAGCGAGACACCGCGCAGCACCGGGCGGGTCTCGTCGTAACCGAACACCACCTGGTCGAACTCGACCGCCGGAGGTCCGGTCAGGACGGGGAGCGCGGCGGCGCCGGTGTCGGCGACGGCGGCCGGCTCCTCCAGGAGGTCGAAGACGCGGTCGGCGGAGTCGGAGGTGATCCCCCACACCCGGGTGACGTTGAGCAGCATCGTGATCGGGGTGAACGCGGCGCCCGCCAGGGCGACCGAGGCCAGCAGCGCGGGCGCGGGAAGCCCGCCGTCCAGCCCGGTCACCAGGACGCTCAGGCTCGCGCCGCCGATCGCGATCCCGCCGGCGACGGTCTCCAGCCCGGCGCGGAGGCTCTGCCGGCGCTCCGCCGAGGCCAGGCGGCGATCGGCCGCCCGCAGCCGGGCCAGCAGGTCGGGACCGCCGCCGAAGGAGAGGGTCTCGCGCAGACCGTGCACCAGGTCGGTGACCTCGACGTTCATCGCGGTGAGGGCTCGGTTGAGGTCGGCGCCGTGGCGCGTCCCGGCCCGGCGCAGCGCGAGAGGCAGCGCCAGCGCGGCGATCAGCCAGGGGGCCAGCGCGACGGCCGCCCGGAGGCCGCCGATCGACCCCATCGCCACAACGGCCGAGGGGGTGACGACCAGGGCCGCCGCGATGTAGATCGAGGTGTGCGCGTAGAAGATCTCCAGGCTCTCGCTGTCGCGCAGCGCCCGGACGACCAGATCGCCCCCGCGCCTGCGGACCAGCCCGCCGGGGGCGATCCGGGCGAAGGCCCCGTAGAGCCACTGACGGATCTGGGCCAGGACGCGGAAGGACAGCTCGTGGGAGATCCACGACTCGACCCAGTTGGCCGCCGCGCGCAGCGCCGTCAGGCCGAGGGTCCACCAGAACATCGGCCACAGCTCCGCCGTGCCCGCCCCGGACAGGGCCCGGCCCGCAGCGGCGGCGGCGAGCACGACCGCGCTCATCCCGGCCGCCTGGTTGACGACGGCGAACAGCACCGAGAGGCCGAACGGACGCAGGTGCCCGGACAGCACGCGGAGCAGCCCGGCGACACCCCGGCCCTTGACGGCCGGCGACGCGGACGTCATCGCGTCACCCCGCTCTGCGCCGCCACCAGGTCCGACCACGACCCGGAGCGGCCGGCGAGGTCGGCCGGGGCGCCGTGCTCCACCAGGCGGCCGTCGTCCAGGACCGCGACCAGGTCGGCGTCGATCAGGCTGGACAGGCGGTGGGCGATCATGATCGTGGTGCGGCCGGCCCGCAGTTCGCCGAGCGCCTCGCGCAGCGCCGCCTCGGTCTCGCCGTCGACGGCCGAGGTGGCCTCGTCGAGGATGAGCACCGGCGCGTCCTTCAGCAGGGCCCGCGCGACGGCGATCCGCTGGCGCTCGCCGCCCGACAGCCGGGCGCCGCGTTCGCCGACCACCGTGTCGAAGCCGTCGGGCAGGCCGTCGACGACGTCGAGGATCCTGGCGCGGCGGGCGGCCTCCCTGAGCGTGGCGAGATCGGCATCGGGCCGGGCCAGGCGGAGGTTGTCGGCGACGGTGCCGTGGAAGAGGTAGGTGTCCTGGGCGACCACGGCGGTCATCGCGCGGACCTCGTCGCGGTCGAGGTCGCGCAGGTCGACGCCGTCGGCCAGGATCCGGCCGCTCTGCGGGTCGAAGTAGCGCTGGAGCAGGTTGACCAGCGTGGACTTGCCCGATCCCGACCGCCCGGTGACGGCCAGGGTGGTGCCCGGTTCGATCTCCAGGGTGACCCCGCGCAGCGCGGGCCGGCCCGTGCCCGGGTGGGCGCCCGGGTAGGCGAAGGTGACCTCGCGCAGGACCAGTCGGGGCGGCCGGTTCGACGGCCCCCTCGTGACGGGCGCGACCGGCGCGGGCGCGGGCGCGTCGGCGTCCAGCAGCGCGAAGACGCCCTTGCCGGCGGCCAGGCCGTGGAAGCCCTCGTGCCAGTAGTTCTGCAGTTCCAGCACCGGCCGGAAGGCCTCGGCGGTCAGCCAGGCGACCAGCAGCAGGCCGGCCGCGTCGAGCTGCCCGGTGGAGTGGCGGATCGCGGCCACCACCACCGACAGGGCGGTGCCCGCCGTCAGGAGGAACGCGCTGATCACGTAGACGGCGCTGGAGGCGGCCAGGTCGCCCATGGTCGCGCGGTAGAGCGCGAGGGCGTCGCGGCGTAACCGGTGCCCGTAGACGCCGGTCGCGCCCAGCGCCTTCAGGGTCGTCATGCCCTGCAGGGCGTCCAGGACCCGGGCGGCGAAGTCCTCGTACGCCGCCCAGTGCCGCTGGGAACGCGCGCCCATGATCCGCCGCCAGAACGGCCGGGACGCGGGCACCAGCACCACGCAGGCACCGGTGATCGCGCCCGCCACCGGATCCTGCCAGGTCAGCACGGCCACGACGATCAGCGGACCGCCCAGGCTCACGACGACCTGCGGCAGGTAGAAGCCCACGTAGGCCCGGATCGCCTCCACGCCGTCGGCGATCGTGGTCCGCAGCGTCCCGGCCGGCCTGGTGACGGTGTGACCGGGCCCGAGATCGAGCAGCCGATCGGCCAGGCGCAGCCGCAGCCGGGCCCGCACGAGCGACGCCGTCCGGTTCGCCGCCTGGTCGCGGCCCCATAACAGCAGGCAGCGCAGCACGACGAGCAGGCCCGTCACGGCCAGCGGCCCACCCACGCCGGCCGGATCCGGCGCGCCGGAGATGAGGGCGCGCCGGATCGTCTCGGCGAGCGCGACCGCCTGCCCCGCCCCCGCCGCCGTGGCACAGAGCGAGAGCAGGGCGGTCGCCGCCACGGGACCGGAGGCGCCCCGCGCCAACTTCAGCATGCGCCGCCGCACCAGCACGTTTCGCCTCCTTCCGACGGGTGAGCCGAGGGAGACGCTAGGCGAGAACGATTTTCATTGTCAACGAGATTTTGGGGATGGTTTTCATTTTCTTTAGCCGGTACGTTCCTCGCGTGACCGACATCGAGGAGCGGGGCGCCACCGGTCTGGGCTCGCTGCTGGCCGGCAACCGGGACTTCCGGCTGCTGTGGCTGGGCAACCTGGTCAGCGTCTGCGGAGGCTGGTTCACCGCCGTCGCGGTGTTCGCCATGCTGTACGAGCACACCGGCGCGGCCGTCGCGGCGGGCGCCTCACTGGCCATGCGCTACCTGCCGGGCATCCTGTTCGGCACCTGGGGCGGGGTGCTGGCCGACCGGCTCGACCGCCGCACGATCATGCTGGTCGGCGACGGCGTGCTCGCCGTGCTGGCGCTGGCGTTCCTGCTGGCCGACAGTCCCGGCACGATCTGGCTCGCCTACCCGCTCACCTTCGCCTCGGCCGCCGTCGGCTTCGTCTTCCAGGCCGCGCGCAACGCCTGGATGCCCTCGCTGGTGCGGCCGGAGGAGAGCGTGCTCTACGCCGCGGCGGTCCAGGTCAACGGCCTGCTGTTCCAGGCGGTCGGCGGCCTGGCCGGCGCCGCCGCCGTCACGCTGGTCGGCTGGCGGTGGGCCTTCGTGGTCAACGCGGTGTCGTTCCTGGTGTCGTTCCACTTCACGGCCAAGGTCCGGCGCGGGGACCGGCGCGGCGACACCCGGCCGCAGGCGGCGCGCGGCCTGCGGGCCTTCCGCGAGGGCCTGCGCGCGGTCCGGCGCAGCCGGCTCGTCTCGGCCCTGCTCCTCCTGGAGGCGGTGTTCTGCCTCGGCCTGGGCGGCTCGATCACGGCCATGACGGCGCTCGCCGTCCAGGTCCACGACCTGGGCGACGGAGGCACGGGCTGGTTCTACGCGGTGCAGGGGCTGGCCGGCGCGGTCGTGCTGCTGGTCGCCGCGCCCCGGCTGAAGCGGCTTCCGGAGGAGCGGCGGCTGGTCGTCCTCGGGCTGTCGTGCCTCGGGGAAGGCCTGTTCACCGCCGCGCTGGGGCTGCCGTCGAGCGCCCTGGGAGCGCTGGCGATCTGGGGGGCCGCCGCCTGCGCGGACGTCGTCTACGGGCCCGTGTCGATGGCCGTCCTGCTCGGCCACTCCCCCAACGAACTGCGCGGGCGGGTGGTGTCGCTGTGGAGCGCGACGGCGACGGCCTCGCTGGGCGTCTCGGCCGTCGTGTCGGGGGCCCTCCTCGACGCGCTGGGACCGGCGGCGCTGCTGCCGGTCCTCGGTGCGTGCATGGCCCTGCCCGGCGCGGCCTGGCTGGTCGCGCTGCGGGCGGGCCTTCTGGGGGCTACTCGTAGGGTTCGACCGGCTGCGGGATCGAGGTGAGCGAGGTGACGGTCAGTTCGGGGGCGATGGTCCCGGGTTCGAGCCTTCCCGACGGCGGGCGCTTCCAGGTGCCGACCACCTCCACCCAGGTGTTCTCCGGCGGCATGTCGGCGTCCAGCACGGCCACCTTCAGGGCGACGCCGTCGGCCGCGCAGCAGGCGATCTGGATCCGGGCCAGATACCAGCGGTCCTTCTTCTTCTGCGACGGCACGGCGAACCCGGTCAGTCTGACCTGCCGCCCGGCCAGCGAGTCGGCTCCCTCGCCCCAGGCCCGGCCGACGAACTCCCCGATGGTCATCTCGTTGACCTGCCCGGCCGCGAGGGCGTCGTACGGCTCGGCCGCGGCCACCGGCCGCGCCTGGGCCTCCTCCGACTTCGCCGAGAACGCGCCGAGCGCGGGCGGGGCGATCAGGAAGATGGCGAACACCGGAAGCGTCAGCAGCCAGGCCACGCCGGGCGCGTGCGCGTGACCGTCATGCCCGTCGTGCCCGTCGTGTTCGTCGGCATGGGCGCCGCGCCACTCCTGGACGAGCCCGATGACGCCGAGCGCGAGGACCACCACGCCCGCCGCGATGAGGAAGGGCCGGAACCCGGGCTTGACGTAGTTCAGATAGGTGGTGGACACGGTGGTGATCCGCAGCACCGCGCCGCCGAGAAGGATGAGGATCATGCTCTGGGTCAGCCGGTTCACAGCAGGACCTCTCCGGCCGCCATGCTGACGACCACCGCGAGTACGAAGGTCAGCGGGATGAAGCGGGCGGCGAACCGCCGCCCGAAGGTCCCGGTCTGGAGGGCGATCAGCTTCAGGTCCACCATCGGCCCGACCACCAGGAACGCGAGCTTGGCCGTCGGCGAGAAGGCCGTCAGCGAGGCCGCCACGAACGCGTCGGCCTCCGAGCAGATCGACAGGATCACCGCGAGCAGCGCCAGGACCAGCACCGACAGCACCGGGATCCCGGCGACCGACTCCAGCCACGCGCGAGGCACCACCACGTTCATCGTCGCCGCGGTCGCCCCGCCGACGACGAGGAATCCGCCGGCGTGCAGGAAGTCGTGGCGCATCGCCTCGACGAACGACCGCCACTTCGGCCCGTGCCCGACCGGGCGCGAGGGGATCCGCAGCCAGTCGGTGCGGCCGAACCGCAGCCACACCCATCCCGCCACGACCGCGACCACGAGCGAGGCCCCGAAGCGGGCGACCGCCATCATCGGCTCTCCGGGGAAGGCCACCACGGTGGCGACGACGACCACCGGGTTGATCGCCGGTGAGGCCAGCAGGAACGCCAGCGCGGCGGCGGGCGTCACGCCGCGCGACATCAGCCCGGACGCGACCGGCACCGACGCGCACTCGCACCCGGGCAGCACCGCCCCGGCCGCCCCCGCCACCGGCACCGCCAGGAACGGCCGCTTCGGCAGCGCCCGGGTCCAGAACGAGGCGGGCACGAACGCGGTGATCGCGGCCGACAGCAGCACCCCGAAGGCCAGGAAGGGCAGCGCCTGGACGCAGATGGCCACGAAGATCGTCGCCCAGGCCTGCAGCGCCGGGGCGGTCAGGTAGGGCGCGAACACCAGCCGTCCGAGCAGCAGCAGCCCGACCACCACGACGAAGATCCACGGACTGACGGCGCCTAACGGCTGCCGGCGGCCCCACTCGGGCGGCGGCACCTCCTCGGCGACCTCGACCTCGACCCGTTCAGACATGCGCCGGCGCTCCCGCACTTCGTGAAAGTGGTGATGATAACCATGTGTATTCGGCGCCGATTGTAGGGACAAAAGCGGCGAGCCGCCTAGACCGGAATTCAGGAGGCGGGCTGACGGGCGCGGTGACGCCGGACCGCGTCGCGGTTGGCGCACGGCTGGGAGCAGTAGCGCTGCCGCGCGGTGCGCGAGGTGTCGGCGAAGATCCGGTCGCAGCCCTCCACGGCGCACCGGCCGAGGCGGTCCATGCCCCGGTTGACCAGGTGCATCGCCGTGCCCACGGCGATCAGCGCGAACAGCACCGCGCCGAGCGGCTGCCGGTCGTCGCGGTAGTGCAGGTGCCATCCGTGGGCGTGGTCGGTGAGGCGCGGGTAGGCGGCCGAGCGGGCCAGCATGTCGTTGAGCAGGGCGGCCTTCTCCCGTTCGCCGGGGGCGTCGACGACGTTCGTCCATTCGTCGACGAGGGCGCGGGTGCGGTCGAGGTCGGCGGCGTCGACGGGGAGTTCCAGCACCAGCCCGGCCGCGCGGCAGCGGTCGGCGAGTTCCGCCGCGGTGGCGGGCGGGTGGTTGGCCAGGTCGGCGGCGAAGTTCACCACGTCCGCGCCGTAAGGGTTGAGGTGCACAAGCTCATTACAGCAGCCTGGACGTCATGGTACGAGCGGCAACAGAACATGACATCCCCGAACTCGTCCGGCTGAGGGCGCTGCTCTTCGACGACCTCGGCGGCGACTTCTTCAGCCCCGCCAACCCCGCCGCCGACTGGCGCGCGACCCTCGCCCTGGTCTTCCGGCGGAAGCTGACCGAACCCGACTGCCGGATCCTGGTCGTGGACGCCGACAGCACCCTGGCCGCCTGCGGCATCGGCACCGTCGAGCAGTGGTTCCCCGGCCCCCACTCCCGCAACGGGCGGATCGGCCACGTCATCGGCATGGTCACCGATCCGGCCCACCGGCGGCGCGGGCACAGCCGGGCGATCATGCTCGGGCTGCTCGGATGGTTCCGCGAGCGCGACGCCGTACGGGTCGACCTGACGGCCTCGCGGGAGGCCGAACCGCTCTACCGTGCGCTCGGCTTCTCCGACCATCCCGACCCCATGCTGTGCTGGAAGCCGTGACGCGATACCGCTGGGTCGTCCTGGGCGTCGCGACCTTCACCCAGGCCACGGCCGCGTTCTTCGTCCAGGGGATCGGGGCGATGGGCGTCCACCTGCAGCGGGACCTCGGCATCGGCACGGCCCGGCTGGGGCTGCTGCTGTCGGCGGCCCAGTTTCTCCCCCTGGCGGGGCTGGTGGTGGCGGGGCGGCTGCTCGACCGTCACGGCGAGCGCTGGGTCGTGGGCGGCGGCGTGCTCGTGGTCGCCGCCGCGCTGGCGGCCGGCAGCGCCGCTCCCGGTTACGTCTCGCTGCTCGTCGTCCTGCTCGTCGTGGGCGCGGGGTACAGCACCGTCCAGCCGGGCGGCAGCATGTCGGTGGCGTCGTGGTTCGACTCCTCCCGGCGGGGCCTGGCGATGGGCGTCCGGCAGGCGGGGCTCCCGCTCGGGGGTGTGCTCGCCGCGCTCGCGCTGCCCTCTCTCGCGGCGGCGCACGGCTGGCGGTGGACGCTGGTGGCCGGCGCGGTCGCCGCGCTGCTGGGGGCGGTCGCCTTCATGGTGTTCTACCGGCGTCCGCCGGGACGGGTTCCCCCGCGGATCGCGTCCGGCGTGCGGGTGGCGCTGCTCCGTGAGCCGTACCTGAAGAAGATCGTCCTGTCCGGTGTGACCATGGTGTCGGTGCACAACGGGGTGGGCGTCCTCGCGGTGCTCCACCTGCACCGGGTGGCGGCTGTCGACCCCGCTTCGGCGGCGCTCGTCTACGTGGGGGTGCAGTGCGCGGGGGCGCTGGGCCGCGTCGTCCTGGCGGCGTGGAGCGACCGGCACCGATCCGGGCGGTACGCCTGCGTGCTGGTGTGCCTGGCCGCCGTCGCGATCGGCCTGGCCGCGCTGGCGACCCCGCTCGGCCGCTCCCCGATCGTGGCGGCTCTGCTGTTCGGCTGGCTCGGCTTCTTCGGGATCGGCTGCTACGGCCCCTGGGTCGCGTACGCCGCCGAATCGGCGCCGCCGGGCCACACCGGGTTCGTCCTCGGGCTGGCCATGGCCGCCAACCAGGTGGCCGTCGTCGTGACGCCGGCCGCCCTCGGCCTGCTCACGGATCTGACCGGCGGCTTCTCCCCCGCCTGGGCCCTGCTCGCCGCGCTGGCCGCCGTCACCCTGACGCTGACTGCCCGGCCATGACCAGCTCGGACGGCAACCGTCGCAGCCCCCGCACGACGGCCGGGGTCGCCCCGAACGCCGCCGACGTCACCGCCCGCGCCCGCGCGTACTTCGCCCGCAGCGTCGGCCTGGAGGCCGAACTCCCGGCGACGTGGCGATCCTGGGCGTCGACGAACACACCGCAGTCACGATCGACCTCGGCGACGGCCGGGTCACGGTGGCCGGCCGCGGCGCCCTGACCGTCCGCCGCCACGGCGCCGAGACGCGGCTGCCGGCCGGGAGCGTCACCGGCCTGCCCGGCTTTCGCACGGCGCCGTCCACGCCATCCGGGCTCCCGCGCCCGCCGTGGCCGGCGTGACGCTCGCGGAGGTCCTGGCCGCCTGCGCGCACCGCTTCGAGACGGCCCGGCCGCCGCCTCGGCGGTCCTCGACCTGGAGGCGGAGACCGTCAAGTGGTCGGCCGACACCGAGGCCGACGAGGGCGGCGTCGACCAGGCCCGCGACGCCCTCCGGCTGATGATCGCCCGGCTCGGGGCGTCGGCGGGCCGCGCCGACCGCGTCGTCGCCGCCGTGGTCGCCCTCCGCTCGGAACTCCGCGAGAAGGGCGACCACGACACGGCCGACGGCCTCAGAGGGGCGCTCGCGACGGCCGGGGTGTCCGTCCGCGACACCGCCGACGGCCCCCGCTGGGACGGCTAACGCCCACCGGTCTCCGCGCCGACCGCGACCGGGGTCTCCTCCTGGGTGTCCGGCGACGGCGGGTCGAGGGTGCCGGCGAGCACCGGTGGCCGGGTCGTCCGGCGCCGTTCGAGCAGGACGTCGACCGCCAGGAAGACGGCCAGGCTGATCGCGAACAGCGGCAGGAAGTAGGCGATGAACAGGGTGGTCGCGGCCACCAAGACCAGTACGCCCGGCGTCAGCGCGCGCAGGCTGCCGCGCGGCGCGGGCCGGCCGAACCGGGCCCCGCCGTCGCGGGTCGGGCGGCGCTGCCACCACATCCCGTAGCCGCGCGCGATGACGAAGATCAGGCCGATCGCGAGGGCGGCCAGCACGAGCTGGTTGGGGAGGCCGAACAGGATGCCCATGTGGGCGTCGATGGTCCAGTTGGTCATCTTGGCCATGAACGGCCACTCGTCGAAGTCGACGCGGTCGACGACCGCGCCCGTGCGCCCGTCGACGGTGACCGCGTCGAAGCGGGTCGGCCAGTCGCGCTTGCTCTCGTCGACCTTCCAGGCCGACTGGGCGTCGGCGGGCGGCGCGATGAACAGCGGGGTGCGCAGGCCCTGCGCGGTGGCGGTGGCCATGACTCCGTCGATGCCGACGCCCGAGGTGAACACGGCGTCGCCGCCCTCGGCGGCCGGGGCGGCGGCTCCGTGCCGGTGCTCGGCGGCCTGGCCGCCGGGGGTCAGGCTCGTCTCCAGCGGCGGGGAGTTCCAGTCGAACAGCGTCCGGACGTCGGCGATCTTCGCCCCGGCGTGGTTGGACCAGGTCAGGCCGGTGACCGAGAGCAGCAGCAGGCCGATCGTGATCCACACGCCGGTGGCGGCGTGCCACGACAGGTTGCGGGACCGGCCCTTCTTGGCCGAGGCGTCCGGCAGGACGACCCGCCGCAGGCTCCGGCGCCGCCCGATCCACAGGGCCAGGCCGCCGAGGACGACGATCCACATCCAGCTCGCGGCCAGCTCGCTGTAGTTGCGGCCGAACGCGCCCAGGTGCAGGTTGCGGTGCAGGTCGTCGATCCAGGCCCGCACGCCGAGCCACTGGCCGAAGGTCCGTTCCTGGCCGCGCACCTCCAGCGTGTACGGATCGACGAAGACCGCCATCTCGTAGTCGGCGGGCACGGTCTCGTCCGAGAAGACCACGCGGGTGGTGCTCGTCGCGTCGACGGCCGGCATGACCGAGGTGATCTCGCCGGACGGATGGGCGGCCCGCGCCGCGGCCACCTGCTTGCTGAGCGGCTGGGCGGCCTGCCCGGCGGGGACGCGGAGCTCGTGGTCGTACACCATGCGCTCGATCTGCGGCGCGGCCGTGTAGATCAGGCCGGTGACGGCCGCGACCAGGATGAACGGCGCGATGAACACACCCGCGTAGAAGTGCGTGCGCAGCAGCAGGGGGCGCAGCTGGGCCCAGACGCCTCGGCGGGGCGGGGCCTGCGGGGGAAGGGGGTCGGCGGTCACGGGAGTCCTCTCGAGGTCGGTCGAGCCACACGAGTCACCACCTCGCAGGGCTCCGGTAGAGGAGTCGGGCCCGATCCCGGTTTGGTTCCCGGCGGTCGCGCGTCGTTTTCGGGGCATATTGGGAACCGGCCGTTCGCCGTGCAATGATGACGGCGCCATGACTAGCGCCACCTCAGCATCGACGCCCTTCCGCGTCGTCCGGGCCGCCGTCTTCGCGACGGTCTCGGTCGTGCTGAGCGTCGGCGCGCACGCCTGGGCGGGTGGCTCGACCACCGCGCCGGCGGTGCTGGTGGCGCTGACCCTCTCGTTCCTCGCCGGGGTCGCCCTGGCGGGGCGCGAACGGTCGGCCCGGGTGATCTTCCCGGCGCTGGCGGGCTGCCAGGCCGTGCTGCACCTGATGTTCTCCTACGCCCACAGCGTCGAGCCGATGATGGCGGGCCACCACCACGCGACCACGCTGCTGCCCAGCCTGAGCATGCTGCTCACCCACGCGTGGGCGGCCGGGCTCACGGCCCTGTGGCTGGCGCGGGGCGAGGCGGTCCTGTGGGCGCTGCTGCGCCGGCTCGAAGTCCGCCTCCTGCTGTTGCTGCGCATGGCGGTCGAACCCGCCCATCCGCAGGTGGCCGTGCCCGCCGACCGGGTCGTCATCCCGGCGTCGGCGCTCCTCCGACACGAGATCAGCCGCCGGGGGCCTCCCGGCATCGTCAGCCTCCTCGCCGCCTGAGCTCGGTTCAGCGCGGCTCTCTGACGTTGCCGTTTTCCCCGAAGGGTTCTTCTCATCATGTCTTCGCGCCTCGCGCTGTCCCTGCTCGCCCTCGCCACCGCCGCCACGGTCGTCTCCTGCGGCTCGTCCGAGGCCCCGACCGCCGCCGCGCCGGTCGCCACCGCCCCGGCCGCCTCCGCCCCGGCCGCCTCCGCCCCG
>NZ_SZQA01000028.1 GCF_005233835.1 Herbidospora galbida | reverse complement strand
CGCCGCGCTCGACCGCATCGAGTCGCTCGACCTCGGCCGCCCGCCGTCGGAGCGCAGCCTGGGCGCCCCCGCCAACACCACCGGCGACGAGGGCGCGCACGCCCTGGCCGCCGCCCTGCCCGGCAGCCCGCTGCGCCGCCTGGAGCTGCGCCACACCGGCCTCACCGGACGCGGCGCGAAGGGCCTGCTGACCCACGTCCCGGACGACACCCGCCTGGAGTACGTCGGACTCGGCCCCGGCCTGCCCCGCAAGGTGAAGCGGTCGTTCACCGCGCGCCTGCGCCCGGCCGGTCCCGGCCACCCCGACCTGATCGCGATCGGCAGCCTCTACCGATGACCTTCGACCGCGACGAACTGAGCCGCTGGCGGCAGGCCCGCCGCTACGCCGTCCCCCGGTGGATGATCGAGCAGGCCACCGGACACCGCCTGGCCGGAGACTGGCAGGGCGCCTGCGCGGCCGCCGCCGTCGACGTCGCCTTCGACCCGGCCTTGGCCGAGAAGGACCCGGAGCTCGCCGACGACCTGCGGCACCTCGTGCCGGAACTGCTGCGCTGGCACCTGCCCCGCAGCGGCAACGGCGGCGGCACCCTGGGCACCCACCACCACGTCACCCTGGCCCGCTACGGCGACACCGAACTCCGGGCGTTCACGCCCGAGCTGAGCGAGGGCCCGCAGCGGCTGAAGCTCGACCTCGTCCCCGCCCACGACGAGGACGACGACCCGTACCTGATCACCCACGTCGACTGGACGTCGGCCCGCCACTTCTGGGACGCCCGGCACACCGCCGGGCTCCACGACGCCGCGGACGAGCCGCTGCCCGACCGCGTGCTGCTGGACGCCGGCCTGCTGACGCCCGACGACCTGCACCCGCTGGTCAGGGAGGCGCTCTTCCCCGGCCTCCCGCCGGGCGCGTCGGGGCCGCCGGAGCCGGTCCTGCCCGAGCCGGTCCGGGTGCGCTGCGGCGGAGCATGGCACCAGGTCGTCTCGGGCGGCGGCAGTCTCCGCCTTGCGCACAGCGACGACGAGCAGCGCCGTGAACGCGCCATGCGCGCCCTCGGCGGAGCCGTCTCGGGGTGCTTCGCGGTCGAGCAGTCGTGGACGTCGGGCGAGGGCAGGCTGCCCCGGAAGCTGCGCGCCCAGCGGTGGGCCCTGTTCCTGCACGCCCAGCACGGCGACACCCCGGCGGTCCTGCGGCTCCTGGACGCGGGCGTCGACCCCCGGCTCCGCGACGGCCGGCAGCGGAGCCTGCTGCACATGCTGCACCTGGTCGACCACACCCTGCTGCTGCCCCGTCTCCTGGCGGCGGGCCTCGACGTGAACGGGCTCGACTACCGGGAACGCACCCCGCTGCACCACGCGGTCGCCTCCTACGGCTCGCCCGCGCTGATCGACGCGCTGCGCGCGGCCGGTGGGGCCATCGACGTGACCGACTGGGAGGGGTGGTCGCTGGCCGACCTCATCCGCCGCCGCCGGCGCCGCGATCTGGTCGCCCTGCGCAACGAGATCGAACGCACCTACCCCGGCCTCGGCCTCGGCGAGGAGATCTATGGCGAAGACGACGACTGGGGCACGGACGACGACGGGGACGACGATTAGCCGCGACCTCGACGACCTGGCCGCCGCCGACGAGATCAACCGGCGGCTGCGGGTCTTCCGCACCGAACCGGCCACGAGCGCCCAGCTGGAGGCGCTCGCCCTGGCCGTGGCGGCGAACCTGCCGGTCCTGCTGTGGGGTGAGCCGGGCATCGGCAAGTCGGCCGGGCTGGAGCAGCTCGCCGCCGGGCTCGGGCTGCCGCTGGAGACGGTCATCGCGAGCGTGCACGAGCCGTCGGACTTCGCCGGCCTGCCGATCGTCGGCGACGACCCGGCCGTGACCGGCGTGCCGATGGCGCCGCCCGACTGGGCCGTGCGGGTGACCGCCCTGGGCCGGGGGCTCGTCTTCTTCGACGAACTGTCGTCCGCGCCGCCCGCCGTGCAGGCCGCGCTGCTGCGGGTGGTGCTGGAACGGCGGGTCGGCAGTCTGCGGCTGCCCGAGCCGGTCCGCGTCGTGGCCGCCGCGAACCCGCCGTCGAGCGCGGCCGACGGCTGGCATCTGAGCCCGCCGCTGGCCAACCGGTTCGTCCACCTGCGCTGGACGCACGACCCCCGGACCGTCGCCCGGGGCCTGGCGGGCACCTGGCCGGCGGCGCGGATCCCGTCGATCGACGCGGCGCGGATCTCCGGCGCGGTGGCGCGGGCCCGGGGCGCGATCTCGGGCTTCCTCACCGCCCGCCCCGGTCTGGCGCACCACCTGCCCGCCGACGCCGAGAGCCGGGGCGGGGCGTGGCCCTCTCCCCGGACGTGGGAGATGGCGCTGAAGCTGCTCGCCGTCGCCTACGCGAGCGGCACCGGCCGGGAGGCCCTCGCGGCGGCGGTGGTCGGCGCGGTGGGCGACGGCGCGGGCGTCGAGTTCATCTCCTACCTGGAGGAACTCGACCTCCCCGACCCCGACCGCGTGCTCGCCGACCCGGCCGCGTTCAAGCTGCCGCAGCGCGGCGACCGCCAGCTCGCCTTCCTGACGGCGGTCGTGGCGGCCGTGCAGGGCGACCTGACCCGGCGGCGCTGGGAGGCCGGGTGGGTGGTGCTGGCCAAGGCGGTCGACGCGGGCGTCCCCGACGTCGCGGCCCGCGCCGCGATGGATCTGGCCGCGATGCGCGACCTCGGCTGGCCGGTCCCACCGGGCATCGACGCCTTCGTGGACCTGCTCCAGCTCTCGGGCTCCCTCTGACCATGGATCGGGGAGCATGGATCGGGTGAAGCTGCTCGCCGCCCGGTATCGGGCGGCGGCCGATCGGCCATACTTCGCCACCGCCCTGTACGCCCTCTCGATCGTCCCCAGCTCGCGGGTGCCCACCATGGGCGTCGACGCGCGCTGGCGGTGCTACGTCTCCCCCGCGTTCGTCGACGCGACGCCGGTCGGCGAACTGGCCGCCGTCTGGATCCACGAAGTCTCCCACCTGCTGCGCGACCACCACGGCAGGGCCGGGCGGCTGCCGCCCGCCGACCAGCGCGACCGGCTGCGGGTCAACGTCGCGCAGGACTGCGAGATCAACGACGACCTGCTCGCCGACCGGCTGCCCCTGCCGGCGGGCCGGATGGAGCCGCGGCGGTTCGGCCTGGAGCCGGGCCGCCTGTTCGAGGAGTACGTGCCGCTGCTGCCGCCCCACGAGCACGTGCTCGACTGCGGTTCGGGCGCGCACGGCCTGCCGTCGTCATGGGAGATCGGCGACGGCGCGCCCGCGGTCGGCCCGGTCGAGGCCGAGTCGCTGCGCCGGCACACCGCCGAGGCGATGCGGGCCCACCGGCGGGCCCGGGGCACCCTGCCCCAGGGGTGGGAGCGGTGGGCGGAGCAGGTCCTCGAACCGGTCGTCGACTGGCGGCAGGCGCTGACCGGCGCGGTCCGCGAGGCGGTCGCCTGGGCGGGCGGCGCGGTCGACTACACCTACCGCCGCCCCTCGCGCCGGTCGGCCGCCCTGCGCGGGGTGGTGCTGCCGAGCCTGCGCCGGCCGCTCCCCCGGGTGGCGATCGTGGTCGACACGTCCGGCTCGATGGGCGACGACGACCTGGGCGCGGCGCTCGCCGAGGTCACGGGGGTGCTGCGCGAGGTGGGCGTGCACGGCAACCGGGTGACGGTGCTGGCGTGCGACGCCGACGTCCAGGCCGTCTCGCGGGTGACCTCGGCCGAGCAGGTCACGCTGGCGGGCGGCGGCGGCACGGACATGCGCGTCGGCATCACGGCCGCCCTGGCGGGCCGCGACCGCCCCAACGTGGTGATCGTGCTGACCGACGGCCACACGCCGTGGCCCGACGAGCCGGAGTCGTGCCGGCTCATCGCGGCCCTGATCGGTCTGGAGCCGCCGCCGCCTCCCGGGTGGGTGGAGACGGTGCGCGTCCCGCCGGCCTGACCGCCGTGGCGGCGGGCCGGCTGAGCGGGTGCGGAGCGCCGGGCCGCCGCCCGTCGCTGACGTCGGCGGGCGGGGCCGTGGCAGGCGGAGCCGTAACGGAAAGAAGCGCTCTTACCAGGCCACCGGGAACGACGACAGGCCGTAGACGACGTTGAACGAGCGGAACACCGGCTCGCCCGCCTCGCGCAGGCCCGGGAAGCGGTCGAGGAGCGCGGGGAAGGCGATGCGCATCTCCATGCGGGCCAGGGGCGCGCCGATGCAGTGGTGGGCGCCGTAGCCGAAGGCGACGTGGGCGAGGTCGCGGCGGGTGATGTCGAAGACGTCGGGGTGCTCGGTCAGCGCGGGGTCTCGGTTGGCGGCCGGGAGGGAGACGACGACGGCGTCGCCCTTCGCGATCGGGACGCCGCCGATCTCGGTGTCGGCGGCGGCGACCTTGATCGCGCCCGAGTGGATGATCGTGAGCCAGCGCAGCAGCTCCTCGACCATGCCGTCGACCTTCTCCGGGTCCTCGCGGACGAGGTCGAGCTGGTCGGGGTGGCGGAGCAGGGCCAGCGTGCCGAGGCCGATCATGCTGGCGGTCGTCTCGTGCCCGGCGATCAGCAGCAGCCCGCCGAGGCCGACCAGCTCGGCGTCGCTCACCTCGTCGCCCTGGTCGCGGACCAGCATGCCGAGCAGGTCGTCGCCCGGCTCGACCCGGGCCCGCGCGACCAGTTCGCCCATGTACGCGGCCGACGCCATCTGGGCCTGCCCGCGCACCTCCGGCGGCTGGTTGAAGTCGAGCAGGGTGTTCGAGCGCGCCTGGAAGGCGGCGCGGTCGGCGTAGGGCACGCCCAGGAGCTCGCAGATGACCAGCGACGGGATCGGCGTGGCGAAGTCGGCCACCAGGTCGGCGGGCGCCCCGGCGCGCTCCATCGCGTCGAGGTGGTCGGCGACGATCTCACGGACCCGGGGTTCGAGCCGGCGGATGCGGCGCATCGTGAACTCGGGCGTGAGCATGCGGCGTAAGCGGGTGTGGTCGGGCGGGTCCATCATCAGCAGCGCGCCCGCCTTGAGGCGTTTGGCCTGTTCCTCGCTCATCGGCGGGATGTTGATGCCGTGGCCGTAACTGAACAGCTCGGCGTTCCTGAGCACGTCGCGCACGTCGTCGTAGCGGGTGACCAGCCAGGCGTCGCGGCCGTAGGGCGTGGGCACCTTGGTCAGGCCCGGCTGGGCGCGCACGGCGGCCAGCTCGGGATCGGGGTCGAAGCCCTGGCGGCGCATATTGAGGGGCAGCGTCATGGAGTCTCCTGAGGAAGATCGGCTTACCCCAGCAAGATCCCTTGCCCGTCCCGCCCGCGCAACCTTCCCGGCGGAGAAGGTCGCGCGGGCGCAAGGCGCGGTTTGAGGTCGCAGTGCGCGACGCCCGCGTCGTGGATGGCCACCATCGCCGTGGCGACGCCGACCGCCAGCCTCCGTAACGAATCAGCGTGGAAAGGACCGTTGTCGGTGATCGCCTGGGTCAGGCTGGGACCGTCGACGAACTCGCTCACGACATACGGCCGGCTGCCGGCGAGGTCGACGGCGATCACCCTCGCCGTGCAGAAGGCGGCCACCCGCCGCGCGGCGGCGATCTCCTTCTCGACCGGACGGGCGAACCCCGATCCGCTGTGGAGCGGCTTCAGGGCGACCCGTTCACCGGCGGGATCATAGGCCTCGTAGACGACCCCCTGCCCGCCGCTGCCCAGCTTGCGGGCGATCGCATAGTCGCCGATTCGCTCAAAGTCGTTCATCGCGGGACCCTCTGCTCACGTAGTCCCATCACCTTGCGAATCACCTTTCGAACCGCTTTCGTTACTCATGGGACAACCCGCTCGGCCGTGGACCACGCCAGGGCTTGACGCTCAATTGAATCCCCCATCAGTCAGGGGCCCCGCTTCATCGGATCTACTGACCCAACACAGGGCGTTTTGTCCGATTAAGCGAAGCAAAATGGGATTATGGCCCGTGAATCGATCCCCGGCATGGGGCCGGACGAACTCCTCTCGGAGCTCCGGACGCAGCGCGATGCCGCGCTCGCCAGTCGTGACCGGGTCCGCGCCCTCGTCGAAGCGGTGATCCTGCTCGATCGGGACCTCCATCCGGAGACCGTGCTGCGGCGCACCGTCAAGATCGCGACCGAGCTCGTCGACGCCGCCCACGGCGCCCTCCGCTTCCCCGAGGAGCGCCGCTCCCCACTGGAGTACGTCCCGGCCGGACGCGGCGAGGAGGAGCGCCGGCCCCCCGGCCCCGACCCGCTGGAGCGGCTGGTGCGGGATCCCCGGCCGCTGCGGCCGACCCGGATCCCCGGGCATCCCGCCTTCCTCGGCGTCCCGTTGAGAGTCGGGGGCGAGGTCTTCGGTGTCCTCTGCCTGACCGGGAAGCGCGACGGCGCCGACTTCGACGAGGACGACGAGGACGTCATCGTCACCCTGGCCACGGCGGCGGGGGCGGCCGTGGAGAACGCGCACCTCTACGAGACGGCGCACAGCCGGGAGGCCCGGCTCCAGGCCGAGTCCGACCTGACCACGAGCCTGCTGTCCGGGGCGGGGCCGGGAGACGTGCTGGCCCAGCTGACCAGGCGGATGAGGGAGATCGCCGACTCCGACACCGCCCTGGTCTTCTTCCCCGTGGACGACGGCACGAGGCTACGGGCGCTGATCTCCGAGGGCGCCGGCGGGCTGACCGGCGGCGAGGTCGGGTCCGACACGTCGCTGCCGGGCCTCGCCCTGCGGACCGGGGACGCGGTGATGGTCGACGACCTGATCGGCGAGGGATACGAGACGATCCGGAACGTGCCCATCGGCCCGGCCGCCGCGGTGCCGCTGACCTCGGCGAAGTCGACGCACGGCGTCCTGGTCCTCGGGAAGTGGTCCGGCCGGATCCCGTTCAGCCCGTGCGCGCTGCGGATGCTCCGGTCGTGCGCGGGTCAGGCCGCGGGAGCCCTGGAACTGGCCAAGGCCCGGCTCGACGCCGAGCGGCTCCGCACGCTGGAGGACCGCGACCGCATCGCGAGGGACCTGCACGACGTGGTGATCCAGCGCCTGTTCGCGGTGGCGATGACCCTCATGAGCACGGTCCGGCTGGTCGACCATCCCGAGGCGGAGTGCCGGGTGCGGCACTCGGTCAACGAATTGGACGCGACCATCCGGCAGATCCGGGCCACGATCTTCGCCCTCCAGGGTCCGCAAGGCGCCGACGAGTCGGGGCTGCGGGCGCGCGTCGCGGAGCTGGTGGCCGACACGTACGGGGACCTGGGGTTCCGGCCCAGGCTGCGGTTGGACGGGCAGCTCGACTACGGCGTGCCCGAGGAGGTCGCCGAGCAGGTGCTCGCGGTGCTCCACGAGGCGCTGTCGAACGTGGCCCGGCACGCCGGGGCCAGGAACGTCGGGGTGACGCTGGAGCAGGACGGCGGGCAGGTGACGCTGGTCGTCGAGGACGACGGGGTCGGGCTCCCTCCCGGCGGGCGGCGCAGCGGGCTGCGCAACCTCCAGAAACGCGCGGACGATCTGGGCGGCTTCTTCGAGGCGGGGCCGCGCGCGGGCGGCGGCGGCACCCGCCTGGTGTGGCGCGTGCCGGTCAGCTGACCCCGTCGCCCCGCAGCCGCGTGGCGTAGACGGCCGCCTGGGTGCGCCGGCGCATGCCGAGTTTGCCGAGCATGCGGGAGACGTGGTTCTTGACCGTCTTCTCCGCCAGGAACATCTGTTCGCCGATCTGGCGGTTGGTCATGCCCTCGCCGACGTACTCCAGGATGCGGCGCTCCTGGTCGGTCAGCACGGCGAGCGGGTCCTTGCGCGCGGCGTCGTCCCGCAGCCGCCGCATCATCGTGCGGGTGGCCTTCGGGTCCAGGAGCGAGCGGCCGCCGGCGACGGTGCGCACCGCGCCCACCAGGTCGGATCCGTGGATCTGCTTGAGCACGTAGCCGGCCGCGCCGGCCATCACGGCCTGGAACAGGGCGTCGTCGTCGGCGAAGGAGGTCAGCATCAGGCAGGGCAGGTCGGGCATCCGGCTGCGGACCTCGCGGCAGACGTCGACGCCGTCGCCGTCGGGCAGGCGGACGTCGAGGACCACCACGTCGGGCCGCAGGACGGAGATACGCGTGATCGCCGACGCGACGGTCCCGGCCTCGCCGACGACGCGGATGTCGTCCTCGGACTCCAGGAGAACGGTCACTCCGCGCCGCACCACCTCGTGGTCGTCGACGATGAATACGCGAATCATGCTTTCACCATATTCATCCCAGATCTACCTAGATAGGGACTAAAGTCCCGTTTTGGCCGACTAGGGACTTTCGTCCCTATAGATCTACCCCTTGCAAACGTTGTCATCGGAAACCGGGAGAACACCAAGGGGAGAAAATGAAGGTTGTAACCGTTGGCGTGGACGGCTCGCCGAATTCGCTGGCGGCCGTCGAATGGGCCGCCGACGACGCGGCCCGCCGGGGCGCCTGGCTGCGCATCGTCCACGTGGTCGACCGGTCTCCGTACCGGTTCGTCCACTCTCCCCAGCTCGAACGCCAGATCGCCAGGGTGACCGGCCAGATCATGAGCGCGGCGGAGAAGACCGCGCGGCACCGGCGGCCCGGCCTCGGGATGCGCCTGGAGCACAGGGAGGGCCGCCCGGCCGAGGTGCTGCGCCGGCTGGCCGCCGAGTCCTCCGGGCTCGTGCTGGGCAGCCGGGGCATGAGCCGCACCGCAGGCGGCATCCTCGGTTCCGTCAGCACGCAGGTGGCCGGGCACGCCGCCGGGCCGGTGGTGATCGTCCGGGACCGCCCCGGGCGGCAGGTCGGCGAGGTCGTGATCGGCCTGGACGACTCGGCCGACTGCCAGCGGCCCATCTCCTACGCCTTCGAGCAGGCGAACCTGCACCGCGCCGAGATCCGCGCCCTGCACGCCTGGAGCCTGCCCGGCCACACCTACGCCCCAGAGGTCGACTACGACATCCACGCCGTCCGGGCGCACCAGCGGGCCGTCGCGGCCAACCAGCTCGCCAGGCACCGCAAGCGGTATCCGGCCCTGCCGGTCTTCGACGACCTGCGCTCCGCGCATCCGGTGGAGGCGCTGGTCGAGGCGTCGCTGAGGGCCGACCTCGTCGTGGTCGGCGCGCACGGCCAGGCGGGGTCGATGGTCATGGGCTCGGTCAGCCGCCGGGTGCTCCGGCACGCGCGCTGCCCGATCGCGGTGGTCCGTCCGTGCGCTCGGCACTGAGGTTTCGATCTGGTTTCAGACCCTTGACAGTGTCCGCCTGAACAGCCATATTTCGGGACTAACTTTACCAATAAAGAAAGTGAGCCCGATGGCTGCGACCGATCGCGGCGACCTCACCCGGACGGCGATCCTGGCCCTGCTCGGCACGGTCGGGCCGCTCAGCCGCACCGAGATCGCCAAGGAGCTGGACCTCTCCCCCGCGACGGTCACCCAGCTCACCAAGGCGCTCATGGCGGCGGGCATGCTGGAGGAACTCGACCTGCAGCCCTCGCGCGGCGGCCGGCCCGCCCAGCGCCTCGGCCTCGTCGGCTCGGCCGGGCGCGCGCTCGGCGTGAAGGTGACGGCCGAGCATCTGGTCATCGTCGAGGTCCGCCTCGACGGCGAGGTCCTCGGCTCGTGGGAGACCCCCTTCGACCCCTCCTCCCCCGACGCGCTGGGCGACCTGGCCGAGGCCGTCGCCGACGTGCTCGGCAAGGTGCCTCCGCTGCTGGGCGTCGGGGTCTGCGTCCCCGGCGGCGTCGACGACCAGGCCGTCGGCACCTGCAACGCGCCCACGCTGGGGTGGCAGGCCATGCCGGTGGGCGAGCGCCTGCGCCGCCGCCTCAAGCTGCCCGTCCTGCTGGAGAACGACGTCAACGCCCTCGCGGTGGCCGAGCGCCTCTACGGCCGGGGCCGCACCCACCGCGACTTCCTGGTCGTCACGATCGGCCGCGGCGTCGGAGCCGCGATCGTCGCCGACGGCCGGGTCTACCGGGGGGCCAGGGGCGGCGCGGGCGAGTTCGGGCACGTGCCGGTCGCCGTCGACGGTCCGTTGTGCGGGTGCGGGGCGTACGGCTGCCTCGAAGCCGTCGTCGGCGCGACCGGCCTCGTGGCGTCGGCCAGGGCCCGCGGGCTCGACGTGACGACGGTCGACGACCTGGGCGCGCTGGCGGCCGTCGACGCGACCGCCCGCGAGGTGTTCGCCGAGGCGGGCGCCATCCTCGGCCGGACGACGGCCGGATTGATAAACGTCGTCGACCCCGAGGTCGTCGTGGTCCTCGGCGAGGGCACCGCCCACTGGGAGTTCTGGCGCGAGGGCTTCGGCCCGGCGGTCCGCCGCCAGCTCATGCCGGGCCGCCGCGACATCGAGATCGAGGTCGAGAGCTGGGACGACACCTCCTGGGCCCAGGGCGCGGCGGCGCTGGTGCTCGCCACCCCGTTCGACACCGAGGGCGCGGCGGGCGAGCAGGGCCGGATGGTCCGGGCCCGGCTGATCGGGGCGGCCCCGTGACGCTCACCCAGACGCCCCCGCAGGCGCCCGCCAAGCAGCCGATCAGGCCGCCGAAGAAGCGGCTCAGGTACGCCCTCACGGTCGCCGTCTTCCTGCTCCCCAGCGCGGTCCCGCTGCTGCTGTTCACCCTGATCCCCATGGCGGGCTCACTGTGGACCTCGCTCCACGAGTGGAACCTGATCACGCCGATGAAGTGGGTCGGCCTGGACAACTACGCCCGCCTGCTGGCCAGCGAGGAGACCAGGGCCGCCTTCGGTCACACGCTCTACTTCATCGCCGGCTACCTGCCGCTCGTCTACGCGGGCGGGCTGGGCCTGGCGATGCTGCTCAACCGGGCCATGAAGGGCCGCGACATCTTCCGGGCGATCTACTTCCTGCCCGTCGTCACGTCGTGGGTGGTCGTGGCGCTGCTGTGGAAGTGGCTGCTCAACCCGGCGTCGGGGATCGTCAACTGGGCCATCGGCCTGTTCGGTCTCGAAGGCCCGGGGTGGTGGACCGACCCCGACTGGGCGATGCCCTCGATCATCCTCGCCTCGGCCTGGAAGGACCTCGGCTTCGTGATGATCATCCTGCTCGCGGGGCTGCAGGCCATCCCGAACGAGTACCTGGAGGCCGCGCGGGTCGACGGCGCGAACGCCTGGCAGCGCTTCCGGCGGATCACCCTCCCGCTGCTGTCGCCCAGCACGTTCTTCGTCGTCGTCATCTCGCTGATCAACGGGTTCCAGGTCTTCGACCAGGTCCACGTCATGACCGGCGGCGGGCCGGCCGGCGCGACCCAGGTCGTCGTCGAGCAGGTCTACAACCTGACCTTCAAGTACGGCCGCGCCGGTGAGGCGTCCGCCCTGTCGTGGCTGCTGTTCGCGGTCGTGCTGGTGGTCACGCTGATCCAGGTCCGGGGCCAGCGCCGGTGGGTGAACTATGGCTAGAGCAGGCAGGTACGCCGTCGTCGTGCTCGGCGCGCTGGTGATGCTGTTCCCGTTCGCGTGGGCGGTGATCACGTCGCTGACCCCGGCGGGGGCCGTGCTGCAGACCCCGCCCGACTTCACGCCCGACGATGCGGGCTTCGGCGCCTACGAGCGGCTGCTGGAGACCATGCCGTTCTGGCGGATCATGTTCAACAGCCTCTGGATCGCCGTCGCCTCGACCGTGTTCCAGCTGGTCACGAGCTCGATGGCGGCCTACGCCTTCGCCCGGCTGCCGTTCCCCGGCCGGGGCGCGCTGTTCGCCGTCTACCTGGCGACGCTGATGGTGCCGCTCCAGGTGCTGGTCGTGCCGCTCTTCATCGAGATGCGGACCTTCAACCTGACCGACACCTATTTCGCGGTCCTGGCCCCGACGATCGCCTCGGCGTTCGGCGTGTTCCTGCTGCGGCAGGCCGTCCAGCAGGTGCCCAAGGAGTTCGACGAGGCCGCGGTGCTCGACGGCGCCGGGCACTTCCGGATCTTCGCCCTGGTCGTGCTGCCGCTGATCCGCCCGGCCCTCGCCACGTTCGCCATCTTCGGCTTCATGGCCAGCTGGAACAGCTTCCTGTGGCCGCTGGTGATCATCAGGTCGCCCGAGTTCATGACCCTCCCGCTGGGGCTGGCCAACCTGCACGGCCAGTTCACCACCGAGTGGAACGTCGTGATGGCCGGGTCGGTCGTCAGCGTCGTCCCGATCCTCGTCCTCTACCTCTTCGCCCAGAAGCACGTCATCGCGTCCGTGGCCCAGTCAGGGCTGAAATAACAACACGAAGGAACCCCCCATGGCCGGATCAGCCCGGGTCGTCGCGGCGACCCTGATCACCGCCCTGCTCGCCACCGCCTGCTCCCAGGGCTCGGCGACCCGTACGGAAGAGCCCGCCGCAGGCGGCAAGGTCACCCTGCGCTACTTCACCTTCTCCGCCGCCCCCGACCACGTGAAAGACCTCGACACGATCGTGGCGGCGTTCGAGAAGGAGAACCCCACGGTCGACGTGCAGGTGGAGACGGCCCCCTACGACCAGTACTTCACCAAGCTCCAGACCAGCCTCGCCGGTCAGACCGCCCCGGACACCTTCGAGCTCAACTACGAGAACTTCGTCACCTACGCCGGCGCGGGCAGCCTGCTCGACCTGGGCGCCGCGGGCGGCGACACCGACACCTCCGGCTACGCCACCGAGTCGCTGAACGCCTTCAAGCACGAGGGCAAGCAGTTCGCGCTCCCGGCCTCGTTCTCCACGGTCGTCCTGCTCTACAACAAGGACCTGTTCGAGAAGGCCGGCGTCCCGCTGCCCACCGCCGACTGGACCTGGAAGGACGAGCAGGCCGCGGCCGAGAAGCTGACCGCCGACGGCGTCTTCGGGGACTTCCAGCCGGTGACGTTCTTCGAGTTCTACAAGGCGCTCAAGCAGGCCGGCGGCGAGTTCATGGCCGGCGGGAAGTCGACGTTCAACAGCCCCGAGGGCGTCAAGGCCGCCAAGTGGCTGGTCGACAAGGTCGGCAAGACCATGCCGACCGAGGCCGAGATCGGCGGCACCGCCGACTACGACACCAACCTGTTCAAGTCGGGCAAGCTCGCGATGTGGCACAACGGCATCTGGCAGTTCGCCGGCCTGAAGGACGTGCCGTTCCAGTGGGACGTCGTCGTCGAGCCCGGCGACGCCCAGAAGGCCAGCGCCGTCTTCCACAACTCGGTGGCCGCCTCGGCCACGACCAAACACCCGCGTGAGGCGTACGCCTGGGCCAAGTTCCTGAGCAGCTCGAACGTGGCCGCGACGACCCGGATCGCCAGCTCGTGGGAGCTGCCGCCGGTGTCCGACCAGGCCGTGCTGCAGGGCTACCTGAAGGACCCCGTCCCGGCCAACCGCCAGGCCGTCTTCGACTCGCTCAAGAGCATCGCGCTGCCGCCGGTCATCGCCCGCCAGCAGGAGATGCAGGACGCCGTCACCCAGGAGCTCACCGAGGCCGCGGCCGGCCGCAAGTCGGTCGAAGAGGCCCTGACCGAAGCCGCGTCCAAGGTCGACGCCCTTCTCGGCTAGGAGACGACCAGCATGATCGACTTGATGTCTCGCAGCATCCGGGTGATCCGCGAGAATCAGTCGCCCTCGGGGGCCTACCCGGCGTGCCCGACCTTCTCGGCCTATGCGGGTTACGCGTGGCTCCGCGACGGCGCGTTCATCGCCGAGGGCATGTCCCGCGCGGGCGAGGAGGCCTCGGTCACCGCCTTCCATCAGTGGTGCGCGCGGGTGATCACCGCGCGCGCCGCGCAGGTCGACGACCTGATCGACCGGCGCCACGACGAGACGCTCTCACCTGGGGAGATGCTGCCGACCCGGTTCACCCTCGACGGCGCCGACGGCACCGACGAGTGGTGGGACCACCAGCTCGACGGCTACGGCACCTGGCTGTGGCAGCTCGGTGAGCACGTCCGGCGCCACTCCGTGGACGTCCCGATGGAGGCCGTCCGGGTGGCCTCCCGCTACCTGGCGGCCTTCTGGGACAGCCCCTGCTACGACTGGTGGGAGGAGCACGTCGACCAGCGCCACGTGGCCACGCTCGGCGCGATCCACGCCGGGCTGCGGGCCGCGGTCGCGCTCGGGGTGTCCGACTCCGAGGTGAAGGAGGCGATCGGCGGCGTCGAGGCGCTGATCGCCACCGAGGGCGTCTCCGAGGCGGGCCACCTGCGCAAATGGCTGGGGTCCGACGAGGTCGACGCCAGTCTGCTGGCGTGCGTCGCCCCCTTCGGCGTGTACGCCCCCGACCACCCGGTGGCCGTCGCGACCGTCGCCGAGGTGGAGCGGCAGCTCGCCCACGAGGGCGGGGTGTACCGCTACCGGGCCGACACCTTCTACGGCGGCGGCCGGTGGGTGCTGCTGGCCGGGTTCCTCGGCCTGAACCACGCCGCCGCCGGGCGGCCCGAGGAGGCCCGCCGCTACCTCGACTGGATGGCCGCCCAGGCCCGTCCGAACGGCGACCTGCCCGAGCAGGTCTCCGACGTGCTGCTCTTCCCCGACCGCTACGACGAGTGGCTCCGGCGCTGGGGCACGGTCGCCACTCCCCTGCTGTGGTCGCACGGAATGTACCTGATGCTGGGAGCCGAACTTTGATCCGTCATCGCCCTTACGGCTCCGGCCACCCCTACGCCGAAACGGAGGACCAGCGGGTTCCCGCGCTGCCGCTCGACGGGCAGCCGGTCGAACTGCGGGTCCGGTCGTCGGCCGCCGAGGTGGTCTGCGAGTGGAACGGCGCCGACCTGCCCATGACGCCCCTCTACACCGGCGAGGGGCCGGTGGTCACCGACGGCGGGCACCTGGCCGCCGCCCAGGCCAAGGCGGCCCGTGCCGCCAGTGGGTCGTGGACGGTGACGACTCCTCCTCTGGTGTCCGGGGACCGCTACCGCTACCGGTTCCGGGAGCCGGGGCGTACCAGCAGGTGGTTCGAGGTGTCGGCGGCGCGCTGGCTGCCCGGGAAGATCGGCGTGAGCGGGACCGACCGGGTGGTGCCCGGCTCGGCCGAGTGGCTGGTCGACGCCGACGGGCCGCGCCGGGTCCGGTTCGCGGTGCGGCTGGCGCCCGACGACCACCTGGTCGGCTTCGGGGAGCGGTTCAACGCGGTCGACCAGCGGGGCAACGACCTCGACGCGGTCGTGTTCGAGCAGTACAAGGGGCAGGGGGCGGCGAACCGGACGTACCTCCCGATGCCCTTCGCCTTCGTCGTCGGCGCCGAGCCGTGGGGTTTCCACGTGCGGACGTCGCGGCGCACCTGGTACTCCAGCGAGGGCGACCTGCTGACGATCGAGGCGGAGGTCGCGGGCGACGACCTGGAGATCGTCTTCTACGACGGCCCGCCCGCCGCCGTGCTGGCGGCCTTCCTCGACGAGGTCGGCCACCCGACGGAGTTGCCCTCGTGGGTGTTCCGGCTGTGGGCCAGCGGCAACGAGTGGAACACCCAGGCCCGGGTGCTGCACGAGATGGACCGGCACCGCGAGCACGACATCCCGGTGGGCGCTCTCGTCATCGAGGCGTGGTCGGACGAGACCACCTTCACCGCCTTCCGCGGCGCGGTCTACGAGCCGTCGGAGGAGCCGCACTCGCTGAAGGACTACACCTTCCCCGCCGACGGGCCGTGGCCCGACCCGAAGGGCATGATCGACGAGCTGCACGACCGCGACGTCAAGGTCCTGCTCTGGCAGATCCCGCTGCAGAAGATGCGCCCGCACCCCCGCCACCAGGCGGCGGTCGACGCGAAGCAGCTGGTCGAGAAGGGGTACGGCGTCCGGGAGGCCGACGGCAGGCCCTACCGGAACCGGGGCTGGTGGTTCCCGCTGGCGCTGATGCCCGACCTGTCGTCGCCGGAGGTCCGCGACTGGTGGACCGCCAAGCGGGCCTACCTGGTCTCCGAGCTGGGCGTGGACGGGTTCAAGACCGACGGCGGCGAGCACGCCTGGGGCCACGACCTGCGCTACGCCGACGGCCGCCGGGGCGACGACGGGAACGGGCTGTTCCCCGTCCACTACGCGCGGGCCTTCGGCGACCTGCTGCGGGCGCACGGCAAGGCCCCGGTGACGTTCAGCCGGGCCGGGTTCACCGGCTCGCAGCCGCACGGCGCGTTCTGGGCCGGCGACGAGGACTCGACCTGGACCGCCTTCGCGGCGTCGATCCGCGCCGGGATCACCGCCTCGGCCTGCGGGATCGTCTATTGGGGCTGGGACCTGGCCGGGTTCTCCGGCGACCTGCCGACCGCCGAGCTCTACCTGCGCGCGGCCGGGACCTCGGCGTTCATGCCGATCATGCAGTACCACTCCGAGTTCAACCACCACCGCACCCCCATCCGCGACCGCACGCCCTGGAACATCGCCGAACAGACCGGCGACGAGACGGTCATCCCGGTCTTCCGCGAGTTCGCCAAGCTCAGGGAGCGGCTGGTGCCCTACCTGACCGAGCAGGCGGCCGTGGCGGTACGCGGCGGCAAGCCGCTCATGCGGGGTCTGTTCTTCGACCACATGGAACGCGAGTTGTGGTCGTACCCCCTGCAGTTCAAGCTGGGCGACGCGCTGCTCGTCGTCCCCGTCACCACGCCCGGCGCCACCGAGATCGCCGCCTACCTGCCCTCGGGCGAGTGGGTCGACGTGTGGACGGGCGAGGTCCAGCGCGGTGGGCGGGAGGTCGTCCTCCCCGCGCCCATCGAGCGTCCTCCGGTGCTCTGCGCCTCGGAGCACTGGCCGCGTTTGAAAGGAATGTTCGCATGACCCGGTTACGCTCGGGCGTCACCGTCGTGGTGCTGGCCCTGCTCGCCACGATGTTGCATGCCCTTCCCGCGGCCGCCCTCAGCGGCGTGCACCACAACCCGACCGGTATCGACGACCTCTACTCCACCGAGCCGACCGAGCGCTCTCCCCGTGACCCGATGGCCGGGGAGGCCGTCACCCTCAAGGCCACGACCTGGCCGATCGAGCCGGGTCAGACCGTCTGGATCACCTGGACGAAGAACGGCGTCGCGCAGACCCCGATCGGCGCCGCCTGGGACTACAACCAGGGCAACAACACCTACTGGCGGATCGCCATGGGGTCGTTCGTCCGGGGCGACTCCATCTCCTACACCGTCAACGCCGACGTCAACGGCGCCGGACAGCGCAGCGTGGGGCCGTTCACGTTCAAGGTGACGTCGTGGTCGACGGTCACCAACGTGGTGTCGTACGTGAACAACGGGACCAGCGTCGACGTGACGACCGGCGACTCGGCGGGGTCGTTCACGCCGAAGATCCGGTTCGCCTTCCCGGCGCTCGACCGCTTCCGCACCCAGATCGCGCCCTCGGGCAGCGGCCTGAACATCAGCGGCGTGTCGGGCTACACGGTCACCAACTCGGCCTCGACACTGCAGATCTCGACGTCGTCGCTGGTGCTGAAGATCCAGAAGACGCCCTACCGGCTCGCCGTCTACAAGGGCGACGGGACGACCCTGATCACGCGGCAGTACGACCCGTCGGTGTTCCGGAACATCGGCTGGGCCAGCGACGGCGTGTCGACGATCACCAAGATCGAAGACCACTTCCTCTCGCCGGCCGGCGAGCGCTTCGAGGGCTTCGGCGAACGCTACGACCGCCTCGACCAGCGCGGCACCGACGTGCACAACTTCGTCTACAACCAGTACCGCGACCAGGGGTCGTGGCGGCGCACCTACCTGTCGACGCCGTTCTTCCTGAACTCCGCCGGGTACGGCGTCTACCTCCCCTCGACCCGCTACTCCGTCTTCAACCTGAACACCCACCTGAGCGACCTGGCCGGATTCACCGTCGACACGAACGGCGCGCTGAACTCCACACTCGACTACCACTTCTTCGCCGGCACCCCCGCGGAGATCGTCGACGACTACACCGCGGTGACCGGCCGGCCGCAACTGCCACCCAAGTGGGCGTTCGGGCTCTGGATGTCGGCCAACGAGTGGAACACCCAGTCGGAGGTCACGGCGGAACTCGCCAACCCGACGACGCACGACATCCCGCACTCGGCGATCGTGCTGGAGCAGTGGAGCGACGAGGCGACCTTCTACGTCTGGCACGGCGCGACGTACACGGCCAAACCCGGCAGCGGGAAACTCGCCCTGAGCGATCTGACCTTCCCGCCCGGGACGGCCTGGAGCGACCCGAAGGCGATGGTCGACGACGCCCACGCCAGGGGCATCAAGGTGATCCTCTGGCAGATCCCGGTGTTCAAGGAGAACTTCGACACCAACCCGTCGTCCGCGCCCCCGCAGCACGTGAATGACAAGGCCTACGCGCAGGCGCAGGGATACGTCGCCTCGCAGCCAGGCGGGGTCTACCGGGTGCCGACGGGCCAGTGGTTCGGCGACAGCATGGTGCCCGACTTCACCTCGGCCGCCGCGCGGAACTGGTGGATGAGCAAGCGCGACTACCTGATGGACGACGTCGGGATCGACGGCTTCAAGACCGACGGCTCCGAGGCGATCTTCGGCCGGAACGTGTCGTTCGCCGACGGCCGCAAGGGCGACGAGATGCACAACGCCTACCCGAACTCCTATCTGTCGGCGTACAACACCTACGTCAAGGGCAAGAAGCCCGACGGCACGATCTTCAGCCGGGCCGGGACGGCCGGGGCGCAGTCGACCTCGATCTTCTGGGCCGGCGACCAGAACTCCTCGTTCCCGGCGTTCCAGGAGGCCGTGCGGGCGCAGCTGTCGGCCGGGCAGTCGGGCGTCCCCTACACCGCGTGGGACATGGCCGGGTTCACCGGCGACTTCCCGAGCGCCGAGCTCTACCTGCGGTCGGCGGCGCAGGCCGCGTTCTCGCCGATCATGCAGTACCACTCGGAGAAGGCCAATCCGGGGGTCTCGGAGGCGCGCACGCCGTGGAACGTGCAGGCGCGGACCGGGAACACGAACGTGATCCCGTACTTCCGGAAGTTCGCGAACGTGCGGATGAACCTGATCCCCTACCTGTACACCGAGGCCAAGTCGTCGTCGGTGACCGGCGTGCCGATGATGCGGGCGATGAGCTTCGCCTTCCCCTCCGACTCCACGGCCGCCGCGCTCGACCAGCAGTACATGTTCGGGCCGCAGCTGCTCGTCGCGCCGATCACCACGGCCGGGGCGACGTCGAAGAACGTCTACCTGCCGTCGGGTGAGTGGTACGACCTGTGGAACGGCGGCCGGTTCACCGGGCCCGGCACCAAGACCTACAACGCCGGGCTCGACACGATCCCCGTGTACGCCCGCGCCGGGGCGATCATCCCGCTGAACCTCAACTCGGCCTACCAGCTGGGCGGCAACATCTCCAACAGCGTCTCCTCGTACGCCAACCTCGTGTTCCGCATCTATCCGTCGGGCACCTCGTCGTACTCCTACTTCGAGGACTCGGCCGGGCTGAACCGGACCGTCACGTCGACCGAGAACTGGGCGTCCCACACGGTCGGCGTCTCGGTTCCGGCGCTGACCACAACCAGCACGCTGCAGGTGGCCTCGACCCAGCCGTCGTCGGTGACCGGCGCGACCGCGCGGGCCTCGCTCGCCGCGCTGCAGTCGGCCTCCGAGGGCTGGTGGTGGGACCCGGTGCAGCAGCTCACGTACGTGAAGCTGGCCTCCAGCGGGTCGGCGCGGTCGGTCACCCTGAACGGGGTCGACAAGGCCGCCTACGAGGCCGAGTTCGGCGCCGGCGTCGGCGTCTCGACCAACACCAACCACGCCGGATACACCGGCACCGGCTTCGTCGACGGCTTCGCCTCCTCCGGCGACTCGGTGACCTTCCAGGTCAGGGCCGACGCGACCGGCAGCCACCAGCTGAAGTTCCGCTACTCGACGACGGTCGCCTCGACGCGGACCGTCTACGTCGACGGGGTCTCAGTAGGGACGCTCAACCTGCCCGCGCTGGCGAACTGGGACACGTGGGGCACGGCGACGCTCACGACCAGCCTCACCGCCGGGGCCCGGTCGGTGAAGATCGAGTACGCCTCCAATGGGATCAACCTCGACAACCTGGTGGTGGCGCGGCCATGAGACGTCTCGTGTTCCTCGCCGTCCTGATCGGCAGCTTCCTGGTCGCCCTGCCCGCCCAGGCGGCCGTCCAGCGGGTGCAGTTCACCAGCGGGTCGACGTACCTGATCGCCGAGTTCCTCGACGACGACCTGGTGCACTTCGAGCTGGCCCAGGGCACCAGCCCCGGCACCGGGTCTCCGCTGTTCACCACGCCGCAGGTGGCCAAGACCGACTACACCGGGCCGTCCACCTTCAACCAGGTCGGGAACGTCATCACGACGGCGTCCATGAAGGTGGAGGTCACCGCCGGGACGCTGTGCGTGAAGGTCTCCGACCCCACGCGGCTGCTCTATGAGGCCTGCCCGCGCAACCTCTCGCAGGCGTGGAAGGGGCTCTCGGTGACGAAGAGCTCGATCCAGCACGCGTATGGGCTCGGCCAGCAGTTCTTCATGGGCGGCAGCGCCGACGGCGACTGGGTCGGCCGGACCCGCTCGCCCGGCGGGAACTACGGCAACGCCATGGTCTGGGACCCCGACAACGGACCCGTCGGGAACACCCAGATCCCGGTGCTGTTCGCGGTGGGGGCGTCCAACCTGAACTACGGCCTGTTCCTCGACCAAATCTACAAGCAGGAGTGGAACCTCAACGGCGACCCGTGGACCGTCGACACGTGGGGCGACCAGCTCCGGTGGTACACGATGACCGGCCCCGACCTGCCCGACCTGCGCAAGGACTATCTGGAGCTGACCGGCCGCCCGCCGGTGCCGCCGAAGAAGGCGTTCGGCATGTGGGTGTCGGAGTTCGGTTACGACAACTGGACCGAGATCGACAACCGGCTGTCCGGGCTGCGGACCGCGAAGTTCCCGGTGGACGGGTTCGTGCTCGACCTGCCGTGGTTCGGCGGGGTGACGGCCGGGTCGGACAACACCCTGATGGGGTCGCTGACGTGGGACACCGGCGACTTCCCCGCGCCGACCACCAAGATCGCCGACTATGCGGCCAACCAGGGCGTCGGGCTGATGACGATCGAGGAGTCGTACATCGGCAAGAACCGCCCGGAGCACGCCGACATGGCCACGCGCGGGTATCTGGTGCGGGCGGGCTGTTCGTCGTGCGCGCCGACCTACCTGACCACCAACGACTGGTGGGGCCGGGGCGGGATGATCGACTGGACGCAGAACGCGGCCGGCGACTACTGGCACGGCCTGAAGCGGCAGGCCCTGAGTGATCAGGGCATCCTGGGCCACTGGCTGGACCTGGGCGAACCGGAGATGTACGACCCCGCCGACTGGGTGTCGGGCGTCCTGCCGGGCAAGCACGCGCACGCCGACTACCACAACGTCTACAACCTGAAGTGGGCCGAGAGCATCGCGCGCAACTACGCGACCGGCACGAAGAGGCCGTTCATGCTGGCGCGGTCGGGCGCGGGCGGCATGCAGCGGCACGGCGTGGCGATGTGGTCGGCCGACATCGGCTCGAAGCTGACCGCGCTGGCCCAGCAGCAGAACGCCCAGATGCACATGTCGATGTCCGGGATCGACTACTACGGCTCCGACATCGGCGGGTTCCGGCGGGAGATGCTCGACAGCGACCTCGACGAGCTCTACACGCAGTGGTTCGCGAACGGCGCGTGGTTCGACGTGCCGCTGCGCCCGCACACCGAGAACCTGTGCAACTGCGCGGCGACCTCGCCCGACTCGATCGGCGACGAGGCCAGCAACCTGGGGAACCTGCGGCGGCGGTATGAGCTGACGCCGTACTACTACTCGCTGGCCCACCGGGCATATCTGACGGGCGAGCCGGTCGTGCCGCCGCCGGTGTACCACTACCAGAACGACGCGGCCGTCCGGGAGATGGGCCACCAGAAGATGATCGGCAAGGACCTGCTGGTCGGCGTCGTGGCCGGGGAGGACGAGCGGTCCCGGAACATGTACCTGCCGGCGGGGACCTGGTACGACTACGCGACCAACGAGAAGCTCGTGTCGACCGGCCAGTGGTTCAACGACCGCCCCCTGTGGGTGAACGGCGAGTTCCGGCTGCCGACGTTCGCGCGGGCCGGGGCGATCATTCCCAAGATGTTCGTGGACGACAAGACCATGAACGTCCTCGGAAAACGCACCGACGCCACCACCCGCAACGAGCTGATCGCCCGCGTCTACGCCTCGCCGGCCGCGAGCTCCTTCACCCTCTACGAGGACGACGGAACCTCGACCGCCTACAAGACCGGCTCGGTGCGGACCACCGCGTTGAGCCAGTCCCTGTCCGGGTCGGTGGCGACGGTGACGGTCGCGGCGTCCTCCGGGACCTACACGGGAGCGCCCTCCTCGCGCTCGAACGTGGTGGAACTGGTGGCCGACACGCAGGCCAGCGCGGTGACGTTGAACGGGTCGCCGTTGACGCAGCACGCGTCGAAGACGGCCTTCGACGCCGCCTCCAGCGGGTGGTACAACGCGGGCGGCGGCGTGATCGTCGCGAAGTCGGCCTCGACGGCGGTCGGGACGGCGAAGACCTTCGCGTTCACCATCGGGCAGACGCCGTCGTCGATGACGTTCAGCTGCGCGAACGGGACGACGACCGCCGGCCAGTCGGTCTACGCGGTGGGGAACGTGCCCCAGCTCGGGGCGTGGTCGGTGGCGAGCGCGGTGAAGCTGTCGCCGACGTCCTACCCGACGTGGACGGGGACCATCGCCAAGCTGCCGCCCGGGGCCTCCGTCGAGTGGAAGTGCGTGAAACGACAGGAGGCCGGTTTCCCGAACACGGCCGACGCGTGGGAACCGGGCGGGAACACGGTCTTCACGGCGCCGTCGAGCGGATCGGGAGGGACGACGTCGGGTTCGTTCTGACCGGCATGACCCGCCGGTGGGCCTACGTGCCCCGCACCACGAGCGGAGAGAGCAGGTCGTTCACCTCGTCATCCGAGAGGTGGGCGCCGTAGGGCAGCTCTCGCCACGCGCTGGCCCGCCGGAGGTTCACGAACGGGACGTCGAACACCTCGATGAAGTAGCGCGTGAGGGTGAACTCGGAGAACGCCTCTCCGAGTTCATCCCTCAGCCGCCGGATCACCTGCACGGGTTCCGCTCCCCCGCGCGCCATCTCGGCGAGAACCCGCTTGATGTCCTCATCGGGCATCGTCCACCCAGCCGGAGGTAGTTCGTCGTAGGACTCGTCGGACATTCCCGGCAGGAGGCCGCGCGTGATGGTGATGTAGACCGTGCCGTAGGTGGTCCGCGTCTTCCACAGCAGGAACTGGTCGACGTCGTGTTCGGACAGCCGCCCCAGCAGGCCGAGTAGCCGGTCGAGCTCTTCATCCGAAAGAGAGCCGCTCATGACGCCCCATTCTCACTTCGGGTTCTTCGGATAGGCGCGGTCTCCCCCAACGCCGGCAGGCAGGGTGTCCACCTTCGCGCAGTCGTCGATCCCGTGCAAAGTGGCCCTAAACGGTTTGCCCGGGTTCTTCGCCCGCTGGGAGTCTCGGCCCAGCACTGGAGAGGAGTCTCGATGACGGCAACCGTTTCCACCACAGTCGGTGACCTGCGGGGTGTCCGGGAGGCGGGCCTGGCGGTCTTCCGCGGCGTCCCGTTCGCCGAAGCGCCCGTCGGCCCGTTGCGGTTCCGGGCGCCGCGGCCCGTGCGGGCCTGGGACGGCGTGCGGCCCGCGCTCGAACACGGTCCGCCGCCCCCGCAGTCGGGGGTGCTCGGGGCCGCCGGAGACACCGGCGACGACTGGCTGACGCTCAACGTCTGGACTCCCAGAACGGACGCGGCGCTCCCGGTCATGGTGTGGATCCCCGGCGGCGGTTACGCCATGGGCCACTCCGGCCTGCCCGACTACGACGCGGGTCACCTCGCCTCGACCGGCACGGTCGTCGTCACGATCAACTATCGCCACGGCATCGAGGGGTTCGCCCACATCGAGGGGGCTCCGGCCAACCGGGGGCTGCTCGACCAGGTCGCCGCCCTGGAGTGGGTGCGGGACAACATCGGGGGCTTCGGCGGCGATCCGGGCCGGGTCACGGTCTTCGGGCAGTCGGCGGGCGGCGGTTCGGTCGCGGCGCTGCTCGCGATGCCGAGGTCCGCCGGGCTCTTCCACCGGGCGATCGCGCAGAGCGTGCCGGGGACGTTCTTCTCCGCCGGGCTCGCCGCCGACCTCGCCGCCGCGTTCGCCGCCGAGGCGGGGGTCGAGCCCACGGTCGACGGGATGTCGGAGATACCTCCGGACCTGACGCCCGAGGTGGGCGACGCGGTGTTCGCCAAGATGGCCCAGTGGCGGGAGCGGTGGGGGGTCATCACGCATCGGCCGATCCCGTTCGCGCCGGTCGTCGACGGCGACGTGCTGCCCGTGACCCCGTGGGAGGCGCTCGCCGACGGCGCGGGGCGCGACGTCGCGCTGCTCGTCGGGCACACCCGCGACGAGCACCGGCTGTTCAGCCTGATCGACGGCACGCTCGGCCAGGTCACCCGCGAGCAGGCCGAGACGGCCCTGCGCGTGCTCGCTCCGCACGCCCGCTACCGGGAGGCGTTCCCGGACGCGTCCGACGAGGAGGTGTACGAGCTGGTCAACGCCGACTGGCTGTTCCGGATGCCGAGCCTCCGCCTGGCCGAGGCGCAGGTCGCGGGCGGTGGGCGGGCCCATCTGTTCGAGCTGACCTGGGCCGCACCGAGCTTCGGCGCGTGTCACGGCCTCGACGTGCCGCTCGTCTTCGGCAACCTGACCAGCGGCCAGACCGCCGCGCTGGTCGGCGGGCCGTCGCCGGAGGCGGCGGAGCTGTCGGCGCAGATGAGGGGGTCGTGGACGGGTTTCGCCGCCCACGGCGACCCGGGCTGGCCCGCGTACACGACCGGCGAGCGCCTCACGCGGGTCTTCGGCACGCCGTCCACGGTCGCCCCCTACCCGGAGGAGACCTCACGGCTGCTGTGGCGCGACCACGACTTCTCGGCACTGCCGCTGCTCTGAGGCAGACTGCGGGGATGCGGATGCTCGTCGTCCAAGGCGATATCACCACCCAGTACGCCGACGTGATCGTGAACGCGGCGAACTCGTCGCTGATGGGGGCCGTCCATCGGCGCGGCGACCCCGCCATCCTGGCGGAGTGCCGGGCGCTGCTCACGTCCACGTACAAGAAGGGGCTGCCGGTCGGGCGGGCGGTCGCCACCACCGCCGGGGACCTGAACGCCCGGTGGGTGGTCCACACCGTGGGGCCGGTGTGGTCGGCCGACGACGACCGCTCCGGCCTGCTGGCCTCCTGCTACCGGGAGAGCCTGCGGGTCGCCGACGGCCTGGGGGCGCGGAGCGTGGCGTTCCCGGCGATCTCCACCGGGGCCTGCGGCTGGCCGCTCGACGACGCGGCCGCGATCGCGGTCCGCGCGCTGCGGGCCACGAGGACCGATGTGGACAGTGTCCGGTTCGTGACGTTCACCAAGGAGGCCCGCGCCGCCTTCACGAGCGTCGTCACGGGCGACGAGAACATCGCGGCGGGGCTGGCCGCGCATCCGGCCGACCAGTGGCGCCGGTTCTTCGCCGCCGTCGACGCGCTCACGCCCGCCGACCGCACGGTCACCTGGGAGGCCCCGGGGAACCAGCTGCCCTACCCGGTCTACACCGAGGAGTTCTGGCGGGTCGTGCGGCTGCTGTCGGAACTCGACGTGGTCGTGCCGTTCGACTGGGGCGCGTGGAGCCAGGCCAGCCCGCTCCACCCCGACGGCCGGGGGCTGGCCGTCGCGCCGGTCGCCGACGCCGCCCGGCTGGCCACCGCCTACGTCCGGGGCGAGCGGTTCTGCGACGGCACGCTGGAGAGCGGCCTCGGCAACGGAGCCCTGGACGCGATCTTCGACCGGCTGCGACGCTGGTTCACCGAAGAACACGGGGGCGGCCGATGAAGCCCAGAATCGAGCGCGACCTGCGCGTGCCGATGCGCGACGGGACCGTCCTGCTGGCCGACCGCTGGGCGCCTCCGAACGGCGACGGGCTGCCGGTCGTGCTCGTGCGCACCCCCTACGGCCGTCGCCGGGCCGTCCGCCAGATCGTCGGGCCGCTGGTGGAGGGCGGCTTCCAGGCGGTGGTGCAGAGCACCCGCGGCACGTTCGGCTCGGGCGGCCCGTTCGACCCCCTGCGGCGGGAGCGCGACGACGGCCTCGACACGGTCGAGTGGGTCACCGGGCAGCCGTGGTTCGGCGAGTCGATGGTCCTGTACGGCATGAGCTACCTCGGATTCACCCAGTGGGCCGTGGCCGATGCCCTGCCGCCGCAGGTCAAGGCCCTCGTCCCGGGGGTCTCGGAGTCGGCGCTCACCCTGGAGTTCCTGCGCGCCGACGGCTTCTCGCTGGAGACGCCGTTCTCGTGGGGCGTCATGGTGGGCGTACAGGAACGGCCGTTCTTCCTGCTGCGGATGCTGCTCGGCGGCCGGCGACTCCAGCGGTCCCTGCGCACCCTGCCCCTGAACCGCGCCGACACCGCCGCGCTGGGCCACCGCAGCGACTACCTCCAGGACATCCTGGTGCACGACACCGCGAGCCCCTTCTGGCGGAACGCCGACCACCGGCACCGGGTGGCCGGCACCCGGGTGCCGGTGAGCACGGTCGGCGGCTGGTTCGACATCTTCCTCCCCGGCCAGCTCCGCGACTTCCGGGCGCTGCCCGACGCGCGCCTCACGGTCGGCCCCTGGTCGCACGTCTCCCCCGGCGTCATGGAGGCCCAGACCACCGAGGCCCTGGAGTTCGCCCTGCCCCTGGCCAGGGGCGAGACCCCGGCGGAGAGGGCCCCGGTCCGCCTGTACGTCATGGGCGAGGAGAAATGGCGCGACTTCCCGTCGTGGCCCCCGCCGGGTTATGAGGACCGGCCGTTCCACCTCCACCCGGGCGGAACGCTGGGAACCGACCCGCCGGAGGAATCGGACCCCGACGGCTACCGCTACGACCCCGCCGACCCCACCCCGGCCGTGGGCGGCGTCCGGATGGCCTTCGGCGTCACGGCGGGCCCCGTCGACAACACCGCCCTCGAGGCCCGGCCCGACGTGCTCACCTACACGACGCCCCCGCTCGACGAGGACGTCGAGGTCGTCGGCGACGTGCGGGCCGAGATCTTCTTCCGTTCCAGCCTGCCGCACGCCGACGTGTTCGTCCGGCTGTGCGACGTCGACGCCGGGGGCCGTTCCGTGAACGTGTGCGACGGCCTGACCGGCGTCGACGGCGCCGACCGGGTGACGGCCGTCGAGGTGCGCCTGTGGCCGACCGCCTACGTGTTCCGGCGGGGCCACCGCATCCGCGTCCAGGTCTCCAGCGGGGCCTTCCCCCGCTACAACCGCAACCCCGGCACCGGCGAACCCCGGGCCACCGCGACCACGCTGCGCACGGCCGACCAGGAGGTCTTCCACGACCCGGGCCGTCCGTCGGCCGTCGTCCTGCCCGTCCGGGCGGTGGAGGTATGACGATCTTCGGGGATGCGATCGACGTCCGCCGCCTGTTCCCCGTGGAGAGGCGGGCGCTGCTCGACCTGCTCGACGGGCTGTCCCCGGACGACTGGACCCGGCCTACCGTCTGCCCCGGCTGGGACGTCCACGACGTCGTCGCGCACCTCGTCCACGACTACGCCCGGCGGCTGTCCGGCAGCCGTGACGGCCACCACGGCGACGGCTTCCGCGACGGCGAGACCCTGCCCGTCTTCCTCGCGCGGGTGAACGAGGAGTTCGTGCGGGCGGCGCGGGCCTTCTCCCCCGCCGTTCCGCCGCCGGGCCGTGGTGAGCGGCGATCCGGAGCTGGTCGAGGCGGCGACCACGCTGCTGGCCGTGGTGGCCTGACCCGGCGGTCAGGACGCGGGGCCGACCTCGGGTTCGGGCTCGGGCATGTCGGAGTCCTCCGCTTCGGGGGCTTCGGCTTCCTCGCCGGGCTCCTCCAGCGGTTCCGGGTCGCGGAGGATGGGGTGGTCGGGGGTCTCGGTCTCGGCCCCCGATCGTTCGGCCACGATCTCGCTCTCGCCGTTTATGCCACGGTTTTCGCCCATAAGTGATCCGTGCCCGGCGCGGCGGGTCGTACACGTGAACGGATCCCCGGGCCCGGCCTCCCCGCGGGGGGTGAAGGGGAGGCCGGGCGGTCAGGGGGTCAGGTCGGCTCGGGGGCGGTGTTGGTCTTGTCGACGCTCATCCGGAAGGGGTTGCGGAAGCCCATGGCGTAGATCTCGGGCCGGGTGCCCGGCGTGCCGGGGCGAACATGTTCCCGCTGGGGCTCGTGTACGTCCCGTCGGCCTGCGGCGTGATGCGCAGCACCGTGCCGCGCAGGTCGTCGGTGTTGCCGGAGGAACGCCGCGCGTCGAACTGCGGGTTGCGGCCGGTACGCTTCGAGCCGGGGCGAGTAGAAGAGGTGGATCCACCGGTTGACGGCGAAGTCAGGGTCGGCCGCCACGCCCTGGAGGTCTTCCTCGTCGCGGGTGTAGACGTTGAGCTTGCCCGCGTTCTTGGTGATGCCGGCCGGTGTGGTGACCCGCACCCAGCCGTCCCGTGCCGTGTGGACGACGTTCCGGTTCGGGAGGACGGCCAGGGACATGGCCTCCCCGAGCTTCGCGCTGCCGACGGCCAGCGGAACCTGCTGGTGGTCGGCCACGGGGATGTCGACGGCCCGGGCCGGGGCGGAGACGACCGCCGACAAGAGCGTGGCCCATCGCCGGAGACCTGGTGACATGGGGTCCTTCCTGAACGAGTGGGGGTCTCGTCAGGCAAGGCGCGCGCCGCCGCGCATGTTGCCGCGTCAGGGATCGCTTCCGATGAGGCCCCGCAGTTGCGGAACCCGGTGCTCTCGGCCGCGCACGACCGGGCGACGCGACGGGGTGCCACCCGTGCCGGCCGCCCGGACAGTTGTCCGCGGTGACGATTCAAGATTTTGTAACACAGGCGTGGACGATCATGCACCCCTCCACCGGATAACGATCCGATGTTTCAACATTTTGTTGACAACGTTTCGTTGAAAGAACCATGATGGAGGACGTGTACGCATCACTGACCCACATCGCCGACCGCCACGCCACGACCGAGACCCAGCGCGCCCGCCAGGTCCACCCGACGGTCCTCGGACCGCACGAGGCGGTCCGCCTCGTGACCATGCTGGCCGCCGGCACCGCCGCCCCCGACCCCGGCGAGCCGGAGGTCGACGCGTCCGACCTGACCGCGGCCCTGACGTTGATGCCGCTGGTCAGAGGGGAGATGGACCAACTGGAGGCGAGCCTGCTGCTGATCGCGCGGGGGCGCGGGCTGACCTGGCAGGAGATCGCCAACGCGCTGGGGCTCGGCTCGCCGCAGGCGGCCAAACAGCGCTACGAACGCCTGGCCGGCCGGGTCGCCGTCTGACCCTCCCGCCGACAGTCGGCGGTGGCTTCGGTCGGATGACACACCATCAGCAGAGTGATCGGACCTCCCGGGCGGACGTCCACGACCCGCACCGGCCGCCGGGCCGCCTGATGGCGGTCGGGCCCGACCGGGAACTCGATCCGCCCGGTCGCGCCCCGGACCTTCAGCCCGCCCAGGTGGTAGTGCACCCCGGCGCGGGCCGCCGCCGCCCGGACCTTCGCCCGCGTAGGCGTCGAGCCTCTCGTGCCTCCTCCGGGACAGCACGGCCTGCCGGGCGAACCAGCCGAACGTGAACGTGCCGCTGGCCCAGTAGACCGCACGGCAGACCGCCGCGACGAAGGTGGCGACGGCCGTGTGGACGGCGAGGAAGCGGGACACGTACTCGACCTGGGCCAGCCGCGACCTCCAGGGGGCCCGCCGCCGCATCCACTCCTTCAGCGGGTGGCCGAACGGGGCGAGCCTGGCCCGCTCCGACCGGACCAGGTCGTCTCCCGGCGTGCTCTTCCTGATCACGCGGGCCGCCAGGATCTCCTGCTCGTGCCAGACGCTCGTGCAGATGACATCTGTAGCAGCGCGAGAGACCCGAGTAACCAGAGTTATTCCGCAGAGTGCAGACCCCGAGCGGCAGTCGAATTTCACCGCCGGGGATCGAGCGCCCACCTCAGCCGGCCCCGGATCTTCTCCGGCGCCTTCTCGACCAGAACGCCCAGCTCAGCCCGCCATTCTTCGGGACACGGCCGGTGCAGCGCGGCCAGCACCGGGCCGCACCACGCCTGAAGGTCCATGAACGCGTTGGTCCCCAATTCGGGATCGCCGAGCAGCAGCAGATCGGCCTTGAGCCGCGTCCACGGATCGGCGGCGACGAGCAGACGATGGCCGGCCCGCCGCACGTGCGGCGGGTGGGCCCGGTCGAGCAGCCCGAAATCCGGCGGAGCCCCGGCCGCCCGCAGGCTCTTGACCGCCTGCCGCACGACCCGCGCCGACGGGTCGTGGATCAGCGGGGCCACGTCGTCGTGCCGCTCCCACCCCCGCAGGGCCCGGGCCGCCGCCGCCCGGACCTTCGCCCGCGGATGCCGCAGGAACGGGGTGATCCGCTCCGCGTCGGCGGGACCGGCGCTCTCGCCGAGCCCTTCGATCGAGGCGGGACCCGCCAGGTTGGCGCGGTAGTGGGACGCGGGGTCGCCGCCCGCCCGCCGCACGACCCCTTGGGCCGTCAGCCGGACGATCTTCGAGGGGTCCTCCAGGAACTCGGCGCCCCGGTGCGGAGCCAGGACCAGCGCGCGAGCCCTGATCTGACTGAAACGAGAGCGCAGGAACGGCTCCGGCTCACTCCGGTCGAGCAGGTGGCCGGCCGCGCGCAGCATGGCGGCGGGCGCGGTCATCCGGCCGTGGAGGCGGCGCAGGGCCTCGACGTCGTCGCGCCGGATCAGTTCCTCGACGACGAGACGCATCGTCCGGTCGTCGAAGTCGGCGTGCGCGTCGAAGGGGACCAGCGGGCGGAGCAGGTCGAGGAGGTCCCGGCCGCCGATCCGGTCCCGCAGCCGCACGGCGGTCGGGATCACGCGCCCGGCCGCCTCGGGCCTGGTGGCGACGTTGACGAGGATGTGGCGGGCGTAGGCGCGCACCGGGCCGGCCCAGTCGAGGGCGCGGATCACCAGCAGCGGCCAGAGCACCGGGTGGCGGGCGAGCTGCACGATCGCCCGCTCCCGGAACTCGCCCCGGCTGCTGCACGCCATCAGCAGGACGTGAACGGGGCGCCGCACCAGCGGGAGGTCCGGCGGCAGCCGGCGGAAGTAGCCAGAACGGATCGAGTCGTCAAGGGCGATCCACATGTCGGCGGTGAGCTCCCAGAGGCGGCTGTCAGGCACCTCGTCGTCGAACAGCTCGTGGGCGGTGATCTGCATGCGCGATGGTCGCAGGTCCAAGTGGGGGGTTTCGACCGATTGACGAAGGCGTCGCAAAGACCGGCGTTATCCCAGTTCACCCCCCTGCGACATGTCATCTTCCCCGTCCGTTCCGGTCTCCTCGGCAGCGACAGGCAGGACGTATTCCTGGGCCAGCGCGGCGAGATGAAGCGGCAGAGGCAAGCGGAGGGCGTCACGGTAGTCCGGCGGTTGCCGCATCTGGTGCACGGCGGCGGCCAGCGCTTCTGGTGCGTCGCCTTCGCTCTGATGGCAGCCGAGCACGGCGAGCTCGATCAGCCCGGGGTTCCAGCCCTGCTTGTCGACGTCCGACACTTCCTTCCCCAGGTTCTGGCCCTGTGTGATCCGCCGGTGGCCGAGTTTGTCGGCCTGGACCGCAGTGCTCTTGAAGGTTCCGGCCTTGGGTGTGGTGCTCCAGAAGACTCGTGGACACTCGGGATCGACCCACAGGTGCGACGGGATGCCGTTGTAGCCGTCTTTTGGATGAACCCCCCACCATTGCGGGGTTTCCCGGCCTTCGGTGATGCGCAGCCGCATCAGACGGAGATCCGGTGCGAGCGGGCGAGCGGGCGCCTTGCCCGTTTTGATCCGGTCCTGTTCGACGACTCCGTCTTGGAGCCACGTCCAGGACTGCCGGGCGTTCTGCGCCTGGGCGAGCAGGAGAGTGGGACGCCCCCGCAGGGTGAGAAGCAGCGTCTGGAGCCACTCCTCGGTCCGCTCCCGGCGGGCATCGCGCCGGCTGATGGGCTTCTGGTGCTCTTCCTCGTCAGAGACGAGGGCACGTTCCGGCTCGACCGTCCGGGCCAGCCGGAGCAGCATCTCCGGGTAGGACACCCAAGCTCCCGCACCGTCTTCGGCGGCGGCATCCCAGCCCTGGACACGGGCGAGTCCATCGCCTTCGGGTGTGACGAGTACGGCCACCGGCTGTTCCTGCGCCCAGCGGTTGCTCCTGCTGCGATTCTTACGCACCATCCAGATCGCCGCGTAGCCGAGGTCGGCCGGCACCCCCTGGGCGAGGGTGTGCTTCGGATGAACCCGGACCCCGAGCTGGCGCAAGCCGTCATCCCAGGACATCTCCGCTCGGTGCGCCGCGTTCGCCACCGAGTCGTGCTCTCGCCCTATTTTCTTGGGCACGAGGACGAACTGGGTGAGAACGCCGGCGTCGGCGGCGCCGAGACGGAGAGCGAACTTCGGATCATGGTCTCCCGAACTGAAATCGGCTCGCCGGTCGATCTCCACGAGCGCCAGCGAGGGGCTCGGCCCGGCGCCATCCGCCAGAAGGAACTCGGCGGTCTGCGTTCGCCGTCTTTTGATCGCCTCCGCGACCAGGGCGTTGGTCCGGCGTCCTTGCTGGGCGAAGACCAGATCACCGGCGAGACCGCCGGTGAGTTTCAGGCACCGCAGCCGGACCGTCAGTTCCCGAGTGTGCCACTGGACCAGCGCGGGTGAGCCGGGTTCGGCTTGTTCGAAGATCTCGTCTGTCGGGAGGTCGGCGTCCGCCGGCAGATCGAGGAGTCGCGCCAAGCCCGCAATCAGGGTGTTTCTCATCTCGGAGGTCTGCCACAGCAGGCGCGTCTCAAGGGTCGTCGAACCAAGGGCGTGCGCCAGACCCACCCGCCGGCGGAGTCCTCCGCGCTCGTGTTCGGCTTCCTTCTCCGCGGGTTTGGGCTGGACCCGCCGGTTGGCCGGCGTGGTGGCCGCCAACGCGGTGTGATTCAGCGCCGGAACCGGTCGAAGCTCTGGGGGAAGTGCCTGCTCAGCCCACTCGGTGAGCTGTGAGCGCTGGTGGGGCATGAAGCCGGGCTTGACGCCATGACTTCCCATCGCGGTGCCGAACACCACCGCCGCGCGCATATCAGTCAGCCATGCCTCCGGGTCCGACACCAGTAGCTCGGCGTCGGGGAACGGTTCGGCCAGGGGAAGATCCTCCAGCATGTGGGCTGGACCGCCGTCCACCCAGGCAACCCGTCCGCCACTCTCACGGCTCCAATCGTTCTCCAGCCGCGCGACTGCGAACCGCTCACTTCGTAGAGCGCCCGGAAGCCACGGAATGCGAGGGCGGAGCAACACGGTGGTCCGGCTCCGGTGGGGGATGTGGAGCCGCTTGGTGGAGCCGCGTACGACAGTGGCCCATCGGCGGAGACTGACGTGAAGATGGAAGCGCGGGAGCGGGTGAAACGGAACGGTCTGCACAGTTATCGCGAGCACCACCGAGTACCACCAGGAACGCTCCTTGCCGGGAAACTCGAGCGGTTGCGAGACGAGCTCGGCACCGCGCTCGAATCGCGACGCGCCGCGTGGCACTGAGCGGAACCGTAGCGTGATCCCCTGGTGTTCGAAGGGTTCGAGGCCCAGTATCCGGCCGGCCACCCAATCGGCGGCAAGTTGGTACTGGTGGTCGAGAGGCTCCGCCGTGCCGCCGTTCGTCCTCCCGCAGCGGAGCAGTTCCAGCTCCACGGGTTCCCAGGTAGGCGGGTTCGCCGCGAGTTCACGCCGGGCGTCCACCAGGGCGGCGCGCAGAGCGGGTTCCGGGCGGAGGTCTTTCAACCATCCGTTGAGGAGGGTACGGAACGGACCGTCGGGCGGAAGCGGCAGTCCGTCCGGGACGAGCAGCCAGGGCCGTGCCGGATCGTCTCCGGAGCGCGGCAGAACGAGCAGGTCGGGCAGGAGGGTCTGGAAGACGCCTTCCAGCCGCCGGGTGGGGACCGTCCGGTACGGCTCCGAGTCCTTCGGCCGCCCGGCGTCACACAGATTCAGGACGGCGGCTCGCCAGTGTTCGGGAAACGGCAGGGCTCGGTATCCGGCGCGGATCGAGGCGTCCGGGTTCACCGCCTGCCAGGCGCCGGTCCGGATGGTGCGGTAGGCCATGGAAGCTCCACGAGGTTATGAATGGTGATCGAGTGCGCACAAGGCGCCGTAAAGCGGCCGGTAGAGCAATCGGGCGAGGGCGGGGTCGGCCGGATCGGCGAAGCGGCTCGACGGATCGGGTGAGAAATAAGGGCTGAGGATCGCGTGCAGATCGCCCAGCAGGCCACCCCGCCCGGGCGGTGGGAGTTGTCCTTCAGAAGTCACCGCCCTGGCCTGACGCATGTCGAAACTGGCATCGACGAACACGACCCGGGCAGGGACGCCACCGCGCACCAGACGACCGATGACCTGCCACAACGTGACAAGCTGGTCCCACGCGAAGACCTTCTGCTCCCATTTGGGCAACCGAGAGTACGCGTAGCGGCGGGTGAGCAGACGCCGCCACTCCTCGCGGGCTTCGTGCCGGAAGTTCAGCGCCGCCTGGTCGAGACTTGCGGCCTTGGTGACCAGCTCGCTGAAGGTCGCGGGTCCCTTCCGTTCGTCATCTCGCTCTTGGTCTCGGACGAACCGTGCCGCCCAGTCGTTGATGGCGAAGACGGCCAGCGACAGGTCGTCGGGGCGGGGGTGCGGCCGGGCGAGGAAGAACGCGATCCCGAAAGCCGCCCTTCCTTCGGCGTTGAGGATGTTGTGGCCGCGTTCGACCGCCATGAGGGGGGCCACGAGGATCTCGGCGTTCGGGTCGTCCGCGAAACTGGCCAGGTCTCCTCGGCGGATCGAGCCAGGGCCGAGGGCGACGTCCAGGTCGGCGTCGTCAGCCACCAGCACGCGGACCCGCCCGCTCCACCGGCCGAACTCGTCCAGCACCCTTGCGACGACATTCGCCTCCTTGTAACTGCCGACCAGCAGCAGCGCCCTTCTGCGTGAATCGTCGTCGGCCCTGGCCAGTTCGCGCTCCAGCAGACTCGGCGTCCCACCGCGTCCCGGAGCCCCCAGCTTCCGTGCCATGGCCGCTGCGGCCAGCGGCCGGACCTTCGGATCCACCCCTGACAGCCGCATCGGCCGGCCGTCATCGCCCGCGAGGAAGAGCGTCGCGAACCGGGACCGATTCACCGCCTGCAGCGACGTCTCGGACGGCATGAGCACCGCGCCGACCGGCTCCAGCACATGAGCACGAGAAGACGCGCCGGCCCAGCTCGTGCCCGACATCAGCACGACATGCGCACCTGGGCGTCCGGCGCCGGGGTCGGCCCCGAACCGATGCAGAAGGAGCAACAGCTCCCGGCCGACACCCGCACACCTGAAGAACCGCAGAGTGCCGCTGAACTGACCGTCTTCGTTCTTGGCGCTCTCGTCGGGCAGGAACTGGTATCCGAGCACGTTTCCCATCGGCGATTCAGGGACGACCGGGGCGTAGTCCTGCGGTGGACGTTTGGACATCTCGTTACCGGTCGAGTCGAGCTTCATCGCGGCCTCCACGGCGGGCCACAAGTGGGTCAGCTGTACGAGACGGTGGTCGAGTGCGGTCAGAAGCAGGAGGAACTCCAGCCTGAGGCGAGAGGCGGTGATCCACGTGAGGTCGTCGGCCGGGGCTTGCGTCTCGGCGACCAGAGTCCGCAGAAGCGTCTCGACACGGCTCTGCACGTGCTGCGTCGCCATCGAGCTCAGCAGGTCCTTCGTCACAGACGTCAGCTCTCCCACGAGCTCACTACGCGGCGCCCGGTCGCCCAGAGGGTCATCGCGGTAGTCGTCGAAAACCCGGGTCAGCCGGCCCCGCAGATCGGCGGCGAGCGACGGTTCTGGGCCCTCCCCGGCGTCGGTCTCGTAGAGTGCCGCCTCGTCGGGAAGGTCGGCGGAAACCGTGAGGGGCTCGCCGAACCATTCCTTGAGAAACTTCTCCTGCAGGGTCCATGGGCTGAAGTAGTCGACGTCGACCCAGGCGCGCAGCGCTTCGGACGAGATGAGCAGTTGGTAGAGCCTGTCGGTGGCGGTACCCACCGTCGTCAGCGCGGAGCTCCAGCGGCCAATCTCGACGTCGGTCAGCTGAAGCCGGCCCTGCATCGAGAGTTCGCCGATCTTGTGCGTCTGCAGTCCGTCGAGCCAGGAGTCCGGCCCCGGCTGCACCAGAGTCGCCGACGGAGAGAAGATCCCGTCGAGCTTCATCTGGACCGCGTCCGCCTCATCGACGATCACCAGGTCGCTCATCAGGCAGGCCAGCTCCAGCTGACGCAACCGCTCGGCATTCAGCTGGCGAGCCACCAGAGATTGGACGAGGCTCGCCGGATTCGCGACCCAAACAAGGGAGTCCACCTGTTCCATCGCCGCACGGTGGCGCGGACACGATCTCCAGATCGGACAGCTGTGCGGCGTCCTCATGAACCGGGGCCTGGCCTGCGCCACCGGGCCACCGGGCCGATAGTCAGGAAGCGCGTCGTCCGTCTCGGCTTCGGGCGCATGTTCGGGGTAGAGGGTCGCGCACGGAGCGTCGGCGAAGCGCAGTGGATCGGTCGGCTCGACGCCGCGCAGCGCATCCACGACACAAGCGGTGCTCAGGTCGTCGAACGCCGCCTCGTCGTGATCGAGCAGGTTGTCGAGGCCTTGCGAGGAAAGGCGGCGGTGGAGTCTCTGCACGTGGAGCGGTCTGGTGGTGGAACCCAGAAGGGGCGTGGCCGAGGTGAAGCGCCGGATCGTCTCGACGAGGCGAAGCTGCTCGGCGACGTCCCCGACCACGAGCGTGCTGCGCAGTCCCCGTCTTGCCGCCCAGACCGCGAGGAGGACCATGAGCGTGCTCTTGCCCGCGCCGACCATGCCGACCAGGTGCAGGAGGCCGTTGATCGGTAGTTCCCCCGACTCGGCGAAGTCGGCCCCGTCCTTCGTGCGGAGCGCGAAGCGCAGGTCGGCGAAGCGCCTCATCCAGTTACCCGGAGGCGACACGCCGTCCGCGCGCTCGGCGTCGTCCATCCAGGCCGCGACATCAGCCAGGTCCGTGCGCGTGGGAGTCAGGGGCGAGCCATCACCAGGCCGTCCGGCTGCCAGGTCGTGGCCGGGACGCGGCGGCACGACCAGGTCGGCCGGAATGGTCACGGACGTGGACCTACGGCGTTCGGTGAAGCTGTTGCGGCCCGGAGGGGCGGGCCTGAGGTCATGGGTGGCGTGTGCTGGCAGGTGCGACAGAGCCTCGAGGTACGTCTCCCGCCGGGTGTCCGCGATCGTCGGCCTCAGGGCGCGTGGCGGCTTTCCCGGCTCCGAGACGTCATACGCGCGCAACCGCTCCGGTAGAGCCTGGTAGACATCGAGCAGATCGTGCCACGTGCGACGTCGCCGGAGAGTCCACAGAAGGTGGCGACCCGCAGCGATGGCCGTCTCCGCCTGGCCGGTCACCAGACCTGCCGCGTGTGCGTAGGGATAGCCGCTCAGCAGTGTGTACGCTCCCTCGGCCGGTTCATCCGGAGCGGCGAGACCGTTGAGGAACAACGCGAGTTCGATTTGGCAGACCTGCGGCGGCTTCAACCCCGTCGCCACCACCGCGGAGTCGTTCCAATGCGGCCGCAGCCTTTCGCTCACGGGTTTGTGCCATGACTCCCGGTCACGCATCATTTCCCACTCTCTGCGCACGGAGACGCGCTTTGGCGCGCTTCACCGTCTGGCCGTGTGTGCGAAGGACAAGGCCGCCGGCCGCAGAAGGACGGTGCCGTTTGAAGACGTCCACGTAGTCGTGCCGCTCGGTTGCGCGATGGTCGGGAACGACCCAGAACGCCTCGTCATAGGGTGGCTCGGCCGGAACGGGCCGAGCCGACCTGCCGAGGAACACCGGGCTGGCCCAGTCCTTCACGTCGATGGCCCACACCCATCCGTCCGGGAAAGTGACCCGCAGGTCATAGCTGTCGAACCCCGGCCACATCTGAACGTGGACCCCGAGGACGCCCAGCGCGGTTTCGAGGTCGATTTCCGCGCGTCCGGGGCCCGTCACGAACTGGCGAAGTGGGCGCATCAGCTGACGGAGCTCGCCGACTTCGTCGACCAGTAGCTCGCGGCCCGCCGGGGGCGGCCCGAAGCGCTGGCAACGGTCTCGCTCACACCACCAGCCGCCGTCCCGGGTGGGGACGAGCAACGTGAGGCAGCGGCCGCAGGCCACGAACCGTCCGTCTCTGGCGAAGCTCCGCGGCACGTCGACATAGGCCTTGCCGATGACGTGGTGAACAGGCTCGAGTTGGAGATCGCCGAGCACCTCGAAGAACTCGGCGGCGGTGAGGACCGGGCGTTCGACGAGAAGCCTGCGGAAGGCGGAGTAGGCGTCCTCCTCCCCGTAGTCGCGGCAGCGGGTCAGGGCTTCACGGATGTACAGACGCTCCAGGTATTCGGCCGCGCTGTCGCGGGAACGTTCCGACCACTCGTGACAGAGCTCCGTTGGCCGACCGGAGAGGGGGTCGAGGAGCCGATCGTCGCCGCTGACCAGATCAGCCGGTAGGTCGAGAGGCCAGTCGCTGATCGGCCGTTCGCGGCACCAATCCAGCAACTGCGCGAGACTCGCGGGCGGCTGCGCGCCACGAAGCAGACAGGCGAGAACGGTCCGGTCCAGTGCCCGTTGTGCCTCTGCCGGGTAAGGCAGGGTGAAGCCCTCCAGGCCTTGGTGGGTCTCAAGTTTGAGCAGCGCCGTCGCGAGTGTCGTGAGCAGGGGAACCCCGTTGTGGACGGGCCCGTCAGGAAATGACATCAATGGTCTCTCCCACTTCGGCGAGTCCGGGAGCGCACCAGGGAAGAGCCTCGCAGCCGCGGCACGGACGTCCAGGGCGGGCCGGGTACACCTCATCGGCAGCCCATTGGATGCCGTAACCGGCGATGATGGTGCGCGCCTGGGAGACCGTTGCCGGATCGGAGGGAGCGAACTCCTCCCGCATCCTGCCGTCGGCGAACAGCAGTTCGAGCTCGACCAGAGACCGGCGCAGATTCCCGCCGGGAACTCCCGATGCCATCATGACGACGGCGAGGGCGACCTGTGGATACAGCTCCATGAGGGGGATGTGGCCGGGCGGCCTCTTTCCGCTGGTCTTGGTCTCGCGCCAGATCCATCCGTCGCCGTCCGCGTAGAGCAGATCGGCATCCGCGACCACCACGCTGTCCAGATCTGAGTCGTACGCAGCCAGCCGAGGCTGGACGTGGACCGGCGAAGCCGCAGGCAGATCGTTGAGCGGACAGATCGCCCGGTGCTGAGCGATCATCCGGATAGCCGTTCCAGTCTCCTCAGGCGTGAGGCCGGCGACGGCTTCGGGCAGGGGCAGGGACCGACAACCGCCGGGGGTGGCGTGGCGATCATTGAGCCAGGCGTCCACGGCTCGGCCCCGCCTGATCTGCTCCGATTCCCGAGCCAGACGCTTGATCTTCAGCACGCGCGTCAGGTGGTAACGAGCGGGACAATCACGGTGGGCACGGAGATCCGACATGGAGACGGTCCGCCGCTTACGTGGCGCCGAGGGCGTCGCGCCGAGCAGCCCCGGGACACGCACGGGAGCCGCGCACAGCGGCAGTTCCTCACAGCCCGCGCAGTCCGCGCCCGGCCTGCGGTCGGCGCCGTCCACCAACTCGGCGAAGGCCGCACGGACGATCGTTTCGTAACCGATCCGGACTTGGGCTACATCCAGGTCGGCGAGGACCTTTCTGCTGCCGTCTCCGCATCCCACCGAGATGACCCTGACTCGTTGGGGTGCAACGTCCCGGCCCGTGAGGGGCCGGTAGGGCTTACGGAAGCCACTGATGGCCGCGTCTCCGAAAGCCGCGACAGCGGCTGCGGCCAGGATCACTCTCTCCGGCTTGTCCTTGGCCGAGGTGAAGCTCGGTAACCACAGCTCACGAAGCGTGCCGTCGGCAGAGGTATAACGACGCCCCCATGCGGTGCGCTCGTACCTCGTCGCGCCCCGGGCGTCCGCCTCCTTGCGCTCGTGCACAGCCACCCATTCGTGGCCGACCGGGCCGGTGGCCGGATACCCGGCCGCCCGGCGCGCTGCTTCCTCGTCAGCCCGTGCGCCGAGAAATGCAGCGGTAGCGGCCTCCGCCCAGCGCAGATGCCCTGCGTGGCACGGTTTGCCGGTGACCGCACGACCGAATTCCGCCTCGTCCAGCGCTCGCATCACCGGAGCGAGCGCGAACTCCTCAAGCGGCGTGCGGCGGGTGCGCTCAGGCTGATGGAAGACAAGCGGCCGCGTCACCGCAGCTCTGCCACGCGGACAGGCGTGCGGATCCGGCTCGAGCAACGCAGCTTTGACCCGTATCACGCGGGGATCGCCTGCCAGTCCAGGACACACCTGAGGTCCCCTCTCTCGATAGTCGACGAGGATTAGGAAAGCATCAGCTGTGAACTTAGTCAATCGCGTTACTGCTAGCATTCACTAGACATGGCATCTAAATAGTCGCAGGAACCGAGGAGCACCGCGTTGAAACCAGGTCAAATCCTCAACGGGAGATTTGAGCTGCTCGACATCCACCGGACAGGAGGGATGGCTCAGCTCTGGCGGGCTCTCGATCGCGAAACCAGGTCCATGGTGATGGTCAAGGCTCTCCTGGCGCCCGGCGACCACACCGTGGACGGGATCAGTGCCTACCGGGATCTCTGCGGCAGGTTCCGGCGCGAATGTGAACTGCTCGGCAAGCTCGACGCCCCGAACATCCCGTGTCTGCTGTACCGGGACCTTCGCCCCTCCGAACCGTTCTACGTCATGGAGTTCATCACCGGTCTGGCGCTGGACCTCTACCTGAAGAAGTACAGCCCGCCACCGGTGGAGGCCTCGGCGGCGATCGTCGTGGATCTCCTCGACGGACTGAAGGTCGTCCACGCCGCCCAAGCCGTCCACCGTGACCTCAAGCCCGCCAACGCCGTCATCGACCGCAGCGGGACGACCTGGTTGATCGATCTCGGCATCGCTTTCCTCCTGGACCCCGCCGCCACCCGCTACACCCAGGCGGGGGCCACCCCCGGAAGCCACGGCTTCAAGGCCCCCGAGATCCTCCGAGGTGACGGCCACCCCACTCACGCCGCCGACATCTACAGCCTCGGCTGTCTGACCTACCTGCTGCTCACCGCACACCAGGTGTTCGACGACCGGAGCGAGCACCTGATGGCGCGACGGCATCTCGAGGAGCGACCACCGCGACCGAGCCTGATCAATCCCCGGATTCCGAAGGCCATCGACGACCACGTTCTGGGGATGCTGGAGAAGAGCCCCGGAGCTCGGCCGTCGATAGCCGAGATACGGGCAGCTTTTGCCGCTTTCCTTCCCTCCCTGAGCGGCGCGACGCCGTCTCCACTGCTCGATCCTGATCCGACCGCTCGATACCGCGGCGCCCAGTCACAAACCCCGCCGCAGACCAGACTCGCCGGACGCCGATCGTCGCGACCGCCGCAAAGCGGGGTGAACCGTGAGACGTTCGGTCGCCTTCGCGCAGAAGCGCTCACGGAGATCCGGTCATCCGGGCCGGGACGGCATCTGGATCGGCTACGGAACGTTCTGCCGGACGCCCGAAACCGCTGGGGCGTGAAGGACGAGGACATCCTTCGCGGCCTGCTGCTCGTCGCCGACGCCCTCCGCGCCGAAGACCACAACTCCGAAGCCAAGGCCGCCTACCAGGAGGTTCTCGGGCACGCGTCCGCGTCGATGGCCGACGTGACGATCGAGGCCCGCTTGGGAATCGCCGAATGCAGGATCAGCCTGGGCGACGCTCAACGGGCCCATGCGGACTGGACGGGGATCGTACGAGACATGTCCGCGCTACCTGATCCGTCGCCTCATCTGACCAGCCGCATCAATGAGGTGCGGGCATACCTGGACGAGAGCGGCTTCGCCGTCTGAACGGGCCGGCGCTCTCAGCTGAGCGGAATCCGCCCAGAGGCCAGCAGCTCCGCCATCGCCTGAACGAGTGACCTCCCCGACGACTCCAGACTGCGGGTCATCCTCTCGAAGTCGACCACCCTCCGATAGATCTCGCCATAGCGCCGCTGATCTTCCAATGGCAGTAGCAGAACACGGAGCCGTCGGACGTCCACCCGGGAAGACGAGGACGAATGCCCCCCTGCCTGCCGAGCGTTGCCCGGAGACCTCAGACACGCGGCCAGGAACCACGGGTCAACGACCGTGGGGTCGGGTCGTATCACCAGGAACTGCGGGCCGACGATCGACGGGGCTCCGGCGTCGACGTGGACGCCGAACGACTGGGCCACGCTGACAACGACCAGGTCATCCGCGGAAGTCACGGTGAGGTCGGGCGTCACCTCGAGATCCTCCTTTGGCAGCCACTCTTCGGGACCGTCAGAGAGATGAAAATCAGACGTGGCGAAGACCTTGACTCCGAGGTCGGGCCGATGACCGCGCCGCAGGCGCAGCTCCGGTAGTGGACGGCCCGGCAGGATGCGAAGGGCGGAGATTCCTTCGAGCTCGGCCAGCGACACGCTGACGTGACCCTCACCTGCGGCGACGGGGGTCAGCGCCGAGAGACCGGCGCGGAGGCCCTCCATCTCCCGGAGGTGTTCACCGAACCGATCCCAGCTTTGCTGCAGCCGAACCCGGGATGTCACATCCGAAACAGGTATGTGCCGGCCGGGGGTCAGGTCGACGTCCTCATCGAGAAGTTCGATGGTCGCTACGCGTACCGACCGCTCGGTCCGTCCCTGCCGTACCGCCTCAGAGACGTGGTCCAGAACCGCCGACCAGTCGACGCCGGCACGACCGGTTGACGCCGTGGCCCTACAGTCGGACACGTCGACGAACAACGGCCCGCCCGAGACGGCCGCCTCCCGTGGACGGCGAAGAACCCACAGCTGAAGGGCGACGCCGAAGGGAACGGCGGCCCCCGGAGGCAGCGTTATGACCGCTTCCAAGGCTCCTTGCCGAAGGAGAGCGGCCCTCACCCTGCGTCCCGCTCTCCTGCCGGCGACCGCAGGGGGGAGCAGGGCCACCGCGATCCCGTCAGCGTCCAGAAGGGACACCGCGTGCTGGACCCAAGCGAGTTCGGATTCGGTTCTGGGCGGCTGTCCGAAGATCCACCGAGGGTCGGACATCAGCTCGGTGTGGCCCCAGTCACGTTCGTTGGCCGGCAGGTCACACAGCACGATGTCAGCTTTGACATCGGGGAAGGCATTCGACCGCAGCGAGTCTCCTGCTTCGATAGCCAGTGACGCCGATTCACCGTCTCGGCGGATTCGGCCGAACAGTCTGACCGTCGCCATCTCGGTCAGCACCCGGTCGATGTCCTGGCCGAGCAGCGCCGCGGACGGCCAGGCGTCGTGCGCGGCGAGGAGAAGCGCGCCCAGCCCGCACGACGGATCCATCACCGCTCTGACCGGTCCGCGGTGGAAGAGCCCGCCCACCCGCACCATCAGGTCCGCGAGTTGAGGCGGGGTCGCGGCCACCTGCCGGACGTGTACCCCCTGCCATCGGTCGATGAGGAAGTCGAGCACGCGTTCCCAGCCCTCGTCTGCTGCCAGGGCGACAGCGGCTTCCACGAGCGAGGTCTCATGGGAAGGCAACGTGCCGCCGAAGGATCGCCCGAGGAAGGCGTAGCCGACGGCTGCGATCGCCATCCCCATGGAGTCGCGATCCCCCAGTGCGTCGAAACGGGGCCAAAGCCGTTCGAGCCTGCCCGATCCGTCTTGAAGTTTCTGATTTTCCCGCAGCCAGCGCTCGACCGTATCCAAGTCGAACTGAGGGCTGGCGTCGCTTCCCCCCACCGGATCGGGAAAGGTGGAATAACGTCTCCGCCAGTTGCTCACGGCCGCACGGCCAACGCCGGCGATCCTCGCGATTTCCGCGAGCGTGACGGCCGGACTGGCGTGGCTGCTCATTGACTTAGTTTATCTGCACTCACTGGCGGTAGCGCCTTCAGGCCTACGGGCAACCAGAATCCACTGGTTCATGCAGCTCAGCGGCGGTTGACCATAAGGAGTCACTTACTCTCAGTGAGAGGTCGACACCAGCGGCGGGAATCGATCAGCTCATCCAGGTGCGCTCACACGCCTGTCACCGAACGACCAACCCGGTGACCGCCCGAGAGATGATCAGCCGCTGGATCTCCGACGTCCCCTCGAAGATGGTGAAGATCTTCGCGTCGCGGTGGAACCTCTCGACGGGATGGTCGCGCGTGTACCCCGCCCCACCCAGCACCTGAATCGCCTGCTCCGTCACCCAGACCGCCGTCTCCCCCGCCACCAGCTTCGACATCGACCCCTCGGCCTGCGTGAACCCGCCCCCCTGCCGCCCCATCCACGCCGCCTTCCACGTCAGCAGCCGCGCCATCTCGATCCGCGTCGCCATGTCGGCGAGCAGGAACGCCACCGCCTGGTTCTCCCCGATGGCCCGCCCGAACTGCCGCCGTTCCCGCGCGTAGTCCCGCGCGTACTCGAAGGCCGCCCGCGCGATCCCCACGGCCATCGAGGCGACCACCGGCCGAGTGGCCTCGAAGGTCCGCAGCGCCGCCTGGCCGCCCGACCGCTGGCCCGACCGGGCCCGCGCCAGCCGTTCCTCCATCTTGTCGACCCCGCCCAGCAGGCACGAGGCGGGCAGCACCACGTCGTCCAAGACCACTTCGGCCGTGTGCGACGCCCTGATCCCGTGCTTGCGGAACTTCTGCCCCTGGGAGAAACCGGGGGTCCCGGGCGGCACGACGAACGTCACCTGCCCCCGCGCCCCCAGCGACGGGTCGACGGTCGCCACCACGATGTGGACGGCCGCGATCCCCCCGTTCGACACCCACGTCTTGGTCCCGTTCAACCGGAAGTCGCCGGAGGGCAGCCGGGTGGCAGTGGTCCGGATGGCCCCCACGTCGGACCCGGCGTCCGGCTCCGAGGCGCAGAACGCACCCACCGCAACGTCGTCAGGTGTTCCGAACATCACCGGCAGCCAGGTCCCGACCTGTTCGTCGGTTCCGTTGGCCGACAGCGCGGCGGCGGCAAGGCCCGTCGCCGTCAGGGACAGGCCGATTCCCGCGTCGCCCCAGAACAGCTCCTCGAAGGCCACCGGCAGCCCGAGGCCGCTGCTCTCGAACCACTGGGTGGCGAAGAAATCCATCGAATAGAGGCCGATCTTGGCCGCCTCCTGGAGCACCGGCCACGGGGTCTCCTCGCGGTCGTCCCATAGGGCCCCAGCTGGGCGGACGACGTCTCGGGCGAACGCGTGCACCCACTCGCGGACCTCACGGACATCTTCTGGCAATTCAGGGTTGAAGGTCGTCACCGCCACAGGCTACCCCTTGACGATGATGTTCCCGTTAAGTTAAATCAAGGATCGAAATAAGGCATTGAGAAAGACCCTTCACACCCCCCTTCACTGTGGAGAACACGCATGAGAGGTCTGTCCAGGCTTGCCGCCTTGGGCACCGCGTCGGCGGTCGTGGCCGCCGCGCTGATCGCCTTACCGGCAGGTCCCGCCTTCGCCGACGTCCTGCTGTCGCAGGGCAAGACGGCGACGTCATCCTCCGTCGAGAACGGCGGTACGCCCGCCTCGGCGGCCGTCGACGGCAACACCGCCACCCGCTGGTCGAGCCTCTACACCAACGACCAGTGGCTGCAGGTCGACCTCGGGTCGGCACAGGCCATCAACAAGGTCACCCTCCTCTGGGAGGGGGCCTACGGAAGCGCGTACAAGATCCAGGGCTCGACCAACGGCACCTCCTGGACGGACCTGCAGAACGTCACCGGAGGTGACGGAGGCACCGACACCCTGACTGTGAGCGGTACCTATCGGTATGTACGGCTGCAGGGCGTCACCCGGGCCACCGGGTGGGGCTACTCCCTCTGGGAGTTCCAGGTCTTCGGGCCGGACGGCACCGGCGGCGGGACCTGCGGCACCACCAACGCGGCGCTGAACAAGCCCGCCAGCGCCTCCTCGCTCCAGGGCGCCGGGTTCCCGGCCTCGGCCGCGTTCGACGGCAACAACGGCACCCGCTGGTCGAGCCTGGCGGCCGACCCGCAGTGGGTGCAGGTCGACCTCGGCTCCGCCGTGGACATCTGCAAGATCGACCTGCGCTGGGAGGCCGCGTACGCCTCCAGCTTCCAGCTCCAGTCGTCGACCAACGGCACCACCTGGACGACACTCAAGTCGGTGACCGGTGCGACCGGTGGCGTGCAGTCCCACACGGTGACCGGCAACGGCCGCTACATCAGAGTGAACGGCACAGCCCGCGCCACCGGCTATGGCTACTCACTCTGGGAGGTCGCGGTTTACACCGGCAGCGGACCCGTCGACCCGGGCGACCCCGGCGGCCCGATCACGGGCGGCGGCGACCTCGGCCCGAACGTCCACGTCTACGACGCCTCGACGCCGGCCGCGACCATCCAGAGCCAGCTCGACTCGGTGTTCACGCAGCAGGAGTCGGCGCAGTTCGGCACCGGACGGCACGCGTTCATGTTCAAGCCGGGCACCTACAACGTCAACGCGAAGGTCGGGTTCTACACCTCGATCTACGGCCTCGGCCAGAACCCCGGCGACGTCACCATCAACGGCGGCATCACCGTCGACGCGGGCTGGTTCAACGGCAACGCGACGCAGAACTTCTGGCGCTCCACCGAGAACCTGTCGGTGCAGCCGACCGGCGGCACCAACCAGTGGGCCGTGTCGCAGGCCGCCCCGTTCCGCCGCATGTGGATCAAGGGCAACCTGAACCTCGCGCCGACCGGCTACGGCTGGGCGTCCGGCGGCTACATCGCCGACTCCCGGATCGACGGGACCGTCGGCCCCTACTCGCAGCAGCAGTGGTACACCCGTGACTCCACGATCGGCGGCTGGCTGAACGGCGTGTGGAACATGGTGTTCTCGGGCGTCGTCGGCGCCCCGGCCACCGGCTTCCCCGAGCCCGTCTACACGACGCTGCAGAACACCCCGCTCTCACGGGAGAAGCCGTACCTGTACGTCGACGGCTCTGGCGCCTACCGCGTCTTCGTGCCCTCGCTCCGCACCAACGCGCGTGGCCAGAGCTGGGCGAACGGCGCCACCCCCGGCACCTCGCTCCCGCTGTCGCAGTTCTACGTCGCCAAGCCCGGCGACTCGGCCGCCCGCATCAACGCGGCGCTCGCCCAGGGCCTGCACCTGCTGCTCACCCCGGGCATCTACCGCACCAGCGCCCCGATCAACATCGACCGGGCCAACACCGTCGTCCTGGGCCTCGGCCTGGCGACGATCATCCCCGAGAACGCGGCGGTGGCGATGAAGGTCGCCGACGTGGACGGCGTCCGCCTCGCGGGCTTCCTGATCGACGCCGGACCGCAGAAGTCGCCCGTGCTCATCGAGGTCGGCCCGCCCGGCTCCTCGGCCGACCACAGCGCCAACCCCACCACCCTGTCGGACGTGTTCGTCCGCATCGGCGGCGCCTTCGCCGGCAACGCCGAGGTCAGCGTCATCGTCAACAGCGACGACGTGATCATCGACCACACCTGGCTGTGGCGCGGCGACCACGGCGAGGGCATCGGCTGGAACGTCAACACGGCCGAGACCGGCCTGATCGTGAACGGTGACGACGTCCTGGCCACCGGCCTGTTCGTCGAGCACTACCGCAAGTACGACGTCGAGTGGTACGGCGAGCGCGGCCGGACGATCTTCTTCCAGAACGAGAAGGCCTACGACCCGCCGAACCAGGCCGCCTACATGAACGGCTCGGTCAAGGGCTGGGCCGCCTACAAGGTGGGCGACAACGTCCAGGTCCACGAGGGCTGGGGCATGGGCGCCTACTGCTACTTCAACGTCGACCCGACCATCCAGGTCGACCGGGTCTTCGAGGTGCCGATCAGGCCCACGGTGAAGTTCCACAGCCTGCTGGCGGTCTCGCTCGGCGGCAACGGCATCATCAACCACGTGATCAACACCACGGGCGGACCCGCCCAGGGCACGGCGACCATCCCCGCCAAGGTGGTCTCCTACCCGTAACCGAAAAAGCTGGGCCGTGGGTCTCCCGGGCGCCGCCGGGAGGCTCACGGCTCCTCCATGTGCGCCGAGTCCAATTTGTGAGGACCTTTTCCGGCTTGTCGCCTATAAGGTGACCCGCACCGGAATGGGGATTAAGATGCCGATCTTCCTCGCGCGGCTGCTGGCCCGGATCAGCACCTGGTGGACTCCCGTGCTCGTGCTGGCCGTGGTGTTCGTGACGAGCTGGCCCCTGATGACGCTCGCCGAACCGGGCGCCGACATCACCTCGCCGGGCAACTTCTGGTGGTGGTTCGTGGTGACGTCCTCGACCGTGGGCTACGGCGACCTGTTCCCCAGGTCCCCGGCGGGCCACCTCGTGGGCGTCTACGTGATCGTCGGCGGCATCGCCGCGCTGACGACGCTGTTCACCCGCCTCGCCACCCGCATCGAACGGACGAGGGGACGCCGCATGCACGGCTCGATCACGGTGCGCCTGTCCGGGCACGTCGTCCTGCTGGGCTACAGCCCGGGGCGCACCGAGACGATGGTGGACGAACTGTCCGCCGACGGCACGAAGGTGGTCGTCTGCGCCTGGGACGAGGTCCAGAGCCATCCCATGCCCGAGAAGGACGTCGAGTTCGTCCGGGGCGCGCTGACCGACGAGAGGACGCTGGCCAGAGCGGGCGTCGACCGAGCGCACAGCGTGCTGGTCGACGCCCGCGACGACAACGAGGCCCTCGCCGTCGCGCTGACCGCCGACCACGTGATCACCACCGCGCATCTGGTGGTGGCGCTGCGCGATCTCGCGCGGGTCAGGCAGGTCCGGTACGTCGGGGAGAAGATCCGCTGCGTGCAGTGGCACACCCCGCACATGATCACCGAGGAGCTGAGGGACCCCGGGATCAGCGAGATCTACGCCCAGCTCATGACCCACGGCGGCGCCGACACCTATTCGGTCCCGCTCACGGTCGGGCCGGTGACGGTCGAGCACTGCCAGACGGTCTTGGGCCGCCACCACGGCGCGACCCTGCTGGCCGCCCGCGACGGCGCGGCGCTGCTGGTCAATCCGCCGTGGCAGGCCGAACTGAACGCGGGGACGATCCTGTACTACATGGGCTCGGCCCGGCTCGACGCCGCCCGGCTCGCCCTCAGTCTTGGAGCTCCGGCCAGTCGATGATCATCGGGATCGGCATGCCGATCTCGGGTGAGCCGCCCGCGTCCCGCATCAGCGTGCCGATGTGCTTGTACGTCATGGTCGCCTGGTCGAGGTGGTAACGCTCGACGGCGGAGACGCCCGTCCGGTCGAGCCGGAGGATCCAGTAGTAGAGGATCCCGGCCCGCCCGTATTCGCTGGGTTTGCCGCACGTGTCGGTGGTCTCGGTCCCGGGCTCGACGATCTCCACGGCCAGCACGACGTCGTCGGGGCGCAGCACGTGATCGTCGTCGAGGCACCGGAAGAGCACCACGTCGGGCCGCCGGACGTGCAGCGGCACGTCCCGCAGGCGGACGTCGGCGGCGTTGGCGACGGTCAGGCAGCCGTAGCCCCGGGCCATCGCCTCACGGGCGTGCTTCTCCAGCAGGTCGGCGAGCCGCCGGGCCACGGTCTGGTGCCTGCGGCCGTTGGAGGGGCGGTGCACCACGTAGCCGTCGACGACCTCGATCAGCAGGTCGCCGGGGAGCAGCGCGTACTCCTCCGCCGTGAGCGGATGAGGCTGGGAACTGAGCGTGCGGAACCAGTCGTCTGGCACCGTCTCAGGATAGAACGCCCGCCATCGGAGGTCTCTGGGCAACAGAGACATCGTGTTCGACCGGTTCGTGGCCCAGCGCCGAGCGCCGGAACTGGGTCAGCCGCAGCTGTGCGTTCCCCAGCGGCACGCCGCTCAGCCGTGACCAGGCGGTCTGCATGATCTGCGCGGCCATCCCGCCGAGGGCCTCGGTCGACTGGTGGGAGTGGACGCGGCGGCCGAGGTCGACCTGCGCCAGCGCGTCGAGGCCGCACAGGTCGAGCAGGTCGATCAGCAGGCCGAGCTCCACGCCGTAGCCGGTCACGAAGGGCACCCGCTCCAGGGCGGTCCGGCGGCCGGCGTACTCGCCCGAGAGCGGCTGGACGAACCCGGCCAGCTCGGGCCAGTGCAGGTTGATCAGGGGGCGGGCGACCAGCTCGGTCACCCGGCCGCCGCCGGTCTGCTCGGCGCCGAACGGGCGGTCGTAGCAGCCCTTCACGTACGCCACCGTGCGGTCGGTCAGCAGCGGCCCCAGCAGCCCCGTGACGAACGAGGTCTCGAACTCGCGCAGGTCGGAGTCGATGAAGACCAGCAGGTCACCGGACGTGACGGCGAGCGACTTCCAGAGGGCCTCGCCCTTGCCGTCGAGCGGCTTGAGGTCGGGCAGGATCTCGTCCTGGGCGATCACCGTCGCGCCCGCCCGCGCGGCCACGGCCGCGGTGTCGTCGGTCGACCGGGAGTCGATCACGACCAGCTCGTCGACCAGGCCGGGGAGATCGCGCCGGATCGCCGCGACGATCTCGCCGACGGTCTCCCGCTCGTTCCGGGCCGGGAGCACGACGCTGATGGTCGTGGTTCCCTTGGCGTCGAGCAGCGCCGGAAGGGGCCAGTCGGACGCCGACGACGATCGCCTGCCCGACCACGCCAGCACCTCAGGCAGCACGCCCGCACTCCCCCCTGCACGTCACGCACACACCTTATGGGGTGTCGTGACCGTTCTAATCGGCGGCGTGGCGTTCGAGGAAGGCGTACACGTCGGCCTCGTCGACGCCGGGGAACGACCCGGGCGGCAGCGCGGCCAGCACGTGGGAGTTGGCGCGGGCCGAGGGGAAGGCGTACCCCTCCCAGCGCTGGGCCAGCTCGGCCGGCGGCCGGCGGCAGCAGTCGCCGTTGGGGCAGTTCGACTTGGTCCGCCGGGTGGTCTCGCGGCCCCGGAACCAGCGCGACTCGCGGAACGGCACGCCGAGCGTGATCGCGAAGTCCTTCTCGTGGGACGGGTCGACGTGCGCGACGCAGAAGTGGGTGCCCGTGGGGCCGTCGCTGTACTGGTGGTAGACCGAGTAGCGGTCGGGCGACCGGAACACCTGCCGGCCCGACCACTGCTGGCACAGCCGCTGGCCCTCGATCGCGCCCTGCTCGTCGGCCGGGAAGATGATGCCGTCGTTCTCGTACGCCTTGTAGATGATCCCCCCGGCGTCGTTGCGCACGAAGTGGCAGACGAGGTCGAGGTGGTGCGTGGCCAGGTTCGTGAAGCGGTGGGCGGCCATCTCGTAGGAGACGGCGAACACGTCGCGAAGGTCCTCGACCGACAGGGCGCGGTCGCGCTTGGCCTCCAGCAGGTAGGGGGCGGCGGCGGCCTCGGGGACCAGCACGGCGGCGGCGAAGTAGTTGGCCTCGACCCGCTGGCGGAGGAAGTCGGCGAAGTCGCGGGGCTTGTGGTGGCCCAGGGCGATGTGGCCGATGGTCTGGAGCAGGATCGTGCGCGGGGTGTGCATGCCGAGCTGCTCGCGCTTGAGGTAGATCCGGTGGTTGCGCAGGTCGGTCACCGAACGGGCCGAACGCGGCAGGTCGGGGGCGGTGTGCACAGTGAAGCCGTAGTGGGCGACCAGGGCCTGGATCATGCTCTGGGACAGGGCGCCGGTGCGGTAGCCGACCGACAGCAGGGCCTCGGCGGCGGCGCTCTCGATCTCCTGGAAGTAGTTGCCGGCCTCGCGCTGCTTGCGCCGCAGCTCGGCGTTGGCGGCCCGCGCCTCCTCGGGGGTGGCGGTGCCCTTGGCCTGACGGGCCTTGAGCTCGTCGTACAGACCGAGAAGGTGTTCCAGCACGTCGTTGGGGACCCGCGCGGAGACCTTCAGCCTCCCCAGGCCCAGTGAGGTGTAGAGGGGGTCGCGCTGGGCCTCCTCCAGGGCGATCTCCAGCTGGGCGCGGCGGTTGGGGGCCTGCCGGCGCAGCAGCTCCTCGACCGGGACGCCGAGCGCGGCGGCCAGCGACTTCAGCAGCGACAGCTTGGGCTCGCGCTTGCCGTTCTCCAGCAGGGAGAGCTGGCTGGGCGCCCGGCCGACCCGTTCGCCGAGGTCGGAGAGGGTGAGGCCGCGCTGGCGGCGGAGGTGTTTGAGACGCTGCCCGAACGCGAGCAGGTCGATCTCCTGCGTCAAAGACAGCGGTTCTTCGCCGAGCACGGAGGGCATCTCGTAAGGATAGGCGAAATTTCGTGACATCTTCCAGTGCGAGTGACTCAGCTCACATCGATTGGTCTAGTCCTTATAGGAAATTCGATGTTTCTTCGCACCGCAACACGGGAACGAATTTCCGCCCCGCGAATATTTGGCCATATTTCTAGACATCTCGACTTGTTTGGTCTCTTGACATCAACACAAACTCGGAAACAAGCACCCCAGGTGACGACCCAACGCAACAAGGGAGTGACCGAGAAGATGATGTCGGAACGCCTCAGGTCAGCCGCCGCCGAGCTGCGTCATGACTGGGACACCAATCCCCGGTGGTCCAGCATCGACCGCACCTACGCCCCGGACGACGTCGTGCGGCTGCGCGGGTCCGTCCAGGAGCAGTACACCCTGGCCCGCCTCGGCGCCAAGCGGCTGTGGGACCTTCTGCACACCGAGGACTACGTCAACGCCCTGGGCGCCCTCACCGGCAACCAGGCCGTCCAGCAGGTGAAGGCCGGGCTCAAGGCCATCTACCTGTCGGGCTGGCAGGTCGCCGCGGACGCCAACCTCGGCGGCCACACCTACCCCGACCAGAGCCTCTACCCCGCCAACTCGGTGCCCGCCGTGGTCCGGCGCATCAACAACGCGCTGCTGCGGGCCGACCAGATCACCTGGGCCGAGGGCGTCGAGGACGCGCCGCACTGGCTGGCGCCCATCATCGCCGACGCCGAGGCCGGATTCGGCGGCGTGCTCAACGCCTTCGAGCTCATGAAGGGCATGATCGCGGCCGGCGCGGCGGGCGTGCACTGGGAAGACCAGCTCGCGTCCGAGAAGAAGTGCGGCCACCTCGGCGGGAAGGTCCTGATCCCGACCTCCCAGCACGTCAAGACCCTCAACGCGGCCCGCCTCGCGGCCGACGTCTGCGGCGTCTCCACTCTGGTCATCGCGCGGACCGACGCCCAGGCCGCGACCCTGCTGACCAGCGACGTCGACCCGCTCGACCAGCGGTTCTGCACCGGCGAACGCTCCGCCGAGGGCTTCTACCGGGTCCGCAACGGGATCGAGCCCTGCATCGCGCGGGGGCTGGCCTACGCTCCGTACAGCGACCTGCTGTGGATGGAGACCGGCACGCCCGACCTGGACGTCGCCCGTCAGTTCGCCGAGGCGATCAAGGACCGCTACCCGGACCAGATGCTCGCCTACAACTGCTCGCCGTCGTTCAACTGGCGCAAGCACCTGGACGACTCCTCGATCGCCAAGTTCCAGCGCGAGCTCGGCCACATGGGGTACAAGTTCCAGTTCATCACCCTGGCCGGGTTCCACTCGCTGAACTACTCGATGTTCGACCTGGCCCGGGGCTACGCCGAAGAGGGCATGTCGGCGTACGTGGGCCTCCAGGAGGCCGAGTTCGCGGCCGAGAAGCGCGGCTACACCGCGACCAAGCACCAGCGCGAGGTCGGCACCGGCTACTTCGACCTGGTCAGCACCGCCATCTCGCCCGACTCCTCGACGACCGCCTACCGAGGCTCGACCGAGGCCGACCAGTTCCACTAGAAGCCCGGCCCCGCCGCCGCGACGCCGCAGGTCACCCTCGAAGGATCTGACGTAGGAGCGGCGGCGGGGCCGTTCCCAGTAGGCTCCGGCGGATGATCGGGAAGTTACTCGGCCTCGCCGCACTCATCGCCGTGGCGGGATGCGGCCAGGAGGTCCAACCGCCCACGCGGGCGGTGCCCACTGCGGCGAAGGCCACCCCGTCGGCGTCGGCGTCGGTGCCGGCTGAGGTCGCGGCGCACCGGCCGAACGTGGTCAGGCTGACCGCCACCACCCCCTCGTGCGCCGGGGACAGAAGGATGGGCACCGGGTTCGCCTACTCACCCGACCGGGTGCTGACCGCCGCGCACGTCGTGGCGGGCGCCGAAAGCCCGATCACGGTGACCGACGCCGACGGCAGACGCCACAGGGGCGACGTCGTCGTCTTCGACCCGAAACGGGACGTCGCGGTCCTGCGGGTGGCCGGCCTGGACGCCGATTTCCTTGATTTCGACTCGGTCGATCCTGGCGACCGGGCCACGTTCGCCGCCTACTCGAAGGACGGGAAGTTCACCGTGCGGTCGGGCGAGGCCGGCCCGCCGAGGCCCGCTCTCGTCAACGACCTCTACAACGAGCGCGCCGTGTCGCGCGAGGTGCTCGTCCTCACGGCCGCCGTCGACCCGGGCATGTCGGGCGGGCCACTGTTCGGGCCGCACGGAGACGTCGTCGGGATGATCTTCGCCGCCAACCTCGACCAGCCCGGCAGCAGCTACATACTCACCACCAGGGAGATCGCCCGCCCCGCGGCGGACGGCCTGAGAGCCACCGCCCCCGTGTCGACCCGGGAATGCGCCTGAGGATCACCCAGCGGACGGTGACGGCGACGGTGAGGGGCTCGGGGAAGGCGACGGGCTCGGGGAGGCCGGCGGAGACGGCGAGGGCTGCGGGGACTCCTCGTCGCCCCACTGGGGTTCCGTGGTGATCCCGCCCGTCGGGACCGGGCGGGTCGGCGTCGGGTTGTTCGTCGGGCCCGGGTTGTCCGGCGGCCCCTGGGTCCAGGTCGGCTCTCCGGGAGGCGGCGACGGGACCGAGGTGTTCCACGGGTCCTCGCCCGGCGGCCACGACGGGGTGATCGTCCGGGTCGCCGTCACGGTGACCTGCGCGCCCTCCTCGCCGATCGGCGGCACCTCGCCCTCGACCGGCGGCCGGGACGTGCCGAGCACCTCGGGCGAGGCCGCCGCCTCGTTGGGCAGCACGACCATCGGCACCGCCGGCGGCGGTTCGGCGGTCTGCACGCCGCCCGCCGGGGAACTGGTGGCCGCCACGACCGTGATCGCCGCGATGGTGACCGTGGCCAGGGCGGCGTAGCCGGCGTGCTGGGTGGTCGAGCCGGACCGGCGGCGGCGTCCCCGGACGCCGGTCTCGGGCGCCGCCGCGACGGCCTTCAGTTCGCCGCCGCGCGGGTAGGGCACCGGCTGCCAGATCTCCTCCATGACCTCCGCCACGGCCACCCGCAGGTCGGGCGGCAGACCGACCCCTCCGGCGGCCAGCAGGGCCGACAGCAGTTCGGCGGCGTCGGGGCGTTCGGCGGGCTCCTTGCGCAGGGCGGCGTTGACGGTGTCCCAGAGCAGCTTGGGCACGGCCGAGATCCGGGGCTCCTCCAGCAGGATCCGGCGCATCACGACCTCGGCCTCGCCCGCCCCGAACGGGTGGTAGCCGGTCGAGGCGAAGGCGACCAGGCAGCCCCAGGAGAAGACGTCGGAGGCGGGGATCGCCGGGCCGCCGGTCAGCCGCTCGGGGGCGACCCAGCCGGGGCTGCCCATGATCTGCCCGGCCTGGGTGTGCGCGGCCAGCGTGTCGAGGTCGCGGGCGATGCCGAAGTCGATCACGAACGGGCCGCTCGGCGACAGCAGCACGTTGCCGGGCTTCAGGTCGCGGTGGACCAGCCCGGCCTCGTGGGTGGCCACCAGGGCGGCGGCCGTGCCGAGGGCGACGCCGTAGGCGAGGTCGGGGGTGAGCGGGCCGCGCGCGGCCACGACCTGCGACAGGCCGGGCCCGGCGATGTACTCGGTGACGAGGTAGGGGCGGTCGCGGTCGTGTCCGTCCTCGATCACGGCGGCGGTGCAGAAGGGCGCCACGCGGCGGGAGAACTCGACCTCTTCGGTGAAGCGGGCGCGCAGGGTCGGGTCGGACAGGTGCATCGGGTGGGGGGTCTTCAGCGCCACCAGGCCGCCCTGCGGATGCTCCGCGAGGTAGACCACGCCCATGCCGCCGGTGCCCAGGCGGCCGAGCAGCAGATATCGGCCAATGATGACCGGGTCTCCCACGGTGAGTGGCCGCACGCCGGGCGGCATGCCGTTCTGGGGGCCCGTTCCGCCTCGTGCCATCCGGAAGTTACCTCTCCGATCCAAAGAAGTACGCAAGGCACACTGTGGCCGGATGGAACGGTCCGCGCCTCCAACTAGGCAGAAGCGGCATAACGGGTTAGGTCACTACGACCTGGGGGTAACAAACGCCAGGTCACAGCGGTACCAACAGTCACTCGCCTCAGGCCGCCACTTCGCCGCCGGCGGCTTTCGCCGCGGCCTCGACCGCCTCGACGAAGCGGCCCATGTTGGGGAAGACCAGCCGGGCCTCGGGCAGTATGTCGGCCATGAGCGCGAAGACGTGGGGCATCTTCCGCCATTCTTCATACCGCACCGGAACCCCGTTCGCACGCGCCCGTTCGGCCACGCGGTGGGCCTCCTCGCGGAGCACCTCGGTGGTGCTGGTGACGATCATCAGCGGCGGCAGGCCCGTGTAGTCGCCGAAGACCGGGGAGACGAGGGGGTCGCGGTTGTCCAGGCCCTCGGTCCAGCGGCGGGCCATCCACTCGACCCGGCCGGCGGGGAGCAGCGGGTCGGCCCAGCGGTTGGCGGTCTTGCGCTCGTCGCTGAGGTCTGCCCAGGGAGACAGGCAGATGGCCGCCGCGGGGAGCGGCAGCCCGTTGTCGCGGAGGGAGAGCAGCATCGCCAGGGCCAGGTGGCCCCCGGCCGAGTCGCCGGCCAGCACGATGCCCTCGGGGGCGAAGCCCCGGTCGAGCAGGGCGCGGTAGGCGTCCAGGGCGTCGGCGAGCGACTCGGCCAGCTTGTGCTGGGGGCCCTGCCGGTAGTCGAGCGCCAGCACCGGCCGCTGTGTCACGGCCGACAGCCGCCACGTGATCGGCCGGTGCGTCACTGGAGAACAGATGAAATAGCCGCCCCCATGGAGATAGAGGACGACCTTGCTCTCATCGAGCTCTTGGAGATCGGAGTCGGGCTGACCGGACCCGCGTACCCACTCCCCCGAGCAGGCGCCGAACGACTCCTGTTCGATCGAGACGGTCGGCGGGACCAGTCCGGGCAGGCGTCCGCCCAGCTCGATGATCCGGTTGGCGACCACCAGGCTGGCGGTCGTACGGAGAAGGACGGCCGATATGGGCTTCATGGTGCCCCGCAACAGCCCGTTGGCCGCTATGGCCTGCCAGCTCAAAGGGTGTTCCGGGCGAACGTCCACGTCGATGTCAGCGTTCATGCGGATCCCTCCTTGTCCGTTTCGTTCCCTTATGCCTAGTTAGGTAACCCAGGATGTTACACAGGGGTTACGCAGATCGGCAGGGGTGAATCACCGGGTTACGATCCTCGGCGGGAGGTGGCCGACTTCGTCCTCTACCTGCGCCTGTTCCAGTACGGCTTCCGCCGTCACAGCACCTACCTCGCCGCGGCGCTCGCCGGGGCCTTCACCAACACGGTTTTCGGCGTTCTGCGGGCCTATGTCCTGATCGCCTTGTGGGAGGCCCGCCCCGGCCTCGCCGGATACAGCCTCACCGAGGCCGTGACCTTCTGCTTCCTCACCCAGGGCTTCATCGGGCCCATGCAGGTGTTCGGCCGGGGCCTGTCGTTCGGTGACCGCATCAGGTCGGGCGACATCGCGTTCGACCTGGTCAGACCCGCTCCCCTGCTGCTCTGGAGCCTCTCGGAGGACCTCGGCAGGGCGGCCTACCTGACCCTGGCCCGCAGCCTGCCGCCCTCGATCGCCGGGGCGGTCATGTTCACCATGGTCCTGCCGGTCTCCCCCTGGTTCCTCCCGTCGTTCGTGCTGGGGATCGTGGTCAGCTTCGGCTGGCGCTACCTCGTCACGCTCGCGGCGTGCTGGACCACCGACGACCGGGGCATGCACACCCTCTCGGCCCTGCTGACCTTCTTCTTCAGCGGGATGGTGCTCCCGCTCGGGCTGTTCCCGGGCTGGCTGCGCACGGTCGCGGAGGCCTCGCCGTTCGCGGCGATGGTGCAGGTCCCGGCCGACGTGTGGCTCGGCGCCGAACCGGCGTGGAGCGCCCTGGGGTTCCAGCTTTTCTGGGCCGTCGCCCTGCTCGGCCTCGGCGCGCTGCTGACGGCGGCGGCCCGGCGCAAGGTGGTGGTGCAGGGTGGGTGACTACCTCCTGCTGGCCTGGACGTGGGTCCGCGCCTCGGCGCAGTACCGCACCTCGTTCGCCGTCTCGATCGTCAGCTCGTTCGCGATCAACGCCCTCGACGCCGTCGCCATCGGCATCGTCTTCACCCACGTCACCACCCTGGGCGGGTTCTCGCTCCGCGAGGTCATGTTCCTGTACGGCACCAGCGGCGTCTCCTTCGCCCTCGCCGACATGCTCTTCGGCAACGTCGAGCGCCTCAGCCAGCACATCAGGGCCGGCACCTTCGACACGATGCTGATCCGGCCGGTCTCTCCCTTCGTCCAGATGGCCGCCGACGGCTTCGGCGCCCACCGGATCGGGCGGCTGGCCCAGGCGGTCATCGTGCTCGGCCTGTCGCTGCCGGTCGTGCCGTGGTCGCGGGCGTGGATGGTGCCGGTCATGATCGTCTGCGGCGTGGTGATCTTCACGGCGGTGTTCACGCTCGGGGCGGCGCTCCAGTTCGTCCTGGTCGACGCCCCCGAGCTCGCCAACGCCTTCACCTACGGCGGGGTCACGCTGACGCAGTATCCGCTGTCGGTCTACGGCGAGCAGCTCGTCCGAGGGGTGACCTACATCGTGCCGCTGGCCTTCGTGAACTGGCAGCCGGCCCTCTACGTCCTCGGGCAGCCCGACCCCCTCGGGCTGCCCGGCTGGCTCCGCTTCGCCTCTCCTCTGGCCGCCCTGCTGCTGTCCGCCGTGGCCGCCCTCGCGTGGCGGGCGGGCATCCGCCGTTACCGATCGACGGGGAACTGATGATCGAGACCATCTCTCTGGGCCGCGACTTCAAGGTGCGCGGGGCGGTCGTCCCGGCCGTACACGACCTGACCTTCCGGGTGGAGGCCGGCGAGTTCGTCGGCTGCCTGGGCCCCAACGGCGCCGGGAAATCGACGACGATCAAGATGCTGACCGGGATCCTGACCCCCACGCGCGGGCGGGCGCTGGTGGCCGGGCTCGACCCGGCGCGGCAGCGGAAGGCGCTGGCGCGGCGGATCGGGGTGGTCTTCGGGCAGCGGACGACGCTGTGGTGGGACCTGCCGCTGCGCGACAGCTTCGAACTGGTCCGGCTCCTTTACAAAGTAGATCGTGACCGGTTCGGCGCGCGGCTGGCCGAGCTGACCGAGGTGCTGGAGCTGGGCCCGTTCCTGAAGACGCCCGTCCGGCAGCTCAGCCTGGGCCAGCGGATGCGCGGCGACATCACCGCCGCGCTGCTGCACGATCCCGAGGTGCTGGTGCTCGACGAGCCCACGATCGGGCTCGACGTGGTCGCCAAGGGCGAGGTCCGGTCGTTCCTGGCCCGGCTGAACGCCGAACGCGGCACGACCGTGCTGCTGACCACCCACGACCTGGGCGACGTCGAGCGGCTCTGCCGTCGGGTGCTGCTGATCGACCACGGGCGGCTGGCCTTCGACGGGAGCGTGGCGCAGCTGCGGGCGCTGGTCCCCGGGCAGGAATCGATCGAAGACGTCGTGGCGCACCTCTACCTCAGTAGTACTCCGGCTGTTCCTCGTACTCCTCGTCGTACTCCCGATGCGGACCCGCCCACCGTGACGGCATGAGCACCGGCACGAACAGGGCGATCCCCACCAGGCCGTAGACGCCCGACGACAGCAGCGCGAGCATCCCCTGGCCGGCCTCGGCGATCTCCTTCTGGAGGCCGGCGCCGACGGGGGCCAGGCTGGTGGCGCGGGAGACGTCGATGGCGTACACGACCGTCCAGGCCAGCAGCACCATCGAGGGCACGAACGCGGCGATCGGCGAGATCCGGCCCGCGATGACCACCCCGAGAAAAAGGCCGACGACGGCCATGATCCCCAGCGCGATCAGCATCCGGGGGTCGCGGACGGGGTCGATGTCACCGACGGACCCTCGCAGCGACTCCCGTGAGGCCCAGCCCCCGCCGAACAGCAGAGCGGCGGCGACGACGATCCCGACGAGCAGCCCGATGAAGTGCCGCATGTCACCCACCTCGAAAACGTTCTTGGTCCGCGCGGCAACATTAGCGACAAAAACCGAAATATCGCACTGCTCCTGACGGGATCGCTTGGCGGCGGGGTGACATCCCGGCAAAGCGTGAGAAGATGTGCGCGCCATGCCGAAGACCCACCCGATCCCAGCAGACACAGCGGTGTCGCACGGGTGCCGTGGTGATCGGCCGGAGCCCCCGCGCATCAGGCGACGCCCGCTCCTTTCCGGCGATCACCCCCCAGGTTCGCCCGCAGGACTCGCCCTGAGGTTCGCGCGGTCCGGCTCGTTCGCGGCCGTCTGCGTCGTCCTCGCCGCCGGGGGCCACCAGGCCGCCGGGGGCGACGGGCCGACCCTCGGGGCGCTCGCCATCGGCATGCTCACCGTCTTCGGGGGCGCCTTCGCACTCGCGGGCCGTGAGCGGTCCCTCGGCGTCATCGGCGGGGTGCAGGTCGCGGCGCAGTTCCTGCTGCACGAGCTGTTCACCGAAGGGCAGACCGCCCGCGTGCTGATCGGCCCGCTGACCGATCCCGACCACGACCACGGCGGGCTCGGGGTCTCCCTCGGCATGGTGCTCGCCCACCTCACCGCCTCGCTGGTCACCGCCTGGTGGCTCGCGCGGGGCGAGGCCGCCCTGTGGGCGGTGCTGCGACGCCTCGGCGTCGGCGCCTGGCGGGTGCTCAAGGCGCCGCCGGTCCCAGCCCTGCCGCGTCAGACGCGGGTCCGCGCCGCTGCCGTCGCGCTCTCTCCGGTACGTCCCCTCCGGCACGCCGTCGTCCGGCGCGGCCCTCCACTGGCCGGGATCTAGGCAGCCCGTCCCCTTTTTCCTTCCGCACGACCAGTGGAGTCCTTGTCATGTCCGTTCTTCGCCGCGCCCTGGCGATCACCGCCACCGCCACCGCGCTCACCCTCGGCTTCGCCCTCCCGGCGCTGGCCCACGTCACCGTCCAGCCCGGCTCGGTCGAGCAGGGCAGCTTCAGCAAGGTCGCCTTCCGCGTCCCCAACGAGCGCGACGACGCCTCGACCACCAAGATCGAGGTCACCTTCCCGGTCGACGCCCCGCTGCCGTTCGTCTCGGTGAAGCCGGTCCCCGGCTGGAAGGCCGAGGTGACCGAGGGCAAGCTGCCCACCCCGGTCCAGTCGCAGTACGGCGAGATCACCGAGGCCGTCACCAAGATCACCTGGACCGGCGGCGAGGTGAAGCCGGGCGAGTTCCAGGAGTTCGAGGTCTCCCTCGGCGGCCTGCCGACCACAACCGACCACCTCTACTTCCCGACCAAGCAGACCTACAGCAGCGGCGAGGTCGTCGACTGGAAGGACGAGCCGAAGGCCGACGGCAGCGAGGCCGAGCACCCCGTCCCGACCCTGAAGCTCACCCCGCCCACCGGTGACGACCACCACGGCGCCGCCGCCTCGGCCGCCCCGAGCGCCGCCCCGGCCGTAGCCGCCTCCCCGGCCGTGGCCGCCTCCCCGGTCGCCGCCGACGCCCACGACTCGGGCTCCAGCGACGGCACCGCCCGCCTCATCGGCGGCATCGGCGTCGTGGTGGGAATCGCGGGCGTGGGCGTCGCCATCGCGGCCCTGCGCCGCAAGCCGACCGCCTAGGAAGTGACGTCCCGCGACCTGAACCGCGCCCGCGCGACCGACCCGAAGATCGCGAGATGAGCCGGAGCGCCTTGGGCGGCTCGGCGGAAGCCCTCCGTCGAGCCGCTAGGTGGCCGGCCAGAACCGCATCTTGTCGAGCTCGGCGAAGGCGATGCCCACACGGGAATCGGGTTCTCGATCGTTGTGCGGAGCGGCCGGGAGGAGGACGCCGCCTCTCGCCGGGAGCTGTTCCGGACGATCGTCCGCCCGGCGCTCACCTTCACCGACGGCCTCCCGGCCGAAAGAGGATCGTCATGAGACCCGCGCGACCACCTTCCTGACCCGACGGGCGCACCACTCCGCGACTGGAACGGATCGTGAAGGTGCTCCGCACCGCCGGGCTCAACTCCGAGGCCGAGCCGCACATCGACGCCCGGCTCAAGACCCACGCCGCGTTCGCGGTGCCACTCGGGCAGACGGTACGGGCGGCGGGCGGCCCGGCGGCGCTGGCCGATGATGCGGACAAGGTCCGCCTCATGCGGCAGCACCTGGCCGCCCTGCCCATGCCTCCGGTCCCTCGGGGGTTCGCCGCGTTGCGGACCCTGCCGGAAGGCTGCCTGCTCGTGGCCGTGCTGCGGCGCTTCCTATCGGCGAATCCGCCGGCAGACCCGAGCGAGGCGGCCCGAAGTCGCGGTGGTGACCGGCCACGAAGACCCCCTTGGGGTGGGCTCTCACACCGACGCCTGCTGGTCGGCACTTCGGCGGTCGGCGTTCAGCGCCGCCGTCCCTGCCGCCTCTCCGGCTGGGGGCGGCTGCCCGGCTCAGTCAGGGGACGTGCTTTCGGAAGAGCTCGGTCAAGGGCGCGGACTCAAGACTGGCGACGACCGTGTCAGCCGCGGCGAGCACGCCCGGATCGCCGATGCCCACGACATGGCAGCCTGCCCGCCGAGCTCCCTCCACTCCCGCCGACGCGTCCTCGAAGACGACCGCCTGCCACGGAAGCACGCCGAGACGCACTGCCGCCTCCAGGAAGACCGCCGGATCCGGTTTGGCCTGGCTGATGACCGTTCCGTCGACGATCGCGTCGAAGTAGTCCTCGATCCCCGTGCGGGCCAGAACCTCGCGGGCGCTCCGGCTCGCCGAGGCGAGGCCGATGGGCAGGCCCCAGGCGCGCAGCGTTTCGAGTGTTTCGACCGCGCCCGGCAGCAGGTCCGCGGACCCCAGGTCGGCGAGATACCGCTGGTAGAGGGTGTTCTTTCGGTCAGCGGCCACATGGGCTTCCGCCTCGCCGAGTGCGACGCCTCCCGAGCGGAACACGATGGCGACGGCGGCCGTCCGCCCCACTCCTTTGACGGCCTCGGCTACGTCATCACCGGGAGCGAAACCGTACTCGCCGGCGACTTCCGACCATGCCCGCCAGTGCAGGCGCGCGGTGTCGACCAGCACTCCGTCAAGGTCGAAAATCGCTGCGTCATGAAGGGGACCGGTGTCCGTCATGCACGTCCTCTCGGTATGTGTCTCTCCAGCGCATGATCCGACATGGATGGGTCGCCGACGCTTCGGCGCTCAGCGCCGCCACGACTGTGGCGGGCGCGGCGGCCAGGAGGGGCAGCCGTACCGAAGGGCTGGGGATGTCGCCCCGCGCGTGCAGCACTTCCTTGATCACCGTGGGGTTCGGCTCCGCGAACAGCTTCAGCGAGAGCAGGGCCAGGCGCCGTCCGAGGTCGCGGGCTTCGGTCACCGAGCCTGCCCGCCAGACGTCGATGAGCCGGGCGAAGCCGGCGGTGGCGACCAACGCCGAGGCGACCACGCCACCGTGCGCCCCCATCGCCAGCAGCGGCGACAGGCACGCGTCGTCGCCTCCCAGGATCGCGAACCCCGCCGGCGGATCGGCCAGCAACTCCACGACGACGTCACCGATCCCGCCGGTGGCGGACTTGATCCCCACCACGCCAGGGATCGCGGCGAGCCGCCGCAGCGTCTCGGCGGACAGTGGCTGACCTGTGCGAAGCGGGACGTCGTACACGACCAGAGGCACCGGACTCGTTGCGGCCAGATGCGTGAAGTACGCGACCACCCCGTCCTCACCAGGGCGGACGAACGGCGGAACCACGGTGAGCGCGGCGACCGTCTCCGGTGCGCGGTTCCGGAACGCTCGATCGCCGAGCCGCCCCAGCGCCTCGACCGTGTTCGCGCCGACGAGGAGGGGCGCCGACCGCTCCTGGCACACCCGGGCCACCACCTCGACCACGGCCCGCTTCTCCGCCTCGTCCAGCGAACCGGGTTCTCCCGTGGTCCCGAGGGCGACCAGCCCGGCGGCCCCGTCGGCCAGCACCCGCCGCGCGAGCCCTTCGAGCGCGTCGAGCGACACCTCGCCGGAATCCTGGAACGGGGTGATCAATGGGACATAGAGCCCGTCAAGTGTCATGCCTCCATCGTGGGTGGCAGCAATGTGAAGGACCAGTTCCGATTCATGAAGGGATCCGTAAGCTGAACTTATGCTTGATGTTCGCCGGCTGCGGCTGCTCCGCGATCTGTCCCGGCTCGGCACCATCGCGGCCGTGGCCGAAGCTCACGCCTACACCCCGTCGGCGGTCTCTCAGCAGCTCGCGGCGCTGCAACGGGAGGCCGGCGTGCCCCTGCTGGAGAAGACGGGACGGGGCGTCGCCCTCACCCCGGCCGCCGTTGCCCTGGTCGGCCACACCGAAACCGTGCTGGCCGCCCTGGAGAGGGCGTCCGCCTCGCTGGCCGCCGCCCGCACCCCCCTGAGCGGAACCATCCGCATCGGCGCCTTCCCGACAGCGGTCCACACCCTGCTCCCGGCGGCGCTGGTCGCTCTGGCCCGCGACCATCCGGCTCTCGACCTGATGGTCACCGAGCTCGACCCGGCCGCCGCCCCCGAGGCGCTCCGAGAACGACGCCTCGACGTGGCCCTGCTCCACGACTACGACCTGGCCCCGGTCGACCCCGACCCAACGCTCGACTCGACACCGCTGCTGGACGAGACCGTCTACCTCGCGGTCCCGAGCTCGGCGGCCACCGGGTCACTCGCCGACCCCGTGGCCGGGTTCCGGGACGCCGAATGGATCATGTCCGCGCCCGGAACCCTCTGCCACACCGTCGCCGTGCGGGCCTGCCAGGCGGCCGGGTTCTCGCCCCGCGCCCGCCACCACGTCGACGACTTCGCCGCCGTCCTCACCCTCGTTGCCGCAGGTCAGGGCGTCGCTCTCGTGCCCGAACTCGGTGCGGCCCGACCGCCTGACGGAGTGAGCCTGCTGCCCCTGACGGCCCGGCGCCGGACCCGGATCGCCTACCGCCGCGGCGCCGGCGACCACCCCGCCGTCGCCGCCTGCGTCGCCGCCATTCGCACCGCGACCGCCGACCACTACAGAGAAAGTCGGCTACCCGCAGGGGCAGACCCAGAATCCGTCTTCGCGAAGGATTAGAGCCGACATGTGGCCACTCAGGACGTGACGTCCCTGGACGTGAACCGCGCCCACGCGACCGACCCGAAGATCGCGATGTACGCGGCGAACGCCAGCACCCCCTGACCCATCTCCCCCGTGGCCAGCGGTTCGCGGAGCGCACCGTCGAACCGCTGGAACCACGAGGGGAGCAGGTAGGGCGAGACCGCGTCGAGTTGCGGGATCAGCGTGAGGATCTGACTGACCAGCACCAGCACGACCGTGGTGACGATCGCGCCGATCGAGGTGTCGGTGAACACCGACACGGCCAGCGCGAGCGTGCCGAGGGCGATCATGCCGAGCGTGACGTAGAGCGCGATCAGGCCGATCCTCAGCAGCCCCTCGGCGAGCGGCACGGTCGTGCCGGACAGCAGCGTGACCGGCCCGACCGGGAACAGCACCAGCCCGGTGACCAGCCCCGCGACCATGATGACCAGGCACGTCACCAGCGCGAACACCGCCATCCCGGCGAACTTCACGCCCAGCAGCCGGGTCCGCCCGGCCGGGGCGGTGAGCAGGTACCGCAGCGTCCCGAGCCCCGCCTCCCCCGCGATGGCGTCGCCGGCCACGACCGCGACGACCAGCGGCAGGATCAGCGGCACCATGAACGAGAACGCGACGAACGCGAGCGCGAGCCCGTTCCCGGCCACCTGCGTCAGCAGCGCCTCCCCGTCGCCGCCGAAGACCCGGATGGCGATCCCGCAGAGCACGGGCACGACCGCGACGACGACGAGCATCGCGACGGTCCTGGGCCGCCGGAAGATCAGCCCGACCTCCGACCGGAAGAGCCGGAGGGTCGACCGGAGCGTGGCCCGCCTCGGCGCCGCCGCGAACGGCGAACCCGCCAGGTGGCCGCCGAACCGGTCCGAAACCTCTGCGGGCGCGACGGTGCCGGCGCCGTGCCCGTCGCGAGAAGCCGCGGCTCTGACGCCCTCCTCGCGCGGTGGGGCCGTTCGCTCATGAGTCGACATCGAAGCCCTCCCCCGTCAGCCCCACGAAGACGTCCTCCAGGCTGGGCTTGATCACCTGGAAACCCCGGATCGGCACCCCGGCCTTGAACAGCAGGTCGCTGACGTGCTCGGGAGCCGTGCGGCCGATCTCGGCGCCGACCCGGCCGGAGGCCTGCCGCACGTCGCGCAGGCCGAGGCCGGTCAGGACCCTCGCCGCCTCCGTCACGTCGGAGGTCTCGACCTCGACGCGGGCCGCCGCGCCCGCGCCGAGGTCGGCCATCGGGCTCTGGGCGACCAGGCGGCCGGTCCGCATGACGCCGATGTGGGTGCACATCTGCTCGACCTCGGCCAGCAGGTGGGAGGAGACGAAGACGGTCGTGCCGTCGGCCGCGACGTCCTTGATCAGGGCGCGGACCTCGCGGGTGCCCTGGGGGTCCAGGCCGTTGGTGGGTTCGTCCAGAACGAGCAGGTCGCGGCGGCTCAGGAGCGTGCTGGCGATGGCCAGGCGCTGGCGCATGCCCAGCGAGTAGGCCTTGTAGCGCTTCCCGGCCGCCGCCGTGAGGCCGACGCGGTCGAGGGCCTCGGCCGTCCGCCGCCGGGCCGAGGCCGGGTCGGCCGCCGGGTTGGCGGCGTCCAGGCGCAGGAGGTTGGCGGCGCCGGACAGCCACGGGTAGAAGGCGGGGCCCTCGACCAGCGCGCCCACCCTCGTCAGGGCCGCGCGGGTGGGGTCGCCGAACAGGGTGCTGGTGCCGCCGGTCGGGGTGATCAGGCCGAGCAGCATGCGGATCGTGGTGGTCTTGCCCGATCCGTTGGGGCCCAGGAAGCCGTACACGGAACCGCCCGGGACGGCCAGGTCGACGCCGTCGACGGCGACCTGACCTCCCGGGAAGCGCTTCGTCAGGCCCCGCGTGGCTATCGCGGGAGGGTTCATCCGGCGGCCTTCTCCAGGGTCTCGGGGGTCACCGCGCCGGCCAGGAGGCGGCCGTCGTCGGTGAGGAGGGCCGAGACCAGCTTGGTGGTGATCACCCTGCCGCCCTCGACGGGTTTGGCCGCGGCCAGGATGGGACTGTCCTTCAGCGCGGCCGCGTCGAAGGGCAGCGTCACGACGGAGGTCCAGCCGTTCCCGGTGACCGCGACGTCGCCGGCGGGCATCTGGGGCTGCTGCCGGGTGAAGGCGGGCAGGTCGCCCTCGGTCACCTTCGCGCCGGGCGGCGGGGTGAAGGTGAAGTTCTCGGCGGCGGGCTCGGCGAAGGTGATCGAGTCGAAGCCGACCTCGAAGGCCGGTTCGGCCGCGCCCTTGGCGAAGATCTGCACCCGCAGCGGCACCAGCGTCTCGCCGTCGATCGCCAGCCGCACGTCCCGGACCAGCGACTCGGCCGCCTTCGGCGCCAGCACCAGCTCGTACGCCGCCCTCCCGGCGACCGTCGCGTCGTTCCCCACGCTGATCGCCGTGTCGGTCTCGGCCATCGCCAGCGCCTGGCGGGCGGCGTCGGGCGGGGTCACCGCGGTGGGCAGAGGGCCGGGGGCCGGGGCGTCCGTCGGCAGCTTGATCTTCGTGGCGGTGTTGGCGGCGCTGTCCCACCACCACGTCTGCCCGTTGTTGTAGATCACGTTCTGCTCGCTCATGGCGCCGGGGATCGCGATGCGGAACCGGTCGGCGGAGCCGTACCAGACCTTGAGCTCGTGCGAACCCGACAGCAGCGCGAGCGGGCTGGTGCCGACCGGCGCGGCCGGGAGGCCCGGGATGCCGAGCGACGCGGTCTCGACGATCGTGCCCGACATCGGCGGCAGGTCCCCCGGCCCGCTCCACTTCGCGGTGACCTCGGTGAGCAGCTGCTCGGCGGTCAGGTCGGGCAGCTGCGGATCCCCCTGGACCGCCGCGATGACGGGGCCCGCTCCGATGGCGCCCGCCACCACCAGGACGGCGGCCGCCGGAACCCCCCACCTCACGGCGCGTGCTCTCGTGGACATCTCATGCACTCCAATCTGATGGACGTGCCCACACCATGCGCGCCCGGCCCTGTGGTGAGGCTGAGACGTGCTGAGACTCCTCTCAGCCGGGTCACAGCACACAACCCCCAAAATGGGGAAATGCGCGTGCTGGTGGTGGAGGACGAACGACGGATGGCCGCGGCCCTGCAACGGGGCCTGCGCGCCGAGGGCTTCGCCGTGGACCTGGCCCACGACGGCGAGGAGGGCCTCCACCTGGCCTCGACGGGCGAGTACGACATCGTCGTGCTCGACATCATGCTGCCCCGCCTGTCGGGCTACAACGTGTGCAAACGCCTGCGCGAGGCGGAGAACTGGGTGCCGGTCCTGATGCTGTCGGCCAAGGACGGCGAGTACGACATGGCCGACGGCCTCGACCTGGGCGCCGACGACTACCTGACCAAGCCCTTCTCGTACGTGGTGCTGGTCGCCCGGCTGCGGGCCCTGCTGCGACGGGGCGGCGGACGGCGTCCGTCGGTGCTGCGGGCCGGCGACCTGACGCTCGACCCGGCGCGGCGGCTGGTGCGGCGCGCGGAGAAGACGGTCGACCTCACGCCCCGGGAGTTCGCGCTGCTGGAGTTCCTGATGCGGCACCCGGACGAGGTCGTCTCCAAGGCGGAGATCCTGGAGCACGTGTGGGACACCTACGACACCGACCCCAACGTCGTCGAGGTGTACGTCGGCTACCTCCGCCGCAAGATCGACGCGCCGTTCGGCCGGGGCGCCCTGCAGACCGTGCGCGGAGCGGGATACCGGCTGGCCAGCGATGGCGGCTAACCCGTTCCGCTGGTGGCGGCGGCGCAGCCTGCGGGTCCGGCTGACCGTGGTCGCCACGGCCGTGCTCGGCGTGGGTCTGGCGGTGGCGGCGTGGGTGTTCGTGAACGTCCTGGGGCGCTCGCTGATCGCCACCATCGACGACGAGGTGACCTCCCGGGCCCGCGAGATCGTGGCCCTGTCGGACGCGAACCGGCTCGACGGCGAGATCGTCCCGACGAAGGCGACGATCGTGCAGGTCATCGACCGGAACGGCCGGATCACCGCGGCGACCCCGTCGACCGACCGCCTGGTCCCGCTGCTGCCGCAGGGCGCGCGCGGGACGGCGGCCGACTCGGGCAGGCCGCAGTTCCTCGACGGCCGCCCCTACGGGATCCCGGCCGTGCTGCGCGTCACGGTGATGAGCGCCGACAACGGCGTGACGGTCCTGGCGGCCCGGTCGTTCAGCGAGATCGAACGCGCCCTGCGGACGACCGGCCACGTCCTGCTGCTCGGCACCCCGCTGCTGCTGGTCGTCCTCGCCGGGGCGTCCTGGGTGATCATCGGCCGCACCCTGAGCCCCATCGGCGCGCTGCGCCGGGGCGCGACCGAGATCACGGGTTCGTCGCCGTCGCGGCGGCTGCCGGTCCCCGAGGCCAACGACGAGGTCCACTCGCTGGCGATGACCCTGAACGACATGCTGGCCCGCCTGGAGGAGGCCGGCTCGCGGCAGCGCGCCCTGGTCAGCGACGCCGCCCACGAACTGCGCAGCCCCCTGGCCAGCATGCGCCTCCAGCTGGAGGTCGCGCTGAGCCACCCCGACGGCCAGGACTGGCGCGAGACGGCCGAAGGCGTCCTGGAGGACACCCTGCGGCTGTCGAAACTGGCCGAGGACCTGCTGGCGCTGGCCCGGCTCGACGAGGGGCGGACCCTGCGCCACGAGCCGGTCGAACTCGGGCGGCTGGTGACCCGCACCGCCTCCCGCTACGGCCTGGACGCCGACATCCCCGCCGAGGCCGTGGTCGTGATCGGGGCGGAGATGGACCTGGGCCGGGTGCTGGTCAACCTGATCGACAACGCGGTCCGGCACGCCCACGACAAGGTCGGGGTGGGGCTCTGGAAGTCCGGGCCGTGGGCGGTCGTCACCGTCACCGACGACGGGCCCGGGATCCCCCCGGAGGACCGGGAGCGGGTGTTCGACCGGTTCACCCGGCTCGACACGTCGCGGTCGCGCGACGACGGGGGGACGGGGCTGGGGCTGGCCATCGCCCGCGAGGTCGTGGAGGCGCACGGCGGGTCGATCGCGCTCGACGACGCGGAACCGGGGCTGCGGGCGACGGTCCGGCTACCGGTCTGACTCCTCGCGTGAGTCGTACGCCGTCTGACTGCGTTCGATGCCGGGATTGTGCTCCACCGCCCACTCCGCGAGCGTGATCGCCGGGGCGATGAGGGTCTGGCCCATCGGCGTGAGTTCGTACTCCACCCGGGGCGGCACCTCCGCGTGGGCGGTGCGGGAGACGAGCCCGTCGCGTTCGAGGTGACGCAGGCTCAGCGACAGCATGCGCTGCGAGATGCCGGGGATGTGCTCGCGCAACTCGCCGAAGCGCAGCCGCCTCCCGTGGAGGGTGGCGACGATCACCAGGGTCCACCTGTTGCCGATGCGGTCGAGGATGGCGCGGACCGTCCGACCGGCGTCTCCCCTGATCAGACAGGTCTTCTCGGACTGCGACACGACCACTCCCGGTTACTTGCTCACACCGATGTTCCTTTTGTACGGCATCCGGCGCTCCCCCATCATGGGCTGCCCGACCATTGGAGGAACGCCGTGACCGTCGCCTACTGGATCATCGCCGGACTGCTGGCCCTGTTCTACCTCTACGCCGGCGGCAAGAAGGTCGTCCAGAGCAAGGAGCGGCTCCGGCCCATGATGGGCTGGGTGGACACCGTCCCGATGCCGATGGTCCGGCTGATCGGCGTCCTGGAGGTGCTCGGGGCGGCCGGGCTCGTCCTGCCGCCCGCCACCGGGATCCTGCCCGGCCTGGCGATGGCCGCCGCGATCGGGTTCACGGTGCTCCAGGTGCTGGCCACCGGGCTGCACCTGTCGAGGGGCGAGGTCAGGGAGACCGGGCTGAACGTCACGCTGATCGTGCTGGCGGCGGTCGAGGTCTGGCTGGCGACGATCTGGTGGTGATCAGGCCAGGCCGTGGTCGTGGGCGTACACGATGGCGGCGGGCCGGTCCCTGAGGTCGAGCTTGGTCAGGAGGTTGCCCAGGTGGGTCTTGACCGTCGCCTCCGAGATGTGCAGCGCGGCGGCCGTCTCGGCGTTGGTGGCGCCCCGCGCGATCTGGGCCAGGACGTCGCGCTCCCGCTGGGTGAGCTGGGCCGCGGCCGACCGCCCCTTCCGCTCCTTGAGAGCCACCTTGCGGAACGCCGTCAGCACGGGTCCGGCCACCTGTGGGTCGAGCCACGACCTGCCCTCGGCCACCATCGTGACGGCCCGGACGATGTCCTCCCCGGGCGCGTCCTTCAGGATGAACCCGGCCGCGCCCGCGCCCAGCGCCGCCGCCACGGTGTCGTCGTCGTCGAAGGTCGTCAGGATCAGCACCGGCACGGCTCCCGCCAGGCGCCGGGTGGCCTCGGCGCCGTCGACCCGCCGCATGCGGATGTCCATCACGACCACGTCCGGCGTCCAGCGGGCGACGGCGGCGGCGACCTGGTCGCCGTCGTCGCACTCCCCGACGACGGTGAAGGTCCCCTCGGGTTCGAGGATGCGGCGGAGGCCGGCGCGGACGAGAGGCTGGTCGTCCACCAGCAGGACGGTGATCACGCCGGCATCCTCGCCGACACGAGCCACTCCCCGTCGCGGATTCCGGCGGTGAGATCTCCCCCGGCGGCGGAGGCGCGCTCCCGCATGCCCACGAGCCCGCTTCCCGGCCCGTTGTCCGTCAGGCCGCCGACGGGGTTGCCGACCTCCACGGCCACTTCGCCGCCCGCCAGGGTCAGCGACACCCGGGCCGCCCCGGTTCCGTGCCTCACCGCGTTGGCCAGGGCCTCCTGCACGATCCGGTACGCCGCCAGCTCCGACCCCGGGTTCACCACCGCGAGCCCGTCCACGGACAGGGTGAACTCGACCGGCGAACCGGCGGCGCGGAAGCTCTCCACCAGCGCCTCGACGTCGGCGAGCCCCGGCTGCGGTGCGGTCGGCGACTCCTCCCCCGAGCGCAGCACCTTCACCAGCCGCCGCAGGTCGGCCAGGCTCGCCCGGCCGTGCCGTTCGGCCTCTTCGAGCGCCTCCAGTGCCTCCGCCTCCGAGGAGCGCTTGATCGCCATCCGCGCGGCGGTGATGTGCAGCATGGTCACCGCGAGGGTGTGCCCGACCACGTCGTGGACGTCCTGCGCCATGATCCGCCGCTGGTCGGCGGCCCGCTGGAGGGCCAGCGCCTCGAGGGCCCGGGCGACCAGGCGGCTGGAGTCGTGGCTGACCCGCACCGCGTAGGCGGCGGCCAGCGTGAGGGCGAAGCCGAGGTGCAGGGCCACCCAGCCCACCGGCGGCGCGCCCGCCAGCGCCGCGACGGCCACGAGGTAGGTCAGCCCGGCGACCCCGGCCGCCAGCGGAACGGGCGCGAACCCGACGTTCAGCGCCACCAGCAGCAGCCCGACCGCCAGCGCCATCAGCGCCGCCACCGGGCTGTCCAGCCCGATCAGGACGGCGGCCCCGAGCGGGACCAGCACCGCCAGCGCGAACCACCACGACGGCCCGTCGTCGCCCTTGAGGATCCACCGGCCCCACGGGATCGCGGAGAGGAGCACGAGCGCGATTCCCAGGATCGACGGCTCGGGGGCGAGGGCGGCGGCCGGCACCGCCCCGGCCGCGAAGGCCAGGGCGAGCGCCGGCGCGCCCACGCGGAACATCACCGAGAGCCCGGCGGGGGCGGCCCGGCCCGCGCGGCGGAGGTCGTCCTCCCAGTCGCAGACGGCCGCGGCTACGTCAGTCGCCATGCCCCCATCGTGCCGTCAGTGCCGGTCGATGGCCACGACGTCGTAGGGCGTCGTCGGGGTCGGGGGCGTGTTGAAGCGGCCGTTCGGCAGGTAGAGGCGGTCTCTGAAGGCCGCGACGGTGGTCGGCACGTCGAACCGGGGGTCGGTCACCTTCCGGTCGATGGTGCCCTTCGTCGCGCGCCGGTCGAGCTTCACCCAGGTGACGGTGTTCAGGAAGTTCTGGACGACGACCAGCCGGCGTCCTTCGAGCAGGAGCCCGTCGCCGTTGGTGAGGAGTTCGGTCCCGAGGTCGACCTGCTTGGTCGCGCCGGTCTTCTTGTCGACCCGGAACAGCTTGCCGGTGTTCGACTGGACCAGCAGCAGCGCCTTCCCGTCGGGCGTCTGGGCGATGCCGTTGACGTTGATGCCGGTCGTGTAGACGAGGTCGCCGGTCAGCGGGATCTTCTGGGCCTCGGCGGGCAGGCGGCCCCACCGGCCCAGGTCGAGCTTGTAGAGGACGGGGTTGGTGGAGTCGGTGAAGTAGGCGGCGTCCCTGGTCAGCACGACGTCGTTCACGAACGAGGCGCCGGTGGCCAGGGTGTAGCTCTTGAGCACCTTGCCGGTCCGCGCGTCGAGCACCCGGGCGTTCCCGGCGGTGCCGCCGGCGACGAACAGCCGGTTGCGCTTCACCTTCAGGCCGAGGGAGGGCGTGCCGGGGCCCTCGTTGATGATCCTGCCCTGCCCGCTGCGCAGGTCGACCTTGTAGATCGCGCCGGAGGAGCGGGAGCCGAAGTAGGCCGAGCCGCCCTCGTCGACGGCGACGCCCTCGGGCGGGAAGCCGGCGGGCAGGGGGAACGAGGTCGGGTATGTCGGTGTCGCCGACGCGACGGCGGGCGGAGCCGCCACGAGTACGGCTAACAGTCCGGCAACGAAGGCTGCCACGCGCATGGAACAGGTCCCATCTGTCGTCTGAGCGGGACATGAGAGGTTTCCGTAAAGTGATCCGAGTCGTCAACGTATGTCAGGAGATGTCACGGTGCTCCCCCACCACGGCGTGACCGCCGAGGAACTGCTCGCCCGTCTGGCCGAGGCGCAGCAGGCCGATCTCCCGGTCCGGGGCGGCAAGGTCACCGCCTACGTGTACGACACCGGCCGCCCCGAGGTGCACGAGGCGGGCGCGGCCGCGTACGCGGGCATGCTCGAGGTCAACATGCTCGACCCGACGGCCTTCCCCAGCATGGTCGCCCTGGAGAAGGACGTCGTCCGCGCCGTCGCCGCCGAACTCGGGCAGCCCGACGCGCCGGGCATCTTCACCAGCGGCGGCACCGAGTCGATCATGCTGGCGGTGAAGGCGGCCCGCGACGCCGCCAAGATCGAGCGGCCGCAGATGGTCGTGCCGGTCACCGCGCATCCCGCCTTCCACAAGGCCGGGCACTACCTCGGGGTCGAGGTGGTCGCCGTGCCCGTCGACCTCGGCGCCTACACCGTCGACCCGGCGAGCGTCGAGGCGGCGATCACCGAGCGGACCGTGCTCGTGGTGGTCTCGGCGCCCTCCTACCCGCAGGGCGTGATCGACCCGGTCACCGAGGTCGCGGCCCTCGCGGCGGCCCGGAACATCCCCTGCCACGTCGACGCCTGCGTCGGAGGCTGGCTGCTGCCGTGGCTGCGGGAGGCCGGGGCCGAGGTGCCGCCGTTCGACCTGTCGGTGCCGGGCGTCACCTCGATCTCCTGCGACCTGCACAAGTTCGGGTACGCCCCCAAGGGCGCCTCCGTGCTGCTGTTCAAGGACGCCGCGCTGCGCCGCAGCGCCTACTTCGCCTCGGCCGCCTGGCCCGGCTACACGATCATCAACGCGACCGTGCAGAGCTCCCGGTCGGCCGGCCCGCTCGGCGGCGCGTGGGGCACGCTGCACGCGCTGGGCCGCGAGGGCTACCTCGAACTGGGCCGCACCACCCTGGAGGCCACCCGCCGGATCGCCGAGGGCGCCGCGAAGATCCCGGGCCTGCGGGTGCTGGGCGACCCGCAGGCCGCCCTGGTCGCCATCGCGGGCTCCCCCGAGGTCGACGTGTTCGTGCTGGCCGACGAGGCCCGCAAGCGCGGCTGGTTCCTGCAGCCCCAGCTCTCCTACGCGGGCATCCCCGCCAACCTCCACATCACCGTCACCGGCGTGACCCTGGAGCGGGTCGACGCGATGCTCGCCGTCATCGCCGAGTCGGCCGAGGCCGCCCGCGAGCGCGGCCCGGCGGTGGTCCCGGAGGGACTCCCGGAGCTGATCGCCTCCCTGAACCTCGACGAACTCGACGACCCGACCTTCGTCGAACTGGCCGCCTCGGTCGGCATCGACCTGACCTCCCGCGACCAGCCGGAGATGGCGGCGGTCAACGCGGTCCTCGACGCGCTTCCCGCGAAGACCCGCGAGGCGATCCTGGTCAGGTTCCTGTCAGTGATCTACGGCTGACGGGCGACGACGTCCAGGACCTTGCGGGCCGAGGCGGCGTCGTGGACGCGGAAGACCCGCGCGCCCTGTGCCGCCGAGACCGCCAGCGTGGCGAGGGTGCCGGCGTGGCGCTGGTCGACCGGGAGGCCGCCGAGGGTCTCGCCGACGAAGTCCTTGTTCGAGACGGCGACCAGGACCGGCCAGCCGGTCGCGACCATCTCGTCGAGGCGGCGGCTGAGCTCCAGGGAGTGGTAGGTGTTCTTGCCGAAGTCGTGGGCGGGGTCGATCAGGATGCGGTCCCGCGAGACCCCTGCGGCGAGCGCCTTCTCCGCGAGGTCGGTCGTGTACGCCACCACATCGCCCACCACGTCGTCGTAGGCGATCCGGTGGGGGCGGGTGCGCGGCTCGACGCGTCCGGCGTGGGCGCAGACCAGGCCGATGCCGTATTTGGCGGCCACGTCGGCCAGCCGGGGGTCGACGCCGCCCCACGTGTCGTTCAGCAGGTCGGCGCCGGCCGCCGCCACGACCTCGCCGACCTCGGCGCGCCAGGTGTCGACGCTGATGATCACGGCCGGGTGCCGGTCGCGGACCGCCGTCACGAGGTCGGCGACCCGGCGGATCTCCTCCGCCACGTCGACGTCGTCGCCCGGTCCGGCCTTCACGCCGCCGATGTCGACGATGTCGGCGCCCGCGTCGATCTGGCGGGAGACGGCGTCGAGGGCGGCGGCGAAGCCGTAGGTCGCGCCCCGGTCGTAGAAGGAGTCGGGCGTGCGGTTGACCACGGCCATGATCGCGTGGTCGCCGGGGCCGAACGTACGGCCACGAAGGCGCAGAGTAGACATCGTCAGCGAGCCTACTCCGCGCCCTCTCCGCGACTGCCGGGACGAGGGAGTGCTTCGGGAAATGGCCGATCCAGAAGTGCCCCCACCGATCCGGCCCCGAATCCGACAAGTCGGATTTGGAACGGTCCAAGCGTTTAAGCGGCGGATCCTCCTTCTGCCAGGGTCACGAAGTCCTGCGCGGTCGCGGGCAGCCGCTTGCGGGCGTGCACGATCGCGATGATCTTCCTGGGGGCGGGGTCGAGCGACCGCACGACCAGGCCGGCGCGGGCCGCCTGCTCGGCCATGCCGCGGTACCACAGGAGCGAGGCCTGACCTTCGCGTACGGCGGGGAGCCACTTGGCCCGTTCGTCCGACTCCAGCGCGGGGATGGGGCGGACACCGTACGAGGTGAAGATCTGGTCGAACTCCCGGCGGCGCGGGCTGCCCTGACCGGGCAGCACCAGCCGCATGCCGTTGAGCCTGCTCATCGGCACCGGATCGGGCAGGTCGAGACCGGGCGGCGAGATCAGCACGATCTCCTGCCGCTCCAGCGGATGGCTGACCAGGTCGGTGGGCACCGGCAGGTCGGTCAGCCCGAGGTCGGCCCGCTGCTCGCGGACGGCGGTGACGACGCTGTCCCGCCCGTCGCAGCGGACGATGTGCACGCGGATCCCCGGATGCTCCGCCACATAGGCGGGCAGCAGGCGACCCGCGAGCCCCGGTTCGAGGCTCGGCGTCGACGCGATGCGCAGTTCGGCTCCCGCCGTGTGCGACTGGGTCGCCAGGGCCTCGATCTCCCGGACGGCGTCGAGCGCCTCCCGGGCGAGCTTGACGACCCGCCGCCCCTGCGCGGTCACGACCACTCCCCGCCCGGAACGCGCGAAGAGGGTCATGCCGAGTTCCCGTTCGAGGTCCCGGATCGCGCGGGATAACGCGGGCTGCGCGATGTAGAGGGACCGTGCGGCGTCGGTCATGGTGCGGTGCTCTGCGGTGGCTACCACATAGCGGAGCTGTTGCAGATTCATGCCAAAGACGCTAGGGCAGACGAGCCGTCCGAATCCGGAACATCGCAGAGATCACCTCGGATGATTACCGCCCGTGCGCGAACGGTGCTACATCCGTGACGAGTGTGAAATCAGTATTGTTCTGCCCAATCTCAGCAAAGGGGGTCGAAGAGATGGGGCAGCCGTATCCGCCGCCTCCCGGACGTCACCCATACGGTCCAGGCGGCCCACGACAGCCCTCACAGGGGTACCCTGCACCCCCTCCCCCAGCCGGCCCGGGCCCCCAGCCCGCCCCTCCGCACTCGCCGGGACACCCGCACCCGCCGACGCCTCCGCACCAGCGTCGCCAGGGCCACCCGGCGCCCCATGGCGGTCCAGGCCGCCCGGCACCCAAGGGTGGCGCCGGACACCTGGGACCGGCTGGGCATCCCGGGCCGCTTGGGCATCCGGGGCCGCCCGGGTCGGCTCGGCAGCAGCCGCACTTTCCGCCCGGGACGCGCCCCGCCCCCGCAGGCCCCTATGGGCCGCCCCGGCAGATGCCCGCCCATTGGCAGCCTCGGCGGAAGTCGAGTGCGGGGCCGATCATCGGCGGGATCTTCGGGCTGATGGCGGTCGCGTTCGTCGTGGTCGTGCTCGGCGCGTCGTTCGGCGAACGGCCGAGCGCGTCGGAGCCGGTCGTCTCCTCGTTACGCGAGGGGGACCGGCCGGCGCGCGAGCCGCAGCGGGGGGAACAGCAGCCCGTACAGGAACGGCGGGCGCCGCTCAACACGTCGCTGAAGGAGAACACGGTCTACACGGCCGGGGCGCTGCCCCGCACCCGCTGTCCGGGCGGGCGGGCGAACGTGTTCGACCACGCGCAGATCAAGGCGCACATCCTCAAGACGGCCAAGTGCATGGACCGGGCCTGGCAGGCGGCGCTGGAGAGGGCCGGCATCCCGTTCGAGCCGCCGAAGTGGGTCATCGCGAAGGGTAAGGGCCGGGGCCCGTGCGGCGACTTCCCGCAGGCGAACAGCGCGGCGCCCTACTACTGCCCGCGAACCATGTCGGTGTACGCCTCGACCAAGGCCATGGCGAACGGCAACGGCGAGTCGGTCGGCTACGCCCGGATGTCGTCGTGGCACGGCGCCTACACGGCGATGATGGGCCACGAGTACGGCCACCACGTCCAGCAGCTCACCGGCCTGTCGCAGGCCCGCTGGGAGCGCACCCTGGCCTCCGGGTCGGAGGCGCAGCGGCTGGCGCTGAGCCGCCGGCTCGAACTTCAGGCGAACTGCTTCGCGGGGATGTTCATGCGGTCGGTCGCGGCGAGCTACCCCGTTCCGGCCGCGCGCCGCAACGACCTGTTCGCGTTCTGGGGCAGCCTCGGCGACCACCCGGGCTGGCCGCGTGACCACGGATCTCCGCCGAACAACGGGGTGTGGTTCCGGCAGGGATGGCAGAAGCAGCAGGCGTATCAGTGCAACACATGGGCGATGCCCGCGAAGGCCGTCTCCTAGACAGAGCCTTCTTTCCGGATGTGTTCAGTGTTGTCCAGATTTGAGGGCTAGAATCCCTGGGCATCGCACGGGCAATAACGAGCAGAGGAGCGGTTGACCATGCGTCGTGGGGGAGCCGCGGGTGACGAGTCACGTCAGAGACGCACCCGTAAGCGCCCTCAGAAGTCCTCCGAGGACTTCCCCGGCGGGGTAGCCGACGAAACATACGAAGAACAGCAAACCCCCGCGGAGTCCTCCGGTCCGTCGGAACCCCCGCAGACCGGGTCGTTCGCCGCCATCCCGAAGACCGCGGGCCCCCAGCCCGACCCGGTGCCGAAGAACGCCGGCCCACAGGCCTCCGTCCGGCCCGACACGATCGTCGCCACGGGCACTCCGAGCGGCGGCGTCCATGTGGGCGGCCCGCCGAACTCCGGACGGCCGCAGTTCACGCCGCCCCCCGCCGTGCAGGGCCCGCCGGCCGAACAGCGGATCGCCGACGACGAGGTCACCCGTCCGGGACCGCCGCGCAAGCCCGCTCCCCTGCCGCCGCGCGGTCCCGCGAAGGGCGGGCCGGGCGGCCGGGCGCCGCAGTTCGGACGGCCGCTCACCACCGGCGGCGTCATCGCGTGGACCGCGCTGTCGGCGATCGTGCCCGGCGCCGCGCACCTGCGCGCCGGACGCAGGAAGATGGGCTACATCTTCCTCGGCACGTTCGGCGTCGTCCTGGTGGCGGCCGTGGTGTTCGGCATCGGGATCCTGGGCAACCTCGGCTCGGCCGTCCGCGAGAGCACGCTGACGGCCGTGCTGACCGGGTCGGCCACGCTCGCGCTGGCGTGGTTCGCGCTCATTCTCATGTCGTACATCTCGCTGACGCCCGACCGGCTGCCCCAGCGGGGGCAGATCATCTCGGGGGTCGTGGTGGGCGCGTTGTGCGTGGGCGTCATGGCGCCGTTCGCGTACGCGGCGAACTTCGTGAACCAGACGCAGAGCCTCCTCGACAACTTCCCCAGCGACCACGACAGCACCAACCCGCAGGCCGTGCCCATCAAGGCCGAGGACCCGTGGGCCGGCAAGAAACGGGTCAACTTCCTGCTCATCGGCGGCGACGCGGCCGGCAACCGGACCGGCGTGCGCACCGACTCGATGCAGGTGGCCAGCGTCAACGTGCAGACGGGGAACACGGTCCTGTTCGCGCTGCCGCGCAACCTCCAGCACGTCCACTTCAGCAAGAACAGCCCGCTCAACAGGCAGTTCCCGAACGGCTTCCGCGCCGAACTGCCCAACGGCGGCCTGCTGAACGAGGTCTGGCAGTACGCCGAGGACTACCCCAACCTGGGTGTCCGCGGCCCCGCCGCCCTCAAGGACGCCATCAGCACCACGCTGGGCCTCCACATCGACTACTACGCCATGGTCGACATGTACGGCTTCGCCGCCCTCGTCGACGCGATCGGCGGCCTGGAGATCAACGTACAGACCGACATCAAGTACGGCGGCGTCTACGGCACCGCGGGCACCATTAAGGCGGGCAAGCGCGTCCTGAACGGCGAGCAGGTCCTCTGGTACGGCCGCTCCCGCGTCGGCAGCGACGACTTCTCCCGGATGGGCCGCCAGCGCTGCGTGATCGGCGCGCTGGCCCAGCAGGCCTCCCCCGACAAGGTCCTGCTCAACTTCAACAAGATCGTCGCGGCGGCCAAACGGCTCTTCCGGACCGACATCCCCCGCCCGCTGCTGGAGCACCTGGTGAACCTCGGCGTCAAGGTGAAGGACGCCAAGATCACCAGCACCCAGTTCGTCCCGCCGCAGATCTGGCCCGGCAGCGCCGACTGGGACAAGATCAAGCGCATGGTCGCCACGGCCATCCGCAAGTCGAACGGCGCGGCGGCCCCCGTCCAGGCGGGCGTGACCGCCTCCCCGAGCGGCGCCAACCCGGTCGCCTCGGCCCCCGACCCGAGCCCGACCCCGACGGCGGCCAAGCCGACCCTCACGCCGACCCCGAACTCCCAGGCGACCGAGGACAAGTCCCTCGCCGAACTCTGCGGATTCTGACCCCGTCGCGAAGGTCCCCGGGAGAACCTCCCGGGGGCCTTCGCCGTTCAGACGGGAGCGCGGTCCAGCGGCGGAACAGTCGGACACGCTCACACAGAGCGGGAGCGGCTCCCCCGCCGGCGAGTCGCCCACCGGTATCGGCACACGTGCCGGCCGTCGCGGGCGCAGTGGAGGTGGTAGTGCCTGAGCGTGTCACCGAGGACCAGGCAGACCGCCTCGCCACCCCGTGACAGGGCCGCGATCGCGTCGGCCGATTCCCACCCGTTGGGCTCGAGAACCAGGAACCACCCGTCCAGTTCGCCGACGACCACGATCCCGCCGTGTCCGGTCGTCATCACCCCGTGAGGGACGGGAAGGTGATCGCCGCCCGGTTGAGGTGGACGTCAGAGGAAAGGCCCCGGGGCCGCCGCAGCGGCACCCGGGGCCGGGGTCTCACAAGGAATCCCTACTTCTCGATCGTGAACTGGTCCACGTCGAAGAGGGACCCGGATCCGCCCGTGAACCTCAGGAAGATCGCCCCGGAGGCCGAGCTCGTCAGGTTCGCCGAGACGGTCTGGAAGGTGTCCCAGCTGCCGGTGTTCGGGATGGTCACCGTCCCGATCTGGGTGCCGGTCGCCGAACCCGCGCGGACCTGGATCTGGCCGCCCGGTCCGGCCGAGGAGTAGCGCACCGTGATGCGGGTCGCCCCGTTGGCGGTGACCTGGTTGTAGCCGGCCCAGTCGCCGTTGTCGATGTGGCCGAGGGTCTGGCCGCCGACGGCGGGGCCGTGGGCGGCGATCTGGGTGCCCGACTGCGACGTGGCCGCCTCGCCCTGGACCGTGGTCTGCGTCGGCGTGGTGCCGGTGGTCAGGGTGATGGTGTCGACGTCGAGCAGTGCGCCGGAGCCGCCGCTGAAGGTGAGGAACAGCGGGCCGGAGGCGTTGCCGTTCAGCGAGGTGGTCACGGTCTGGAAGGTGTCCCAGCTGCCGGTGTTCGGCACGTTGACCGTGCCCAGCACCGTGCCGGTCTGGGAGCCCGCCCGGATCGTGATGGTGCCGCCGGGGCCGCCCGAGGAGACCCGCGCGGAGAAGCTGTTCTTGCCGGCGGTGGAGAAGTTCGCGTAGCCGACCCAGTCGCCGTTGTCGATGTAGCCGACGGTGGTGCCGCCGCTGGCGGTGGCGTGCCCGGCGGGCTGCACCCCGGAGTTCGAGGTGTACGACTCGGCCTCGATCGTGGCCGGCTGCTGCGGCGGGTTGCCGTTCAGCTCCTTGATCCGGATGTTGCGGAACGACACGTCGTCACCGGTGCCGTGGTTCTGGATGCCGATGTAGCCCTGGACGAGCGACCGGTTGGCCACGGTGTTGGTGAAGTCGTTGATCAGGCGGCCGTTCAGGTAGACGCGCAGCCGCTCGCCCTCGACGAGGATCTCGTAGCCGTTCCACTCGCCCGGGGGGTTGAGCGCGGCGTCGCGGGCGGCGACGTCGGCCGACTTGAAGCCGTAGATCGACCCGGTGGTCTTGTCTGCGGTGTCCGTCGCGTCGATCTGGATCTCGTAGCCGTTGTTGACGGCCGAGTTCACGTCGGTCGAGCTCGGGAAGCCGACGAAGATGCCGGAGTTGTCGTCGCCGTCGGCCTTCCAGTCGAGCTTCAGCGAGTAGGAGCCGTACTCCTTGGCGGAGTACCACAGCAGGCCCATGCCGCCGACCGACTTGAGCGTGGCGTCGGAGTTGGTGAAGCTGCCCGGTCCGGCCTGCGACCAGCCGGTGGTGGAGCCGTTGTAGATCGGCGTGTAGCCGGTCTCGACGCGGCAGTCCTGCTTGGCCCAGCCGGCCGCGTAGCGGATGCCGCCGAGGAGCAGCGTCCGGAAGTTGGCCTCGCTGTATGTTGCCTGCGTGTGTCCGAGCCCGGTGTAGAAGCTGCGGCCGTTGCTCACGTTCTTGCACCAGGTGATCGGGTGGTCACCCATCCCGCCGCCCGAGTAGCTCGATTCGTCGAGATTTTGCAGGATCTTGGCGCTGTTTCTCGGGTTCGTGCGGTACGAATACCACTCGTCAGACCGCGACCAGGTGCCGCCCAGGTGGGCGGTGGCCGCGTGGGCGCGGTCCTCGGTGCGGATGGTAGCCGTCTGGATGGCCGGATGGCTCTGGAACCAGGCGCCGACCAGGTTGCCGTAGAACGACCAGTCGTACTCGGTGTCGGCCGCCGCGTGGACGCCCACGTAGCCGCCGCCGCCGTTGATGTAGTTCTCGAACGCGGTCTGCTGGGTGGCGTTCAGCACGTCACCCGTGGTGCTCAGGAAGACCACGGCCTTGTAGTTGGCCAGGTTCCCCGCGGTGAACGCGCCGGCGTCCTCCGTCGCGGTGACCGTGAAGTTGTTGGCCGAGCCGATGGACTGGATCGCCGCGATGCCCTGCGGGATCGAGTCGTGCCGGAAGCCCGCCGTCTTGGAGAAGACGAGCACCTGGTAGGCCGGGTCGGCGGCGTGGGCCGCCGTCGGCACCAGCGTCGTCGCGGCGACGGCCGCCGCGGCGATCGCGCCCAAGAGTCTGCGCTTCATGTCCCACCTCACTTCTGGATGGTGAAGTTGTCGACGTCGAAGAGGGCGCCCGAGCCGCCGGTGAACCGGAGCACGACCTGGCCCGTGGCCGAGCCGGCCGTCAGGTTCGCCGACGCCGAGGCGAAGGTCTCCCAGCCGCCGGTGTTCGGGACCGCGAGGGTGCCGAGCACCGTCCCGGTCGCCGTGCCGGCCCGCACCTCGATGGTCCCGCCGGGACCGGCCGAGGAGTAGCGGACCGTGATGCGGGTGGCGCCGTTCACGGTGACCTGGTTGTAGGCGGCCCAGTCGCCGTTCTCGATGTGCCCTGCGGTCAGGCCGCCGGTCGCCGGGGCGTGGGTGGCGATCTGCACGCCCGAGGTGGACGTGAAGGCCTCGCCCTCGACGGTCGTGGTCGGCGGCGGGGTGCTGCCGAGCGAGAAGGTGTCGATGTCGAACAGCGCGCCGGAACCGCCGGTGAAGGTGAGGAACAGCGCGCCGGTGCCTGATCCGTTGAGCGTCGTGGAGACGTTCTGGAAGGTGTCGAAGCTGCCGGTGTTCGGCACGGCTACCGTGCCGAGGACCGTGCCGGTCTGGCTGCCCGAGCGGATCGTGATGGTGCCGCCGGGGCCGCCGGAGGAGATCCGGGCGGTGAACGAGGTCTTGCCCGAGGTGCTGACGTTCGAGTAGCCGGCCCAGTCGCCGTTGTCGATGTAGCCGACGGTCAGACCGCCAGAAGCGGCGGCGTGGGCCGCGGTCTGAACGCCGGAGTTCGACGTGAACGCCTCGCCCTCGATCGTCCCGGCGGGCGGGTTGCTCGTGCCGCCGTTGACGGTGAACGCGTCGAGGTCGAACAGGTTGCCCTGGCCGGTGACGCCCTTGAAGACCAGGAACAGCGTGGTCGTCGAGGTCGGCACGTTGGACAGGTTGGCCGTGACGTTGGTGAAGGTGTCCCAGCTGCCGGTGTTGGCCACCGTGGCGGTGCCCAGCAGGGTGCCGGTCGCCGAGCCCGCGCGCACTTCGAGGGTGCCGCCGACGCCGCCGGAGGAGACCCGGGCGGTCAGCGAGGTGGCGCCCGTCAGGTTGTACGGGGTGAAGGAGATCCAGTCGTTGTTGTCGACGAACCCGACCGTGGTGCCGCCCTCGGCGGCGGCGTGCTGGGCGGTCTGGACGCCGTTCTGGGCGCCCCAGTGCTCGCCCTGGCGGTGCCGGGGCTGCAGAGTCCGGGTGACCGTGGTGGTCAGGCCGCCGTTGTCGGTGTACTCGGCCGTGAAGACGCCGTAGATGTTGGCGGCGGCGTCGTGCTCGCCGTCGGTCGGGACGGTGATGGTGCCGGAGCAGCCGTCCTTGGAGGTGATCTGGTGCGAGTGGCTGTCGTGGCCGAGGAAGTAGGTGAACTTCACCCGGGCGCAGTTGATCGTGCCGTCCTGCGGGTCGCTGACGGAGATCGTGTACGGGATCGTGTCGCCGAAGTTGAACAGCGCGCCGCTCAGCGGGGTCTGCAGGTTGACCGTCGGCGCGGTGTTGCCGACCGTGATCGTCACGTTCGCCGAGCCGGTCAGGCCGCCGCTGTCGCGGACCGTCAGGGTCACGTTGTAGGTGCCGTTGGCGGTGTAGGTCTTCGACGGGTTGGCGGCCGTGGAGGTGGTGCCGTCGCCGAAGTTCCACGCGTAGGTCAGCGCCGAGCCCTCGGGGTCGGACGAGCCCGCCGAGGAGAAGGTCACCGCGAGCGGGGCGACGCCCGAGGTCGGGGTGGCCGCGGCCTTGGCGATCGGGTTGCGGTTCGCGCCGCCGATGTACTCGATGCGGTAGAGGGCCTGGTTGCCCGAGCCGGTGCCGTAGTCGAGAACGTACAGGGCGCCGTCGGGGCCGAAGGCCATGTCCATGACCTGGGTGCCGGTCCACGGGAAGCCACTGATCTCGCCGACGCCGCCCGAGGAGGTCACCTCGATGGCCTTGATCCAGCGGCGGCCGTACTCACCGGCGAAGAAGCGGCCGTCGAGCGACTGCGGGAACTTGATCGGGGAGGTGTTGTTCGGGTCGTACCGGTAGACGGGGCCGCCCATCGGGGACTCCGAGCCGCCGCCGAACTCCGGCGGGCTGCCGGCGTCGCCGGCGTAGCGGATCCAGGCCGGCTTGGCCGGGGGCAGGGTCTGCAGGCCGGTGTTGCGGAAGGAGTTGTTCGTCGGGCCGCCCGCGCAGTTGTACTTGGCCTGCGACGGGCCGCTCGGGAACGTGAACTCGTTGTAGGTCTCCGCCGTGGTGTTGGTCCCGGTGCAGTAGGGCCAGCCGTAGTTGCCCGCCGAGGTGATGCGGTTGAACTCGACCTGGCCGCTCGGGCCGCGGTTGGCGTCGCTGGACCCGGCGTCGGGGCCGTAGTCGCCCAGGTAGACGATGCCGGTGGCCTTGTCGACGCTCATCCGGAACGGGTTGCGCAGGCCCATCGCGTAGATCTCGGGACGGGTGTTGGCCGTGCCCGGCGCGAACAGGTTGCCCGACGGGATCGTGTACGTCCCGTTGGCCTGCGGCTTGATGCGGAGCACCTTGCCGCGCAGGTCGTTGGTGTTGCCCGAGGAGCGCTGCGCGTCGAACTGCGGGTTGCGGTTGGTGCGCTCGTCGATCGGGGTGTAGCTGTTCGACTCGAACGGGTTGGTGTCGTCGCCCGTCGTCAGGTAGAGGTTCCCCTGCGCGTCGAAGTCGATGTCACCGCCGGCGTGGCAGCACTGGCCGCGGTCGTTGTCGACCCGCAGCACGATCACTTCGCTGGCCATGTCGATGGTGTTGCTCGTGGTGAGCGTGAACCGGGACAGGTAGAACTGCCCCTTCCAGGTGTTCCAGTCGGTCTGGGTGCCCGTCGTCGGCGCGTCGCCGCTGGGGGTGCTCAGCCGGGGCGAGTAGTACAGCCAGATGTGCCGGTTGGTGGCGAAGCCGGGGTCGACCGCCACGCCCTGGAGGCCCTCCTCGTCGTGCGTGTACACGTTGAGCGTGCCCGCGAGGGAGGTGTTGCCGTTGACGTCCGTGATCCGGACCTGGCCGCCGCGCGCGGTGTGCAGCACCGAGCGGTTCGGCAGCACCGCCAGGGACATCGCCTCGCCGAGCTCGCCAGGTCCGGTGGCGAGCGCGATCTGCTGATAGTCCGAGGCCGGGATGTCGGCCGCGTGGGCGCTGGGCGGCGCCACGACGACGCCCATCGTCACCAGGAGCGTGGTCAGGGCGGCTAACGCCCGTAACCGGTGAGGTCGAGACATGTAGGGGGTGATCCTTTCCTGACCTGGGGATTCAGTCAGGCAAGGCGCGCGCCGCCGCGCTTGTGCCCGGGCTACGACATGTAAAGCGGGGTCATGCTGACGCAAACCAGTGACGGTGCCACGTCAGCGACCTGCGTCATTCCGTCTAACTTTTGCATAACAGCAGGCGGAATTTACCGATTTCTAACACACCTGTCATCCCCGTGTACAGACCCCGGAGTCTGCGGAACGGGCCAGAGTTCCGTGTTACGAAACTGTAATGCAAGGCGAAGCGGTTCGACACTTGTGGCACATGCGTCAGGGACATTTAATTCGGCAAGGCATGCAAATTAATTCGAGACGAACGGCCGCAAGCAGACCGACGGGAAGCAAGACGTGCGACTAACCTCAGGGCCCGCGCTGGGCAGGAACGGCTCGACGGGCGTGCCCGTGGATCAGACCATGATCCGCCGGTCCAACCTGTCGCTCGTCCTGCGTCACCTCCAGGAGCACGGCCCACGCTCGCGTTCGGCGGTGGCCGCCGAGACCGGGCTGAACAAGGCGACCGTCACCAGCCTCGTCGGGGAGTTACGAGCGCGTGGCCTGATCCGCGAGATCGGCCCGCAGCACGCCGGCTCCGTCGGCCGCCCGGGTCTGGCCCTGGCCCTCGACGGCGCGGGCGTCGGCGCCCTCGGTCTTGAGATCAACGTCGACTACATCGCCGCCTTCGCCACCGACCTGGCGGGCCGCGTCCTGGTCGACCGCCGCGTCGGGTTCGACGCCATGGGCTGCGAGCCCGAGGCCTCGCTCGACGAACTGGCCCGGGTGGCCCGCGACGCGATAGCCGAACTCCACATGCTGGGCGTGCGGGTCGCCGGGATCACGGTCGCCGTCCCCGGCCTCATAGACGGCACCAACGGGGTCGTCCACGTCGCCCCGAACCTCGGCTGGTACGGCGTCCCCGTCGCCGAGCGCCTCTGGGAGGTCGCCCCCGGGGTCCCCGTCACCGTCGCCAACGACGCCAATCTGGCGGCGCTGGCCGAGTTCACCAACGGCGTGGCCGCCGGATCGGCCGACATGGTCTACCTGACCGGTGAGGTCGGCGTCGGCGGCGGCATCATCGCCGGCGGACGCCTCCTCGGCGGCGCCGACGGCTTCGCCGGTGAAGTGGGCCACGTCATGGTCGACTCCTCCGGCGAGCGCTGCGGCTGCGGCCGCATCGGCTGCTGGGAGACCAAGGTCGGCCTGGCCGCGCTGGTCCGCATGGTCACCCCCGACCACGCCTACGGGGTGCGCGACGGCATCGTCCGCGACCCCGAGGAACGCCTGAGCGAGATCGAGCGCCGCCTGGCGGTGGGCGATCCGCAGGTCGACCACGCCCTGGCGGAGGTCGGCCGCTGGCTGGGCCGCGGCTCGGCCACCCTCGTCCGGCTCTTCAACCCCCGGGTCATCGTCGTCGGCGGCTTCTTCGCGCGGCTGGAAGGGCACATCCTCCCGCGCGCCCAGGCGGAACTCGCCCGCCTCGGGGTCACCGGCTCCGTCGCCCGCTGCACCTTCGTCGCCTCCGACCTCGGCTTCGGCGCCGCCTCGCGCGGCGCGGCCGGGGTCGTGGTCGACCGCGTCCTGGCCAACCCGACCACTGTGGAGATACCGCCCACCACTCTGAGCACCCTGGCCTGACGCGACCCCAGACTCCCGTCCGCCTGGCTTTCCGGTTCTTCGTGGCGCCGACCTCGCCGACCTCGGCGCCACGGAGATGTGCCACCCGGAGGCCAGGCGGACGGGCTTTTCATATCGGGAGTTCTGGGACCATGTGAGGGTGTTTCTCCCGATCACCCGCCATCTGACCCCGCACCGCATCGGCGTCTGGTCCCTGGCCTGGGTGTCGGCGGTGACCTACGCGGTGCTCGGCCTGGTGAGGTTCGGGACGTTCCGGGCCACCATCTTCGACCTCGTGATCGTCGACCAGGCGGTGCGCGGCTACGCCAATCTCGGGCCGCCCTACGCCCCCTCGGTCGGCGTGCAGAAGGGCTACGGGCTCGACTTCCTCCAGCTCGCCGACCACTTCTCGCCGATCTACGCGCTGCTCGCGCCCTTCTACGCGATCCACGACAGCCCGCGCACGCTGATCATCTGCCAGGCCGCCCTGTTCGCCGCCGCCATCCCGTTCCTGTGGCTGTACGCCCGCAGGCGGCTCGGGGTCCTCGCCGCCTATCTCGTGTCCGGGGCCTACGCGGTGTCGTTCCCGGTGGCGCAGGCGGTCAACTTCGACGTCCACGAGGTCATGTTCGTCCCGGTGCTGAGCGCGATCATGATCGAGCGCTTCGACCGGGGCCGGCGGCTGCCCGCCTACCTGGCGGCGTTCGGGCTGCTGCTGGTCAAAGAGGACATGGGGCTGATGCTGATCGGCTTCGGCGCGGCGCTGGCCCTGAGCCGGCGGCGGCTCGACGGCGCGATCGTCGCCGCGATGGGCCTCGGCGCGCTGGCGCTGATCCGGGGGGTGCTGATCCCGCTGGTGGGCGGCTCCAACGACAACCACTGGCGCTACACCCACCTCGGCGACTCGCTCCCGGCGGCGCTCGGGAAGCTGGCCGGCGATCCCCTCAACACCCTTCATCTGGTGTTCGGCGACGCCGGCAAGATCGACACGCTGGTGCTGCTCTGCTGGCTGACCCTGTTCCTGTGCCTGTTCTCCCCGCTGACCCTCGCGGCGGCGCCGATGGTGCTGGAGCGGCTCGTCTCCGAGAACAGCCTCTGGTGGTCGACCGACTACCACTACAACGCCTTCGTCGTGGCGATCCTCTTCTGCGCCGGGGTCGACGGCGCGACCCGGCTGCTGAAACGCGTGGACGCGAAGCACAAGCAGACCGCGGTGATCGCGTGGGCGGTCGCGGTGGCGGTCGTCGGGCTGACCCAGGTCCCCCGCTTCGCCCTCGACCAGCTCGCCAACCCCGACTTCTACCAGCCCCACGACCGCGCGGCGGCGGCCTACCAGGCGATGGCCGTGATCCCTGACGGGGTGGTGGTCGAGGCGCCCAACCACATGGGCCCGATGCTCACCCACCGGACGACCGTGCTGGTCTGGGAGCCGACCCGCCGCGACGCGCCGTGGGTGCTGGCCGACCTCGGCCAGTGGGCGTGGCCGTGGGGGTCGGTCGACGACGCCAAGAAGTCGGTGGAGGAGCGCCGGGCCGCCGGATACATGGTGGTCTTCGAACGCGACGGCTTCGTCGTGCTGCACAAGCCGGGAAGTTAGATCGCCGTACCACTCCGGTGGTATCGGCCGGTACGGAGTGGATTGGCGGGAGTTGAGCCGGTGGACCGGGTGGCGGGCGTACGCGAGATTGGTGGGCGTCGCGTCCCCCTGACCGGATGGAACTGCCCATGCGCGTGCTCGTCCAGCTCCGCCCCTCCCCCGACGTGGTCGCCGCGGTCGCCGACCCCGCGGTGACGGCCACCGCGGCCGACGTCGTCAACGGGCTCCCGGGCGTGCTGCTCGACCCCACGTTCACCCCCGTCGCGGTGCCCCGGCCGCTGCCGGCCCGCGCGGGTGGCGACCCGCTGTCGCTGAACCAGCCGCTGATCTTCTCGATGGCGCCCCGTGACGCCTCGGTGCTGGTCCGGGGCGAGATCGCCGACGACGAGGTGTCGACCCGGCTGGCCCTGCTGTCGGGCCGGGGCGGGGTGGTCGGCGTCTACGCCGATCCGGTCATCCAGACCTCCCTCACCTGCGGTGGCGACGGCCCCGTCGGCGGCTGGCGCGACGTGCGGCGGCTGCTCGCCGTCGAAAGGCTCCACGCCGAGGGGTACGACGGCTCCGGGGTCGCCCTGACCGTCACCGACACCGGGGTGAACCAGCGCCACGTGTCCGCCACCCTGGGCGCCGACTTCGTCCTCGACCGGGAGCGGAGCTGGTCTCCCGACGGCGTGTCCGGGCGGCCGGGCGAGTTCGACGTCGACCACGGCACGATGTGCGCCTTCGACGCGCTCCTCGCCGCCCCGAAGGCCTCGGTGATCGACATCCCGGTGCTGCTGTCGCGCCGCCCCGGCGGTTCGGCGCTCGACGGCCTGCTGTCCGACGCGATGGCCGCCTTCGCCCACCTGCGGACCGTCCTCGACGCCCAGCCCGCCGAGTCGCGGGCCCTCGTGGTCACCAATAGCTGGGGCTCCTTCTCCCCCGACTGGGACTTCCCGCCCGGCCACCCCGGCAACTACTCCGACAACCCCGCCCACCCCTTCAACCTGATCGTCGGCTCGCTGGCCGCCGCCGGGGCCGACATCCTGTTCGCGGCCGGGAACTGCGGGCGCGAGTGCCCCGACGGCCGCTGCGCCTACCCCGACCAGCCGATCACCGGCGCCAACTCCCACCCGGCGGTCCTGTCGGTGGCCGGGGTCGACGTGACCGGCGAGCGGGTCGGCTACTCCTCGCAGGGCCCCGGCCGCCTGGCCGACCGCAAGCCCGACCTGGCGGCCTACACCCATTTCGCCGGGTCGGGGGCGTTCGGGCCGGGCGAGCCCGACTCCGGCACCAGCGCGGCCTGCCCGGTCGCGGCCGGGGTGGTGGCGGCGATCCGGTCGCGGGTGCCGTCCACGGTCCTCTCGCCGTCCGATTTGAGGACATTGCTGGTGAGAAGTGCCGATGATCGCGGTGTGCTGGGGTATGACTACGACTACGGATACGGAGTCGTGAACGTGCCCGGCATCGTCGAGGCCCTGCACGCCAGGGCGAGCGAGACACGGACGGCCGAAGGCCGGCCGTGGCTCGTGTCCTGAACCTGCCGAAAACCGGAGTTGTTGCGTGATGGTTCTGATCACGGTACGGCTGCCACGCGGCGCCACCCTGGACATGGCGCTGCGCGAACTGCGGCTGAAAAAGGAAGAAGTCGACGTCGGCTACGGCGTCGTGGCGATCGACCCCGACCACGGCCTCTACGGCCTGCGGGTGAGCGCCATGGCCGCCCACCGGCTGACCGCGACCCCTGAGGCGATGGACGGCCCCTGGGCCGACCCGAAGATCGAGCCGATGGGGCCGTCCAGGAAGGACCGATGACCTGCTGGATCGTGGCGGGCCCGCCAGGGAGCGGCAAGACCACCCTGTGTGAGCTCCTGCTGGCCCGCCTCGACCCGGTGCCCGCCCTGCTCGACAAGGACACGATGTACGGCGGCATGGTCAGTGCGATCCTGGCCGCCGCCGGGCGGGACGAGGGCGAGCGCGAGGGTCCCTGGTACGACGAGTACATCAAGAGGTACGAATACGCGGGCATGACCGCCACCGCCCGGGAGATCCGGCGCCACGGCGCGCCCGTCCTGCTGAGCGGCCCCTTCACCGGCCAGGTCCACTCGAAGTCCCGCTGGGACGAATGGGCCGAGGAGCTCGGGGGCGGCGACATCAGGCTGTTCTGGGTCCGGTCCGACGCGACGACCCTGCGGAAGCGGATCGTCGCCCGGGGGCTGGAACGCGACCGGGGCAAGCTGGCCGCCTTCGACGCCTACCTCAGGGCGATCAAGGTGGACGAACCGCCCGTCGTCGACCACGTCGAGATCGACAACCGGCCGGGGGCCGGGCCGATGGGGCGGCAGCTGGAGCGGCTGGGCATCGGGTGAATTCTGGCCCATCTCCCGAAAAGGTACTCTCCTGTGCGTGTCTGAGGTGGAACCGGGCGAACGTCACGCCAGCTGGCTGGAGCTCTTCTTCGATCTGATCATCGTGGTCGCCGTCGCCCAGCTGGCCCACATCCTGCATCCCACGCCCGAGCATCCCCTCGACGTCCAGCGGGTGCTGCTGTTCCTGGGGCTCTACTACGCCATCTGGAGCGTATGGACCTCCTTCACGCTCTACGCCAACGTCGCCGGGGAGAAGACCCGCCAGCGGGCCATGCTCGCGGCGATGTTCGGGATCGCGGTCATGGCCGCCAGCGTGCCGGAGGCCACCGGGGCGCACGGCACCGCGTTCGCCATCGCCTACGTCTACTGCCGGCTCCTGGCCACCTCGACCTGGGGCTCCACCAACACCTTCTTCGGCGGCTGGCCCGCCGCGCAGAACGGGGCCGGGCTGGTGCCGTGGGTGATCTCGATCTGGGCGCACGACCCGCACACCCGCTACTGGCTGTGGGGCGTCGGCATCGCGCTCGACCTGGTCATCTCGTTCCTGCGCAGCGGCGACAGCCAGGAGCAGCTCGACCGGATCAGCAAGCGGCTGGAGCGGCGAGGGCGGGCGCGGCGGCCGTTCCGGCTGCCCGAGCCCGCGCGGATCAACGAGGGTCACCTCGCCGAGCGGCTCGGCCTGTTCGTCATCATCGTGCTCGGCGAGGCGGTGATGCAGGTCGTGGTGTCGACCTCGGAGATCGAGTGGACCCGGCCGCTGATCGTGTCGGCCATGGCCGGGTTCGGGCTGCTGGTCTGCTTCTGGTGGCTGACCCTGCGGTACGGCGCGTCGGCGGCCCCCGTCCACGACGTGAAACCCCGGGTCACGATGCCCGGCCACTTCGCGATGACCGCCGGGATCGCGGCCATCGCCGCCGGGCTCGGGGCGCTGGTCGCCCACCCGGAGGGCCACCTGGAGGAGGCGGTGAAGTGGACCCTCTGCGGCGGGACGATCGTCTACTTCCTCACGTCGGGGATCATCGCGGCGGCCTCCAGAGCGCCGATCGGCCGGCTGCTCGGGTGGACGCTGCCGGCCGTGATCGGGCCGGTGGTGCTGGGCCTGCTGCCGCTCCCGGGCTGGGGGCTGGTGCTCGGCCTGCTCGCGGTCGCCGGATGGCAGGTCTGGTTCCCGCAGGTCACGGGGCGCCCGCGGGCTCGCGCAGCGACCTGACCTCTTCTCTCAGCTCGGCCAGTTCGGCCAGGATCCGCTCGCTGACCTCGACCTCCTCCTCGTCCATGGCGCTCACCACGACCGCGATGAAGAGGTTCACCACGACGAACGTGCAGATGAGGACGAAGCACACGAAGAAGATCCAGGCCGAGGGGTAGACGGTCATGACCTGGCGGGTGATGTCCGACCAGCCGTCGCCGGTCATGATCTGGAACAGGGTGAACAGCGACGTCTGCAGGTTCCCGAAGTAGTCGGGGGCGACGTGGCCGTACATGCGGGTGCCCATCACCGCGGCGACGTACAGGACCAGCCCGAGCAGGGCCGCGATCGAGGCGACGCCGGGAACGGCGGTGAGCAGCGCGGACACCACCCGGCGCAGGCTCGGCACCGCCGAGACGAGCCGGAGCGCCCGCAGCACCCGCAGCGACCGCAGGACGGTCAGCCCGCCGGCGGCCGGCATGAGCGAGACCGCCACGACGATGGAGTCGAAGACGTTCCACGGGTCGCGGAGGAACCGGCCGCGCTGGACGTAGAGCCGCGCGGCCAGTTCCACGACGAAGACGGCCAGGGAGACGCGGTCGATCAGGTGGAGGAGGTCGCCATAGTGGGCCATCGCGTCGGCGGAGGTCTCCACGCCGAGTGCGGCCGAGTTGATCAGGATGACGGCGATGATCGCCTGCTGGAACCGCTTGGACTCGATGATGTACCGGACACGCTCGCGCACCGTTTTTGCCCCCGGGGGAAGCGAACAGGAACAGCAGGCGAGCGTAATCGCGGTCGAACGAATCCCCGGGGACCCCGGGAAATACGGCGATCCCGGGCCAAAGACTACCGAGAGTAGTGTTCCACGACGAGTTGCTCGTCGACGGGGAGGGCGATCTGCTCGCGGACCGGCTTCTGCAGAAGGGTGACCGTGAGCTCCTTGAGGTCCACCGAGAGGAAGGCGGCCGGGCGCTCGTCGGCGTAGATACCCTCGGCCGCGGCGACGAACGGCTGCATCTGGCGCGACTTCGCGCGTACCCCGATGACCTGGCCGGGCTTGACGAGGTAGCTGGGGATGTCGACCTTGCGGCCGTCGACGGTGATGTGACCGTGGTTGACGTACTGGCGGGCGGCGTAGATCGACGGGGCCAGGCCCGAGCGGAGCACGACCGAGGCCAGGCGGGTCTCCAGGATGGCGATCAGTTCCTCGCCGGCGCGGCCGGGGCGGCGCACCGCCAGGTCCCAGTAGCGGCGGAGCTGGCGCTCGGACACGTCGTAGTACCAGCGCAGCTTCTGCTTCTCCATCAGCCGCATGCCGTAGTCGCCGACGTTGCGGCGGTTGGTCTTCCGGCCGTGCTCCCCGGGCGGATAGGGCCGCGCTTCGAAGTACTTCACGGCCTTGCGGGTCAGCGGGACGCCCGCCCGCCGCGACAACCGCACCTTCGGACCCGTGTAGCGCACGTGCACTCCTCTGTGGTTAGGTTAGGCAACCCTTGCTAAGGCAAGCCTTACCTTAACAGACCAGAAGGAGAGTCACGATGACCCAGCCCGTCTCGGCTCCCCCGATCACCGAACGCGTCCGGACGCTGGCCGCGACGGCGACGCCGACCCACGTCGCGGTGGCCGGTTCCGAGCTGAAGGCGCTCCCCGCGCGCGGCGGCGTCGACGCCCAGGGCCGCCCGGTCCTGCTGGTCAAACCCGACGAGGCCCTGTACGGCTGCCGCGACGACCTGGCCGTCACCGTCGACCTCGTCGCGACCCGCAGCATGGGCGAGACCGAACGCGCCCGGGGCATGCTGAAGATCCGCGGCTGGGCCTCGACGGTCCCCGGCCACGAGGTGCGCGAGACGGCCGTCGCCATCGCCGAACGCTGCCCCGACGAGGACCTGTTCGCCGTCATCGAGAACGCCGACCGCGCCCCGAGGCTGCTGCGGATCGACGTGGCCGACGTCGTCTATCTGACCGGCACGGAATCGGGCGTGCTCGACTCCGACGACTACCTCGACGCCGAACCCGACCCGTTCCTCGACCTGGCCGAACGCATGCTCCACCACGTGAACTCGGCGCACCGAGACCAACTGATTGCCGCCGTGGAACGACTGATGGGCGAACCCGCGCCGGACGCGTGGCTGTGGGAACTCGACCGCTACGGCGCGACGGTCCGCGCCGGACGCGACCGCCTGGTCCGGATGCCCTGGCCGACACCGGCCCAGACCCCGGAGGCGCTGGAGCACGCTTTGGCCTGCCTGGTCTGCGCCCACTGACGTGTCGGGGCCGCTCTCCCGGAGTACCAGGGAGCGCTGCCGTCAGGACAGCCGACCTCCAGGCCACGCTGCCGGTGTGCCCCAGCGTGTCGCGGGCGGACTGGAGACGGAATGGCGGCGAAGCCGACTTCAAGGAAGTGCTGACTCCGAGCCGGTTACATCCGGGGGGCCAGGGACCGGCTGAGCAGCAGTCGGCCGCAGGGCATCAGATCTTCAATGGCCGCCTCGTTCGCCCTTCGGGCATAGCCGGGTTTCCGGGAAGAGTTTTGCCGCCGGGACCAAGCTGCGCATGGCGGACGGCGGCTATACAACCATCGAGCAGGTAAAAGTCGGGGATCGAGCCCGAACGACCAACCCATCACGGGCACGAATACCGCTGCGGCTGTGAGTGACTTCATCAACAGCGTTCCGGACGATGGCTTCAGACACCGATCGCAGCCATTAGCTCAACGCACGGTACATCGCTGCAGGCATGCGACCGCGCGTCTTGGACGGGCGAATGTCAGCGGTGTCAGCAGAAGAGGTCCTCAAAAGGTATCCAGCGGTTGAGAGTGTGAACACCTACTACGTCGCCTGGGTGACAGGTGCGGAGAGATATTCATCGCATCACAGGTGGATCCTCCGCCCATGACCCAGACGGCCTACTGTAGTGGTCCGGGGCGGCAGGGCTTACGATGATTTCACCCGGGCCGAACGGCATGCCGGTCCACGAATACGAGAAGCAGTGGTCGAAAGCATGGGACTTGCCCACCTAGACTAGAGCGAAAAAGCAGGCGGCACAACAATATGGAACTTCTCGAAATCTGTGACGTGATTCAGTCGCGGAGGAGATTCTATCTCCTCGACGATCGATTTTCGAGCGTGATCGCCTTTCTGGCGGGCGCCTCGCTCGCCGCACCCGACGACCCACTCAAGGGATTTCAAGAGTGGGTGTCGGAAAAAACTCTTCAGAAGAATTCACCAATACAATGGGCTTATATAATCGCGGAAAGTCGCATGCCCGGCCTCGTGGAGCAGAAGGTAGGCATCAATCAGATACCACCGGAGATTCAAGAGCTCTTGGTGGAAGATACCGTCGAGCTCGTACGAGAATTCTTGACTCTAAAAGAGAATAAAAAAGAATAGCCGGCATCCTGCACGGCAGTCCCTCTGGGTAACCTCGACCGGGCCAGGTGGCCCAGACATTCAGCCCCACGCGAGCTGCGATGCAGGCGACTTTCCGGGGGGTCTCGCCGGCCGTGCAGCTCGCACCGAACCGGGGCCGCGGCGCTGCCTCACCCCTGAGACCCGGCACCAGCCTCCTGTTCGCGGACGGGTTCTTCCCTGCGGGTCGAGGCGGGTGTCCCTCGGGCGGTCCTGTACGGCAGCATCGATCCCGACCCGGCCGCCACCGCCAGGATCGACCAGCTGCTAGCCGATCTGGGCGACACCTCGCTGATCACTTTTGGCGAAGATGCCACGGCGGTGCTGATGCACCGCTTGACCAGTGGGGTGCTGCGCGAACGGGCCCACCACGCCACCCCAGCCGATGATGGCGGCGACGGCGATGCCGGTGGCGGTGACGCAAGCCGCCTGGCAATGGTCCTCGACAACGCCGCCGATGTGCTGCACCGCTTCAACACCCACATCCCCGATGGAGCCGCCACCTGGGCCGCCCGCCCCGCCGTCGAGATGCTGGTTGACCAGACAGCCGCCCTCGGCGAACCCGCCGAAGGCCTGCTGTCCTCACGCGCCTGGTGCGGGCGCTACGTTGAGGACTCAGCTGATCTAGGCCGGGCCATCCCACTGCTCTGGCAGACCCTGGCTGATCGGGAGCGTGATGTCCCCGAACCGGCGGCGAGCGACACGGCCGCAGTCCCTCCCGGCGCCGCCACCAGTAGGGAAGGAACTGCGTTGCAGCACTGGGGTTCTGGGCCGGGTGGCCGAGCGTGAAGCGTGTGATCGTCCCTGTCAGGTGAGGTTGGTGACGGTCCGCCAGTTGCGCATGGTCGCGGGGGTGTTGAGGCGGCGTCCGACGGCGGGGGGCAGCTTCGCCCGGCCGGTGCCGTTGGGCAGGTGGAAGTAGATCTCGCGGCCTGCCGTCCACATCTGTTCGGGGATGAACGGGCCGGCGTCGAACCCGTCGACCCAGCCGGTCGCGGGTGTGTCGCGCAGGAAGAGCACCGACACCTTGGTCGGATCGCTCACCTCGATGGGGCACCCGTCGATCAGGGCCCGCATCTGGTCCGCGGTCCGCAGGATGGCCTCGGTCGTCAGCCCGAGCCGGGCAGCGAGCGCCTCCTCGAGGTCTTGGGCGACCTTCTCGACCACTGGTTCGGTGGTGGAGAAGATGATGTTGCCGCTCTGCAGATAGGTCCGGACATCGCTGTGGCCCAGGTCCGCGCAGACCGCGCGCAGGTCGGGCATGGCGATCTTCTTGTGGCTGCCGAGGTTCACGGCGCGCAACAGGGCCACGTATCGGGTCACGCGCCCCATGCTGGCAGTCGCAGAGGGTCGGGTGGCCGGCCAGGCGGAGCCGTAACAGAAGAGAGGTCTTCGAGCGAAGCGAGCAGCCCTCCGAGCGAAGCGAGGCCGTGCCAAGGAGCCAGGGAGCGGCACCGACCCCGACGCCGGGACCGCGGAGCGGGCCGGGGGGAGCGTGAGGGGGCGGAGCCCCCTGACAGCGGGGGGTTCCCCCCCGGCTACACCTCGTCCAGGATGCGGTCGATCACGAGCAGGGCGCAGCCGGTGATGCCCGCCCCCGGGCCCAGTCGGCTGCGTTCGATCTTCAGGCTGCGGGTGGCGAGCTGGGTGGAGCGCTGGTAGACGACCTCGCGGACGCCCGACACGAGCGGCTGGAACATCTCGGCGACGTCGCCGCCGAGGACCACCACCGACGGGTTGAGGAGGTTGACCGCGCTGGCGATGACCTCGCCGAGCCAGCGGCCGGCCTGGCGGACCACGGCCATCGTCTCGGCGTCGCCCTGACGGACCAGCACGGTCACGTCGGCCAGGGTTTCGACGTCGCGGCCGCGCTCGCGCAGGATGCGGAGGATGGCGGTGCCGCTGGCGACCGAGTCGACGCAGTCGAGGTTGCCACAGCGGCACAGCACCCCGCCGCCGTCGCGGACCGGGATGTGGCCGATCTCGCCGGCCGCGCCGAGAGCGCCGCGCATGATCTTGCCGCTGGAGACGACCCCGGCTCCTATGCGGGTGGAGACCTTCACGAACAGCAGGTCGTCCTGGTCGGGGTAGACGTCCCGGTGCTCGCCCATCGCGATGACGTTCACGTCGTTGTCGACCAGGACCGGGACGGGGAACCGCTTGGCGATGCGGGGCGGGATCTCCACGCCGGTCCACGAGGCCATCACGCGGGCCGACTCGGTGCGGCCGCGGGCGTACTCGACCGTGGCGGGCACGCCCAGGCCGACGCCCGCCAGGGGGCCGCGGCCCTCCAACAGTTTCTCCCAGGTGTCCATCACCAGGCCCAGGACGGTGTCGGGGCCCTCCTCGACGTCGATCACCAGGTCTGTGCGTTCGATCACACCGCCGGCCAGGTCGCACAGGGCGATCTGGGTGCGGCTCGCGCCCAGCGAGGCCACCGCCACGACGCCGCCCGAGGCGTTGAACCGGAGCCGGACCGGAGGCCGTCCGCCGGTCGACGGGCCTTCGGCGTCTTCCACGACGAGGCCGCGTTGCAGCAGCTCGTTGACCCGGTGGGTGACCGCCGGGCGCGAGAGCGCGGTGACGCGGCCGATCTCGGCGCGGGTCGTGGCCTCCCCGCTACGGATCAGCTGGAGCACCTCACCCGTGGTGGCAATCCGTGACATACGTGGCATCGCCTCAAGCATAGTGGTTGACGTAAGTTCACCGACTTATTCATTCTAGGTTACAAAAGTCAGCTTGATGAATACCTAAGGTTCGGGCTAATGTCCCTCTTGTCCGTATTGAGGAGGGGACGTCATGACACACCCGGCCGTGGCCGAGGTCACCCAACGCATCGTCGAACGCAGCCGGGAGTCCCGCACCGCCTACCTGTCCCGTGTGGACGCCGACGCGGCCGAGCTGCGTCGACGGGGGCCCGCACGGGGCCATCTGGGGTGCGCCAACCTGGCGCACGGGTTCGCCGCCGCCGGTGACGACAAGCCGCTGCTGCGGGCCAACACGCGGCCGGGCGTGGCGATCGTGACGTCGTACAACGACATGCTGTCGGCGCACCAGCCGTACGAGAGCTACCCGCCGGAACTCAAGAAGGCGGTCCGGGCGGCCGGGGGTGTCGCGCAGGTCGCCGGCGGGGTGCCGGCCATGTGCGACGGGGTCACCCAGGGCCGGGCGGGCATGGAGCTGTCGCTCTACAGCCGCGACGTGATCGCCATGTCGACGGCCATCGCGCTCTCGCACGACATGTTCGACGCCTCGCTGCTGCTGGGGGTCTGCGACAAGATCGTGCCGGGCCTGTTCATCGGGGCGCTGCGGTTCGGCCACCTGCCGGCGATGTTCGTCCCGGCCGGGCCGATGACGTCGGGGCTGCCGAACAAGGTGAAGGCGCGCGCCCGGCAGGCGTTCGCCGAGGGCAAGATCGGCCGCGAGGAGATGCTCGACGCCGAGGCCGACAGCTACCACTCCCCCGGCACCTGCACCTTCTACGGCACCGCCAACTCCAACCAGCTGCTGATGGAGGTCATGGGCCTGCACCTGCCGGGCTCGACCTTCGTCAACCCGCGCACCGAGCTGCGCCAGGCGCTCACGGCCGCCGCCGCCAAGCGGGTCGTCGAACTGACCGCGCACGGCGACGAGTACACCCCGATCGGCCGGGTCGTCGACGAGAAGGCGATCGTGAACGCCGTCGTCGCGCTGCTGGCCTCGGGCGGCTCGACCAACCACACCATGCACCTGGTCGCCATGGCGAACGCTGCCGGAATCACGCTGACCTGGGACGACATGGCGGCGCTGTCGAAGGTCGTCCCGCTGCTGACCCGGATGTACCCCAACGGGCAGGCCGACGTGAACCACTTCCACGCCGCCGGCGGCATGCAGGTGTTCATCGGCACGCTGCTGGACGCCGGGCTGCTCCACAACGACGTGCTGACCGTGGCCGGGCGGGGGCTCGACCTCTACCGGTCGGCGCCGGAGCTGAAGGAGGGCGAGCTCGTCTGGACCGAGCGCGCCGAGGGCAGCGGCGACCTGTCGGTGCTGCGTCCGGCCGATGAACCTTTCTCGCCCGACGGCGGCATCCACATGGTCGGCGGCAACCTGGGGCGGGCCGTGTCGAAGGTGTCGGCGGTCAAGCCCGAGCACCTGGTGATCGAGGCGCCGGCGAAGGTCTTCGACGACCAGCTCGACCTGCTGCGCGCCTTCGAGGCCGGTGACCTCGACGGACAGGACTTCGTCGCGGTGGTCCGCTACCAGGGGCCGAGCGCCAACGGCATGCCGGAGCTGCACAAGCTCACCCCGCCGCTGGCCGTCCTGCTCGACCGCGGACAGAAGGTCGCAATCGTTACAGACGGCCGCATGTCGGGCGCCTCGGGCAAGGTCCCGGCGGCGATCCACCTGTCGCCGGAGGCCGCCGACGGCGGCGCGATCGCCCTGATCAGGGACGGCGACCGGATCAGGCTCGACTCGACCGCCGGAACCCTGGACGTGCTGGCCGACCTGAGCGGCCGGACCCCCGAAGGCGCCGCCAAAACCGACGACAAATGGGTGGGAACCGGACGCGAGCTTTTTGCCGCCTTCCGTCGTACGGTTGGACCCGCGGAACGCGGTGCCAGCATCTTCGGAGGGTTCTAAGTGAGCTACCCCTGGCTCGTCGCCGACATCGGCGGCACCAATGCACGTTTTGGAATCGTCTCCGGGCCGGGTGCGGTGCCCGAGGCGGTGGCCGTCCTCAACGTGGCGGAACACCCGACATTGCCCGACGCGATATCCGCCTATCTGGCCGACCACGCCGACGGCGTGCGGCCGGGCGCGGCGTGCGTGGCGATCGCCGGGCCGGTCAAGGGTGACCACTACACGCTGACCAACGGTTCGTGGTCCGGGTCGGTGGCGGGTCTCGGCATCCCGCAGTCGCACGTGCTGAACGACTTCGAGGCGCTGGCGATCTCGCTGCCCCACCTGGCGGGCGACGACCTGGTGCCGCTGGGCGGCCCGTCGCCGGCGGCCGGGATGGTGAAGGCGGTGCTCGGTCCCGGCACGGGGCTGGGCGTGGCCGGGCTGGTGCCGGCCGGTGACGGCTGGGTGCCGGTGCCGGGCGAGGGCGGGCACGTGTCCGTCCCGGCGGTGACCGACCTGGAGTTCGAGATCGTCAAGGCCCTGCGCTCCGACGGCCTGCCCTACGTCGACGCCGAGCACCTGCTCTCGGGCTCGGGCCTGCCCCGCCTGCACCGGGGCCTGGCGCTCGTCCGCGGCATCAAGACCACCCGCAAGAGCGCCTCGGAGATCGTGGCGGGCGACGACGACCTGTGCCACGAGACCGTCGAGGTGTTCCTCGCCCTGCTGGGCGGGTTCGCCGGCAACGTCGCGCTCACGCTGGGCGCGCGCGGCGGCGTCTACCTGGGCGGCGGGGTGCTGCCCCGGATCGTCGACCGTGTCCGCGACAGCGACTTCCGGTCCCGGTTCGAACTGACCGGCCCGGCCCTGTCCGACTATCTGACCGCCATCGCCACCTCGCTGATCGTCGCCGAGCAGCCCGCACTGACGGGTGCGGCCGCATGGCTCCAGCAGCGGGCCACTAGTGTGGAGTACGTATGAGCAGCCTCCTCGACCTCGCCCCCGTGGTCCCCGTCGTCGTGATCGACGACGTCGGCACCGCCGTGCCGATGGCCCGCGCCCTCGTGGCGGGCGGGCTGCCGGTCATCGAGGTCACCCTGCGGACCGAGGCCGGGCTCGAGTCGATCCGCCGGATCGCCGCCGAGGTCGAGGGAGCGGTCGTGGGCGCGGGCACGGTCCGCCGCCCCGCCGACGTCGAGGCCGCCGTCGAGGCGGGGTCGAGATTCCTGGTCTCCCCCGGCTCCCCCGCCGCCCTCGTCGACGCGATGGCCGAATCCGGCGTGCCGTTCCTGCCGGGCGTGGCGACCGCGACCGAGGTCATGGCGCTGTTCGAGCGGGGCCTGCGCGAGATGAAGTTCTTCCCGGCCGAACAGGCCGGCGGCGTGAACTACCTGAAGGCCCTGGGCGGCCCGCTGCCCGAGGTGCGGTTCTGCCCCACCGGCGGCATCCGCCTGGCGACCGCCCCCTCCTACCTCGCGCTGCCCAACGTCGGCTGCGTCGGCGGCACCTGGCTCACGCCCGCCGACGCGCTGGCCGCCGGAGACTACGCCGCCATCGAGAAACTCGCCGCGGAGGCCGCCACGCTCCGTTGACAGCCTCGTCAGCCAGGCCATCCTCCCTCGGCCGAAGCTGGCGGCCATGCCCGCGTCCGCAACCCGGAAACACGGCCATGGGTACCGGGGCCCGTGACACCCAACCAGGACGTCACGGGCCCTTTCCGTTTCCGTGCCTGCTGCCGGTCGAGCGGCGGACCACCAGCTCGGGCTGGAACATCAGCTCCAGGTTCTTCGACGGGGCGCCGTCGACGATCTCCAGCAGGGTCTCCACGGCCGCCGAGGCCATCGCGCCGATGGGCTTGCGCACGGTCGTCAGCGGCGGATCGGTGAACGGGATCAGCGGGGAGTCGTCGAAGCCGACCACCGAGACGTGGCCGGGCACGTTGAGCCCCCGCTGCCGGGCGGCCCTGATCGCGCCGAGCGCCATCAGGTCGCTGGCGCAGAAGACGGCGGTGCAGCCCCGGTCGAACAGGGCGCCGGCCGCCGCCTGACCCCCCTCGACCGTGGCCAGGCTGTGCTCGATCAGGTCGTCGGCGTCGGCGGCCCGGGGCAGGTGGGTCATGGCCTGCCGGAAGCCCTCGATCTTGCGCAGGGCCGGGACGAACCGGCGCTGGCCGAGCGCCAGGCCGATGCGCTCGTGGCCGAGGTCGACGAGGTGGCGTACGGCCAGGCGGGTGGCCAGGCGGTCGTCCGGGGAGATGAAGGGCGCCTGGATCGACTCGTTGTAGCCGTCGACCAGGACGATGGGCAGGCCACGGTCGGTCATCCGGGTATAGCGGTCCATGCGGGCGGTGGCGTCGGCGTGCAGGCCGGAGATGAAGACGATGCCGCTGACGCCCCGGTCGATGAGCATCTCGGTGAACTCGTCCTCGGGGGCGCCCCCGGACAGCTGCGTGCACAGGACCGGGGTGTAACCATGCTGGCCCAGCGCCTTCTCGACGGCCTGGGCGAAGGCCGGGAAGACGGGGTTGTCCAGCTCGGGGGTGACCAGCCCGATCAGGCCGTTGCTGCGCTGACGTAATCGGAGCGGACGTTCGTACCCCATGAAGTCGAGGGCGGTGAGGACGGCCTGCCGGGTCGACGGGGAGACCCCCGCCTTCCCGTTGAGCACACGGCTCACGGTCGCTTCACTGACCCCCGCCTGCACCGCGATGTCGGCGAGCCGGGCGTTGTTCATGCGCGTATCCTCACCGCCGGGCGGCGTTCGGGCCAGGAACGCTACTTCACCTGTTCTTCGCATTGCAGAAAGTAGGCCGCTCACCTTTGATCCGCCCTTGTCAGGGCCGGAAGTCAAATGAAGCTTTCATGTCGGCGTTTCGGGATATGTCAGCCGATGCCGAAGAACGAGGTGAAAACCAGCAGGAAGTTCCGCAAGACAGCTGGGGCTCCAGCCGCAGATCACGGGATTTCGGGCCTCCCAGAACACCGGGACACCGTCGCTTGATTGGGTCACCGCTGGTCCCGGCAACACGCCGGTAACCCCACGGCCTCCCCTATTTCACGACATGTATGGACATGGACCGTGCCCACGCGATGTACTACCTCATCAATCACCCAGATGGCGGGCTCCGGGCACTGCGCGCCCGGAAGGGAACGAGAACCTATGAGCCAGGTCGTCCTCGACAACGTCACCAAGGTCTACCCAGGCGGTTTCCTGGCAGTGGACCGGATGAATCTGCGCGCCGAGGACGGCGAACTGCTGGTGTTACTCGGCCCGTCGGGTTGCGGGAAGTCGACGCTGCTCCGCATGATCGCCGGTCTTGAGGACATCACCGACGGCGACCTCTGGCTCGGCGGGAAAATAGCCAACCACCTGGCGCCCCGCGACCGCGACGTGGCGATGGTGTTCCAGAACGGCGCCCTGTATCCGCACCGGACGGTGCGCGGGAACCTGTCCTTCCCCCTGGAGATCGCCAAGGCCGACCCGCAGATGGTGCGCGACCGCGTGGTCGAGCTGTCGAAGGCGCTGCACATCGACGAGACCCTCGACCGCCGGCCTGGAACGCTCTCCGGCGGCCAGCGCCAGCGGGTGGCGATGGGCCGTGCCATAGTGCGTCAGCCGTCGCTCTTCCTGATGGACGAGCCGCTCTCGAACCTCGACGCCGGCATGCGCACCGAGCTCCGCATGGAGATCTCCAGTCTCGTACGCGCCCTCGGCGTCACCACCATCTATGTGACGCACGACCAGATCGAGGCCCTCACGCTGGCCGACCGGATCGCGATCATGAACCGGGGCGTGCTGCAGGACATCGGCACCCCGGCGCAGGTCTACAACGACCCGGCGACCGCGTTCACCGCGGCGTTCCTCAGCTCGCAGCAGCTCAACCTGCTGGCGGCCACGGTGCGTACACCCCAGAACCAGTTCATAATGCTGGACTTCGGCACGCACCAGATCACGATGCCATGGACCGATCCACGTGCTTACGCGGTGTCACAGCACACCGGCAGCCAGATCATCGTGGGCATCCGCCCCGACGCGCTCGCGCCGATGCCCGAGGGCATGGAGGGCCCGATGTTCATGGGCCGGGTGCGCACGCTCGAATATCACGGCCACGAGTGGCTGGCCTACGTCGAGTGCGGGATCCCGGCGGTGGCCGTGCCGGAGCCGCCCGACCCCAGGTTCCGGGCCGCGAACGGCGGCGCCAACGGCTCGAAGACGCGGTCGATGATGCGGCGGCTGTTCAACTCCGACATCGAGGCCGACGAGACGCCGTCGGGCCCGCAGCCCGGCCCGAACGGGCTCGGGTCGCACCGCCGCGCCGATCTGATCGTCCGGCTGGGCGCCCGGCCGTCGTGGCGCGCGGGCGAGCACGCCCGGGTGGCCGTCGACGTGTCGCGGCTGATGCTGTTCACCCACACCGGCGCGCGCATCGACCCCCCTCGCCGCTAGCGGCTCGCGCCCGCGTGGGCGAGCACCGAGACCACCCCGACCAACCGGGTCACCTTGTCCTGTTCGGCGCGGTGGAAGGCCGGGCCCTGACGCCGCGCGACCACCAGGCACAGGTCGCCGATCGGCACGCTGAGCAGGTTGAGGGTGCCCTCGGAGAACGCCGTCGCGCGGGGCGCGGTCAGGCGGGCGCTCTGCAGGGTCTCCGGTGCCTGCCAGCTCCCGTGCACGACCTCTCCCGACCCGGCGTCGACGGCCACCGCCCATTCGGCGCTGACCAGGTCGGGCACGGCGTCGACCAGGGTGAGCACGGCCCGCCCCGGTTCGGCCGCGACGTGGCCGAGCAGGTCGTAGTCGGGATTGGCGCCGGGCGCCTCCCGGGTGGGCCAGGCCGCCTCGACCTTGACCCCGGGCACGACGCCGATGCGGTCGCGCAGTTCGTCGGAGCTGAAGACGGCCGACCACGACACCGTGAAGTCGTCGATCGCCCGGCCCGCCTCGCGTTCGAGCACGGTCACCTGGAGGATGTCGGCCCCCATCACCCCGAAGGCCCTGGCCACCTGGCCGAGCACTCCCGGCCGATCGGGCAGCGACACCCGCAGACGCAGCAGCATGACCAGCCTCCTTTCTTCCCCCGCCGACCTCCACACTGGCTTACGCACGTTTCGGTCATGTTCCGGAAGGATGTCCAGCATAAGGCGGCGTCCGATTCCCGCCCGCGGCTTGGCCTACCTTTGGTGTTGTCGGGGCGGCGCGATGAGATCACGGTGAGTAGCCTCAAGGGATGTCCCTCCCCTGGCTGCGGACCCGCTCGATACGCGCGCGCCTCACGCTCGTCGCGGTGGCCATCGCGCTGCTGATCCTCATCCCGGTCGGCGTCGGCGGCAACCTGATCACCCGCAGGCTGGTGATCGACAACATCTTCGAGGCGAGCCAGAACGTCGCCTCGCAGGTGTCGGCGCAGATCCGCACGGGCCTGGTGCCCTCCCCCATCCCGATCCGCGACGGGATCAGCTACGTGCAGGTGGTGGCCCCCGGCGGCCGGGTGATCGAGTCGAGCAACCCGGCCCGCGACCTGCCCCCGGTCACGGCCGTCTGGCCGGCCCCCGACAACCGGATCATCCGCTTCACCTCGTGCATGCTGCCCGACAAGAACTGCGTCTACGGTGTCGGAATAAGAGCCACCACCGACCCCAACAGCGAGGTCGTGTACGCCGCCCGCGAGGCCCCCAGCTTCCTCACCACCCGCAGCCTGGCCCTGGCGATCGCGGTGCAGGTGGCGCTGCTGACGGCGCTGGTCGGCTGGCTGGCCTGGCGGATCACCGGCCGGGCCCTCCACCCGGTCGAGGACATCACCAACGAGCTGGCCGAGATCACCGCCCGCGACCTCACCCGGCGGGTGCCGGTCCCGGCCGGCGACGACGAGATCGCCCGGCTGGCGCGGACCGCCAACGCCACCCTGGGCCGCATGCAGCGGGCGGTGGAGCAGCAGCGCCAGTTCGCCGCCGACGCCTCCCACGAGCTGCGCACCCCCATCGCCGGCATCCGGGCCCAGCTGGAGAGCGGCCGCCTGCACGTCGAGGACATGCCCGAGGCGATCGAGGCGGCGCTGCGCGACACCGACCGGCTGGAGGCGATCTGCACCGACCTGCTGTTCCTGGCGCGGGTGGGCTCGGCCGAGGCGAACGTCAAGGAGCGGGTCGACCTGGCCGGGCTGGTCGGGGCCCGGCTCAAACCCAGCTCCGAGCGGATGCCGCGCAAGCTGCGGCTGGAGCCGGGGGTGGTCGTCGAGGCGATCGAGCCGCAGCTCGCGCGGGCCTTCGGCGAGCTGCTCGACAACGCCGACCGGCACGCCGCCAGCGAGGTCACCGTCAGCCTCGCCGCCGACGGCGACGAGGCCGTGCTGACGGTGCAGAACGACGGCGAGGGCATCCCCGAGGCCGACCGCGAGCGGATCTTCGAGCGGTTCACCCGGCTCGACACGGCCCGCAGCCGGATGCGCGGCGGCACGGGCCTCGGCCTGGCGATCGCCCGCGAGGTGGTCGAGGCCCACCTCGGCACGGTCACCGTCGAGCCGGTGCCCAACGGCGTCAGCTTCGTGATGCGGCTGCCTCTCGCCGGTCCGCCACCGCCTGAAGACCGATGAGGTCGTCCGGCGGGGCGTCGGGCACGTCGGCGTCGAACCGGGCCAGCCTCGGCACCCGGAGCGCCACGAGGGCGATCAGGGCGATGGCGGCGGCGAAGACGACGTACAGGAGCCCGATGCCGGCGCCCTTCGGGCCGTCGACGAGGTTCTCCATCAGCTCCGAGCCGAACGGCGCGACCACGCCGAAGGCCAGCGGCAGGGTCGACCAGGCGATCAGGGTGTTCAGCGCGATGACCCGGCCGTGGAACCGCTGCGGCACCTTGACCTGGACGATCGTGGCGTAGACGCCGTTGACGACGGTCAGCGCGAGCGACATGCCGAACGCGCCGACCGCGATCGTCACGAGGTTCTGCTGGAGCCCGGTGACGGCGCAGAAGACCGCGAGACCGAGGGTGGCCAGCAGCATGCCGCGCATGCGGTGCCGGCGCGGGCCGCCCCACAGCGCCACCGCGAGCCCGCCGAGCAGCACGCCGACGCCGCCGGCGAAGGCGACCCGGCCGACGTCGTCGAGGGTGTTGCCGCCGAAGGCCAGCACGAGCGGGCTGAGCAGCAGGAACAGCGGCGACAGGAAGACGTTCAGGCCGGCGAAGAACAGCAGCATGGCGCGGAAGTTCCGGTTGAACCACGTGTAGCGGAAGCCGCCCACCATCTCGGCCCAGATGGTCTCGCGGCGGCGCAGCCCCATCGTGCGGGGGAACTTCACCAGCAGCACCGAGACGATCGCGAAGGTGTAGCTGGCGACGTCGATGACGAGGATGCCCTCCAGCCCGATGGTGGCCATCAGGCCGGCGGCGATCAGCGGCACGATGAGCTGGGCCGATCCGGTGACCATCTGGACGACGCCGTTGGCGTGCCCGAGCAGCCGTTTGGGCACCAGCTGCGGGATCGACGCGCCGTAGGCGAGCCGCTGGAAGGTCAGCGCGACCGACAGGATCGCCAGCAGCGGATAGATCGCCCAGATCTCCAGGTTCCCCGTCCACAGCAGCACGCCCAGCGCGAGCTGGGTCGACCAGGCCCCGACGTCCCCGGCGAGCATGACCCTGCGGCGGTCGTACCGGTCGACGATCACGCCCGCGAGCGGGGCGACCAGCATGCCGGGGAGCAGGCCGACGACCGAGAACAGCGCGAAGTTGACCAGTGAGCCGGTGGTGACGTAGATCCACAGCGGCACTGCGAACTCGGTCAGGGCCGAGCCGATGATCGAGACGAGCTGCCCGGCGGCGACCGCGCCGAACCGTTTCATACTCGGCTTCGGGCCCTCGTCGGTGACCGGTTCGTCGGAGGTCGCCTGGGTCCACCAGGTGCGTTCGGGGGTGCGGGGCACCTTCTCGCGGGTGGTGACGATCTCGGCGAGCTCCTCGGCGCGGTGCTTGAGGAAGAAGTGCCCGGCCTCGTCGAGCACGACGCACGAGCTGGCCGGGGCCAGCCGCAGCCATTCGCGGAAGCGTTCCTGGTAGAACTCGGTGGCCGGGTCGCGTTCGCCGACGACGGCGACGATCGGGGCGTTGATGACCGGGCCGCCCGTCTCCGACCAGAGCTCGGTGAAGTACGCCTCGGCCTCGCGGGTGCCCTCGCGGCGGTTCTTGATGATGGCCCTGAGCTGGTCGTCGTCGAGCTCCTCGACGTCGAGACCGGCGGCGATGAGGCCGTTGGCCCACATCCGGTCCGACCGCAGTTTCTCGGCGGCGGTGCGGATCCGCCCGACGACCGAGCTCGGGCGGGAGAACGGGAAGACGCCGCCGAGGTGCAGGACCTCGACCTCGCGCCCGGCGGCCTCCAGACGTCGGGTGATCTCGACGGCGAGCATGACGCCCAGGCCGCAGTGGCCGTAGAGGGCGATCGGCCCGGGGACGCGGTCCAGGATCTCCTTGGCGCACTCGTCGGCGACCTCGGGGATCGGCCGCGCCTCCTCGTCGAGGCCCCACTCCTGGCCGGGGACGGCCACGGAGTAGAGGGCGACGTGCTCGGGGAGGGCGTCGGCGAGCGGCTGGTAGATCGCGGCGCTGCCGCCGCCGTACGGGACGCAGACCAGGTTCGTGGTCGTGCGCCTGGGCGGGGTGAGGCGGTGCAGCAGGCGGCGGGGGCCGTCGTCCGTGCGCGCGGCGAGCGCCCTGACCGTGCGGTACCTGAAGATGTCCATGATCGTCACCGGGCGCTCGGTGACGCGGCGGAGCTTGGCCACGACCTGGGCGGCCAGCAGCGAGTGGCCGCCCAGGGCGAAGAAGTCGTCTTCCGTGCCCACCCGGTCGACGTTCAGGACGGCGGCCCACACGTCGGCGATGGCCTGCTCCAACGCGTTCGCCGGGGGGACGTACGCCGACTCGGCCTGACGGTCGGTGCCGGGGTCGGGCAGGGCCGCGCGGTCGACCTTGCCGTGGGACTTGAGCGGGAGGGCGTCGAGCCAGACGTACCGCGACGGGATCATGTAGTCGGGCAGCAGGTCGGCCAGTTCGGCGCGCAGGTCGCGCGGCTCGCCGACCAGGTAGGCGACGAGGCGGTCGTCGCGGAGTTCCACCACGGCCTGGCCGACTCCCTCGCGGTCGGCCAGGACGATCTCTATCTCGGCGAGCTCCACCCGGTAGCCGCGGACCTTCACCTGGAGGTCGCGGCGGCCGAGGAACTGGAGTTCGCCGGAGGGCAGCCAGCGGCCGAGGTCGCCGGTGCGGTACATGCGGGCGCCCGGCGCGCCGAACGGGTCGGGGACGAACTTCTCGGCGGTCAGCGCGGGCCGGTTCAGGTAGCCGCGCGCCAGCCGGTCGCCGCCGAGGTGGACCTCGCCCGGGACGCCGACCGGGCAGGGGTTCCCGGCCGGGTCGAGGACGTGGACGCGCGCGCCGGGCAGCGGGCGGCCGATCGGCAGCAGGCCCGTCTCGTCGTCGCGGACGTCGTGGGTGGTGACGCCGACCGTGGCCTCGGTGGGGCCGTAGTGGTTGACCACGCGCAGGCCCGGCCGGCGCAGGCCCGCGGCCCACTCGGCCGGGGAGGCCTCGCCGCCGAGCAGCAGCAGTTCCCTCGGCAGGACGTCGGCCTCCGGCAGCAGCGAGGCCAGGTGCGACGGGGTGATCTTCAGGTAGTCGCTGTCCCGGAGGGTCACCGCGAGTTCCTCGGCGGGCAGGCGCGGGTTGAGCAGGGTCAGCGTGCCGCCGGTCATCAGCGACAGGTAGAAGACGGTGATGCCGAAGTCGAAGCTCAGCGACTGGAGGAGGGCGTAGGAGCCGCCGTCCTTCGGGTCCAGGCGCTCGCGGACGCCCGAGAGATAGGTGAGGATCTGCCGGTGCTGGACGGCCACGCCCTTGGGGCGGCCGGTGGTGCCGGAGGTGTAGATGACGTACGCGAGGTCGGTGTCGGAGACCTCCGGCAGCGGAGAGACGCCGCGTTCGTCCGGGGTGACGTGGTGCGTGACGCCGGGCAGGTCGCGCCGGGTGACGGCGACGGCGATGCCGGCGTCGTCCACGAGGTAGGCGAGGCGGTCGTCGGGTTGCGCCGGGTCAAGCGGCACATAGGCGGCGCCCGCCTTCAGGACGCCCAGGATGGCGACCGCGATCTCGGCCGACTGCTCCAGGCAGACGGCGATCCGGGTGTCGCGTCCGGCGCCCAGGTCGCGTAATCGGGCGGCCAGCGCGTCGGAACGGTCCGCCAGGTCGCCGTAGGTCAGGTCGACGCCGTCGCAGCGGACGGCCACCCGGCCGGCCGGGCCGCGCACCACCTCGTGGAGGAGCGTGCCCGCCCGCTCGACGGGGCCGCCGTCGGAGAAGGCGAGCACCTCCCCGGCCGGGAGGGCGTAGGAGGAGATCGGCCGGTCGGGGTCGGCGACGACCTGGGCCAGCAGGGCCGCGAAGTGCTCCGCGAAGCGCTCGACCGTCGGCCGGTCGAACAGGTCGGTGTTGTACGCGAACTGGGCCCAGTAGCCGCCGGGGCGCTCGTACAGGTAGAGCGACAGGTCGAAGCGGCTCACCCCGGCCTCGACCCGGAACGGGGCCAGGGTCAGGCCGTGGCCGTCGAGGCCCTGCCGCCAGTTCTGCAGCGCCATCGTCACCTGGGCGATCGGCGAGCGGGAGACGTCGCGCTCGACCTCCAGCTCCTGGACCAGCCGGTCGAACGGGAGCTCCTGGTGGGCGTAGGCGTCGAGGGCGCGGTCGCGGACGCGGGCCACGAGCTCGGTGAAGGTCGGGTCGCCGGTCAGGTCGGCGCGCATGGCCAGGGTGTTGACGAACATCCCGGCGATGTCGTCGAGTTCGGGCACGCTCCGGCCGGCGCTCGGGGAGGCGACGGCGAAGTCGTCCTGGCCCGTGTAGCGGCCCAGCAGCACCTGGAAGCTCGCCAGCAGGACCATGTACGGCGTCACGGCCCCGTCGCCGGCGACCACGACGTCCACCGGGATCTCGTGCACGGCCCCCGCGTGGCCCATCTCGGGCGGGCGCGGCCGGTCGGTGGGCAGGTCGAGCACCGGGACGCCGCTCAGCCGCTCGCGCCAGTGGGCGATGTCGCGGGTGTGGTCGCGGTCGCGCTGCCAGACGGCGTAGTCGGCGTAGGCGACCGGCGGCGGCGGCTTCAGCGCGTCGCCCCGGGCCAGCGCGAGCAGCTCCGACAGCACGATGTCGTGCGACCAGCCGTCGGTGACCAGGTGGTGGGCCGACAGCAGCAGGATCCGGTCGTCCGGCGCGAGCCGGACCACCAGGGCGCGCAGCACCGGGCCGTGCTCCAGGTCGAACGGGCGCTTCAGGGCGGTCTCGACGATCTGCCTGGCCTCGTCGTCGGTGGCCGCCTCGGCCAGCCGGAACTCGGCCCCAGCCTCGGGCCGCAGCGTCACCACCGGGACGCCCTCGTCGTCGGCGGCGAACCGGGTGCGGAACACCTCGTGCCGCGCCGCGACCTGGTGGAAGGCCGATTCGAGCACCGCGTCGTCGAGCTCGCCCCCGAGGCGGATCGTCAGCGGCACGGTGTAGGTCGTAGTGCCGGGCCGGTACTGCTCCAGGAACCAGAGGCGTTCCTGGGCCGGGGAGAGCACGAGGGGCGCGGCCGGGTCGCGCGGTGGGATCGCCCGGGTCTCCTCACGGCGACGTAACCGCTGGGCGAGGAGGGCCTTCTTGTCGGCCGACAGTGTGCTCACGAAACGTCTCTCCCGACGACGGTCTGTCAATTTCCTTTACTGTAAATAGTCTTTACAGTTAGGTGGAGATCGTCAGTTTCGCACGGCCGCCACGTGCACACAATGACTGAAACGAGGGCTTGTCGGCCCCTCTGTCCGCGTGGTTCACTGACGCCGACCTCGCTAACTGTAAGCAAACTTTCCAGTTTATGTTTGGCGGTTCTCCCCTTGGCTCGCGCGCTCTCCCCCGGGCAGGAACGCCTGTGGTTCCTGCACCAGCTCGACCCCGCAGACCCGTCCTACACGACCTGCCACGCCTACCGGTTGCGCGGCCCCCTCGACGTCCCGAGGCTGGCCCGCGCGTTCGAGACCGCGGCCACCCGGCAGGAGAACCTGCGCACCCGCTTCCCCACCGCCGCGGCCGAGGTGCTGCCCCCGGGCCCGGTGCCGATCGTCCAGGTCAGGGCGGCCGACGCGGACGAGGCGCGGGAGGTGGTGCGCGAGCTGTCGAACGCGCCCATGGACCTGTCACAGCCCCCGATCAAGGTCGTGCTGATCGAACTGGCCCCCGACGACCACGTGCTCGCCATCGCGCTGCACCACATCATCGCCGACGGCCTGTCGGTGGCGGTGCTGGCCCGCGAGCTGGCCGACGCGTACGGCGGAACTGGAGCGCTCCCACCACTGAAACCGCAGGTCCACGCGCCCGAGGCGGCGCACACGGGCTGGTGGGTGGAGCGGCTCCAGGGGGTGCCGGTGCTCGACCTGCCGACCGACCTGCCGCGCCCGGCGCGGCGCGGCGGCGCGGGCGCCGAGGTGATCGTGGACATCGACGCGGCCACCGCCGCACGGGCCGCCGAGACGGCGCGGCGCATGCGGGCCACCCCGTTCATGCTCTACCTGACCGCCTTCGCGGTGTTCCTGTCGCGGCACTCGGGCCAGGACGACTTCTGCGTCGGCACCCCGGTCTCCCGCCGCGACGACCTCGGCCTGGAGCAGGTCATCGGCCACCTGACCAACATGCTCCCGCTCCGATTAGCCCCGGCCGGCACGTTCGCCGAGGCGGTCAGGGCGACCCGGCGGACGCTGATCGAGGCCATGTCCCACGCCGACGTGCCGCTGGAGCGCGTCATCGCCGAGCTCGGGCTCCCCCGCGACCTGAGCCGCACGCCGGTCTACCAGACCATGTTCGCCCTGCACAGCTACACCGCCGAGACGGTGTCGAGCCCGCTCCCCGGCCTCGACGCCGAGTCGTTCCCGAGCGGCTGGACCGGCGCCCGCTGCGACCTCTCGCTCGACCTGTGGCCGCACCCCGACGGCACGATCACCGGCTCGCTGATCTACGCCACCGAGCTGTTCACCGAGGCCACCGCCCGGAACCTGGCCGCCCGGTTCGCCACCCTGCTGGCCGCCCTCCTCGACGACCCCGACCGGCCGCTCGACGCCGTGAACCTGCTGCCCGACGACGAGCGGGCCTGGCTGACCGAGCAGGGCCACGGTGCGCCCGGTTATGACGTGGCCACCTGGACCTCGCTGTTCGTCGAACAGGCCCGGCGCACCCCCGACGCGCTCGCCGTCGACGACGTCACCTACGACGAACTGCTCCGCTGGGCGTCGTCGGTCGCCGCGTCGCTGCCGCCGGCGCGGCTGGTCGCGATCAGGACCTCGCGGGGCGTGCAGACGATCGTCGCGATGCTCGCGGCCCACTTCGCGGGGGCGGCCTACCTGCCGGTCGACCCGGCCTATCCGCAGGCGCGCGTTGAATACATTCTGAAAGATTCAGGCGCGGAGGTCGTGCTGCGCGACGAGGACCTCGTCGTCCCCGAGGCCGACTTCGCCCCGACCTCCTCTGACGAGGCCGCTTACATTCTCTACACCTCCGGGTCAACCGGGCGGCCGAAGGGCGTGGTCGTCCCGCACCCGGCGCTGGCGAACCTGCTGCTCGGCATGCGGGACGTCGTCGGGTCGACGCCCGACGACGTCTGGCTGGCGCTCACCAGCACCGCGTTCGACATCTCGGCCGTCGAGCTGTTCCTGCCGCTGATCACCGGCGGGCGGGTGGTGTTCGCCGACGACGCCCGCGACGCCCAGGTCGTCGCCGACCTGATCCGCGACCACGGGGTCACCCACGTGCAGGCGACGCCGTCGGGCTGGCGGGTGCTGCTCACCGCCGACTGGCCGCCGGTCACCGCGATCACCGCCGGGGAGCCCCTGCCGCCCAAGCTCGCCAGGGAGCTGACCGCCCGCACCCGGCGGCTGATCAACGGCTACGGACCCACCGAGACGACCATCTACTCGACCACCTGGGACGTCCCGCGCGACGCCGAGGCGATCAGCATCGGCCACCCGACGCCGGGCACGGTCGTCCGCGTCGTGGCGCCCCACGGCGACCTGGCCCCCATCGGGGTGCCCGGCGAGCTGCGCATCGGCGGGCTCGGGGTGGCCCGGGGCTACCACGACCGGCCGGAGCTGACCGCCGAGCGGTTCACGCCCGACCGGTTCTACCGGACCGGCGACCTGGTCAGGATGCTCGGCGACGGGACCCTGGAGTTCCTCGGCCGGACCGACAACCAGGTCAAGCTCCGGGGGCACCGGATCGAGCTCGGCGAGATCGAGACCGTGCTGGAGTCGATCGACGGGGTCGGCCAGGCGGTGTGCGCCGTCCAGGACGACACGATCGTCGCGTTCGTCACCGGCGACGCCGCGAACGTGCGCGACGAGACGCGGCGGGTGCTGCCGGCGTACATGGTGCCGAGCCGGGTCGTCGTGCTCGACGCGCTGCCGCTGACCCCCAACGGGAAGGTCGACCGGAAGGCGCTGCCGAAGGTGGCGGCGGCCCCGGCGGCGGCGCGCCCGCTGACGACGCCGACCGAGCGGCTGGTCGCCAAGGTGTACGCCGACGTGCTGCGGACCGGGCTGCCGGGCGGCGACGACGACTTCTTCGCCCTGGGCGGGCACTCGCTGCTGGCCACCCGGGTGATCGCGCGGCTGCCGGTCCGGCTCCCGGTGAGCACGGTGTTCCTGCACCCGACGGTCGCCGGGCTGGCCGCCCAGGTCGACGCGGCCCGCCCGCCGGTCGACCACGTGCCGAGGCCGCGCCCGGCCGGGACGACGCCGCCGCTGTCGGCCGGTCAGGAGCGCCTCTGGTTCCTCAACCGGCTCCACCCCGACACCGACGCCGGGTTCAACATGTGGATGGTCCGGCGGCTGGAGGGCGACCTCGACCGCGTCCGGCTGCAGGACGCCCTGACCACGGTCGCCCGGCGGCACGAGATCCTCCGCACGAGCTTCCCGGCGGTCGACGGCGAGCCCGTCGTCGAGATCCTCGACACCACCCCGGTCATCGAGTGGATCACCGCCGACGACGCAGCCCAGCCGGTCGCCGACCGGGTCAACACGCCGTTCGACCTCACCGCCGGACCGGCGATCAGGGTCACCGTGGCCGAGGTGCCAGGCGCGCACGTGCTCTGCCTGGTCGCCCACCACATCACCGGCGACGGGGTGTCGCTGAACATCCTGCTCGACGAGCTCGCCGACGCCTACTCCGGCGTCGACCTGCCGCCGGTGCCGCTCCAGTTCGGCGACGTCGCGGTCTGGCAGCGGGCCCGCGACGCCGACGCGGCGGTCGACTACTGGCGGCGGCAGCTGGCTTCGCCGACCCCGCTCGACCTGCAACCCGACCGGCCCCGCACCGGCAACGCCGGGCCGGGCGCGACGGTCGCCTTCCGCATCGGGCTCGCCGAGACCGAGCGGCTGGTCGCGCTGGCCCGCGACAACCGGGTGACGCTGTTCATGGCCCTGCTGGCCGCCTACCAGACCACGCTGGCGCGGCACACCGGGCGGACCGACATCCTCGTCGGCACCTCCAACGCCGGGCGCGACACCGTCGCCCTCGAATCGGTGATCGGCTACCTGACCGACATCCTGGTGCTGCGCGGCGACCTGTCGGGCGACCCGCTGTTCACCGACCTGCTGCGGTCGACCCGCGCCACCGTCCTGGACGCCTTCCAGCACCGCGGCGTCCCGTTCGAGAAGCTGGTCACCGAGCTGCGGCTGGAGCGCGACCTGACCCGGACGCCGGTCTTCCAGACGATGGCGATCCTGCACACCCACGAGACCGGCCGGGTGCCGCGCCCGTTCACCGGCCTGACCGTGACCGACCTGCCGAGCGGGCACGCCCAGGCCAAGTTCGACCTGCTGCTGGAGGCCTGGCAGGACGCCGAGGGCCTGCACGTCCAGCTCGAATACGACACCCTCCTGTACGACGCCGCCACCGCCGAGGGCCTGGCCGCCCGGCTGGAGACGCTGCTGCGCGGCGTCGTCGCCGACCCCGCCCGGCGGCTGTCGGAGCTGCCGCTGCTGACCGACGCCGACCTGGCCTTCCTCGACGAGGCCGGGCACGGCCCGGCGCTCCCCGACCCCGAACGGGTCCCCGCGATGATCGCCCGGCAGATCGCCGAACGGCCCGATGCGGTGGCCATCCGGACCGACGGGCGCACCGTCACCTACGGGGAGCTGCCGATCGCCGTCCACGAGAACGGGCGCACGATCCGGGAGGTCGGGCTCGACCGGACCCCCGAGGGCATCGGGGCGCTCCTGGGCGCCTGGGCCTCGGGCGCCGCCTACCTGCCCGTCGACCCGGAGCTGCCCGAGGCGCGCAAGGCGTTCCTGCGCGCGGAGGCCGCCGGCGGCGGCTACGAGGACGCCGCCTACGTCCTGTTCACCTCCGGCTCGACCGGGACGCCGAAGGGCGTCGTGGTCGGGCACCGGGCGCTGGCCACGCGGGTGGCGTGGATGCGGGAGGCGTACGAGCTGACGCCCGACGACCACGTCGTGCAGTTCGCGGCCTACTCGTTCGACACCCACGCCGAGGAGATCTATCCGGCCCTGGCGGCCGGGGCCACCCTCGAATTGCTGCCCGGCGGGCCGCTGACGCTGCCGGCGTTCCTGGCCTCGCCGCGCGGGCGCGACGTGACGGTGCTCGACCTGCCGACGGCGTACTTCCACGAGCTGGTCACCCTCGACGTCGAGCTGCCTCCGGGGCTGCGGCTGGTCGTCCTCGGCGGCGAGGAGCTGAGCGGGGCGGCCGTGGCCCGCTGGCGGGCGCGGTTCGGTGATTCGGTACGCCTGGTGAACACCTACGGGCCGACCGAGGGCACCGTCATCGCGACCGCGGGCGACGTCACCGGCGAGGAGCGCCCGTCGATCGGGCGGCCCGTCGGGGGCACGGTCGCGCTGGTGCTCGACGCCCACGGGCGGCCGGTGCCGCCGGGGATGCCGGGCGAGCTCTGCCTGGGCGGCCCGGGGCTGGCCGACGGCTACCTCAACCGGCCCGCGCTGACCGCCGAGCGCTTCCAGCCCACCCCGCAGGGGCGGCTCTACCTGACCGGCGACCGGGCCCGGTTCCTGGCCGACGGGCGGCTGGAGTTCCTCGGGCGGGTCGACGACCAGGTCAAGGTGCGCGGCCACCGGATCGAACCGGCCGAGGTCGAGCTGCGGCTGACCGCGCATCCGGCGGTCACCGGGGCCGTGGTCGTCGCCGACGCCGACCGGCTGGTCGCCTATGTCGCCGGGACCCGGACCGACCTCACCGAATGGGCGGGGGACGCGCTGCCGGCGTACATGGTCCCCTCGGTCTGGATGTGGCTGGACGCGCTGCCGCTGACCACCCACGGGAAGGTCGACAAACGGGCCCTGCCGGCGCCCGACGCGGGCGCCTCGCTCGGGCACGTCCCACCGCGCGGCGACGCCGAGGCCCTCGTCGCCGAGGTGTACGACTCGGTCCTCGGTCTCACCGGGGTCGGCGCGCTGGACGACTTCTTCGCCATCGGCGGGCACTCGCTGCTGGCGGCCCGCGCGCTGGCCCGGATCAAGGCCATCACCGGGATCGAGGTGCCGATCAGGGTCATCTTCGACTCCCCCACGGTGGAGAAGCTGGCCGCGGTGCTGGAGGAGATGATCGTCGCCGAGCTCGACGAGCTCTCCGACGAGGAGGCCGCCGCGCTCGTCCACGGGACGCCGCAGTGACCGCGTTCTCCGGGCTGCCCGCCCGCGAGGGCCCGCTCACGATGGGCCAGGCCAACATGGTGCGCTGCGTGCGCACCGACCCGCCGGAGCACATGAACTACCGGGTGGTACGCGCCCTCCCGGCCGGCGTCACCCCCGAGGCGGTGGCCGGGGCGGTGCGCACGCTGGTGGCGCGGCACGAGTCGCTGCGCACCACCTTCCACGGCGACGTGCAGCGGGTGCACGGCTCGGGCGTCGTCGCGCTCGGCGCCGAGGCCGACCACACGGTGCGCTTCGACCTGGAGAACGAGCTGCCGCTGCGGGTGGGGGTGTCGGGCGACCAGGTGACGCTGGTGACCACCCACAGCGCCGCCGACGCGGCCGGGCTCGCCGTGCTGCTGGCCGACTGGGACGACATCGTCGTCGGCAAGCCGCTCGACCCCGTCACCGCGCCCCAGCCCGTCGACGTCGCGCTGGCCGAGACCTCACCGGCGGGGCGCAAGCGGGCCGAGGCGGCGCTGCGCTACTGGGACGGCGCGCTGTCGCGGGTGCCCCGCTCGACGCTGGCCGTCTCGGTCGACGACACCGGGCACGAGTGGCGGCTGCCCCGCCTGCGGGTGCGGTCGGCGGGCGCGGCCCGCGCGCTGGCCCGCATCTCCGCGCGGACGGGGGTCAGCGGCTCGGCCGCCGTCCTGGCCGCCTACGCGGCGCTGGCCGGGCTGCGCGGCGGGCTGCCGCTGACGGCGGTGCTGTCGATCTCGGCCAACCGCTTCCGCCCCGACCTGCGCTCCTACGTCGGGCCGCTGGCCCAGGACGCCCTGGTCCCGGTGCCCGTGTCGGCCTCCTTCGAGGAGGTGCTCGCGGGGGTGCGGGGGGCGGCGCTGGGGGCGTACCAGAACAGCCGCTTCGACGCGGACGCGCTGATCGCGATCATGGAGCGGGTGCAGCGGGACCGCGGCGTCTTCTTCGCCCGCGACCTGGTCTTCAACGACATGAGCGCCGCAGGCCGCACCGGCCGGCCGGCGACGACCGGCGACGAGGTGCGTGCGGTGTGGCTCCCGGAGGCGACGCTGCCGTGCCGGACGGCGCTGTGGGTGCACCGCCTGCACGGCGAGCTCGACCTGACCCTGTGGGCCGACCCCCGCGTGCTGCCCCGCGACGACGCGCTTCTGCTGGGCGAAGGCATCGCCAAGCTATTGATCGCGGCCGGGAACGGAAATGCCTGCGACATTTCCGAAATTTCAGGAATTGTACCGGTTGACCGCGACGATTCCTGGATCTTCACCGACGGACAATGGGTCTCACTACCGGAAGTGACCAGGCTCGTGACGGACGCCTGCGGTTTTCCCGCGTCGGTGGATTCCGATCTCGTCTGCCACGCGGAAACGCCGATGACCCCGGCGGAATTGCACACGGAATGCCTCCGTCGCCTGCCCGGCCGAATGGCCGCGATCGCCCCCCGCCATTACGTCCTGGCGGGAGGCGAAGGGTCGGGCCGCTGAGGCGCGATCATTTCCCGAAATCGACCGCGAGATCAGGGCAGGAGGGTCGGGAGGACTCTTTCCAGGGCGCGGGTCCAATAGGGCCAGTCGTGGTGGCCGTCGCCGTAGAGGTCGGTCTCGACCGTGAGGCCGGCGAGTCTGGCGGCGCGGAGGAAGCGCTGGTTCTGGCGGAGGATGGACTGCTCGCCGAAGTCGGTGCCGGTGCCCTCGTCGAGTTCGCCCGGCTCTCCGTTGCCCGATGAGACGTAGAGGCGCAGGCCCGTCAGTCTGGACGCCAGGTCGGCGGGGTTGTGGGCGCGCCAGTTGTCCTCGCGCTCGGGCAGCGGGCCCCACAACTGGTCGGGCTCGGCGCCGTTGTCTCTCAGGAAGGAGGAGAAGCCCGGGACGTCCATTCTGATGTCGAGCACCCCGGAGAAGGACGCCACCGCCTCGAAGACGCCCGGGTTGCGGGCGGCGTAGCCCATCGCGCCGTGGCCGCCCATCGACAGGCCCGCGATGGCGCGGCGGTCTCCCACGCCGTAGAGGTCCTCGACCAGGGGGCGGACCTCCTTCATGTGGAAGGTCTCCCATGCGGGGCCGTCGAGCCAGTCGGCGTACCAGCCGTCGGTGCCGCCCTCCGGGACGACCACGACCGCCTTCAGGTTCTCGGTCACCCTCGCCGCGTCGCCCTTGGTCAGCCACGTGTCGCCGGTCGGCTCGCAGCAGCCGTGCAGCAGGTAGAGGACCGGCCAGCCGGTCGAGCCCTTCGTCCAGCCCGCCGGTTTGAGCACCCGCACCTGCGCGTCGCGGCCGAGCGCGGCCGAGGCGATCGTCAGGGCGTCCTGGCGGTCGTCCAGCGCGACCGTCTCGGTGACGCGGGGGGTGAGGGCGGTCGTCAACGGGGCCTGCCTTTCCTGAGGGGCGTCGGAGCATCCGGCGGCAAGGAGAACCAGAGGTAAACTCACCGCCAGCAAAATACGTCTCATATGTGACTTCTATCTAAATTTTGATCATTTGGGTAGGGGTCAAGATTTATGGGTAAACGACGTATCCCATGCCTCGATACCCCCTGAAACGCCGGGAAATAGCGGCTGGTCAGCGCGGTCACGGAGATCAAAGTGATGCCAACGGCACGGAAAGTTAACATGTACGTCCATAGCCGTTAAGCTCAGCAACCCCATTCAGGTCACACTCGTGACTAGGTTTCCTGGGACCCCCATCCCTGGGGGGTTACCGCCCTTTGAGGAGTTGACCCGTGCGAGTCCTGGCCGTTGTCCCCGCCCGCGGTGGTTCGGTGGGAGTCCCGCTGAAGAACCTGGAGCGGGTCGGAGGAATCCCCCTGGTCTCCCGGGCCGTCAGCGCGCTCGTCCGTGCCGAGTCCGTCGACACCGTGGTCGTGAGCACCGACCACCGGGGGATCGCCGCCGCCGCCGAGGCCGCCGGCGCCCAGGTCGTCGACCGTCCCGCCGACATCGCGGGTTCGACCGCGTCGAGCGAGTCGGCCGTCCTGCACGCCCTGGCGTCGCTCGAGGAGACCCCCGAGGTCGTCCTGCTCGTCCAGTGCACCAGCGCGTTCATCGACCCGGCCGACGTCGACGCCGCGGTCGCCAAGGTGCTGTCCGGCGAGGCCGACGTCGTGTTCTCCGGTCTTGAGACCTACGAGTTCATCTGGACGGAGGGCGGCGAGGGCGTCAACCACGACCCCGCTACCCGCCCGCGCCGCCAGGACCGGGAGCCCCACTTCCGCGAGACCGGCGCCTTCTACGCCATGCGCGCCCAGGGCTTCCTGGAGGCCGGGCACCGCTTCTTCGGCACCGTCGCCGTGCAGCCGGTCAAGAGCGTGACCGCCCACGAGATCGACACCCCCGAAGACCTCGAGATCGTGCGCGCGCTGGCCCACGTGGTCGACGCGCCGCTGCCGATCGACGTCGACGCCGTGGTGACCGACTTCGACGGCGTCCACACCGACGACCGCGCGTTCGTCGACTCCGAGGGCCGCGAGATGGTCGCGGTCTCCCGCGCCGACGGCATGGGCGTCTCACTGCTGCTGCGCTCCGGCGTCAAGGTGCTGGTCCTGTCGACCGAGCAGAACCCGGTCGTGGCCGCCCGCGCCCGCAAGCTCGGCGTGCCGGTGCTGCAGGGCCTGTCGGCCAAGCAGAACGCGCTGGCCGACTGGCTGGCCATCGAGGGCCTCGACCCCGAGCGGGTCGCCTACGTCGGCAACGACGTCAACGACCTCGGCTGCATGGCGCTGGTCGGCTGGCCGGTCACCGTCCCCGAGGCCCACGCCGAGGTGCGCAGGGCCGCCCGGGTCGTGCTGACCCACGGCGGCGGCGCCGGCGCCGTCCGCGAGCTGGCCGACCGGGTGCTCGCCGCCCGGCCCGCCGCGCCCGCCG
>NZ_SZQA01000027.1 GCF_005233835.1 Herbidospora galbida | reverse complement strand
AGATGTCTTCAGAGAATTTTCCCGGCTGACATAATGTCAACCAAAGGAATCCGTCTAATAGACGGGGTTGTGCATCATGCACTGGCTTTTAGCACACTGTTGAGTTCTCAAGAAACGGACTTGCTTTTTTGTCTTGCTCTGTGCCTTTATCTTCTCAGTGGCCCCAGTTAGTGTCAAACCGAGCGATTTGACTTCTGGATCCGAACCCGAGAGGAATTCGGCTGCTCCCGTTTGAGAGCAACCCCTCTAACTTACCAGCGATCGGAGCGGAAGGCGAACCAGCCGCGCGAACGTGGAGTTCAGGGGATGAAGCAGCCCATGCCAGATCCGCCGTGAGGCGAGTGGATGGGGTTTCGCCGGATCAGGCCGACACGAGAAGACTAACAGTTCCCTCGACCACTCACGCCACAAACGACTGCCGTGGCCTGACAACCAACCTGGTCACTCGCGCATCTAAGTAGCACCCGGTTCGAGCGCGGTCGCATGACCTCGGTGAGGGCAAGCCGATGTCAAGCCGACCGCAATCAGGGCGGGATACGAATGAGATGCGGGAGTCACCCGGCGCCAACCCGGCGTCTGGACCCCCGCCGTGGAGGTGGCCATCATGACGCAGCGGTCGGAGTTCGACGACATCCGCGCCCACATCACGGCCGAGGCCGGGCACGCCGGCGATCTTCTCCGGATCGCCCGGGAGCTGCTCGACGACCTGGAGCAGGCGCGCTTGCGAGAGGCGTCCCTGCGCAACTACTACCTCGCCCTCCTGACGGCCAGTCGCGCGACGGTCGCCGCCAACGCGGCGGGCGACCCCGAGCCACTGACCTTCCTTGAGCACGAGCTGGCCAAGAACGGCCAGCTGCCCGTGGGCGAGGAGGCCGCCCGGGTACTGGCCGACGCCAAGACCGCCCAGGCGCTGGTCGCCGCGCTCGACCAGCCGGCCCGCGAGCCCCGGCGCATGGGCCCGGCGAGCAGCCGGCTGCGCCGTTGCGTGAGCGTGCACCGCAGCCTGCCGCACTGACCACAGCCGTAGCGCTCGAAGCCACCGCGGCATAACGCGGAAGGCGACCGCACCAGGGGCTGCCACCCCCGCGACCGCCCTCCGCCGATGGCCCGCACCCCACACCCACACCCGGGGTACGGCCGGGCCCGGTTCCGACCCCATCGGAACCGGGCCACCCAAGCACCACCAAGGGGGAACGGGGCCTGATTCCGGGGGTCGGAATCAGGCCCCACAGCCATGCCCCCGAAAGACCGACAAGCCTTCTTGCCGTTACGGCTCCCGCCCACCCGACACCCCCGCCGCCCCCGGCCAGGCCGGCGATCGGCGGCAATCGGCCGCTCCCGAATCGCACCGCCACGAGCCACCTCCGGCAATCCGACTCTCCACGTGCCGCCCAGAAATCCGGTCGCCCGGGCCATTGGCGCACTGACGATGACGCGGCAGAACACGCTGCTTACCGTGCTCCCGTCGCCAGACCATCGGCGCAGCGAACCTGACGCCCTGAGCACCCCGCATACCGAGACCACGTCACCGAACCATCGGCGCGGCGACCATCGCGCGGTGAACGCCCTGCACACCAAGACCCCCGCCACCGAACCATCAGCGCAGCGAACTTCTCACCGGCACACGCTGCATTCCGAAAACCATCGCCGAAGGACCGGTCGGCTGATGAGGGGCCTGTCACCGAGGGCCGCGTGGGGGTGGGCATCACCGCTGCATCCGGGAGCTGGGCGCCCAACGACCACGTAGACACCGGGTGAAGCCCGTCGGCAACGGCTGCCCGGCTCGGCGAAGCAGCCCACGACACGGTCGAAGCTCGGAACCTCAGCCCGTCGAGTTCGACGCGTCGGTCGCGAACCAACCAGGTAGCCACTCCCTGACGTCGCCTCAGCTGAGCTGCGCAGCCTCCGCAGGTCGAGGTGCCGGATCCGGATGGACGTCGAGAGGCATGCGATCACTACAGAGAGTCGGCCGAGATGACGCCCACTCCCCAGGCCCCGCCATCACAGAAATACCGCGAATTCCCGATTTGACCAGCCAGAACCAGCCCCAGAAATTCGGCATCAGATCATTTGCCCGGGAAAACGCCGGCTCGTACCCGAGAGAAAAGCAAAGTGGCCCGGTTCCAGATCTGGAACCGGGCCACTTTCTTGGTAGCGGGGACAGGATTTGAACCTGCGACCTCTGGGTTATGAGCCCAGCGAGCTACCGAGCTGCTCCACCCCGCGTCGGTATGTAAGAACACTATCCATGAACGTCGAGTAGCGCAAATCAAAAGGCCCGGAGAGTGATCTCCGGGCCTTTCGACAGAGTAGCGGGGACAGGATTTGAACCTGCGACCTCTGGGTTATGAGCCCAGCGAGCTACCGAGCTGCTCCACCCCGCGTCGGTGTGTCTTAAGACTATCCGGCGCGGGGTGATGCGGCAAATTGAATGCTCGGATCAGGGCGCTTGCGGTGGTGTCGACGGTGTCGGCGTGGGTGTCGGGGTCGCCGATCCCGACGCTGCCGGGGTCGCTGACGGGCTGGGTGACGGGGCCGGGTCGGTCGCCGCCTTCTGGGCGGCGGCCAGCTCGTCGAGGGCGGCCTTCAGGGCGGCCTGAGCGGTGCCGTAGGCCTGCCAGTTGGGCGGGTTGGCCGACAGGGCCGCCTGGGCGTCCTCGTAGGCCTTCTGCGCCTTGCCCAGCGCCGTGGAGACCGTGGCCTGCTGCGCCGGCGTCTCAGCCTGCTCGTTCTGCGTCGGCTGGGTCTGTTCCTCGTTCTGCTCGGCCGGTTGGGTGGTGCCCGCCTCGCCGAAGACCTGCTTCAGCGCGGTCTCCAGGTCGTCGCCGAAGCCGACGCGCTGACCGTAGAGGACCAGGACCTTCTGCAGGGTCGGGAAACGGCCGGCCGCCTCGTCCTTCGGCTGGATGTAGACCGGCTCCACGTAGAGCAGGCCGCCGCCGAACGGGAGGGTCAGCAGGTTGCCGAAGATGACGTCCGTCGCGCCGCCGCTGCCTCTCAGGATGTTGAGCTGGGCGGAGACGGTCGGGTCGGTCAGGAACGTGTTCTGCGCCTGGGGCGGACCCTGAATCGTCGTCGTGCTCGGCAGCTGGAGGATCTCCAGCTTCGCGTTCTTCGCGTCGGCCGTGGCGTCGACCGCCATGAACGCGGCCATGTTCTGCCGGTTGTTCGGGACGAACGTGGTCGTCAGGGAGAACTTCTCCTGGGTGACGCCCGGCATCTTCATGGTCACGTAGTAGGGCGGCTGCTTGCTCTTCTTGGTCGCCGGGTCTTCCGGGACCTTCCAGAAGTCCTGGCCGCCGAAGAAGGAGTCGGGGTTGGTCACGTGGTACTGCGTGAGGATCTCGCGCTGGGCCTTGAACAGGTCGGCCGGGTAGCGCAGGTGCTCACGGAGCTCGGGCGAGATGTCCGACGCCGGCTTGACGATGGTGCCGAAGGCCTTCTGCCACGTCTTCAGCACCGGGTCGGTGTCGTCCCACGCGTAGAGGGTCACCGTGCCGTCGTAGGCGTCGACCGTGGCCTTCACCGAGTTGCGGATGTAGTTGATGTTGTCGCGCGGCACCTGCGGCACGCCGGGCTGGAGCGAGGAGGTCACGTCGGTCGTGAGGCTCTCCAGGCTGTGGGGCTCGGAGTAGGGGTAGGCGTCGGACGTGGTGTAGGCGTCCACGATCCACTTGATCCGGCCGTCGACGATGGCCGGGTAGGGGTCGCGGTCGAGCGTCAGGAACGGGGCGACCGCCTGGATGCGCTCGATCGGCTTACGGATGTACATGATCTTCGAGTCGGCGTTGATGCTGGAGTTCAGCAGCAGGTTCGTCTCGCCGTACTTGAGGGCGTAGAGGAACCGGGTGAACATCCCGCCGATCGGGACGCCGCCGTTGCCGGCGTAGGTGTTGTTCTTCTGGCCGCTGGTGCTCTGCTCGGGGTAGTCGAGCTCGACCGGGTTGCTGCCCTGCGTGCCGCCGACGATCGAGTAGTCGGGCGAGTTCTCGCCGAAGTAGATCCGGGGCTCGTACTTGCCGAGGGCCTGGGTCGGCGGGATGTCCTTCTCGTTGAAGCTGGGCACGCCGCCGCCGTCGACCGCGCTGCCGGGCGCGGCCACGAAGCCGAAACCGTGCGTGTAGACGAGGTGGTCGTTGATCCAGTTGCTCTGCGCGGCGGGCGGGGCGCCCATCTCGCGGACCGCCACGACCGTGTCCTGGACCTTGCCGGTGGCCGGGTTCTTGTAGCGGTCGATGTCGAGCTGCTCGGGGAACTGGTAGTAGCCGCGGATCTGCTGCAGCTGCTGGTAGGTCGGGCTGAGCACGGTCGGGTCGAGCAGGCGCAGGCCGGGGATGGCCGACGACTCGGCCTGGAGCACCTCGGGCTTGGCCTCGGTCTCGGCGCCGTATTGCCTGACCGTCGCGTTGTCGACCCCGTAGGCGGCTCTCGTCGCCTTGATGTTGCGGTCGATGTAGTCGCGCTCCTTGGCCTGCTGGTTCGGCTTGACCTGGAACTGCTCGACGAGCGCCGGGTAGACGCCGCCGATCAGGACCGCCGACAGCACGAGCAGGCCGAGGGCCACGCCGGGCAGCATGCCGCCCGAGCGGACGACCCCCGCGAAGAACAGCGCGGCGCAGATGAGCGCGATGAACGCGAGGATGGTCTTGGCCGGGAGCACCGCGTTGACGTCGGTGAACGACGCGCCGTAGACCTTGCCCCGGTCGGAGAAGACCAGCCCGAACCGGTCGAGCCAGTAGGCCACCGCCTTCAGCAGCACGAACACGCCCACCAGCACCGACAGGTGGGCCCGCGCGCCGCGCGAGGCGTGGACACCGCCGGGGGTCTGGATGCGGAAGCCGCCGTACAGGTAGTGGACGAGCGCCGCCGCGATCGCCGACAGGACGACCGCGATGAACAGGAAGTTCAGCACCATCCGCAGGAACGGGAAGGTGAACATGAAGAACGACAGGTCGATCCCGAACTCGGCGTCGACCTTGCCGACCGGCGTGGCGTTCGCGAACTCCATCCAGGTCTTCCACTGCCCTGAGGTGGACGACCCCGCGAACAGCGCCAGAACCGCCATCCCGATCAGGAAGATGACCTTCCGGTGCGGGTCGATGGCCAGCCGGTAACGGTCGGCCCCCTGGGCGTTGCCGAACATGCCGGGACCGAACATGGGACGGACTCGGAACGCCAGCGCCATGTTGCCGCCGACGATGCCGACCATGAGGGCGGCGCCGACGACGAACAACAGGACCTGGGTGATCAGCATGGTCGAGAAGACCGAGCTGAAGCCGACCGAGTCGTACCAGAGATAGTCGGTGTAGAAACCGGCGAAGATGTAGAGGACGATCACGAGCGCGACGATCGCGATTCCCACGGGAATGAGCAGGCGGGGCCGGCGGGGCACGCGCATCGCCCGACCGGCTCCGGGGCTCCGGAAGCTCAACGCCAAACCCCTTTGGTCAAAAGCACAAACGGTCTGTGCCTGGCAACCTACACCGCGTTCGGCAGTGCTGCGCTTCCGGAAACCTCTCAGGAAAGTGTTCAGGAAGTGCAGGCGGGGACCGATCCCGATCCGGTCCGAATCGCGTCGATCGCCTTGATGGCGCCGTTCAGTGTGTCGACCTTGACCAGGCGCAATCCGGCGGGCACGGCCGCCGCGGCGGCAGGGCAGTTCGCCGAGGGCGTCAGGAAGATCGTCGCGCCGGCCTTCTTGGCGCCGACCATCTTCTGCTCGATGCCGCCGATGGCGCCGACGTTGCCCTCGCCGTCCATCGTGCCGGTGCCGGCGATGGCCTTGCCGCCGGTGAGCGGGCCGGGGGTGAGCTTGTCGTAGATGCCCAGGGAGAACATCAGGCCCGCGCTCGGGCCGCCGACGTCGCCGACGCTGATGTTGACGGCGAAGGGGAACTTGTAGGACATCCCCATGCGGACGCCGACGATCGCCTGGCCGTCGGGACCCTTCACGGTCTTGACCGTCACGTCCTGCTTGGCCCCCTTGCGGTCGACGCCGAAGGTGACGTCGTCGCCGGGGGTGTGCTTGCGTACGGCGGCGGCGACGGCCTCCATGCCGGTGGCCGGGGTTCCGTCGACGGAGGTGATGATGTCGCCGGGCAGCAGCTTGCCCTCGGCCGGGGAGCCCTTGTCGGTGCTGGCGACCTCGACCACGTTCTGGTAGGCGATCTTGAGTTCGCGCAGGGCGGCGGCGGTGGAGGTCTCCTGGGAGGTCGCCATCTCGGCGGTGTTCTCCTCTTCGACCTCTTCGACGGTCTGCTCCCTGGGGAAGATCGTCTCTTCCGGCACGACCGCGATGGTGTCGTCGAGCCAGCCGCGCAGCGCGGTCAGCAGGCCGATGCGGTTGCCGGGGCCGCCCTGGTAGGCGACGGTGACCATGCTGAGCATGCCGGTCGTGGGATAGGTCTCGTGGCCGGTGACGGTGATCACCGGCTTGCCCTTCACGTCGCCGATCGTGTTCTCGGTCGGGCCGGGTGACAGCACGACGTAGGGGACGGGGAGCATCGCGCCGCCCACAGCCAGCGCGAGTGTGAGGAAACCCGCCACGAGCAGGGTGAGGGCACGTCGGGACATGCCAGAACTCTAAGGGCTCGCCGATAAGGAGCGGCTAACAGGCGCCGACCCACTCGGCAGATCCGTCGGTGAAGCGCTGGTTCTTCCAGATCGGCACCTCGTGCTTGAGGTCGTCGATCAGCCTGCGCGACGCGGCGAACGCCTCGCCCCGGTGGGGGCAGGCCACCGCGACGATCACCGCGATGTCGCCGAGCTCCAGGTCGCCGACCCGGTGGACGGCCGCCAGCGCGGTAACCGGGAAGTCGGCGGCCACCTTCTCGGCCACCCGCCGGAGCTCGGCTTCGGCGCTCGGGTGGGCCGAGTAGGACAGCAAGTCGACGCCACGGCCCTCGTCGAGGTCGCGGACGGTGCCGATGAAGAGCGTGGTGCCCCCGGCCGCGTGGTCGCCGACGGCGGCGACCACCTCGTCGACGGAGAGCGGGGTCTCGCGGATGGCCAGGAGGCGGATGACGTCCACCCGACGAGTCTAAATCTTCTTCTTCCGCCGGGCCGCGCGCACGATCGCCGCCGTGCCGATCACGGCGACGGTGGCGCCGGCGGCGGTCAGGGTGGCGTCCTTGCCGGACAGGCGGCGGCCGACGACGGCGTGCTTGCCCTCGCGGTAGGTCATCAGCTCGCGGAGGGCGGCCTCGTTCGTCCAGGCCGGCTTCCAGCCCGCGGCCCGCAGGGTCGCGCAGTCGACGACCCAGGGGTAGACGACGTAGTGGAGGTCGGTGGCCGGGGCCGGGGTGATGCCCAGGCGGTGGAGGCGCTGGGCGGTGGAGAAGGTCAGGCCGGCCGGAAGCTCGAAGCGGCGTACGCCGGAGACCTCCTCGACCTGCTCCATCTCCAGCCAGCCCTCGGAGCCCACCGCGACCACGCCGTTGACGTGGCCGAGCGCGGCCAGTTCGAGGGCCGAGACGAGGTCGTCGACGTGGCAGAACTGCCAGCGGGGCAGGCAGCCCTTGACGACGAGCAGGCGGGGGGCCTCGAAGTGGCGGGTGACCACGGTGTCGACCTCGGGCCCGACCAGGGCGGCCGGGCGCAGGACCACGACCTCCAGGCCGGGGTGGGCCCGCAGCGAGCGGCGGACCAGCGACTCGATCTCGAGGTGGTCGCCGACGACGCCGGTGTCGGGTTCGGCCGCCACGGGGGCGTCTTCGGGCAGCGGCACGGGGTTGTCGGCGTCGGCGCCGTACACCATCGCACTCGTGACCAGCACCACCCGGCGCACCCGGGCGGCGGCCGAGGCGGTGAGAACGGTCTGGGCGGCCCGCAGGTTGTAGGCCCGGCGTTCGGCGGGGTCGCCGTCGAGCGAGAAGTCGCCCGCCAGATGGACCAGCACGTCGACGTCGGAGATCCGGTTCGCCAAGAGCGGATCGCGGATGTCGAGCACCCGCCAGGTCACGTCGGTGACGTCGCCGCGTTGCGCGTCGATCGCCACCACACGGCGGAAATCCGCAGACGAGGCGACTTTCGACAGGAACGCCCTGCCTACTCCCGAGGCCGCGCCGGTGACGGCGACGACGGGCGGACGATGGCGTTTCGAGACTGGCACGCGGTCCTCACTTTGCGCTGACACGCCCCACGACGGATAACGTGGCGGATGTGGACTCCTCCATCCTGCACGAGGTGGCGCGGTGACTGACCTGCCAGGTCGCGAAAACGATCCTAACGAGAACCCGTTCGCCATGTTCGGCAACCCCGAGCAGATGGCGCAGGCGATGCGCCAGTTCGCCGACATGCTCTCGGCCCCACCCGGCTCCGGCCCGGTGAACTGGGAGATGGCGAAGAACATCGCCCGCCACGCGGTGGTCGCCGACGGCGGTGATCCCAGCGTGATGGAGGGAGAGAGACGTCAGGTCGTCGACGCGCTGAACCTGGCCGACCTGTGGCTCAACGAAGCCACGTCGTTGCCGAGCGGCGTGTCGAACCCGCAGGCGTGGAGCCGGTCCGAGTGGATCGAGAAGACCGCTCCGATCTGGGGCCAGCTGTGCGACCCGGTGGCCGCCAAGATGGTCGAGACCATGGGCGGCAGCCTCGGCGCCGCCGGGCTCCCGGCCGAGGCGCAGGCCATGGCGGGGCCGCTGATGGGCATGCTGAAGCAGATGGGCGGCATGATGGTCGGCCAGCAGATCGGCCAGGCCCTCGGCACCCTCGCCCGTGAGGTCATCGGCACCAGCGACATCGGCCTGCCGCTGTCCGACACCGCCGCGCTGCTGCCCGGCGGGATCGCGGCGTTCAGCCAGGGGCTCGAACTGCCCGCCGAGGAGATCCGGCTCTACCTGGCGCTGCGCGAGGCGGCCCACCACCGGCTGTTCCAGCACGTGCCGTGGCTGAAGTCACACCTGCTCGGGGCGATCGAGGAATACGCCCGCGGCATCACCGTCGACGTCTCGGCCCTGCAGGAGAAGCTCCAGGGGCTCGACATCAACGACCCGTCGCGGCTGCAGGAGATCCTTTCGGGCGGCGACCTGCTCAAGCCCGCCGAGACCGAGCGGCAGAAGGCCGCCCTGGCCCGCCTCGAGACCACGCTCGCGCTGGTCGAAGGCTGGGTCGCCACGGTCGTCGACGCGGCGGCCTCGGGCAAGCTGCCCTCTTCGGGCGCGCTGGCCGAGACGGTCCGGCGCCGCCGGGCCTCCGGCGGTCCCGCCGAGCTCACCTTCTCCACGCTGGTCGGCCTGGAGCTGCGGCCCCGGCGGCTGCGCGAGGCGGCGGCGCTGTGGAAGGCGCTGGGCGACGCGCGCGGCGTCGACGAGCGCGACGCCGTGTGGGGCCACCCCGACCTCATGCCGAACGCCGACGACCTCGACAGCCCCGAGACGTTCGTGGCCGGCAAGGAAGACTTCGACCTCGGCCTGCTGAAGTTCCTCGAAGAGAACAACGACGAAGACAAGTGACCCTGCGCGACGAAGCCACGGCGCTGCTCGCCGCCTGGACCGGCCCGACCCCGCAGGAAGAGACGCTCCGTCAGCAGTTCCTCGATCATCTGGCCGAGCACGAGAACGGCGTGTGGCGTGAGTGCGTACCGGGGCATCTGACCGCCACGACGGCGGTGCTGTCCCACGACGGCGCGCACGTGCTGCTGACCTTCCATAACAAGGCGAAGATGTGGCTCCCGATGGGCGGCCACTGCGAGCCGGGCGACCGCACGCTGCCCGAGGTGGCGCTGCGGGAGGCGGTCGAGGAGTCGGGCATCCCGGGCCTGACCCTGCTGCCCGGTCCGCTGGCGCTCGACCGCCACGAGGTCTGGTGCCATCCGCCGCAGTGCTGGCACCTGGATGTGGAGTTCGGCGCGGTGGCCCCGGCCGGGGCCGAGTTCGTGATCAGCGACGAGTCGCTCGCGCTCGACTGGTTCCCGGTCGACGCGATCCCGGAGCCGAGCGACATGGCCACCCGGCGGCTCGCGCGCAGAGCCCGCGCGATGCTCGCACACGATCTTCACAACTGACTTACCCCTGCCCTGCGCGACGCTGGTTAGTGTGGCCGGGGTGGACACACAGGTAGGCGTCGAGGTCGGTGGGGAGATCCGCTCACCCGCCGCTTCATCGGGGCGAAAGCGGCGGGCGTTCGCCTGGCTGGTGGCCGGGATCAGCGTGGTCTGGGCGGTCTTCCGGCTGACCGGGATCGAGTTCACCGGGTTCGGGACGCTCCTGTCCACGGGCACGCCCTACGCGGTTCTCGGGGCGGTCGTGGCCGTCCTGGTCGCGGTGCTGAGCCGGGCCCGGTGGGCCGCCGTGCTCTCGCTGGCGTCGGTCGTCGCGCTGTCGTTCGTGGTGCTGCCTCGGGCGCTGCCCTCGGCGCAGCCCTCGGCCGACGGGCCGTCGTTGCGGGTGCTGTCGGTCAACATGCGCTTCGGGCGCGCCGACGTCGGTTCCCTGATGGCTCTTGTACGTTCCGCGCGCCCCGATGTGATCTCGGTGCAGGAGCTGAGCCCCCGGGCCGTCGAGGGGCTCGCCGCGGCGGGGCTGGGATCCCTGCTGCCGTACGACCATCTGGAGCCCCACTGGAGCGCCTCGGGGTCGGGCGTCTACTCGCGGTTCCCGCTGACCCCGCTGGCGCCCTTCGCGCCCGGGGAGGGGCACCGGATGCCGTACGCGAAGATCGAGGTTCCCGGCGGTCCGCCGGTCGAGCTGGTCGACGTGCACACGGTGGCGCCGCTGGGGCGCGACATGGCGCTGTGGCGCGACGGCCTGCGGTCGCTGCCCCGGCCCGAGGCCGGCACTATCCGGATCCTGGCGGGCGACTACAACGCCACCTTCGACCACGCGGAGTTCCGCGCGGTGCTGGGTCACGGGTGGGTCGACGCCGCCGACGCGACGGGCAAGGGCCTGATCACGACCTGGCCGGCCGAACGGCGGCTGCCGCCCTTCATCACCATCGACCACGTGCTGGTCGACCCCCGGGTGGCGGTCGGGCACGCGAGCGTCCACGACGTGGCCGGCACCGACCACCGGGCGCTCTTCACCGTGCTCAGGCTTCCTTCAGCGGTTGGTTGAACCGCAGCAGGTTGCCCGACGGGTCGCGGAAGGCGCAGTCGCGGACGCCGTAGAACTGGTCGATCGGCTCCTGGAGGACTTCGGCGCCCGCTTCGGCGATCTTCTCGAAGGTGGCGTCGCAGTCGTCGGTGGAGAAGATCAGGCCGCGCAGCAGGCCCTTGGCCAGCAGCTCCGACATGGTCTCCTTGTCTTCCGCCGAGGCGTTGGGGTCGGCCAGCGGCGGTTCGAGCACGATCTCCACGTCGGGCTGCGACGGGGAGCCGACGGTCACCCAGCGCATGCCCTCGTAGGAGACGTCGTTGCGGACCTCCATGCCGAGCACGTCGCGGTAGAAGGCGAGCGCGGTGTCGTGGTCGTCCACGGCGATGAAGCACGTGTGCAGTTTGATGTCCATGCTTCTCACGCTAGAGGGCGACCGGCGGCGTTGGCTTCTCCGTTCCTGACCGGTCTGGTGTGGATCTTCGCGATGCAGGCGGGGATGGCGGCGGCCTCGTCGTGGGAGCGGGCGCGGTAGGCGGTGGGGCTCTCTCCGACCAGCTCGGTGAACCGGGAGCTGAAGGAGCCGAGCGACGTACAGCCGACCGCGAAGCAGACGTCGGTGACGGACATGCCGCCGTTGCGGAGCAGCGCCTTGGCGCGCTCGATCCGGCGGGTCATGAGGTAGCTGTAGGGCGTCTCGCCGTAGGCCGCCCGGAAGCTGCGCGAGAAGTGGCCGGGAGACATGAGGGCGGCCCGGGCCAGGGCGGGCACGTCGAGGGGGCTGGCGTAGTCGCGGTCCATCATGTCGCGGACCTTCCGCAGCCGGACGAGGTCGTCGCGGTTCACGCCAGCACCAACGCCCTGGTGGAGTCCCACCCTTCCAGGCCCGGGTCGAGGCGGGCGAGGTCGTCGGGCGTGCGCAGGCGGTGCCAGCCCGGCCCGGTGGCGACCTTGCGGGGCCCGGGGGCCTGCGCGCGCAGCGCCTTCACGACCTCGGGGTGGTCGACGTCGAGGGTCGCCCACTCGGGGAACGGCAGGTGGGCGGCCACCGCGACCGCTCCCCCGTTGTCGGCCGGGCAGACGGCGATCTCGGCGCGGCCGAGCTCGCGGAAGAGCTTCCCGATCAGCAGCGGCGGCAGGTCGGGCGCGTCGCCGCAGACCACCACGGCCTGGTCGGCCGGGGGCAGCGCGGCGAAGGCCTGGCCGACGGAGTCGATGGAGATCACCGGCGTGCCCGGCCAGGCGATCTCCTCCAAACCTGTGACTCCAACCGCTAGGATCACGGGGGTCACCAGGTCGAGGCCCGCGACCATCTCGTACGTGTCCTCGGCCACGGCGCGAAGGAACTCGTCACGGCCGACTCCCGGTGGCGCGGCGTCACCGCACGACGGGGTCACCAGGACGGCCACCAGCCGTTCGGTCAACATTCCTCCGGGGTGCCGCTCGCGGCCATGGAGAATCCCTCCAGGAAACCGCGTGCGCGTTCGGCCTTGGGGTAACGTTCGACCAGCGCCCAGAAGCGGGGGCCGTGGCTCGGCACCAGCAGGTGCACCAGCTCATGCATGATCACGTAGTCTACGACCCACGCGGGCATGCCCCGGAGTCTGCCCGACAATCGGATCGTGCCATGATCTGGAGTGCATGACCCCCATCGATGGTTCTGGTTCTCGACCCAGCGCACACTCGATGGCGCGGCCCGTCCGTCGAGGTAGCGGGCCGACAGTTCCCGGGCGCGATCGAGCAGGTCGTCGTCGCTGGGTCTTTTACGCTGCTCCTTCGCCGCCAGGCGTTCGAGCATGCGACGTACCCACTGCTCCTCGTCGGTCGTGCTCAGACCGGCAGGCAGCAGCACGATGGTCTTGTCTCCATCGCGGTACGCGGAAACGGTTCGCCGCCGTCGTGCGCTCCGACGAACCTCGACTGTCTCGGGGGGCACATATGCACGGTACTCGACACGCGCGGAATTCCACAGGGGGTCACTGACGTTCCCGCTGGTCAATCAACGTTTCCCGCATGTTAAACCGGAACACCCGCCCCAGTTGTCGCCCGGAGACGGGCTGGTGAGAGCGCCCGGGAAGGCCGATGTGCGGCAGGTTTCCGGGATTGCGGGGCAACGAATGGATATGGGCGGCGGCGTAAAAGTAAAACCTGCTGGAGCGGATCACAGTGGACCTGACCTGCGGCAGAGGCGCCGGAGTGATCATATGGACGGGGTGTCCGTGAGAGCGGAATGCGCGACTGAGCAATGGCGCTTCGCTTGATTGATCTTTCTCGGCCCGATGAGCCGTGCGGGGTTATCCACAGGCAGTGGGAAAGCGGCTCGGGCGGCGGGCGCGGTGTGACAGTTTCCGGGCCATGACACAACCCTTGGGTATGTCCAGCCGGCCGCGGGTGAAGCCCGCCGTCGGAGTCGCGACGCGCGACGAGGAGACGCTGCAGTTCGGGCTGCACCCCGCGCGGGCCGTGCTGCTGACCGGCCTCGACGAGCGGGGGCGGCGCTTCGTGGGGAGTCTCGACGGCACCAGGACGCTGGCGCAGGCCATCACCGACTCCCGGGTCGACGAGACGATCGCCGTCCGGATCATCGAGCTCCTCGCCGGGCGCGGGCTGCTCGACGACGTCTCCGGGCCGGCCCCGCTGACCACGCTCAGCCGCGACGAGCGCGACCGGTTCCGGCCCGACCTGGAGGCGCTGTCGCTGCCGCCCACCGTCTACGAACTCCCCGAGAGCGCCTCCGGGCAGAAGTCCCCTCCTCCGGCCCTGGACGGAGGCCTGCAGGCCTTCGCGGCCAGACAGAGGTCTTATGTCCGGATTTACGGTGCCGGGCGCATAGGGGCCCGTGTGGCCGCGCTGCTGGCGGCGGCCGGGGTCGGGCGGATCTGCGTGGTCGATCCCGAGGGCGCGCGGGCCGAAGACGTCGTGCCCGGCGGGCTCGGCTGGGAGCACGTGGGAAAGCCCCGCGAGGAGGGCGCGGTGGCGGTGGCCGCCGCGGTCGCGCCGAGCGTCACGGCCTGGGCGGGTCGGGCCGCCGCCGGTCTCATGGACGGCGCGGCCGCGCCCGACCTGGTCGTGCTGGCGCCCGTCGGAGCGCCCGATCCGCTGCTGGCCCACGATCTGACCACGCTGGGCATCCCCCATCTGCTCGCCACGTGCGCCGAGGGGTGCGGGGCGGTCGGGCCGATGGTCGTGCCGGGGCAGTCGCCGTGCCTGGGGTGCATCGAACTGACCCGGCGGGATCGGGATCCGGGCTGGCCGTCGGTCCGGGCCGCCATCAGGGGGCAGTCGGGATGCGACACCATCACGTCGGGTCTGGTCGCGGGTCAGGCGGCCGGGCAGGTGCTCGCATTCCTCGACAGACGTGGGGTCGACGCCGTCGGAACGGCCGAGATCCTGCCTGATTTACAGTGGCGGCGCCGGGTCTGGCCGCGTCATCCCCGATGCCGTTGTAGTCGAAACGACCAGGCTGGGCTAACAATGGTCGCGTGAGTGACCTTCCGCGCAACGCCGTGACGCGCTCGGCGAAACTGGCGGCCCTGCCCCTGGGGTTCGCCGGGCGCACCGCTCTCGGCCTGGGGAAACGGATCGGCGGGAAGTCCGCGGAAATCGTCGCCCAGGAGATCCAGGACCGTACTGCGGCGCAGATTTTCAAGATCCTCGGTGAGCTCAAGGGCGGGGCGATGAAGCTCGGCCAGGCGTTGTCGATCTTCGAGGCGGCGCTGCCGAGCGAGATCGCCGGACCCTACCGGGCCACTTTGACGAAACTTCAGGACGCCGCGCCCCCGCTGCCCGCCGCGACGGTGCACCGGGTGCTCGCCGAAGAGCTGGGCGACGACTGGCGGGAGAACTTCCTGTCCTTCGACGACCGGCCGGCCGCCGCCGCCTCGATCGGGCAGGTCCACCGCGCGGTCTGGCACGACGGCCGCGAGGTCGCCGTGAAGATCCAGTATCCCGGGGCCGGCAAGGCGCTGATCTCCGACTTCAACCAGCTCGCGAGGCTGGGCAAGCTGTTCGGGGCGCTGCTGCCGGGCCTCGACGTCAAGGCCGTGCTGGCGGAGCTGAAAGACCGGGTGGTCGAGGAGCTCGACTACTTCCTGGAGGCCGAGGCGCAGCACGCCTTCGCGGTCGGCTTCAAGGACGACCCCGACTTCCGGGTCCCCGACGTGATCGCCGCCAACGAACACGTCCTGGTGACCGAATGGATCGACGGCACCCCCCTGTCGAAGGTGATCACCGACGGAAGCCAGGAGGAGCGCGACCGGGCCGGCCTGCTGCTGACCCGGTTCCTGTTCAGCTCCCCCGCCCGCGTGGGGATGCTGCACGCCGACCCGCACCCCGGCAACTTCCGCATGCTGCCCGACGGCCGTCTGGGCGTGCTCGACTTCGGCGCGGTCAACCGCCTGCCCGAGGGCTACCCTCCGGTGTTCGGCCGCCTGGTGCGCCTGTTCAACCAGGGCGACATCGACACGGTCGTCGAAGGCCTGCGGGCCGAGGGCTTCATCCGCCCGCACATCGAGATCGACGTCGAGGCCCTGCGGGCGTTCCTGGCCCCCTACGTGGAACCGACCCAGGTCGAGGAGTTCAGCTTCAGCCGAGAGTGGCTCCAGGCCCAGGCGGCGAGCGCGACCGACCTCCGCCCGACGAACGTGGTCCGCCACCTCAACCTGCCCGCGACCTACGTGCTGATCCACCGGGTCCACGCGGCGGGCGTGGGCGTCCTGTGCCAGCTCGGCACGACGGCCCGCTTCCGCGACGAGGTCCTCGCCTGGGTCCCCGGCTTCGCCGACGACGACAACCAGAAACCGACGCCCGCCTCCTGACCCCGGTGGCACCGCTCGTCGTGCGGACGATGGCTGCCCTCAGCCAGGCCGGGCTCACCGAGGTTCCAGGAGTTCGGCCAGGCGGGGCAGGTGGCGGAAGGCCTCCTCCGAGTCCTCGAAGTCCCAATCCCCTTCCAGGTCCGGATAGGCGATCGTCCAGGCGTCCAGTGGAAGGTCCTGGCCGGTGCGGCGGTGGTAGGCATCATAGGGGGCGCCGAGGATGTCCTCGGCCCACAGGTCCGTGCCTTCGGCGGCGGCGGTGATCACGGCGGGGACGGCGGCGAGCGAGTCGGGGTCGGCCACGACCGCTTCGTAGGTTGCCCGGCCCTGGCAGATCAGCCAGCCGCGGAAGCAGTCGAAGCCGTCGTCGGAGGCTCCGCCGTTGATCAGGTAGGCCGCGCCCCACAGGTCGGTGCGGTAGGACTCGGCCATCAGGTCCCAGAGAAGCTGCTGGGCGTCCAGGATGTCCGCCAGTGGCATGGCCGCCAGCAGGTCGGTGACGCCGGTCGCGATCTCTTCCTCATCGGGCTGCGGCAGGTCGGCGCGCACCTTGTCGATCATGGCCCAGAACTGGTCACGGTTCACCGGAGGAGTCTGCCAGGGGGCGCGCGCGGGGAGCGATGTCCTGGCCGTATCGGGAGGCGACGGTGTCGTAGGCCGTGCGGGTGACGAGGAGGTCCGGCTCGGTCCGGGCACGCAGAAAGGCCCGGGTGTGTAGTGGTACACCCGGGCCTTTTTCTACAAGTGGCCGTTAGAGCCTCGACAGGGCCGCCTGGAGGGCGGCGGTGGCGCGGGCGGCCCGCTTGCGGGCTTTGTTCGCGTTGGCCACACGGCTGGCGAGGCGGTGCTCCGCGGCTTCCCGCTGGAGCCCTCGTATTCGCTCATCTACCAGTTCCTGGAACAGATGTGGGGCGGTCGAGGTGTGGAAGGTCATCGGACTTCTCTTTTCTGCAGGTCTTCGGGTCGGGTTGTCTGTCGGTCGTTCGTCAGAGCGGGAGCGGGGTCTTGCGGGGGCGACCACGGGGCCGCTTGCGCGGAACCACGGTGCCTCGCAGGATCAGCTCGCCGCCCCAGACGCCCCAGGGCTCCTCACGCTCGAGGGCCCGGGCCAGGCAGGTCTCCCTGATGGGGCAGCCGCCGCAGAGCGCCTTCGCGAACTCGACGTCTTCGGGAGACTCGGCGAACCAGAGGTCGGGGTCGGTACGACAGGGGATCTCGGCTTCGATCAGGTCCATGACCGGGGCCGCCATCTGCGTCACCTCTTTGTGAATCGGGTTGGTCGTTGTCCTCTGCAGTGGGGGGATACGGGCCGGAGAAAACAAGAAGGCCGCGGATCCGATGTGGGGATCCGCGGCCTGGAGGCTGACTGACCGGTCAGGTTGTGACTGGTCGACTCCAGGCAGGACGCGGACGCCCCACTCCACCGGTGGTGGTGTGGCTGGTCTGCTCAATACGCATGCGCCGGACTAGCTGGTTCGGCGCGAAGGCGCCATCGACGCGCAGTTTGGCGTGCGAGCCATAACGGGCGGCATCGGTGGCAGGGCGTGCGGCGGCGAGCCACGGCGTGGCGGTCGTCTTCGTGATGCTCAGCACTGGGCTCACCTCCTGGTGACTTTCTCGGGGGGCCGGACAGTAGCGTCCGACTCGCATGTGCATGACCCTAAACGGCAACCTGCCGAGTGGGCAACACATTTTCAACCTGCGATTACATAGAAATTTTCCGGGTTCAGCCAACCCGGATGAGGCACTCCTGGACGACCGACACGGCCAGCTCGCCGGAGGCGGTGAACATCTGGCCCTGAGCGAGCCCGCGGGCGCCGCCGGACCAGGGGGATTCCTGCGCGTACAGGATCCAGTCGTCGGCGCGGAACCTGCGGTGGAACCACATGGCGTGGTCGAGGGAGGCGCCGGAGATGTTCGACGGGCCCCACGCCAGGCCGTGGGCGAGCAGCACCGTGTCGACGAGCGTGTAGTCGGAGGCGTAGGCGGCCAGGACGACGTGCAGCAGGGGGTCGTCGGGGAGGTCGGCGTCGTAGCGGAACCAGACCTGGTTCTCCGGGCCGATCAGGCTCGGGTCGCGGTTGGCCTCCCACGTCAGCGGGGTGACGTAGCGGGCGTCGAGCGGGCGGGGGCGCGACAGCCAGCCCGACCACTCGGGGTCGTCGCCGATGAGCTTGCGCAGTCTGTCCTGCAGAGGGGCCAGGCTCTCGGGGCTCGGCACGTCGGGCATCACCGCCGCCTGGTGGTGGACGCCCTCCTCCTCGATGTGGAAGGAGGCCGACATGGTGAAGATGACCTTGCCGTGCTGGACGGCGACCACGCGGCGGGTGCTGAACGAGCGGCCGTCGCGGACGCGGTCGACCGTGTAGACGATCGGGACGGCCGGGTCGCCCGGACGGATGAAGTAGGCGTGCAGCGAGTGGACCTGACGCTCCGCGCCGACCGTACGGGCCGCCGCCATGAGGGCCTGGGCGGCGACCTGGCCGCCGAAGACCCGCTGGATGCGCTCCTCAGGACTGCGGCCGCGGAAGATGTCGAGCTCGATCTGCTCCAGGTCGAGCAGGTCGAGCAACTCCTTGAGGGCGGAGTTCACGAGGCCTCCAGACGGCTTCGGACGAGGGAGAGTACGGCTTGACCGTATCGCTCCAGTTTGACGCGGCCGATCCCGGCTATCGCAAGGAGGGCCTCCTCGGTCGCGGGAGCGCGTTCGGCGATGGCCTGCAGGGTGACGTCGGTGAAGACGACGTAGCTCGGCACCTTGGCCTCTTTGGCCGCCTCGGCCCGCCACGCCTTCAGCTCCTCCAGCAGCGCCTCGTCGTATTCGGCCGGGCAGGTCGCGCAGCGGCCGAGCTTCTGCTCGGGGCCGGTGGCCAGCGTGCGGGTGCAGACCCGGCAGGTCGCGGGGGCGGCGACGCTCCGGCGGGCGGGCTGCGGGGACGGATAGGAGGGCTGGGTCGCCGGCGTGCCGGCCAGGGACTCCACGAAGCGCGACGGGCGGCGCGACCGGCGGCCGCCCGGGGAGCGGGCCAGCGCCCACGACAGGTTGAGGTGGACGCGGGCCCGGGTGATCCCCACATAGAGAAGGCGGCGTTCCTCCTCGATCTGGTCGGGAGTCTCGGCGTACACGATCGGGAGCATGCCCTCGGTGAGGCCGACCAGGAAGACGGCGTCCCATTCGAGGCCCTTGGCGGCGTGGAGCGAGGCCAGGGTGACGCCCTCGACCGGCGGGGCGTGCTGTTCGGCGGCGCGGCGTTCGAGGTCGGCGACGAACGCGGGCAGGTCGCCGCCCTTGGCGGCCAGGTCTTCCGCGAGTTCGGCGATGGCGTTCAGGGACTCCCACTTTGCGCGGGCGGCGCCGCCGCCGGGCCGTTCGGGGGTCAGGCCGATGCCGGCCAGGATCGCGTGGACGGCCGGCGCCAGCGGCTCCTCGTCGTTGGCCGAGCGCGCGGCCCCGCGCAGCAGCACGACGGCCTGGCGGACCTCGGGACGCTCGAAGAAGCGCTCCGCGCCGCGCAGCAGATAGGGGACGCCCGCCTGGCTGAAGGCCTGTTCGTAGGCCTCCGACTGGGCGTTCACCCGGAACAGGACCGCGATCTCCCTGGTCGGGACGCCGTCGGCCATCAGCTTCTTGACCCGGAGCGCGACGCCCATCGCCTCGGCGGGCTCGTCGTCGTATTCGGTGAAGACCGGTTCGGGGCCCCGCTCGCGCTGGGCGACGAGTTCCAGGCGGTGGGGGCTGCGGGCCATCACCCGGTTGGCCAGGGTGACGACCTCGGGGGTCGAGCGGTAGTCGCGGACCAGCTTCACGACCGCCGCATTGGGGTGCTCGACGCCGAAGCCGGTCAGGAAGTGGGGGCTGGCGCCGGTGAAGCTGTAGATCGTCTGGTTGGGGTCGCCGACGACGCACACGTCGTCGCGGCCGCCGAGCCAGGTGTCGAGCAGGAGCTTCTGGAGCGGGTTGACGTCTTGGTATTCGTCGACCACGAAGTAGCGGTACTGCGACCGGATCTGGTTGGCGACCTCGCGGTGCTCGGTCATCACCGCGGCGGTGAGTTCGAGGATGGTCTCGAAGTCGACCAGGTGGCGGGCGCGGCGCAGCTTCTCGTACTGGTCGAAGAGGCGGGCGACGTCTTCGGCCGGGATCGGCGGGGTGCGGCGGGCCTTCAGGGCGGCGGCCGGGTAGTCGTCGGGCGCGTGCTGGGTGACCTTGGCCCACTCGATCTCGCTGGCGACGTCGCGCAGCTCGGCGCGGTCGGGGTTGCGGCGCAGCATGCGGGCCGCCTCGACCAGCAGCGGCAGCTTCGACTCGACCACCTGGGGCGGGTCGCCGCCGATGACGCGCGGCCAGAAGTAGGTGAGCTGGCGCAGCGCGGCGGCGTGGAAGGTGCGCGCCTGGACGCCCGGCGCACCGAGCTCGCGCAGCCGGTGGCGGAGCTCTCCGGCGGCGCGGGTGGTGAACGTCACAGCGAGGACGCTCGGCGCGTCGGCGATACCGGTTCGTACGGCATGGGCGATTCTGTGGGTGATCGCCCGAGTCTTGCCGGTACCTGCACCGGCCAGCACGCACACCGGACCCCGCAGCGTTTCGGCCACCGCCCGCTGTTCGGGATCGAGGCCCGAAAGGACGTCCAAATGCGGCCTCCAACGTGCGCGGCGGGTGATCTGCTGGCATCATCCTTCCAGCACCCGGCCAAGCGCGTCTCAAGAGCCGGGTCGCAGAAGGCAAAGAGGGAGCGTCCCCGGAGGGCACGACGGGGGCCGCGCGGGGAGGTTTCAGACCCTTGAAGAAAGCGGCCGTCGCCGGTGCTCTCGCACTCGCCGCCGTCCTCGTCGCTCCGATGAGCGCGGGCGCGCACGCCGTCAGCCCGCAGCCGGCCGCCACGGCCTCGCCGACGCCGGTCGCCTCGCCTTCGCCGAGCACGTCGGCCACGCCGCCGCCGGTTCAGGAGCGCAAGACGCTCGTGAAGTACGGCCGCCACGTGCGGCAGCGGATGGACGTCTACTGGCGCGCCAACGACCAGCTCATCCGCCCGGTCGTGTTCATGATCCACGGCGGCTGGTGGTCGGGCGGCGACAAGGCCTACATGAAGTCCGTCACCCGCAGCTACTTCGACCTCGGCTACGTCGTGGTCAACGTCAACTACCGGCTGTCGGGCGACGCGCGGTGGCCGGCGCAGCGCGACGACGCCCTCGAGGCGATCGCGACCACCCGGCGCATGGCCTCGGAGTTCGGCCTCGACCCCAACCGCTATGCGATCATCGGCTTCTCGGCCGGCGGCCACATCGCGGCCTCGGTCGGCACCTACGGCAACGGGCAGCCCGGGTTACGGGCCGTCGTCGGCGTCTCGCCGGTGATCTCCCCGCTGACCGCCTACTCCGACGGCGGCCACGGCGCCACCCACGAGCAGCGCAAGCTGCGCCAGGCGGCGGTGGCCCTGGCCGGTGGCTGCGGCCCCAACAAATGCCCCCGGATCTGGTCGAGCATGGAGGTGCCGTTCCACGCCTCCTACGGTGACGCGCCGATGCTCAGCGTCCACTCGGCCCGCGAGTTCGTGCCGCCCTACCAGAGCGAACTGCTCCGCGAGTCGCTGGCGGTCTACGGCATCGACATGTCGGTCCGGGCCTACCCTGGTCGCTATCACAGCTCGCCCCTGTTCCGGGAGCCCGGCGTGGCCGAGACGATCCAGTCGTGGGTCATCGGACATCTGGCGTACTAGATGGGAAGATGAGCACCATCCGTTGTGTTGGCAATGACTGCCGACAGAAAGGGACGACAATGGCGCTCACGGTATACACCGCCTCGTGGTGTGGGCCTTGCAAGCGGCTCAAGAGCCAGCTGACCCGCGAAGGCATCGCTTATGAGGAGGTCGACGTCGAGGCCGACCCCCAGGCGGCGTCCTTCGTCGAGAGTGTCAACAAGGGCAACCGCGTGGTCCCGACCGTCGTGTTCCCCGACGGCAGCGCGGCGACCAACCCGTCGGTGATCGAAGTCAAGCGTCGCCTGGCGACGATGGGCCAGTCGATCTAGCGACGTGCCGGCCCGAATCCTGGCTGTGATCGCGGCCGGAGGGGTCGCGGGATCTCTCGTCCGGTACGGGCTGGGGGTGCTCTTCCCGAGCGCCCCCGGGTTCCCGTGGACGACCCTGTTCATCAACGTCACCGGATGCCTGCTGATCGGCGTCCTGATGGTGGCCATCACCGAGATCTGGGCCGCCCCCTCCTGGGTACGCCCCCTTCTGGGGGTCGGGGTGCTGGGCGGCTACACCACGTTCTCCACCTACATCGCCGACATCGGCCTGCTGGTCGCGGGCGAGGCGCCCACGTCGGCGCTGGTCTACCTGGTGGCGACGCCGCTGCTGGCGCTGGCCGCCGTGTGGGCGGGCACGGCCGTCACCCGGGCGGCGGCCCGGCGACTGGGGAGGCGGACATGACACCGGGGCTGCGGCTGACCATCTTCGTCGGTGAGACCGACACCAGCCACCACAGGCCGCTCTACCACGAGATCGTGCACCGCGCCCACGCCGCGGGCCTGGCCGGGGCCAGCGTCTTCCGCGGCATCGAGGGCTACGGCGCCTCGAACCACATCCACACCACCCGCATCCTGTCGCTGTCGGAGGACCTGCCGGTGGCGATCGTCATCGTCGACGAACCCGACCGGATCAGGGCGTTCCTGCCGGAGCTCGACGAGCTGATCGGCGAGGGCCTGGTCATGGTCGACGAGGTCGAGGTCCGCCACTACGGCGGGAGGCCCCGGTGACCGGGCTGCTGACCGCCCTGCTCGTGGCGGCGGGCGCGGCGATCGGCGCTCCCCTGCGCTACCTGACCGACCGGCTGATCCAGTCGCGGCACGACAGCGTGTTCCCGTGGGGCACGTTCGGCGTCAACCTGGCGGGCTCGGCCCTGCTGGGCTTCCTGGTCGCCCTGCCGGCCGACCACGCGGTCATGGCCCTGGCCGGGACCGGCTTCTGCGGCGCGCTGACGACGTATTCGACCTTCAGCTACGAGACGCTGCGCCTGGCCGAAGACGGGGCGCGGCTGGCGGCGGCGGCCAATGTGGTGGTGAGCATCGCGGGCGGCCTGGGCGCGGGGGCCTGCGGAGTGCTGCTCGCCCGCGCCGTCGGCGGCTGATCAGCGTCTGATCAGCGTCTGATCAGCGGCCCCAGGAGCCCTGCTCGTCGATCGCCGATCCGTACCAGGTCTCGATCAGCCTGCGGGCGATCGAGACGGGGGGCGGGACCCGCAGTTCGCCGGTCGCGACGGCCACCCGGAGTTCCTCACGGGTGAACCAGCGGGCCTCGGCGATCTCCTTCGGGTCGAGGGTCAGGTCGCTGGTGAGGGCGCGGGCGAAGAAGCCCAGCATGAGGCTGCGGGGGAACGGCCAGGGCTGGCTGCCGAGGTAGCGGGGATCGGAGACGCGTACGCCGACCTCTTCGAAGACCTCCCTCGCCAGGGCCGCCTCCAGGGACTCGCCCGGCTCGACGAAGCCCGCCAGGACCGACATCCGGCCCTCGGGCCACTGGGGGCCGCGGGCCAGCAGAAGGCGGTCGTCGGGGTCGCGGATCAGCATGATGACGGCCGGGTCGACGCGGGGGAAGTGCTGGGAGCCGTCGTTGGGGCAGACGCGCACGTGGCCGCCCTGGGTGACGGTGGTCTCTGCGCCGCACTGGGGGCAGAAGCGGTGGGTGGCGTGCCACGACTCCAGGGCCACGGCGTAGACGAACAGGCCGGCGTCGCGGTCGCCGAGGATCGACCCGGCCTCGCGCAGGCCGGCGGAGTCGGCGTCGTCGGGGAGCTTGGCCGAGACGGAGAAGTAGGCCACGCCGTCGGCGACGCCGAGCAGGTGACGCTGGCCCTCGGGGGCCTCGGCGGGGGTCAGCAGGACGAGTTCGGCCTCGTCACCCGACCGTTTGACCAGGGTCTGGCCGTCGCTGATGACGAGGACGCGCGTGGACGGGTCATGCCATACCCGCTCAAGCCAGTCGGGGTCGTGCCGGAGCTGGGCGGAACGGTCGATGGTGCTGCGGCTGAGTAGCAGGGGCCCCAGGAGTCCCTCGGTGATGTCCACGGGGTTATTCTTTCATCGGCGCACGCAGACGCCCGTTCCCCACTAAGGTTCTAGAGGTTAGGTAAGCCTTACCTCAGGGGATGCACTTGCGGCTGTACCTCACCACGCTCAACCCCACCGACTCGGTCACGCGGGGTTTCCTGCCCGCCGCGAAGGCCCTCGGGTGGGAGGTCACCATCCTGACCGATCGGCCGGAGGACTATCCCGGCCACGAGACGATCCCGGCCGACGTACGCGACCCGAGAGCCGTCATCGACGTCATCGCCCGCCACCACCGGCCCGACGTGATCTTCTCCAACTCCGACCACCTCCAGGTCGAGACAGCCCTGGCCGCCGACTACTTCGGCCTGCCGGGCAAAGACTGGCGGGTCTGCCTGACCACCAAGAACAAGGCGCTCACCCGGCGCGCGCTCGGCGACGTGCGCTCGGCCCGGGTGGTGCCCGGCGAACCGCTGCCCGAGGTCGGCTACCCCGTCGTGGTGAAGCCGCGCGAGGGCGTGGCCAGCGAGGACGTCGTCCTGGTCAGAGACGACCTCGGCGCGGCGGCGCGCGACATCTGGACGCGCCGCCCGGGGGCGGTGCTGGTCGCCGAGGAGTACCTCGACGGGCCGCTGATGACGCTCGAGACCCTCGGCGACGGGGTCACGACCAGGGTGCTGGGCGGGTTCCAGACCACCCTGGGGCCGCTGCCCCACTTCGTGGAGGAACGCCTCGACTGGTCGCCGGAACTCCCGGGCGCCGACGAGGTTCTCTCGCGACTGGCGGCGCTCGGCGTCGGATTCGGGGCCTGTCACACCGAATACGTCCTGACCGAGAACGGGCCGCGCGTCGTCGAGGTCAACTACCGGGTCATCGGCGACAACTGCGACCTGCTGCTGGCCGACCACCTCGACGTGCCGCTGTTCGAGTGGATCCTGCGGGTGCACGCGGGCGAACCGGCGCCGGAGGCGCCCCGTCCTGGCGGGCACGCGGCGGCGATCAGCGTGCTGGCCACCCGGCCCGGCACGATCATGAAGGCGCCCAGGGAGCTGACCGGAGCCCACGAGGACGTGCGGCTCTGGCACCTGCCGCTCAAGGAGGCCGGGCAGGCGGTCTCGGTGACCCACACCAACCGCGACTATCTGGCCCTGCTGCGGGCCGTCGGCCCCACCCGCGACGCCGTCGACACGGCCGCCAAGGCCTTCCTCGACGCCCACCCGTGGGTGGTCGCGTGACCAACGCCACGGCGGTGCGGGTGGGCCGCGACGGCTACCTGGCGGCGCGGGTGCTCAACGCCCTGATCAGAGAGGATGTCGGCGGTCTCGCCGGCCGCCTGAGCTGGGACAAGGCGGGCGCCTACGTCCCGCTGTCGGCCTCGCGGCGGGTGCGGCTGGCGCCGGGGTTCCCCTCGGGCGGCCTCGAAGGGCTCTTCCAGGACTTCACGGTGGCCCACGGCGAGACCGTGCGGCTGCGCGAGGTGCTGGCCACGCTGGCCAGGATCGCCGACCCGGCCGACGCCGAAGGGGTGGCCGCATTCCGCGAGGAGTGCCGCCAGACGCTGACCGGCCTGGAGCTGCTCGACCGCCACCGCGCCTCGGTCGAAGACCGGCTGCCCGAGCTGGGGCCGATCGGCTACGAGGTGCTGGCCGCGTTCAGCGACCATCCGGTCTATCCGACCGCCCGCTGCCGCCACGGCCTGACCGAGGAGCAGCTGCTCGCCTACGCGCCCGAGTTCGCGCCGCGCTTCACGCTGCGCTGGGCGGCCGTGCCGGGCACCGGGCCTTCGCCGGAGTTCTTCCCGTCGTTCGCCGCCGTCGGCCTGCCGCCCGGCCTGGCCGCGACCCACCGCCTGTTCCCGGTGCATCCGCTCTCGCTGCCGCAGGTGAACGCCGTGGTCGCGCCGCTCGACTTCCTTCCGGTACGCCCCACGCTGTCGATGCGCACGGTCGAGGTGTCACCCCGCACCCACCTGAAGATGCCGCTCGCCACCGCGACGCTCGGGGTGCGCAACCGGCGGTCGATCAAACCGGGCGTGCTCGACGACGGCGCGCGGGCCGAGCGGCTGCTCGGCGAGGTGCTCGACCGGCACCCGGGCCTGCCCGTCCGCCTCGCCGGGGAGCAGGAGTACGCCCACTCGGGCAACGAGTTCCTGGCCTGGATGGCCCGGCGGCTGCCCGAGGGCGAGATCGTCTCAGTGGCCGCGCTCAACGCGCCCGGCGTCCTCGGCGCGCTGGCCGGCCGCCACTATCGCGGCGACGCCGAGGCGCTCCTCAACGACTACCTGCGGGCGCTGCTGACCTGGAACGTCACGCTCTTCGTCCGCTACGGCGTCGCGCTGGAGGCCCATCAGCAGAACCTCGCGCTGGTCTTCGGCGACGGGCCGATGCGGCTGCTCGTCAAGGACAACGACGGGCTGCTGGCCTCCCCCGACCACCTGGCGGCGGCCGGGATCGAGGCGCCCGGCTTCGCCGACGAGCGCATGCTGACCGGCGACCCCCACGCGCTGGCCGACGTGTTCGTGACGATCACCCTCCACCTGGCCGCCGCCGCGGTGACGCTGCGGCCCGACCTGGTGCGGGCCGCGCTGGCCGAGGCCCTGCACGAGCACGGCGACCACCCGATGGCCCGGCTGCTGCGCAACCGCACGCTGGAGGCCGCCCGGCTGGTCGGCAAGAGCATGGTCACCGCCGGGAGCCTCGTCTCCAAGGCCAGGAGCGGCGCGAAGGACATCAACAAGTTCTACGGGACCAGCGGCCCGAACTATCTGCGAAAGGGGTCCCCCGGCCCATGTACATGAACGTCGCGGAGCACGCCACGGTCGCGGCCCTCCTCCGGTGCTGCATCCGCGAACTGCCCGGCCAGGCGTTCCCGGCCGGGCCGTACACGATGGTGCGGGTCGGCGGGGTGTGGCTGCGGGCGAAGACGGGCGGGGGCACGGCCCTGCGCATCACCGAGCCGGAGCGCCTGACCGGGTCGGCCTGGGAGCCGCTGACCTCGGCCGACCTGGTCGACCTCGTCGCGCGGGAGCTTCCCGGGGTCAACGGGGAGTTCGCTGCGCAGGTGGCCGGGAGCCGGGAGGTCGTCGAGCGGCTCCTGGCGGCCCGCGCCCAGGGCAAGCCGCCGGAGGACGAGTGGCTCGCCTCCGAGCAGGACCTCGTGTTCGGGCATCCCTTCCACCCGGCGCCCAAGGCCCGGGAGGCGGCCAGGGGCGACTGGCTCGCCTACGCGCCCGAGGCGTACGCCCGGTTCCCGCTCCGGCTGCTGGCGGTACGCGAGGACCTGGTCGTCGAAGAAGGCGACGTGAGCGCCCTCGACGGGATCCCGGCGGACGTGCCGCCGGGCTACCGGCTGCTGCCGGCGCACCCGTGGCAGTACGAGCTCATCCGCCCCCCGGTCGACGGCGACCGGCTGCTCGATCTCGGCCCGGCCCAGCACGACGTGCTGCCGACGTCGTCGGTGCGGACCGTCTACGATCCCCTGCTCGACAAGTGCCTGAAGTTCTCCCTCGACGTCCGGATCACCAACTGCGTCCGCAAGAACGCCTGGTACGAACTGGCCGGCGGGGTCGAGCTGTCGCGGCGGCTGACGCCGGTGTTCGCGGCCCTCACCGAGCGGTTCCCGGGCACCCGGTGGCTGCCCGAGCCCGGCTACCGGACCGCCGACCTGGGCGGGGAGCTGTTCGAAGGGCTCGGCGTGCTGGTGCGGTGCAGCCCGCTCGGCCGGTGCGGGCCCGGCGTCACGCCGGTCCTGGCCGGGGCGCTGGCACTGCGCGACCTCGGGGGCGACGACCCCGTCGCGTGGTGGCGCTCCTACGTCGAGGTGGTCGCGCTGCCCGTGCTGGAGGCCTTCCTGACGCACGGGGTGGTGCTCGAACCGCATCTCCAGAACGTGCTCGTCGGGCTCGACGCCGCCGGACGGCCGGTGCAGGCGGTGTTCCGCGACCTGGAGGGCGCCAAGCTGGTCGGGCACGACCTGGCCGGAGTGCGCGAGGAGGTGGCGCGGGCGATGACGTACACGCCGGAGAAAGGCTGGGACCGGGTGGTCTACTGCCTGGTCGTGAACCATTTGGCCGAGATCGCGGCGTCGGTGGACGCGCCCCTCGACACGCTGTGGGGCGTGGCGGCGGAGGAGATCGGCGCCTACGGCGACTCGATCGGGTGGCCCGAGCCGCTGGCCCGGCTGATGTCGGGGGTGCCGCTGCCGGCGAAGGCCAACCTGACCGTGCGGTGGGAGCGTCGGGCCGACCGGGCGGCGACCTACGTGCCGGTGGCCAACCCGCTGGTGGTCGCGTGATCGCGGACCTCGCCGCACGGCTGGGAGACGTGCCGGCCTACGTCTACGACCTCGCCGCACTCGACGCCCACGCGGCCCGCGTCCGCGCGGCGACGAGCGGGATCGAGCTCTACTACGCGGTGAAGGCCAACCCCGACCCGGCGATCCTGCGGACGCTGGAACCCCACGTCGACGGGTTCGAGGTGTCGTCGGGCGGCGAGTTCGACCACGTCTCGGCGCTGTTCCCGGGCAAGCGGCTGGCGTTCGGCGGGCCGGGCAAGACCGCCTCCGACCTGACGCGGCGGCCCTACCGCTTCCACGTCGAGAGCCCCCGGGAGCTCGACCTGCTGGAGTCGGGCGACGTGCTGCTGCGGGTGAACCTCCGGACCGAGACGGCGGGCGCGGCCCTGGCGATGAGCGGGCCGTTCGGGATGGACCCGGCGATGGTCGCGGAGTGCCGCCGGAGACCGGCGAAGGCCCGGATCAGAGGCATCCACGCCCATCTCGCCAGCGGCCTCGACGCGGCCGCCCTCACGGGCCTGGCCAAGACGATCGCCGACCACGCCCGGCCCGGCGAGGAGGTGTGCGTCGGCGGCGGCATGGCCGTCGACTACGCCGACCCCGCGAACCTCTTCGACTGGGCGGCCTACGGGGAAGGCCTGCGCGGCCTGGGCGTACAGACCCTCAGGATCGAGCCCGGCCGGGCGATGACCGCCTACTGCGGCTGGTATCTCACGAAGGTCCTCGACGTGAAGCGCGTCCACGGCGAGCTGTTCGCGATCCTGACCGGCGGCACCCACCACCTCCGCACGCCCGTCACGAAGGGCCACGACCAGCCCTTCACCGTCTTCGGGTCAGGCGGGCCGGAAGAAGAGGTCACGCTCGTCGGCCAGCTCTGCACCCCGAAGGACGTCTTCGCCCGCCGCGTCAGAGCCGCCCTCAACCCGGGAGACGTCGTCGCCTTCGCGATGGCCGGGGCCTACGCGTACAACATCTCCCACCACGACTTCCTGATGCACCCGAAGCCGGAGTTCCACTACGTCTCGGGGATGCCGTAGATCAGCGCCGTCAGGTCGTCGAGGCCCATGAGGTCGACCGGCCGGACGGTGCGGTTCTCCAGCACGTAGTGGAAGGCCGCGCTGACGCGGGTCAGCGGCACCTCGGCCAGTTTCGCCCAGGCCAGCCGGTAGGCGGCGAGCTGGATGGCCTGGATGCGGGCGGCGGCCGATCCGCGCGGCCGTCCGCCGGTCTTCCAGTCGACCACGACATAGCCGTCGTTCCAGGGGAACACCGCGTCCATCCGGCCGCGCACCAGCCGGTCGGCGATGACGGTCTCGAACGGGACCTCCAGGTCGATCGGGGTGCGCTCGGCCCACTCGCTCTCTTCGAAGCGCGCCTGGAGCACCTTGAGTTGCTGGTCGGCCTCGTTGAGGTCGTCGGCCGCGCCGGGCAGGTCGAGTTCGTCGATGAGCCGCTGCTGGCCCCACCGGGTCTCCAGCCAGCGGTGGAACGAGGTGCCCCGCCGGGCCAGCGGCGCGGGTTTGTGGGGCAGCGGGCGGCGTACCTCGCGGGCGTAGGCGGACGGGTCCTTGGCCAGGGAGACCAGCGACGAGACCGACAGGCGCAGCGGCAGCTCGACGAGGTTGCCCTCGCGCCGCCGGTCGCGCTCGCGCAGCAGCAGCGTGGTGTCGCGGGCCCACGACTGCATCCGCTCCTGCTCCCACTGGCGCACCTCGCCGACGCCTTCTTCGTCGAGGCCGTCGAGAGCCTCCCGGACGAACCTGGCGCCCTCGGCGATCCCGTCGCGGACCGCCACGGCCGGCCACGCCGCCTCGGCGGGCTCGGCCAGCAGCGGGTTCTCCACGGCGTCGTCGTCGGTCCAGACCGCGACCGTCGAGGCCTGGTCGCGGACCTCCAGCAGGAACCGCGACGGCTCCAGCGGACGCGACGCGGTCCCCCACCGGTAGCCCGACGCGATCAGCAGGTAGTGGGCCCTGGTCACCGCCACGTAGGCCAGGCGCCGCTCCTCGCGCAGGTCGCGCTCCCGGCTGGCGGCGTCGAAGTCGGCCAGCTCCTCCTTGGTGAGCCCTTCGAGGGCGGGCAGGTCGCGGGCGTCGCCCCGCAGCGCGTAGGGCAGTTTGCGCGGGTTGTCGGTCCACCGCGAGTTGGTGACCGGCGTGGCCGGGAAGACGCTGCCCCGGGCCAGCCCACCGGCCGCCGTGGTGACCTCCGACAGGCCGGGCACGATCACGACGGGCCATTCGAGGCCCTTGGACGCGTGCACGGTCATCAGCTTGACGCTGTTGGTCTCGCCGACCCGGCCGCCTTCGAGGCCGAACTCCTCGGTCTCGGCCGCCTTCAGATAGGCCAGGAACGCGCCGAGCGTCGGGTCTTCGGCGTCTCCGGCGAAGCGGGCCGCCGCGTCGAGGAAGGCGTCGAGGTCGGCGCGGGCGGCCAGGGGGCTGCCGCCCCGGGAGGCCACCTCGACGTCGAGGCCGGTCCGGCGCTCCACCTCGGAGATCAGGTCGGGCAGCGGCAGCCCCGCGTGGGAGCGCAGCGTCCGCAGCTCCTCGGCCAGCTTCGGCAGCCGCTCCCGCGCCAGCGGGGAGAACGGGTCGAGCCACTCGGGCCGGTCGGGGAGTTCGTCGAGGGCGTCGATGATGCTGCCGCGCTCGGCCTCCAGGTCGGCGACCACCTGGTCGAGGGGGTCGCTGGGCCGTCCGCCGCGTTCGTCGCGCTCGCGGTTGAGCTCTCTGGCCTGGTCGCCGAGCTGCTTCAGGTCGGCGGGGCCGATGCGCCAGCGCGGCCCGGCCAGCAGTCTGATCAGGGCGTCGCCGGCGGTGGGGTCGTACATGACCCGGAGCGTGGAGACGATGTCGGCCACCTCGGGCACGGTGAGGAGCCCGCCGAGCCCGACCACCTCGACCGGGATGCCGCGCGCCTCCAGCGCCTTGCGGAGCGTGGGGAACTGCGAGCGCTTGCGGGCCAGGATCGCCACGTCTCCCGGCTGCAGGGCCGGGCCCTGCCGGGGCTTGCTCCGCTCGCCCTCCCCCCACGGAAGCCCGTCGGGCGCGAGTTCCAGGCCCAGTTGCTTCTGTACGCCCTCCGCGATCCACTCGGCCTCGTCGTGCGCCGTGGCGTGGTAGGCGCACACCACCCGGCCCCGGTCGGCCCGGTTCTCGCCCGGCGTCAGCACCGGCACCTCGGCGCTCTCGCGGCGCAGGTCGGTCTGGATGCGGGCGGCGACGTCGAGCACCCGCTCGCCGTTGCGGAAGCTGACCGACAGCTGCCGGACCGGCGCCGGCTCCCCCTGCGCGGTCGGGAAGTCGTGCGGGAACCGCGACAGGTTGCCCGCCGACGCGCCCCGCCAGCCGTAGATCGACTGGCACGGGTCGCCGACGGCCGTGACGGGATGCCCGCCCCCGAACAACGACCGCAGCAGGACGAGCTGCGCGTGGCTGGTGTCCTGGTATTCGTCGAGCAGCACCACCGTGAAGCGGGCGCGCTCGATCTCGCCGACCTCCTCGTGCCGCGAGGCGATGCGGGCGGCCAGCGCCATCTGGTCGCCGTAGTCGATCACCTCACGGGCCTGCTTGAGCTTCTGGTACGCCTCCACGAGCGGCAGCAGCTGCTCCCGCACGGCGTGGACCTGCACCGGCCTGCGCTGGGCCTGGGTGACCCGGCCCGGCAGCATCGCCAGCCGCTCGGACCAGCGCCTGCCGTAGTCGCGCACCTCGTCGGCGGTGGCCAGGTGTTCGGCCATCTCCCCGGCCAGGTCGAGCACGGCGGCGGTGACGCTCGGGGGGCCGAGGTCGATCTGGTCCATCGGGCCGTCGTACTGGCCGACGACGCGGGCCGCCATCTGCCAGGCGACGGCCGGGGTGACCAGCCGCATCGTGGGCTCCATCGCCTCCCGCAGGGCGTGGTCGGTGACCAGGCGGGCGGCGTAGGCGTGGTAGGTGGAGATCGTCGGCTCCACCTCCAGGTCCATCGGCGTCTCGGTCTTCTCGGCCAGCGTCGTCAGCCGTTTGTGCACGCGCTCGGCGAGCTCCGCCGCCGCCTTGCGGGTGAAGGTGAGGCCGAGGATCTGCTCGGGTTTGGCGAAGCCGTTGGCGACCAGCCAGACGACCCGCCCGGCCATGGTCTCGGACTTGCCCGACCCGGCCCCGGCGATGACGACCATCGGCCCGAGGTCGGCCGAGATCACTCCGGCCTGCTCGTGCGTCGGCGGTGGCACACCCAGCGTCGCCGCCAGGTCGAACGGGGTCAGCACACCTGGCCCCCGCTGTCGTTCACCGGGCACGAGAAGCGGGCCGCGCAGGTGCGGCACCCGTCGTTGACCTTGGCGACGAACAGGTTGGCCGACATGCCTGCGGCGACCGTGGTGACCAGGTCCTGCGCCCACTCGGGGTTGACGTCGTCGGCGAGCGGGATCTGCGACTGCTCCTTGGCCAGCGGGCCGGTCCCGGCGGCCTTGCCGACCTGGAGCAGCGCCGCTCCCCCGGGCTCGGTCATGCCGTGGCGCTCGAACGCGCCCAGAACCGTCGCGAGCTGGTAGACGCCGAGCTGCGGGTGGCGGTCGAGCTCGTCGTCGCGCGGTTTGGCGGTGCCGGTCTTGATGTCGATGATCACGGCCCGGTTGTCGCCGTCGCGCTCGACCCGGTCAACCCGGCCCTTGATGACGATCCCGTCGGAGACGACCTGGGTGAACGACTCCTCGAACCCGACCAGCTCGCGCGGGTTCTCGCGATGCCAGGTGAGGAAGCGGTCGACCATCTTCTCGGCGACCACGCGCTGTTTGCGGTTGAACCAGATGCCGCCGAAGTCGAGGTCGTCCCACACGTCGTCGAGCCGTTTGGCCAGCTCGTCGGTGGTGTGCTCCTCGGCCGCGAGCACGGCGATGGCGTGGATGACGTTGCCGAAGACCTGGGGGACGCTCTCGCCGCCCGTACCGACCGCCGTCTCCAGCACCCACCGCAGGCCGCACTTGGTGAACTTCTCCACCGCCGACGGCGAGATCTGCACGACCCCGTCGGGCCAGGCGAGCGGGCGGTCGTCGGAGATCTCGGTGAGGGCGTACCACGACGACGGGTCGGCCCCCGGCACGCCCTCGTCGGCGAGCCGGGCGAGGTGGCGGGCGGCGGCGCGGCGCATCGGCTCGGGACGGGTCGGGTCGCAGACCGCCGCGCGCAGGTCGGCGACCAGGGCGGGCATGCTCAGCCAGCGGGCCCGGTCGTCGACCGTCGCGTTCTCCAGGCCGCCAGGGACCAGCTCGTTGAGGAAGCGCGAGGGGCGCTCGTCGGCGTCCTCGCCGCCGACGGCCGTCACGACCAGCCGGGAGCGCGGACGGGTGGCGGCGACGTAGAACAGCCGCCGCTCCTCGGCCAGCATCTTGGAGCCGAGCGCGAACTTCTCGGCCTCGGTCCCGTCGAGCGCGATCCCGCCCGCGACCTCCACCAGCGACTCGACCCCGAGCAGCGACCCCCGCACCCGCAGGTCGGGCCAGACGCCCTCCTGCACCCCGGCGGCCACCACCACGTCCCATTCGAGGCCCTTGGAGCGGTGGGCGGTCAGGATCCGGACCGCCTCGCCGTCGGGGGCCTGGGCGGCCAGCGAGTCGGCCGGGATCTCCTGCGCCATCAGGTCGTCGACGAACACCTCGACCCCGGCCTGCGGCAGCCGGTCGACGAACTTGGCGGCGTAGTCGAACAGGTTCACCACCGCGTCGAGGTCGCGGTCGGCCTGGCCGCCGCGCGCCCCGCCGCCGAGACTCGAATGGGTCCAGCGCTCCGACAGGCCGCTGGCCTTCCAGACCTCCCACAGGGCGTCTTCGGCGGTCAGCTCCTCGGCCACCGTCTGCCGCGCCGTGGCCAGCAGGTTGGCCAGCCGCTGGGCGGGCGCGGCGACGTGGGGTTCGAGCAGGGTCAGCTCGTTGGGGCTCTGCACCGCGGCCACGATCAGCTCGTCGCTCGATCGGGGCGGTACGACCCCCGCCTCGTGCTCGGCGATCCGCAGACCGCGCCGGAGGCGGCGTACACCGATCATGTCGGTGCCCCCCAGCGGGCCGGTCAGTAGCTCCTCGGCGGTGGCCACGTCGAGCGACTCGGGCCGCGCCGCCGCCTTGAGCAGCAGAATCAAGGGTCGGACCCCAGGCTCGGTGATCAGCGGCCCCTCGTCGCCCGTCACGACCACCGGCACCCCGGCGGTGTGCAGCGCCCGCCGCAGCATCGGCACCTGCCGGGTCGCGCTGCGCACCAGCACCGCCATGCGCTGCCACGGCACGCCGTCGAGCAGATGCGCCCGCCGCAGCGTGTCGGCGACCACGGCGGCCTCCTGCGACACGCTGTCGGCGATCACCACCCGGACCTCGCCCGGCTCCAGCCCGTCGACGGCGTGCAGGTCGCGGTGCGAGGTGTCGCGCCACCCCGGAGGCACCGGCAGCCGGTTCGCGATCCGGCGCGAGGCGGCCAGCAGGTCTTCACCGCTGCGGCGGCAGGTCCGCAGCGCCACCACGGGCGCGGGCTCGTCGCCGGCGGTCCGGAAACGCTCGGAGAAGTCGAGGATGTTCCGCACCTCGGCGCCCCGGAACCCGTAGATGGCCTGGTCGGGATCGCCCACCACGACCAGGTCGCGCCCGTCGCCGGCCAGCCCGCGCAGCAGCCCCTCCTGCGCCGGGTCGGTGTCCTGGTATTCGTCGACGAACACGACGTCGTAGGCGGCCCGCTCACGATCTCTGACCGGCCCGTCGGCCAGCAGCGCGGCCGCCTCCCGGATCAGCTCGGCGTAGTCGAGCGTCCAGACCGGATCGAGGTCGAACCGCTCCTGGTAACGGGCCGCGAACCGGCCCACCGCCACCCAGTCGGACCGCCCGTGGGTGTGCCCGAGCTCGACCAGGGCGCGCCCGTCGAGCCCTCGCTCCCGGGCCCGTGCCAGGAAGTCGCGGACCTCCTCGGCGAACCCCCGCGTCTTGAGCCACTCGCGCATCGCCTCGGGCCACCGCGTGGCCCCGTCTTCGAGCTCGCCGTGCAGCAGCCGACGCACTTCGAGCAGCTGCTCGGGCCCGGTGAGCAGCCGGGGCGGCGGCTGCCCCGCCTCCAGCGCCTCCCGGCGCAGCAGCGCGTAGGCGTAGCTGTGGAAGGTCAGCGCGAGGGGGGTGCGGGTGGTCCGCCGCAGCCGGGCGGTGACGCGGTCACGCAGCTCTCCGGCGGCACGACGGCTGAAGGTGAGCACCAGGATGCGCTCGGGGTCGACCCCGCGCGACTCGACCCGGTCGACGACGCTCTCGACTATGGTGGTCGTCTTCCCGGCCCCGGGGCCCGCCAGAACCAGCAACGGCCCGCTCTCATGGGCCACCACAGCCCGCTGATGCTCGTCGAGCACAGGACCGGGACCCCGTCCCACGCCCCCACGCCGCACCAGCCGATAGCTCATAACGCTCTATTGCACCAGATCATGGCCATGCAATGCGCGGCGAACGGTGGTAGTCGACCTCCCATCGGTCCCAGACGGTCGCCAGCGGGGCCAGGCGGGTCGCGAACGCGTCGAAGGAGCGCTGTGACTGCGGGGTCCAGGCGACCTCCGCGATGGCCGGGAGGCGGGGGAAGGCCAAGAGTTCGACGTCGTTCATGGTGACGACGGTCTCGGTCCACAGGGCCATCTCGACGCCCTCGATGCGGTCGTCGCCGATGCCCTCGATCAGGGTGGCCGGGTCCCAGTCGTAGGCGTCGTCGATCTCGGTCGTGCCGGCCCAGGTCTGGCCGATCCTGGTGGAGTCGTCGTACTTCATGTCGAGGTAGACGCGGCTGGCCGGGGACATGATGACCTTCGCGCCCTGGGCGACCGCGCGTTTCACGTCTTCGGGGCCGCCGTTGGTCTGCCAGTACTGGATCAGCGAGTTGGGGGGCAGGACGGTCGCGCCGGCCTCCTGCCAGCCGACGACCTCCTTGCCGTTGGCGGTCACCGCCTGGGTGGCGAGTTCCACGATCTGGGCGTACTCGCGCGGGCTCAGCTTCTCGACCTCGTCGCCGCCGATGTGCAGGTGGTGGCCGGGGGTCAGGGCGGCGAGCTCCTTCAGTACGTCGTTCAGGAACCGAGCCGTTTCCGGCTTGCCGGGGCAGAGGGCCGAGAAGCCGACCTTGATGCCCGTGTACGGTTCGGGCGCCACCCCGTCGCAGGTGAGCTCCGGGTGGGCGGCCAGGGCGGCGTTGGTGTGGCCGGGCACGTCGACCTCGGGCACGACGCGGACGAACCGCTCCTGGGCGTACCGGACGATCTCCCGGTAGTCGGCGGCCGTGTAGAAGCCGCCGGGGCCGCCGCCCACCTCGGTGGAGGCGCCGACCGTGGTCAGATTGGGCCAGCCGGGGACGGCGATGCGCCAGCCCTGGTCGTCGGTGAGGTGCAGGTGGAGGACGTTCAGCTTGTAGGCCGCCATCAGGTCGACGAAGCGCTTGACGTCGGCGACCGGACGGAAGTGGCGGGCGACGTCGAGCATCGCGCCGCGCCAGGCGTAGCGGGGACGGTCGCTGACGCGCACGCCGGGGACGGCCCGCTCGCGGGCCAGCTGCCGGAAGGTCTGCGCGCCCCGGAACAGGCCCTCGGCGGTGGCCGCGCTGATGTGGGCGCCGCCGGGGCCGACGGTGAGCTCGTAGCCCTCGGCGCCGGCCTGGGGGGCGTCGAGGTCGAGCCTGATCCGCCCGGTCGGGCCGGTGGTGAGCTCCAGGCCGGTGTCGGCGCTGATCCCGGCGACGAGCTGGGCCGCGACGGCCGGCTCGGCCGAGGTGACCGTGTCGCCGGACTCGATGGTGAAGCCCTGCTCCAGCCGGGTCACCGAGGCGGGATAGGGCACGAGGGCGAGTTGCTCGGGCTGCGCCGGAGTCCCCGAACCACACGACGTCACCAGCATCACCAGTCCCAACGAAAGCCGCCGCCACACGACCCTCATTGGATCACGTGACGGCGGCAATAGGAAAGTTTCTTTAACGTTATCCGGTGAAGACGTGGTCGACCAGGCGGGCGGTGGCCTTCCCGGAGTCGTGCGGGGCGTACGTACGGGCGAAGGCCGCGTAGCGGTCGGCGAGCCGCACCGACACCGAGTCGATGGTGCGCAGCACCTCGACCACCTCGGCCGAGCTGGCCAGGCGCGGGCCGGGCCGCTGGGCCTCCAGGTCGAGGTAGAGGCCCCGGCTGCTCTTGTACTTGTCGAGGTCGGGCGTGAACAGCACGATCGGCCGCCCGGTGGCGACGAAGTCGAACGCGCAGGAGGAGTAGTCGGTGACCAGCACGTCGGCGATGACCAGCAGATCGGCCATATCGGGGTAGGTCGTGACGTCGATCGCGAACCCGCCCAGCGACTGGACGTGCGGGAACGCCTGCATCATGTGCCCGCGGACCAGGATCACGTGGTCGTCGCCCAGCGCCCGCTGCGCGTCGGCCAGGTCGAGCTTGACGGCCGCGTTGCGGCGGTCCCAGTCGCGGAAGGTGGGCGCGTACAGGACGACCCGCTTGCCCTCCGGGATGCCCAGCCGGCGGCGGATGGCCGGAGCCAGCGCGTCGCGGTGGAACAGCACGTCGTTGCGCGGGTTGCCGCACTCCAGCAGCTCGCCCTCGTAGCCGAACGCCTTGCGCAGGACGCCCGACGCCCACGGCGACTGGGAGATCAGCAGGTCCCACTGGCGGACCTCGGTGGTCTGCCGGGCGTACACCGGCGGGCGCGGCTCGCGCCGCATGTGGGGCAGGTCGCGGCCGATGTGCTTCACCGGGGTGCCGTGCCAGGTCTGGACGTAGACCTGGTCGTCGCGGGCCCGGAACCACGGCGGCAGGAACTGGTTGGCCACGATGTAGCGGGCGCGGGCCAGGGCCTCGTAGTGCTCCCGGCTGCCCTCGCGCACCACGGTCGGCACGATGCCCTCGCCGAGCCCCAGCTCCGCCGAGCCCGGGGGCACGAAAGCGCCGTCGCGGACGACCCAGATGTGCTCGCCCTCGTCGCCCCGGCGCACCCGCTCCTCGTAGATGGCGCGCGGGTTGTCGGAGTAGGACCGGCCGTCGAAGGAGGCGTAGACGGTGGCCTGACGGATCGGCTTGGCCTTCTCGGCCGGGTAGAACGTGCGGCTGAGCGCCCACACCCCGGCCGCGCTGCGCTCGTCGCCGGGCCGCTCCTCGGCCGCCACCAGGACGGGCACGTCGTAGCGGGTGGCCACGAACCGGTAGACCCGGCCGCCGACCGTACGCTGCTCCTCGTCGATGGTGTCGAGGGCGGCGTGGTCGACCCGGACGGGGACCATCGCGGGGCCGTATTTGCCGGGCGGGGCGACGGACATCGTCCAGGTGCCCTCGACCAGCGGGGTGGTGTCGCCGAAGCGGGGCATCGCGCCGGGCGCGAACGCCACCTCGAAGGCGGTGCCCTCGCGGCGCAGCGGCACCCGGTAGGTCAGCCCGCCCCGGTGCCGCAGCACCAGGTCGCGGTCGCCGGCCTCGGCCGGGTATTCGCCGCTCAGGTGCAGAGCGCCGTCACGCCAGGTCATCGCCTTGATGACGGGCAGCACCTTGTGGCCCGAGATGACCACGCGGTCGCGCCGGTCGCCCTGGACGGTGATCTCGCGGTCGCCCAGCAGCAGCCGGGTCTCGGGAGTGCCCTCCAGCATGACCGAGGCCGCCGGGTCGCCCTTGGGCTCGACCCACAGCCGCCGCGCGTCGGCGGTCAGCAGCGTCTGCACGCTCAGCGAGAGCGAGAAGACGCTGCCGCCCTCGGCGGGGGTGAACTCGGCCGGCATGCGGTGGCCGCCGACACGGGCCTTGCCCTTGCTGACCGGACGTCCCGGCAGGAAGCCGGTCAGCTCGATCTGCTCGCCGTCGAGCTTGACCCCGGTCAGCTCGGCCCGGGTGGGCTGGAGCACGACCTGGAGCGCCTTGTCGGAGGTCCAGACGGGCCGCACCCACCAGCGGTCGCGGATCCGCCGCCCGGCGGGCCGCTCGACCCGGCCGATCGACGGGCCGCGCAGCACGCCCTTGGCGCGGGCGGCGCGCGACCAGATCACGATCTCGGCCCGCCAGGTGGTGGTGTCCTGGACGGTGTGGCGCCGCTTGAGCATCCGCTTGGCGCCGCGGACCAGCGCCCGCACCCCGGCCCGCCAGCGCAGCGAGAACGGGTTGAGCTCGGCCTGGAAACCGGCCCAGTCGTAGTTGCAGCCCGGCTCGCGGGCGTCGTGGGTGGCCTCGGGCCGGTAGACCCGGGTGGTCTTGAGGGTGACCGGCGGCAGCCAGCGCGGACCGCGCAGGACCACCGTCGCCCGGTTGAAGCGGCGCGAGCGCACCGACAGACCGGCCAGGTAGGCGTGGCCGGTGATGCGGAGCGTGCCGCCTTCCCAGGTGATGTCGTCGATCTGGGTGACGGGCACCATGTCGGCGGGGCGCAGGCGCAGCAGAGACTGGTCGGCGACCTCGACGGGGAGGTCGGCGTACCAGCGCAGGCCCTTGCGGACGCGGCGGGACGGCTCGGCGGCAGCGGCGGCCAGCTTGGCCAGCGCGTCACCGTCGGCGAGTGTCTTGGTGTCGGCGGTCTCGACCAGGTGGAAGGCCACCCGGCGGCCGACCGGCAGGTCGCGCTTGACCTTCGGGTCGACGGTGGCCAGATAGGGGCGCAGCACCTCGATGGCCTGGGCCCTGCGGGCGGGGCCGCGCTTGGCGGCGGCGTCGAGCCGGGCACCGAGGCAACCGGCCAGCACCTCCGCGTCGAGCCGGGCGCGTTCGGCGCCGCTCAGGCCCTCCGCGCGGATGAGCTCCACCAGGGCGTCGAGTGGCTCGCCCCGGTCATAGAGCTCCTGGACAGCCCGCAGTCGATCGGCGACGGAATCGCCCTGGCGAGCGGGTGTCATAAGGGGGCACCACCCTTCGGATGACCGGTGTTTCAGAAATGGTAATGCCGGTTAAAGGGGGATTCCGTCCCATCGTGCCTCACGCATCAACGCGCGTTCCCCTTTCACCGGTGTTCCTTCCGTACGCCACCTGCGGAGACATTCGGCCTCCAGGCCCGGCGGCGGGCTCCCATCGGTTCTGATCACGCGCCACCACGGGACGGCGCCGCCCCATGTGGCCATCACCCGCCCCACCTGCCGGGGCCCGCCTTCACCGAGGTACTCGGCCACGTCGCCGTACGACATGACCCTCCCGGGCGGGATCCGGTCGACCAGGTCGAGGACCCGGTCGGCGAACGGTGGCGGGTGATCGTTCATTGGCTCCAGCTTGTCGGCCCGGCGTAGAGGAGGTCCTCCAGCTTGCCGAACTCGACGTCGCCCTGCTCCAGAATTCCGTCACGGACGCCGTAGACCTCGCCGTCCTCACCGACCAGTCGCCCGCCCAGCAGCTCGGCGACGCGCGCCAGATGGGCGAGGTGCCAGTCGGATTCGGGCGAGCCGAACAGGCGGCCCGTCCACTCGGCGACCCGGTGGCCGTCGTCGCCATGCCGCGCGACGACCTCTCCCGCCTCAGCCGATCCGCGCACCTCAAGGTCGGAGTGGCCCGACAGCGCCCGGACGAGTTCGGCGTAGGCGAGCGCTGATTCACGCTCGACGCGCAGCTCGTAACCCATGAGGCGCGACGATAGCGAACCTTTGCCCCTTGTTGTGATGAGAAAGGGCAAGTTTCCCTCTAAGTCGTCATCTCCTTCTGCGGGCCAGCAGCCCCGCGAGAAGGCCGAAGGCGGCCAGGCTCAGCACCGCCCCCGCGCCGAAGACCCACAGCCGGAGCAGGTCGGGGCCGGGCGGCTGCGGGCCGGCCGACTTGGGCCCCCCGCCGAAGTAGAGGTCGCCGCCCACCGGCACCGCCTCTTGGTATCTCGCCAGCTCACCGGCCCGGCTCAACGCCTTGCCCGCGTTCACCACGCCGAAGCCGACCTTGTCGTCGTAGCCGTTCCCGGGGTGCGGACCGGCCGAGTCGGACATCGACCGGGCGACCAGTTCAGCGGGCAACCGGGGGAACTTGGACCGGATCAACGCGGCCACTCCGCCCACGAGGGCGCTCGCCGCCTGGGTGCCGTTCACCGCCAGCGGCCGCCCGCCCGCCCGGCCCGCCGGGATGCGCACGCCCGGGGCGGCGACCAGGACCGAGAGGTTGTCGGAGCTGGCGGGGGCCCGCACGCCCGCGTCGTCGACGGCGGCCACCCCGATCACGCCGGGGAACCCGGCCGGGAACTGCCAGTAGGAGGTGCCGTTGGTGGTGGACGAGGGCCACTGGCCGATGTCGCCCGTGCCCGAGACGATCACCACGTCGCGCTGGAGGGCGTAGGCGACGGCGTCGCGTTCGACCCGGCCGACGCCGAAGATGCCCATCGGGACCACGATCACCTGGGCGCCGTGGTTGACGGCGTAGCGCACGCCGCGGGCGATCGGGCTGTCGAGCGGGGTGCCCTGCGGGCCCTCGGGGTCGACCAGGCCGCCTTCGAGGGGCATCGACGTGATCGGCACCGACAGCACCGTGGCCTCGGGGGCGGTGCCCTGCGGGCCGCCGCCGGCCCCGTTCCCGGCGACCAGCCCGGCCAGGACGGTCGAGTAGTCGTTGGTGCGCATCTCGTCGCCCTCGAAGAGGGTTCCCGTCATGTCGGGGGCCTGGACGACGCGGCCCTTGAGGCCGGCCGGTTCCCCGACGCGGTCGTGCAGCAGCGCCACCGTCACCCCGGCGCCCTTGGTCTGGGCCCAGGCGGCGTCGACGCCGAGGTCGTCGAGGGGCGCGGGGGCCGCCGCGACGGCCAGGAGCGCGGCCGCCGCCAGGGCGGCCGCCCTCAGCACTCGTTCCCCTGGGTGCAGCGCGGCACCTCGGGCTCCTCGCCCAGCGACCGGGCCACCCGGCCGCCGAGGGCCTGCGCGGTCGGCCACAGCTCGCTGTGCAACAGCTCCTCCTGCGGGATCGCGTCACGGGTCCGCCCGTCGGTGTACCCGGCGGTGTAGAAGACGATGTACGGCCCCACCCCGACCCAGCCCGACCGCTGCCGCTGGGCCGCGCCGAACAGGTCGGTCACGGTGCCGGGGAAGGCCACCGGCCGCACCCCGACCCGGTCGTCGATCGGCAGCTTGGCGGCGGCGGAGGTGCGGGCCTCCTCGTCGGCCATGACGGCCACGCCGATGGTGATCGCGAAGGCGCCCGACTGGTCGACGTAGGTCGCCCGGAGCAGCGACCGGCACGACACCTCGCGGAAGACCGAGGCGACCGAGCGGTCGACCCCCGCCCAGCACGGGATCTCGGGCGCGATGCCGACCCGGCGGGCGAACTGCTGCGACCGGGCCAGGCCGACGTATTCGAGCTCGTCGGGGAAGACCATGGACGCCGGCCAGTCGTGCCAGCGCCGCGCGACGTCCTCTTTCACGTAGTCGGCGCGTTCCTGGCCGGTCAGGGGCCGGGAGCGGGTCTCCTGGACGATGCCGACGCCGGCGATCACCGCGTTGACGGCCGCCACCAGCACCGCGGCCGTCAGCAGGCTGGTGACGATGCCACGGCGGCGGATGCCCTTCTCGAGCTCCCGCCGCTCCTTGGCTGCCTGCACGGCCGCCGCGCGCCCGCGCGTGGCCGGCCATGCGCGCACCCGCGTTCGCTGGGCTCGCGGCTGCTGTGGCGACATTCCTCAATGTTACGCCGAAGACTCCATACGCCAACGATTCGGTAGAGGTCTCCTAGGTGGCGATTTCTGGTGAAGCCTCCCGGCGCCGTGCCCTGCGGGCGCAGACGACGATCACGGCGACGCTGCCGCCTGCGCCGATGAGCCCGGCGGCGCCCGCCGCGCCGTAGAAGGTGATCATCCGGCGGTCGCGCTGGACCATGGCGATCGGTTCCGGGGAGGCGGTGGAGAAGGGGCGGTCGGGATCGTGGGCCTCCTTCCCCGAGGCCGTCGGTCTATGCCCGGCGAGCCGGGCGGCCGCGGCCAGCGCGCGGCCGGCGTTCACCACGCCGAATCCGGTGCCGGTGTTGTAGCCGGTGCCCTTGGGGGCGACGGCCGAGCCGGCCAGCGCCTGGGCGACCAGCGCCGGTGACAGCCTCGGATATTTCGCCTTGATCAAGGCGGCCACCCCCGAGACCAGAGCCGTCGCCTGAGAGGTGCCCCGGCCGACCCAGTATTCGTCGCCGGGCCCGGCCCCGAGGATGTCGACCCCCGGCGCGGCCAGCATCACCGAGGCGTTGCGGGTGGAGAAGAAGGCCCGCCGCATCGTCCCGGTCACCGCCGCGACCGAGATCACCCCGGGCAGCGAGGCCGGGTAGGAGTAGTGGCCGCCGGTGTCTTCGGCGCCGTCGTTCCCGGCCGCCGCGACCAGCACCACGTTCCTGGAGATCGCGTACGCCACCGCCGCCCGGTCGTCCTCCGTCGCGGCGCCCTTGGCGATCGACAGGTTGATCACGTCGGCGCCCTCTTCGACGGCGTACCGGATGCCCCTGGCCATGACGCTCTCGTAGCGCTCGTCCATGTTGAACTTCTTGAAGCCCGGCTCGTCGTCCTCCAGGATCACCCGGACCGACAGGATCTCGGCCTCCGGGGCGACCCCGATCACGCCGTCGCGCCCCCCGGGCCCGTGGCCGTGTCCGGCGATGAGGGAGGCCATGTACGTCCCGTGCAGCCGCTGCGGCCGTACGTCGGGCGGGTTGGCGCCCTTGGTGAAGTCGCGGCCCACCCGGACCGACCCGGCGAGGTCGCGGTGGCCGGGGTCGACGCCCGAGTCGAGCACGGCCACCAGCACGCCGTCGCCCTTGGTCTCGCGCCAGGCCTGGTTGATGCCGATCATGCCGAGCGCGCCGGTCTGCCCGCCCCGGACGCCGTCGGCGTAGGCCGTGCCGGAGAGGAAGAGCAGCGGGAGCGCCACCGCGAGGGCCCGGATCAGCACAGGAAGCCCTCCGCGTCGCAGGTGGCGGGCTCGGGGGCGACGAGGCCGCGGGCGATCTGCTCCGACAGCTCGTCGGTGAAGGTGAACATCGAGGTCATCGGCCGGCCCAGGGCCTTGGCGGGGCGGCCGTCGGCCTGCCCGGCGGTGACCATCACGAGGTAGGGACCGGCCCGGTGGTAGGTGCCGTACTGGCGGCCGGCGGCGCCGAACCGCTCGGTGGCGGTCTTGGGGAAGGTCAGGGGGCGCAGGCCCGGCGAGGGGCGGTGTTCGCGGGGCAGCGCGGTGGTGGCGGCCATGACGGCGGCGGCGTCGCGGAAGGCGGCCACCCCGATGGTGACCACGACGCCCTCGACCTCGTCGAGATAGGTGGCGCGGATGAGGCCGCGGCAACCGGCCTCGTCCATGGCGGTCCGCAGCGCGGCGTCGACGGCCCGCGCGCAGCCGCTCTCGGGGCCGATGCCGACCCGGCGGGCGACCTCACGGCCGCCCTGCTCGGAGGTGTAGCCGAGGTGCTCGGGGAAGATCCGCCCGGCCGGCCAGGTGCGCCAGCGGCGGGCCAGTTCCTCGGCGGCGGCGGCGCGGCGCTCCTGCTTGGTGGGGCCACGGGTCAGCTCGGTCATCGCCGAACTGACCCCCACCCCCGCGACGACCGCGCAGCTCACGGTGAGGGCCGACGCCACGACGAGCGCCGGCCAACTGCGTCTTTCCGTCACGGACCGACTTTAACCGGGCCAGATGGGTCGTATCAGTAAGTCGGCTGAGACGGGTCTACCGTCTTGACCCAGCTCAGCACGCCTCCACCCACGTGGACGGCGTCGGAGAACCCGGCGCTCTTCAGCACCGCGAGCACCTCGGCCGAGCGCGCGCCCGACTTGCAGTGCAGGACGATCTTCTTGTCCTGCGGCATCTTCTCCAGGGCCGAGCCGTTGAGGAACTCGCCCTTGGGGATCAGCGTCGCGCCCGGGATGCTGACGATGTCGTACTCGTTGGGCTCGCGGACGTCGACGAGGTAGATGTTCTCGCCGTCGTCCTGCCACTTCTTGAGCTCGAGCGCGGTGATCGTCGAGCCCTGCGCGGCCGCCTGGGCCTCGTCGGAGACGACGCCGCAGAACGCCTCGTAGTCGTCGAGCAGCGCGGTGACCGTCGGGTTCTTGCCGCACAGCACGCACTCGGGGTCCTTGCGGACCTTGACGTCGCGGTACTTCATCTCAAGCGCGTCGTAGATCATCAGACGGCCCACCAGCGGGTCGCCGATGCCGGTCAGCAGTTTGATGGCCTCGTTGACCTGGATCGATCCGATCGAGGCGCACAGCACGCCGAGCACGCCGCCCTCGGCGCACGACGGAACCATGCCGGGGGGCGGGGGCTCCGGGTAGAGGCAGCGGTAGCAGGGGCCGTGCTCGGCCCAGAAGACGCTGGCCTGGCCGTCGAAGCGGTAGATCGAGCCCCACACGTAGGGCTTGCCGAGCAGCACCGCCGCGTCGTTGACCATGTAGCGGGTGGCGAAGTTGTCGGTGCCGTCGACGATCAGGTCGTAGCCCGAGAAGATGTCCATCACGTTGTCGGTGGTGAGGGCCACGTTGTGGATCACCACGTTGACGAGCGGGTTGATCTCGCGCACGGTCGCCGCGGCCGACTCGGCCTTGAGGCGGCCGACGTCGGACTGGCCGTGGATGATCTGACGCTGCAGGTTCGACTCGTCGACCACGTCGAAGTCGATGATGCCGAGCGTGCCCACGCCCGCCGCGGCCAGGTACATCAGTGCGGGGGAACCCAGACCGCCGGCGCCCACACACAGGACCTTGGCGTTCTTCAGCCGCTTCTGCCCGGTCATCCCGACGTCGGGGATGATCAGGTGGCGCGAGTAGCGGCGCACCTCGTCAACGGTGAGCTCGGGGGCCGGCTCGACCAGCGGTGGCAACGACACAGTTCCACTCCCGTTTCAGGGCGTTCGAGGGTAAGGCTCGCGCCCCCGGAGGGGCACGCTCCACATCACAACCTAACCGGCGCGTCCGCGCATTCCCGAATCAGCGCACGGGCCTCGCGGGCGACGATCTGTGGCGACTCCATCTGGGCCACGTGTCCCGCCCACGGCAGCGTCACGATGCGGACGTCCCGGAAGGCGCGGGAGGCGCGGCTGGCCATGCGCGCGTCGACGATGCGGTCGCGGCGCCCGTGGATGACCAGGGTGGGGGCCTCGACCTGGGCCGCCTCACGCCAGAGGTCGGACCGGAAGTACTCGCGCACGATGCCCCGGGCCGAGCCGATCATGGCCGAGGCGGAGTAGGGCAGGTCGTCGCGGCGGCGCAGTTCCTTGATCGCGGCGGCCAGCCGGTCGGGATGGACGCAGTCGAGGTCGCCGTAACACATGGAGATGGTGGCCTGGATGCGCCGCTCGGGCGGCACGGTCACCGACATCCGCCGCACCACGAACTCGGCCACGCCGGGCACCGCCGACAGCGCGACCCGCGCCGGGCCCACCCGGGGCAGCAGGTCGGGCAGCGCCGGCGAGATCAGCGTCAGCGACTTCACCAGATCGGGACGCTGCGCGGCCACCCGTACGGACACCGCACCGCCCAGCGAGTTGCCGAACAGGTGAACGGGCCCGCCCACCCATTCGATGAACCGCACCATGGCCCGCGCGTGCGCGGACACCGAGTAGTCGCGGTCTTCGGGCTCGGGTGACCACCCGGCGCCCGGCAGGTCGGGCGCGAACGTGCGCACCTGGTCTTTGAGCAGGTCAGAGAGGTCGGTCCAGTTGGTCGCCGAGCCCGCGAGGCCGTGGACCATCACGGCCTTCTCCTGGGGCCCGTCAGGCGTAGTCCGGTAATTGAGCCGCAGATCGCCAAGATCGACCCGGTCGCTCGGCCAGTCGGGCACCGGGCCCGTTTTCTCCGAAGGAATCGGGTTTGTCACGCCACGTCCTCCCGCCGTTTACGGACAATCCACGCCATCGTACTCCATGACTACGCTAAGTGACCGCAAAAGCCGGATACTGCCCGTTTTGTCACCCTGAGTGAGGACATAACACGATCAGGCACCAGCCAATCACAAGGAGTAATTGATGCAGCTCAAGAAGCTCGCCAGCACCCTGGCTACCGCCGCCCTCGTCGGCGGCGGCGCCGTCATCGCCCTCGCCGCTCCCGCCGCCGCCGACGGCGGTGGCTACGAGTGGTCGGGTGACGACTACGGCCACGGGCACGGCCACCACGGTCACCACCACTTCCACAACCACACCTGCGTCTTCAAGGTGCGGCACGGCTCGCACCACGCCGACCCGAAGCTGCACCACGGTGCGTTCCCGGCGGGCCGCTTCCGTCACTACGTGCGGGTCTACCACCGCCCGTGGCACCGCAGCCGGATCGTCGGTTACCTGCACTCCGGTGGTTACACCATCGGTAAGTGCCACCCGGTCCGCGGCCACCACCACGGCGGCGGCGGCTGGGGCGGCGGCGGCTGGGACGGCGACGGCGGCGGCGACTGGGGCGGCGACGGCGGCGACTGGGGCCACGGCTTCCACGGCGGCCACCACTTCCACAAGGTCAAGTCGCACTTCAAGCGTCACCGCTGGAGCCCGCGCAGCGGCTTCACGGAGGGCTGGCACCTCCACAAGCAGTACCGCTGGCACCGCAACTAGCAGGACCTGATCACGGAATGACCTGAGTGGTCTTCTGAGATCCCAGCGACGATCGTGCCGCGATGACTCCGGTCATCGCGGCACGTTTCGTTTGGTCACGCAGGGTTATCACCCAGAGCAGCATATTGATTACTGGGAGTGATGATGATAACCCGTCTGACTGGTTTGGCCATCGCGGCGGCCCTGGCCTCCGGCACCCTCGTGACCGCGGCTGCGGCCCCCGCGGACGCGGAGGTCTGCTCGTATCAGCTCATGAGGGGCGCCAAGACGATGTTCAACGCGGCCGCCCCGGTCCACGCGGCACCCGACGTCAAGAGCAAAATCATTGACGACCTCTACAACCTCGGCGACTTCATCACCGGCAGCTGCCGGCTCTTCGGCGAGGAGAACAGGTGGCGCCGGGTCGTCGGCGTCGGCAACGGCCGGGTGGGCTACACCCAGGACGCCTATCTGAGGAGAGGCAACAGGTTCGAGCTCGACCTCGTCCGCTACTAGGCGGTCTTGCGGGCCTTCTTCTTGGGCTCCGCCTTCTTCTTCTGGGCGCCCTCGCGCTCGCGCTTCGCGGCGTCGACGCTGGCCCGCAGGGCGGCCATGAGGTCGACGGCGGGGCCCGCCTCGGCCGGCGCCTCGGCCTGGATCACCTCGCGCCCGGCCACCTTGGCGTCGATGACCTCCTGGAGCGCTTCTCTGTACGCGTCCTTGTACTCGCCCGGGTCGAAGTCGGCCACCATCGTCTCGATCAGCGACTCGGCCATCTTGAGCTCCTGCGGGCGCAGGTCGATGTCCTCGTCGAGGAAGGCGAAGTCGGCGGTGCGCACCTCGTCGGGCCAGAGCATCGTCTCCAGGACGAAGATCCCGTCGCGTACCCGCAGGGTGGCCAGCGACTCGCGCTGGCGCAGCGCGACCTTCACGATCGCGACCTGACCCGACCGCTCCAGGGCGTCGCGCAGCAGCACATAGGGCTTCGCGCCCTGGGCGTCGGGCTCCAGGAAGTAGGACTTGGCGAAGTAGATGGGGTCGATCTGCTCGACGGGGGTGAACTGGAGGACGTCGATGCGGCGGGAGCTCGACAGCGGCAGGTCGGCGAAGTCGTCGTCGGTCAGCACCACCATGTCGCCGGTGGGCAGTTCGTAGCCCTTGGCGATGTCGGCGTAGGCGACCTCTTCACCGTCGACGGTGCACACGCGCTTGTATCGGATCCGGCCGCCGTCCTCACGGTGCACCTGGTGGAAGGAGACGTCCTTCTGCTCGGTGGCCGAGTAGAGCTTCACGGGGATCGTCACCAGGCCGAACGAGATGGCGCCCTTCCAGATGCTGCGCATAGCCACATTCTCGTCTCTGTGTTCGAATACCGCCATGTCGGGATTCAGATGACTTACCTAATGGGCACATACCCCCTGTGGCACTGCCATACCCGGTCGAACCGATGCTCGCCGTCCCCGGCCCGCTGCCGTCGGACGGCGCCCATTACGTGCTCGAGGTCAAGTGGGACGGCATCCGGGTCCTCGCCTACCTGGAGGGTGCGCCCCGGCTGTTCGGCCGCAAGGGCGTCGAGGTCACCGGGCGCTATCCCGAGGTCGGCGGCCTGGAGGTGCCCGGCCACTCGGTCGTGCTCGACGGGGAGGTCGTCGCGTTCGACCACGACGGGAAGCCGTCGTTCGAGCTGATCCAGCGGCGCATGCACGTCGGCGACCCCGCCGCCCATGGGCTGCTGCGGGCGGTGCCGGTGACGTACATGCCCTTCGACCTGCTCGCCCTCGACGGCGAGGCACTGCTCGACCGGCCCTACCACGAGCGGCGGGCGCTGCTGGAGTCGCTCGGGATCACGGTGGCGCCCACCTTCCCGTGCCATCCCGACGTCGTGGCGGCGACGAAAGAGCAGGGGCTCGAAGGGGTGGTGGCCAAGCACGTCGACTCGCGCTATCGACCGGGCACCCGGTCACCCTGGTGGATCAAGGTGAAGAACGTCGTCGAACGCGAGGTCGTCATCGGCGGCTGGCGGCCGGGCCGTGGGCGGCGGTCGGGCGGGATCGGGTCGCTGCTGATGGGCGCCTTCGGCGCCGACGGGTTCGTCTTCCTGGGTCATGTCGGTACGGGATTCAGCGACGCCGCCCTCGATCAGCTGTTCACGTTGCTCGTACCGCTGGAGATCCCGCGCAGCGCGTACACGAGAGAACTGCCCAGGGAGATCGCCAGGGACGCGCGCTGGGTGCGCCCGGAACTCGTCGGCGAGGTCACCTACGCCAACCAGACCGCCGAGGGCCGCCTGCGCGCCCCCGCCTGGCGCGGCCTGCGCCCCGACGTGATCCCGGCGGAGGTACGGCTGTGAAGAAGGTCCCCGTCCAGGTCGAGGGTCGCGACCTGGTGCTGACCAACCTCGGCAAGACCCTCTACCCCGAGGCCGGGTTCACCAAGGCCGAGGTGATCGACTACTACACCCGCATCGCGCCCGTCCTGCTCCCCCACCTGCGCGGGCGCCCGCTCACCGTGAAGCGCTACCCGAACGGCGTCGGCGGGGCCTTCTTCTTCGAGAAGAACGCGCCCGCCCACACGCCGTCATGGGTCCGCCGGGTACGTCTGCCCGTCCCCGGCAGCACCAAAGACCGCGAGACCATCGACTTCGCGATCGTCGACGACCTGCCGACGCTGGTCTACTACGCCAACCTGGCCGCCCTGGAACTGCACGTGCCCATGTGGCGGGTGTCGGGCGAGGGCGAGCCGCTGCCCCCCGATCTGCTGGTCTTCGACCTCGACCCGGGAGCGCCGGCGACGATCGTCGAGTGCTGCGAGGTGGCGCTGCTGCTGCGCGACGCCCTGGCCGAGGAGGGCCTCGACTGCCACGCCAAGACGAGCGGCAACAAGGGCATGCAGCTCCATGTGCCGTGGACCTCGGAGGTGACCACCTCGGAGTACGCGAAGGCCCTCGCCGAACGGCTCGCCCGCCGGCACGACTTCGTCACCGCCGTGATGGCTAGACGGGAACGCCCGGGGAAGGTGTTCATCGATTGGAGCCAGAACAACCCCGCCAAGACCACCGTCGCCGTCTACTCCATGCGCGCCAACCCGCACCCGACCGTCTCCACCCCCCTGACCTGGGACGAGGTGGCCGCCTGCGACCACCCTGACCAGCTCAGATTCACGCCGTCCGACGTGCTGGCGCGGGTCGAGGCGTCGGGAGACCTGTTCCCGTAGTGTGGGCCGAGAGGAGGACGCCATGTCCGAGAAGAGCGGAAGCGAAGCTACTGAGGCCGACGTCGCCGAGCAGAACCGCCCCCTCGACGACGAACCCGAAGAGAACCCCTGGCCGGAGGATCTGCCCCTGGATGTCGACCCGGCGGACGCCACCGACCAGAAGCGGGCATATGCCGACGACGAGGACGACTATCGCTGACCTGGTGACCCAGCCGTAGGATGGGGGCCGCCGAAAGCGAGACGCTGACGGCCGAAGGCCGGCAGTGGCTCGCGCCAGGAACCTGCTCGAAGAAGCCCGCGCGCAAGGAGAGGCCGTGACCGCTACCCCGGACGCCAAGCCCCGGGGCACCCGGCTGCCCCGGCTCGCCCGCCGTCGCCAGTTGCTCAGCGCCGCCCAAGAGGTCTTCGTGGAGAACGGCTACCACGCCGCCGCCATGGACGAGATCGCCGAGCGGGCCGGTGTCAGCAAGCCGGTGCTCTACCAGCACTTCCCGGGCAAGCTCGAGCTCTACCTGGCGCTGCTCGACGTCCACGTCGACGACATGGTGTCGCGCTGCAAGGAGGCGCTGGCCTCCACGACCGACAACAAGCAGCGCGTCCAGGCCGCCATCGGCGCGTTCTTCGACTTCGTCTCCAGCCAGGGCGAGGCCTTCCGGCTGGTCTTCGAGAGCGACCTGCGCAACGTCGCGGCGGTCCGCGAGCGCATGGAACGATCGCTGCGCCAGAGCGCCGACGCGATCGCCGAGGTGATCCAAGAAGACACCGGCTGCTCCAGCGAAGACGCCCACCTGCTCGGCGTCGGGCTCGTCGGCATGGCCGAGGTGAGCGCCCGCTACTGGCTGACCAGCGGCGGCGCGATCCCGAAAGACGCCGCGGCCGGGCTCATCGCCCGACTGGCCTGGCGCGGCATCGGCGGTTTCCCGCGCACGACCTAGCCACGCCCGGAGTTACGCCCGCCGCGATCAGAGCTCTGCCGCAGCGATTTCCGGGGCCACCATGGAACCCTCTCGAAAGGGGCCCAGATGGAAATCAAGATCGGCGTTCAGTCGGTGCACCGTGAACTCGTCGTCGAGACCGACCTCACCGTCGAGGAGATCGAGGCGGAGATCCGCAACGCGCTCGCGGCCGACCGAGGCGTCTTCTCCATCACCGACGTCAAGGGAAACCGGGTGATCGTGCCCGTAGCGGCGCTCGGCTTCATCGAGATCGGAGAGGGAGCCAGCCGTTCGGTCGGGTTCGGCGGCACTCTCTGATCTAGGCGGATTCACCGGCGCGAGCCACGGCCGCATCTCGCTTGAACGCCTTCGGGCGCCGCTTTTGGACGGCGGCGCCCATTGGCTTCTCTAACGGGGACCGTGGATACAGCCCGGCGGACGTCTGCGTGGGATGTGTGCGTCGTCCCTGCGTCTGCTGATGGTCGGGCATCCTGAGCTCGCCCTGCGCAACACGGCGCGGGAGGCCCATCGGTTCGGTCCACATCTTGTCAAGGAACTGCCGTAGCGGCGCGAGGCCCTCATAACTCGCACGGTACAACCCCATGGCGCCTTCACGCCTCTCGATCATCACTCTGGGGCGCCTGATTCAGCCTCCGGGGGTCAGCCCGAGCGCCGACATCCGCTTGCCGTGCTCCTCTGTCAGCTGGGCGAACATCCGTCCGACGGCCGCGAGGTCGTCGCCGTCGACGAGCAGCTCGGCGAGTTCCGGCCGGGCCGCGGCGACCCGGTGGGCCTGGCTCAGCGCCTCGCCGACCAGCCGCCGCGCCCACAGGGCCAACCGGCCCCCCAGGCGCGGATCCTCCTCCAGGGCCTTCCTGACGCGCTCGACGACCAGTTCCGAGCGGGCCTCGTCGGCGAGCGCCTGGTCGACCAGCTTCTGGGTCTCCTCGTCGACCCGCCGGGCGGCCACCCGGTAGAAGTCGCCGGCCAGCCCCGTGCCGACGTAGGCCTTCACCAGGGCCTCGTACCAGTCTCCCGGCTGGGTCTGCTCGTGCCAGGCGTCGAGGGCGTCGGCGAAGGGGGCCATCGCCTCCTCCGGGTCGGCTCCCAGGTCGGCGATCCGGTCGCGGACCAGCCGGAAGTGGCCGTATTCGGTGGCCGCCACGTCGCCGAGCGCGGCCCTGTCGGTGAGCGAGGGGGCCAGCACGGAGGCGTCCTGCGCCATCCGGAGGAACGCGGTGAGCTCGGCGTAGGCGAGCACGCCCAGAAGGTCGACGACACCGGGCCGGGAAATGGTCATGGCAGCAGCGTAGGGGGAGGGGCTCACGAAGAAACATGCGAAACACGCCGCAAATCGGTTAGCAGCTGTGGTATCGAGTAGACTGCTCGGTGAGAAGTGCGACCGCACTGTGTTGATCCGGGGTATCTGTTCCCGGTAACCCCCAGAGAGTTTGGCTGCGCGCGGTCGCGTACGACGTCGAAGGCGCCTTTCGTAAGGACCCGGCACGCGAGCCCGTTTGGTCACGAAACCGCCTTCGCCACACGACTGAGGCAGGCGACGATTACGACGTTCCGAGACCTGGGTGTCATCCCAGAGATCGCCGATGCCCTGGAGACCGAGGGCATCGTCTCACCTTTCCCTATTCAGGAGATGGCTCTCCCCCTCGCGCTGTCCGGCCAGGATGTCATCGGCCAGGCCCGCACCGGTACCGGCAAGACCTACGCCTTCGGCGTCGCGATGCTCCAGTCCGTCGGGAAGCCACGCAAGAACCGCAAGAAGCCCAGGGGCCTCGTTCTGGTCCCGACCCGTGAGCTGGCCCTCCAGGTGACCGAAGACCTCGTCCTGGCCGCCGGGAAGCTCGGCTCCCGCATCCTGACCGTCTACGGCGGGCGCGCCTACGAGCCACAGGTCGAGGCGCTCAAGAGCGGCGTCGACGTGATCGTCGGCACCCCGGGCCGGATGCTCGACCTGATCAAGCAGAAGCACCTCGACCTCAGCCAGATCACCATGATGGTGCTCGACGAGGCCGACCGGATGCTCGACCTGGGCTTCCTGCCCGACATCGAGCGCATCATCAAGCTGGTGCCGGAGCAGCGGCAGACCATGCTCTTCTCGGCCACCATGCCGGGCGAGATCGTGGCGCTGTCGCGGCGCTACCTGACCCGTCCGATCCACGTGCGGGCGGAGACCACCGAGGCGGAGAACGACGCCCCCTCCCAGGTCACCCAGTACGTCTACCGCACCCACCGGATGGACAAGATCGAGATCCTGGCCCGGCTGCTGCAGGCCGAGGGGCGGGGTCTCACGATGGTCTTCTGCGAGACCAAGCGGGCCTGCGACATGGTCCACGAGCAGTTGCGCGACCGCGGGTTCGCGGCGGCGGCCGTCCACGGCGACCTCGGCCAGGGCCAGCGCGAGCAGGCCCTGCGGGCGTTCCGCAACGGCAAGATCGACGTGCTGGTGGCCACCGACGTGGCGGCCCGCGGCATCGACATCGACGACGTCACCCACGTGGTCAACTACGACCTGCCGCAGGACGAGAAGACCTACGTCCACCGCATCGGCCGGACCGGCCGCGCCGGCCGCACCGGCGTCGCGGTGACGTTCATGGAGTGGACCGAGATGACCCGCTGGAAGGTCATCAACAACGCGCTGGGCCTCGGCAACCCCGAGCCGGCCGAGTCCTACTCCAGCTCGCCCCACCTGCTCGAAGAGCTGCGCATCCCGGCGGGCACCAAGGGCGTGCTGCCGCGCGCCAACCGCTCGCGGGCCGGCCTCGACGCCGAGGAGATCGAAGACCTCGGCGAGACCGGCCGCACCCGCAGCCGCCGCGACAAGGACAAGGACAGGGATCGGGATCGAGACCGCGACAGGGACCGCGACAGGGAGAAGGACGAGCGCAGAGAGCGCCCGGCCCGCAGCCGTCGTCGCACCCGGGGCGGCCGCACGTCGGACGAGGTCACCGAGACCGAGACCGTCGCTGAGACCGTCGCCGAGACCGTCGCTGAGACCGTCGCCGAGCTCCCGGAGGTCGTCGACGTCGTCGACGTCGTCGAGGCCCCCGCGGCCCCGGCGCTCTTCGAGGGCGACATCCTCGATCCGATCCACGATGAGATTCACGAAGTTGAGGAAGAGGTGGAGGTGACTCCCATGGAGACCACCCGGCCGGCCGAACCCGAGAAGATCATCCCGGCCAGCCCGTTCGCGATCATCTTCCGTTCGCCCGATCTGGCCACCGAAGACGATCTGCCCGCGCCCTCGGCCGCCACCGAGCGCAAGGCCCAGCGCGGCAACGGCCGTCACTCCGGCTCCGGCGGCAACCGCCCGCGCCCGCGCCGGAACTAGCCCGAACACCGCAGGGCTCCGCTGCTCATCTGCGGCGCCCTGCGGGTTTCAGTATCGTGGCTTCACGTGAGTACGCCGAGATTCCTGGACCTGCCACCCGGGGTGAGCCCCAAGCGGATCGAAACCCCTGAAGGGGTGTTCGCCGCCCTGGAGGCCCTGCCCGGCAGCGGGCTGCCCGACCGGTGGCCGGCCCTGCTGGTGCCCGGCTACACCGGCAGCAAGGAAGACTTCCTCTCGGTGCTGCAGACGCTGGCCCAGGCAGGCCGCCGCGTGGTGGCCATCGACCTGCGAGGCCAGTTCGAGACACCCGGCCCCGACGACCCCGCCGCCTACACGTGCGCGGCCCTGGGCCGCGACGTCGACTCCCTGGTGGCCGTCGTGGGCGGCGGAGAGCCCGTCCACCTGCTGGGCCACTCGTTCGGCGGCCTTGTCACCCGTGAGACCGTCCTCGACGGCACCGGCAAACTGGCGTCCTACACCCTCATGAGCTCCGGCCCTGCGGGGATGGTGGGCGCCCGCGAGGTGGCCGGCCGGCGCATGCTGGAGAAGATGCCCCAGCTGGGCCTGGAAGCCATGTGGACCGAGAAGATGGAACCCGACGCCCTGCGCGCCGGCGTGCCCGAGGAGATCGTGGCCTTCCTCCGCCGGAGGCTGTTCGCCAACTCGCTGGTCGGGCTGGAGTGCATGGGCCGAGCCGTCCTCGACGCTGACGACCGCGTCGACGAACTGGCCGAAACGGGCCTGTCGACCCTGGTCCTCTACGGGGAGCACGACGACGGCTGGCCACCGAGACTGCAGGCGGAGATGGCCGACCGGCTCGACTGCGAGTGCGTCGTGGTGCCGGGGGCAGTCCATTCCCCGGCGGTGGAGGCCCCGGAGACGACGGCGGCGGCACTGACCCGCTTCTGGAACACCGCCGAAAGCACCATGCTGGCCCGCTGACGAAGCCTGGCTTCCCGGGAAGGCGCCGAAGCCCTGACATCAGCAGGGTTCCCGGCCTTTGCGGCTCTCCTGCATCTGACGGCCTGCCACATGTGCCCCGCTCCGGCGCCGGCCGTGCCATGGTTGAGCCCGGTCTCGGCCACCTACACGATGTCGAGGAACGTCGAGGAACAAGGTGCGGGGGCGGCGTCGCCCTCGATGGCCGCCCGTGATCGACGGCATGGGGCGTGCTGAGGTGGGGCGCCGTCCTCACAAGGGGCGAGCCAAGCTTCGCAAGGGGCGATATATCGAAATTTCGGGCGGCCCAGCCGCCTGAATATTCAACGGGCGGTCTGTTCGCGCTTGCTCCGGGCGATGCCCGCGTCGCCAAGTGCGGCGCCGCCCGCCTAGATCGGGGCCAGACCGTCCCACGGTTCCTTGTCGGGGGCGGCCGCCTGGCCCTCCGGGCAGTGTTTGCGGAAGTCGCACCATGAGCAGAGCACGCCAGGCGACGGCGCGAAAGTTTCATCCGTCGCCTCGCCCGCGCGGTAGGCCTCGTCGGCCTCCTGGGCCTCGGCCGCGATCTGGTCGGCCCGGGACAGGTGACGGGCCAGGGACTCGTCGGTGTGTTCCCACTCCACGACCTCGCCGGTCGGCAGGTGGTGCAGCTCAACCCGGTGGCAGGGCCGTCGTAACACCCGGCTCGCCGCGACGGCGTAGACCGCCAGGGCCAGGGAGCCCCGCGCGTCGTCGCTGGTCAGCGGCCTGCGGCCGGTCTTGTAGTCGACCACGACCAGTTCGTCGCCGCGGCGGTCGAGGCGGTCGATGCGGCCCGAGAGGGCCATGACCGACGTGCGGGTCGCGACCGTGCGCTCCACGCCGACCGGCTCGTCGGAGGGGTCGAGCGTGGCGGTGTAGCCGGAGACCATCTTGCGGGCCCGGTCACGCCATCTCAGCGACTGTTCGGCGTCGCGGAAGCCTTCGGTGATCCACCCGTTGGAGACCAGGATCGCCGCCGACAGCGGGGTCCGGCGCTCGTAGGGCTCCCGCCACCATGCCGCAAGGGCGTTGTGGACCGACGCGCCCACGCTGTTGTGCGCCCACGGCGGGCCCTTCTGGGGCGCGGGGCGGTCGAGGTAGGTGAATCGGTAACGCCGGCGGCAGTCGAGCCAGGAGTTGAGCCGCGACGGCGTACACGAGAAGAGCCGCCGCGGCATTCCTTCCAGGGGGAGCTGCTCCACCGCGCTCAGTCGTCGTCGGCGTTGAGGCGGATGCCCGACACGCGGGTGCCGTCGGTCAGCGGGCCTTCGGGCTGCTGCTCCTCGGGGTCGGCGGTCAGCGAACCGGAGAGCCACCGGTCGAACAGGGGCTCCAGATCGCCGATCGTGGTCTCCTCGCCGTGCGCCGGGAGGACCCGGGTGTCGCCGGGGAGGGTGAAGAGCCGCTCGCCGATCGAGGTGAGCTGGTCGGCCAGGGCCGGGTATTCGCCGCCGAGCTTGCCCGGGCCGTCGGCCAGCAGGGTCTTGCCGGTGAACACGACGCCCAGCGACTCGGCCAGCAGCGACACGCCGCCCGCCGTCACACCCGGGGTGTTCATGACCTCGAGCTCGGTGTCGGCGACGGCGAACAGGCCCTCGTCCTCCATCTCGATGTCGGGCCAGGTGTCTTCCCAGGTCTGCCGCCACAGACGCTTGTCTTTGGGGCTCAGGGCGATCACGGCCTCGTCGCGGGCGGCCACCTCGATGGCGCCGCCGACGTGGTCGGGCAGCCCGTGAGTGCAGATGACGGCGAGAACCTGTCGCTCGCCGACCTTCTCCAGGATCTTCTCCGCGTCACGCGCGGGGTCGATGACGATGACCTCCTCGTCGTCACCCACGATCCAGGTGTTGTTCTCAACCTTGTGCTCGACGTCGTCGATCTCGACGACCCCCGAGGTCACCACTCGCTCGATACGCGCTGTCACGAACAGCACTCTAGCCCGTTCCCGCTGCGCCTTCCCCCGTCAGACGTGGAGAGAACGCCCCGAACGGCACGTCCCACTCGAGATCGCGGAGATCGGCAAGCGCGAGCTGCATCAGAGTGATCAGATTCCCGGCCTCGGCGGGCCACGCGATGGTCCAGAGCCACCGCCCGGCGGCCTCACCGACATAAACCGCTCTGTCCCCCGGTACGCCGTTCCGCACCACCCAGAGCGGGATCGAGTGCCCGTTGGCGTCGATCTTGGTGACCGGTGTCCGGGTGACGATGTCACCGGGGTCGGGACCGGGGAGGCCGGCGTACGCGGACCCCAGACCCACGCCCGGCTCCTCGGAGATGATCAGCAGATCGGCGGGCCCGTAGCTGAGCGAGGGCCCGGAGACCGCGACCACGGTGGCCCGGTCACCGGCCTCGCCGAACCCCGTCACCAGCCATCCGGCGGGCAGGGGCCACGGCAGCCAGACGGGCACAGTCGAACCCCGGATCAGTTCGACGGCGGCCGTACCGGGCCGATGGGAGCGATAGGGCAGCACCTCGCCGTGTACGAGACACCGCCAGGCGCTTGACCAGACATTGGGCTCGCTCAGCTGGCCGAAGCACCGGGGACAGGTGGGCGCGGCTCTCACAGTTACTCACCGTGCTCCGATGCCCGGGACCCGTCAAGGCCCCCCGGACCTTTTAGCCGTAATCTTGGCGTTATGCGCTGTGTGGGGGCCATCATCCGCGACACCGAGGGTCGCCTCCTGCTCATCCAGCGCGGTCACCCGCCGTCGGAGGGCCTGTGGTCCCTGCCCGGCGGCCGCGTCGAAGAGGGCGAAACCGACGACGACGCCCTGCGCCGCGAGATCCGCGAGGAGACCGGCCTGGAAATCCAGGTGGGCGCTCTGGCCGGAACGATCGTGATCGGCTTCTATGAGATCTTCGACTACCACGCCCACGTGACCGGCGGCGACCTCAGACCGGGCGACGACGCGGCGGCGGCCACATGGGCCACCACCGATGATCTTGTACGACTCCCGCTGACGAAGGGCCTCCTCGACTTCCTGAACGACCTCCCCCGTTAGGCGTCCCCCGAGGACAGGGTGCTGCGCCAGATGGTGATGTTGTCGGTCTTGCTCGTCGTCGAGCGGCCCACCGCGATCACCCGCTGGCCCGAGATCGTCACCGCCTCCAGCCACTGCGCGCCCACCCCGCCGAGCCCGTCTTCCACGAGCCCGTGCCGGACCCACACCAGACCGTCTTCCGACGCCCATACCGAGCTGTCGACCTCGCTGCCCGTCCCGTGGGCGCCCACGGCGACGATGCCGCGCTCGCTGGCCGTCAGGTCGAGGACCACGGCCGGCGCTTCGGCGGGCAGCCAGGCGAACTCCCAGCTGTCGCCGCCGTCGCCGCTCACGGCCGAGAAGGGCCGGGTGCCGTCGTCGGTCAGGGCGGTGCCGGTCGCGATCAGCTTTCCGTCGCGGGCGACGATGTGGCGCAGGCCGGCCGACTGGGCGTCGTCGGGCAGGACGCGGTTCTTGGCCTCCCACTTCAGCCCGTCACCGGACACCCAGACGACCCCGTTCTCCCGTTCGGAGCGGCCGGTTCCGCCGATGGCCACGAAGCCGTCGTCGGTCGCGGCCACGTCGTGGATGCGCACCTCGGCCGCCCCGGCGGGCAGTTCGCCCACCCGGGTGAACTTCTTCAGGTCGCCGGTGAACCAGAGCGCGGGGCCGATCCCGGCGCCGGTCTGGTCTTCCCCGGCCAGCACGTAGCCCTTGGGGCCGGCGGCGACCGTCTGGGGGGCCAGGTAGTAGTGGCCCTCGGGCGCGGACATCTCCGGCCCCGGCCGCCAGCCCTTGCCGTCGGACGACACCACCAGCAGCGGTTTGGTCACCAGCAGGTCGGCCATCGTGCTGCCGACCGCGAGCCAGCCCTTGGGGCCGTAGGCGACGTCCGAGAGCGCCTGCCGGCCCGAGCCGCCGAGCCACTGGGAGTTGATCGCCCGCCAGTTGGCGCCGTTGTTGCCGCTGGTCCAGATGCCGGCGTCGCCGTTGGCCGAGCCGACCGCGACGAACGCGCCCCCGGCCGCCAGCACGCCGGAGGTGTTGCGGGCCAGCCGGTTCAGGCCCGGCACGCTCTCCAGCGGCACTGCCCTGGCGGCCTTGCCCTTCTCCGCCGTCATCAGGACGGGCAGGTTCTCCACGTCACCCGCGCCGCGCTTGTCGCCACCGGCGACCAGGCGTCCGCTGTCGGTGATGGTCAGCCCGCGCAGGGTCCCCGGGATGAGGCCGAGGTCGGCCCGTTTGCGCCAGTCGCGGCCGTCGTCGCTGGTGAAGAGGGCGTACTCCTCCCACGCCGACTCCACCACGGCGGCCAGGCCCGCCCCCGAGGCGGCCAGCCCGCGCACGCCGCTCCCGGCCGGGCTGAGCGGGCCGATGGTCCCGCAGGCGGTCCAGTTCTGGCCTTCGGGCGAGCAGTGGACCCGTACACCCGGACCTGAGAACCGCTGCCCGGTCGGCACCAGCACGAAGCCGTCACCCGACGCCGCCAGAGCGCCCGTCTCGGGCCTGATGTCGGGCAGGGCCGTCGCCGTACGCAGCCACGTCCGCCCCCCGTCGTCCGATCGCAGGATCACGGTCGCGGTGCCGGCGCCCGGTTCGGCCAGGGCGACGACCTTGTCTCCCTTGGCCACGACCGCCTTGACGGTGCGGATCATGTCCGGGGTGCCGATCCTCGGGGTCTCCACCCGCGTCCACGCCTGCCCGTCGGCGGAGGTCCAGGCGACCGCGCCCGGGGTGCCGTCGGCCTGCATGGTGCTGCCGACGGCGACGAACCCGGTGGCGGTCCGGGCCAGATCGGTCACCCGGTCAGATTCGAGGAACATCCCGAGCCGGGCCGGGTCAACCGCCGCCCACGACTGGCCGTCGGCCGACGTCCACATGCCTCTGCCTTCGGGCCCGGCGGGGTCGGTGCTGACCGCGAGCCACTTCCCGCCGCTCCCGACGACCCGGCCGGGCGATCCCGGCGCGGCCTCGTAGCCGGGCGGCCCGTTGACCTCGCCGAGGGTCCAGTCCTTGCCGTCGTTGACCGAGACGATGAACAGGGGCCGCGCGATGGCGCTGGTGGTGTCGGTGCCGACCGCCACGATCGTCGACCCCGACGAGGCGACCGAGGTCAGCACCTGCCGCGAGCCGTTGCCCGGCAGCCCCGGGGCCTGGAACGCCGAGTCCCCCGACTGCCCGTCGCCGACGGCGAGCCGGATCCCGGACGTCGCCGGCGCCGTCGCCCACCGCACCACGAACAGCCCGAACGCCGCGGCCGTGATGACCGCCACGATGACCAGCAACGGCAACCCGATCCTCGGCCGCCGCCGCTGCGCCCGCACGCCTCGCCGCCCGTGCTTCCCGCCACGCGGCGGCCCCAGCGTGGCCAGCACGTCGGGCCGCAACGGCCGCCCACCAGGCGGCTTCCCGATCCGCTCGGGCGGCCCCTTCCGAACAGCCGGAACCGCCGCCGGTACGTCCTTCTCCCGCCGCCCCGGCCCGAACTCGGGCTCCGGAACGAACTCGGGCTCCGCGGCGATGGCCGGCCGGACCCGGATCCCATGCTCACGCGGCGGCCCGGATGCGACCAGCTTGTCCGGATACTCTCTGCGCCCGGGCCGCTCGTCGTCATCGGGCCGCTGCGGAGTGGAGTAGGGACGGTGATGCCGAGGCGGAAAATCAGACGGCCGACTCTGCCGCAACCCGGGGTCGGGCGGATAGATCCCCTCAGGCGTCGCCTCTTCACCGCGCACGGCGGGGTCGAGGGGATACATGGGCTCGACGCCGGGCGGCAGTCCGCCCTCCCGAGCGACTCCGCCCCCTGAACGCGCCACATCACTGGGAGACCCCACGTCCGTATGCGGGCTTCCGAGGGGATCACGCGATCGACCCAGATCATCGTCGCCCGCCCCACCGAGCCCGGCGACCGCGCCTATGGGCCGACCGGGCTCGCCATACGGCTCAGCACCTCGCGACCTGTCGACCTCGCCATACGGATCAGCGCCCCGCGAACCGCCAAGGCCCTCCACCGCGCCCACAGGACGACCGGCATCCTCATAGGAATCAGCGCCACGTGCGCCACCGAGACCCTCGCCCGCCCGCTCGGGCAAGCCCAGCGGGTCTGAAGCCTCCGCTCTGGCAGGTTCGCCCTCGCCCGAGGGCGCAGGCGGCGGGGGTAACGGAGATTTGCCCAGAGGCCAGATCACCTGGTCCTGAGGTTCGCCCGGGCGCGGCCCGATCGGCCCATGGCGGCGCTCGCCCAGAGCCTCGAAGGGTAACGAGCCGATCGCGCGCCGGGGCTGGGTCGTCTCCAGGTCGCCCGGACGGGGCTCCGGGTCGTCGAGTTCGGCCGCGGCGTCGTAGGGCCGGCGGCCGCGTACCGGAGGGTCTTCCGGAGTCGGGGCGGCGAAGGGGGGCAGGGCCCAGGGTGAGGTGCGCGGGCGGGAACTCTCCTCAGGGGTCGTGGCAGGGCCCGGTGGCGAGTGGTGGAGCTTCGGGGGCACATCCGGCTGCTCCTCGTCTTCGGGGGGCACGGCCACTTACCTCCTCTATCAGGACCGTTCCACATATGTCTGGGAGGGACGCAATCCCTCTGATACCCCTCCCGCAACCCACGATCACCTCCTCTCTAGTGAGATTTATCCGCCCTCCACTGAAATTCCCGACTTACGAGCCAAAACCACGACACCAACCCCAAAAACACCAAATTGCACGATCGTTCCCACCAGGCTCTGCCAGGGCAGCGAACCCTGCTGCAGCGCCGAGCCGAGCTCCCCCGCCACCGCCGCGACCCCGAACGCCCCCACGTTGTTGACCGCGTGCAGCGCGATGGCCGCCTCTAGCCCGCCGGTGCGGACCGACAGCCATCCCATCAGCACGCCGAACCCGAACGTGTAGGCGATTCCGAAGTCGGTGTAGCCGTGGAAGGCCGCGAACACGGCCGACGAAATGATGATCCCCCACCAGGGATTGCGCAAATAAGCGCCGAAAGCCTGAACCACCCAGCCCCGGAACGCGTACTCCTCTGCAGCCGCCTGCATGGGCACGAGGAAAAGGATCACCAGCAACGGCACCAGCAGATTCGACCAGCCCGCCCAGCCGTATCCCGGAGAAACCCCCGTCGCCAGCAGGACCAGGCTCTGGGCGACCTCCCCCAGCACCACCGCGAGGACCGCCAATGGAACGCACCGCAGGAGCCACCGCCACCGGACCCGTCCCGCGACCGACGACAGAGTTCCGGGAGGGCGCCGCTGCACCAGCCAGGCCGCCCCCAGCAAGAGGGGGATCAGGATCGCGATCGACACGAGCTGGAACGCGAGGTCGAGCACCGGATCCTCGAAGAGGATCCGCCCCGGGGACAGCGCCATCGGCGTGGCCCCGGACACGGCCATGAGGAGGATCGCGACCAGGCCGAGCGCCGCCGTCAGCGCGACGTAGACGACCACGACCAGCACGGTCCCGAGCAGGGGCCGCCACCAGCGGTGCACGGGAGTGCGCGCGAGCTGGTCGTACCGCAGACCCGGAGGCGGCGGGACGATCCACGACGTGAGCGATGGCTGCTGGATCACGTCCCCATTCTCATCACAGACGAGTGCGCATTAGTCCACAGACAGACGCGGCCCGCCGCGATTCACTCTGGGACAGGAAACAAACTCAGGAGAGACGGAACATGAGCCGGCTAGGACCCATTTACACATTGGCCGTGGGAGTGGTGATGACCGCGGGCCTGACGGTGGCCAGCGCGACCGCCTCCCCCCAGATCCAGGAGACCGCGGCCGTCCCGGCGGCGGCCGGGGGGGCCGACCCGCTGGCCACGCCCGAGGCGACCGAGGAGGCCACCCCCGACGCGACCCAGGAACCCGAAGAGGTGGCCGCTCCCGAGCAGGAGGAGGATCCCACCCCCAAGAAGGCCGACTACGCGGGCGTCGTCGACCAGAACGGCGGCCTGATCGCCATCTCGATCAGGAAGGGCAAGGTCGTCGGCTACTTCTGCGACGGCAAGATCGAGGCGTGGCTGAGGGGCACCGCCGCCGACAACACGGTCACCCTCGAAGGCAAGGACACCCTGGTCACCGCCGCCCTGCGCGGTGGCAAGGCGCAGGGCCGCATCGAGTACAAGAACAAGAGCTGGCGCTTCTCGGCCGCCACCGTGAAGAAGCCCTCGGGCCTCTACCGCGCCACCGCCCAGGTCCGCGGCGCTCGTGTCGTCGGCGGCTGGATCAAGCTCCCCAACGGCCAGTCGGTCGGCCGCATCATGCTCGGCGAGAACTCCGGCGAGGCCGCGGCGGCCTTCGACGGCGGCGTCCAGGAGTGGTACGGCATCCCCCTCACCCCGCAGGACCCCGACCAGTTCATCGACTCCTTCCTGTCCCCGGCTGCCCCGGCCTCCTGAACCCCGACGCCCCCGAACGCTTGAGAGCCTGAGATGTCTCACACCCAAGTCGCCCCACAGAACCGTGGCGCCGTCGCCGCCCTCGTCATCCCCGTGCTCGCGGGCGGCCTGGTCGCCGCCGCCCTCGGCGTGTACGGCGAACTGCACCCCCCGACCGGTTTCGCCTACGGCCTGGCCGGCTTCTCCGGCCCGCTGGCCATGAAGGTCTGGCTGACCACGCTCGCCGCGCTCCTGGCGATCGTGCAGGTGTTCTCGGCGTTCGCCATCTGGGGCAAGATCCCCGTGCGGGGCTCGTGGCCCGGAGTGGTGCACCGCTGGTCGGGACGCCTGGCGTTCCTGGCCACCGTGCCGGTCGCCTTCCACTGCCTCTACTCGGTGGGCGCGCGCTACGACGACCCGCGCGTCATGTTCCACTCGATCTTCGGCTGCGTCTTCTACGGCGTGTTCGTCACCAAGATGCTGTCGCTGCCCAAGCGCGGCCTGCCCGGCTGGACGCTGCCGGTCGTCGGCGGCCTGCTGTTCACCCTGCTGATCGGCCTCTGGCTGACCTCGTCGTTCTGGTTCTTCACCACGATCGGCGTCCAGTTCTGAGAGAGCAGGCCGGCTCGCTTCAGGGCCGCTCGAACCGGCGAGTTCGGGCGAGCCCTGCGGCGCGGCCCTTGGCCGCCACCACCAGCGCCATCTTGCGCGACGCCTCGTCGATCATCTCGTCGCCGAGCATCACCGCGCCGCGCCTCTCGACCGTCGTGTAGTAGTCGTAGGCGTCGAGGATGAGCTCGGCGTGGTCGTAGTCGTCCTGCGCGGGCGAGAAGACCTCGTTCCCGGCGTCGATCTGCCCGGGGTGCAGCACCCACTTGCCGTCGAACCCCAGCGCCGCCGCGCGCGCCGCGACCCGGCGGAACCCGTCGACGTCCTTGATCTGCAGGTAGGGCCCGTCGATCGCCTGGAGGCCGTGGGCCCTGGCCGCCATGAGGATGCGCATCAGGATGTAGTGGTAGGCGTCGCCCTCGGGGTAGCCGGGCGGCTGCTCCCCCACCACGAGCGTGCGCATCCCGATCGACGCCATGAAGTCGGCCGGCCCGAACACCAGCGTCTCGACCCGGGGCGAGGCCTGGGCGATCTCGTCGACGTTCACGAGCCCCCGGGCGCTCTCGATCTGCGCCTCGATCCCGATGGCGCCGACGGGCAGCCCGACGGCCTTCTCGACCTGCGTCAGCAGCACGTCGAGCCACCGGACGTGGGACGCGTCCTCGACCTTGGGCAGCATCAGGCAGTGCAGCCGGTCGCCCGCGCCCTCGACCACCTCGATGACGTCGCGGTAGGTCCACGAGGTCGACAGGTCGTTCACCCGCACGACGACGGTCTTGCCGCCCCAGTCGCCCTCTTTCAGCGCGGCGACGATGTTCCCCCGCGCCGGCTCCTTGGCCAGCGGGGCCACCGAGTCCTCCAGATCGAGGAACACCTCGTCGGCGGGCAGCCCCTGGGCCTTCTCCAGGAATCGGGGGTTGCTCCCGGGTACCGCCAGACACGTACGTCGCGCGCGCATGCGCCCAACCCTACAAAGCCGGGCAGTGGACGTTGTGCCAGGGCGCATACGGGGATCCCGGGTGATCTATGTGATTAATAAGGAGGTAATGCCTCTTCCATCAGGGAGCCAGACAATGTCCCGAGCCGTCGCCGCGAGCCGTCCCGCGGTTCTGTCCGACCTCATCCCCGGCACGATCGTCCGCGACGTCGCGCTCGTCGTCGGCGCCGCCGCGCTGACCGGCCTGGCCGCCCAGGTGGCGTTCCCGGTGCCGGGCAGCCCCGTGCCGGTGACCCTGCAGACCTTCGCCGTCCTGCTCTCCGGAGCCACCCTGGGCCTCTACAGGGCCGCCGCCGGCATGGCCCTCTACCTGCTCGCGGGCCTCGCGGGCGTGCCGTGGTTCACCGCCGCCGGCGACGCCACGCTCGGCTACGTGGTCGGCTTCTTCCTGGCCGCGTCGGTCGTCGGCGCGCTGGCCGGGCGGGGCGGCGACCGCACCGTCGGGAAGACCGTCGTGACGATGATCGTCGGCACCGTGCTGATCTACCTCGTCGGCGTGCCGTGGCTGGCGGTGGCCGCCGACATGAGCCTGGCGACCGCGATCGAGAAGGGCGTCGTGCCCTTCCTGATCGGCGACGGGCTGAAGGTCCTCATCGCCGCGGGACTGCTTCCCGCAGCATGGAAAATCGCCTCCTGACAGGCGTTTTGACCTATGGAAAACTGGCCGTCATGAGCCTCGCGTTGATCGAAGACGCCGCGAAGCGGTCGAGCGTGCTGTGGGTGGTGCTGCCCGAGGGCACCCGCCTGGCCTGGCACGTCTGGCATGACGACGCCATCTACATGGTGGTCGGGGGCGGGGAGCAGAACCTCCCCGGCCTCACCGCCCAGCACGAGATCGAGGTCGTGCTCCGGAGCAAGGACAACGGCGCCCAGCTCGTCCGCTTCCCCGCGGCGGTCGAGGTCGTCGACCAGAAGACCAGCCCCGAGGTGGTGGCCGCCCTCGCCAAGGAGCGGCTGAACGCCCCCGACGCGGCCGGGCTGCCCGCCCGGTGGGCCAGGCGCTCCTCGGTGGTCCGGCTCAGGCCGACGGGTTGAGCACGGGCTCGCGCGCGGCGGGCGCCTCAGCGGGAGCCCGCCGTACGGTCGCCGTCTGGGCCAGCAGCGCGCCGAGCAGCACGACCGCACCACCGATGATCTGGTAGGCGCCCAGCGCCTCCCCCAGCAGGAAGTAGGCGATCAGCGCGCCGGTGATGACCTCCAGCGAGGCCACCGTCGCCCCCACCGCCGCCGACAGCCGCCGCACCGCGGTCACGCCCGCGATGTACGCCACCACCGTCGCCACCAGGATCAGCCAGCCGGCCGCCCCGGCGACGGGCAGGGTGTTGCCCGCCACGGTCACGACGTCGCCGAAGACCGCCCACTCGATCGACCAGGGCCGCGCGAACGGCAGCAGCACGACCGCCGCGCCGATCATGCCCCAGGCCACCAGGCCGAGCGGGTCGACGTGCAGGTTGTCGCTCATCAGGAAGTATCCCGCGCAGCACGCCGCCGCCAGCAGGGCCAGCACCAGGCCGAGGGCGTCGAGCCGCAGCCCGTCCCAGACCTCGACCACGACCGCCAGCCCGGCCACCGCGATCACCGCGCCGATGTAGGCCGCCTTCGGCAGCCTGATCCGGCGGACGAACCGCACCCAGAGCACGACCAGGACGGGCGAGGTGTACTCGATCAGCAGCGTCACGCCGACGGGCAGCCGCTGGATGGCCAGGAAGTACAGGGCCTGCACTCCGGCGACGGCGACCAGGGCGTACACCCCGAAGAAGAGCCACTGGGAACGGGGGATGCGCAGCGCGGCGGGCCGCAGCAGCGCCAGCGCGGCGAGGAGCAGCAGCCCGGCCCCGGCCATCCGCACCCACACCGACTCCAGCGGGGCGAGCCCGGCTGCGTTCAGATACTTCGCCATGGGTCCGGAGAACCCGAAGCACACGGCGGACACGGCCGCGATTCCAAGGCTGACTGACCGGATCATGACTCTTCCCTGTAACTACCGTTGACCTACTTTGATCCTGTCATATCCGTCCGGACCGGGGCATCCCCATAACCTGCCAAGGTGGAGCGGATCTTCGTGGCCCGGCTGGCCGGGCTCGCGGTGTTCGATCCCGCCGGTGACAAGATCGGCCGGATCCGGGACGTGGTCGTCGCACTGCGCGGCCCGCTGCCCCCGCGCGTCCACGGCTACGTGGTGGAGGTCCAGCCGCGCCGCCGGGTGTTCCTGCCGGTCACCCGGGTGATCTCGGTGGAGGCCGGGGCGGTCATCTTCACCGGACGCCTCAACCTGCGCCGCTTCGAGCAGCGCGAGTCCGAGACCCTGGCCATCGGCGAGCTCCTCGACCTGAAGATCACCGTCGGCGAGGAGCCCGGCACCGTCCTCGACCTGGCCATGGAGCAGCCCGACCCGCCCGACTGGCTGATCACCAAGGTCGCCTTCCGGCGCGGCACCCGCCGCCGGGGCGAGACCACGGTCGTCGACTGGGGCCAGGTCAGCGGCTTCGAGGTGGCGCAGAAGGACCAGGGCGCCCAGAGCCTGCTGGCCGCCTTCGACGCGATGCGCCCCGCCGACCTGGCCGGAGTGCTCCAGGAACTCCCCGGCAAGCGGATGGCCGAGATCGCCGCCGCGCTCGACGACGACCGGCTGGCCGACGTGCTGGAGGAGCTCCCCGAACGCGACCAGGTCACGGTCCTGAGCAACCTCGACGACGAACGGGCCGCCGACGTGCTGGAGCACATGGGCCCCGACGACGCCGCCGACCTGCTCCAGGAGCTCCCACCCGACCAGGCCGAGAGCCTGCTGGCCCTGATGATCCCCGAAGAGGCCGATCCGGTACGCCGCCTCCTCGGCTACGCCGAAGACACCGCCGGCGGCATGATGACCACCGAGCCCGTCATCCTGCCCCCGAACGCCACCGTCGCCGAGGCGCTGGCCCGGCTGCGCAACCGCGAGCAGCCGCCCTCGATCGCCGCCCAGGTCTTCGTGGCCCGCCCCCCGACCGAGACCCCCACCGGCCGCTACCTCGGCATCGCCCACATCCAGCGGCTGCTCCGCGAGCCCAGCTTCGCCCTGATCGGCTCACTCGTCGACGGCAGCGTCGACCCGATCAGGCCCGAGTTCTATCTCCCCGAGGTGGCCTCCTACCTGGCCACCTACAACCTGGTGGCGGCCCCGGTGATCGACGAGGACGGCCGCCTGATCGGCGCGGTCACCGTCGACGACGTTCTGGACCACCTGCTGCCCGAAGACTGGCGGGAGCGACATGACTGAGAGCCGGCTCGACCAGCCCCGCGAACTGCGCAGGCAACTGCCCATCCGGTACGACCCCGAGGCGTTCGGCAAATGGTCGGAGAAGTTCGCCCGCTTCCTGGGCACGGCCAGGTTCCTCGTCTACATGACCGCATTCGTGATCGTCTGGGTCGCCTGGAACACTCTGGGCCCGATGAGGTTCGACCCCTACCCGTTCATCTTCCTGACCCTGATGCTCTCGCTCCAGGCGTCGTACGCCGCCCCGCTGATCCTGCTCGCGCAGAACCGCCAGGACGACCGCGACCGGGTTCAGGGCGAGCAGGACCGCCACGCGGCGGAGCAGAACCGGGCCGAGCTCGAATATCTGACCCGGGAGATCGCCTCGCTGCGCATCGCCCTGGGCGAGGTCGCCACGCGCGACTTCATCAAGGCCGAGGCCGAGTGGCTAGTCGATCAGCTTGACGGCAAGCGCGGCACACTGCCCTAGCTCGGCCCCGCTCAGCCGGTCGACGAACTGGGCCCGCACGCCGCGCAGGTAGGTCGGGGTGGCCTCGTCGAGCAGGGCCGTGCCCTTGTCGGTGAGCACGGCGTAGAGGCCGCGCGCATCGCTGGGGCAGGCCTGCCGTTCGACCAGGCCGTCGCGTTGCAGCCGGTCGATCAGCCGGGTCAGCCCGCTGCGCGACAGCAGCACCCGGCCGGCGAGGTCGTTCATCCGCAGCCGCTTGTAGGGCGCCTCGGACAGTTGGAGAAGCACGTCGTACGAGGCCATCGCCAGATCGTGGGACTCCAGGAGGTCGGATTCGATGCTCCGGGTGATCCGCATCTGGGCACGCTGCATGGTGCGCCAGACCTCGATTTGTTCCGCCGACAGGACAGGCGGACTTGTCGGACTCACGCGCGCAATCCTAGAGGCGCGACCTCGATTCGTATGACAGGTCGCCAGTTCGTAGCATGACTACATGGCACCGACCCCAGAAGTGGTGACCGCGGCTCTGGCGACGGTCAACGACCCCGAGATCCGCCGGCCGATCACCGAGCTCGACATGGTCAAGAGCATCGACATCGCCCCTGACGGGCTGGTGCGCGTAGGCGTCTACCTCACGGTCTCCGGGTGTCCGATGAAAGACACCATCACCCGCGACATCACCGCCGCCGTCTCCAAGATCGAGGGCGTCACGCGCGTCTCCGTGGAGATGGACGTGATGAGCGCCGAACAACGTAAAACTCTGCAGACCAAACTGCGCGGCAACCGGGGCCCCGAGAAGGAGATCCCGTTCGCCCAGCCCGGCTCGCTGACCCGCGTCTTCGCGGTCGCCAGCGGCAAGGGCGGCGTCGGCAAGTCGTCGGTGACGGTCAACCTGGCCGCCGCGATGGCCTCCTCCGGCCTCAAGGTCGGCGTCGTCGACGCCGACATCTACGGCCACAGCGTGCCCCGCATGCTGGGCGTCGGCGAGCGGCCGACCAAGGTCGAAGACATGATCATGCCGCCGGTGGCCCACGACATCAAGGTCATCTCGGTCGGCATGTTCAAGCCCGAGGGCAACAGCGCGGTGGTGTGGCGCGGCCCGATGCTCGACCGGGCGCTCCACCAGTTCCTCGCCGACGTGTTCTGGGGCGACCTCGACGTCCTGCTGATGGACCTGCCGCCGGGCACCGGCGACATCGCGATCTCGGTCGCGCAGCGCATGCCGTCGGCCGAGATCCTCGTGGTGACCACGCCCCAGCAGGCCGCCGCCGAGGTGGCCGAGCGGGCCGGGTCGATCGCCGCGCAGACCCACCAGCAGATCGCCGGCGTGATCGAGAACATGTCCTGGCTGCCCTGCCCCCACTGCGACGAGCGCATCTCGGTGTTCGGCGAGGGCGGCGGCCAGACCGTCGCCGACGCGCTCACCCGCACTCTGGGCTCCCGGGTCCCGCTGCTGGGCCAGATCCCGATCGACATGCGCCTCCGCGAGGGCGGCGACGAGGGCAAGCCCCTCGTCCTCACCGACCCCGACGCCCCGGCCGCCGCCGAACTCCGCCGCATCGCCGCGGGCCTCAGCAAGAAGAGGGGCGGCCTCAAGGGCATGAAGCTCGACATCAGCCCGGCCGGCCGTTAAAAGCTTCTTCCGTTACGGCTCCGCCCACCCTGACACCGCCCGTCGCGTCCGGGCGGCGCCGCAACCGGCGCCAACCGGCCGCGCCCGCCCAAGCAAAAGGCCCGCTCCTAGGGAGCGGGCCTTTTCGTTCGGCTCAGGTCGCCTCGTTGTCGTAGGGCGGGATCTCGCCCGCCGTCAGTTCGACGGTCACCGGAGGGGGCGGCGGGTCGGCCGCGGCCGTCTCCTCCGGAGTGGCGTTCCAGTCCTTCTCGACGTCGTCGAGCAGGTGCTTGCGGACGAAGTTCTTGGGGTTGAGGTCGGTCGGGTCGAAGTTCTTGAACTCCGGCCCCAGGTTGGCCTCGAGGTCGGTGCGGGCGTTGTTGGCCATCTGCCGGATCTGCCGGAGCGTCCGGCCCGCCTGCGAGGCGACTCCCGGCAGCTTCTCCGGCCCGAACACGAGCAGCGCGATCACCACGAGCGCCAGGATCTCCGCCCAGCCGAGTCCGAACACCGTAGATCTCCCTTGCCCTGCCCGAACCGTCGTGAATCAGACGTTGGCCATCACACTACTGCCCGGACAGGCGTGCTACGAGGGCTGGGCCGACGGAGCGGGCGCCGCCCCGATCACGACATCAACTGTTCGCTCGGCGCCCGCCCGGCTGTATTTGAACGGGACCCGGTCGCCCGGCGTCTTGCTGCGGATCGTGACGATCAGCTCACGGCTGTCGCTGATCGGCTGCCCGTCGACCTCGAGGATCACGTCGCCGGCCCGGAGCCCGGCCTTGTCGGCGGGCCCCTGCGGCGTGATCGGCGGCACCCCCCGGTCGGGGGCGTCGGCGATGCGGACGCCCTGACCCTGGTAGCTCTGGTCGATCGTGATCCCGATCCGGGACGTGCGGGCCGAGCCGGTCGAGATGAGCTCCTCGGCGATCCGGCGGACCTGGTTGACCGGGATGGCGAAGCCGAGCCCGATGCTGCCCGACTGCTGGCCGCCCAGCTGCTGGCCGGCCCCTATCGTGGCGATGGCCGAGTTGACGCCGATGACCTCGCCTCGGCCGTTGACCAGCGGGCCGCCCGAGTTGCCGGGGTTGATCGCCGCGTCGGTCTGGATGGCGTTGATCAGCGCCGAGTCGCGCCCGCTCTCACCGCCGGCCTCGACGGGCCGGTTGAGCGAGCTGACGATGCCGGTGGTGACCGTGCCGCTCAGGCCGAGGGGCGAGCCGATCGCGATGACCGGGTCGCCGACCACCATCGAGTCGGAGTTGCCCAGCGCCACCTCGGGCGAGCCGAACGTCTCGTCGGGCTTGACCACGGCGATGTCGGAGTTGGGGTCGCGCCCCACGATCTGCGCGGTGGTCGACTGGCGGTTGGCGAACCGGATGCGGATCGCCCCGCCCGACCGCGCCGCGGCGGCCACGACGTGGTTGTTGGTGACGATGTAACCGCCCCGGATCAGGAACCCGGAGCCGGTGCCCGCCTGCCCGCTGCCCTGCACTTCGAGCGAGACGACGCTGGGCAGCACCTTGGCGGCCACCCCGGCGACCGACTCGGGCGCCCGCCCGGTCGGCGCGGCGGCCGGGGTCGGGATCGCGTAGCCGGGGTCGATGCCGGCGGTCGGGCGGGTCAGCAGATAGGTGCCGCAGGAGGCCGCGCCTCCGGCCACCAGCGCGACCACGAGGCCGAGCGCGGCCAGAGTGCCGGTCCGGGGACCGGCGCGGCGCTCCCGCCGCGGCAGTTCGGCGGTCGCGCCGGGCGGCGGCGCCCACCCCTGCCCCATGCCGTAGGCGTTGGGCGGCGGGGGTGGCGGGAAATAGGTCTGGGTCGGCTCTCCGCCGGGAAGCGGGGGCGGCGGGTGGGCCGCGCCCGGCTGCTGGGGCTGGCGGGGGGCGTGGTCTTCCTCGCCCCACTCGCCCGCCGGATAGAACTCAGGCCGCCCGTACGCGTCGTCGTCACGCGTGTCGTCGGTCATCGGTGCAGTCACTCCCAGCGGTTGTGGCGGGGCCGCCACCCAGTCTCAGCTTCTTCGGGGCAGATTCCGACGCGAGACGCAGCCGGCCTTCGGCCGTCAGCGTCTCGCTCCAGGCATACGACCCGTGTTCTCACGCCAGATCGTATGCCGTCTCACTGCCCAGACGTGGTGCCGGTTAGTCGCGTCAAGGAACAAGCTTGGGCGAGGGACCGGGCGACGGAGAACCCGGCAGCCGGCTGTGGGGTGACGCGGTGACCTGCGGGGGGAACATCATCTCGGGCGCGGGGGCAGGGCGAGGCTCGCCGTTGACCAGAAAGAGCGACCCGAGGGCGACCGCCGCCGAGGCCACCCCGACCGCGACGTAACCGGCCGCGCGGCGGCGGGGGCTACGGCCGGGGCCGGTCGCGCCAAAAGGACGGCGGGCCGGGCGGGTGTCGGCGGGGGCGATGCTGTAGGGGCCGGGCAGCTGCCGGGGCAGCTGACCCGATAGCGGGCGGGCCGGAGGGCCCATGTCTCCCAACCGCAGCAGCGACATCGTCAGGTCGGCCGGCATCGCGGGCGGGTCGAGGGAGCGCAGGCGGCTCTTCAGCGCCCGCATCCCGTCGACCTCGTCGCGGCAGTCGGCGCAGAACGTGAGATGGGCGAGGGCGCGCTCGCGCTCGTGGTGCGCGAGCTCGCCGTCGATCAGCGCGGAAACGCGCTCACCAAGATGCGTCATGCTCCCTCCCGGGTGAACGATGAAGGGGGAAGCTGGTCACCGCGCGGCGCGCGGTGATCGAGCGCGTCACGCAGTTGCGCGCGCGCCCTGTGGATGCGGCTGCGGACGGTGCCGAGCTTGACGCCCAGCGTCGCCGCGATCTCCTCATAGGAGAGGCCCTCGATGTCGCAGAGCACCACGGCGGCCCGGAACTCAGGCGCGAGCGCGTCGAGCGCGGCCTGGATGTCGGCGTCGAGGTGGTTGTCGTCGTAGGCCCGCTCGGGGGACGGCTCGCGGCCGTGCATGCGCTCGGCGGCGTCGTCGGCCAGCCCCTCGAACCTGATCCGCTGCTTGCGGCGGGCGCCGTCGAGGAACAGGTTGGTGGTGATGCGGTGCAACCAGCCCTCGAACGTGCCCGGCTGGTAGCTGGACAAAGAGCGGAACACCCGGACGAAGACCTCTTGAGTCAGGTCTTCGGCGTCGTGGACGTTGCCGGTCAGCCGGTAGGCGAGCCGATATACCCGTGCCGAGTGGTTTCTGACGACCTCCTCCCAGGTGGGAGGTGTCCAGGTGGACGCCTCAGCACCCGCCTGGTGGTCGTGATCGTCCACCGGCAATCCTCTCTCCAGGACCGTTGCTACAGCCATAGTGCCTGGTTTCGCCCCTTCCTGCGTACCAGCGGCGAACGGACTAAACAAAGACCGTTCAAAGCTGCAACGTCCCCGTTGCGGCGTGAGTTCCCGATCGGGGCGTACTCCCCTACGCTTGCCAACCATGAACACGGCGAGCCTGGCCCATGCGGAGGACTTCGTCCCGGAGGACGACGTCCTGCGCAACGCGCGACAGCGCGGCGAGGAGGTGGGCGCCACGCCCATCCTGCCCGGCGGGGGCGCCGCGCTCTGCTTCCTGGCGACCGCGGTCAACGCGCGGTCGGTGGTCGAGATCGGCACCGGTTGTGGTGTCTCGGGCCTGTGGCTGCTGCGGGGAATGCGCTCTGACGGCACGCTGACCAGCGTCGACGTCGAGCCGGAGCACCAGCGGCTGGCCCGCCAGACCTTCGCCGAGGCGGGGTTCGCCAGCGGGCGCACCCGGCTCATCGTGGGGCGGGCCCTCGACGTGCTGCCGCGGCTGGCCGACGGCGGCTACGACCTGGTCTTCTGCGACGCCGCCAAGCAGGAATACGGCGACTACCTGGGCGAGGCGCTGCGGCTGCTGCGGCCCGGCGGGATCGTGGCCTTCGACAACGCCCTGTGGCACGACCGGGTGGCCGACCCCACGCAGCGCGACCCCGAATCGGTCGCGGTCCGCGAGGTCGGCCGCGTGGTCAGGAACGACGAGCGGCTGCGCCCGCTGATGCTGCCGCTGGGCGACGGCCTGCTCGCCGCCGTCAAGCTGACGAACTGAGCCAGTCGAGCAGCAGCCTGACGCCGAAGCCCGTGCCGCCCTTCTCGTTGCGAGCCGGGCCGGCGATGTCGAGGTGGGCCCAGCGGCGTCCGCCGGTGAACTCCTGGAGGAACAGGGCGGCCTGGACCGACCCGGCTCCCAGGCCACCCTTCTTGTCGACGTTGGCGAGGTCGGCGACGTCGGAGTCGAGGGCGGTCCGGTAGTCGTCGATCAGCGGCATCCGCCAGAGCCGGTCGCCGCTGCGGGCGGCCGAGGCCAGCAGGCCGGCGGCCAGGGCGTCGTCGGTGGCGTAGAGGGCGCCGAAACCGGTGCCGAGGGCGACCTTGGCGGCGCCGGTGAGCGTCGCGATGTCGATCAGCACGTCGGGGTCGAGGTGGCGGTCGGCGTAGGCCATCGCGTCGGCCATCACCAGGCGGCCTTCGGCGTCGGTGTTCAGCACCTCGACGGTCCGGCCGCCGTACTGGGTGATCACGTCGCTGGGGCGCTGGGCGTTGCCGCCGATGGAGTTCTCGGCGCAGGCGATCAGGCCGGTGACCTTGACCGGCACGTCGAAGGCCCGCAGCGCCGACAGGACGGCGATCACGGCGGCGCCGCCGGCCATGTCGGTCTTCATGTCCTTCATGGACGCCGACGGCTTCAGCGACAGGCCGCCGCTGTCGAAGGTGATGCCCTTGCCGACCAGCACGACGTGGCGGGTGGCGCCCTCGGGAGCGTAGGTCATCTTGATCAGGCAGGGCGGGTTGACCGACCCCTGGCCGACGGCGCGGATGCCGCCGAAGCCGACCAGCTCGGTGTCGACGGTCACCTCGACGCCCTCGCCCGCCAGCGCGATCGCCTGCTCGGCCAGCCAGGCCGGTGACTTGATCGAGGCGGGGGTGTTGGTCAGGTCGCGGGCGTCGCTGGTGGCCTTGGCCACCGCCTTGCCCCGGGCGACCGCGGCGTCGTCGGCGCCCGACAGCACGATCTCGTGGACCGGCGTGGTCTTCGGCTCGCCCAGCTTGAAGGTGTAGGTGCCCAGCAGCGCTCCGGCGACCAGCTCGGCCACGTCGCCCTCGGTCGGGGCGACGATGGTCAGGCGCTCGCGGCCGTTGACGCGGCCGGCCAGGGCGGCGCCCGCCTTGCGGAGATCGGCCGGGGCCGGGCCGGTGCCGTACAGGAGGACGCGGCGCACGCCGTCGGCGGCGGCGACGGGTATCTCGACGACCTCTCCGGGCTCGCCCTTGGCCTCGTAGTGCGCGAGCAGGGCCGGCGCGGAGACCGGCAGCTCGACGTCGGGGGCCAGGTCAGGGCCGAACGGGACGGCGAGGAACTCGGCGTCACCGTCCGCACGGGCCACGGTGGTCACGGTGGTCTCTATGGGCACGGTCTCTCCACGTCGGGGAATGTCTGGGAATCTGCCCTGAGGACACGAGCCGCGGCCGGCCGTGGCTCGTGCTGGGAATCTGCCCCAAAGGAATTCGGCCCCGGCGCGGAAGTCCGCGGCGGGGCCGACGTCGCTCGATATCCGGCTGTAGTCAGCCGACCACGTTCTTCAGCGCGTCACCGAGGGCGCTGGCCTCATCCGCCGATAGCTCGACGACAAGCCGGCCGCCACCTTCGAGCGGGACCCGCATGACGATGCCCCGGCCTTCCTTGGTGACTTCCAGCGGACCGTCACCAGTCCGCGGCTTCATCGCCGCCATGCGTGTATCCCTTCCCGCGTTGTCGGCCGTCCAATGAAGGGTGGCCGGCGCATTCACGTCTTCTGTGATGTCCTATTATCCCGCCTCCGGGTTCAAAAAGGTAACGGGAGAGGACTCGGTTGAGGATCAAAGCGGTTCGCCTATGGATTGTCGGAGCAAGTTCCTGACTCCACACTGGGTGGGATGAACGCCCGAGCCGCGCTTTTCGACCTCTACGGCGACCATCTGCGCAGCCGGGGAGGCCAGGCGTCGGTGGCCGCCCTGGTCCGGCTGCTGGCCCCTCTCGAGATCGCCGCGCCCGCCGTCCGGACCGCGATCTCCCGGATGGTCCGGCAGGGGTGGCTCGATCCGGTCAGGTTGCCGCAGGGGCCCGGATACGCGGCCACGCCGAAATGCGTGCGACGTCTCGACGAGGCCGCCGCCCGGGTCTACCGGGGCGGCACGATCACCTGGCCGGGCCGCTGGCACCTGCTGGTGATCGAACCCGTCCGCGACCGGACCCGGCGTGAGCGCCTGCGGGCCCACCTGTCCTTCCTCGGGTACGCCCCCCTCTCGGAGACCACCTGGATCGGCCCCCGGGCCTCGGCCGAGCTCGACCAGCTCGATCTGCACGCCGACCGGTTCGAGGCCGTGCTCGACGGCGATCCGGTCGATCTGCTGGCCAGGGCCTGGGATCTCGACGCGATCGGGCGGGCGTACGAGGAGTGGCTCGCGGGGGCCCGGCCCTTGATCGACGGGCTGCCCGACGACTCCCCCGACGACCAGGTCTTCGCGGTCAGGTCGCGGCTGGTGCACACCTGGCGGAACTTCCTGTTCCGCGACCCGGGGCTCCCGGCGGCGCTGCTGCCCTCGGGGTGGCCGGGCGACAAGGCGCGGGCCTATTTCGAGCAGGAGGCCTCGCGGCTGATGCCGCAGGCGGCGGCCTTCGTGGAGCGGACCCTCACGTCCTAGCCACGCAGCCTTCGATGTGGTCGTTGACCAGGCCGATCGCCTGCATCAGGGCGTAGGCGGTGGTGGGGCCGACGAACCGGAAGCCCTTCTTCTTGAGCTCCTTGGCCAGCGCCTGGGAGTTCAGCGTCGACGAGGGGATGTCGGCCATCGTCTTGCGCACCGGGGAGTCGGGCTCGGCGTACTTCCAGACCAGGGCCGACAGGCCCTCGGGGAGCTCCAGGGCCGCTCTGGCGTTGGCGACGGCGGCGTCGATCTTGGCCCGGTTGCGGACGATGCCCGCGTCGGCCATCAGGCGTTCGACGTCTTTCTCGGTGTAGGCCGCGACCTTCTCGATGGCGAAGCCGTCGAAGGCCCGGCGGAAGTTCTCGCGCTTGCGCAGGATCGTGATCCACGCCAGGCCCGACTGGAAGGCCTCCAGGGTGACCCGTTCGTAGACCTTGTCGTCGCCGTGGACCGGGCGGCCCCACTCGTGGTCGTGGTAGTCGAGGTAGAGCTGATCGCTCGTGGCCCAGGCGCAGCGGACGATCTCTACCATGCTTCTTCCGAATCGAGTGACTTGGCCTGGAGGCGGCCGGCCATGAGCTCGGCCACCTTCTGCTCCAGGACGGCGATGCGGGTGTCGCGGTCGCGGATGGCGGTCGCGGCCCGCTGGAGGGTCTCGTCGACGGAACCGGTGTGGTAGCCGACCAGGCCGACCGGGAACTGCACGGTCACCAGGTCGACGGCGGTCACCTGGGCGGCGTCGGGGAGCTCCAGCGGCGGCACGTCGGGCGGGAACTCCGCCATCGCCCCGCCCTGGCCCATGGAGACCCAGACCACACAGCCCACGACCGCGAGCGCGGCGAGAACGAGTACGACCAGCACATACGAATCGTGCCACATGTGGTGAGCGTGAGAGCATCGACCACGTGGCAACTGAGATCATCGAGCTGCCGGCCGACCTCGACGAGGCCATCGCCGTGGCCGCCCTCGCCGCTTGGCGCGGCCCGGCCGAGTTCCGCCTGGCCGACCCGGCTCACGCCGAGGCGATCGGGCAGGCGGTCGCCATGACCGAGGCCATCGCCGGGCGCAGGCCACCGGCCCTGGCCCGGCGCGGGCTCGCGTAGGCCTGCCGGCTAGGCCTCGTCGACCCCGGGGGTGATCCGGGGAGTGGGCTGTTCGAGCAGGTCGAAGGCCTCTTCGACGGTCGTGGCCCAGGCGATGCCGTCGAAGACGTCGGGGCGGGTGAAGCCCTGGTCGTACATGCCCTCGACGAGGTCTTTCAGAGGGGTGTAGAGGCCCCACGGGTCGAGCAGGACCAGCGGGCGCTGGTGGATGCCGAGGACCCGGGCGGTCCAGATCTCGAAGAGTTCCTCCATCGTCCCGATGCCGCCCGGGAGGACCAGGAAGGCGTCGGAGCGGGCGTCCATGACGCTCTTGCGCTCGCGCATGCCGGTCGTGACGACCAGCTCGGTCGAGTCGGTGTCGGCGATCTCGATGTCCACCAGGACCTGGGGCATCACGCCGATGGTCTGGGCGCCGCCGGCTCGGGCGGCGCGGGCGACCTCGCCCATGCACGACACGATCGCGCCCCCGCTGACGAGGTGGTGGCCGCGCCGGGCGAGCTCGGCGCCGACGTCGGCGGCCAGCCGGAAGTACTTCGGGTCGATCTTCTGGGAGGAGGCGCAGAAAACGCAGACGAACATTATTGGGCGTCTCCCACGAGGCTCGCCTCCTGCTCACGGCGGCGGTCGGCCTCCACGATGATCCGCACGGCCTCGTCGACGTCGTCGGTGACCCTGATCAGGTCGACGTCCTGGGGGGAGATCTTGCCCTCGCCCAGCAGCGACGACTTGATCCAGTCGACCATCGGGCCCCAGAACGAGGAACCCATGAGGATCACCGGGAACGAGGTGACCTTCCGGGTCTGGACGAGCGTCAGCGCCTCGAACAGCTCGTCGAGAGTGCCGAAGCCGCCCGGCAGGGTGACGAAGCCGCAGGAGTACTTGACGAACATGGTCTTGCGGACGAAGAAGTAGCGGAACTCGACGCCCAGGTTGACGTATTCGTTCATCGACTGTTCGTGCGGGAGCTCGATGCCGAGACCCACGGAGATGCCGCCGGCCTCCATCGCGCCCTTGTTGGCGGCCTCCATGCAGCCGGGGCCGCCGCCGGTGATGACGCCGTAGCCGGCGTCGGCGAGCGCGGCCCCGAGGCGGACGCCGAGCTCGTAGTCGGGCGAGTCGGGCTTGGTGCGGGCCGAGCCGAAGACGGTGACCGACGGCGGCAGCTCGGCCAGGGAGCCGAAGCCCTCGACGAACTCGGCCTGGATGCGCAGCACCCGCCACGGGTCCATGTGGAGCCAGTCGGCCGGTCCGCGCCGGTCGAGCAGGCGCTGGTCGTGGGTGGAGTCGGGCACCATCTCGCCCCGGAGCAGCTGCGGCCCCTGGCGACGTTCACGGCGAATCGTGTTCATGAGACGCCACGCTAGCCCCTCAGGATGGCCGTGGAAAAAATCTTGAGAATCCACACGGAACCGGGGAACCGGATTTCGTTCAGGCCGCGTCTAACAGTCGAGGGTGCTGCTCGGGACGGAAAGTGGCTTTCCCCGCCAAATGGCCGGCGAGGAAAGCCACTTTCTTCTTTCTGCAGGCAGTTTCCTCAGGTCAACCAGGCGGTCATGACGCGCTCAGCCTCGACGATCTTGTCGAGTTCGACGTATTCGTCGACTTTGTGAGCCATCGCCGGATCGCCCGGACCGTAGTTCACCGCCGGAACTCCAAGTGCGGAGAAACGGGCCACATCGGTCCATGCGACCTTCGCGCGGGGTTCGCCGCCGACCACTCTCGTGAATGCCGCCGCGACCGGGTGTTCCAGGCCGGGCCGCGCGCCGGGGGCCGAGTCGGTGATCGTCACCTCGAAGCCGTCGAAGACCTCGCGCAGGTGGTTCTGGGCCTGTTCCTCGGTGAGGTCGGGGGCGAAGCGGTAGTTGACCGTCACCACGCACTCGTCGGGGATGACGTTCCCGGCGTGGCCGCCGCGGATCAGCACCGCGTTGAGCCCCTCGTGGTAGGCCAGGCCGTCGACGACCGGTTCGCGGGGCGTGTAGCCGGCGAGCCGGTTCAGGATCTCGGCGGACCCGTGGATGGCGTTGAAGCCGAGCCAGCTGCGGGCGCTGTGGGCGCGTACGCCGCGGGAGAGGATCTCGGCCCGGATGGTCCCCTGGCAGCCGCCCTCGATCACGCCGTCGGTCGGCTCCATCAGCACCGCGAAGTCGCCGCGCACCCAGTCGGGGTGCTCGCGCACCAGCAGGCCGAGGCCGTTGCGGGCCGCCTCGACCTCTTCGAGGTCGTAGAAGACGAGGGTCAGGTCGCGGTTGGGGGCGCTGAGCAGAGCCAGTTTCAGCTGTACGGCCACGCCGGCCTTCATGTCGGTGCCGCCGCAGCCGATCAGGCGGTTCCCCTCGACCCGGCTCGGCACGTTGTCGGCGATCGGCACCGTGTCGAGGTGGCCCGCCACGACGACCCGCTCGGCCCGGCCGAGGTTGGTGCGGGCCACCACGTTGTTGCCGTGGCGGTCGACGGTCAGGTGCGGCAGCCGCCGCAGCGCCTCGTCGATCGCGTCGGCCAGGACCTGCTCGTCACCGCTCTCCGATCGGACGTCCACCAGATCGGCGGTCAACGTCCTCACGTCCTGATCAAGTCGCATGTCTGCCGAGCCTACGGCAGGGCCGCGAGAAGGTAGGTTCTTGGGCTGTGACACGGCGTCCATCCAGAACAGCACTGACCATCGTGGCCATCGTGGTCGTTCTGGCGGGAGCGATCTTCTTCGCCGGTTACCAGCTGATGAAAAAGGCCGACACGTTCGTGCTGGGCGAGGGGTGCACGATCACCGTCCCGGCGGGCACGCTCGACCTCGATCTGGAGCAGTCGCAGGTGGCGGCCACCATCGCCGCCGTCGCGGCCCGGCGCAAGCTGCCCAAGCAGGCGCTGGAGATCGCCTACATCACGGCGATCCAGGAGTCGAAGATGACCAACATCTCCTTCGGCGACCGCGACTCGGTGGGCATCTTCCAGCAGCGGCCCTCCCAGGGCTGGGGCACGGTCAAGCAGATCATGGACCCGGTCTACTCCACCCGCCGCTTCTTCGCCGCCCTGGAGAAGGTCGACGGCTACCTCGACATGAGCCTCCACGACGCCGCCCAGGCCGTGCAGCGGTCGGCCGACGGCGGCGCCTACGCCGACCACCGGCGCAGCGCCGAGATCCTGGCCACCGCCTTCCGGGGCGACCAGCCCCGGGCGGTCCACTGCTGGTATCCGCCGAAGGAGTCGCCGCCGCCCCCGCAGGACGCCGCGGCGAAGAAGGAGTTCAACCGGGCCAGGGGCGCCTCCCGGGAAGACTGGCTGAAGGCGACCTGGTTCGTCACCCACGCCCCGGTCTACGGGCTGCGCCAGGTCGTCCACGACGGCTACGTGTGGAGCGCCTCCGCCGGTCAAGACGGGTGGCAGCCGGTCAAGGAGGGCTAGGCCCTCTCAGGGCTTGCGGTCGACCTGGATCGAGCCCGGCGTCAGCGGCGAGGCGTACGACGCGACCCACTGGCCGCCCTGGACGCGCTGGAACGACAGCAGGCGGCCGTCGTGGGCGCGGTAGTCGGCGAAGTCGAGCAGGCCGCGTTCGGGCAGGCCGGTCATGCCCTCGGCCCGGTAGGCGACGGTGCCCCGGTCGCCGGGGAAGAACTCGACGCCCTCCATGATGAGCATGCTCTTGGCCGGGACCATGCCCTGCGCCTGGACCGGCGTCCACAGCATGACCTCAAGGCCCTCGGGCCGCTCCTGGACCGAGAGCCAGTGGACGCGGCGGCTGCCGTCGTCGAGCAGGTGCTCGGTCCACTCGTCGCCCTGCCGCATCAGGTGGAGGGCGCCGATGGCCTTGAACCGGGATCCCTCCACGGTGGCGGTGTCGCCGACCTGGATGGTGCGGGGGTCGAAATAGTCGAGCTCCGCGAATTCGTCGTAGAAGTCGGCCTCGACCTCGACTGCCGTACGGGCCCGGCCACGCCCCTCCCGGCGAGCGGTGGCGAAGTAGGCGACCAGCACGACGACCACCGCCGCGAGGCACAGACCGAGCACCACCGCTGTCGTCATGGCGCGCGATCCTATCAACACAAACGCGCCATATCCGCCCGTATGAGGGCGGCTCGCTATGCGACTGTGAGTCGTGCGACCGCTGCGGCGATTCTTTCGTCTGTGGCGGTGATCGCGACCCGGATGTGGCTCTCTCCGGCGGTGCCGTAGAAGCTGCCCGGCGCCACCAGGATGCCGAGCTTGGCCAGCCGGGCGACCTGGTCCCAGCAGCCGGTGCCGTCGGTGGCCCACAGGTAGAGGCCGGCCTCCGAGTGGTCGACCCGCCAGCCGGCCGATTCGAGCGCGGCCCGCAGGGCGGTGCGCCGGGCCGAGTAGCGCTCGCGCTGCTCGTCGGCGTGCGCGTCGTCGTCGAGGGCGGCCGTCATGGCGGCCTGGACGGGCTCCGGCACGATCATGCCGGCGTGCTTGCGCACCTCGAGCAGGCGCTTCACCAGGACCGGGTCACCGGCCACGAAAGCGGCGCGGTAGCCCGCCAGGTTGGAGCGCTTGGAGAGCGAGTGGACGGCCAGCAGCCCCTCGTGGGAGCCGCCCGACACGTCGGGGTGCAGGATCGAGACGGGCCGCTTCTCCCAGCCGAGCTCGATGTAGCACTCGTCGGAGGCGACGACCGCGCCGCGCTCGCGCGCCCAGGCGACCACCTTGGCCAGGTGTTCGGCCGGCAGCACCTTGCCTGTGGGGTTGCTCGGCGAGTTGACCCAGACCAGGGGCACCCGCTCGGGGCCGAGCGAGAGCAGGCCGTCGGTCGGGAAGGGCTCGGCCCCGGCCAGCCGGGCGCCCACGTCGTAGGTCGGATAGGCCAGCGCCGGGAAGATCACCTTGTCGCCGGGGCCGACACCGAGCAGGGTCGGCAGCCAGGCGACCAGTTCCTTGGAACCGATGGTGGGCAGCACGCCGGCCGGGTCGGCCGTCACGCCGTGGCGGCGGGCCAGCCAGCCCGCCGCGGCCTCACGCAACCGGGCGGTGCCGTAGGTGAGCGGATAACCCGGGCTGTCGGCGGCCTCGGCGAGCGCCCTGCGCACGACTTCGGGAACCGGATCGACGGGGGTGCCGACCGACAGGTCGGCGATGCCGTCGGGATGAGCCTCGGCGGTCGTCTTGTACGAGGCCAGGCTGTCCCACGGGAAGTCGGGCAGGGCGATCACGAAGGACTCTCTCCAGTGCTGGGCGTCAGTGGTCTTCCGCCTGCGGCGGGAGCGCGGCCACGGTCGGATGGTCCTTCTCGATCTTGCCAACCTTCGAGGCGCCGCCGGGCGAGCCCAGGTCCTCGAAGAAGTCAACATTGGCCTTGTAGAAGTCCTTCCACTGCTCGGGCAGGTCGTCTTCGTAGAAGATGGCCTCCACCGGGCAGACCGGCTCGCACGCCCCACAGTCGACGCACTCGTCGGGGTGGATGTAGAGCATGCGCTCGCCCTCGTAGATGCAGTCGACAGGGCACTCTTCGATGCACGCCTTGTCCAGGACATCCACGCAAGGCTGCGCGATGACGTAGGTCACCTCTAGCTCCTTCTTTCCGGCACGACATGGGCCGCAGGTTGCTCCGTCCTAGTATTGCGGTGACTGTCAGGTGGCCGGAACAGGAGGGGCCAATGTCATGGCCTTCCAGCTCAAGGTGACCATCACGCCGGCCGACGTCGGCAGGCGCGTCACCGTCCGCAGGGCGCTGCCCGAGGGCTTCCGCGACGTCGTCGGCGTGCTGGAGGCCTGGGAGAACGGCGTGCTCTCGGTACGCAAGCGCGACGGCACCCTCGTGGAGTTCCCAGAAAGGGTCATGGCGGCGGCAAAGGTCGTCCCTGGCTGAGCGTGCCGTCTCGACGCGGCGCGACCCGGCCCCAAGCATTCGATCCGTGACCAGACTCGTGACCACTCCCGCGCTGGCGGCCCTGCTGGCCCTCGCGGCCTGTTCGTCCCAGGGCGGCGAGACCAAGGCCCTCCCGCCGGTCAACGTGAAGGGCGCCAGCCTCCAGGCGGGCTTCGGCAACTTCGACCGGCTGGTCGAGGCCGCCCAGAAGGAGGGCAAGCTCACCGTCGTCGGGCTGCCCCGCGAATGGGTCAACCACGGCGAGCTGATGGACGTCTTCGCCGACAAGTACGGCATCCAGATCGAGTCGCTCAACCCGGCGGCCAACAGCCAGCAGCAGATCGACGCCGTCGCCACGGCCCAGAAGCCCGACGTCTTCGACCTCAGCATCGACGTGGCCCTGGCCAACGCCGCCAAGTTCGCCCCCTACCAGGTGACCGGCTGGACCGACATCCCCGACGAGGTCAAGGCCGCCAACGGCACCTGGTACGCCGGTTACGGCGGCTACATGTCGATCGGCTACGACCCGCGCAAGATGAAGGCGCCGGCGTCGTACGCCGAACTGCTCAAGCCCGCCGGCCGCCCGGCCGGGACCACGGTCGCGCTCGCGGGCGACCCGCTGAAGAACGCGAGCGGCTTCAACGGCGTGATGGCGGCCTCGATGCAGTCCTCGGCGCAGGGCGGCAAGTTCGACGCCCGCAAGGGCGTGCAGGCCTTCGCGGCGCTGAAGAAGGCCGGGGCGGTCGCCGCCGCGCCCGAGCAGGCCGCCGCGGTGCTCGACTGGGACTACCTGAACGCGGCCCGGTCGGCCGCCAACGCGGCCACCTGGCAGGTGACCATCCCGGCGGGCGCGATCCTGGCCTCGCCCTACGTGCAGGCCATCAGCGCGAGCGCGCCCCACCCGGCGGCGGCCCGGCTCTGGACCGAGTTCCTGTTCTCCGACGAGGGCCAGAACATCCTGCTCAGGGGCTACGCGCGGCCCTCGCGGATGGAGGCCATGCAGATGAAGAGCACCCTCGACAACGAGGCGGCAGGGAAGCTGCCGAAGGCGAACGGGACGCCGGTGTTCATGACCATCCCGCAGCAGGACGCGGCCAAGATGTATCTCCAGAAACACTGGTCTCAGCAAATGAGCTGAAAAACATTGATTCCACGGCTGGCGTACTCTATGCGGACAACCGTGGAAGTGAGCCGATCTTGCGATATGACACACCTACGCTCATGAGGTGGAACGCTCGCGCCTACGACAGCTCCTTCGGCTATGTCTCGGCGCAGGGCGCTCCCCTCGTGGAGCTGCTCGACCCGCAGCCGGGTGAGCGCGTGCTCGACCTCGGCTGCGGTACGGGCGTGCTGAGCGGCGAGATCGCCGTCCGCGGGGCCTACGTGCTGGGGATCGACGGCTCACAGGCGATGATCGAGACGGCCATCGCCCAGTTCCCCCGGCTCGACTTCGCCGTGGGCGACGGCCACGACTTCACCGTCGCCCAGCCGTTCGACGCGGTGTTCTCCAACGCGGCCCTCCACTGGATGAGCCGCGACCCCGACGCGGTCATCGACTCCGTCCGCGACGCGCTGCGGCCGGGCGGCCGGTTCGTGGCCGAGCTCGGCGGGGCCGGCAACTGCGCCGCCCTCACCTCGGCCATGCTGACCGCCTGGCGCGAGCACGGCCTGCGCGAGCCCGAACTCCCCTGGTTCTTCCCCAGCCCGGCCGAGTACGCCGTCCGTTTGGAACGCGCCGGGTTCACCCTGCGCATCCTGGAGCACTTCGACCGGCCGACGCCGCTCGACGAGTGCCCCAACGGCGCCGCCGACTGGGTGCGGATGTTCGCCGGGTCGCTGCTCGACGGCGTGCCCCCGGCGACGGTCGAGCCGCTGCTCCGGCGGGTGAACGAACTCGCCGCCCCCGCCCTCCGCAACGACGCCGGCTGGATGGCCGACTACGTGAGACTCCGTTTCGCAGCGGTGCGCCACTGAAGGGTGACACCATCGTTTGTGGCTGTTCGTCACGGATGAAACTCCCGCCACGGCAGGGGATTTGCCAGACTATGGTCTGGTCTTACGGAAGTGATGGGGATAGCGATGAACTTCTGCCTGAGTGACCTCGTGCCACCGCTGCGCTGGAGTGACGCTGCCACCATCCTGGCTGGTCGGGCCGGATTACCCGACGCGTGGTGGCGCTCGCTCCCGATGGGCCGGGTGCTGCCCGCCTTCGGGGTCGACGCCCTGTCCGAGCTGCTGACCGACCTGACCCTGGAACAGTGGCCGGCCGCGGCGGTGGGCGACGTGCTGCCCGCGCTGCACGTGCTCGACCCCGACGACGCCGACGACCCCCAGGTGGGGATCGCGCTCGACCGGGCGGGGTCGTGGCCCGGCCTGCTGGCGCTGACCGGCCGTGAGCTGACCGAGCAGCCGTTCGTGAAGGCCCGGCCGTTACTCGCGGCGCTCTACTCGGCGGTGCTGTCGAAGCTGGCGGCCACCGAGGTGCCGTCCAGGACGCCGGTGGAACCCGAGCCCGAGGATCCCGAGCCCGAGGAACCCTACGAGACCAGGGCCGCGCTCAAGACCCCCTTCAGAGCGCCCTTCGAGACCAAGGCGCGGGCCGAGGAGCCCGAAGACGACGCCACCCAGCCGCCGGTGGTCCCGCAGCCCCGGCTCACGGGGGAGGACGACGACCCCGACTTCCCCGACGTGATCGACCGGGTCTTCGCCTCGCTCGACGACCACAGCTGGATGGTCGCGCAGAACCGGGTCTTCACCGACTCCCCCACCTCGCCCGAGTCCCTCTCCAAGCTGCTCGGCGTGCCCGCGAGCCTCATCGAGGTGACCGAGAACACGCTGCGCGCCCGGCTCAAGGAATGGCTCGCCTCGCCGCCCGCCGCCCGCTACCGCGGCTACCTGCTCAACCTGACCGACCTCCTCGGCGTGGCCGCGCCCAAGTCGCGGCTGGTCAACGCCGCCGAGTGGCACACCCGCGAGCTGGCCTCCCTCGACGTCCTCGCCTGGCAGTTCGTGCTGGCCACGCTGCCCGGCTACCAGGTCTCCGGCGACTGGGTCGTCCAGGGCGACCTGGCCGAGCTGCACGAACGCACCCGCGGCCTGATCGTGAACGCCGAACGCCCGCCGACCGTGTCCCGGGCCCTCGAACTCGTCTCCTCCCTCGGCATCCACCCCGAGGTCGCCAAGGAGTGGCTGGAGAACGTCCCGCAGTTGCGGATACAGAGTCCCAACGGCGCGGCGCCCGCTCCGGCGGCTCCACCGGCTCCACCCGCTCCGCCCCGGCCGTCGGACGTGTCGCAGACGCAGCGCTGCTTCCGTCAGCCCGACGGGCGATGGTGGCTGCGGGTCGACGTCGACGCCGGTCATCTGGCGGGCACGTCGGTCGGCCTCCCGGAGGGCTTCGCCCTCTACCTGGGGTTGTCGCCGGGTGGCGAAAGAACGGTGCGCAGCGCCGCCGGAGACGTCACGATGACCTGGCGGGAGTCCCCCGCCATCGACTCGCTCGGCCGCATCCTCAGCGAGGTCGCGGCCAAGGAGGGCAGCCATATCTTTCTCACCCTCTCCGACGAGGGCATGCTCAGGGTCCGCCATCTCCCCGCCGCCAACTCCGGCGACACGATCGCGCGGGCGCTGCGCCTGGTCGGTTACACGGCCCCCGGCGGAAACTCCGACCAGGCCGACCGCGTGATCGCCACGCGCATCGGCCTGACCGGCCCGACCCCGCCCGACGAACTGCGGGCCCGCCTCCGAGAACGTGGGGACAGAGACCTGCTGTCCCTGCTGGGTTAGGCCCCCATGCCCCGCCTCGCCGTCTCCCTGGACTTCACTCAGGAACTCGCCGCACTGGCCCGCCCGGTGCGGCGGGACGCCGTGGTGTCCGTCAGACGGTTTCTGCACAACTCGCCCGCCGGCCCCGTGCCCGAGCGGGTGCGGAACGCGCGCGACCCCCGCGTGACGACGTTACGCCTGGCCGACCGGCACCGGGCGGTGGCCGTACGCCAGCGCGACGTCTACTGGCTCGTCACGGTACTGCCCGACGCCGAGGCCTACACCTACGCGCAACGGCACCGCTTCACCGTGAACTCCGCGATCGGCGTCATCGAGGTCTGGGACGCCGAGGCTCTGGCCCGCGTCGAGCCCGCCCTCCGCCGGTCGGCGGCCGGATCGAGCAAGCGCCTCTACGGCCACATCTGCGAGACCGACCTGATCGACATCGGCATCGACCAGGAACTGCTGCTGCCGATGGTCCGGATGATGGCCACCGACGCCCACCTGGCCGCCGTGGAACCCCTGCTCCCCGAGAGCCAGTACGCCCCCCTCGCCGTCCTCGCCCGGGGCGGATCACTGGCCGAGGCCTGGCGCGAACTCGACGGCTGCCGGGTCACCACCGCCGAGAACCTCGACCTCGACGACCTCGAGGCCGCGCTCCACCGCTCCCCCGGCCAGGCCGCCTTCGCCGCCGACCGGGTCGAGCTCGACCGGGTGCTGACCAAGCCCCACTGGTGCACGTTCCTCTACGCGCCGCAGTACACCTACGCCAACTGGCCGGTCTACGACCGGCCCGTCCTGGTCACCGGCGGCGCCGGGACCGGCAAGACGGTGATCTCGCTGCACCGCGCGGCCTACCTGGCCAAGGAGAACAGCGGGCCGATCCTGCTGACCACCTTCTCGCAGGTGCTCGCCAACGAGCTGTCGGCCAAGCTCGACCTGATCATCGACGACGAGATCGTGCGCAAGCGGGTCGAGGTCACCAACGTCGACCGGCTGGCCCACCGCATCGTCGCGGCCCACGAGGGCAAGGCCCCCACGCTGGTCGGCGACGTGACCAAGCTGTGGGAGGAGGCGGCCGGGAGCCGCTTCGGCGCGGCGTTCCTGCTGCGCGAGTGGGAGCAGGTGATCCTCTCCCAGAACCTGCGGACGCTGGAGGAGTACCTGGCGGCCGAACGGCCCGGCCGGGGCGTCCAGCTGAACTCCGACATCCGCACCAGCGTGTGGCGGGCGGTGGAGCACGTCGAGGGCCGCCTGCGCGAGTCGGGGCGGCGCACCCTGCTCCAGCTGGCCTCCGAGGGCGCCGAGCTGCTCGGGCGTACGACCGACGTGCTCGAGAGCGACGCGCCGCGGCGGGAGCCGTACAAGCACGTGGTGATCGACGAGGCTCAGGACCTGCACCCTGCGCAGTGGCGGCTGCTCCGGGCGGCGGTGCCGCCCGGTCCCAACGACATGTTCATCGTGGGCGACCCCCACCAGCGCATGTTCGACACCCGCGCGGCGCTGGCCGGCATGGGCATCCCGGTCCGCCGGTTCCACCTGAAGATCTCCTACCGGCTGCCGCACGAGATCCTCTCGTTCGGCGTCCGGCTCCGGGGCGGCGGCCCCGTCGACGGCCTGGTCGAGGGCGCGGCCGAGATGTACGGCTACCGCTCCACCGTCCACGGCCCGCGCCCGCTGGTGCGCGAGTACGTCTCCCAGGAGGCCGAGATCGGCGGCCTGGTCGCCCATGTGAGCGACTGGCTGGCCGACGGCGTGGCCCCCGAGGAGATCGCCGTCACCGCCCGCACGGTCGAGATCGTCCGGATGGCCCGCGCCGCCCTGCGCGACGCGGGTATCGAGGTGAAAGTCACGATGCTGCACGGTATGAAGGGGCTGGAGTTCCGGCGGGTGGCCGTGATAGGTGTCGCTGAGGGGATCATCCCGGCGCCCGACGCGCTGACGCCCCACGCCGAGGATCCGATGGCACGAGCGCACGACCTGCAGCGGGAACGGGGGTTGCTCTATGTCGCGTGCACGCGGGCGAACGAGTTGCTCTACGTGTCCTACTCCGGTCGCGCGAGTCCCTTCCTTCCCGCCTGATCCCCTAATCTGAACTGCGGATATATTCCCCTTGCCGGTTGGACCTGCATGAATTTGAGCCTGAGCGACATCGTGCCCCCCCTGCGCTGGACCGCGCCCAGCCAGGTGGAGCCGATCGCCAGCGATCCCGGCCTCCCGAACTCGTGGTGGCAGGCGCTCCCGATCGACCGCGCCTGCGCCACGGTCGGGCCGGCCCAGATCGCGGCCAAACTGGCCGATCTCACGTCCGCCTGCTGGGGACACCTGATCCTCGGCGACATCATGCCGCTGCTGCGGTTCACCGCTCCGGCCGAGAGCCAGCGCACGCCGGGCAGCCGCGACAGCGTCCGGCTGCTGTTCGCCGGGGTGCTCGACCGGCTCATGGACACCGAGCCGCTCAACCCGCTGGCCAGCGTGCCGCCCGCCGTTCCGGAAAGGCCGCTGCCCGAGATCATCGACGAGCTGTTCCAGCGGCTCGACGACCGCCAGCGCGCGATCGCCCGCGACCGGCTCTACGCCGAGCACCGCGCCACCCTCGACGAACTGGCGCAGCGGTTCTCGGTCACCCGCGAGCGCATCCGGCAGATCGAGCGCGACCTGCGCGACCACGTCGACAACTGGCTGCGGGGCCAGGAGGCGACCCCGCTCACCGCCCACCTCACGTGGCTGCGCACCCGGCTCGGGTCGGCGGTGCCGGCCGACGACCTGATGGCGGCGGTGCCCTGGCACCGCACCGAGCTGGCCACGCTGGGCATCCCGGCCTGGCGGTTCGTCCGCACGCTGCTGACCGGCTACGACCAGGTCGACGGGTGGCTGGTGGCCGGGGGCGCCGACGAGCTGCGGGAGAAGACGCGGCAGCTGTTCACCGACGGGCCCGTGCCGCTGGGCGAGGCGGTCGGCATGGTCGCCCAGCTCGGGGTGCGCGAAGACGTCGGGGAGCGCTGGCTTGGGGCGGTGCCGCAGCTGCGGCTGCTCGAAGGCCATGTCGTGCCGTGGCCGAGGAGCGTGAACGACAAGGCCGAGGCCGTGCTGGCCGTGGCCGGCACCCCGCTCACGCCCGAGGAGATCCAGAACCGGATCGGCGAGGACTACAGCCTGGTCGGCATCCGCAACCAGCTGACCGCCGACGACCGCTTCCTCCGGCTCGACCGCAACAAGTACGGCCTGGCCCGCTGGGGCGGCGAGGAGTATCTCGGCATCCGCGAGATGATCGCCCGCGAGATCGAGAAGGCCGGCGGCGAGGCCTCGGTCAACACGATCGTGGCGTCGCTGACCTCCCGCTACGAGGTGAGCGAGAGCTCGGTGCGCGCCTACGCCGGCGGCCCCGGGTTCGAGCGCACCCAGCGCGGCTGGATCAGAGTCGCGGGCGCCGAACCGGCCGACTACCAGCCGCGCCGCGACGTGTCGATGACCCGCCGCTGCTTCCGCAGCCGCGACGGCCGCTGGTGGCACCGGGTCGACGTGAACGCCGAGCACCTGCGTGGCTCGGGCTCCCCGCTGCCGACCGGGTTCGCGGCCCACCTCGGCATGGCGCCCGGCGGCCAGCTCACCGCCTCGACCCCGCAGGGGGAGGTGGTGATCTCGTGGCACAACCAGCCGACGATGGGCTCGATCCGCCCGATCCTGGCCGAATACAACGCCGGCGAGGGCGACCACGTCTTCCTGACCGTCTCCGACGGCGGCGAGCTGCTGACCCGGTTCCTGCCGCAGGGCGCGGCCGGGCTGCCGCCGCTCAACAAGGCCCTCCACCTCATCGGATACACCGCCCCCGTCGCCTCCGAGGCCGAAGGCCTGCGGCTGATCGGCGCCCGCATCGGCATGCCCGACGGCGCGGGCAAGGACGACGTCCTCGGAAGGCTGAGAGAACGCGGGGATCGCGACATTCTTCTCTATCTGTAAAGAACGTTTGTGGGACGATCGTTCTCCGCACGGGGAAGGATCATGAATGTACGCCGCTTTGTTACTGGTCGCGTCGACGACCGTCATGGGGGCCGACGTCAGCAACTGGACCGGTGACGTCAACTGGACCGACGTGAAGGGCAAGGGCGCGGAGTTCGTCTTCGTCCACGCCACCGAAGGTGTCGACTACAAGAGCCCGAGATTCGGCGCCCAGTTCTCCGGCGCCCTGACCGAGGGGATGTACCGGGGCGCCTACCACTTCGCCCAGCCGCACGAGTCGAGCGGCAAGGACCAGGCCGACTTCTTCGTCCGCAACGGCGGCAACTGGACCAAGGAGGGGCGGACGCTGCCGGGGGTGCTCGACGTCGAGGACAACCCCTACAACAACCGCAACGGCCTGAACAGCTGCTACGGCCTCGACCAGGACGAGATGGTCAAGTGGATCGGCGACTGGCTGTCCCGATACAAGGCGTGGACCAAGCGCGACGCGATCATCTACACGACCACCTCCTGGTGGAAGACCTGCACCGGCGACACCAAGAAGTTCGCCAAAAACCCCCTCTGGATCGCCCGCTGGGGCGCCGACCCGGGTGAACTGCCGTCGGCCTGGCAGAAGTGGACGTTCTGGCAGAAGGCCGAGAAGGCCGACCACGCCGGCGGTTCCGACGCCTTCAACGGCTCGCTGTCGCAGCTCCACGCGCTGGCCGACCCGCCGGTCCGGCTGCTGATCTCCGGGGGCGCGAAGAGCCGGTCGCAGTACGCCCTCAAGATCACCAACACCGGCGCCAAGCAGGCCACGAAGATCAACATCTCGGGCAAGACGTTCGGGAACAACCGCCTCACCTACGCGCCGAAGGCGTGCAAGCGCACCGCGACCACCGTCAAGTGCGCGATCAACAGCCTGGCCCCCGGCCGGAGCGTCACGCTGAAGTTCTCGACGAGGCCGAGGGGCTCGAAGCCGGTCGGCATCAACTTCCTCGTCGGGTCGATAAAGGTGACCCTCAAGTAATGTCGGAAGCATGTTGCGGCTCTATGACACCCGTCACCGGCTCGTGGAGCCGCTCCTGCCTCCCGGCACGCGCGGGCTGCGCGCGTACGCCTCCGCCGATCTGCCGGGGCAGGTGTACGCCGACCTGATCCGGCGGGTGCTCGAACGGTCGAGCGTACGGGTGGTCGCCTGCCGGAGCCTCGACGGCGACCTGACGCCACTGAACGTGCGCCCGGCCGAGCACGTCCCCGACGGGATGGCGGGGGCGCTGCGCCTCCTGGGCGGCCGCGTCGACCTCTACCTCAGCGACACCGACGAGGCGGTGGACGACGCGGCCGTCCGGCACCGGGTCAGGAGCGCCGCCACCCTCGACGGGCCGGTTCCCGACGGCCTCGACCCCCTGTCGGTCCGCCTCGCGCTCATGGAGCACCACTACCGCGACGAGACCACCCTCGCGCCCGACGCCCTCCGCGACGCCGGCGACACCATCCGCCGGTGGCGCCGGAGGGTGGCCGAGTGGGCCGAGCTGCCCAGCTCCCCGATCGCCGCCGACCGCGCCGCCGCGCTGACCGAGGCCTTCGACGACGACCTCGACACACCGAGGGCGCTGCGCGTCCTCCGCGAACTGGAGGACGACCGCGAGGTCCCCCCGGGGTCGAAGTTCGAGACCTTCCTGCACGCCGACCACATCCTGGCCCTCGACCTCTCGATCGACATCGGCCGCCCGCCCGCGCTCAGCTGATCGCGCGGGTCTCCCCCACGGCCAGGTCCCACAGGTCGGCGGGCGGGAGCCCGCGCCGGGTCCACTCGCGGCGGGCCTCCTGGACGGGTTCCAGCAGCGGCTCGCCCGACAGCACGAAGGTGCCCCAGTGCATGGTGGCCATGCGGCGGGCTCCGGTGTCGAGGGTGGCCTCGACCGCTTGGGCGGGGTCGACGTGGAAGCTCTTCATGAACCAGCGGGGCTCGTAGGCGCCGACCGGCATCAGGGCCACGTCGATGCCCGGGTGGCGGCGGCCGATCTCGGCGAAGTGGTCGCCGTAGCCGGTGTCGCCGGCGAAAAGGATCTTCTGGTCGTGCCACGACAGCAGCCAGCCGCCCCATAACGTCCGGCAGGTGTCGAACAGCCCCCGGCGGGACCAGTGGCGGGCCGGGACGAAGTCGAAGCGGACGTCCCCCACGTGGGCCGACTCCCACCAGTCGAGCTCGACCACGTTGGTGAAGCCGCGCCGGGTGAACCACGCGGCCAGGTTCGCCGGGACCAGCACGGCGGTGTCTCTGGGCAGGCGCCGGATCGTCGGGGCGTCGAGGTGGTCGTAGTGGTTGTGGCTGATGACGACCGCGTCGACCGGCGGCAGGTCGGACCAGGCGACGCCGGGCGGGGTGAGGCGCTGGCGGACTCCGGGGATCTTGCGCGACCACACCGGGTCGGTCAGCACGGTCAGGCCGCCGATCTGGACGACGTAGGTCGCGTGGCCGACCCAGGTGACCAGGGCGTCGGTGCCGGTGGCCAAGGGCAGGCCGTCGCGGTGGACGGGGATCTGGTCGGCGTCGCCGATGTCGGTGCGCAGTTCGCCGTACCCGACGACCGAGGCCAGTTCCTTGAACGAGGCGAGCGGGGAGAGCAGCCGGTCGGCGAAACCCCCGCTCCAGCGCGGTGCTTCGAGGGGAATGTGCGTCTGGGTCACCCTCTTGAAGATCCCCCTGACACGGGAATTATGCGTCGCCGCGCGATCGGCCGCGCCGCCACCACGGGGGCACCCGCGCGTAGCCGCCGTCGTCGAGGTCGGCCATGCGCTCGAACGGGTTGTACGTCGCCGGGTTCCCGCACGTCAGCACCGACACCAGCACCGACAGGACGTAGAGCGGGAGCATCGGCAGGCCGACGCAGGCGGCGTACTGGCTGGCGTGGCGGGATTCGTGCAGGAGGAGCCGTCCGCTCAGGTAGCCGTGGGGGTGCTTGGTGAGCACGACGTTCCCGACGGTGAAGGCCCCGGCGATGGGGAACGAGAGGCGGTAGCCGTGGGCGTACACGAGACCGAGTTCGCCCTTGTGCAGGGTCGCCCCGCCGATGCGGGCGATCAGCAGGCCCAGCGGGGTCGAGAGGTTGATCCAGTTGACGGCGCGGCGGAAGCGGAAGTACGGCCCCATCAGCACATCATGCGCTCACTCGGCCAGGAACGAGTAGTGACCCCGGTGGTAGATGAGCGGCGCGGCGTCACGCGGGGTGGCCACGGTCTCCACACCGCCGACGACGATCGAGTGGTCGCCCGCCTCGTGGACGGCGACGGTCCGGCACTCCAGGGTGGCGATGGCGCTGTCGAGCAGCGCGACGCCCAGCGCGCCGCGGTGGTGCGGGAACCCGGTCAGCTGGCCCTCCAGCGGCCGGCCGCGTTTGGCGAGGTAGCGGGAGACCTCCTCGTCGTCCTCACCGAGGACCGAGACGCCCCACACGCCCGCGCTGATCACCGTGTCGTGGAAGCGGGCGATCTTCTCGGCGCAGAACAGGGCCAGCAGGGGATCGAGCGACACCGAGGCGAAGGAGTTGACCGTCATCGCGTGGTCGGTCCCCGACGGGTCGACCGTCGTGACGATGACGATCCCGGTCGCGAAACGGCCGGCCACCTTCCGGTAAAGATCCCTGTCGGCGAGCACGCACCTTACCTTATGCGGACGTTCTGCCTGAGCAGCCAGGACCCTCCCGTTGACGGGGCGAGGACGACGGCCAGGGCGACGGCCACCAGACCGCCGTAAAGGTAGATGTATCCGCCCAGCGTCGCGGCGATGGCCAGGTCGCCCTCCGGGCGCGGGCCCGCCAGGATCATCGACGGGATCACCCAGCCGACGGCCACCGCCATGGCGGCCAGGCGGGTGCCCATCAGCCGGCCCATCGCATAGGGGACCGCGAACAGCACCAGCACCGCCAGCACGCCCCCGACGGGCAGGGTGCCGAACAGATACCACTCGTGCTCGAAGGCGCCGACGACGCCCACGACCAGGCCGAGCATGAAGAGCACGCCGTAGGCGGCGCCGGTGACCGCGGGCTCGGCGCCGCTCGGACCGTCGTCGTGTTCGGCGGTCTCGGGAGCGGCGTTCACCATCATGGGGCGAGGCTAGCCGATGCCGGCGAACAGATCGTCCTCGCACCCCGTCACGGAGGGTCCCGCTTTGCGTACGAAGTGTTCGACGCCGCGGGCCTCCTGGCCGACGCCGTTCGACAGGGCGAAGCGGGGGGCGTCGACGGTGATCTGGGTGCCGTGGGCGCGCAGGGCGTTGAGCTTGGCGTCGAGGTAGGCGCGGGCGTCGATCGAGGTGGTCACCGTCTCGCGGCCGTAGCCGAGGGCGTCGACGTCTTCGGGCCGGAAGATCTCCATGCGGGCCGCCGCCTCCAGCATCTCGGAGCGGAGCTGGGCGGTCTGGTAGAACTTCGCGACCGTGCCGGCCTGCTCGAACGCGCGCCAGGCCACCCGGTGGGCCTGGATGTGGTCGGGATGGCCGTAGAGGCCGTTCTCGTCGTAGGTGACGATCACCTGGGGGCGCACCTCGTCGATGATCTGGAGGAGCCGCTCGGCCGCCTCGTCGACCGGCGCCCGCCAGAAGCAGCGGGGGTCGTCGTTGGAGGCCGCGCCCATCATGCCGCTGTCGCGGTAGCCCAGGAAGCGGTGGTCGTCGACGCCGAGCGCCCGGCAGGCGGCCGCCAGCTCCCGCTCGCGGTAGGCGCCCAGGTCGTCGGGGCCCAGGTGGGACAGGGTCGAGGGGATGATCTCGCCCTCTTCGCCGCGGGTGCAGGTGACCAGGGTCACGTGGGCGCCCTCGGCGGCGTAGCGGGCCATCGTGGCACCGGTGCCGATCGTCTCGTCGTCGGGATGGGCGTGGACGAGGAGGAGGCGTCGGTCGAGCATGCTGGCACTATAAGGGGCTATGACTGAGAGCTTCCCTCGCCTGCATGCCCGGACCCGCCGGTTCACGCTCGGGGTGCCGCGCGGATTCACCCTCACCCCCTCCGGTGACAAGGTGATCTTCCAGCGGACCAAGTCGGGCACCGACCCCGTGACCTGCCTGTGGGAACTCGACGTCGCCTCGGGCGAGGAGCGGCTGCTCGTCGACCCGCTGATCCTCGGCGCGGCCGAGGAGGAGCTGCCACCGGAGGAGCGGGCCCGGCGTGAGCGCGCCCGCGAGTCGGCCGGCGGCGTGGTCGGGTTCTCCTACGCGGGGCACCGGATCGTCTTCACCCTCTCCGGCGCCCTGTACGTCTGGGAGGCCGGCGAGATCCGGTGGCTGAAGACCCCGGGCGGGGTGATCGACCCTCGCCTGTCCCCCGACGGCGGCAAGGTCGCCTACGTCAGCGGCGGGCGCCTGCGGGTGCAGGACCTGGAGACCGGCTCCGACTTCGAGGTGGCCGGGGAAGACGGCGCGACCTGGGGCCTGGCCGAGTTCATCGCCTCCGAGGAGCTCGACCGGATGCGCGGCTACTGGTGGTCGCCCGACGCCTCGGCGCTGCTGGTCGCCCGGGTCGACGACTCGCCGGTGCAGATCTGGCACATCGCCGACCCGGCCAACCCGGGCAGCGACCCGGTCTCGGTCGCCTATCCGGCGGCCGGCACCGCCAATGCGCGGGTCAACCTCTACATCGTGGGGCTCGACGGGATCCGCACCGAGGTGCCGTTCGAGCACGAATACCTCGTCACCGCCTCCTGGGACGCGTTCGGGCCGCTCATCGTGACGCTGGCCCGCGACCAGAGGTCGCTACGGCTGCTCTCGGTCGACCCGACGACCGGCGGCACCACCCTGATCAGGGAAGACGTCGACGAAGCGTGGGTCGAGGCGGCTCCGGGCGTCCCGGCGCACACCGCCGACGGCGCCGTGGTCTGGGTCGCCGACGCCGACGGCGGGCGGCGGCTGTTCGTCGGCGCCGACCCGGTGACGCCGCCGTCGCTGCAGGTCCGCAGCGTGGTCGACGTCGACGACAACGTCGTGCTGTTCACCGCGAGCGGCGGTGACCCGGCACAGGTGCAGCTGTGGGCGTACGCCCAGGGGACCCTCAGCCCCCTCTCGACCGACGCGGGCGTGTTCACCGGACGCCGCAGCGGCGGCGTGACCGTCGTGGTGGCCCAGTCGCTCGACCACGAGGGCGTGTCGGTGCGGGTGATCCGGCTCGACGGGAGCTCGGCGCCGATCGCGAGCGTGGCCGAGCGGCCCGGTCTCGACCTGCGGATCTCCCTGTCGCGGGCCGGCTCCCGTGAGCTCTCCACGGCCGTCCTGCTGCCGTCGTGGCACGTCGAGGGGTCGGCCAAGCTGCCCGTCCTGATGGACCCCTACGGCGGGCCGCACGCCCAGCGGGTGCTCCACTCGCACCGGATGTTCCTGGAGCCGCAGTGGTGGGCCGAGCAGGGCTTCGCGGTGATCGTCTCCGACGGGCGCGGCACGCCCGGACGCGGCCCGGCCTTCGAGCGCGAGGTCCACCACGACTTCACGATCACCCTCGACGACCAGGTCGAGGTGCTCCAGTCGATGCCCCACCCCGACCTCGACCTGACCAAGGTCGCGATCCGGGGCTGGTCGTTCGGCGGCTACCTGGCGGCCCTGGCGGTGCTGCGGCGGCCCGACGTGTTCCACGCCGCCATCGCGGGCGCCCCCGTGACCGACTGGCGGCTCTACGACACGGCGTACACCGAGCGCTACCTGGGCCACCCGTCGGAGGGCCACTACGAGCACTCCTCGCTCCTCGCGGACGCGGAGAAGCTGGAGCGCCCGCTGATGCTGATCCACGGCCTGGCCGACGACAACGTGGTGGCCGCCCACACACTGCGGTTGTCGTCGGCGCTGCTGGCCGCCGGGCGGCCGCACACCGTGCTGCCGCTGTCGGGCGTCACCCACATGACGCCGCAGGAGGTCGTGGCCGAGAACCTCCTGCTGCTCCAGGTCGAGTTCCTGCGCCGTGCCCTCGGTTAACGTCGCCAGCTGTCCCACAGGGCGGCGTAGGGGCCGCCGGCCTCGACCAGTTCCTCGTGGGAGCCGAGTTCGCTGATCCGGCCGTCCTCGACGACGGCCACCCGGTCGGCGTCGTGGGCCGTGTAGAGACGGTGCGCGATGGCGATCACGGTGCGCCCGTCGAGGACCGCCGCCAGCGACCGCTCCAGGTGGCGGGCCTGGCGGGGGTCGATCAGCGAGGTCGCCTCGTCCAGCACCAGCGTGTGCGGGTCGGCCAGCACCAGCCGCGCCAGCGCGAGCTGCTGCGCCTGCGCGGGCGAGACGCTCACCCCGCCCGACCCGACCTCGGCGTCCAGGCCCAGCTTCTCGGCCCACTCCCAGGCGTCGACCGCTTCCAGGGCCTGCCTCACGGCGTCGTCATCGGCCTCGGGACGGCCGATGAGGACGTTGTCGCGCAGCGTCCCCTTGAACACGTGGTGCTCCTGGGTGACCAGGGCGACCTGGCCGCGCAGCTCGCCGAGCGGCAGCTCGACCAGCGAGGCGCCGCCGACGGTGACCGTGCCGGTCCGGGGCCCGTGGATGCCGGCCAGCAGCCGCCCGAGGGTCGACTTGCCGGCCCCCGACGGGCCCACCATGGCCAGGCGCTCACCCGGCCTGACGTCGAGGTCGATGCCGTGCAGGACGTCGTGTCCCTCCCGGTACGCGTACCGCACGTCCTCGGCCTTGATCGCGTCGCCGTCGGGGGTCGCCCCGGACGGGGCCCGGTCGTCGGGCACGTTGGCGACGCCCAGGAGGCGGGCCATCGAGGCGCTGCCGACCTGGAGCTCGTCGATCCACGACAGCAGCCGGTCGAGCGGGTCGACGAGCTGCTGGATGTAGAGCGTGCCCGCGGTCACCTGGTACACCGTGACCCAGTCCTGCGTGTAGAACAGGCCGCCGATGAACAGCGTGGCGACGACCGGGATGACGTAGCCCATCTCGACCGCCGGGAACCAGACGGTCCGCAGGCTCAGCGAGTAGCGCTCGGCCGCGTAGGAGCCCCGGATGTCCTCGTCGGTCCGGTCGCGGCGGCGATCCTCCAGGCCCAGGGCCTCGACCGTGCGGGCGCCCTCGACGGTCTGCGCGAGTCCCTCGGTGAGGGTGGCGTACGCCGCGCCCTCACGCAGATAGGCGGGCCCCGACCGGTTCAGGTACCACCGGGTGGAGATCCAGATCAGCGGCACCGCCAGCAGCGACGGCACCGCCATGAGCGGTCCGCCGACCACGAACAGCGCGCCGACCATGAACACGCCGGTGACCAGCGCGATCAGGATCTCCGGCACGGCGTGGCGGACGGTCCGCGACAGCGCGTCGACGTCGCGGGAGGTCCGGGTGATCAGGTCGCCCGAACCGGCCCGCTCGACCGTCGACAGCGGCAGCGCGAGGACCCGGTCGACGAACTCCTCGCGCAGCTCGGCGAGCACCCTCTCGCCCAGGCGCGAGGACGCGAAGACCGCGAACCGGGTCAGCACCGCCTGGGCGGCGACGAAACCGGCGATGGCCAGCGCGATCACGCTGACGTTCACGTCCCTGGCGCCGTCGGCGACGTCCTGGACGAGGCCGCCCAGCAGCGCCGGGCCGGCCAGGCCGGAGAGCGCGGCCAGCCCGTGGAGGGCCAGCGCGGCCGACAGCCGCCTCGGATACTTGACCATCAGGCGCCGGGCGTAGGCGCGTACCTGCGCCTTGTCGGCGACCGGCAGGATCTCTCGGCTCATCGGTCCTCCCCCCGGGTGACGGTGGAACGGTATGCGGTGCTGGCGGTCAGCAGCTCGCGGTGGGTGCCCTCGGCCACCGCTTTCTCGTGCTCCACGTAGTAGACGTGGTCGGCCCGGTCGAGCACGAGCGGGCTCGTGGTGACGACCAGGGTGGCCCGCCCGGCGCGGGCCTTGGCGAGGCGTTCGGCGATCCGGGCCTCGGTGTGGGCGTCGACCGCGCTGGTCGGCTCGACCAGGATGAGGATCTCCGGGTCGGCGGTCAGCGCCCTGGCCAGCCGCAGCCGCTGCTGCTGGCCGCCGGAGAACTCCCGTCCGGCCTCGGCCACGTGGGTGTCCAGGCCGTCGGGCAGCGCGTCGACGATGTCCTCCGCGCAGGCCGCGTGGACGGCCGCCTCGACGTCGCCGTTCCCCCTGACGTCGAGTTCGTCGCGGAGGGTCCCGGCGAACAGCGCGGCGGCGTTGTCGGCGACCACGACGTGCGCCCTGAGGGCCGCTTTGGGCAGGTCCTCCGTCGGCACGCCGCCGAGCGTCACCCGGCCGTCCGAATAGCGGCCCAGCCGGTCGGCGATGGCGATGGCCTCTTCCGGGATGGCCGCGGCGAGCGCGGTGACCACGCCCTCGCGGACGACGACGCCCGACTCCTCGTCGCGCAGGTCGCCGTGGCGGAGCTGGGCGGCCCCGCCGGTGATCTCGGGCTCCAGCGACAGGATGCGGACGACCCGCTTCGCGGCCACGGCGCCCTTGGTCAGCCGGTCGGCCGCCTCGGTCAGCGTGCGCAACGGGGCGATGAGGAAGACGGCGTACCCGTAGAAGGAGACGAGCTCGCCCGCCGACAGCTCGCCCGCGAGCGCGAACCGCGCGCCCAGCCACGTCACCGCCGCGACCAGCAGGCCGGGCAGCAGCACCTGCGCTCCTTCGAGCAGCGACTCGACCGACGCGACCCGCACTCCCGCGCCCCGGGTGCGCTGCGACTCGACGCGGTAGCGGTCGGCGAAGACCTGCTCGCCGCCGATGCCGCGCAGCACCCGCAGTCCCGCGACGATGTCGCCGGCCCGGGTGGCGAGGTCGCCCTGGAGGTCGCGCTGGGCGTGCTGGCGGCGGTGCAGCGGCTTGAGCAGCGGCGTGATCGCCAGCGCCATCACCGGCACCCCGATCAGCACGAGCAGGCCGAGCGGCAGCGAGGCCGACAGCATGATGACGGTGACCACGGCGACCGCGACGACCGCGCCGGACCCGCGCAGGATGATGTCCATCGCGTTGCCGATGTGGGCGATGTCGGAGTTGCCGACGCTCACCACCTCACCGGTCGACAGGCGCTTGGGCAGGGTCGCGCCGAGGCGGGTGGCCTGGCGGCTGGTGAGCTGGACGGTCTTGTAGGCGGCGTTGAGCCAGGTGTAGACGGCGCAGCGGTGCCGCAGGATGCCGGTGACGGCCTGCACCACCCCGAGCGCGAAGACCACCGCCGACCACTGCGCGAGCCCGCGGACGTCCTTGTCGATCATCGCGTCGACACCGCTGCCGAGGGCGGCCGGGATGAGTGCCTGGGCGACCCACCAGGCGAGGGCATAGGTGATGCCCAGCCAGAGGGGCAGGCCCTGTTCGCGAGCCATCCACCAGAGGTATCTGCCGGGCCCGCGCGTGTCTGGTTCGCCGGGATCGCCGGCCGGAAGAGCGCGCATCCTTCCAGCGTGGCAACCTCGCTGAACGGCCGTCCAGCCATTTACGTCAACGCGGGTTGACATGAAGGGTGACGTCAACCTACATTGACACCATGAACGAGACAGCGCAGCTCGCCTCCGACGCGAGCAGCCGTGATCCCTCGATCGGTCTGCGGGCCGTGAGGGCGCTACGGATCCTCGTCGACCGCCTGGAGGCCCTCCAGGTCGAGAACGCCCGTGAGCAGGGTTGGTCGTGGCAGGACATCGCCGTCCACCTCGACGTCACCAGACAGGCCGTCCACAAGAAGTACGCGGGCGGGCGCGGCCTGCTCAGACGGGGAGACTGACGATGTTCGAACGATTCACCGACGACGCCCGCCGGGTCGTCTCCGCCGCCCAGGTGGAGGCCCGGCGCCTGAACCATCCGCGCATCGGCACCGAACACCTCCTGCTGGGCATGCTCCGGGACCCGGAGTCGCTGGCCGCCCGCGTCCTCACGGGCCTCGACCACGGAGGCGCCGAGGCCCGGCTGCGCGACATCCTCAACCAGCCCGGCGGGCGCGGGCCCGACCTCGACGCCGAACTGCTCAGCACCATCGGCATCGACCTCGACGCCATCAGGGAGAAGGTCGAGGAGGCCTTCGGGCCCGGCGCCCTCGACCGCGAACCGGTCCGCGACCACCGGGGCCACCTGCGCAGCGGAAAGCACATCCCCTTCGGCCCGCGCGCGAAGAAGACGCTGGAGCTGTCGCTGCGCGAGGCCATCGCGCTCAAGCACAAGGCCATCACCGACGGGCACGTCCTGCTGGGTGTGCTCCGCGAGGGCGAGGGCCTGGCCATGCAGATCATCGTCGAGGCCGGCATCTCCCCGGCGCGGGTCCGCGAGGCGCTCGTCGAGGAACTCGGCTCTCCGGCCAGCGGCCGGCGCTGAAAAAGCACGATCCCCCGCCAAGACCGGCCATTTGGACCTTGGCGGGGGATCGAGCGTCCCTGTCCCTACCCAGACTTGCGGGATGCTCTCAGGTAGTCGGCGTTCATGCGAGCGATCGTGTCGAGAGGAATGCCCTTAGGGCATACCGCGGTGCATTCGCCGGTGTTGGTGCAGCCGCCGAAGCCCTCCTCGTCCATCTGCTCGACCATGGCGCGGGCCCGGGAGCCGCGCTCGGGCTGACCCTGCGGGAGCAGGCCCAGGTGGGTGATCTTGGCGGCGGTGAACAGCGAGGCCGAGCCGTTCGGGCAGGCCGCCACGCACGCGCCGCACCCGATGCAGGTCGCCGCGTCGAACGCCGAGTCGGCGTCGAGCTTCGGCACCGGGGTGGCGTGGGCGTCTGGCGCCGATCCGGCCGGGACGGAGATGAAGCCGCCCGCCTGGATGATGCGGTCGAACGCCGACCGGTCGACGACCAGGTCCTTCACCACCGGGAACGGGCGGGCCCGCCAGGGCTCGATGACGATGGTGTCGCCGTCGTTGTAGTGGCGCATGTGCAGCTGGCACGTGGTGGTGTTCTTCTGCGGGCCGTGCGCGACGCCGTCGATCATCATCGAGCACATGCCGCAGATGCCCTCGCGGCAGTCGTGGTCGAAGGCGATCGGGTCGTCGCCCGCCAGGATGAGCCGCTCGTTGAGCACGTCGAGCATCTCCAGGAACGACATGTCCGGGGAGACGTCCTCGATCTGGTAGCGGACCAGCCTCCCGTCGTCGTCGGGGCCGCTCTGCCGCCAGACCTTCAGGGTGAGGTTCACTTGTAGCTCCGCTGGGTCATCTTCACGTACTCGTACTCGAGGTCTTCCTTGTGCAGGACCGGGCCGTCGGGGGTGGACTCCCAGGCCGCGACGTAGGCGAAGTGCTCGTCGTCGCGGAGGGCCTCGCCGTCGGCGTCCTGCGACTCGGCCCGGAAGTGGCCGCCGCACGACTCGGTGCGGTGCAGGGCGTCCAGGCACATGAGCTCGGCCAGGTCGAAGAAGTCGGCCACCCGGCCGGCGCGTTCGAGGGCCTGGTTGAGCTCCTCGTTGACGCCGCTGACCTTGACGTCGCGCCAGAACTCCGCGCGCAGCTCGGGGATCCGCTCCAGGGCCTTGCGCAGGCCCTCCTCGGTCCGCTCCATGCCGCAGTAGTCCCACATGAGCTTGCCGAGCTCGCGGTGGAAGGAGTCGGCGGTGCGGGTGCCGTTCACCGACAGCAGCTTCTCGATCCGGTTCTTCACCGCGATCTCGGCCTCCGCGACCTGCTGGTCGTCGATGGCGTCGAACTTGTGCGCGTCGGCCAGGTAGTCGCCGATGGTCGTCGGCAGCACGAAGTAGCCGTCGGCCAGGCCCTGCATCAGCGCGCTCGCGCCGAGGCGGTTGGCGCCGTGGTCGGAGAAGTTGGCCTCGCCGATCACGAACAGGCCCGGGATGGACGACTGGAGGTCGTAGTCGACCCAGAGCCCGCCCATCGTGTAGTGGACGGCCGGGTAGATGCGCATCGGCTGGGTGTACGGGTCCTCGCCGGTGATGCGCTCGTACATCTCGAAGAGGTTGCCGTACTTCTTCTCCACGGCGTCCCGGCCGAGACGGGCGATCGCGTCGGCGAAGTCGAGATAGACGCCCAGGCCGCCCGGCCCGACGCCGCGGCCCTCGTCGCAGACGTTCTTGGCGGCGCGGGAGGCGATGTCACGCGGCACCAGGTTGCCGAACGCCGGGTAGATGCGCTCCAGGTAGTAGTCGCGCTCGTCCTCGGGGATCTCCGCCGCCGGACGGGTGTCGCCGCCCTTCACGGGCACCCACACGCGGCCGTCGTTGCGCAGCGACTCCGACATCAGGGTCAGCTTCGACTGGTATTCGCCGGAGACCGGGATGCAGGTCGGGTGGATCTGGGTGTAGCAGGGGTTGGCGAACACGGCCCCCTTCTGGTGGGCCCGCCAGATCGCCGTGGTGTTGCAGCCCTTGGCGTTGGTCGACAGGAAGAACACGTTGCCGTAGCCGCCGGTGGCCAGCACGACCGCGTCGGCCAGGTGGGTCTCGACCTCGCCGGTGACCATGTCGCGCACCACGACGCCGCGCGCCCGGCCGTCGCTGACGATCAGTTCGAGCATCTCGTGGCGGGTGTGCATCTCGACGGTCCCGGCCGCGATCTGCCGCTCCAGCGCCGAGTAGGCGCCGAGGAGCAGCTGCTGGCCCGTCTGGCCGCGCGCGTAGAAGGTGCGCGACACCTGGGCGCCGCCGAAGGAGCGGGTGTCGAGGAGGCCGCCGTACTCGCGGGCGAAGGGCACGCCCTGGGCCACGGCCTGGTCGATGATGTTCACCGACACCTGGGCGAGGCGGTAGACGTTCGACTCCCGGGCGCGGAAGTCGCCGCCCTTCACGGTGTCGTAGAAGAGGCGGTAGATCGAGTCGCCGTCGCCCCGGTAGTTCTTGGCCGCGTTGATGCCGCCCTGCGCGGCGATCGAGTGGGCCCGGCGGGGCGAGTCCTGGTAGCAGAACGACTTGACCTTGTAGCCGAGCTCGCCCAGGGTCGCGGCGGCAGAGCCGCCCGCGAGGCCGGTGCCGACCACAATGACGTTGATCTTGCGCTTGTTGGCCGGGTTGACCAGCCGCGCCGAGAACTTGCGCTTCTCCCAGCGGTCTTCGATCGGGCCCTCGGGCGCCTTGGTGTCCTTGATCGGCTCACCGAGCTGGTAGTTCATTTCACCACTCCGAACGTGATCGCCAGCGGGACGACCAGGAAGCCGATCGTCAGCAGGCCGCTCAGCGCCGCCGCGCTCAATGTGAGAACCGGGTAGCGCCGGGCCAGGCCGAGGGTCTGCAGGGCGCTCCACAGGCCGTGCCGCAGGTGCAGGCCCACCATGACCACCGAGATCACGTAGAACACCGTGATGTACCACCGGGCCGGCTCGAACCCGGCCACCATCCGGGCGAACGGGGTGGCCTCGTGGCCCTCGGGGTTGGCCACGCCGAAGGTCATGTCGAGCAGGTGGTAGATCACGAAGAAGAAGATGATCACGCCGCCCCAGCGCATGGTGCGGGTCGCGTAGCCGTTGGCGCGGGATTTCACGCGGGCGGCGTACTTGACCGGGCGGGCGTGCGCCGCCCGGCGGGCCAGCACGATCGCCGAGTACATGTGGGCCGCGATCGCGACGACCAGGCCCGCCTCGAGAAGGGTCAGCAGGCCCCGGTGCGGCAGCAGCGGGTAGCCGACCTCGCGCAGCCAGGCGGCGTAGCCGTTGAACGACTCGGCGCCGGCGAAGATCTTCAGGTTGCCGGCCATGTGGGCGACCAGGAAGAAGACCAGGACCGCGCCCGACACGGCCATGACGGCCTTGAGAGAGTTCGACGAGACCCGGCGCCGGGATCGCCGGGGCCTGGTGGGTATCTGGGTGACCGGTTCGGTGGCCTTGCCCCGGTCGATAGTGGCAGTCACGTAACAGGACGCTAAGTACCTGCACAATCGACGTCCAAGTCATCGAGGTTCTCGTTTCGATAGCCGGTGGCTATGTGCTCTGGCCTGGCGCGGAAGCCCTTCCGGCCAGGGTGATCGCATGCGACGAAAGTCACAGCCGTAAGGTGATGAACTGTGCAGTTGCAGCAGCTCGCCTACTTCGTGGCGGTGGCGGAGACGCGTCACTTCACCCACGCGGCCGAGCGGATGCGGGTGGCCCAGCCGTCGTTGAGCAAGCAGATCAAGACCCTGGAGACCGACCTCGGCGCGCCCCTGTTCAGCCGGGCGCGCGGCAACGTCACGCTCACCCCCGCCGGGGAGGCCCTGCTGCCGCTGGCGCGGCGCATGCTGGCCGACGCCGAGACGGCCCGGCGCGAGGTCGCCGAACTCGCCGGGCTGCGGCGCGGCCGGGTCAGGCTCGGGGCCACGCCGTCGCTGTGCGCGGGGCTGCTGGCCGACGCGCTCGCCCGGTTCCACCACGACTATCCGGGGGTGGAGATCCAGGTCGAGGAGGGCGGCTCGCGCGACCTCGTGCGGGCGCTGGCCCGGGGGCAGCTCGACCTGTCGCTGATCATCCTGCCGCTGCAGAGCGACGACCCGTCGCTGGTCACCGAGGAGATCCTCCGGGAGCACCTCGTCGTGGCCACCCCCGCCCATCTGGCCGCCCCCCGCCGGTCCCATGTGCGCATCGACGAGCTGCGGCGCCGTCCGCTGGTGATGTTCCGGCGCGGGTACGACCTGCGCGAGGCCACCCTGAACGCGTGCCGGCAGGCGGGGTTCGAACCCCGGTTCGCCGTGGAGGGCGGCGAGATGGACGCCGTCCTCCGCTTCGTCGAAGCCGGACTCGGCGTGGCCGTGGTGCCCTCGATGGTGCTCGACGGACGGCCCGGCCTGGTCGGCGCCCCCCTGCTGCCGGGGCTGCGCAGAACCGTTGCGCTGGCGCACCGCAAGGATGTTGAGCCGACCCGTGCGGCACAGGCTTTCAGGGCCGTTCTGCTGGGCTTCCTCGACGAAGCGACCCGCGAGGGCACCCTCCCAGAAGGCGTCGAAGCGCTCCCCCAGCACTAGTAGCCTGTCGCTACTATTTGGGGTGCCCTCCTCTGGAAAGAGGCCTTCGTGCCCGCTCTCTCCCATGGTCTGCCCGACCTCGTCACCCTCCTCCTGATCGAGGACGACGCCGAGGACGCTTTCCTTGTCGAGGAGCTGCTGGCCGAGGCGCAGAAGCCGCCGAAGATCATCTGGGCCCGCAGCCTCGCCGAGGGACGCGACCGGTTCACCGCCGAAGTGAGCTGTGTCCTGGTCGACCTGTCGCTGCCCGACGCGATGGGTCTCGACGCCGTCCGCCAGGTGACCGCCATGGCGCCCGACACGGCCGTGGTCGTGCTGACTGGCCTCAACGACGTGCAGATCGCCATCGACGCGGTCGCGGCCGGCGCCGAAGACTACCTGATCAAGCAGGACGTCGACGGCAAGCTGCTGGCCCGCGCGATCCGCTACGCCATGGAGCGCAAGCGCGGCGACATCGCCGAACGCGAGCTGGTGGCCCAGCGCCTGATCCGCGAGGAGACCGCCCGGCTCGAACACGGGCTGCTGCCGACGCCGATCCTGCACACCGACGCCCTGGTCCACCAGTCGACCTACCTGCCCGGCCGCGAGGCGGGGCTGCTCGCGGGCGACTTCTGGGACACCATCCAGACCGGCAACGGGGCGATCCACGTCCTGGTCGGCGACGTCTGCGGGCACGGGCCCGACGAGGCCGCGCTGGGCGCGGCCCTGCGCATCGCGTGGCGGACCCTCACCCTGGCCGGGCTCGACGGCAACGGGGTGCTCCGGACGATGGACTCGGTGCTGCGGCTGGAGCGCGGCTCACCGGAGATCTTCACCACGCTCGTCACCGCGACGATCGCCCCCGGCCTCGACTCGGCCCGGCTCTACGTGGTCGGGCACCCGCCGCCCGTGGTTATCCTCGGTGACGACGTCGAGGTGGTCACCGAGATCCCGTCGGGTCCACCGCTCGGGATCTTCCCCGACATGGAGTGGATTCCGGTCGACATCACCCTGGGCGGGCCCTGGTCGCTCCTCTTCTACACCGACGGGCTCATCGAGGCCACCGTGGGCGACGGCCGCGACCTGCTGGGCACCGAGGGGCTGATCCGTTTGGTCCGCGAGCAGGGCGGTATCTTCCTCGACCAGTTGATCGAAGAGGTCAAGACCATGCACGCCGACGCGCTGACCGACGATCTCGCGGCCGTCGCGCTCTCCCGGAGGTGACATGAGCAGGACCCTCAGTCCGCTCGCCCCGCCCAAGCCGCCGCGCGGGCTGGGCAGGCTCCCCGCGGGCCGCTGGTTCCTCCTGGTCGGCGCGATCGTGACGTTGCTGTTCGCGGCGTCGATCGCGTTCACCCTCAAGACGATGAACGACACCCGCGAGGCCCGGGCGACGCTCATCGAGGTGATCGACCCGCTCGTGCTCCACACCCTGGAGATGTCGACGTCGATCTCCAACGAAGAGAGCACCATGCGCGGCTACGGCCGCACCAACGAGGCCTTCTACCTGCAGGACTACGACATCGCCGAGAAGGCGTCGGCGACCGCCAAAGCCAAGATCGAGGCCCTGCTGCCGCGTGTGCCCGAGCTGCGGGACGAGGCCGACCGCCTGTTCGCCGCGACCGACAACTGGCGAAGGGTCTACGCCCAGGAGATCGTCCGGCAGGTGCCCGAGACCGGCAAGGACACGGCCTCCAACCTGGCGCCGGTGAACACCGAGGCGTTCGGCGCCGTCCGCGCCGCCCTGGCCGCCCAGCAGAGCCACCTGACCCTCCTCCACGGCGACGCCGCGAGCCGCCTGGAGCGGGGCTGGGACGTCTTCTACGGCGCGCTCGCCACCCTCGCCGCCGTCCTGCTGCTGGCCGCGATCGCCTTCACGCTCCTGGTCCGCTACGTCGTCCTACGGCCCGTCGCGGCCCTCCAGGCCCAGGTACGCCAGGTCGCCGCGGGCGACTTCGACACCCGGCTCAACGTGACCCGCCCGGCCGAGATGGCCGAACTGTCGGGCCACGTCGACGCGATGCGCCGCCGGGTGCTGCGCGAGTGGCGGGAGACCCAGCGGGCGCAGCAGGCCCTGGCCGACCAGGCCGCCGAGCTCAAGCGCTCGAACAGCGAGCTGGAGCAGTTCGCCTACGTCGCCAGCCACGACCTCCAGGAGCCCCTGCGCAAGGTCTCCAGCTTCAGCCAGATGCTCGAACAGCGCTACGGCGACCAGCTCGACGACCGGGCCAAGCAGTACATCAAGTTCGCCGTCGACGGCGCCAAGCGCATGCAGCTGCTGATCAACGACCTGCTCGACTTCAGCCGGGTCGGCCGGGTCACCGGCGACCGGGTGCCCACCTCGACGACCGAGGCGCTGCAGACCGCGCTCGACAACCTGGGCGCCCGCATCGAGGACACCGGCGCCACGGTCGTCCACGACGACCTGCCGGTGGTCAGCGGCAACAAGCTGCTGCTCACCCAGCTCTTCCAGAACCTGATCGGCAACGCGATCAAGTTCCGGTCCGAAGAGCCCCCGAAGATCGTCGTCACCGCCGAGCGTAAAGACGGAATGTGGGAGTTCGCCTGTTCCGACAACGGCATCGGTGTGGACGCGAAGTACGCCGACCGCATCTTCCTGATCTTCCAGCGCCTGCACCCCCGGGACGTCTATCCCGGCACCGGCATCGGGCTGGCGCTGTGCCGGAAGATCGTCGAATATCACGGTGGCCGGATCTGGCTCGAAGAGAGCCCCGATCACAAGGGCACCACGTTCCGCTGGACTCTGGAGGCCACTGATGAATGAGCTGCGCTGGATCGACGTCCTGCTGGTCGAAGACGACCCGGGTGACGTGCTGCTCACACAGGAGGCCTTCGAACTGAACAAGGTCCGCAACAAGCTGCACATCGTCAACGACGGCGAGCAGGCGTTGCGGTTCCTCCGCCACGAGGACGAATACGACGGTTCACCCCGTCCCGACCTGATCCTGCTCGACCTCAACCTGCCGCGTAAGGACGGCCGGGAGGTGCTGGAGGAGATCAAGGCCGACCCGGAGCTGCGCTCGATCCCCGTGGTGGTGCTGACCACGTCGGAGGCCGAGGAGGACATCGTGCGGAGCTACAAGCTGCACGCCAACGCGTACGTCTCCAAGCCGGTGGATTTCGACCAGTTCATCCGGGTAGTACGACAGATCGATGATTTCTTCGTGACTGTCGTGAAGCTCCCGGGCAATTCCCACAGGGGGTCATGATCAAGAAACGTGACAGGAATCACAGGCCAGAAGTCAGTGACCCTCCTCACACGTATCTATGACATGGTCGTAACGTAGCCCCCACCAATACGGCGTGGCGACGCGGCGGTTCGGCGCGAGCCGCCCAACACGGCGTCACGCGGTCAGTTCCGGTGGAAGGTCTCCGATGACCCAGCAGACGGCCGAGAGCCCGGCCAGAAAACAACGCGCTCAGCTCAAGGTGCGTACGCTCCGCACCGACCGATGGTGGCTCGCCCCGGCGCTCACGTTCGCCGGTCTCACCTTCTTCTTGATCTACGGTTTCTGGGCGATCTTCGACAAGAGTTACTTCGTCGAGCCCTATATCGCGCCCTTCTCGTCGCCGTGTCTGACGACGGCGTGCCCGGAGGGCGCCCGGCTGTTCGGCTGGGCCCCGATCGGCGACTGGTTCGCGTTGCCGCCCGGCCTGATCATCCTCGGCCTGCCGGCCGGCTTCCGGTTCACGTGTTACTACTATCGGAAGTCGTACTACCGGTCGTTCTGGCTGAGCCCGCCCGCCTGCGCCGTCGGTGAGCCGCACAAGAAGTACACCGGCGAGACCCGCCTCCCGCTGGTCATCCAGAACGTCCACCGCTACTTCTTCTACGGTGCGATCCTGATCGGCGCCATCCTGAGCTATGACGCGATCCTCGCACTGATCCACAAGCCGGCGGGGCTGGGCACCTGGATCCTGCTCATCAACGCGGCCCTGATCGTGCTGTACACGCTGTCGTGCCACTCGTGCCGGCACATCACCGCCGGGCGGCTGAACCACTTCTCCAAGCACCCGCTGCGCTACCGGGCCTGGACCTTCGTCTCCAAGCTCAACGCCAAGCACATGCAGCTGGCGTGGGCGTCGCTGTTCTCGGTGATGATCGCCGACTTCTACGTCCGCATGGTGGCCAAGGGCGTCATCACCTTCCCGTTCGCGTAAGGACTGTTCACCGTGGAACGTCACGAATACGACGTCGTCGTCATCGGAGCCGGCGGAGCCGGCCTCCGGGCGGCGATCGAGGCACGTCAGCAGGGCAAGCGCACCGCGATCATCTGCAAGTCGCTGTTCGGCAAGGCGCACACCGTCATGGCCGAGGGCGGCGCGGCGGCGGCGATGGGCAACGTCAACTCCGACGACAACTGGATGGTCCACTTCCGCGACACCATGCGGGGCGGCAAGTTCCTGAACAACTGGCGGATGGCCGAGCTGCACGCGAAGGAGGCTCCCGACCGGGTCTGGGAGCTGGAGGCGTGGGGCGCGCTGTTCGACCGCACCAAAGACGGCAAGATCAGCCAGCGCAACTTCGGCGGGCACGAATACCCGCGCCTGGCCCACGTCGGCGACCGCACCGGCCTGGAGATGATCCGCACCCTCCAGCAGCGCGTGGTGGCCCTGCAGCAGGAGGACTTCGAGGTCCACGGCGACTACGAGGCCTACATCAAGGTCTTCGCCGAGTGCACCGTCACCCGTCTTCTGAAGGACGGCGACGCGATCTCCGGCGCCTTCGCCTACTGGCGCGAGACCGGCAAGTTCATCGTCTTCGACGCCCCGGCCGTGGTCCTGGCCACCGGCGGCATCGGCAAGTCGTTCGTGGTCACCTCGAACTCCTGGGAGTACACGGGCGACGGCCACGCGCTGGCCCTGCTCGCGGGCGCGAACCTGATCAACATGGAGTTCATCCAGTTCCACCCGACCGGCATGGTCTGGCCGCCGTCGGTCCGGGGCATCCTGGTGACCGAGTCGGTCCGCGGCGACGGCGGCGTGCTGACGAACTCCGAGGGCCGCCGGTTCATGTTCGACTACATCCCGGACGTCTTCAAGGACAAGTACGCCACCACCGAGGAGGAGGGCGACCGCTGGTACACCGACCAGGCCAACAACCGCCGCCCTCCGGAGCTGCTGCCGCGTGACGAGGTCGCCCGCGCGATCAACGCCGAGGTCAAGGCCGGCCGTGGCTCACCCCAGGGCGGGGTCTTCCTGGACGTGTCCTCGCGGCTCCCGGCCGCCGAGATCATCAAGCGGCTGCCGTCGATGCACCACCAGTTCAAGGAGCTGGCCGACGTCGACATCACCGCCGAGCCGATGCAGGTCGGCCCGACCTGCCACTACGTCATGGGTGGCGTCGAGGTCGACGCCGACACCGGCGCGGCCTCGGTGCCCGGCCTGTTCGCGGCCGGCGAGGTGTCGGGCGGCATGCACGGCTCCAACCGCCTGGGCGGCAACTCCCTGTCCGACCTGCTGGTCTTCGGCCGCCGGGCGGGCGCGGGCGCGGCGGCGTACGTCGACTCGCTGGGCGCCAAGCGCCCGCAGGTGACCGGCGTCGAGGAGGCCCACGCCGAGGCGCTGGCCCCGCTGGAGCGCCAGGGCGGCGAGAACCCCTACGAGGTCCACCACGAGCTCCAGCGCACGATGAACGACCTGGTCGGCATCATCCGCAAGGAGAACGAGGTCGCCGAGGCCCTGCAGGTGGTCGAGAAGCTCAAGGAGCGCGCGACCAACACGACCGCCCCCGGCGGCAAGATCTACAACCCCGGCTGGCACCTCGCCATCGACCTGCGCAACATGCTGCTGGTCAGCGAGTGCGTCGCCAAGGCCGCGCTGCTGCGGCAGGAGAGCCGGGGCGGCCACACCCGCGACGACTACCCGGCGATGGAGCCGGAGTGGCGCCGCAAGCTGCTGGTCTGCTCGGCCAAGCCCGACGGCTCCGACGTCCAGGTCGTCGAGAAGACCCAGGTGTCCATGCGCGGCGACCTGATCACCCTGTTCGACCGGGCCGAGCTCTCGAAGTACCTCACCGAGGATGAACTCGCGGAGTACGACGCCGCGGCCAAGGAGTTGTCATGAGTTACAAGGGCAAGTTCCGCGTCTGGCGCGGCGAAGGCGGAGAAGGCCGCCTGGAGGACTTCACGGTCGAGGTCAACGAGGGCGAGGTCGTCCTCGACGTCATCCACCGGCTGCAGGCCACCCAGGCGCCCGACCTCGCGGTGCGCTGGAACTGCAAGGCCGGCAAGTGCGGCTCGTGCTCGATGGAGATCAACGGCAAGCCGCGCCTGGGCTGCATGACCCGCATGTCGACCTTCACCGAGGACGAGACCATCACGGTCACCCCGATGCGCACCTTCCCGGTCATCAAAGACCTGGTCACCGACGTGTCGTACAACTACCAGAAGGCCCGCGAGATCCCGTCGTTCACGCCGCCGAAGGACGTGAAGCCGGGCGAATACCGCATGCAGCAGATCGACGTGGAGCGCTCGCAGGAGTTCCGCAAGTGCATCGAGTGCTTCATGTGCAACAACGTCTGCCACGTGATCCGTGACCACGAGGAGAACAAGACCCACTTCGCGGGGCCGCGTTTCCTCATGCGGATCGCCGAGCTCGACATGCACCCCTACGACGTGGCCGACCGCAAGGACTCCGCGCAGGAGGACCACGGCCTGGGCTACTGCAACATCACCAAGTGCTGTACGGAGGTGTGCCCCGAGCACATCAAGATCACCGACAACGCGCTGATCCCGATGAAGGAGCGCGTGGTCGACCGGAAGTACGACCCGCTGGTGTGGCTCGGCAACAAGATCTTCCGCCGCTGACCCCACCCGTGAAAAGGCCGGCCTGGTTCTCCAGGCCGGCTTTCTCGTTCTTCCCGCCGGACGGTTCTCGTCGCGGCCGGGTCGGGAGCGGGGGCCGGCGCCGGATGCGGCGGGCGGCGGAGACGGCGGTCGGGGCCGGGGTGGGCGGAGCCGTAACGGAGCAAAGAAGGAAGACCGGCCCGGGAGCAGGGCCGGCCTTCGCTCAGGGGACTACCAGGGGGACGGGGCCGGGGGCGCCACGACCGGCGGGCGGTCGTCGCACGTGATGGTGTTGGGCAGCTGCCAGGCGCCGGCCCACGGGCCGGTGGTGCCGCCGCCGTCGTTGCCGCCGAGGTCGGTCACGGAGAACTCCGAGCCGGTCGGCGGGAAGTTGAACGAGCCGCAGTTGTTGATGCCGACGGCCCCGACGTTGCGGGCGTCGACGTTCTCGAACGACGCGCCGCCCTTGACGCGGGCGCTCAGGACCGACGTGCCGGTGCCGTCGATTCTGACGTTCTTGAACTTCACGCCGGTGATCGAGTAGAGGTCCTTCACGCCCCACTCGCTCACCATCATGATCGCGTTGTAGGTGCTGTCGAGGTAGTGGTCGCCGGTGACCTGGATGTCGTTCTCGATCGAGCGGTCGAGCGCGTAGAACCAGATCGAGCCGAGGCCCAGCCGCCAGTTCAGGTCGAAGGTGCCGGCCCGGACCGTGGTGTTGTCGGTGAACTTCAGGGTGCCGGTGAAGGGCTCGGCGCCGAAGCGGGACCCGGCGTGCAGGCCGGAGCCCTCACGCAGCGGGTCGGCCACCAGGTTGTTCGAGACGACGTTGTCCTTGCCGCCGTAGATCGCGATGCCGTTGGCGAGCGTCGGGGTCTGCACGGTGTTGCGGTCGAAGACGTTGCCGACGTTGGGGTTCTTCTCCGACCACATGGCCAGGCCGTCGTCACCCGTGTTGCGGATGAAGTTGTTGGCCACCACCGAGTTGGTCACGCCGCCGTGGAAGTTCAGGGCGTCGGCGATCTGGTCGACGATGATGTTGTCGGTCACCTTGATGTTGTCCATCGGGCCGTCGAACCAGAGCCCGACCTTGGTGTGCCGGATGTACAGGCCCTTGATCGTCGAGTCGCTCATCGCGCCGCCGATGCCGTTGACCTGGTCGGTGTCGATCCGTTCCCGTACGTCGCCCTCGATGGTGAAGCCCGACAGGTGCACGTTGCGGCTGCCGCCGTCGGCGGCGTCCTTGCCGTAGAAGCCGACGCCGGTGTGCACCGAGCCGTCGGGGGCCGGGGTCGGCAGCGCGACCTCCTTGCCCTTGATGATCGTGTACCAGGACCCGGCGCCCTCGATCGTCACGTCGTCGACGATGATGTGCCGGTTGACCTGGTAGGTGCCCGGCGGGATGTAGACCTTCAGGTTGCTCCGCTTGGCGAACGCGATGGCCTTCTCGATGGCCGGGGCCGAGTCCTTGCGGCCGGTCGGGTCGGCGCCGAACAGCAGCACGTTGGCGGCCAGCACCCGCACGTGGGGGGCGCCGACGACCTCGGAGTCGAGCAGGTCGATGACCGTCCAGGCGGCGTTGGTGTTCGCCGGGGCGGTCAGCCGGACCTTGTCACCGGCCTTGTACGTCTTGCCGAGCAGGAGCCGCTGCTCGTCGTAGAAGTGCATCGGCCGGAACGGCTTGGTGATCTCGGGCGTGGGGCTCGTCGCGGCCGGCACGCACTGGCACTCGGTGATCCACCAGTCGGGGTGCAGCAGCCCGGCGTTCGGGTCGTTGGTGAACGGATACTGGTTGTAGAGCCACGCGAACTGGCTGGTCAGCGTCAGGGTCTTCTTGTTGCCGCCGTTGACGGTCAGGTTCAGCGGAGCGGTGATGCCGCCGCCGTTCGGGGCGTCGGGGACGCTGTAGCGAACGGTGACGGCGTTGGCGGCCTTCGGCAGGGTGAACTCCACCCACTGCCCGGGGGCCAGCTTGACCGCCTTGCGGCCCGAGGCCTCGGCCGGGAGCGTGTACGCGTTCCTGTCGGGGCCGATCACGACGCCGTTGGTGGCCGCGTTCTCGGCCTCCTGCTCGACGAACGGGACGTTCGCGCCGCGGCCCGCCACCAGCGACGGGTCAAGTGCGGCCCGCGTCACCGCGGTCGGGGTCGCCGTCTGATGAGCCGTCTGATGAGCCGCCGCCGGGCCGGCCACCACCAGGCCCAAGCCCACGGCGGTGGCCGTGACCGCCGCCAACGCCACTCTTCGTGACATCTCGTGCTCGTTTCTGTCGGGGGGTGAACACCTGAGGGTGAGGTGACAGTAGGTCGCCCGTGCCCCGCTCCACAAGAGTCCTGCGAAATAGTTTCGTAACGCTCTCGCTTTCTTGCGCGCTTTGAAGTCGCGTGTTGCGCGCGAACGCAACGCACGACCAGGTCGGACGTCATGTGCACAAAAAGAAACAGCCCTCCGGTCAGGAGGGCTGTCACAGGGTCTGATCAGTAGGGGCGGCGGCCCTGCTGCGTCTCGTCGTCGTCGGGCGGATGGTTGGAGCTTTCGAGGACGTAACCCTTGGCATAGGTCGGCGACGGCGGCGTGGGTGCCGGCGGAGGCGTCGGCGGCTGCTGCTGGTAGACGTAGGGCTGCGTGTAGTCCTGCGCCGGCGGGGCGGCCGGGGTCGGGAACGGCATCGGGTAGGGCACCGGGACGTAGTTCACGACCTGCTGCGGCGGCTGCTGCGGATAGGGCTGCGCGTACGGCTGCGGGCCGTAGGGGTGCGCGTAGGCCTGCGGGCCGTAGGGCTGCATCGGGTAGCCCGGGTAGGGCATCATCGCCATGTTCGGCGGCAGCTGCGGGCCCGCCTTGCGGACCGCCGCCGCGTGGGCCAGGCGGCGCAGCCGGCCCTCGAAGATCAGCCAGGCGAGCAGCGCCAGCAGCACCAGCACGGCGGCCGGGACGGCCAGCTTGCGGCTGAGCGTGACCTCGTCGAAGTAGGGCGTCGCGTTGCGGATCTCCACCTGGGCCGTCTCGGGCACCGGCTCGTTCATGCCCTGGGACGGCTGGGTGCCGGCGGGCGGTTCGGCCGGGGCCAGGCTGACGCCGGGCTCCGACTCGGCCGGCTCGCTCGGCACCGTCTCGGCGGGCGGCGGCGCGACGTCGTTCGTGGGCGGCGCGACCGGCTGCTCCTGCGTCACCGTCGGGATCGGCTGCTCCTGCGTCGGTTCCTCGTCCTGCGTCGGCTGCGCCTGAGGGGTCGTCGGCTTCTTCGTCGGCGACGGGGTGACCGTCTGGGTGACGGTGACCACGGCCTCCGACGGGGTCGGCGACGGCGTCATGGTGACCGTCGTGGTCACCGTGTCGCAGGACTGGTTCACGTCACATGGATCGACCGGGTTGGCGGCGCTCGCGCCGGCCGCCACCATCACGGCCACGCCGAGCGAACCGACCACCGCGGCCAGCACCGCCGCGGCTCTCCTGGGTGCTCGACCGACCACCGGGTTCCTCCGCCGCTTTTGCCTGACTCCGTACGTCAAACAAATACTAGTCCGGCAAAGTAACGGCAAACCTCACTTTGGTTGCGGGTCGGAAACGACCTTGCGCCGTCCGAGCCGCATCTGCAGCGCCAGCACGGCGATCAGGGCCGCGATCGCGGCCACCACGCCCGGCCAGCCCTTGACGAGGTCCAGACCCGAATCCTCCTGCGCGATCGCCTGTGTGTTGTTCAGCGACCGGGTCAGCGGCGGACCGCTCGGCGTGGGCGTCGCCATCGGCATCAGCAGCTCGGGCGGCGTGCCGCCCTCGACCATCCCGGGCGGCAGCGGCGCGCCCGGCGGCAACTGCGGGAGCGGCGGCAGATTCGACAACGCTCCTGACAACGGCTCCTGCATCAGCTCGCCCGGCATGGGCGCGGGGGCCGCGTTCGGCATCGGGTGCGGCACCCCCTGCGGTCCCTGCGGCATGTTCCCGCCCGGACCGGCGGGCTCCCCGATCGCCATCTGACCAGGGGCGACCTGGGGCTCCTGGCCGGGCTGAGGCGCCGGGGGCAGATCCGGTTGCTTGCCGGGCGCACCGTCGACGAGCGGGCTCTGACCAGGGTTGACATTGGCCGGCATCTCGGGCACCGGGATGCCGGGCATGGCCTGCGGCTGAGCCATGGGCTCGACGAGCTGGGGACCCTTGGGCCCTCCCTGCTCTCCCCCACCGGGAAGCTGCGGCGGGCCCTGCGGCGGGCCCTGCGGCGGGCCCTGCTCCGGCCCGCCCTGGAGCTCGGGCCAGTTCGGCATCTCGGCCTCGGTGATCCGGGGCCGGTCTCGCATTTCGCCCTTGTGCACCCGGGGCCGGCGTTGCTTCTCGCCACGCGCCCTCGGGCGGCCCTGCTCCTCGGCCCCCCGGACCCTCGGGCGGTTCCGGCCCTCGGCGTGCCGGGTCCGGGGCCGCGACATGATCTCCTGGGTCGAGGGGTCGGCCGGAGCGTAGACCGGCGGCTGGGCCTGGCTATCGAAGGGCTGCATCGGCGGCGCGACCATGCTGTGGTCCTGCGCTTCGGCCATCTGCTGCACGACCTGGCTGTCGGCGGCGTACACCAGCGGGTGGCCCTGGGAGTCGCCCGCCTGCGCCGGGGCGTGGGAGGTCACCCGGGCGGCCTCCTCGGCGAACTGGCCGGCGAGGGCGCGGGCCTCCGCGTCGGCCACCGAGGCCGACTCGGCCGACTGGGTCACGCCGTCGGCCAGCTCGCCCGTCGCCGCGAGCGCGCTCAGCTTCCCGGGCGGCAGCGAGCTGAGGCGGGCGCACACGACGGCCACCCGGCGGGCCAGCTCGGCCGTGTCGAGGTTCAGGCGCATCGCGGCCGGCGCCTCGACGAACAGCCCCGGGCCCGTCATCGTCTGGGCGGGCTGGTCGGGCTGGTCGGGACTCGTCTGGACGGGGCAGCGCCAGCCCGGCGCGGTCGCCTCATCTGGCCCCGAGCACGCCGCGTGATCACAGGGGAGCGCCAGGCGGAACCGCCAGACGTCGCCGGTTCTCATCCACCGGCCGGGATCCTCCGAGGCCATGGCCGGTGCGGCCGACAGCGCCAGGATTCCGGCCCCGACTAGGGACACCACACGTCCTGCGACCACCAGAATCCCCTCCCCGATTACACTCAGTAATCGTTATGGCCGGAGAGGGGCGACTCAACCCTCCTTGAGGAGATCTTGGACCTCCCGGACGATGGGGAGATCGGCGGGCAACCACGGCACCGATTCGAACTCGAACGGCTCGAGCCACCGCAGGGCCAGGTGTTCGCGCGCCTCCGGCGTACGCCCGCACACGATGGTCGACAGCCAGATCCGCAGCACGTAGCCGTTGCTGAGCGGCCAGTCGCCGCCCACCTTCTTGCCCGGTTCGACCGTGACCCCGAGCTCCTCCTCGCACTCGCGTATGAGCGCGTCGAGGTCGCTCTCTCCCGGGTCGACCTTCCCGCCGGGAAACTCCCATCCGCCGCGAAGTTCCGGCGGTTCGGCCCGCTGAGCGCTCAGCAGACGGCCGTCCGCGATGATCGCGGCCCCTACGACGACCTGTGTCATGCCTGCCTAGGTTAGGGCCTGACGCTTGAGCTGCTCCAGCACATCGGGATTCTGCAGCGGCCGCGTGAAGCCGACGATGGCGCCGCGGTCGCGGTAGGTGGTCACCTTGATGGGGCCGCAGAGCGTGCAGCGCGCCTCGACCATCTTGCCCGGCGAGACGACCATCCCCACGTGGCCGGGGTTGTCGGCCGAGGTCCCGGGGCCGGAGTTGAAGAACACCAGATCGCCGGCCTGCTCTTCGCCGGCGTCGATGCGCACCCCGAACGGCCACTGCCCGAACGTGGTGCGGGGGATGTTCAACCCCGCGTTCCGGTACGCCATGTAGATGATCCCCGAGCAGTCGTAGCCGTCGGGCCCGGTGCCGCCCCAGACATAGGGCTTGCCGCGCTGCGCGAGGGCGTAGTCGAGGATCCGGTCGACCACCGCGTTGGGCGCGTCGTAGGCGACCTCGCAGGCCGGGTTGGCCTCGGGCGGCACGTCGACCGAGCCCGACTGGGCGTACTTGGCGGCGATCTCCAGCACCTGGTCGACGTACCAGTTGGCGCGGTTGTAGACGAACAGGGCCTTGCGCAGGTCGTCGGGGGCGCCGTTGCGTTTGAGCATCTTGGCCGCGCCCAGGATCGCGTCGGCGGGGTTGTAGACGTCGGCGACGCCGTCGTCGTCGCCGTCGGAGGCGTAGCCGTTGAACTCCGACGGGATCGGGATCCGCGCCTTGCCGCCCCACGTGCTGATGAGGAACTGCATCGGCCCGGCCGCGCCCGCGTAGTTGGTGCCGCTCTGCACGCCCGGCAGTTCGGACCGGCCGTGGTCGGTCTCGCGTTTGCCGACGGCGGCCAGCACGTTCCACTGCACGCCGACGGTCTCGCCGTGCCGCTTGTAGAGCTCCAGCATCTCCGGCGGGATGTCCTCCTGCGCGGTCTCCGACAGGTCGGAGGTGTCGACCTCGCAGGCCGCCGAGCCGCCGCCCATCATGATGTTGGGCAGCGGCGTCATCAGCACGATCGCGCCGAACATGGTCAGGGGGACCACGACCGCCAGCAGCCCGGCCAGCCACTTCCACTTCGCGAGCCGGGTCGTGGTCACGGGGTGACGTCCCCGTCCTGGCCGCTGCCGGCCAGCTGCAGGTCGTAGACCCGCCAGTCGGCGCCGGCCTGGACGACGGTGACCGCGTAGTCCTCCACCTGGTTCCTGGCCCCGCTCACCGCGGTGATCTCGGCGGTGCCCTCGACGACCACGACGACCGAGTTGGCCGACATGTCGCGGATCGACTTCAGCCGCGCCGACCCCTTCGACACGATCTGGTCGGCCGAGTCGTGCTCGACGGCGGCCGGGGAGGTGACCGTACGGGTCAGGTCGTCGCCGAACTCGACCGTGGTGAACGCCTTGAGCCGGCCAGCCCGGCCCACCGGGTCGTCGTAGCTGTAGGTGCCGTAGGCGGCGGTGAACCGCCGGGCCAGGTCGGCCGCCGCGCCGAGCTGGTCACGCGACAGCGGCAGGTAGGAGTAGACGTCGAACTCGGCCGACGGCGTGGTCGCCACCTGGCTCGGCACGGCCACCGGCGGAGCGGTGACCGTGCGCGTGGATTCCGGCCCAACGGGGCCTGCCGTCCCGACCTCGCCGCCGCCGTCGTCCAGGGTCGTTAAATAGATCCCGAGCGCGGCCAGTACGACGACGGCGGCGACGAACAGGCCCTTCCTCCGGCCGTCGTTCATGATCAGTCCTTGTCGCGGGGCCGCAGCCAGAACGGCGCGGCGCTGTCACCACCACTGCCGCTACCGCCGCCCCCGCCGCCGCGACCGCTGTCGGAGCGGCCCGGCAGCCACAGCGGCGGCGCGTCGGAGGAGCGGGCGGGCCGATCGGCCGGCCGCGCCGGCTCT
>NZ_SZQA01000026.1 GCF_005233835.1 Herbidospora galbida | reverse complement strand
AGGCCAGGAGCTCCAGCGCCTCCGCGCCGCGTCCGGCGACGGCCCGGCCGAGCGCCCGCGCGAACCAGGCGAAGGCCGCCACCCAGGGCTCCCGCGCGCCCGCCACCGCCCGCGCGCCGAAGGTGATCATGTCGTGTTCCGACACGGTGACGACGCCGATGACGGCGAGCTGGCTGGCGATCCGGGCGTCGAGGTCGGCCGGCCCCTCGCCGTCGTCGAGGTCGAGCGCCCCCAGCAGGAGCGCCCTGGCCTCGGCGACCTGGCCCATGAGGAGGGTCTGGTAGCCGTACACATAGCGACCCCGCCTGCTCCGGTCGGCGGCCAGCCAGCCGCGGAACGGCAGGGTCCGGGCCAGGTCGCCGGCCACGAGCATGGCCTCCAGCGCGGCCAGCCGCAGGCCCCGGTCGTCGGTCAGCGGGAGCGACTGGGCCAGCAGGACCGCCGCCTCCTGGGTGCGGGAGTCGCGCTGCAGCCGGGTCGCCTCCCGGGCGATCTCGGCGGCCAGGGTCTCGTCCGGGGCCCCTCCGGCGGCGGCGATGCGGTGCCGGAGCGAGTCGTGCCGGGCGTGCAGGGATCTGCGGCGGGGCTCGGGGATGTCGTGGTAGAGCACGCTCCTGACCAGCGCGCTGGTGAACTCCAGCCCCTTGCCGGTCCGCCGCACCAGGCCCGTGGCCACCGCCGCGTCGGAGTCGGCGGCCCAGCGCCGCCCCTGCACCGAACCGGCCTCCAGCAGGGCCCTGACCTCGGGCGGGCACCGCTTCAGGCGTTCCCTGACGGCCGTCACGACCGAGCGGGGCGCGGGCAGCGGGCCGGAGCCGTAGGCGAGGGTGTGCGGGTCGAGTTCGTCGAGCAGGTGGCGGGCGTGCAGGGGATGGCCGCCGGTGTGCGCGTGCAGGCGGGCCGCCCCGGCCGCCGACAGTTCCGGGTGCCCGCACAGGGCGGCCAGGCGGATCAGGTCTCCGGCGGTCAGGCCGGGGAGGGTGACGCGTTCGGTCATGAGGCGGCGCCAGCCGTCGCCCAGCGCTTCGAGGTCGCCGACGACCACCACGAACACGTCGGGACGGCGGCGGATCGCCAGGCGCAGCGCGCCGAGCTGGTCGCGGTCGGCCCAGTGGGCGTCGTCGAGCACCACGACGCAGTCGCGGAACACCGGTTCGGGGCCCTCCCAGGCCAGTTCCGGTTCGTGTTCGTCGGCGGCGGCCCAGAAGACCGGCCGATCCTGGCTCGCGGTGAAGCGGCGGGCCAGCGCCGTCTTGCCGATGCCCGGTTCGCCGTCGATCCCCACCACGTGTGCGCGGGTGGTGGCCAGCCAGGTCAGCTCGGCCTCGCGGCCGACGAAAACCTCCTGCATTCCGGCTATTGAACGCGCTGCGCCGACGTGGCCCAAGTGTGGGCGGTAGCCGTACGGAAAGGTGCTTTTGGCTGGTGAATCTTTCACGGGCTCCCGGCCGCGCCGAGCCGGGAGCTCTTCAGCGGCGCGTCACGGGAGTTCGAAGTTCTCCGTCAGCGCCGCGCCTCGATGCGGTTTGTAGAGGTCGTAGCCGCGCGGGTTGCACTGGAGCCCGCCGTTGATGCAGTGGCGGACCAGCGCGGCCAGGATCGCCGGGTTGTCCCAGGCGTTGAAGAAGTCGTAGTGCCACGAGTAGCCGCGGCCACTCGACAACCTGGCGTTCGACAGGTCTCCGCTCGCCGGGAAGGCGATCTTGAATTCGAGCATCGGCACCGCCACCGGGTGGGACGACGGGCAGTAGCCGCCGACCGGGTAGGCCATGTGGCTCTTGTGATCGGCGCTGTCGAGGTTCACCCCGTCCCAGCAGCTCGGGGCCTGGTAGCGCACGTTGACCTGGCTGCCCGCCGGGCAGTTGGCCGGGATGTCCCACTGGAAGGACAGGTTGCCGCACTCGAAGCCCTCGACCCGGCCGGGGGAGTCGCGGAACTCGGCGAGCGTGGCGGTCGGGCTGCCGACGACGAAGCGCAGGCCCTGCGGGAAGGGCACCACGCGCCAGTACTCGTGGATGCCGGACTTGTAGTAGATGACCTGGTGGCCGACCGGGGCGATGAGCTGGTCGCCCTTGTAGAAGCTCGGGAACCAGTAGGCCGACTTGTCGTGGGGGTTGGTGCACGAGGTCGAGCCGTTGAGCAGCGACGCCGAGGTGCTCGACGCGTTCGTCGTGGTGTTGCCGACGAAGGTGTGCATGTGGGAGGCGCCCGGCAGGTTCGGGTAGACGATGGGGTCGTCCGGGCGGTGCTGGGTGAGCGAGCAGTTGGCCTGGAACTCGCGGTGGGTGACCGGGTCGGTGAACGTCGGGCTCGGGACCGGCTGCTGGCCGGAGCCGCCCGTGCCGTAGATCTTGAACTCCCACAGCGAGTAGCCGTAGCCGGTGCCGCGCTGGGTGCCGTAGAGGCGGACGTACCGCCCCGAACCGGTGACGTTCAGCGTCTGTGTGCCGCCGGTGCCGGTCGTGGTGGTGTACACGTCCGTGTACGGACCGCCCGCGTTGGCTGAGGTCTGGATCTTGAACGACTTCCCGTAGGCGCCCTCCCACTGGAGGACCACCTGGGAGATCGTGGCGTTGCCGCCCAGGTCGACCTGGATCCACTGGGGGTCGCTGAAGGCGCTGGCCCAGCGGGTGCCGGTGTTGCCGTCGAAGGCGGCGCCGGCGGCGTAGCCGTCGCCCTCGTTCGACGAGGCGGTGGCGGGCCGGTTCTGGGAGATGAGGGCGTCGGCCGCCATGGCGGGCGCGATGACGGCCAGCCCGGCCGTGATCGTCGCCACGATGGTGGCGACGATCAGGCTCAGGCGTATTCGTGGATGCACGGCGTCTCCTCGGCAAGAAGGGGGGTGATGGAGAGCGCTCTCCAAAGGAGAGTGGGCCGTGTCATCTCACCTTGTCAAGACCGCGCCGGAAACACGCAGTTCACATACTGTGCTCCCACACCATGTCGACCTGGTGCTCGATGGTGACGTAGCCCGCGCGGGCGAAGGCGCGGGCCATCGGCGCGTTGGTGACGTCGGTGTTGGCGCGGATCCTCGGAACGTCGTTTCCCGCCAGGATCCGGGTGCCCTCGGCCAGGAGTTCGCCGACCAGCCCCTTCCCCCGGTGGGCCGGCAGGACGCCGATGTAGGCGATGATCGCGTTGGTGGGGTTCCTGGCCGGGATGACGAACCCGGCGGGCTCGCCGTCGACCAGCCCGACCCGCCACCACTCGCGGGGCGAGTCGTAGAGGGCCAGTTCGTGGTCGTACTGGCTCTCGGCCTGTTCCCGGGGGGTCATCCGGGTCAGATCGGCCTGAGTGTGGGCGTCGAGGCTGCCCTCGACGACCTGGGCCATCAGGCCGACCAGTTCGTCGCGGCCGGCCGGCTCGCGGAACTCCAGCGTGGTGGGGGCGATGGGCGTGCCGGGCCGCCACTCGAGGCGCAGCCGCTCCACCAGCGGGGTCGCGCCCGCCTTCCGGAGGGTGTCGAGCCACGTCGTGTCGTGGTCGCGCCAGTCGGCCGGGACGAACCGCACGAACGGCGGCGGGGCGCCGGTGACCACATGGGGCATCGCGGCGTCGAGCAGCGCCCGGCCGTCGTCTTCGGTGGCGAGGTCGAAGACGTCCATGACCAGCGGGTCTTCGACGGCGTCGCGACGCCACCAGGCGACGCGGGCGACGGGCTCGCCGTCGCGGAGCGCCAGCCACAGCCAGTCGAGGCGGCGGCGGCCGGCGTCGAGGTCGGCTTCCAGCCCGTCGTTCAGCGACGAGGGGAAACGGCGGAAGAGGTCGAGTTCATGACGGCCCCGCAGGGGCCGGATTTCCAACATGGGCTTCCTTCGTGAAAGGTCGCCCGATCACTCCTCGCCCTGACGGGAGGAACCGGGCGTGATGCTGTCATACATGCAGATTCCTCCTTTCTGTCGGCCACCATTGATAGCGGTCAGGGCGAGGGGGACGCAACGCATTTAAGCCGCAGATCCACCACCGACCGTCCGGCGTGCACGACGAACTCCCCTTCCTCGGTACGCCACCCGCCCCCCTCCCAGTGCTGGAAGGCCCTCCTGGGGAGCGCGACGGTCACCTCGACCGCCTCGCCCGGATCGGCGCGCACGACGGCGAACCCGGCCAGCCAGCGCGGCGGCCGGCCCGACCCCGGTTTCGAGAGATAGACCTGCACGACCTCCCGGCCCGGCCGCTCGCCGGTGTTCCTCACCCTGACCCGGACCCCGTCGCCGACCGGTGTGAGGCTCTCGTAGGACCACGTCGTGTAGCCGAGGCCGTGGCCGAACCAGTAGCCGGGCGAGCGGTCGGCGGTCAGCCAGCCGCGATGGCCGACGTTCAGCCCCTCGGCGTAGATCACCTGCCCGTGCACCGGCGCGGCCTCGACGAGCGGGACGTCGCTCCAGGTGGTCGGCAGCCGGCCGCCCGGTTCACGGCGTCCGGACAGGACGTCGGCGACGCCGTGCCCGCCCTGCTGCCCCGGGAACCAGCACAGCAGCAGCGCGTCGACCTCGTCGCGCCACGGCATCGCGACCGGCCCGCCCGAGTTGACCACCACGACCGTCGTCGCGGCGGCCGCCACGGCCTTGACGAGGTCGTCCTGGCGGCCGGGGAGCCCGAGGCCGGTCCGGTCGTGCGCCTCACTCTCGATCTCCTCGGTGGTGCCGACCACGACGACCGCGACATCGGCGCTCCGCGCCGCGTCGACGGCGGCCTGGATGGCCGCGTCGTCGTCGGGCCGGGGCGGGTCGGCGGCCAGCACGCACGCCCGGCCGGTGTGCGGCTCGATCGCCCGGGTCCCCGTGACGAGCACCTCGACGCCCTCTTCGAGCCAGACGACGGCGTGCCGGAACGGCGGTTTCAGGTGGACGGTGGCGGGGTCGTCGCTGTCACAGGGCACGTGCGTGTCGAGGACGGGCCGGCCGTCGACGCTCAGGGTGAGCCGTCCCCACCCGGCGATGGACAGCCGCCAGTGTCCTGAAACTTCCGGCCGCAGGAAGGAGCTGACCTCGACGGTCCTGGTGCCCTCGACCACCGACGGTTCGGGCAGCCACCCGGTCCGCCGGTCCTCGGCGAACAGCTCCGCGCCGTCGTCGCCGAGCATCCGCACCCACGCCCGGTCGACGGGCGACGGCCCGGCCTGGATGTCGACCCCCGGCACGTGGACCAGTCCGGGCGCGACCTCCCGCAGCCCGTCGAGGATCGAGACGACGGCGGAGGGATAGACCCCGCCGCTGCCGCCGCCCTGGATCCTGGTGCGCGCCGCGTGCGCGCCGATGACCGCGATCCGGGGCGTGGCCAGCGGCAGCACGCCGTCGTCGTTCTTCAGCAGCACGCAGGAGTCGGCCACCGCCCGCCGGAGCAGCGCGAGCTCGTCGGGGTCGGCCGCACCACCGCCGGCGGCCCGCTCCGATCCGGCCGCCTCCGGCGCGAGCAGGCCGTTCCGGGTGAGCTGCACCCGCTCGGCCAGCGTCATCGGAACTCCGGGGGGAGTCGCGCGACCGGGGTGCGGGCGGCCGGACAGGGCCGCCGGGAAGGGCGCGTCGTGTTCGGCGCGTGGTCTCGGCCCGGTCGCCGACTCGGGCAGGGCACGGACCCGCGCGGCCAGCAGCCGCAGGCGGGCGACCTTGTCGTGGACGACCGCCTCCGGGACCGTCCCCTCGCGCACGGCCTCGCGTAACGGGTCGCCCCAGAAGTCGTTCGGCCCCGGCATCGCGAGGTCCTGGCCCGCCAGGGCCGAGGCGACCGTCGACCGGACGCCGCCCCAGTCGGAGACCACCACGCCGTCGAAGCCCCACTCGGTCTTCAGCGGGTCGCGCAGGAGCGGGCTCTCCGCCATCAACGCCCCGTTGACCTGGTTGTACGCCGACATCACCACCCACACCCCGGCCGCCACCGCCGCCTCGAACGGCGCGAGGTAGACCTCCCGCAGCACCCGGGCGGCGATGAGCGAGTCGTAGGTCATCCGCTCGGTCTCGGCCTCGTTGCCGACGTAGTGCTTGGCCGTCGCCGCCACCCCGCGCGACTGGACGCCGGCGATGTAGGCGGCCCCGATCAGCCCGGTGAGCAGGGGGTCTTCGGAGAAGCACTCGAAGTGGCGGCCCCCGAGCGGGGAGCGGTGCAGGTTGAGGTTGGGCGCCAGCAGGACGTCGACCCCCTTGCGGCGGGCCTCGGAGCCCAGCAGGGCGCCGAGGTCGCGCACGAGATCGGCGTCCCAAGTCGCCGCCAGGGCGGTCGGGGAGGGCAGGACGAGCGAGGTGCGCCGCTCGTCCCAGCCGGGGCCGCGCACCCCGACCGGGCCGTCGGACATGACGAGTTCGGGCAGCCCCAGGAGAGGTTCCGAAGCGGTTCGCCATACCGACGACCCGGACAACAGCCGGACGAAGTCCACAGATCCCCCCGCGTCTGAGTGGGTTGGAGAGCGCTCTCCATTGAAGGGATCCGGGACGGGCCCTGTCAATCCACCAGCCGCGCCGCCTCCTCGTCGGTCAGCCCGTCGAGCTCCTCGGTCAGCAGGTCCTCGATGGTCCTGGCCAGCTCCTCGACCGTCCGGCGGAGGAACAGATACCTGATCGGCACGTCCAGGTCGATGATCGCGCGGATGCGGGCCGCCACCCGTACGGCGATCAGGGAGTGGCCCCCGACGGCGAAGAAGTCGTCGAGCGCGCCGACCCGGTCGAGGCCGAGGACCTCCTGCCAGATGTCGGCCACCAGGCGCTCGGCGTCGGTGCGGGGCTCGACGAACTCGGCCCCGCTCTCGGCCACCGGATCGGGCAGCGCCTTGCGGTCGACCTTGCCGCTGATGGTCATCGGCATCGAGCCGAGGCGGGTCCAGAGCGCCGGCATCATGTACGCCGGAAGGATCTTCTCCAGGTGGTCGCGCAGGTCGCCGAGGTCGGCGTCGCCGACGATGTAGCCGACGAGGATGTCGCCCCGCGCCGTCACCGCCGCCTGGTCGACCCCCGGGCAGGTCAGGATCGCCGCCTCGACCTCGCCGGGCTCGACCCGGAACCCGCGGACCTTGACCTGGTTGTCCATCCGGCCGAGGAACTCCAGGTTCCCGTCGAAGCCCCACCGGGCCCGGTCGCCGGTCCGGTAGACCCGCTCGCCCTGGAACTCCACGAACCGCTCGGCGGTCAGCTCGGGGCGGCCGTGGTAGCCGTCGGCCACCCCGGCCCCGCCGATGAGCAGCTCACCGGCGACGAAGGTCGGCGCGACGCCGCCCGCGCGGTCGGCGACGTAGCACGTGGTGTTGGCGATCGGCCGCCCGATCCGGGGCTCCCCGCCGCCGGCGGGCACCTCCCAGGTCGTGGACCAGATGGTGGTCTCGGTGGGGCCGTAGACGTTGACCAGGCGGCCGAGCCTCGGCCGCAGCTCGCGCGACAGCTCCTCGGGCAGCGCCTCGCCGCCGACCAGCCCGGTGATCTCCGGGTCGGAGAACCCGGCCTCGATCAGCACCCGCCAGCCCGACGGCGTCGACTGGATGTGGGTGATCCCGGCGTCCTCGATCAGCTTGATCTGCGCCGCGCCGTCGACGGCGACGTCGCGTTCGGCGATGACGGCCCTCCCGCCGCCGACGAGCGGCAGGTAGAGCTCCAGCGCCGAGATGTCGAACGACACCGACGACAGCACCAGCCAGGTCTGCCCGGGGTCCGACCCGAGCAGGTCGGCCATCCCGGCCAGGAAGTTGGCCAGCGCCGAGTGCCGGATCACCACCCCCTTGGGCCGCCCGGTGGAGCCCGAGGTGTAGAGGGTGTACGCGTGGTCGTCCGGCCCCGGCGGGAACCCGTCGGCCGGATCGGCCGCCAGCGCCTCGGAGACCGTGACGACCTCGACGCCCTCCGGCAGGCGCTCCGCGGGCCCCTCGTCGGCCAGCACCAGCACCGCGCCGGAGTCCTCCAGCATGTACTGGATGCGGGCCGGCGGGTTGTCGGGATCGATCGGCAGGTACGCCGCCCCCGACCGCATCACGCCCAGCAGCGCGGGCAGCACCCGCACCGACCGGTCGACGCACACCGCGACGACGGACCCCCGCCGGTCGCCGAGCCGCCCGGCGATCCGGCTCGCGGCCCGGTCGAGCTCGGCGTAGGTCAGCACGTGCTCGCCGTCGGAGAAGGCGATCGCGTCGGGGGTGCGGGCCACCTGGTCGGCGAACAGCCGGGGCAGCGGCGGCGGGATCGGCCGGGCGGTCGCGTTCCACGTCGTGACGAGCGTGTCCCGCTCGTCGGCGGTCATCAGGGGGAGCCGCGAGAGCGGCAGCGAGGGGTCGTCGGCGATGCCGTGCAGCAGCACCCGCCAGCGTTCGAACAGGGCCGCGACGGTCGGCTCGTCGAACAGGTCGGTGTCGTAGCGGACCACGGTCACCAGGTCGCCGCTGTCGTCGCCGGCCCAGAACACGTCGACCGCGACGTCGCAGCGCACCCACTTCCACCCGTGCGGGAACGGGGTCGCCGTCAGCCCGGAGAAGCGCTGCTCGCGCTCCAGCTCGCCCGGGTGGAGGGTGAGCGTGGTCTGGTAGAACGGCGTGACGCTGAGGTCGCGGCCGATGTCGAGCTCCTCGACGAGCCGCTCGAACGGGACCCGCCGCCGCGACAGCGCGCCCAGCAGGGCGGCCATCGTGCCGCGCAGGAACTTCTGGAACGGCGGGTCGCCCGACAGGTCGCCGCGCAGCACCAGCATCCCCGACAGGCCCGCCACCAGCGCGTGGGCCTCCTCGGTGTCCCGCCCGCCGTCGGGGACGCCGACGGTCACGTCGTCCTGGCCGGAGTGCCGCGACAGCAGCACCTGGTAGGCCGCCAGCAGCAGCGCGAACAGCGTGCAGCGGGAGGTGCGGGCGACCTCGGAGAGCCGGGCGACCAGCGACGCCGGGAGCCGGAACGCCATCTCGTCGCCGTGCCCGATCCGCTCGGCCGGGCGGGGCCGGTCGGCGGGCAGCTCCAGCGTCGGCGGGTTCGCCAGGCGCTCGCGCCAGTACGCCAGCTCCTTCGCGTCGATCTCCGGCGTCTGCGCGGCGTGCTCCCGGGCGGTGACCTGCAGCGGGTCGGGTTCGCCGCCGCCGTAGAAGACCGCCAGGTCGTCCATGAGGACGTCCAGCGACCAGCCGTCGCAGATGATGTGGTGGGCCACCAGCACCAGCACGTGCCTCTCGGGCCCGAGCCCGATCACCGACGCCCGGAACGGCAGGTCGGCGACCAGGTCGAAGGGCCGGTTGGTGCGCTCGGCGACCAGCCGCTCGGCCTCCTCGTCAGACGACGCCCGCAGCCACTCCACCTCGACCGGCGCGGCCGGTTCGACGACGAGCGTCGGCCGCCCGTCGACGGCGGGGAAGCGGGTCCGGAGCGTCTCGTGCCGCCGGGCCACCGAGGTCAGCGCGCTTTCGAGCGTGGCGGGGTCGAGGGGCCCGGTCAGCAGCCGGACCCGGTGCAGGTTGAAGGCGGCGTCCTCGGGGTCGAACTGCTGGAGGAACCAGGCGCGTAACTGAGCCGGGGTCATGCCGTCTCTCCTGAACGCAGTCGGCGGGCGAGCGCCAGGCGCTCCTCCCGGGTGAGTAGATGTCTGGCCGAGTAGGGCGCCGACGATCCCGCCAGCCCTTCGATCGCCTCGGCCGCCGCGCCGAGCCCGCCGTCGGCGGGCACCCGGACGCGCGGCCCGGTCAGCGCGGCCTTCAGCAGCGCCGCGGCCTCCTCGGGCGACCATCGCTGCTCGGGCAGCCACGACCCGAGCCCGGCCGCCGCGACCCGGGCGCCGTTCTCGGCCCGGTCGAACCCGTGGGCCAGGACGACCTGCGGGGTGCCCGACGTGGCCGCCCTGATCAGGGTGCCGATCCCGCCGTGGTGCAGGATCGCGCCCACTCTCGGGACGACCCGCTCGAACGGCAGGCCGGGGAACCAGCGCATCCCGTCGGGCAGCGTCTCGGGCACCAGGTCGCGGTGCCGTACGGCCAGCAGCGCGGGCCGCCCGACCGCCCGGCAGGCCTCGACGGCGACCTCGTAGAACCGCTGGTGCAGCATCCGGCCGGTCCCGCCGGTGACCAGGACGGCGTCCCGGTCGAGCAGTTCCTCGGCCTCCGGCGGCAGGTCGTGGTCGCCGGCGGAGTCGCCCAGGGGCGCGCCGGTCAGGCGCACCCGCTTGGGGGCCGGGGTGCCCGCCGCGTCGAACCACGAGGGCCACAGAGCGACGTCGAGGTGGGCCGAGGCGAACCACGCCGCCCAGTCGCGCACGGGCGGCAGCCCGTTGCCCGAGCGGATGGCGTCGAGGCGGTCGGCCATCGTCCGGGCGTAGGTGTGCGCGACGCCGCGCTCGGACATGTACTGGATCGGCGTCACCGCCACCCAGGCCGCCGGGGCGTCGAGCGCCTCGGCCGCGAACAGGGTGGAGATGGCCGTGGTGTGCCGCCCGACCAGGATCGTCTCGCCGGGGACGTACCGTTCCATCGTGTGCCAGATCTCGAACGCGATCTGCTCGAACAGGCCGTTGGCCTCGTAGTAGTCCCGCCACCGCCGGAGGCCGGCGCCCAGCAGCGGGGGAGTGTCCGCCAGGTTCGCCTCGTACGCCTCCTTCGTGTCGATCGCGGTGAACTCCAGTCCGGCGCGCTCGGCCAGGTCCCGGAACGGGCCGTGGGTGAGGAGCTCGACCTCGTGACCGCGCTCGCGCAGCGCCCGGCCGAGGGCCACGAACGGCAGCACGTCACCATGGCTGCCGTGCGTGGACATGATCACTCGTGCCACGAGCGGTCTCCCAGGAGCGCCTTGATCTCGCCCGTCGGCAGGGCGTCGACCTCGGCGAGCAGCGCGTCGACGTCCTCGCCCTCCTCGTCGAGGATCTCCTGGATGGCCCGTGCCGCCCCGGACGCGGTCAGGTCGCCCGCGAACAGCACCTCGATCGGCAGTTCCACGCCGAACTCGCTCTCGACCCTGGCCAAGAACTGCACCATCGAGAGCGACTGACCGCCGAGGTCGAAGAAGTCGTCGTCCGGGGACGTGACCGGAACCCCGAGGATGTCGCTCCAGAGCCGCATGACCCGATCTTCGTTCACTTTTCCTCCGTGCTGTGCCTGTTCCCTGGGCGGATTCACGGCCGTCCGCGTCCCTCTTTCGCGTGGAGTGCCGCGAACCCGATGACATCGTCGGGGATGGCGTCCGGAACCTCCAGATCGAAATTCCACAGCCGCCGCATCCGCGTCCCGACGGCGACCGTGGCCGCCATGACCAGGGCGAACAGGACGTACATGAGAGCGATCCCACGGCCCTCCCCGGTCCCGATGATCACGCCGACGGTGCTGGTCAGCGGGCCGTCGGCGGCCATCAACGGCTCGAACAGCGCCGTTCCGTACGGGGCGATGAGCCCATAGCCGATCGGGAGTGTCGAAAAGGCCACAAGCTGGTTCAGCGCGAAGACCCGGCCGTGGAACCGCTGGGGAACCTTGACCTGGATGATCGTGTTGTAGATCCCGTTCAGCACGGTCAGCGAGGCGAACATGCCGAAGACGCCGGCCGCGATCACGACCAGGTCCTCCCGCACCCCGACCACCAGCGCGAACGCCGAGAGCGAGAGGGTGGCGAGCAGCTGGCCGCGCAGCCGGAGCCGGCGCGGGCCGCCCCAGAAGGTCATGGCGAGCCCGCCGAGGAAGACCCCGAGCCCGCCGAAGAACGCCACCCGCCCCACGTCGGCGGTGTCGGCGAAGCTCAGCACCAGCGGCGAGACCAGCAGGAACAGCGGCGACATGAACAGGTTCACGACCGCGAAGAACAGCAGCATCCGCCGGATGCCCAGGTGCCCCCAGGTGTAGCGGAACCCCTCGGCCATCTCCTTGAGCACGGTCTCCCGCCGCTTCCACGGCAGGGTGCGCGGGAACTTGATCGCGGCCAGCACGATGATCGCGACCGCGTAGCTGACCACGTCGATGACCAGGATGCCGCCCAGCCCGACCACCGCGAGCAGCCCCGCCGCGACCAGCGGGACGACGAGCTGCGCGACCCCGGTGGCCATCCCGACCACCCCGTTGGCGTGCCCGAGGAACCGCTTAGGCACGAGCTGGGGGATCGCCGAGGCGTACGCGACCCGCTGGAAGGTGAGCGCGACCGACAGTGTGACGAGCAGCGGATAGACATGCCAGATCTGTATCGTTCCGGTCCAGACGAGGAGCCCCAGCCCGAGCTGGGTCCCTCCGGCCGCGAGGTCGGCGCACAGCAGCACCGCCCGCCGGTTGAACCGGTCGACGACGGCCCCCGCGAGAGGGGCCGCGAGCAGTCCCGGCACCAGGCCCAGCACCGAGAACAGCGCGAAGTTCGCCAGCGAGCCGGTCTCCAGATAGATCCAGAGCGGGATGGCGAACTCGGTCAGCGCCGACCCGGTCATCGAGACGAGCTGACCGGCGGCGAGCACCAGGAACCGCCGCATGCTCGGCGCGGGACCGGTCGACTGCGGCAGATCCGGGACGTCCGGTGTGGTCCGGGAGACGCCCTCCACCCACCAGGTGCCCGTGCCCTTCGCCGGCAGCGGGCCGGCGTCCTCGGCCAGTCCGGTGTGGACGCTGGTCACGATGGTGGCCAGCTCCTCCGCCCGATATTTCACGAAGTAGTGCGCGGCCTCGTCCAGGACCACACAGGCCGTCACCCGCGACAGGCAGTGCCACTCGCGGTAGCGCTCCTGGTAGAACTCGACGACCGGGTCGCGTTCCCCGGCCACCGCGATCACCGGGGCCGACAGCGGCTCCGCGCCCTCCTCGAAGAGCCGGGCGAAGTACCGCTCCGCCTCCCGGGTGCCGCGCCGCCGGTTGCGGACGATGAGCTCGAGCTCGGCCTGGTCGAACTCGGCGACGTCCAGGCCCGAGGCCACCAGGCCGTTGATGCGCGACTGGTTGCCGCCGTGGTCCTCCAGCCACTCGCCGACCCGGGCGAACAGGCCCCGAGGGCGGGTGAAGGGGAACACGCCGCCCAGGTAGACGGCCTCGACCGGGCGGCCGGCCGCTTCGAGCCGCCGGGCGATGGCCGCGACGAGGGTGGTGCCCGCGCCGCAGTGGCCGTACAGGACGACGCGGCCCTCGACGCCGGCCAGGATCTCGGCGGTGACCTGCTCGGCGACCTCCTCGGTCGGGCGCGGCTCCTCGCCCAGTTCGTTGCCCGGGACGGCGATCGAGTGCAGCGCCCAGTCGGCGGGCATCGCGTCGGCCAGCGGCTTGAAGATGACGGCGCTGCCGCCGCCGTAGGGGGCGCAGACGACGGAGCCCGTGACCGGGCGCGGGGGAGTGAGGCGGTGCAGCAGGCCGCCGGAGCCGGGGGCCGACCGGGCCAGGTCGCGCACGGTCGGGTGGCTGAACAGCCGCATCAGCGTCACCGGGTGGCCGGCCTTGCGCATGCGGGCCACCACCTGCATGGCCAGCAGCGAGTGGCCGCCCAGGTCGAAGAAGTCGTCGGTCACCCCGACCCGCTCCAGCCCCAGCACCGCCGCCCAGATCGCGGCGATCGTCTCCTCGGCCTCCGTCGCGGGCGCGACCAGGCCGGTCAGGACCGGCTCGTCGGCCGACGGCAGGGCCGCGCGGTCGACCTTGCCGTGCGACTTGAGCGGCAGGACGTCCAGCCACATCCAGCGGGCCGGGACCATGTAGTCGGGCAGCCGGTCCTTCGCCCAGGCCCGCAGGTCGGCGGCCGGGATCTCGTCGCCGACCAGGTAGGCGACCAGCCGCTGGTCGCGCAGCTCCACCACCGCCTGCGCGACGGCGGGGTGCTCGGCGAGCACCGTCTCGACCTCGCTCAGCTCGACCCGGTAACCCCGGATCTTGACCTGGAGGTCGCGGCGGCCGAGGAACTGCAGCACCCCCTCGTGGGTCCACCGGCCGAGGTCGCCGGTCCGGTAGACGCGGGAGCCGGGCGGCCCGTAGGGGTCGGGCAGGAACTTCTCGGCGGTGAGGGCGGGCTTGCCGAGGTAGCCGCGGGCGAGCCGGTCGCCGCCCAGGTAGATCTCCCCCGTGACCCCGGGCGGGACGGGCCGCAGGTGCTCGTCCAGGACGTAGACCCGGGCCCCCGGCAGCGGCCGTCCGATGGGCAGCGTGGCCTGACCGGTCTGACCGGGTTCGACCTCGAAGGTGGTCACGCCGACGGTGGCCTCGGTGGGGCCGTAGTGGTTGACCACCCGGCAGTGCCCGGCCAGCTCGGAGGCCCAGCCGACGGTCGAGGCCTCGCCGCCGAGGATGAGCAGCTCCTTCGGGAGCTCGACGTCGAGGGCCGCCAGGTGGGAGGGGGTCATCTTCAGGTAGTCGGGGCGGACCGGCCACGGGTCGGTCGACTTCGGCGGGATCAGGTGCAGGGTGCCGCCCGTCATCAGCGACAGGTAGAAGATCGTCACCCCGAAGTCGAAGGCGAGCGACTGGGGGAGGGCGAACACCTTCCCGTCCTCGATCCCGAACCGCTCGTGCACCCCGGAGAGGTAGGTCAGCACCTCCCGGTGCTGCACCGCCACGCCCTTGGGGCGGCCGGTCGTCCCGGAGGTGTAGATCACGTAGGCGAGGTCGTCCGGAGTGACCTCGGTGACGGGCGGCTCGGCCGCCTCGCCCCGATCCAGGGCGAGTTCGACGGTTCCGCCGGGCAGCGGGCGTCCGGTGACCGACACCCGGGCGCCCGAGTCGCCGATCAGGTAGGCCAGCCGGTCGTCCGGCTGCTCCGGGTCGAGGGGGACGTAGGCCGCGCCCGCCTTGAGGACGCCCAGCAGGGCGGCGGCCAGACCGGCCGACTGCTCCAGGCAGACGGCCACGCGGTCGCCCGGGGCCACCCCCGCCGCCCGCAGCCGGTGGGCAACGTGGTTGGCGCGCAGGTCCAGTTCCCGGTACGTCAGCGTCTCGCCCCCGAACACCACGGCCGGGGCGTCGGTGACGGGCGGCAGCTCGTGCAGCAGCCGCGCGGGCAGCGGCCGGGCCGGGGCCGCGACGCCGAGGGCCAGCGCCCCGGCGGGGTCGGGCACCCACGCCACCTGCGACAGCGGGGTCTCCGGCGCGGCGCGCAGGACGGTGGTCAGCGAGTCGGTCAGCCGGGTGACGGTCTCGGGCCGGAACAGGTCGGGGTTGTAGATGACCAGGCCGTCGTCGTCCCAGAGGTAGAAGGCCAGGTCGAAGCGGCTGACCGTGGTCTCGGGATGGAACGCCGAGACCGTCAGCCCGTGGTCGTCCGGAACCCCGTAGTTCTGCAGCGCCAGCAGCACCTGGAACACCGCCGACCGGCTGACGTCGCGCTCCACCTTCAGCTCGCCGACCAGCTTGTCGAACGGCAGCTCCTGGTGCGCGTAGGCGTCCAGGCAGGCGTCGCGGACCCGGACCAGGAACTCCCCGAAGGTCGGGTCGCCCGACAGGTCGGCCCGCATCGCGAGCGTGTTGACGAACATGCCGGCGAGGGGTTCGAGCTCGGGCAGCGGGCGTCCGCTGACCGGCGAGCCCACCGCGAAGTCGCGCTGCCCCGACCACCGGCCGAGGGTGAGCTGCAGCGCGGCCAGCATGACCATGTAGGGCGTCACGCCCTGGTCGGCGAACCGGGCCAGGAGATCGGGATCGACGCGGAAGCGGTGGCTGCGGCCGGAGGTGGTCTGCTCGGCCGGGCGGGGGAAGTCGAGCGGCAGCTCCAGCGGCGGCACCCCGGTCAGCCGGTCGCGCCAGTACGCGAGGTCGCGGGTGTGGTCGCGGGTGCGTTCCCACAGGGCGTAGTCGCCGTACTGGATCGGCAGCGGGTCGAGGGTCCCGCCCGCGTGCAGGGTCAGCAGCTCGCGCAGCAGGATCTCGCCCGACCAGCCGTCGGTGACCGCGTGGTGGGCGGCCATCAGCAGGACGTGGTCGTCCGGGGCCAGGCGGACCAGCAGGACGCGGAGCAGCCCCCCGGCCGACAGGTCGAAGGGGCGGGCCAGCGTGGCGGCCATCAGCTCCCGGGCGGCCGCCTCCGAGCCGGCCTCCACGAGGGTGAACTCGGTGGCGGGCTCGGCGTCGACGACCACCTCGGGCAGGCCGTCGTCCGAGGCGAGGAAGCGCATGCGGAGGCTCTCGTGCCGGCGCGACACCTCGGTGACGGCCGCCGCGAAGGCCGTCTCGTCGAGGGCGCCGGTGAGGCGGGCCGTGAAGGGGATCGTGTACGCCGTCGTCCCCGCCCGGTAGTGCTCCAGGAACCACAGGCGCTCCTGCGCGTGCGACAGCGGCGGGACGACCTCGGGGGAGCGCGGCGCGATGGTCTCCGAGACGGTCCGGCGCTGCAGCCGGCGAGCGAGAAGTGCCTGTTTGGCCGGGGAGAGACTGGTCAACAGATGCTCCGGATTCGTCGAGGCCCTCTGAGGGGGCGGATGCGCAGGTCGAGCCGTGACCGACCGCGGACAGCACGAACCCGCGCCCCCGCCGCCTGCTTTTGGGAGCGCTCCCACTACGCCCTTCAGCGAGGCTATGGACGCGTTTTCGGCAGGGCAAGGAAACGACGAAATTTCATTACGTTTCATGACATCGCGGTAACGGCCTGCAGTTTCAGCGCCGCTTCAGGGCCCGCCCTTGACAACCCGGGGCCGCGCCGAACTAGGTCAGGTCGCGTCTTACTGCAGGTCAAAGCGGGTGTTTCGGTCGGCGGCCCACTCGAGTGGAGAGCGCTCTCCGCCTGCGTCGACGCCCTCTTCCGGCCCTCCCGGGTGTTTCGCGGGTGTTTCCCCACCGGGGATTGGGGCCTTGACACCTGTCAGCCGCCCGCGCGAGTCTCTTGATTTGGAGAGCGCTCTCCAACCGCGAAGCCCTTCACCCCCCAAGGAGCGGCCGTGTCCCGCTTAGGCCTGTTCATCGCCATCCTGATCGCGCTCGTCGCGTCCGGGCTGGCCGTCACCTCCCCGGCGGCGGCCGCCGACCCGCCGATCTCGCAGGGCAAACCCGCGACCGCCTCCTCCTCCGAAGGCGGGGCCTTCGTCCCGGCCGCCGCCTTCGACGGCGACCTGACCACCCGATGGGCCTCCAACTTCAGCGACCCGCAGTGGATCCAGGCCGACCTGGGCTCCACCCAGCAGATCAGCCAGGTCGTGCTGCACTGGGAGGCCGCCTTCGGCCGCTCCTTCGCCATCCAGACCAGCACCAACGGCACGACCTGGACCGACGTCTACACCACCACGACCGGCGCGGGCGGCGTCCAGACCCTGAACGTTACCGGTTCGGGGCGGTACGTCCGCCTCTACGGCACCCAGCGCGGCACCGGCTACGGCTACTCCCTCTGGGAGTTCCAGGTCTTCGGGCCGGGCGGCGGGACCGGCGACCCCGGAGGCGCGTGCGGCACCGCCAACGTCGCCCAGGGGAAGACCGCGACGGCGTCCAGCCTCGAGAACGCCGGGACCCCGGCGAGCGCCGCCTTCGACGGCTCGGCGACCACCCGGTGGTCCAGCGCCTACAGCGACCCGCAGTGGGTCCAGGTCGACCTGGGGTCGTCGCTGCCGGTCTGCAAGGTGGTGCTGACCTGGGAGGGGGCGTACGCGACGGCGTACAAGATCCAGTCGAGCACGAACGGCACGACCTGGACCGACCTGCACAGCACCACGACGGGCGCCGGCGGCACCACGACGATCGACGTGAGCGGGACCGGCCGCTACATCCGCATGCACGGCACCGCCCGCAACTCCGGCTGGGGCTACAGCCTGTGGGAGATGGCGGTGTACAGCGGTGGCGGCGCCGACCCCGACCCGGATCCCGACCCGGGCACCTGGACCGAGGTCTGGCGTGACGACTTCACCGGCGGCTCCGGCACCTCCCCGTCGGCCGCCAACTGGCTGCTGCGCACCGGCACCTCCTACCCCGGCGGCGCCGCCAACTGGGGCACCGGCGAGGTCGAGACCATGAGCGCCTCCACCGCCAACGTGTCGCTGAACGGCCAGGGCTTCCTGGAGATCAAGGCGCTGCGCGACGGCGCCGGCAACTGGACCTCCGGCCGCGTCGAGACCCAGCGCACCGACTTCGCCCCGCAGCCCGGTCAGCTGCTGAGGTTCAGCGCCCGCCTCAAGCAGCCCGACGTCGCCAACGCCCTCGGCTACTGGCCCGGCTTCCGTGCCACTGGAGCCGCCTACCGGGGCAACTACACCAACTGGCCCGGTGTCGGCGAGACCGACATCATGACCAACGTCAACGGCCGCAGCCAGCTCGCCCAGACCCTCCACTGCGGCACCGCGCCCGGCGGCGTCTGCAACGAGTACGACGGCCGGACCAGCGGTTTCGCGTCGTGCACGGGCTGCCAGACCGGCTACCACGAGTACACGCAGATCATCGACCGCACCAAGACCGACGAGGAGGTCCGCTTCTACCTCGACGGCCGGCAGACCTGGGTCGTCAGGGAGTCCCAGGTCGGCGTGGCGGCCTGGCAGGCGGCCATCCACCATGGCTTCTACCTGCGCCTCGACCTGGCCATCGGCGGCTCGCTGCCGAACGCGCTGGCCGGTCAGACCACCCCGACGGCCGCGACCACGCCGGGGGGCGTGCTGAGCGTCGACTGGGTCCAGGTCGCCCGCCAGACCGGCGCCACCCCCGCCGCGATGACCGACCCCGCGACCCCCGCCGGGCCGTCGGTCGTCCGGGTGACGGGCGCCCAGGGCAACTGGCAGCTTCAGGTGAACGGCAAGCCGTGGGAGGTCAAGGGCCTCACGTACGGCCCCCCGCAGGGCGCCGGCGACGGTTACATGCGCGACCTGAAGAACATGGGCGTCAACACGATCCGCATCTGGGGCGTGGACGACGCCACCCCCGCCCTGCTCGACAAGGCCGCCCAGCACGGCATCAAGGTGATCGTCGGCCACTGGCTCAACCAGGGCGCCGACTACGTGAACGACACGGCCTACAAGACCGCCGTGAAGGCCGAGATCGTGGCCCGGGTGAACGCGCTGAAGGGCCGCCAGGGCGTCTTGATGTGGGACGTCGGCAACGAGGTCATCCTGACGATGCAGGACCACGGCCTGCCCGCCGCCACCGTCGAGGCCCGGCGGATCGCCTACGCCCAGTTCGTCAACGAGGTCGCGGTCGCCGTCAAGGCGGCCGACCCGAACCACCCGGTGACCTCGACCGACGCCTACACCTTCGCCTGGACCTACTACAAGGCTCACTCGCCGGCCCTCGACCTGCTGGCGGTCAACTCCTACGGCGCGATCCACACGGTCCGCACCGACTGGATCAACGGCGGGTACACCAAGCCGTACATCGTCACCGAAGCGGGTCCGGACGGCGAGTGGGAGGTCCCCAACGACGTCAACGGGGTCCCGACCGAGCCGACCGACCTGCAGAAACGCGACATGTACACGGCCAGCTACAACGCCATCCACGGCCACACCGGCGTGGCGCTGGGGGCGACCCAGTTCCACTACGGCCTGGAGAACGACTTCGGCGGCGTGTGGCTCAACACCCTCACGGGCGGCTGGCGCCGGCACGGCTACCACTCGCTGAAGCGGGCGTACACCGGCACGGCCTCGGCCAACACCCCGCCGGAGATCAACTCGATGACGGTCCAGAACCAGACGGCCGTCCCGGCGGGCTCGCAGTTCGTCGTGGAGACCGGCACCACGGACCCGAACGGCGACCTGATCCGCTACAACCTGATGTTCTCCAACAAGCACGTCAACGGGAACCGAGGCTTCGACCACGTGCGGTTCACCGAGACGGCGCCGGGCCGCTTCTCGGTGACCGCGCCGCAGGCCATGGGCGTCTGGAAGGTGTACGTGTACGCCTACGACGGCCACGGCAACGTCGGCATCGAGACCAAGTCGTTCCGCGTCGTGCCGCCCGTCGCTCCCGGCACCAACGTGGCCGTCGGGAAGACGACGACGGCCTCGACCTTCCAGGCGACCGGCGACGGCGGCCCCTTCAACGCCGCGCGGGCCACCGACGGCAGCTACACCTCCCGCTGGGCCAGCGAGTGGGCCGACCCGCAGTGGATCCAGGTAGATTTGGGCTCCAACCAGGCGGTGAAGCACGTGCAGCTGGCGTGGGAGGGGGCGTACGGGAAGTCGTACAAGGTCCTGACCAGCACCAACGGCACCACCTGGACCGAGTCCTTCGCCACCACGACGGGCGACGGCGGCTTCGACAGCCTGAACCTGACGGCGACGGCCCGGTATGTCCGCGTGGAGATGACCCAGCGCGGGACGCCGTGGGGCTACTCGCTCTGGGAGTTCGGCGTCTACGTCTGATCCGCACTCTGTGACGGCAGGTTCGCCCGGTTCGGGGGCCGGGCGAACCTAGGCCGGAAGGAGGTGCGGCGCGTATTTGTGCAACAGGCTCCGGAACGGGTTCTCGAATCGCTCCAACCGGCCCACGTAGGCGAAGAGCAGCCAGACGGCGAAGATGAGCACGCCTATGATGAGCATCCAGCTCGAGGTGCCGATGTACACGCGCAGGAAAGCCTGGGTGGCCGCGAACCCGTTGCCGATCAATACGGGGGCTCCGACTATCGCGGAAATGCCGAAAAAGAAATAGGCCGTGTCGCTCTCGATGGATTCGGGCACCATCGCCAGGGCGATCGGAAATGATATGACGGCGATCACGAGGGCTATGACCACCGTGATCGCCAGCCAGGACGGCCCCCAGGCATCCACCCCTCTGATCGTATTGATCAGCTGAATTCCGCCTGAAATCGCCAGGGCCAGCCCGATGCAGCTCCAGACGGTTCTGGTGAGCACGCCGAGGAGGAGCGGTTTCGGGGTCGGCCGTGCGAGCTGCTCCCAGTCGTCGCGGCGGCACACCCTCATCGCGAGGCTGGCGACGAGTCCCGACTTGACCGGAAAGTCCAGCGTGCTCAGCAGACGCTCATACCGATCGACGGCCGACCGATCGGGTGATTCGCCGAACGCCCTCCGGAGCACCTCTCCGATGAGCCGCTCGGCCTGCCGCACCGTCCCACTCTCGATCGCCCCCGCTTGGGCGGCCGTACCGATGTTGTCGATCAGCCTGTAGACGTCCGCGGCGATGACGGTGATATGGGGCAGAGAGGGAAGCGCCGGATCTTCGGCGGCGATCTTCCGTGCCAGTTCTTTCAGCTCCGAATCGATGGTGAACAGCCGCGCCTCGACCTTCGGCTGTAGCTCGACGTGCAAGGGAAGAACTATCAGAGGGCTCAGGGGTGGCAAGGTGTCCGGCACGCCTTTGTCGAGATTTTCTCTGATGAGCCACGCGGTTCGGCTGATGATCGACCTCAGGCGGGGCGAGGTCTCCCGGTGGAAGGGTTCCGTGATCCAGTCGATCCGATCACCGGGGATCACCTCCTTGCCCTTGTTCAATGTGGTCAGGACGTCGTCGCTGTTCAGCAACGCCGCCAGCCACCAGGCGGCCGGCACGCAGGTGGATTCCGGCGTATCGAGCAGCGGGACCAGGGCTTCGGCCGCGGCCGGGGTGCCGATCCGGCCGATGTGGTTGATCGCCCACCTGCTGCCGTCGCGAGCCGCTCTGGCCAGGGCCGGAATCGCCAGTTCTCCCATCGACCTCAGTTCGGTCCGGGCGGCCGATTCCGTCGGGGTCAGACTGATCAGAGTGTCGACCGCGTCCGCGCGGCCGGTGGCGGCGAGCACTCTGAACATCTGGCGCCTGGCCATGAAGTTCCGGCTGACCGCCGACGGATCTCTCGACGCCATCCACAGCAGGTGATTCATCAGACGGTCGCCGCGCGGCCCGCCGCTGCTGCCCAGGGCCCCGAGCGCGCGGATGGTGGGCTCGGAGAGCTTGGCGTTCGACTCCAGCGCGCTGACATAGTGGCCGATCACCTCGCCGGCGAACGCGCTGTCGACCCGGGTGGCCTCGGCCAGGCAGCGGAGGGTCAGCAGCCGTCCGTCTCCGCTGCCGAGTTCGTAGATCCTCCGGAGAAGGGGGGTGGAGTCGTCCGAGGAGAGGCCGCACCACAGCCGGACCACTTCGTGCCAGACCTCCGGGTGGCGGGAATAGCGACGGAGCAGCCCGTGCCAGTCGGCACGCAGTTCCAGGGCGACGAGATACTCCTGCAGCGTCAGATGCCGGAATCCGTAGGTGTCGTTCTTGCCCTCCAAGCGGATGAGGAGCCGGCTCCGCTCGACGATCTCGCGAATCAGGCCGTCGGCCTCGCCGGGGTCGAGGTTGAAGTCGTCGCCCTCGCTCCGGATCACCCGGAGAAGCTCCAGATGGGTGATCACCCGGCGGTCGTTCGCGTCGTCGGAGGCCTGCCGGTCCATCAGCAGCAGGGCGACTTTCCGCAGGATCGCGAGCTTGATCGCGGGGCCGTGCCGGGTGATCTCGCCGAGCCCTCTGGCCTCGTCGCGGCGCAGCAGATAGGCGATGGCCTTTCGTAGAACTCCCAGCGGGAACGGGGCATGAGTTCTCCCCGCCCGCCGAACACCCCCTCGGCGTAGAGGTAGGCGATCATGGTCAGCAGCATCGGGCTGCGGGCGAGCGCCAGGACGGGCCGGTTCTCCTGCAGAGACCTGAACAGGGCCTCGACCCGCTGGTCGCTTTCAAGGAGGTGCCGCAGGAGCAGCCGCAGGGTTTCGTCGTCGAGGTCGACCACGGCTATGGGGGGCCCGAACTCGGCGGCCAGCTCGCCGTCGTACACCTCGTCCCTGCAGGTGACGAAGATCGGGCAACCGTGATACTGCCTGGCCAGATTCTTGATGTCGGAGAGCGCCGCGTTGTAGTGGGCCTGCAGGATCTCGTCGAGGCCGTCGAAATAGAGGCGCAGCCGCCCGTCGGCCAAGGCGCTCTCGAGTTGTCTTGGGGTGAACTGCCACTTGCCGTGGCTGAGCGAACGGACCATCAAATCGGTCAGGTTCGACCTGTTCGTGCCGTATAGGTGAAGGTCGATGAGAACCGGGATGGACCTGCCGCTGGGATTCTTGGCCCATTGCAGCATGAGGCTCTTCAGCAGCATCGACTTGCCGGCGCCGGGCTCCCCGACGATCACCGCGCGATCCGCGTCGCGTAACCGCTCTTCGAGGGCCAGACGCTCACCGTCGACCTCGTAGCGGGCCGGTACGTAGACCTTCTCCACCATGATCGGGGCGTCGTCGCGACGGAACCCCATCGTGTGGCTGCTGTAATTCTGGCGGACCGCCGCGGTGTAGGCCCTCAGCGCCTTGGGTTTCAGGACGTCTTGCTGACGGTTGGACTGGAAGCGACCGAGAAGTTGTTTTCCGAGTTCCTCGACGATGCCGCCGGTGAACTTGTCCGCCGCCCACAAAAGAACGAACAGGGCCAGCAATCCGCCGCCGTAGGGGAGTAGTGCTTCGAGCGGCGCCTGGTCCAAGATCGCTCCCGTGGGTGGGGGTGTCTGGGCTGGTTCTATCGCAGATCGTCGCCTAACGGAGGAGTTGATCGTTTAGTCGCGCAACGATTATGGACAATCGGTCGGGCCTAAAGAGCGTGTGGATGGATCCGGAAATTTCATGATGTCGCCGGGCGCACCCGCCTCAGGCGCACGGCCACGGCCAGCATGGTCACCCCGTGCCACACCACGCCCGAGTAACTCCCGTGCGCGTTCAGCGGCGCCCAGGCCGACAGCGCCAGCCCCACCGCGACCGTCATGACCTGGCTCGTCGCGATCAGCGCCGCCGTCCACCGGGGGAACACCCCCGCGCGCCAGGTCGCGACCCCGAGCACCGCCAGCCCGGCGCAGAACACCAGCGGCCCGACCGGGAACGACAGGAACGTCAGCGCCTCCGTCCCGAGCACCAGCCCCACGTTCCCCGCGATCGCGACCGCCGCCCCGGCCACGATGAGGCCGAGCCCGGCGACCCCGACGCGGCCGGTCCGGTCGCGCTGGGCCAGGTGGACCCCCAGCAGCGTCACCGTCAGCAGCGTCCACGGCACCAGGACCAGGGCGTCGCGGAAGTCCGCCGGTTCCGGCCGGACGATCGACTCGGCTCCCAGGCCGAACCAGCCGAGCGCGCTCACCGCCCCCGCGACGGCGAACGGGGTCAGCTTCTCGGCCGACGACATCATGCGTCTCGCCCGAGCGGCCACGCGGCGCCTGGCCGGCTGGTCACTCCTGGCCGGCGAGGTCTCACCACCATGCGTTCATCGCGGGCGCATGAGCCGCTGCCGGTCACGCCTGGCGGAGTCGTCATGCGGCCCAGCCTGACGGGCCCTGCGCCATCCCCGCATGAGGCGCTGATCACGTCGAGACCCGGGACTTCTCGTCCCATGACGCCGGGACGTCCCGAATGCGACGATAAGCCGGATGAACAGCAGGAACAGACGGATCCTCGGCGATTCCGGGTTCGCGGTCGCCGGGCTCATCCTGCTGTTCGTGGCCGGGGCGCTCGCCGTCGAACCCCTCCTCCGCGAGCGGAACGTGGCCGGGTTCGTCGAGCGGTTCGACGCGTTCCGGGCCGTCACGGCGGTCGCGTTCGGGGTGCCCGGCGCGTTCGTGGTCACCCGGCGGCCGGAGCTGCGGGTCGGGTGGCTGCTGCTGGCGGTCGGGTTCGCGCAGGGGTTCTCGCTGGCCATCGGCGCCTACGGGCTCGTCGGGATCAACGACCGGGCGCTGCCGTTCGACGACGAGCTCATGTGGGTGTCGAACTGGCTGTGGGTGCCGCCCTATCTGGCCGTGCCGACGCTGTTCCCGCTGTTCCTGCCCGACGGGCGGCTGCCCTCGCGCCGCTGGTGGCCGGTGGCGGCGCTGGCGGTGGCGGCGATGGTGACCGGCGCGGCCGGGTGGGCGCTGGCCCCGGCGGAGGACGTCGACGTGCCGCACCTGTTCCCGCCCGGCTACACCGGGGTGGTGCCGCCGTTCCAGCAGTTCGCGCCGCCCCTCCAGACGGCCGGGCAGATCCTCGGGCTGGCCGCCGCCGTGGCCGCGATCGGGTCGCTCGGCCGGCGCTACCGGCGGGCGTCGGGGGAGGTCAGGCGGCAGGTGCAGTGGGTGCTGGCGGGGGGTCTGCTCACGCTCGCGGTGGTCGCGGCGGCCGCGCCGCCGGTGCTGGACAGCCCCGAGCTGATCGTCCTGGCGCCGATCCCGCTGCCGGTGGCGCTCGCCGTCGCGGTCCTGCGGCACCGGCTGTGGGACATCGACCTGCTGCTGGTACGCACCCTCACCGTCGCCGCCCTGGTGGTGACCCTCGTGGTCGTGTACGCCGCCGGCGCCCTCCTCCTCGGCAACCTCTCCCCGCTGGCGCTTGCGGTGGCGGCGGTGCTGGCGCATCCGGCGTACACGAGGATCCACCGGCGGGCCAACCAGGTGGTCTTCGGCGAGCGCGACGACCCGGTGGCCGCGCTGCGCCGGCTCGGCGACCGGCTGGCGGGCGCCGGGCACCCCTCCGAGCTGCTCGAACAGGTCACCGAGTCGCTGGGCAGGGCGCTGCGCGTGCGGTACGTCGCCGTCGAGGAAGACGGCGTGGTCGTCGCGGCCTGGGGCGAGCCCGGCGGCCCGCTCGAACGCGTCCCGCTCCGGCACCGGGGCGCGGAGACCGGCACGCTCGTCGTGGGGGAGCCGCTGCGCCGCCGCGACCGGACGGTGCTGACCGAACTCGCGCCGCACATCGCGGTGACCGTGCGGGCCCACCGCCTGGCCGCCGACCTCGAACGGTCGCACCGGCGGCTGCTGGCGGCCCGCGAGGAGGAGCGCGCCCGCCTCATGCACGAGCTCCACGACGGCGTCGGCCCCACGCTGGCCGCGCTGGCGTTCCAGGCCGACCGGGCCCGCCGCCGGGCCCCGGAGGCGGCCGAGCTGCTGGCCGGGCTGGCGACCCAGATCAGGGCGACCGTGGTGAACGTCCGGGCGATCGTCAACGACCTGCGCCCGCCGCCCCTCGACGACCTCGGGCTGACCGGCGCGCTGGAGGAGCTGGCCGGGAACTTCACCGGCGGCCTGGCCGTGGTCGTGCGCACCGCGGGCGCGCTGCCCGTCATGCCCGCCCCGGTCGAACTGGCCGCCTACCGGATCGCGGCCGAGGCGATGAACAACGCCGCCCGCCATTCGGGCGCGTCATGCTGCGCCATCGACCTGGACGTCTGCGATGGTGGCTTGCGACTCCGGATCGACGACGACGGTTCCGGGCTGCCCGAGCCGGTGCGACCGGGGGTCGGACTGTCGTCGATGCGCCGCCGCGCCACCGACCTCGGCGGCACGTTCGACCTGGTCACCGAGCCCGGCGGCGGCACGTCCGTCCGGGTCGTCCTGCCTCTGGAGGAACCATGGGGAAAACCATGAAGGTCCTCGTCGTCGAAGACCACCCGATGTTCGCCGACGGCCTGGTCGCCCTGCTCGGCGACCTCGACGGCGTGGAGGTCGCCGGGCACGCCGCGACGGGCGAGCGCGCCGTCGAGTTAGCGCGCGCGACCCGGCCCGACGTCGTGCTGATGGACCTGCACCTGCCCGGGATGAGCGGCGTCGAGGCGACCCGCGTCATCGTGGGGGACCTGCCCGACGTGGCGGTGCTCGCCCTGACGATGCTCGGCGACGACGCCACCATCCACGACATGGTCCGGGCCGGCGCGCGCGGCTACCTGCTCAAGGAGGCCACCCCGGAAGAGATCGCCCGTTCGGTCGCCGCGGTCGCCGCCGGGCAGGTCGTGTTCGGCCACGGGGCCGGAACGCGCGTCCTGGCCGCGCTTTCGAACCCATCGAAAAGGTCAAGCCCGTTCCCGGAATTGACCGAACGCGAAACCGAGGTGCTCGCCCTCCTCGCGCGCGGGCTGACGAACCACGCCATCGCCAGAAAGCTCGTACTCAGCGAGAAAACAGTCAGAAATCACGTCTCCAACATCTTCACGAAACTCGGCGTGACCGACCGCGCGGCGGCCGTTGCCCGAGCTAGAGACGCCGGTATGGGGGAATGAGGGTGATTCCTCCGGGTAACGCTCCGAGTATGAACGTTCTCGGCATCGACATCGGCGGCTCCGGAATCAAGGGCGCGCCCGTTGACACGAAAACGGGCGAACTCATGGCGGAGCGCCACCGAATTCCGACCCCGCAGCCGGCTACGCCGAAGGCGATCGCGGAGGTCGTGGCCAAACTCGTCGACCACTTCGAGTGGACCGGTCCGGTCGGCATCACGTTCCCGGGGGTGGTGGTCGACGGCGAGATCCGGACCGCCGCGAACGTCGACAAGTCGTGGATCGGCGTCAACGCCAACAAGCTCTTCGGCAAGAACCTCGACAGCGTCATGGTCATCAACGACGCCGACGCCGCCGGTATGGCGGAGATGGCCTTCGGCGCGGGCAAGAACAACCAGGGCGTCGTCCTGGTCCTCACCATCGGCACCGGCATCGGCAGCGCCCTCTTCGTGGGCGGCAAGCTGGTGCCCAACACCGAGTTCGGCCATCTCGAACTCAAGGGTAAGGAAGCCGAGTCGAGGGCGTCCGACGCCGCCCGCGACAAACGCGACATGTCATGGGACAAATACGCCAAGCGCATCGGCCAGTACCTGCGCCACATGGAAATGCTCTTCAGCCCCGGCCTGATGGTTCTCGGCGGCGGCATCAGCAAGAAGAGCGACAAGTACCTGCCCATGGTCGACCTGCGGACCCCGGTCGTCCCGGCCATGCTCCTGAACGAGGCCGGCATCGTCGGCGCGGCCCTGGCCGCCGAGGAGACCATGGCCCTGAAGCCGGCGCGCGGCACCTCGCGCCGCACCACCTCACGCCGCACCACCACGACGACGTCGAGGCCGCGCGGCGCCCGCGCCACCACGGGCGCGACCCGCAGTGCCGCCCGCAGGTCCGCCGCGACCACCCCGAACCGTGGCACGTCATCCAGGTCCGGCACCACGACGGCCCGCCGAACCGCCTCTTCCGGTACGTCGAAGAGCACCTCGGGCCGCTCGACCGCCCGCACGGGCACGGGCCGGACCGCCACCTCACGCTCGACCACGGCCCGCGCGACGGGCACGAGCCGTTCCACCACGGGCCGTTCCACCACGGGCCGTTCCACCACGGGCCGTTCCACCACGGGCCGTTCCACCACTGGCCGTTCCACCACGGGAACCGGCCGTTCGACCACGGCCCGCAAGACGACTCCGAGCCGCTCGACCACGGGCACGAGCCGTTCGACCACGGCCCGCAAGACGACCCCGAGCCGTTCGACCACGAGCCGTTCGACCGCGACGTCGAAGACCTCCGCGTCGCGTTCGAACGGGTCGGCGACCCCGAGCCGGTCGACCTCGTCGCGCTCGACGCGGACCTCACCGGCCCGCGCGACCGGTTCCGGCAAGACCTCGACGAGCCGCTCGAACGGCACTCCGGCCGCGCGCCGCACCACCCGGTCCGCCGGGGGCACCACCCGCCGCTCGGCGACGCCGAAGCGGTCGTCCGGCTCGTCCGGCTCGTCCGGGTCGCGCCGGATGACGGGCTGATCCGGGGGCCCGGCCAGATGGAGCCGGCCGGGCCGTTATTACGTATGAGGTGACGGCACCGGGGTGCTGACCTGGAGAGCAGGCAGCACCCCGCAGGGTGTTCAGGCGCTCTTCGCGAAGGGCGCCGCGTCCGGCACGCAGAAGGTGATCGCCTTCGGGACGATCTTGACCTTGAGCTTGGTGGCCTGGCCGCGGGCGCCGCCGTCCATCTCGTACGTCGTCGGCGCCGCGAACCGGACCGTCACCTTCCGCGCCCGGGTGATGCGCAGGAACGGCGACTCGTCCGACCGCCCCGACGACATCTGGCCGAGGGTCCGCGCCCACTCGATCGGCCCCTTGGCCGTCGACACGCCGACCTCCAGCCACCCGTCGTCGGGTTTGGCGTCGTCGAAGGCCTCGATGCCGCCGCCGACCGTGCCGACGTTGCCGAACAGCACGCAGGACGCGTCGCCCTCGAACCACCGCTCGCCGTCGAGGTCGATGCTGGTGGCCACCACGCTCGAACCGGCGTGCCGCAGGCCCGTCCACCAGTAGGCGAGCTTGCCCATCCGCTCCTTCAGGCCCCGGTCGGCGTCGGCGATCATCTCGGCGTCGAACCCGGCCCCGGCCATGACGGCGAAGTGCTCGCCGTTGAGCCTGCCCAGGTCGAGCCGCGCGCGCCGGCCGTGGAACCCGATCCGGACCGCCTCATCGAGGTCGGCGGGCACGCCCAGGTTGCGGGCCAGCAGATTGGCGGTGCCGGCGGGCAGGATGGCCACAGCGGCCTTCGACCCGGCCAGCACGTCGACGCAGCGCTGCACGGTGCCGTCGCCGCCCCACACGAAGACCAGTTCCGCGCCCTTGTCGAGGGCGGCCTTGGCGGCCTTCGGAGCCTTCTTGCTCTTCGGGACCTCGTACCAGAGCAGCTCACCGTCATGGTGCTCGGCCAGCAGCGACCGGAGGCGGTCGAGACCCCCGCCGAGCGTCTTCTTCTGATGCGCGACAACAGCGATCGTCTTCACAGAGCGCCTTGCTACCCGCCATCGCGGCCCTCAGTCCGGAAGCGCGCGGCTTGCCTATGATGTGGCGATCATGAGGGGCGGACGATTATTGGCCGTGATGCTCGCATTGGCCACTGCGGTGCTCGGCGTCTATTTCACGGCGGTGGCCGGGGCGCTGAGATACGTGGAATACGTGCTGAAGTCCGAGGACCCGGACTGTGTGGCCGACCGCCGGCCGGAGACGGACCGGTTGACCGAGATCGTGCTGGCGGTCCTCCCTGCGGAGGGGCGGAGCCAGGTCGACGCGGACAGCGGCTGCGAGCGGCCGAGGGAGGAGCCCTCGATCGCCGTCCACGTCGACGGCACGACCACCGGGGAGTTGACGGCCGCGTTCCGGACGCGGGGATGGACCCCGGTCTCCGCCGCCCGGCTCGCCGAGGAGAAGGGCGACGAGGACCGGCTGGCGGGCCTGGGGACGGTGGCCGACGGCCGCCGCCTCGATGTCTTCCTCGCCGAATACGACCACGACCCCGGCTCTGTGCTCGTCATCGCCTGGTTTCCCGAGGACTGAGACACAGCTAACCCTCAATTCCTACTTGTATAGGTGGTATTGTTCTCGGTAACTACGAGGAAAGGGGACGACCATGACCCATGCGACAGTCATCGATCTCATGGCTCGCCAGCGCGACATAGCCGGAGCCGACCCCGGCGAAGGCGCCGTGCTGGGCGTCATCCCCGTGCCGGAGACGGGCGCGTCTCTGGTCGTCGTCGGCTACCTGGTCGGCGACACGGGCAAGGTCCCCCGCCCCCAGCGCGAGATCCAGATCGACCGCGACAGCCGCACCGTCACCGCCGACGGCGCCGAGATCGACCTGACCTACCGCGAGTTCGAGCTCCTCGACTACCTGGCCGCGGCTCCCGGCCGCGTCTACAACCGCCGCCAGCTCCTCGCCGCCGTCTGGGACCGCTACGACGACGCCGGCGCCCGGACGGTCGACGTCCACATCCTGCGCCTGCGCCGCAAGCTGGGGCGGCACGCGGCCCGGATCGTCACGGTGCGTAACGTGGGTTACAAGTACGCCGGGTAAAAACCATTGGCTGGAGGGCCGGGCAAGCTGCCTATCCTTGAGGATGGGATGAACACGCTCTCCGATCTCCAGACCCGCCTGTCCGGCCTGATGCTGCGCGACCAACGGCGGTTGCGCCGTCGTGTCGACGGCGTGCGCAAGGTACGCGACCCCAAGGCCCGCCAGAAGATTCTCACCGAACTGTCCGGCGAGGTGGAGACCGCCGAGGCACGGGTCGCCGCCCGCCGCGAGGCGATGCCGTCGATCGGTTACCCTGCGCAGCTGCCGGTCAGCCAGCGCAGAGACGACCTGCTCGAAGCCATCCGCGACCACCAGGTCGTGATCGTCGCGGGGGAGACGGGGTCCGGCAAGACCACCCAGCTCCCGAAGATCTGCCTGGAGCTCGGGAGGGGCGTACAGGGGCAGATCGGGCACACCCAGCCACGCCGCCTCGCCGCCCGCACGGTCGCCGAGCGCATCGCGGAAGAGCTGAACATCGAGCTGGGCGAGGCGGTCGGCTACAAGGTCAGGTTCACCGACCATTCGAGCGACAACACGCTGGTCAAGCTGATGACCGACGGCATCCTGCTGGCCGAGATGCAGACCGACCGGTTCCTCAGCCAGTACGACACCCTCATCATCGACGAGGCCCACGAGCGCAGCCTCAACATCGACTTCATCCTCGGCTACCTGAAGCAGCTGCTGCCCAAGCGCCCCGACCTCAAGGTCGTCATCACCTCGGCGACCATCGACCCCGAGCGCTTCTCCCGCCACTTCGACGACGCCCCGATCATCGAGGTCAGCGGCCGCACCTACCCGGTCGAGGTCCGCTACCGCCCGATCGAAGACGAGCAAGACGACCAGACCCAGGCCATCGTCGACGCCGTCGACGAACTGGTCGCCGAGGGGCCGGGCGACATCCTGGTCTTCCTCAGCGGCGAGCGCGAGATCCGCGACACGGCCGAGGCGCTGAAGGGCCGCCGCGAGGAGGTCCTGCCCCTGTACGCCCGCCTGTCGGCCGCCGAGCAGCACAAGGTCTTCCAGCGGGGCTCGCGCAGAAGGATCGTGCTGGCGACCAACGTCGCCGAGACCTCGCTGACCGTGCCGGGCATCAAATACGTCATCGACCCCGGCACCGCGCGCATCTCGCGCTACAGCCACCGGCTGAAGGTGCAGCGCCTGCCCATCGAGCCCATCTCCCAGGCGTCCGCGAACCAGCGGAAGGGCCGCTGCGGGCGTACCAGCGACGGCATCTGCATCCGTCTCTACGGCGAAGACGACTTCACCGGGCGTCCGGAGTTCACCGACCCCGAGATCCTGCGCACCAACCTGGCCAGCGTCATCCTGCAGATGACCAGCCTCGGCCTGGGCGACATCGCGGCCTTCCCGTTCGTCGAGCCGCCCGACAAGCGGCAGATCAGCGACGGCGTGAACCTGCTCCTGGAGCTCGGCGCGCTCGACAACAAGGGCGAGGCCAAGGGGCTGACCCCGATGGGCCGCAAGCTGGCCCAGCTCCCGGTCGACCCCCGCCTGGCCCGGATGGTGCTGGAGGCCCAGACCAACGGCTGCGCCCGCGAGGTCATGATCATCGCGGCGGCGCTGTCGATCCAGGACCCGCGCGAGCGCCCGGCCGACAAGCAGCAGGCCGCCGACGAGAAGCACCGCCGGTTCGCCGACAAGGAATCCGACTTCCTGACCTACCTGAACCTGTGGCGCTACCTGCGCGAGCAGCAGAAGGAGCTGTCGTCGAGCGCGTTCCGGCGGCTGTGCAAGGCCGAATACCTCAACTACCTGCGCGTACGCGAGTGGCAGGACATCGACTCCCAGCTCCGCTCGGTCGCCCGCACCCTGGGCGTGGTGCTCAACACGGCCGACGCCGACCCGCAGCGCGTCCACCTGTCGCTGCTCGCCGGCCTGCTGTCGCACATCGGCGTGAAGGACGTCGCCAAGAAGGACCAGCCCGGCGGCCGCCGCCCGATGACCGAGTACATCGGCGCCCGCAACGCCAGATTCGCCATCTTCCCCGGCTCGGCGCTGGCCCGGCAGCAGCCCCAGTGGGTCATGTCGGCCGAGCTGGTCGAGACGAGCCGCCTGTGGGCGCGGGTCAACGCCAAGATCGAGCCGTCGTGGATCGAGCCGCTCGCCCAGCACCTGGTCAAACGCACCTACAGCGAACCGCACTGGGAGAAGGACCAGGCCGCCGTGATGGCCTACGAGAAGGTCACCCTCTACGGCGTCCCGATCGTCACCGAGCGCAAGGTCAACTACGGCCGCATCGACCCCGAGCTCGCCCGCGAGCTGTTCGTCCGCAACGCCCTGGTCGAGGGCGACTGGCGCACCCACCACCGGTTCTTCCACGAGAACCGCAAACTCCTCGCCGAGGCCGCCGAGCTGGAGGAGAAGGCCCGGCGCCGTGACATCGTGGTCGACGACGAGACCCTGTTCGACTTCTACGACCAGCGGATCCCGTCCGACGTGGTCTCCGGCGCCCACTTCGACGCGTGGTGGAAGAAGCAGCCCGACAAGTCGTCGCTGACCTTCACGCCCGAGATGCTGGTCAACGAGAACTCCGGCGTCTCCGCGCAGGACTACCCCGACGCCGTCCGCCAGGGCGGCCACCGGATGAAGCTGACCTACCAGTTCGAACCCGGCACCGAGGCCGACGGCGTGACCGTGCACGTCCCGCTGTCGGTGCTGAACCAGGTGACCGACGCGGGCCTCGACTGGCAGATCCCCGGCCTGCGCGAGGAACTGGTCACCGCCCTGATCCGGTCGCTGCCCAAGCACCTGCGCCGCAACTTCGTGCCGGCCCCCAACTACGCCAAGGCCGTGCTGGCCCAGGTCAAACCCGGCAGCGAGCCGCTCCTCGACGCCCTCGAACGGGAGCTGCTGCGGCAGACCGGCGTCGCCGTCCCCCGCGACGCGTGGAACGTCGAGGCCCTGCCCGACCACCTGCGGGTGACCTACCGGGTCGTCGACGACAAACGCCGCATGGTCGCCGAGGACAAGGACCTCCAGGGCCTCAAGCGCCGCCTGGCCCCGAAGATCCGCGAAACCCTTTCAGAGGCCGCCGACACGCTCGAACGGACCGGCCTCACGTCCTGGACCATCGGCACCCTCCCGAAGGTCTTCGAACAGGGCCGCCTCAAGGCCTACCCGGCCCTGACCGACCAGACGACCAGCGTCTCGGTGCGCATGTACGAGACCGCGGCCGAACAGGAGCGCGCCATGTGGGCCGGCACCCGCAGACTGGTGCTGCTCAACGTGGTGAACCCGGCGAAGCAGATCCTGCGCGGCCTGTCGACGGCCGAGAAGCTGTCGCTCTCGCGCAGCCCCCACGGCGGCGCCCCCGCCCTGTTCGACGACTGCGTCGCCTGCGCCGCCGACAAGCTCATCGCCGACGCCAAGGGCCCCGCCTGGGACGAACTGGCCTTCACCGCCCTGCTCGACCAGGTCCGCGCCGACCTCTACGCCGTGACCTGGGAGACCGTGACCCGGGTCGAGAAGGTGCTGGGCGTCTGGCACACCGTCCAGAACCGGCTCCAGGGCCCGCCCGACATCGTCGCCGACGTCAACGACCAGCTCTCGTCGCTCGTCTATCCCGGCTTCGTCCTGGAGACCGGCTACCAGCGCCTCCCCGACCTGCACCGCTACCTGCGGGCCGTCGAACGGCGCCTGGAGAAACTGGCCGACGACGTCCACCGCGACCGGGCCCTCATGCACCAGCTCCACGACCTCGAAGACGACTACCGCGACCTGGTCGCCGGCCTGCCCCCGGCCCGCCGGAACGCCGCGGCGGTGGGCGAGATCAGGTGGATGCTGGAGGAACTCCGGGTCAGCTTCTTCGCCCAGCAGTTGGGCACCCCGACCCCCGTGTCGGAGAAACGCATCAGAAAGGCGATGGCCCAGCTATGACGATCCGCTCCGTGGTGCTCGACGTCGGCGAGACCCTGATCGACGAGTCGCGCATCTGGTGGCGCTGGTCCAAGCGTCTCGGCGTCACCCCGCTGACGTTCATGGGCGCCCTGGGCGCGATGGCCGCCACCGGAGGCTCCTACCGGCAGGCGTTCGAACTGGTCGCCCCCGGCCGCGACATCTCCGCCGAACTGGCCGCCTGGAAGAAGGACGACCCCGACGGCCTGCGCGAGAACTTCGACGCCGACGACCTCTACCCCGACGTGCGATCGTCGCTGGCGGCGATGCGCGACGCGGGTTACCAGGTGATCATCGCCGGGAACCAGCCGATCCAGGCCTACGACCAGCTGGCCGCCATGGACCTGCCCCACGACGGCATCTACACCAGCGCCGGCTGGGGCGTCTCCAAGCCCGACCCGGAGTTCTTCGCCAAGGTCCTGGCCGTCGCGGGCCACGCGCCGGACGAGATCCTCTACGTGGGCGACCGGGTCGACAACGACGTCCTGCCGGCCCTGGCGGCGGGGATGAAGACGGCCCTGCTCCGAAGGGGGCCCTGGGGTTACCTGCACGCGCGCCGCGACGACGCGGCGAAGGCCGACATGATCGTCGACAGCCTGACCGAACTGGCGGAGCGGCTCCACCGCGCGTGAGGTGAGAAAGCGCGAATTCCCCTTGCCGGGTCGCCATTAGGGAGGACCGGCAGGGGGAATTCTGTGAAATGCATCAGATCTGACAGGCGAAGCTCGCGTCGTTGGCGTTGACGCCCAGGAGGCGCAGTTTCGAATAGCAGGTCATCGTGCCGGCGTAATTGCAGGCGTCGGTGACTTTGGGTCCGACGCTGTAGCCCATGGAGGACATGAGGAGCCGGCAGTATTCCGCCTTGCCGGCAGCGGAAGCCGGCGTCGTCGAGCCGATGAGGACAGGGATGCCGATGGCCATCGCCAGAATCGCCGCGATCTTGACCCGGAATTTCAAGAAGCCTCCTCCGTATTTCTCCCGTATTAACGGGAGTATGGTGCGGAATCGTGCCCTTTCGCCCATGACAATAGCCGCTGTCATCTGAGTGCGCAAGATTGTCAACATTGCCGCATGTCAATTGCCCGATCGGCCGGGGAATTCCTCTTCGAGTTGCGGCTAACGGCAACAGGACGCCTCCGGGGCCGGATTCGATGCCCGATCGGGGGCGAGCAGCGGCGGCAGGAGGGTGACCGCCACCGCGAACAGCGCCGCCCCGAGCGCCGCGAACGCGAACGCGAGCACCTTGCGCTTGGCGGGCATCGTGGGCCGCTGAGGCGCACCGGACGCGGCCCGTCTCTGCGTCGGATGCCCCGCCCACGCGGGCGGCCGCGTGAACCGCCGCCGATCGGGGTCGTCGGCCCAGATGCCCGGCGCCGGGTCACTCGACCCACGAGGATCGTTCGGCCCGGCACCGGACGCGGCAAGGTCGTCGAGTCCGGGACCGCCACGGGCCGCCGGGTCATCGCCCGGGGAGCGCGGGTCGTCGGGGTCGAGCGGGGTCACCATGCCGCAAACGGTAGACCGTCAGCGGATCTCGTAGATCGCGGTCGTACCGGAAATCTCATGACCCACCACGAGCAGCGGCTTGCGGGTCGGGCTGTCGGACGCGGGCACGAACAGGACGCCCTCGGGGCCGGAGTCGCCGCCGGTGCCGGCCTCCACGTCACCGGCGAAGTTCCGGCTGTTCACGTAGTCGGCGAGCGTCGGGTGGCGGGGGTCGGTCACGTCGAAGGCGACGACGCCGCCGACGCGCTCCAGGCCGGCGAAGGCGTAGGTGCGGCCCTTGACGTCGCCGACGGCCACGCCCTCCGGCTCGGGGCCCTTGTTGTCGCTGCGGGAGTCGAAGGTCTTGTTCTCCTGGTCGGCGTTGAACTCGGCCGGGAGCTCCTTGGCGACGAGCTGCTCGATCTGGTCGCCCGAGTCCCACACCAGGCGGCCGCCGGCGTCGCGGATCGAGATCGAGCGGGCCCCGATCGCGTGCAGCTCGGTGGTGACGCCCTCGGCGTTCTTCGGCGAGGTCGAGGTGACGGTCAGCCGGCCGAGCTCGGCGTCGGCCTTCAGCGCGTCGGGGAGGGTCGTCTTGAGGTCCTTGACGCGGACCTCCTCGGCGAAGCACTCCCAGTCGCGGGCGTCGCCCTCGTTGGCGGCGACGATGTAGGTGCGGCCGCGCGACTGGTAGGAGGCCAGCGCGTCCGGCTGGTACATGCCCTTGACCGGGCGCGGCACGATGTTGATCTTGCCGTCCTTGTCGGAGGCGTCCAGGCCGTTGCCCGGGCGGGCGTGGTCCTTCAGGCCCAGCGGCACCACGTCCTCGACCCGGCCGGAGCGCAGGTCGACGATCGCGAACGCGTTGTTCTCCTGGAGCGAGACCCAGGCGGTGCGGCCGTGCCTGTCGGTGGTGATGTACTCGGGCTCGAAGTCCTGGGCGGCGTTGGCCTTCGGCCCGTAGATCCGCACGCCCTGGGCGCGCAGCCGGTCCTCCCTGCCGACGTACTTCCTGAAGTCGGCCGTCTTCACCGACCCTCGGCGGACGTCCACGATGCTGATCGAGCCCTCGGGGTCGACGTCGCCGTCGCAGTAGCCGGCCGGCTCGCCCTCGTTGGCGACGAGCACCGTCGAGCCGTCGGGCGTGAAGGTCAGCATGTCGGGCAGCGCGCCGACGGTCACCGAGCGGAGCCTGCGCAGGTCGGTGGTCGAGAAGAGGCCGACCGTCCCGGGCCGGGTCTTGTCGCCGGCCTGCTGGGCGACGGCGATGACGCCGTTCTTGACGGCGACGCTGTTGGCGCCGGGGGTCTGCAGGGTGCCGACCTTCCTGGGGGCCCTGGGGTCGCGGATGTCGAGCACGTCCACGGTGCCGTCCTGGGCGTTGACGACGAAGACCCGGCGGGTCTTCGCGTCGTACGCGGTGATCTCCGACGCGCCGGCGTCGAAGGCGCCGGTGGTGTACCGGCCGAGGAACTGCAGCGTGATGCCCTTGTGGGGGGTCGCCGCCGCGGGGGTGGCGGCGAGCAGCCCGGCGACGAGCGCGCCAGTGACGAGGAGGGTCCTGTTGTGCATGCGCGACAGCGTGGCGACACCCGGTGACGCGGCGCTGAATGCGCGGTGGCCCGCGCATGAACCGGATGTCTCAGACGATCTGGGACAGCCGGATCGAATAGGCCAGTTTCCGCCGGCCCGCGTCGCTCAGGTGGATGTGATCGCCCGAGTCATAGGAGGCGGCCAGCTGGTCGGGATAGGTGGGGTCGCGCAGCGCCGCGTCGAAGTCGACCACCGCGTCGAACGCCCCGCTGGTGCGGATCCACTTGTTCACCTGCTGCCGCACCGCCTCCCGCTCCTCGGTCCACGCGGGGTAGCCGTAGAAGGGGGTCAGCGTGGCGCCGACGACGCGCACCTTCCGCCGGTGGGCGAGCCTGATGAGGTTCTTGTACGCGTGGATCAGCGGCCCCGCCGAGGTGTAGTCGCCCTTGCAGATGTCGTTGATGCCCGAGAACACCACGACCGTCTTCACGCCCGGCTGGCCGAGCGCGTCGCGGCCGAACCGCTGCACCACGCTCGCGCCCGTCACCGGCTGCAGCAGCCGGTTGCCCGAGATGCCCACGTTCAGCACCGAGATCCGGCCCCTGAACCGGTGGCTGAGGAAGTCGGTCCAGCGGCGGTTGGAGTCGGTCGGCTGGCCCGCGCCGTCGGTGAGCGAGTCGCCGATGGCGACCACGGCGGGCACCTTCGCCGGGACGGTGACGGCGACGCGGTCCAGGAAGTACCACTGCGTGCTGGTGTAGCTGAACTGGAACCCGTCGTCCTTGGCCGCGTGGTCGCCCGGGTCGGACAGGAAGGTCGTCGCGTACGCCCGCTCGTGGCCCGTCACCCGGGAGTGCGTGCCGGGGACGAACACGCTGACGACGAGGTCGCTCCCGGCGGTGAACCTCTTCGGCAGCGGGTCGCTCCACACCGCCTTGCCGGCCGGGATCCGGACGTAGTTCCGGCGGTCGAACAGCACCCGTTCGTTGGTGCCGGTCTCGATCTCCGCCCCGTAGGCCTGGAGGCCGGCGTGGATCGACCGCAGGACGATCGGGGCCGAACCGTACAGATTCGACAGCCGGATGCGCAGCCCCGAGCCGCCCGCGGAGATCCGCACGATCATGCGTACGGTCTGCCCGCCGATCGCCGTCGGCAGCCGGTCGGTCGCGGCCGACCAGGTGCCCACCAGGTGGGTCTTGGTCGCGGCGACGGCCTGCCCTGGGGCGAGTAACCCCGCGACCAGCACCGATACCAGAACGATCATCCGGACGACCGGCCGCGACATCCCTCTCCCCTGAACGTTCGATCTCTGAGACGCCATACATTACGGCCATTTCGCTCAGTAGACCCTGAGTTGCGGATGAATGGTGACAGGCGTGCTTGAATCCTGACTAGATCACTTTCGTGAGGGGACCCCTGGATGTCGGAAGCCTCCCGCGACGACGACGATCGCCTGCCGTCGAAGCGCCGCTCGTCCGCCGCCGCCCCGGCAGCCATCGGGATCGTGGCCGCCGTCGCCAGCGCCATGGCGGCCGTCACCAACATCTGGGACCTCCCGGTCGCCGCCGGGATCGGCATCACCGGGGTCGCCGCCGTGCTCGCCGGGGTGCTCGCCTGGGCCACCGCCGACCCCTCGAACCGCCGCGACCGCAAGGCCAAACCGGGCGGCACCCCCGTCCCGGCCGAACTCCCGCCGGTCATCGCCCACTTCACCGGCCGCGCCGACATCCTGGCCGAGCTGCGCGAGCTGTTCGGCCGGCGTGAGGGCGACTCCCCGACGGTGGCCTCCCTCTACGGCCAGGGCGGCGTCGGCAAGTCGGCGCTGGCCGCCCGCTTCGCCCACGAGACGGTCGGCCGCTACCCCGACGGCCAGCTCTACTTCGACCTGCGCGGCGCCGACGGCGCGGTGCGGCCGGAGGAGGTGCTGATGGCCTTCCTGCGGGCGCTGGGCGCCCGCCTCACCACCGACGTCGGCAGCCTGCCGGAACTGCAGAAACTCTGGTGGACGTGGACCACCGGCCGCCGCCTGCTGATCCTCCTCGACAACGCCCAGGACGGCGACCAGATCAAGGACCTGATCCCGACCGAGCCGCGCTGCGCCGTCATCGTCACCTCACGCAAGTCGCTGATGCTGCGCAACACCTACGACGCCCAGGTCCAGGCGTTCACCGAGGCCCAGGGAGTCGAACTGCTGGCCCGCCTGGCGGGCTCCGAGCGGGTCGCGGCCGACCTCGACGCCGCCCTCGGCATCGTCCGGGCCTGCGACCGGCTGCCCCTGGCCATCAGCATCTGCGGCGGCCGCCTGGCCACCCGCACCCACTGGACCCTCTCCGACCTGTACGCCCGCCTCGAAGACGAACGCCGCCGCCTCGACCAGCTCGAAGTGGGCCGTGAGATCGACAAGAGCGTGCGCGCCTCGGTCCAGCTGTCCTACGACGAGTGCACCGGCACCCAGCGCCGCCTGTTACGCCTGCTGGCCCGCTTCCCCGCCCCCGACGTCCCCGACTGGGTGGCCGGCGACCTGCTCGACGTCTCGGAGACCGACGGAGCCGACCAGATCGAGGCGCTGGTGGCCAGCCACCTCGCCGAGGTGACCGGCCGCGACCTGACCGGCCAGACCCGCTACCGCCTCCACGACCTGGTCCGCCTGTTCGCCCAGGAACAGCGCGCCGACCACGGCCCCGCCCGGCACGCCGCCATGGAACGCGTCCTGTACGGCTACCGCCGCCGCGCCGAGGCAGCCGCGGCCATCCGCTGGCCGCAGGACTGGAGTCCCCGCCCCCGCGCCACCGTCCGCGAGCCTGCCGCCCACGTGAGCGGCAAGACGCCCGACGAGATCACCTGGCCCCGCATCGAGGCCACCGGCTCGGCCATCCGCGTGCTGAAGAGCCCCGAGGTCACCTCGGGCACCTGGTTCTCGGCCGAACGCCTGTCGCTGCTGTCGGCCGTGCACACCGCCCAGTCGGAAGAGATGTGGGACCTGGCCTGGGGCATCGGCCGCGCGTTCTGCTCCCTGTGCCACTCGCTGCGGGCCTACTGGTCCGACTGGCAGGCCGTCGCCGACGTCATCTGCGCCGCCGCAGAACGCATGGAGGACCCCCGGGCCCTCGGCATCGCCCTGCTCGAACGCTCGGCCGTCGCCGGGGGAGTGGGCCGGGGCGAGGAGGCCCTGAAGGACGCCCAGCGCGCCCTCGACCTGCTGACCGAGCAGAACGAGGCCTGGTGGGCGGCCCGCGCCATGCGCGCGGTCGGCATGACCCTGTTCACCAGCGGCCACCTCGACCGGGGCCAGGACTACCTCATCGGCGCCATCACCGCCTTCAAGGCCGGGGGAGACGGCTGGTGGACCGCCCGCACCCAGCGCAACCTGGCCGAACTCCGCCTGGCCCAGCGCGGCTACACCGAGGCCCGCGAACTGCTGGAGGAGGCGCTGACCACCTTCCAGCGGGCCGGCAACCGCTACTCCGAGGCACAGACCCAGCGGGCCCTGGGCGAGGTGCTGGGCGCCGAGGCCCGGATGCTGCTGACCCGGGGCGAGGTCCACGCGGCCGAACGCAACTTCGTGCTGGCCGGCAACGCGCTCGGGTTCGCCATCCGCTCCTTCCGCGACCGGGGCGAGGAGTGGGAGCAGGCCCGCAGCCTGCGCGCCGCAGGGGAGATCGGCGACCCGTCGAACATGCTCACCGAGCACGCCAACGTGCGCGACGCCAAGGAGATGCTGGCCAAGCTGGGCGACTCCTGGGGCGTCGCCCGGTCGGAGGTCAGCGAGGGGCGGGTGCTGGAACGCCTGGGCCGGGTCGACGAGGCGGTGGGGATGCTGCGCGGGGCCGTACAGGACTTCGAGGCCCTCGGCGACCGGTGGTGGCAGGCGCGGGGGCTGCGCACCGAGGCCGAGGTGCTGATCCGGGCCGGCCGCCCGGCCGAGGCCTACCACCCCGCCCGCCAGGCGCTGGACATCTACCTGCACCTCGGAAACGAGGCCGGCGCCCGCCGCGCGAGGGAGGCGCTCGACCGGGCCCGACCCCCGCGCTGAACCGGGTACGGAGTTCATGCGGGGGCCACGCCGCCGACGTGTTGATCGGGCAGATTCCGAGGCGCGAGCCACACCCGGCCTCCGGCCGTGCGCGTCTCGCTCAGACAGATAGGCTCATACGTGATGAATGAGAATGGGCGTTGGATAGTTCTCGAAGGCGCGGTCAACGTCCGGGACCTGGGGGGCCTGCCGACCGTCGACGGCGGCGTCACCCGTTCCGGCCGGGTGCTGCGCGGCGACAACCTGCAGAGCCTGACTCCGGCCGACGTGAACCTGCTGGTGGCGGAGCTGAAGCTGCGCCACGTCATCGACCTGCGGTCGAACACCGAGGTCCGGCTGGAGGGCCCCGGCCCCCTCACCGACGAGACCGATGTGGAGATCCACCACCACACGCTCTTCGCCGAGGGCGGCCTGTTCACCGACGCGGCCAGTGACGACCCGCCCGAGGAGGAACTCGACGAGCGCGCCCTCCCCTGGGCCGACGCCGAACGCCTCGACCCCGAACTGCGCGTCACCGGCCACTACTACGGCTACCTGCGCGACCGCCCCGACTCCGTGGTGGCCGCCCTCCGCGTGATGGCCCACGGCGACGGCGCCGCGCTGGTCCACTGCGCCGCCGGCAAAGACCGCACCGGCGTGCTCTGCGCCCTGGCGGAAGAGGTGGCCGGCGTGACCCGCGAGGCCATCGTGGCCGACTACGTGGCGACCGGCGAACGCATCGCCGCCATCATCGAACGGCTCCGCTCCAGCGACACCTACCGCGTCGACCTCGACTCCAAGCCCGCCGACAGCCACGTCCCGCGCGCCGAGTACATCGAGCACTTCCTGGAGATCCTCGACACCCGCTACGGCGGCCCGATGGGCTGGCTCACCGAACACGGCTGGACCGCCGACGACACCGCCGCCCTCCGCGCCCGTCTCAGAGACTAAAAAGCTCTTGTTCCGTTACGGCTCCGCCTGGCCGGCCACCCGACCAGGCCCGGCCACTTGAGAGGCTGCCATGACCCTCAGGGACATCCGCAACCGCGTTCGCGGCTGGTTGGGCCTGCGGCCGGTGCACGGTCCCCTGATCGAGCTGGCCCTGAACTACGTCCCGCCCCCTGAGGTCGTGGCGGCGATGGCGGCCGAGACCGCCTATCTGCGCGGCGCGCTGGCCCGCTGGACGCCCGAAATCGACGACGAGGTCGACGTCCTGGAGAAGGAGGCCGAGCTCGACGACCGCTTTCCGCCGACCCACCGCGAGTATCTGCAACTGCTGTGGGAGAGCATCCTGTGGCCGTCGATCGAACGCAGGGACACGGCCACGCTCACCCGGATCTCCGGGCTCGTCATCGACCTGATCAGCGTCCCCGGCATGGACTACCTGGAGAGCATGACCCGGGAGGTGATCCTCGAATCGCTCGGGTTCTACTACGGGGAGATCCACGAGGTCCTGCCCGAGGAACTGAAGCGGGCCGCCGAGCGGTACCACGGCCCGAACTCCTATTCCCCGGCCGCCGACCCGAACGCCCCGCTGTTCCCTAACTGGTAGCGATCACGCGGCCCTCGTCGGCCGAGACGCGGGCGGCGCGCAGCACGACCAGGGCCTCGGCCGCCGACTCCGGGGTCACCGGCGGCGGGGCCTCGCCCCACAGCGCCCGGACCACGCCCTCGTAGAAGGCGCGGTAGTTCCCCGGCTCGGTCGGCACCCGCTCGTCGCCCACGAAGCCGGGCTCGCCGTCGCCGAACCCCGGCTCGGCCGGGCTGCGGCCCGCCCGCAGGCGGTCCTCCTGCGGGTCCATGCCCCACTTCACGTACGCCGCCTCCGAGCCCAGCACCCGGAACCGGGGGCCGAGGTCGGCGGCGACCGCGCTCACCCACAGGTGTGAGCGCGCGCCGTTGGCGTGGGTCAGGGCGATGAAGCTGTCGTCGTCGGCCCGCACGCCCGCACGGCGGACGTCGGCCTCGGCGTAGACCGAGGCCACCGGGCCGAGCAGCTGGAGGGCCTGGTCGACCAGGTGGCTGCCCAGGTCGTAGAGGAGGCCGGCGAGGTCTTCGGGGCCGCCCTGCTCGCGCCAGCCGCCCTTCGGGACCGGCCGCCAGCGTTCGAAGCGCGACTCGAAGCGCCGGATCTCGCCCAGCCGGGGGCGCAGGCGCTCGATCGTGAGGAAGTCGCCGTCCCAGCGGCGGTTCTGGAAGACCGTCAGCATCAGGCCCCGCTCGCGGGCCAGCGCGGCCAGCTCCAGCGCCTCCTCGGCCGTCGCGGCCAGCGGCTTGTCGACCACGACCGGCAGCCCGGCGCGCAGCGCCTCACCGGCGATCGGCACGTGGGTGCGGTTGGGCGAGGCGACCACGACCAGGTCGACCAGGGGATGGAGGTCGGCGGCGTGCCGGACCACGGCGACGCCGGGGCCGATGCGGGCCGCCTTCTCGGGGTCGCCCGTCACCACGGCCGCCAGCCGCAGGCCGGGGGTGGCGGCGATCAGCGGCGCGTGGAAGAACTCGCCGGCCGGGCCGTAGCCGACCAGCCCGACCTTGATCTCGTCAGCCATCGCGGTCGTCGCGCTCGGCCAGGAACGCCTCGAACTGGGCGGCCAGTTCGTCGCCCGTCGGCATCGGGGTCGACTCGGCCAGCAGGTTGTCCTTACCGGCGGTGAAGGCGTCGTACTGCTGCTCCAGGCCCGTGATGGCGCCCGACAGCTCGGCGCTGGCCTGGATCTGCTCCTCGATCTCGGCGGTGGTCTTGTCGGCGGCGTCGCGCAGGGCGTCCATCGGGAAGACCAGGCCGGTGCCCCGCGTGATCGCCTCCAGGGCGGTCACCGCGGCCTGCGGGTATTCCGCCTGGGCCAGGTAGTGGGGGACGTGGATCGAGTAGCCCAGGGCGTCGTGGCCCTTGGAGCCCAGGCGCAGTTCGAGCAGGGCCGCCACGCTGCCGGGCACCTGCACCTTGCCGAACGGGCTCACCTGCCCGTTGATCAGCTCGGGGCGGCTGCCGTGGGCGGTCAGGCCGATCGGGCGGGTGTGCGGCACGCCCATCGGGATGCCGTGGATCGTCACCATCTTGCCGATGTTCAGCCGGGTCGCCAGCATGCCGATCGCCTCGGTGAACAGCTCCCACTCGCGGTCGGGCTCGGGGCCGGTGAGCAGCAGGAACGGGGTGCCCGTCAGGTCGTGGGCCAGGTGGAGCGTCAGCTCCGGCATGTCGGCCTCGACCCAGCGGTCGGTGTCGAAGACCATGATCGGCCGTCGCGAGCGGTAGTCGATGAGGCGGTCGACGTCGAAGGTGGCCACGACCCGGTGGTCCAGCTCCGCCATCAGGTGCCCGAGGGCCAGCCGGCCGGCCCCGCCCGCGTCGACGAAGCCTTCGAAGTGGTAGAGCATCACCGGATCGGTCAGCTCGGGGACGTCACCGTCGAGCCGGTAGAGATCCGTCGGGTCGTACACGACTGGCAGCCTTTCTCACGGTCTGTCTCATCTACAGAACCTACGGCGAGGTGAATCGATTCCACGCCGTTTCGGGGACCCTACCGTTGGACAATAGGGCGCATGGAGCCGGATCAGGAACTCGTCGACTTCGCCACCCGCCTGTTCGGCTACGCCCGCGACGGGCAGACCGCCGAGTTGGTCGCCTACGTCGACGCCGGCGTGCCGGTCGACCTGCACAACGAGAACGGCGACACCCTGCTCATGCTGGCCGCCTACCACGGCCACGCCGACACCGTGCGGGCCCTGCTCGACCGGGGAGCCGACCCGGGGCGGCCCAACGACAAGGGCCAGCTGCCCATGGCCGGGGCCGTGTTCAAGAAGAACCACGACGTGGTCAGGGCCCTGTTCGAGGCGGGCGCCGACCCCCACGACGGCCGGCCGTCGGCCGCCGACACCGCGCGGATGTTCGGCGACACGACCGCCCTGGAGATCTTCGGAGAGGCCTAGAGCGAGTCGGAGATCTCCAGCTCGCCGAGCGCCACCGCGATGGTGTCCTCCAGCGACAGGGCCTGCCCGGCCGTGAACAGGCGGTCGAACTCGGGCTGGCCCAGGGTCTCGCGGCATTCCTTGATGGTGCGCTTGAAGTCGTCGCTGAGGAAGGGCGATCCCAGCTGGGCCAGGCCCGAGGCCCGCCAGTTGTGCTCCGAGGCGCCCAGCAGATAGGCCGCGTGGGCGACCTCGCCCGACGAGGCGGCGTGCCGGGCCATCGTCTCCAGGCACAGCAGCACGCCGGGCACGTCGTGGAAGTGCCGCTTGATCCGCAGCGCCTCCCGGGCGCTGGTCTTGACCTGGTCGGGCCGGTCGGTCTCGATCTCGATCAGGGCCTGGATCCAGACCGCGTACGAGCGGATCCACAGCTCGCCCCGCTCGTTGCAGATCTTCAGGCAGTCTTGGACGAGGGTCTCGGCCTCCATGTAGTCGCCCTGGTAGGTGAGCACGAGCGCGAGCTCGGCCACCGCCGGGAGCAGACCCGGGTTGAGCTCCCGGCCGCTCTTGTGGAACTCGATCGCCACGCCGAGCAGCGCGGTGGCCCGCTTGAAGTCGCCCTTCAGCATGGCGCTGGTGCCGAGCATCTTGGTCGCGAAGATCACCGCGCTCGAGTCGCCGACCTCCAGCGCCTCCGACGAACACTTCTCGGCCGCCTCGGTGGCGGCGTCGTGGTCGCCCTGCATGTTGCAGACGTACGCGAGCGTCCACAGCGCCCGGCAGCGCTCCTTGCTGGCGGTGCGGGACTCCCGGATGGCTCGCTCGAGGTAGTGGCGGCCCTCGCGCATGAAGCCGCAGGCCACCCACATGAACCACAGCGACGACAGCAGTTCGAGGCCGATGCGGACCTCACCTGGCGCCGTCAGGCAGTAGTCGACCGCCGTGCGGACGTTGTCGTGCTCCTGGCGCATCCGGACGAACCAGTGCACCTGACGCGGGCCCGACCAGGCGTGCTCGCCGCGTTCGGCCAGCTGGAGGTAGTAGTCGCGGTGGCGGCGCTTGAGGTTGTCGGTCTCGCCGAGCTTGTCGAGCCACTCCTCGCCGTACTGGCGGAGGGTGTCGATCAGGCGGTAGCGCTGGCCCGACACGGTGTTGTAGCTGAGCAGCACCGACTTGTCGACCAGGCCGGTGATGACGTCCATGATGCGGTCGGGCGGCAGCGTGTCGCCGGCGCAGACGTAGCGCGCGGCGTCGAGCTCGAAGTCGCCCGCGAACACCGACAGCCGGGCCCACAGCAGGCGCTCGGCCGGTTCGCACAGCTCGTGGCTCCAGCCGATCGCGGCCCGGAGCGTCTGGTGCCGGGGTAACGCGGTGCGGGAGGCGCCCGCCAGCAGGGAGAAGCGGTCGGTCAGCAGCCCGAGGATCTGGTCGACCGACAGGGCCCGCAGCCGGACCGCCGCGAGCTCGATCGCCAGCGGGATGCCGTCGAGCCGCACGCACAGCTCGGCGACCGACGTGACGTTGTTCTCCTCGACCGTGAAGTCGGGCACCACGGCCGTGGCCCGCTGCCGGAACAGCTCGACCGCGTCGTTGTGGTAGGGCGACTCGGCCGGATCGTCACCCGGCACCGGCAGCGGCGGGATCGGGATCACCGACTCGCCGGCCGCGTTCAGCGACCGGCGGCTGGTGGCCAGCACCTTGAGATTGGGGTTGCGGCTCTGCAGGTCCTCGATCAGCTCGGCGCACGCCTCGACCATGTGCTCGCACGTGTCGAGGATGAGCAGCACGGTGCGATCGCCCAGCCAGTCGGCCAGGGAGTCGCCGCTGGTGCGGCTCGACTGGTCGGCCAGGCCCAGCGCGGTGCGGACCGTGTGGTGCAGCATCGACGGGTCCTGGAGGCGGGCCAGGTCGACGTACCAGATGCCGTCGTCGAACTGCGAGCGCAGCTGATGGGCGACCCGCAGAGCGGTGCGGGTCTTCCCGACGCCGCCGATCCCGGTCACCGTGACCAGGCGCGACTGCTGGATGCGCTGTCTGATCTGCGTCAGGAGCCGCGACCGCCCGACGAAGCTGGTGAGCTCCGCGGGGAGATTGCCGTCTCTTCGCCAACCTGCTGGGGTCGCCATGCCGCCTCACGGGGGTGTCGCGTTCCGGCTTACACCTGCTCCGGCATCGTACCTTTAGTAGCTTTTGGCCGTGGGGAGCGTGGTGGAGATACCTCATCCGGCTCCCCCGCTTCGCTAGGCTGGGAGCCATGTCAGAGCCGCAGCCCGATGAACTGCGCCCGGTCGACCTGTCCGACGACGGCCTGCCGGTGCTCCCCGACCAGACCCTCGACGACACCGATCACGGGTGGGGCGATTGGCGGGAGTCCGACGACGACGCCCGTTTCCTCGAAGACCGCCCGCCCCACTGGTGAGTCAGCCGGTCGCCAGCTGATCCCACCACCACGTTATGGCGGGCAGCGGCAGCGGGTCGAGGCGGTCGTCGCTGGCCCGCTCCTTCCACGCACCCGGCATCGTGACCGGATCGGCCGCGACTCGGTCGGTCGGGTTGCGCGGGTCGAGATAGCGGCCCGTGCTCATCGCCCAGGCCAGATAGCCCCTGATCCACTCGCCCAGACCGTAGACGTAACGGTCCAGTTCGGGTGAGGCGTCGGCGCGCACCTCGTCGCCGACCTTCAGGAACAGGGTCATCACCCGGTCGCGCATGCGCACCGCCTCGGCCGAGGCCTCCTCGACCGACATGCCGCCCGAGGTCAGCACGCTGACCAGGTTCTGGATCTGCGGGTAGCCGTAGCGGTGCTGCCGGTACGACTCCTTGTTGAACGAGATCAGATCGTTGTCCCAGGCGATGATCGCGTTGGCCATCTCGGTGAGCGCCCGTACCCTCGAGTCGGCCATGTCGTCGGCGCTGACCTCGTAGCCGGCGCTGATGTCCACGAACATCACGCTGGCGCCGCACGCGCTGGCGTTGAGCCACATGGTCACGTAGTCGTCGACCGGGGGGATCCGCCCCTCCAGCCGGTTGGCCGTCTCCCAGATCAGCCCGAACAGGTACTTGCGCTGCTCTTCGACCCAGCGCGCGAGCTGGACCGGGGTCGCGGTCCGCTCCATCCGTAACCGGATGTCGCGCAGCCCCTCGGCCCACGGGTCGTCGGTGAGGATCTTGGCGGTGGGCGCCTCGACGATCCGGGTCAGTTTGCTGACGAACTGCACGAACGCGTCGAGCGACATCTCGTGGACGCGTTCGTCGCAATACATGTCGTCGAAGGTGAACAGCCAGAAGACGTAGTCGGCCGCGAGCCGCAGCCCTTCTCCGCGCCCGTGCGGCAGCGCCAGGGCGGCGCAGTGCCCGATGCGCTGGGCGGCGAGGTACTGACGTTGTTCCGCCGAGCGGAAGAGGCCGAAGTCGTCCATCCATTTGACCGTGGCACGGTCCACATCGTCGGCTTCGGGGGAGATGGCGTACGGGAAGGGGCAGTAGAAGGAGGGGACATCCAACCGGGGCGACGAAACGACACTGGTCACGAGCAGGTCCTTCCGGTTCGTCTGGCCGGGCGCGACAAAAGTGAACCGGCAAATGGCACGGTCCCAGGGGCGCAGGAGTTTTCGGCCCGGTGCGTTGAGTGGGCGTGATTGCGCTTAATTAAAGCGTCCGAGCTTAATTGAGCTTTTTGTCCCATCGATTCCTACACGAAATCGGAGGCCTGTCAATGTCAGGAAACGACGTCCTTACGGCGGAACCGGCGGAACGCGAAGGCCAGCAGGACGGCCGCGTACGTGACCGCGATCGCGGTGCCCTTGATCATGCCGCTGTAGTCGGGCACCGGGGCCAGGGCGTCGAGCCAGGCGGTGTTCCAGAAGGTCGGCAGGAATTCGCGCAGGCCGCCCAGGGCCTCCACCGCCTGCAGGATGGTGCTGACGATGACCAGGCCGACCGCGCCGCCGACGGCGCCCAGCGGGGAGTCGGTGCTCACCGAGAGCAGGAACGCCAGTGATGCGACGACCAGGTTGGTGACCATGGCGTACAGGATGACGATTCCGAATTTGGGCAGCACGTCGAGGGCCGGGATGACCTCGCCGGTGCCGGGCACCCGCACGTCGTTCCAGCCGAACGCCAGCGTGCCCGCCAGCACCGCCATCACCGGCACGACCGTGACGGCGGCGGCGGAGTAGGCGAGGGCGACGACGAGCTTCTGGCGCAGCAGGCGGTCGCGGGGGATCGGCGCGGCCAGCAGGTAGCGCAGCGACGACCAGTTGGCCTCGCTGGCCACGGTGTCGCCGCAGAACAGCGCCACCGCGACCATCAGCAGGAAGCTGGCCGAGACCGACAGGGCGAACGCGGCGAAGTTGAGGCCGCCCTCCATGGCCAGGTCGGAGATCCGCAGGCCGTTGCCGGCCCGGTTGTTGTTCGGGCCGAACTGGAAGGCGATCACCAGGATCCACGGCAGCGCCGCGAGCAGGCCGAACATGACCATCGTGCGGCGGCGCCGGAACTGGCGGACGAACTCGACCCGCAGCGGGAGGGTGCGTCCGGGCGCGTAGCCGGTCGCGGTCATGCCTTTTCTCCGATCAGGTCGAGGAACACGTCCTCCAGGCGGGTGGAGCCGTTGAGTTCGCCGCGCCGGAGCAGCTCGGCGACCGGGCCGGCCGAGACCAGGCGGCCCCGGTGCATGACGACGGCGTGGCTGCACGTCTGCTCGACCTCGCCGAGCAGGTGGCTGGAGACGATGACGGTCCGGCCCTCGGTGGCGTACGCCTTCAGCACCCGCCGCATCTCGGCGATCTGGGGCGGGTCGAGCCCGTTGGTGGGTTCGTCGAGCACGAGCAGGTCGGGCAGGCCCAGCATGGCCTGGGCGATGGCCAGGCGCTGCCGCATGCCCTGGGAGTAGGTGCGGACGGCGCGTTCGACGGCGGCGCCGAGACCGGCGATCTCCAGCGCCTCCTCCAGGTGGGCCTCGCCGGCCGGACGGCCGGTGGCCTGCCAGTAGAGCGTGAGGTTGTCGCGGCCCGACAGGTGCGGCAGGAAGCCCGCGCCCTCGACGAAGGAGCCCAGCCGCGACAGCACCGGCGAGCCCGGCACGACCTTCTCGCCGAAGATGCGGATCTCGCCGCCGTCGGGGTGGATGAGGCCCATCATCATCCGCATCGTGGTCGTCTTACCCGCGCCGTTGGGCCCGAGCAGGCCGAGGACCTGGCCCTTCTCGACGCGGAACGACAGGTCGTCGACGGCCTTGTGGCCGTTCTTGTAGCGCTTGGCCAGGCCGGTGATCTCCAGCGGCACCTCGGCCAGCGCCGGGTCGGGCGCGACGTCGGCGCGGCGCGGACGGCCGGTCAGCAGGATCACCGCCGCCGCGAGGACCGACGCGAGCGGGAACGCCCACGTCCACCAGGCGGGGCCCTGCGCCGGGGCGGCCAGCCCGGCGTCGACCGGCATCGTCAGCGTCGTGGACGCCAGGCCGACCTTGTGCACGCTCGGCTGCGCCGGGAGCGCGTAGGCCATGTCGGTCGTGGTGATCGCCAGGCGCAGCACGTGGCCGGCCTCGACGCGGCGGTCGATGGCCGGGAGGGTGACCTTGACCGGCGTGCCGGTCGGGGTCGCGGTGACGCGCAGCGGCGCGGCCAGGCCGCCGGGGAGCACGGCGAGCTGGCCCGAGGCGGCGTCGTAGAGCTTGGCGAAGAGGGTGACCTCGCCCTCGCCGTACACCTTGATCTCGGCGGTGGGCGAACCGGTCACCGTGAGGGCGGTGTCGAGGGGGCGGGTCTGGAAGACCGCGACCTGGCCGGGCAGGTCGAGCGAGGCGCCCGCCGAGCCGCCGCCCTGCGCGCCGCCGCCGAGCAGGCCGCTCAGGCCGGGCACCGAGGAGATCGCGGCGGGGCTGCCGCCGGGCGGCGTGGCCACCTCCTGGTCGGGGCCGAGCAGGTCGAGCTCGGACGTCACGGTGCCGCCGAGCCCGGCGTAGGCGGGGCCCTCGGCGTGCAGCAGGACGTTCTGCCGGGTGCCGGGGTCGCGGCCGCCGTCGCGGGAGACGGTGAACGCCTGACCGGTGGCCGCGCCGTCCTTCTTCAGGTAGGCGTCGAACCAGTTGAGGGTCTGGGCGAACACGAAGTCGGCCTCGGCGTCGCCGCCGTCGTGGCCCCCGGCGATCCAGGCGACCTCGACCGGGGCGCCGGTGGCGGCGATGGCCTTGGCGTTGAGGTCGGCGTGGCCGAGCGGGAACAGCGAGTCGCGCTGCCCCTGGATGATCAGCGACGGCACCTTGATGCGGCCCTGGACCGAGACGGGGCTCGACTTGCGCAGCAGGTCGACGGCCTCGGGGGTGGCCTTCCCGGTGGCCGCGATCTGCTGGTAGACCGTGCAGATCGCGGGCAGGAAGCGCCCGCACTGCGCCTGGTCGGGGGTGACGTCGGCGGGGGCGGGCTGCCCGGTGGAGCCGGTCAGCAGCCGGGCCAGCCCGTCGGCCTGGGAGGCGGGGTTGAGCCCCGACCCTCCGGCGCTGAAGAAGATCCCGGCCCACATCTTCTTGAACACGCCCGCGGCCGGGCCGGCCCCGGACGCCTCCGGGAACAGGGCGTCGGCCAGGTCGTACCAGGTGATCGAGGGGGCGATGGCGTCGACGCGGGGGTCGTGGGCGGCGGTCATCAGGGCGATCGCGCCGCCGTAGGAGCCGCCCGCCATGCCGACCCTGGGGTCGCCGGCGGCGTCGAGCAGCACCTCGGGCTTCTTCGCCAGCCAGTCGATGAGCTGCCGGACGTCCTTGACCTCGTAGTCGGGCGAGTTGAGCGCGATCTCGCCGGTCGAGCGGCCGAACCCGCGCGCCGACCAGGTGAGCACCGCGTAGCCCTGCTCGGCGAGCTGCCCGGCCTGGTCGCGGACGCTGTTCTTGCTCCCGCCGAACCCGTGCCCGAGCAGCACCGCGGGGGCCCTGCCCCCGCCCTCGGGCGGGAAGTAGGAGGCGTCGATCAGCACCTTCTGGTCGTCGGCCGGGCCGTCGACCACGGGGATGACCACGTCCTGTCCCTGAGGGAGCCCGTCGGAGGGCCAGGCGATCCAGGCGATCCCGGCGACGGCCACGAGCACGGCGGCGAGCACGGCGAGGCCGCGCCGGCCCCCGCGAAACGTCATATCGCGAGCTTAGTGGCGCTGACTGAGAGTCCGCTGAGGACGCGGTACGCGCCGGGGACGGCCTGCCAGCCCTGCTCCGTCCAGATCTCGACGGCCCGCCGGGGGATCTCGACGGTGACCGAGACGGTCTGGCCCGGGTCGGCCGCGCACGTGGTGAAGGCGGCCAGCCAGCGGGCCGGGCGGTCGCCCGGGTCCTCGGGGGCCAGGTAGACCTGCACGACCTCGCGTCCGGGCCGGTCACCGGTGTTGGTCAGGGTGACGGTCACCGTCATGCCGTCGACGGCGATCTCGTCGTAGGACCACGTCGTGTAGCCGAGGCCGTGGCCGAACGGGAAGGCGGGGGCGGTGTCGTGGCGGTCCCAGGCTCGGTAGCCGATGAAGCGGCCCTCGTCGTAGGAGAGGACTCCGCCCGCTGGTGTGACGTTGGTCACGGGGCAGTCGCCGAGGGCGGCGGGCCAGGTGGTGGGGAGGCGGCCGCCCGGTTCGGCGGCGCCGGTCAGGACGTCGGCCAGGGCGTGGCCGCCCTCCTGGCCGGGGAACCACGTCAGCAGGATCGCGGCGACCTCGTCGCGCCACGGCATCTCGACCGGCGACCCCGCGTTGACCACCACGACCGTGCGCGGGTTGGCGGCGGCGACCCGCGCGACGAGCTCGTCCTGGCGGCCGGGGAGCCGCAGCGACGTGCGGTCGAAGCCCTCGCTCTCGACCTCCTTGGAGGTGCCGACCACGACGACGGCCACGTCGGCCGCCTCGGCCGCCGCGACGGCCTCGGAGATCATCCGGCCGGTGGTGGGCCTCGGCGGGCGGTGGCAGAGGGCGAAGCCGACGAACGCCGGCGGGGCCGGTGCGCGCACGACGGTGTGGATCAGGCTGACGACGACCGGTCCGGGCAGGTCGGCGAGCACCTCGTGCTGCGGGGGGAGGAAGAACGCCTCCATCGGGTCGTCGCCGGCCGGGCGGACCACGCCGTCGAACAGCGTCTGGCCGTCGGCCTCCAGGACGAACCGGCCGGCGCCCTCGACGGCCAGGGTGTTCCAGCCGGGGGCCGCGTTCAGGATGCCGCTGATCTCGACGGTGTGCAGGTCTTCGTACGGGACGGGGACGTCGCCGAGCCAGACGAGCGAGCCGTCGCGGAGCGGGAACTCGCCGAGCACCCGCCCGGCGGCGTCGCGCGCGGTCGCGGTGGCCGCCATCACGGCGGCGGCGACCCTGTCGCCCGCGTCCGCGCCCCGGCTGAAGGTCACGTCGACCCCGGCGGCGGTGAGGCCCTCGAGCGGGGAGACGGCGTGCTCGGGGAAGACCAGGGCGCTCCCGCCGCCCAGGATCCGGGGGTCGGCGGCCAGGCCCCCGATCAGCGCGACCCTCGCGGCCGGCGCGAGCGGCAGCACGCCGTCGTTGGCGAGCAGCGTGGCCGACCGCGCCGCGACCTCCCGGGCGAGCGCGACCCCGTCGGGCGACTCCGCCGCCGACAGGTCCACCCGTTCGAGCAGCCGCCCGAGCCCGGCCACCTTCCGGTCGAGGAGCTCCTCCGGTACGAGCCCCTCCAGCACCGCCCTGGCCAGCGGCTCCCCGTAGACGCTCCCCGGCCCCGGCATGGCCAGGTCGAGCCCGCCCAGCGCGCACCTCACGGCGTCGCGGGCGGCCCCCCAGTCGGACATCACGACCCCGTCGAACCCCCACTCGCCGCGCAGCACGCCCTCGATCAGCTCGGTGTGCTCGCACATCGGCACCCCGTTCACGCCGTTGTACGCCGCCATCACCCCCCACGGCCGCGCTCTGCGCACCACGAGCTCGAAGGGGGCCAGGTAGACCTCCCGGAGGGTGCGCTCGTCCACCCGGACGTCCACGGTCATCCGGTCGGTCTCGGAGTCGTTGGCCACGAAGTGCTTCACCGTCACGCCCACCCCGCCCGACTGCACCCCGGCCACGTACGCCGCCCCGAGCTCCCCGGTCAGCAGCGGGTCCTCCGAGAAGCACTCGAAGTGGCGTCCGCCCAAGGGGGAGCGGTGCAGGTTGACCGTCGGCGCGAGCAGCACGTGCACGCCCTTGCGGCGGCACTCGGCGGCCAGCAGCTCCCCGACGCGGCGGGCGAGCCCGACGTCCCACGTGGCGGCCAGGGCGGTCGGCGACGGCAGCGCGATCGCCGGGTCGCCGGCGATCCACCGGTGGCCGCGCACCCCGATCGGGCCGTCTGAGGTCACCAGCGACGGCAGGCCGATCTCGGGCGCGGCGGGGAGCGTCCACATGTCCTGCCCGCCGATGAGGGCGGCTTTGCGATCGAGGTCCATTGCGCTACCTCATCTCTTGATTGCGCCGCGAGTAAAGAGAACGGCACAATTCGCGCGTGGCGACTGGAACAACGATGCTCACGCGGGTGCCCCGCCAGGTCGTGGCCTGGGGCCTGCCCCTCTGGTCGCGTGGCCTGCCCGGCCGCCCGACCCCGCCCGACCTCTTCCGGGTCCTCTACACGGCCTGGCTGGTGGCCTTCTGCCTCAAGGTGCTCGGCGCGTCCTGGGACGTGTCGTGGCACTTCCGCTGGCTGCGCGACGACCTCGCGCCGCCCCATCTGATCAACACGGTCGGCACGATGATCGTGGTCGGCCTGACGATCGTGCACTGGTACACCGGCTACGGCGTCGACAAGGCGGCCCAGCGGCTGATCCTGTGGGGGACCGGCACCTTCCTGGTGGCCATCCCGCTCGACCTGATCAACCACCGGATCAACGGCCTCGACATCACCGCGTGGAGCCCGTCGCACGCGCTGCTGTTCATCGGCACCGCGTTCATGATCGCGGGAGTGATCCGGGGCTGGTACGTCGGCGCGACCCCCGGCCGGCGGCGGACCGTCGTGCTGGCGACGTTCTTCGGCTTCTTCCTGGAGAACGCGATCTTCCCGAGCGAGCACCAGGAGTACGGCGTGATCGGGCTCGCCGCCTGGGTGCGCGGCGAGCCGGAGGCCGAGCCCTCGCTGCTCGCCTTCGCGGCCGCGGACCTCGGGCGGCCGGTCGACCTGATCGCGGTGCAGAACTTCGCGCTGCCGGTCCCCGACCAGGTCTACTCGCTGTGGGCCGGGATCGTCGGCATGGCGATCCTGGTCGCGGCGCGGGCGGCGACCGGTTACCGGTTCACCGCGACGCTGGTCGCGGTGGGCTACGTGGCCTACCGGATGCTGATCTGGCCGCTGCTCGCGGGGGTCGGCTTCCCGACCTCGGCGATCCCCTTCTTCCTGCTGCTGGGGGCGATCTGCGTCGACCTGGCGTTCCTGGTGCCCGTGCTCTACGCACGGGTGGTCGTGGGGGCCCTGATCGTCACCGGCGCCGTGTTCGGCGGGCTCTGGCTCCAGGACGCCTACCTGGTCGCGCCGCCGTACGCCCCCTGGGCGTGGCCCTACGCGATCGGCGGGCTCGCGGTGGCGTGGCTCGTCGTCGAGCTCGCCGGACGACGGCTCAGCCGCCCGTCCGCGTGATGACGACGGCCACGCCGTAGGCGAGGCCCAGAACGGTCAGCTCCACCGCCGCCCAGGCCGCGAACGCGGTCGGGCGGCGGGCGACCACCCCCGGCAGCAGCCGGTAGCGGATGTTGGCGCCCAGCAGGGCGATCATCGCGGCCAGCGCGGCCTTGACGAGCACCAGCAGGCCGTAGTGGGTCGTCACCAGCGAGGCGGGGAACGGTTCGGCGGGGGAGAGCAGCAGCTCGACGATCCCGCTGAACAGGCCCGACGCGGCGACCACGAGCAGCGCCCAGGTGGCCAGCCGCGAGAACCTCGGCAGGGTCCGGCCCAGCAGTTCGCGGTCGGCGGCCAGCAGCAGCGCGACCGCGAGCAGCCCGCCGGTCCACAGGGCCGCGCCGATGACGTGCAGCTCCATCGCGACCATGCTCAGGTCGTGCCAGTACCAGTTCGTGGCGTGCCCGGTCACCGGCAGCGGCAGCAGCCCGAACACGGCCGCGCCGACCCGGAGCTCTGCGGGCACCTTCTCGCCGAACCTGACGGCGAACATCCCGATGGCCGCGCTCAGCGTGGCCGCCGCCGCGCTCACCACGAGCCCCTGTCCCGAGCCGATCGCGTCGACGAACAGCGGGACGTCGGGGAACCGGTCGGGCATCACCTCGGCCGCGCTCAGCACCGTCGAGGCGATCGCCGCGAACGCCCACACGACGGCCGAGTAGACCGCCCAGCGCCGCGCCCGCGACGCCGCCGGTTCGGTGGCCTCCGGGTGGTCGAACCCCAGCAGCTTCGGCAAGAGGCTGAGACCGACGGTGACGAGCGCGGCGACATCCAGGACGAATCGGGTCACGGGCAGCCCGAACTCGACCCAGGGGCCCGCTGTGGGCAGCCCGAAGGGTGGTTCCGGCAGTGTGGCCCACGTGGCCACCACGACGGCGGTCAGCCCGGCGCCGATCAGCCCCGCCATGGGGAGCGCGCGCAGCCGCCGGTCGACGGCGGCGGGACGGCTGGCGAGCAGGGTCGTGCGGGGGATCACGCGAGGGTCCGGTCGTGGGCGGGGGAGGCCGAGCCGGCGCCGCGCGGGCGGGACTCGTGGCGGTGCAGCACCCAGGTCGACAGGGCCAGCAGCAGGAGGGCGAAGACCAGCAGGCCCCAGACCCAGCTGCCGCCCGAGGCGGCCGGGATCGGGGCCGACACCGCGCCGGGCGCGGGCGCGAGCGTCGCCGCGGCCCCCGTCGGGGTGCCGGCGCCGCTGGGGGCGTAGGTGAACCGGATGGTCCCCGTCACCGGGTGGCCGTCGTTGGAGACGATCTGCCAGCCGATGACGTACGCGCCCCCGGAGGGCAGGGGTTTCACCGTCGCGGTCACGACCTCGTCGCGGACCGTCAGGCCGGCCTCGTAGCGCGCCCCGTCGGGGCCCGTCAGCGCCAGTTCGGCGAAGTCGGGGCGGACCGGCTGGTCGAAGGTCAGCGTCACCCGGTCGAGGCGGGAGACGGTCGCGCCGTCGGCGGGGTCGCTGCTCTTCAGCACGTTGTGGGCCGACGCCGGGAGCGGCAGCAGCAGGACCGCCAGGAGGACCAGCGGGACGGTGAGAAATCGCACGAATGGCAGGGTAAGCCCGGGCCGCGTGAGCGTCACCTTTCTCACGCGGCCCGGACGCCTCGAAGGGCAGAGTCGTTCCGCCCCGATGACCGTGAACCTAAGCCGCGTGATCAGGTGAGTCAATGTCCTCTTTTAAGAAAGTTTACTGATAGTGCGGCTTTAAGCCGCTCTTAAGCCGCGCTTATCCGGGATAGGTGAACAGATGCCCGCACATGCCGTCGCGCGGCTCGCCGGACGCCTCCTGGATGCGGGCCTCGCGCAGGTAGTCGTAGTCGCCCCGCCGCAGCGACGCCAGCTGCTTCTCGGTGTCCTCGACGGCCTTGAGCGGGCCCTCCCGCCACAGGTCCTCGAAGTCGTCGAGCCGGTCGCCGACGATCCGCACGGCGTGCTCCAGGAACTTCTCGAAGCCCGGCCGGCCCGCCTCCTTGAGCTGGCGGAAGCCCTCCAGCGCCAGGTCGCGCCGCCAGCGCGGGGCCATGCCGGCGGCCCGGTTGTAGTCGCCGCTCAGCACCGCGTTGGGGAAGGTGAAGACCGCGTCGCCCGCCTCGGGCAGGCCGCTGTTCTGCATCACCACCACGATCTTCAACCCGCCGTCGTTCACCAGCCGGTGGACGGTGCCCGGCGTGAACCACACCACCGCCCCCGGCACCAGCGGGGTCTCGTGGAAACCCTCCCAGGTCAGGGTCTGCACCGACCCGCTGCCCGCCACCACGACGTAGGCCTCCGCGCACAACGTGTGCAGGTGTGGTGAACCCCCGCAGCGGCCGTCGGCGCCTTGCCAGTCGTAGACACTCAGGGCGGTGACGCCTATGCCGAACATGCGTGCTCCTTCACGTACGCGACCAGCCGGGACCTGTCCCAGGCCCCCGAGCAGACGACGACGCGGTAGCCAAGCCGCATGCTCTCTCCAGGCGGCAGGTTAACAAGGTCGTCGAACGCGATCGAGGGGTTGACCGCCGCGAACGGGGTCGTCCGCACGAACCACGTCACCGGGGCGGGACACTGGAAGAGCAGCGTCGACGATCGGTCGACGCCGTCGTGGCGGCCGACGTAGGCCAGCCACTGGGAGGTGCGGCCCATCATCTGGGGCCCCTCTCCCGTCTCGGCGAGCACGTCGCCGTGCTCGAAGGAGCGCGGGCCGCGCCAGAAGAGGCCGCAGTAGCCCGCCATCGGGCGGCCGTTGGTCGTCGGGCTGCCGAACACCAGGTCGGCCCCCCTGACGTTGCGGAGCGTCGTGGCGAACTCCAGCGCCCACGAGTCGTCCTCGACGTCGGTCACCCGGAACTCGCGCAGCTCGTCGATCCAGTGCTCACCGTCGTAGGTGTGCCAGCTGAGCCGCTGGACGCCCGGACGCTCGAAGCCGTCGTGCCGGATCGTGCCGGTGTTGGGCAGGTCGACGTAGCCCTGCCTCTCCCGCACGTAGCTGCCGCCGCCCCAGAAGTTCTGCCCCGACAGGTCGGAGACCGTCATGGCCAGGCCCTTGTGCCAGCGGTGGTCGTGCGGGCGGAAGGCGCTTACCAGATCGCCGTCGAGCGTCCTGATCGGGTGGAAGTAGGGCTTGGGCGACTCGAAGACGGCGGCGCCCCGGTCGTCGTAGACGTAGCGCAGGATCTCCACGCCGCGTTCGTCGTAGATCAGCTCGTCCATGCGCCGCCGTCCAGCCGGTGGTAGAAGGGGTCGTCGGGGGTGAGCTCGGCGCGGGTCACGGGGCGCCTGCGGTGGGCCGAGGCGTAGATCCCGGTCGCCAGTTCCAGGGCCTGGCGGCCCTGGCGGGCGCTCATGGGCGGGCGCTCGTCCTTCTGGTAGGCGTCGAGCAGCGCGCCCAGCTGGGCCTCGTGGGAGCTGGGGCGGTCGTCGGGGGGCTGCCACAGGTCGGTCGTGGCGGTCCAGTTCTCGTTGCGGTAGCCGTACAGGTGACGGAGTTCCACGGTCGCGTCGGTGAAGTCGAAGCGCAGGTAGCTCTCCTCGCGGCGGGACAGCAGGCTCGTCACGACCGAGGCCAGCGCGCCGGTGGTGAAACGGACCGTGGCCATGGCGACGTCCTCGTACTCGACGTCGCGGTCGAGGGTCGCGGTCGTCGCGCTCACCTCGGCCCAGTCGCCCAGGATCGAGAGCATCACGTCGATCTGATGGATCGCGTGGCCGACCGTCGGGCCGCCGCCCTCGGTCCGGAACCGGCCCCGCCACGGGACCGTGAAGTAGTCGTGGTCGCGGAACCAGGTCGTCACGCACTGGGCGACCAGCGGGCGGCCCAGCAGGGGCGCGATCTCCTTCAGGTGGAGGGCGCCGGAGCCGAAGCGGTGCTGCGAGACCACGGAGGCGTAGCCGGGCCCTTCGGCGGCGGTGATGGCGTCCCACTCGGCAAGTGAACGACATGCGGGCTTCTCGATCCACACCCAAGCGCCCGATTTGAGACATTCGATCGCCTGGACGGCGTGCACGCCCGGCGGCGTGCACAGGTGCACCAGGTCGGGCCGGTCGCGCTGGAGCAGCTCGGACAGCGACGAGTAGGCGCGCGGGATGCCGTGCTCGCGGGCGAACCTCCAGGCCCGGCCCAGGTCCACGTCGGCGACCGCGACCACCTCCGCGCGATGGGCCTCGGCCCGCAGTGCCGGTAAGTGGCATGCGCCGGCGATCCCGCCGGTCCCGACGACGGCGACCCGGATCATCCCGGCACGTCCTTTCCAGTTGTGACCCGCGCGGGCGCCCACGCTCCCAGGGGCGCCCACGCGGGCGTTCAGGCGGCCGGGCCTCCACGTGGACGTCGAGACATGCGGAAACCCGTTCCGAAAGTTTCATAAGATTACCGAGACTTTTCGTTGCGGGTAACGTAAAGGCTGCACACGGCGCTCGTCAACGCCGTGAGTCGGAAAAGAGTCAGAGAACCCATCCGACGAGCCAGGCGGCGAAGACGAGACCGGTCGCCGCGGGCAGGATGAGCACACCCGGCGCCCGCTCGCGGAAGGCCGCCACCACCGACAGGCCGGCCGACACGACCGCCAGCGGGCTCGTCCAGAAGATGATCGGCGGGATGCCGACGGCGAAGGCCACCTCGTCGTCCACCGCCAGCACGCTCCAGGTCGCGATGGCGCAGAAGACCACGCCCGTGATCCCGGCCAGCAGCGTCAGCAGCCCGTCGCGGCGCACCGTGAGCGCGCCCCCGGCGAGCTGGAAGAGCGACAGCAGCGCGAACGCGCCCAGCGGCGCCAGCACCCACGGCGCTCCGGCGGCCGTGTAGGCGGCTCCGGTGAAGTGCACCGAGCCCGGGTCGATCATCGCCCGGGGGGCGACGGCGGCGTCGCAGGGCGCCGGCGCGGCCGGGTCGGCCAGGAACGCGGAGATCGTCCGGCGGCCGCACTCGCTGCTCAGGAAGACCCCGTGGCCGACCCCGGCGAACTCCTGGAACCGCGCGCCCGGCAGGTTCTCGGTGGCCTGGCTCGCCGCCGCCGACGGGGTGGTGGGGTCGTACTGGCCGGCCAGGATCAGGACCGGGGCCTGGGTGAGCGCGCCCTCCTCGCCCGAGGGGGGCAGCCGCCACTCCGCGCACACCGTCGCGTCGTTGTCGGCGGTGAACAGGCGGCGGTCGGCGAAGGTGTTGGCGGGCGCCTCGTCCTGGCACTGCACGGCGTAGTAGAGACCCCACTCGTGGCTGGTCAGCGAGCCGCCCGCGCCGTCGACCAGCGGCTGCAGCAGGTCGGTGTGGCCGCCGGCCAGGCCGTCGACCAGCGCCGGCAGGATCGGCAGCGCCTCGGGGTCGGCGAACGACTCGGCCAGCAGGGTGGCGACGTCGTCGCCGGTGAGCCGGACCATGACGCGGCGGCGGGTGAGCGGGTCGCGGGTGGCGAGGGTGACCGGGGCGGCGTTGATGTTCTTGACCGCGAGGTCGAACCGGTCGGTCACGCCGAGGCCGTTGAGGGTGCTGCGCAGGGCGGCCATCGCCTGGTCGTACCACTGGGAGCGCTCGGGCAGGTAGGAGTCGAGCACGAGCGACTTGGCGCCCTCGGGGTCCATCGCGGCGGCCAGCAGCATCGCGCGGGTGGAGTAGCTGACGCCGAACAGGGTCCACTTGTCGTACCCGAGCGAGCGGCGCAGCTCGACCACGTCGGCGGCGATCTCCTGGGTGCGGTAGCCGCGCAGGTCGACCGTCAGCCGCGCCTTGCACGTGCGGGCCGCCAGCCCCATCGCCCCGTTGGGGGCCGGCGCGGGCGTGGCCGTGATCGGCCCGGGGCTGGGGCTGGGGGTGACCGTCACGGCGGTGGGCGGCGCGAGGTCGCGCAGGACGCCGTCGACGATCTCGGGACATTCCAGGCGTGGTTCCGACCACCGGCCGCCGCGCTGCTCGATGACCACGACGTCACGGTCGGGCGCGATCGAGGTGATCATCTCGGTCAGCGGGATCGACGCGGATCCCGGGCCGCCGCTCATGAAGACCACCGGCTCACCGACCGGGCTGGCGGCCTTGCGGATCGCGTAGCCCACCTTGATCGTGTCGCTCTGATAGGCGTCGCGCCGCTCGGGTACCAGCAGGTAACCGCACGTGGTGCCCTCGGGCACGGCGACCGGGCAAGGCCGCTCCTCCATGTCCGCGCGCGCCCGTGCGGACGCGGGCGCTGAAAGTCCCATGAGCGTGACGGAAGCCGCGATCAGGCTCACCGCCGTCTTCCATCCGGGCACCCGTCAACCTCACTGCCAAATCCGCACTTGATGGGGGATCGCACGCGATTTCACGTGATCTCCGCCCGGACCACGGCAGAACCCTAGCGGCAAGGGCCGAGTAACAGCTCCACAACGGCCGTTGATCCCGTGGAAAACGCGATGTAACCTCCCTGCCATCAAGGGAAACTATCGGAATTTCATCGAAAGTTTCTTGGAGTCCATTCCCGGGACGGAAGGAACCACCGATATGTCGCTGACACGACGCGCAGTGGTGACGGCGGCTGCCGCCGCGCTGCTGCTGGCTGGCTGCGGAACCGGAACTGAGGAGGCGCCCCCCGCCGCTGGGGGCGGCCAGGCGGCGCAGGAGAAGGTCGTCATCGACTGGTGGCACATCCAGAACATCGAGCCGATGTTGCCGGTGTGGGACGCGATGGCCAAGGAGTACATGGCCGCGCACCCGAACGTCACGATCAACATCAACCCGCTGGAGAACGAGGCCTTCAAGGCCAAGATGACCACGGTGGCGCAGTCGGGCGAAGGCCCCGACATCTACCAGACGTGGGGCGGCGGCGTGCTGCAGCAGCAGGCCGACGGCGGCATCGCCAAGGACATCACCGCCGACATCGCCGACTGGTCGGGCACGTTCAATCCGGCCGCCCTGGCCGCGTACCAGTTAGGCGGCAAGACCTACGGCGTCCCGTACGACATCGGCATGGTCGGCTTCTGGTACAACAAGGACCTCTTCAAGAAGGCCGGCATCGAGCAGCCGCCCGCGACCTGGACCGAGTTCCTCGACGCGGTCAACAAGCTGAAGGCCGCCAACATCACGCCGATCGCCCTGGCGGGCAAGGCCAAGTGGCCCGGCCACTACTACTGGACCTACCTCGCGATGCGGATCGCCGGTCTGCCCGCGCTCCAGGAGGCGGCGACCGCCAAGTCGTTCGAGAACCCCGACTTCATCGCCGCCGGCCAGAAGCTCAAGGAACTGGCCGACCTCAAGCCGTTCCAGAACGGCTTCCTGGGCGCCCCCTACGACACCCCCGACGGCCAGGCCGCCGCGATGGGCAGCGGCAAGGCCGCCATGGAGCTCATGGGCCAGTGGGCCCCGACCGTCCAGAAGGACACCGCCGGTGACCTCGGCGAGGCGCTCGGCTTCTTCCCCTTCCCCGCCGTCGAGGGCGGCAAGGGCGCGGCGACCGAGGCGCTCGGCGGCGGCGGCGGCTTCGCCGTCGGCGTGGACGCGCCCAAGGAGGCCGTCGACTTCCTGAAGTACATCCTGTCGGCCGAGAACGCCCGCAGGGAGATCGCCACCGGCTCGCTCCTGCCCGTCGTCAAGGGCACCGAGGACGCCGTCACCGACCCCCGCGGCAAGATGGTCGTCGACGTGCTGGCCAAGGCGACCGGCTTCCAGCTCTACCTCGACCAGGCCTACCCGCCGGCCGTCGGCGCGCAGGTCAACGACAGCGTGGCCGAGCTGATCGCCGGGACCAAGTCGCCGGAAGAAGTGGTCAAGGCCATCACCGAGACCGCGCAGTCGGAGTAGTCGCGGCGTGAAGACGACGAAAGGACCGGAGAGCGCCGTCACGGCCTCTCCGGTCCCGCGACGCTTGGTCCCCCCGCCGCAGCCCCGGGCCAGTAAGAACCGGGGCAAGGCGCGGAAGCGGATCACCATCATCCTGTTCCTTCTCCCCGGCGTCATCCTGTTCTCGCTGCTGGTGCTGGCGCCGATCCTGCTGGCGATGTACTCCAGCGTGTTCAAGTGGAACGGCTTCGGCCTGCTGCCGACGAACTTCGTCGGGCTGGACAACTTCACCCGGCTGCTGGACAACGAGATCTTCCTCGGCGACCTGCGGCGCGGCGCGCTCCTGATCGTGCTGTCGCTGGTGGTGCAGCTGCCGCTGGCCCTGGCCATCGCGCTGCTGCTGAACCAGAAGATGCGCCTGCGGGCCCTCTACCGGCTGCTGTTCTTCGCGCCGTACGTGCTCAGCGAGGTCATCGCGGCCGTGCTGTTCAGCATGCTGCTGTCGCCGGAGCGCGGGCTGGCCAACGAGGTCCTGGGCTTCCTGGGACTCGGGACGTCGAGCTTCCTGTCCGAGCCCGAGACGGTCATGTTCTCGCTGTTCATCGTGATCACGTGGAAGTACTTCGGGTTCTACGTGATCCTCTACCTGGCCGGCCGGCAGAGCATCCCCAAGGAACTCACCGAGGCGGCCCAGATCGACGGCTGCGGCCCCTGGCACGTGTTCCGCTACGTGACGCTGCCGCTGCTCGGCCCGACGATCCGGATCACGATCTTCCTGTCGGTGATCGGCACCATCCAGCTCTTCGACCTGGTGTACGTGCTGACAGGGGGCGGTCCCGTGCACGCGTCGGAGACTCTCGGCGTGACGATGTACGACATCGGCTTCAACCGCTTCCAGGTCGGTTACGCCAGCGCGATCAGCGTGGTGATGTTCCTGCTCAGCCTGGTCTTCGCCATCGGCTACCAGCGGTTCGTGCTCAAGCGCGACCTCGACGGGGCCACCACGACCATGGGAGGTGGCCGCAGATGAGCGTCCACGCGCGGGAACGCCGGAACACGCCGGCCAGGATCGCCCGGCCGATCGCCCTGCACACGATCGTCATCGTCATCGGCGTGTTCGTCCTGGTGCCGATCGTGTACGGCATCCTGGGCGGCTTCAAGGACAACCCGCAGCTGGCCAACAACCCGATCGGGCTGCCGGCCCCGTGGGTGCCGGAGAACTACACGAACGTGCTGGCCTCGTCGGACTTCTGGCGGCAGGTCTTCAACAGCTCGCTGATCGCGCTCAGCACGGCGCTGGTCACGGTCGCGGTCTCGGCGCTGGCGGCGTTCGTGTTCGCCCGGTTCGCCTTCCGGGGGCGTGAGCTGCTGTTCACCATCTTCGCGGCCGGGCTGATGTTCCCGTTCGCGGTGGCGATCCTGCCGCTGTTCATCATCCTGCGGTTCTTCGGCCTGCTGAACAACCCGCTCGGGGTGATCCTGCCCCAGGCCGCCTTCGGCCTGGCGCTGACGATCATCATCCTGCGGTCGTTCTTCCGGTCGATCCCGCACGAGGTGGAGGAGGCCGCCATCCTCGACGGCTGCTCGCCGTTCGGGTTCTTCTGGCGGATCCTGCTGCCGATGGCCCGCCCCGCGCTGGCCACGGTGTCGGTGCTGGCCGTCGTCAACAGCTGGAACAACTTCTTCCTGCCGCTGGTGGTCTTCAACGACAAGGTGTGGTGGACGCTCCCCGTGGGCGTGCAGCAGTTCAGCGGCCAGTATTCGGCCGACACCGCCAAGATCCTCGCGTACGTGGTCTTGGCGATGATCCCGGCGCTGGCCTTCTACGCGGTCGCCGAGCGGCAGCTCATCGGCGGCCTCACTGCGGGGGCGACGAAAGGGTGATCGGCGTCGTGCTCTCGCGGACCACCAGATCGGTGGCCAGCTCGACCCGGCGGGCCTCGGGGTGCTCCCCGCGGCCCATCGCCAGCACCATCCGGGTGGCCAGCGCGGCCATGTCCTGGAGCGGCTGGCGGACCGTGGTGAGCGGCGGCCACGCCGACTGGGCCAGCGGCAGGTCGTCGAAGCCGACCACGCTGAGGTCCTCGGGCACGCGCAGCCCGCGCTGCCGGGCCGCCTCGAACACCCCGAAGGCCTGCATGTCGCTGCCGGCGAAGATGGCCGTCGGACGGTCGGGCAGCGACAGCAGGGCATGACCGTGGTCGTGGCCCGCGTCGGCGAGGAAGCTGCCGTAGCGGATCAGGCCCGGCTCGACGGGCACCCCGGCGGTCTCCAGGGCGGCGCGGTAGCCGTCTATGCGGGCCCGGCTGCACAGCATGTCGGCCGGGCCGCCGATCATCCCGATCCGGCGGTGGCCGAGCTCCAGCAGGTGCCGGGTGGCGGCCAGGCCGCCGTGCCAGTTGGTGGCGCCGACGGAGGCGACGCCACCGGCCGGCTCGCCCTCGGGGTCGACCACCACGAAGGGCATCGACCGGGCCGCGAGCTGGTTCTGCAGACCGGCCGACAGGCGCGAGGCGACGACGACGACGCCGTCGGTGCGGCGGGCGGCGATGCGCTCCAGCCAGTCGCGGCCGGGCCCGGCGTGGGTGTGCAGCACCGAGATGACCACGCTGGCCTCGGCCTCGCGGGCGGCCGTCTCGGCGCCCCGCACGATCTCCATCGCCCAGGGGCTCTCGATCTCGGCGAACACGAGGTCGATGAGCCCCACGGGGCCGTCGCCGGGACTCACCCGGCGCTGGTAGCCGTGTTTGTGCAGCAGTCGTTCCACCCGCTGCCGGGTCTCCGGCGCGACTTCGGGGCGGCCGTTGATGACCTTGGACACCGTGGGGACCGACACACCCGCCTCTTGGGCGATTACGGCGATCGTCACCCGCCTTTTCGCTGGCATGGCCGGAAGTGTATCCGAAAGGTTTCGGGTACGCGTACCTGGGGCGTCATTCCCGGTGGTAGCGCTCCCAGCTCTTTGTTGACGGTCCGCGAGCAGGATATCTATGCTGCGGCTTGCGAAATATTCGGTAACAGTCCGAAACTTTCAAGGGGAAGCGATGCCCGACCTGCGCGTGTCCGGATCTCATCTCGTCGACCCGTCCGGGCGTCCGGTGCGCCTTCGTGGCGTCGGGCTCGGCGGCTGGCTCAACATGGAGAACTTCATCACCGGCTACTCGGCCAACGAGTCGACCATGCGGTCGGCCGTCCGGGAGGTGCTCGGCGAGGAGCGCTCGGAGCTGTTCTTCGACCGCCTGCTGACCTCGTTCTTCGGCCCGGAGGACGCCGACCTCTTACGTGACCTGGGCATGAACTGCGTCCGGATCCCGGTCAACTACCACCACTTCGAGTCGGACGACCGCCCGTTCGAGATCATCGAACACGGCTTCCGCCACCTCGACCGGGTCATCGGCCTGCTCGGCGAACGCGGCATCTACAGCGTCATCGACCTGCACGCCCTGCCCGGCGCGCAGAACCAGCACTGGCACTCCGACAACCCCACCCACATCGCCAACTTCTGGAACTTCCGCCAGTTCCAGGACCGCGCGGTGCACCTGTGGGAGGCCATGGCCGACCGCTACAAGGACAACCCGTGGGTGGCCGGCTACAACCCCATCAACGAGCCCGGCGACGTGCACGGACGGGTCGTCGGCCCGTTCTACGACCGCCTGGTCAAGGCGATCCGCGCGGTCGACCCCGGCCACGTGCTGTTCCTCGACGGCAACACCTACTCGACCGACTTCTCGATCTTCCGCGAGGTGTACGAGAACACGGTCTTCGTCTGCCACGACTACGCCCTGGCCGGGTTCGCCCACGGCGGCCCCTACCCCGGCGAGACGCGCGGCGAATGGGTCGACCGCTCGACCCTGGAGGCCACCTTCGAGAAGCGCACGGTGTTCCAGCGCGAGACCGGGACCCCCATCTGGGTGGGCGAGTTCGGCCCCGTCTACACCGGCAAGCCCGACGTCGACGCGCAGCGCTACCAGATCCTGCGCGACCAGCTGGAGATCTTCGACGCGCATTCGGCGGGGTGGTCGCTGTGGACGTACAAGGACGTGGGTCTCCAGGGACTCGTGACGGCCGGTGAACCTTACATCGGAGTCTTCGGCGATTTCATCGCCAAGAAGGGCCGTCTCGGGGCCGACCGGTGGGGTTCGACCATGGAGGAGAACACGGCGGAACTGAGGCCGCTGCACCAGCTCATGGAGACCGAGTTCCCCTCCTGGGACCCCTACCCCTGGGGCGCCCGCTACCAGATCGACGACCTCATCCGGCACATCCTCATCGCCCAGGCGCTCGTCCCCGAGTACGCCGAGGTGTTCCGCGGCCGCTCCGACGAGGAACTGCTGGCCCTGGCCGACTCCTTCGCGCTCGCCTCGTGCGCCCGGCGTCAGCCGCTGCTCGACCTGCTCAACGAGAACCTGCACTAGGAGACCCCCCTTGCTCATCGAGGCAGATTCATGGGCGCGACCCAGGGCCGGCCGAAGGCCGGCCCTGGGTCGCTCCTTCCGAGCCGTGACGGCCCTGCTGCTCGTCCTGTCATGCCTGGCCGTCCCGGCCAGGGCGGATGTCACCACGATCGCCACCTACGACTTCGCGTCCGGCGCCCAGGGCTGGGGCCCGCGCGGCGACGGCGTCGTCCTCGACACCTCCGCCGGGAACCTGCGGGTGAGCGGGCGGACCCAGACCTGGATGGGCGCCCAGATCACCCCGCCCTTCGAGAAGGGCGTGACCTACAACGTCACCGCGAAGGTGTCGGGGTCGGTCGCGCTGACCGTCGAGCGGACCCCCGCCGGCGGTTCGACGACCTGGGAGCGGGTCGGGGCGGCGACGTCGGCTCCCGGCGAGTTCACCGAACTGTCCGGGTCGTACTCCTACTCCGCCGACTCCGCCCTGAACCTCTACTTCGAGAGCTCCGACGCGACGGCCGAGTTCACGGTCGACGACATCGTCGTCACGTCGGACAGCGATCCCACGCAGTCGGGCCTGTCCACCGACTTCGAGACGGGGACCGCGCAGGGCTGGAACCCGCGCGGCGGGGCGACGCTGACCGCGTCGGGCGCCGCCGCGCACGCGGGGTCGTACGGCCTCGCCGTCGCCAACCGCCAGGCGTCGTGGGACGGCCCGTCGCTGAACGTCCTGGGCAAGCTGGCCAAGGGCTCCAAGTACACGCTGTCGGTCTGGGTCCGCAGCGCCGAGGCGCAGTCGCTCGGCCTGTCGATCGAGCGGCGGCAGAACGGCACGCCGTCCTACGAGCGGGTCGTCGCCCCCGTCTCGGTCACCGGATGGACGCGGCTGAGCGGGACGTACACGCCGGCCCACGACGTCGACTTCCTGAGCGTCTACGTCGAGTCGAGTGAGGGCGTCCTGCCGTTCGAGCTCGACGACTTCACGCTGGAGTACGTCGAGCCGAAGCCCATCCAGACCGACATCCCCTCGCTCAAGGACACCGTGCCCTTCACGCTCGGCGCGGCCTTCCATCGGGGCGCCACCCTCGGCGAGCACGCCAAGCTGATCAACAAGCACTACGGGAGCGTCACCCCCGGCAACGCGCTGAAGTGGGACGCGACCGAGCCGGTCGAAGGCCAGTTCACCTTCGGCGAGGGCGACGCCCTGGTCGACTTCGCGACCGACAACGGCCTGGAGTTCCGCGGCCACACCCTCGTCTGGCACAGCCAGACCCCCGCGTGGGTCTTCGAGGGCGCCACCAAGGAGGTCCTGCTCCAGCGCGTGGAGAACCACATCCGCGCCGTGATGGGCCGCTACAAGGGCCGCATCGGCACCTGGGACGTCGTCAACGAGGTCATCGACGAGAACCAGCCCGACGGCCTGCGCCGCTCGCCGTGGTTCGAGATCACCGGCCTCGACTACATCCGGACCGCGTTCCGGGTCGCCCGCGAGGTCGACCCCGCCGCGACGCTGGTGTTCAACGACTACAACACCGAGTTCCCGCGCAAGCGGGAGGCGATGTACAAGGTCGTCAAACAGCTCCTCGACGAGGGCGTGCCGATCGACGCCGTCGGGCACCAGCTCCACGTCAACATCGAGCAGCCGCCCGCCTACCACATCGAGGACAGCATCGAGCGGTTCGCGACCCTCGACGTGGAGCAGCAGGTCACCGAGCTCGACGTGTCGGTCTACACCGACTTCGTGTCGACCTACGCGACGGTGCCTGACGAGGTCCTCGCCCGGCAGGGGCACCGGTACAAGGAGATCTTCGACGTCTTCCGCCGCCAGGCCGCCGAGCTGACGTCGGTGACCGTCTGGGGCGTGGCCGACGACGAGACCTGGCTGTCGACGTTCCCGATCACCCGCGTGAACGCGCCGCTGCCCTTCGACGACGAGCTCCAGGCCAAGCCGGCCTTCTGGGGCGTCGCCGACCCGTCGAAGCTGCCCGCGTCGCGGCTCGCGCTGGTGGTGCCCGCCGGGACCGTCACCGTCGACGGCAGGCGCGACGAGCAGTGGGACCGCCAGGCGGACCAGCCCGTGGCCCGCTCGGGGCCGGTGTCGGCCTCCTTCCAGCTGCGCAAGGCCCCTTCGGGTGTGTACGTCTTCGCGGACGTGACCGACCCGACCGACGACCGGACCGACTCCCTGTCCCTGAAGGCCGGGTCGGCGACGTACAAGATCCAGCGCGGCGCCCCGCACGCCCAGGGCTTCAAGGCGCACACCAGGAAGACCGCCACCGGCTGGCAGGCCGAGGCCCTGCTGCCCTCCGGATCGGCCGCGACCCTCGACCTGACGGTCGACGACGCGAGCACCGGCCCGGACGCCGCCTGGAGCGGCGCCCTGACCTTCGTCCCCGAGGTGAAGGAGCTCACCGCGCCGAAGGAGACCCCGGTCGTCGACGGCGTCGCCGAGGCGGTCTGGAACAAGGCCACTCCGGTCGAGACCGGCACCTGGATCCAGGGCACGTCGGGCGCGACGGCCAAAGTCCGGGCGCTGTGGTCGCCCTCGGGCGTCCTGTACGTCCTGGCGAAGGTCACCGACCCCGTCCTCAGCGAGGAGTCGCCGAACGCGTGGGAGGAGGACAGCGTCGAGATCTTCGTCGACCCCGGCAACAACAAGACCAAGGGCTATGACGACGACGACGGCCAGTACCGGATCTCCTTCACCGGCGCCGAGTCGATCGGCGGCACCTTCGACGCCTTCGCGATCCGCGGCAACCTGACCAGCGCCGTGTCGCGCACCTCCAACGGCTACATCGTCGAGGCGGCGATCAAACTGCCCACGGTGACCCTGTCCCGCGACCGGGTCCTCGGCTTCGACGTGCAGATCAACGACGCCACCGGCACCGCGCGTACCGCGGCGGTGACCTGGCACGACCCGACCGGACAGAGCTATCTGTCCACGGCGCGATGGGGAGTGCTACGGCTCGGTAAGTAGTGCATGGTCCAATAGGTTCTGGCGCCGGGCCCCGCCTTCCGCAGCGTGCGGGGCCCGGCGCCACTCATTTCGGAGGCTCCCGCCGGTGTCCACGAATCCGATCCTCTCCGGTTTCCACCCCGACCCCTCGATCTGCCGCGTCGGCGACGACTACTACCTGGTGACCTCGTCGTTCGAGTGGTTCCCCGGCGTCCCGATCTTCCACAGCAGAGACCTGACGCACTGGCGGCAGCTCGGCCACGTGTGCCACGACCTGGACCTCGACGGCCTCAAGCCGTCGGCGGGCATCTACGCCCCCACCATCCGCCACCACGACGGCGTCTTCTACATGATCACGACCTTGATGGAGACGGCGGGCAACTTCCTGGTCACCGCCACCTCGCCCGAGGGGCCGTGGACCGAGCCGGTCTGGTTCCCCGAGACGCGCGGCTTCGACCCCTCCCTGTTCTTCGACGACGACGGCCGCTGCTGGATGCACGGCGCCCGCGAACGCGAGAACAAGGAGTTCTCCGGCGACACCGAGATCTGGCTGCGCGAACTCGACCTGACCTCGCTGAAGCTCGTCGGCGACGAGCACGTCGTCTGGACGCCCCACCTGCGCGGCGCGATCTGGGCCGAGGGCCCCCACATCTACAAGTCGGGCGGCTGGTACTACCTGGTGACCTCCGAGGGCGGCACCGCCGAGGAGCACGCCGTCATGGTGGCCCGCTCCCGCACGGTCACCGGCCCCTATGCGGGCAACCCGCGCAACCCCGTGCTGACCCACCGCCACCTGGGCCTGCGCCACCCGATCACCTCCACGGGCCACCCCGACCTGGTCGAGACCCCCGACGGCGAGTGGTGGTCGGTCCTGCTGGCCACCCGTCCCTACGGCGGCACCGACGCCACCCCGCCCGACATGGCGGCCGTCCGCCGGGAACACGGCTACAACCTGGGCCGCGAGACCTTCCTGACCCGCGTGCGCTGGGAAGACGAATGGCCCGTCTTCGACCAGGTGACCCTCGACTTCGCGGGCCCCTCGCTGCCGGTCCACCGATGGCCGGCCACCCCCGCGTGCGACCACTTCGACCGGCTCGCCCCCGCCTGGCAGTTCCTCCGCACCCCGCGCGAGACGTTCTGGACGGTCGGCGACGGCCTGACCCTCAAGGTGCGCCCGCCGGGCCTGACCGAGCACGGCAACCCCAGCCTGGTGGCCCGCCCGCAGGCCCACATCGACTTCGCCGTCCACACCGAACTCACCTTCACCCCGGGGCCGGGCGAGCACGCGGGCCTGGCCCTGATCCAGAACGACGACTTCCACATCCGCCTGTCCCGGCGGCCCGACGGCCTCGAACTCATCCACCGCGCCGAAGGCGTCGACACCCTGGCCGGGTGGGCCGACGCCACCGGGGGCCGCGTGTGGCTGAGCTTCGAGGCCCACGGTCAGGACTACCAGGCCCGCTACGCCCTCTCACCGGGCGAGTGGCGTCCGTTGGGCCCGCCGCTCGACGGCCGCATCCTGAGCTCGACGGTGGCGGGGGGCTTCATCGGGGCCATGATCGCTCTCTACGCGACGTCGGAGGGGCGGGAGAGCTCGAATTCGGCGCATTTTGCCTGGTTTGACTATCAGGCGTTGTGAAATTCGAGTGCCTGTTCTACTGAATCGGATGCGCGGACGGTAATCGGTCGGTAACTTCCTGACGCGTGCCCACAACACAACACGATTCACTCAACCAGCTCTTCCGAGAACGGCCTCAGCTCGCCCTCGACCTGGTCAGGCGGGCCAAACTGCTGGAGGTGCCCGACGGTCTCCCCGTCCGGGCACACCAGCTCGAACTGAGCGACCGCGTCTCCAAGGAGCTCCGTCCCGACCTGCTGCTCACGCTCGGTCCCGAGCGGGAGCCCTACGCCGCGCTGATCGTCGAGATGCAGCTGCAGCCCTCGGAGGCGAAGGCCCGCCAGCTACCGCGCTACGCGGCCGCGGTGTGGCTGCACCTCGACTGTCCCGTCCACGTCGTGGTCGTCTGCCCCGACAGGCGCACGGCCCGCTGGGCCGCCAGCCGCATGCCCACCGAGCTCGAGACCTTCTACATCGACCCCCTCGCCGTCGGGCCTGACAGCATTCCGGTGGTCGGTCGGGTGCAGGCGGCGGAGAACCCGCATCTCGCGGTGCTCTCGCTGATGGCCCACGGCGCCGACCGCGAGGTCGTGGCCGACATCATGCGCGGGTTCAAGGACCTGCCCCCTGGTGACGCTGCGTCGTACTATGAATACACCCATCAACTCGCCGCTCTGGCGGTGAAGGCGAACATGGAGGAGTTCATGCTCACCAACTGGCCGGTCAACAGCCCGACCGGCAAGAAGTACGTCGGCGTGGGCAGGGTCGAGCAGGGCGTCGCCGACGTGCTGGCGGTGCTCGAAGCGCGGAAGATCGCGCTCACCGACGAGCAGCGCGCCCGCATCACCGAGTGCGCCGAGCCCGAACACCTCAGCGATCTGGTCGTCCGGGCGGCGCTGGTCGACGACGCGGCCGAACTGTTCGTCTAGCGCAGGTGGCGGTTGAGCCAGTGGAGCATTCTCTCTGAGCGGTCGATGCGTCGATCCAGGCGGGCGTCGTGGGTCATCGAGTGGCCCGAGTCCGGATAGAGGATGTATTCCACCTCCCTCCTCAGCCGTCGCAGTGCCACGAACATCTGCTCCGCGTCCGACGGCGGGCAGCGGTAGTCCTGTTCTCCCTGCAACAGCAGCAGCGGTGTGCTGATCCTCGCCACGTTGCGCAGGGGACTGATCTTCCAGAGGTGGTTCACCCCCTCTTCCGTCCAGGTGTCGCCCAGGCCCGAGTCCACGTCGTAGACGGCTCCGAGGTCGCAGGCGGCGAAGCCCGACACCTGGTTCGTCACCCCGTTCTGGCTGATGGCCGCCGCGAAGCGGTCGCTCGTGCCGATGAGCCAGTTGACCAGGAAGCCTCCGTAGGAGTTGCCGTAGCAGGCCAGTTTCCCGGCCAGGCCCGACTCCGTCAGGTGGTCGACGACGCTGTGGCAGTCGTCGGCGTCCGGGCCGCCCCAGTTCGCGCCGAGCGCGTCGCCCCAGGCGCGGCCCCGGTGGAAGGATCCCCGGATGTTGGGACGCACGACCAGGTAGCCCGCCGACGCCAGCAGCAGCGCGTCGGAGTCGGGGGCCACCGGCCAGGCCCACGCCGGGCCGCCGTGCAGGGCCAGGACCGTGGGGAGGCCGCGGGCGGTGTCGAGGTCGGTGCCGGGCGGGGCGGTCAGGAAGACCTGGACGCCGTCGATCTCGATCTCCCGTTGGACGGGGGCCGGGTGCCGAGCGAGCCAGACCGAGCCCGAGGGCATCAGTCGCTTCAGGGGGTCGAGGCGGTAGAGGTCGGGGCGGGCGGCGCCGCCGAACGACGCGATGGCGCAGACGACGCCGCCGCCCTCCGCCAGGGCGTGCACCACCGGGTCCAGCTCCCGTGGGGTGAGGTCGCGGCCGGTTCGCAGGTCGCGGGCGTATTCGCGGCCGTCGTCGCAGACGACCGTCAGGCGTTCGTCGGTGGTGGGGGCCTGGCCGGCGAAGCGGTCCAGATGGGCGGTCAGCGGCTCGGTCTCGTGCCAGACGGTTTCCGGGTCCCAGTCGGTGGGGCGGCGTACCGGGGGTGCGACGGCGACGACGTCGCCCTCCTCGGTGTAGGTGAAGCGGAGGACCGGGCCGGTCAGGCTGGTGCGCTGGGTCACCTCGCCGCTCAGGGTGACCTCGTGGACCTGGGGGTGGGGGTCGCGGTCGTCGCCCCGGTCGGCGATGAAGCCGATCTTGTCTCCGTGGACGCGCAGACACGACGCCCACCAGTCGCCGCCGGTCAGCCTGGTCACCTCCGCGCCCACCACGTGGACGTGCGTGGGGTGCAGGCGCAGGCCGTGGCCCTCCTCGCGCCAGTCGAGGCGGCGGACGACGCGGGCGACGTCGCCGCGCATCACGGGCGACGTGTCGTCGGGGGCCAGCACGGCGAAGCGGGTCTCGTCGAGCCAGGCGAACTCGACGACGCCCCGCTTGAACGCCGTCACCGTGCGGGCGGGGCCGCCGTCGAGGGGGCGTACACAGACCTGGTTCTTGTGCAGGTAGGCGATGGACGTACCGGAAGGAGAGAACGCCGGCGCGGAGGCCTCGGCGGTGAGGACCCGGGGCGGGCCGCCGGTCGTCGGGACGAGCAGGAGGCGGTGGCGCTCGCGGCCCGCGACGACGCGGCGTTCGACGACGGCGACGCGCGAGCCGTCGGGGGAGACGGTCAGTTCGGTGAGCAGACGGTCGGTCGCCAGGTCCTTCGGTTGCATCGGCGCTCCCGTTATTGCCAAGGTAAACCCTGCTGTGTTTGAGTAGCGACTCAGTAAAACAGGAGGGGAGGACCGGTGGCCAGAGCGGTGCGGTGCGCCCGGTTCGTCGACGTCGTCGGCGAGCGGTTGCTGACCGATCAGCTCATCGTCATCGAGGGCGACCGGATCGTCTCGACGGGTCCTCACGCCGGGTTCGAGGGGGAGGTCCTCGAGCTCCGCGACCTCGGCGACGTCACCGTGGCCCCCGGGCTGATCGACCTGCACACCCATCTCGTCGGGGTGGCGGCGTGCGGCGACTACGCCCAGGAGCTCAAGCACAGCGCCGCCCGGCAGGCCTTCGCCTCCATCCCCAACGCCCGCGACACGCTGCTCGCCGGCTTCACCACCGTCCGCGACGTCGGGACCTTCCGCGCCTTCGTCGACGTCGCGCTGCGCGACGCGATCGACGCCGGGCACGTGCTCGGCCCCCGCATGGCCGTGGCCGGCGCCTATGTGACCGTGCGCGGCGGCGGCGGGATGCTGACCGGGTTCGCCCACGACGTCGAGGTGCCGAAGGAGTTCCGGTTCGGCGAGACGCGCTCCGTCGACGACATCCGCGAGCGGGTCCGGGAGATCGTCTTCCACGGCGCCGACCTGATCAAGCTGATCGCCACCGGCGCCGTGCTGGCCAGCGGCACCATCCCCGGCGCGCCCGAGCTGACCGAGGCGCAGATGCGCGCCGCCGTCGAGGAGGCGTCCTGGTACGGCCGGTACGTCGCCGCCCACGCCCACGGCGCCGAGGGCATCAAGCGGGCCGTGCGCGCCGGCGTGCGGTCGATCGAGCACGCCTGCTTCCTCGACGACGAGGCCGCCGACCTGATGGCCGCCCACGGCACCTACCTGTCGGCCGACATCTGGTGGGCCGACTGGATCCGCGAGACCGGCCCGTCGCAGGGCTACGACGCCGAACAGCTCCGCAAGAACGACGAGACCGCCGAGGCGCAGCGCGAGGGGTTCCGCAGGGCGGTGCGGGCCGGGGTGAAGATCGGCTTCGGCACCGACGCCGGCGGCTTCCCCCACGGGCTCCAGGGCCGCCAGCTGGCCACCATGGTCGACCACGGGCTCACGCCGATCCAGGCGCTGAAGGCGGCGACCCTGACGAGCGCCGAGTGCATGGGGTGGGACGACCGGGTCGGATCCCTGTCTCCGGGCCGGTACGCCGACCTCGTGGCCGTCCCCGGCGAGCTCGACATCACGAAGTTCGCCGACGTGGCGTTCGTGATGAAGGGCGGCGAGGTCGTCAAGGACACCCTGCGGCGCAGCCCGTGAAGCGCCACTACCACCTGGGCGTGCTCGCGCTGGTCTCGGTCACCGCCGTCTGGGGATCCACGTTCCCGCTGACCAAGGACCTGGTCGCCCGCCTGCCGATCGCCGACCTCTACGCCGCCCGGTTCGGGCTCGCCGTGCTGGTCCTGATCGCGATCAGGCCGCGCGCGCTCCGGAACCTGACCCCGCGCCTGTGGGGGACGGGCGCTCTGCTTGGCGGCGTCTACGGCGTCGCGCTGACCCTGCAGACCATCGGGCTGGCCGAGCTGCCCTCGTCGGTCTCCGGATTCGTCACCGGGTCCTACCTCGTCATGACCCCGCTGATCGCCCTGGTCTGGCTGAAGACCCGGGTCAGCCGGCCGACCTGGGCGGCTGTCGGGCTCGCCGCCGTCGGCACCGCCTCGTTCAGCCTGCTCAGCGGGCCGGTCGGCGCACCCGCGGGCGCGGTCGCGCTGACCGCCGTGTCGGCGGCGCTGTACGCCGTGCACCTGGTCGCGCTCGGGAAGTGGTCGCGGCCGGAGGACGCGTACGCGCTCTCGGTCGTGCAGATCCTCACGCTGGCCGTCGTCATGACCGTCGCCGCCGCGCCCGGCGGGATCACCCTGCCGCAGAGCGCCGTCGACTGGACCGGCGTGGTCTACCTCGCCACCGTCGCCGGGGCCGGGACGTTCCTCGCCCAGACGTGGGCGCAGGCGCACGTGCCGCCGACCGCCGCCGCCGTCGTCATCGCGGTCGAGCCCGTGTGGGCGACCGCGTTCGCCGCCGTCCTGTACGGCGAGCCGCTCACCTGGACCGTCCTCGTCGGCGGCGGCTGCATGCTGGCCGCCATGGGGATCGTGGCCCGGCCCGTACCCGAGGAGAGACCATGCCCAGAGTCCCCCGTCTCGGCCGTGAGCTGAGCCCGGAGCAGGCCGACGTCGTCGCGCTGGCCCGCAGGTTCGCCGCCGAGGAGATCCGGCCCCGGGCCCGCGAGGTCGACGAGGGCGACCACGTCTTCCCCCGGGAGATCTGGGCGAAGGCGGCGAAGGCCGGGCTGACCTCGTTCATGATCCCCGAGGAGTACGGCGGGGGCGGGGTCACCGACCTGGTCACCCAGTGCCTGGTGCAGGAGGAGCTGTGCCACGGCGACATCTCCATCGGGAACCTGATCACCTCCGGGGGGTTCTTCGCCTCGCCCGTGCTGGAGCTCGGCACCCCTTCCCAGCGGGAACGTCTGCTCGCGCCGCTGGCCGGCGACGACCCGCCCCTGACCGCGCTGGCCACGACCGAGCCCGGCGTCGGCTCCGACGCGGCGTCGATCACCACCCGGGCCGAGCGCGACGGCGACCACTACGTGCTGACCGGCCAGAAGACGTGGATCTCCAACGCGCCCTTCGCCGAGTGGTTCGTCGTCTTCGCGACGGTCGCGCCCGGCACCCGCTCCAAGGGGGTGACCGCCTTCGTCGTGCACCGGGACGCGCCCGGCTTCACGGTCGGGGCGCCGATGCCGAAGATGGGACAGCGCGGCATCGCGTGCGCGGAGCTGTTCCTCGACGGGGTCCGCGTGCCGGTCGCCGACCGCCTCGGCGGGGAGGGCCAGGGGTTCCGCGGGCTCATGCGGACCTTCGACGCCTCCCGGGTGCTCATCGCCGCCGCCTGCACGGGGTTGTCGCGCGCGGCCCTGGACGTCTCGCTGGCGTACGCGAAGGAGCGGGAGCAGTTCGGCACGCCCATCATCGGCCACCAGGCGGTGGCGTTCCGGCTGGCCGACATGGCCGCCAAGACCGACGTGTCGGCGCTGCTGACGCGCCGGGCCGCCGACCTGTACGACTCCGGCCACCCCATCACCGAGGAGGCCGCGATCGCCAAGCTGACGGCGTCGGAGAACGCGGTCTGGTGCGCGTGGGCGGCCATGCAGACGTTCGGCGGGTGGGGCTACTCGAGGGAGTTCCTCGTGGAGAAGTGGCTGCGCGACGCCAAGCTGGAGGAGCTCGAAGAGGGCACCTCCGACATCCAGCGGCTGATCATCTCCCGGTCGCTGGCCCGCTCATGACGGGCGCGACGGCGGTCGCGGCCACCCTGGCCGCCTACGGGGTCGACACGGTGTTCGGCATCCCCGGAACCCACAACCTCGCCCTGTACGAGGCCCTCGCCCGCCAGGGCACCCGGCTGGTCACTCCCCGGCACGAGCAGGGCGCCGGCTACGCCGCCGACGGCTACGCCCGGATCTCGGGGCGGCCCGGCGTCGTGCTGACCACGACCGGCCCCGGCATCCTGAACGCCGCCGCGGCGGCCGGGCAGGCCTACTCCGACTCGATCCCGCTGCTGCTGCTCTCGCCGGGCGTGCCGACGACCCATCCGCGCCGGAGCGCCGGCTACCTGCATGAGACGAAGAACCAGTCGGCGGCCATGGACGCGGTCTGCGCGTGGAGCCACCGCGTGACGGCGGTGGCCGAGATCCCGGCGGCGCTCGCGGCGGCGTTCGCCTTCTTCGCGGCGGGCCGCCCGAGACCCGTGCACATCGAGATCCCGGCCGACCTCCTCGACGCGGAGGGAGAGTTCACCGTCCCGGCGCGGGGCGGCCTCCCGGAGGCGGCGGCGGCCCTGACCGGGGCCCGGCGTGTGGGCATCGTCCTCGGCGGCGGCGCCCGAGGCGCAGGGGAGGCGGCCCTCCGGCTAGCCGAGACGGTGGACGCCCTCATCGTGAGCACCATCAACGGGACCGGGATCCTCCCTACAGACCATCACCGCAACCTCGGCCCGGCCCTCTTCCTGAAGTCCACCCAGACGTGGCTGAAGTCGTGCGACGTGCTGCTGGCCGTGGGCACGGAGCTGGCCCCCTCGGACCTGTGGACCGACTTCGCCTATGAGGGCACCCTCATCCGCGTCGACGTCGACCCGGACCAGACGGTGGACGCGACGATCCCGATCACCGCCCGCGCGGAAACGGCCCTTCCGGCCCTCCTGGCGAAGGTCAGCCAGACGGCCGACTCCCGCACCGACCCGGTCATGCCCGCGACCAGTCGGCATGGCGAGGCAGCCGGCACCGATCCGGGGCCTGACGGCGAGACACGTGGGCCTCTGGCTGAGGTCGCTCACCGGATCGCGCGGGAGCGCGCCGACCTCGCCGCCCCCTGGCGGGCCGAGCTCGACGCCATCGCCAGGGCCCTCTCCGGTGACGCCGTCATCGCCGCCGACAACTCGATGTTCTGTTACTACGGCGCCCTGGCCGTCCTCCGGCGCCGGTTCCTGTTCCCCACCGGCTTCGGCACCCTCGGCTACGCCCTCCCCGCCGCCATCGGCGCCAAGGTCGCCGACCCCGACCTCCCCGTCTGCGTCCTGGCCGGTGACGGCGCGCTGCAGTTCACCGTCCAAGAGCTGGCCACCGCCGTCGAGCTCGGTCTCAACCTGCCGATCGTCGTCGCGGTCAACGGCGGCTACGGCGAGATCCGGGCCGAGATGAAGGCCCGCCCCATGCCCCCGGTGGCGGTCGACCTGCACGCCCCCGACTTCGTCCGGCTGGCCGAGGCGTTCGGCGCCCGTGGCGTCGGACACCCGCACGACCTGACGGGCGAGATCGAGGCGGCGTTCGCCGCCGACCGCCCCACGGTGATCGTCATCCAGGAGCAGTCATGACCCCGTTCCTCCAGGTCGTCTGGACCGACGACGTCACCGGCCGGCCCGGTTACCTCGTCATCGACCGGCTCGGCCGGGGCGTCAGCAGCGGCGGGCTGCGGATGCGCGCCGGGGTGACCCTGGACGAGGTCGCCGACCTGGCCCGGGGCATGTCCCGCAAGGAGGCCATCGCCTACGAGCCGGGCCTGGCCTACCAGCCGCTCGGCGGCGCGAAGGGCGGCATCGACTGCGATCCCCTCGACCCCGAGGCGACCGGGATGCTGCACCGCTACATCGCCGCGATGAAGCCCCTGCTGGCCACCTACTGGGCGACCGGCGAGGACCTGGGCCTGCGCCAGGAGTCGATCGAGGAGGCCTGCCACGCGGCCGGCCTGCGCACCTCGATCGACGCCGTGCTGCCGCTCCTCGACGACCCCGACACGGCACTGAAGCGCCTGGACGCCGCCTTCGCCGTCACGGTCGACGGTATCGGCCTGGGCGACCTGGCCGGCGGCTGCGGCGTGGCCGAGTCGGCCCTGACGGCGCTCGACCGTCTGGGCATCCGGAACCCGACGGCGGTCGTCCAGGGCTTCGGCTCCATGGGCGGCGCGACCGCGCGGTTCCTGGCGCGGGCGGGGGTGCGGATCGTCGGCGTCGCCGACGCCGACGGCCTCCTGACCGATCCCGGCGGCCTCGACGTGGAGGCGCTGCTCCGCGCCCGGGACCCCTTCGGCCGGATCCCGGGCGAGAAACGGCCCCGCGACGGGTGGCTCGACGTCGACTGCGACCTGCTGATCCCGGCCGCCGTCTCCTACTGCGTCGGGGCGGCGGAGGCCCCGCGCGTGCGGGCCCGGCTGGTGGTGGAGGCGGCCAACGTGCCGGTCACCCCGGAGGCCGAACGCGCGCTCGCCGCCAGGGGAGTGGTGGTCGTCCCGGACGTGGTGGCCAACTCGGCGACCAACTCGTGGTGGTGGTGGACCCTGTTCGGCGACATCCCCGCCGATGCCGACGCCGCCTTCGCGAAGATCCGCTCCTGGATGCGCCGGGTGACGACCGAGATCATGTCCGACCCCGGCCGGACGCCGCGAGAGGTCGCCCATGACCTGAGCGACCGCAACATGGCGGCCGGGCGATGACCGAGGCCCTGTTCGACCCCCGCACGGTCGCCGTCGTCGGCGCCTCCGGCGACCCCGCCAAATGGGGCTACTGGCTGGCCAGGGGCGCCCTGAGCGGCGCCTCGCGCCGCCCGGTCCACCTGGTGAACGCCCGCGGCGCCGACGTCCTCGGCCACCCCACCCACCACTCGCTGCGCGACCTCCGCGAGACCCCCGACCTGGTCGCGATCGCGACCCCGCCGCACACCTACGAGCAGGTCGTCGGCGACGCCCTCGACGCCGGGGCCCGCGCCCTCGTCGCGATCACCGCCGGGGTCGTCTACCCCGGCGGCCTGCCCGCGCTGGCCGAGCGGGTGCGCTCGGCCGGGGCCCGTCTCGTGGGCCCGACCAGCATGGGGGTGTACGACTCCGCCTCCGCCCTCGCCCTCACCTGGGGCACGCTGACCCCCGGCCCGATCGGCGTCGTCTCGCAGAGCGGCTCGGTCGGCCTGGAACTCGGCTATCTGGCCGCGAAGGAGGGCCTCGGCCTGTCGCGGTTCGTCTCCGTCGGGGCCGCCGCCGACCTGGGCGTCCGGGAACTGGCCGAGGCGGTCGTCGCCGCCCCGCACACCCGTGTCGTCATCCTCTACCTCGAAGACCTGTCGATCGGCCGCGACCTGATCGCGCTGGCGGGCGGCAAGCCCGTCATCCTGCTGACCGTCGGCGGCTCGGCGGCGGGCCGCCGCGCGGTCACCTCCCACACCGGCGCGCTCGCCACCCCCGACGCGGTCGTCGACGCGCTGTGCCGGGCGGCGGGCGTCCTGCGCGCCCGCACCCCGCAGGAGGCGATCCACATCGCCCAGGCGTGCCTGGCCGTCCCGGCCCCCGTACGGCGGGTCGCGGTGGTGGCCGACAGCGGCGGTCAGGGGGCGATTGCCGCCGAACTGGCCGAACGCCTCGGCCTGGAGGTCCCCGCGTTCAGCCCGGCCACGGCCGAGGCGCTGAGGGCCCTCCTGCCGCCGGAGGCGGGCCTGTCGAACCCGGTCGACCTGGCGGGGGCGGGGGAGGCCGACCTGGCGACGTACCCGAAGATCGCGGAGCTCGTCGCGCCCGAGGTCGACGCGGTCGTTCTCACCGGCTACTTCGCCAGCTACGCCGCCGACAGCCCGGCGCTGGAGGGCGCGGAGCTCACCGCCGCCGCCCACCTGGCCGAGACGCTCACCACGCGGCCCTGCCTGATCCACACGATGCGCCCCGAGGGCCCGACCGTGGACTTCCTGCGAGCGGCGGGCGTCCCCGTCCACGGCACGATCGACGCCGTCATGACCGGCCTGAGCGCGCTGACCTTCTCCCGGGAGGTCTGGACGCCACCGGCGGCCTCTTCCACGCCCCTGGGCGACATATCTGGATTCGTCGCCCTGCGTCGCACCCTCCTGGCCTCCGGGATCTCCTTCCCCGACGGCACGCTCTACGACGGCGGCGACCCCGGCCTGACCTACCCCGTGGTCCTCAAGGCCCTGGGCCCGGCCCACAAGACCGAGGTGGGCGGCGTCGTCCTCGGCGTCGGCACCCCGGAGGAACTCCACCGGGAGGCGCGGCGGATGCGGGACCGGCTCGGCGGCCTGCCGCTCTGGGTCGAGGAGCAGGTGGTCTCGCCGGGGGTGGAGCTGATCGTCGGCGCGCACCGCGACCCGCACGCCGGGCCGGTCGTCACCTTCGGCGCCGGGGGAGTCCTCGCCGAGCTCATCGCCGACACCGTGACGGCCCTCGCCCCGCTCACCCATGAGCGGGCGAAGGACCTGATCGCGACGACCCGCGTCTCCCGGGTGCTGAACGGCTGGCGCGGCGCTCCGCCCGCCGACGTCGACGCCGTGGCGCACGCGATGGTCGTACTGGGCGGAATCCTCGACGCCCGCCCGGAGCTCACCGAGATCGAGATCAACCCGCTGAAAGACGGCCTCGCGCTCGACGCCTACGCCAGCTGATCGGGCTCCAGCCCGAGTTCGACGGCGGCGGCGGTCCGCACCAGTTCGAACAGCCGCGCCCGGGTCAGCATCCTCTTGTGCACGGTCACCTGAACGGTGAGCCCGTCGATCAGCGACATCAACCGCCAGGCCGCCCCTTCGGGGTCGGGGCACTTGAACACCCCGTCGTCGGCCCCGGCCGCCAGGATCTCCCGGAGGGCGTCCTTCCAGCGCAGGTCGAGCGCCCGGGAGACGTCTTCGAGAGCCGGGTTCCGCATCGACTCCGACCAGGCGTCGATCCACAGCGCCCACGATTTCGATTTACCGCTCGGCGAATACAACTTGAGCATCGCCCGCAGTTTGTCGACCGGCCCCCCGGCCGAATCGAGCAGCGCCTCCAGATTGTCGAGGTCGCGTTCGGCCGCATATCCGAAGGCAGCGGCGAACAGTTTCTCCTTCGTCTCGAAATGGTAGAAGAGCAGCGCCTGGCTCACCCCCGCAGCCTGGGCGATGTCGACGGTGCGGGTATGCCCGAATCCCTGGGCCGCGATGACCTCGCAGGCGACCTTGAGCAGATCCTCCCGGCGCATGCGGCTGATTCCCCGTGCCACATCGGAACCCTAGCGCGACACGGGGATTCGCAGTACGAACCGGGCGCCTTTCACGCTGTCCTCGATGCCGAGGGTGCCGCCGTGGCCCTCGCAGATCTGCCGGGCGATGGCGAGCCCGAGGCCGGTCCCGCCGGCGTCGCGGGAGCGGGCGGCGTCGAGGCGGGTGAACCGCTGGAAGACGTGCTCGCGCTTGTCGTGGGGGACCCCGGCCCCGTCGTCCAGGACCTCCAGCACGCCGCAGCCCGCCTCCTCGTAGACCTTGACGACGACGACCGAGTTGGCGTGTCGTTCGGCGTTGTCGAGCAGGTTGGTCAGCACCCGGGCGAGCCGCAGCCGGTCGCCCATGATGATCACGCCGGGCTGCAGTTCCCGGATGATCCGCACCCGGCGCCTGCGCCGGTCGATCTCCGTCGCGGCGAGGTGGGCCAGGTCGACGGGGTCCATCCGCCCGGGGGCGCCCGAGTCGAGGCGGGCGATCTGGAGCAGGTCGTCCACCAGGGCCTGGAGGCGGTCGATGCTCCCGAGGATGGCCTCGCCGGTGTGTTCCCAGTCGGCCGTCTCGACGTCGAGGAGGGCGCCCTCGACCTCGGCGCGCATGGCGGTCAGGGGGCTGCGCAGGTCGTGGGAGGCGTCGGAGGCGAAGCGGCGCTGCTGCTCGACGGCCTCCTCCAGGCGGTCGAGGGTGGCGTTGGCGGTCTCGGCCAGGCGGCGGATCTCGTCGTGGTTCCTGGGCACCGGCACCCGGTGGTCCAGGTCGCTGGCGGTGATCGTGGCGAGCTCCTCGCTGATCGCGTCGACCGGCCGCAGCGCCCTGCCCACCAGCAGGTACGTGCCGAAGGTCGTCACCGCGACGATGAGCCCCGCGCCGAGGAACAGCAGCAGGTCGACCCTCGGGTCGACGTACCAGGGCACCACCGGGTCGGCGGCGTAGATCAGGTAGTCGCCGTTGGGGCTGTAGACGCGGATGGCGACGATCACCATGCACTGGTCGGGCCACAGTGTGGAGTCGCAGTGGACCATGTCCTGCCGCACGGTCGTGTCGGGCGGCTGGAAGAACGCCATCCGCGGCTTGCCCTGCAGCAGCACGCTGGAGGACTCCACGGACCCGTCGGGCCGGATCACCTGCACCCCGGCGATGCCCTGGGACGGCAGCACGGACGGGATCTGGTCGTTCTTCAGCATGTGGATGGTCTTGAGGGTGACCCGCACGATCCGGTCGACGTTGTACTGGTTCGCCAGCCCCCGCAGTCCGATGAGGGCGGTCGCCAGCACGGCCAGGCACAGAAGCGTCATGACCAGACCGGCGACGAACGTCAACCGGCCCCGCATCGACCATCGGCGCCATCCGAACAACCTGTTCCCCCTGATGTCCCAGATGATCACAGAAAGTCGGATCCCGGCTACTCAAGGTGGTCAAGGCTGGGCAAACAGGTCGTCTGGCGTAATGCTCGATGTATGGACCCGAGCTTCTACCTGATCGCCCGGACGGACCCCGACCGCCTCGCGGTGATCGACGTCGACGGCACGGAGGTCCGCGCCGGGGAACTGCTCGCCCTCGCCAACCAGGTCTCCCACGGCCTGCGCGACCAGGGCCTGTCCGCCGGCGACGTCGTCGCGGGCACGCTACGCAACGGCCTGGACGCCCTCGTCATGCTCCTGGCCACCGGCCAGACGGGCCTCTACTACGTGCCGGTCAACTGGCACCTGACCGAGGCCGAGATCGGCTACATCGTCACCGACAGCGACGCGAAACTGGTCGTCCGGACCCCGGAGGACGTCGCCGCCCTGGCTTTGGGCAACCCGGTCACCGACCCGCCCGACCGGACGTACGGCCAGGTCATGTGGTACACGAGCGGCACCACGGGCTTCCCGAAGGGCGTCCAGCGGCCCCGGACGTCCAAGACCCCCGAAGAGGTCCTGCCGCTCTACCTGTGGTTCATCGACCAGGTGCTCGACCTGCGGCCGGGCGACGGCGTGCACCTGGTGACCTCGCCGATGTACCACTCGGCCCCCTGCGCGCACGCCCAGTTCGCCCTCCACCTGGGCCACACGGTCGTCATCGCCCCGAGGTTCGACCCCGAACCCGTGCTGGAACTGATCGAACGCCACCGGGTGACCGACACGATGATGGTCCCGACCATGTTCCACCGCATGCTCCGCCTCCCGGCCGAGACCAGGGAGCGCTTCGACGTCTCCTCGCTGCGCCAGGTCACCCACACGGCCGCCGCCTGCCCCGTACCGGTGAAACAGGCGATGATGGAGTGGTTCGGCCCGGTCCTCTACGAGTACTACGGCTCGACCGAGTCGACCATCGCCTTCGCCGTGAAACCCGACGAGTGGCTCGCCCACCCCGGCACGGTCGGCCGCCCCGTCCCCGGCACCAAGGCCCGCATCCTCGACGAGGACGGCGAGGAGCTCCCGCCCGGCGAGCCCGGAATGATCTACGTGAAGTCGTCGCTGGGCACCTTCGAATACCGCAAGGACCCGGCCAAGACCGCCGCCTCCAAACGCGGCGAATGGTACGCCCCCGGCGACATCGGCTACCTCGACCCCGACGGGTACCTCTTCCTGCTCGACCGGCGGACGGACCTGATCGTGAGCGGCGGCGTGAACATCTACCCCGCCGAGATCGAGGCCGCCCTGCTCTCACACCCCGGCGTGGCGGACGCGGCGGTGATCGGCGTGCCCGACGAGGAGTGGGGGCACGCGGTGGTGGCGCTCGTCCAGCCGGCGGAGAAGGTGACGGAGGAGGAGCTCAGGGAGCACCTGGGGCCCCGGCTGGCCAGGTTCAAGCACCCGAGGGTGATCGAGTTCCGGGACGACCTGCCCCGGACGCCGACGGGGAAGCTGTCGCGGACCAAGGTCAGGACGGCCTACCTGGCCGAGGGCGACCGCAGCACGTAGCCGCCGTCGCGGAACCCGGTCACCCGCCACCCGTTTTGGAGCCGTCCGCCCAATTCCTCCCGGACGGCCATCCGCCACCGCTTGGCCAGGACCGGGTCATCCCGCCGCAGCCGCTCGATGTCCTCCGGCAGCCGGATCAGCACGACGGGCGAGGAGACCTCGTTCACGACGGGACCGTCGGCGACGGCGACCGCCGCCTCCAACCCCTCGTCGGCCGGGCCGGGATCGGCGAGCCGCCAGACCGCCAGCGCCCGGTCGGACTCGTCGCCCGCGTTCACCTCGTCGCCCATCGCCCCGTAGAAGTTCTCGTAGTACCTCTCCGGCCGCGCCCCCAGCTTCACCAGGTTGAAGTAGGCGTTGCGCCGGACGAGCGGATCAAAGGTCCACGTGATGGTCGAGATCCCCCGGTCCAGCGCCCACGACCGCTGGTGCCGCTTGAGCGCCAGCCCGGCCCCGGGCGCGACCACCCCGGTCACGTGGGAGTGCAACGACGCCTCCCGGGGAGGCGCGCAGAACCCCACCGACCCCCCGGCCAGCCGCCCCTCGACGAACGCCCCCGCCACGTAGTTCCCGGAGTGGGAGAAGGCCCGCATCAGCTCGACGGTCACCGGAGGGTTGGTGGGATCGGGCCGCCAGATCGCGTCGAACACCCCGTAGAGGGCCTCGAACTCGGCCAGGGTGGTCAGTTCCCGCACGATCACGCCAGCACCGACCGCACCAGTTCCGTCAGCAGCCGGGCCCGCACGGGCATGTGTTCGACCAGGACGTGCTCCTCGGGGGCGTGCGCCCCGCCGCCGAGGGCGCCCAGCCCGTCGAGGGTGGGGGTGCCGACCCCGGCGGTGAAGTTCCCGTCGGAGGCGCCGCCGACGGAGACCCCGGTCAGCGGGGGCATCCCCAGCGAGGCGGCGATCTCCACGGCGCGCTCGAACAGGGCGGCGGAGGCGGTTCCGTCGAACGGCGGGCGGTTCGGGCCGCCCAGCAGCTCCAGTCGGGTGCCGTCGAGGACGGGGGTCAGGGCCCGCATCAGCTCGTCGACCCGCTGCTGCGAGGCCACGTCGGGCACGCGCACGTCGATGGCCACCCGTCCGAGGGCGGGGATCGTGTTCGTGGACGTCCCGGCCGACATCAATGTCGGGGTCACCGAGAGCGAGCCGGGGCGGGACGACGACGAGACGTTCCCGGCGATCCGGGTGATGGCGATGATCTGGTGGGCCAGCTCGATGCCGGCGTTGGCGCCCTTCTCGGGTTCGAGGCCGGCGTGGGCCGCTCGCCCGTGCACCAGGAGTTCGTACCGGGAGATGCCCTTGCGGGCCAGTTTCAACGCCCCGCCGTCGGCGCTCGCCTCCAGGACGAACGCGGCGGACAGGCCCCGGGCCGACTCCTCGATCAGCGGCTGCGAGGTGGGGGAGCCGAGCTCCTCGTCGCCGACGACCAGCACCGACACCCCGTCGAGGGAGGGCAGGCCGGACAGGGCGTGGAAGAGCTGCACCAGGCCGGCCTTCATGTCGAAGACGCCGGGGCCGCGGGCGACGCCGTCGCGGCAGCTCCACGGCATGTCGCGCAGGGTGCCGACCGGCCACACCGTGTCGTGGTGGCCGAGCAGCAGCACGCGCGGCTGCCCGAAGGTCCACCGCAGGTGCGACACCCCCCGGATGGTCACCCGCTCGGGAGCGGCGCCCAGCCGCCGGGTGCCGACCTCGGCGACCACCTCGGCGCTCTTCGCCACCGCCGCGTGGTCGGCGGAGAACGACTCGCAGCCGACCAGTTCCTCCAGGTCGTCGATCATCTGGTCGAGGCTCACCGGCGGACCCCCAGTTCGGCGCGGAACAGGCGCAGCACGTTCTCGCCCAGGATCAGCCGGATCTCCTCGGGGGAGAAGCCGTGCTTCTCCAGCGCCTCGGTCACCAGCGGCAGGCCGCGCGGGCCGTCGAGGTCGGGGATGACCGCGTCGACGTCGAGGCCCGACGGGGCGGCTTCGCAGCAGGGCGGGGTCACGTCGTGGAGGACCTCGCGGATGAAGTCGGGGCTGAGCCCCACGTGCTCGATGCCGGCCACCGAGGCGATGTGGGCGATGTGGTCGACCAGGTCGTCGACCGTGACCTTGCGCGGATGCTCGGTGAGGAACGCCGGGAGGAAGTTCACGCAGATCACGCCGCCCGTGGCGGCGACGCCGCGCAGCTGGTCGTCGGTCAGGTTCCGGTGGTGGTCGAGCAGGGCCCGCGCCGACGAGTGGGTCGCCATCACCGGCCGCCGGGCCAGCTCCAGCACGTGGGCGACGCCGGAGGCGCCCAGGTGGGAGACGTCGAAGACGATCCCGAGGTCTTCCATGGTCGCCAGGGCCTCGACCCCCGCCGCCGTCAGCCGGGAGCCGGTGGCGTCCTCCCCGCTGCCGTCGGCCAGGGGGGTGCGGCCCCAGTGCGCGATCGAGGCCACCCGCACGCCGAGCCGGTGGAGCGTCGGGATGAGCTCCACGCTGGAGTCGAGGCCGGGCATGCTCTCCATGGCCAGGACCAGCGCGATCTTCTCGTCGGACAGGGCGGCGGAGATGTCGTCGCCGTCGAGGCACAGGCGCACCTCGTCGACCTCGGCGGCGATCACATGGGCGGCCTCGATCATGCGGAGGGTCTGCCGCAGGGCGCCCTCGGGGCGGTACCAGTCGTCGATGAACACCGGCAGGACCTGGAGGTCCACTCCGCCCTCGGTGAGCTGGGGGAGCCAGGTGTCGCGGAAGTACCGGGCCCAGTGTTTCGGGGGGCGTGCGGCCACGGCCATCAGGAGGTCGTTGTGGGTGTCGGCCACCACCGCGTCGAAGTGCAGCATGGCGGGGCTCCTTCCGGGGAAAGCGTCTACCGGACGTTACCGCCCCGCCCCGAACTTGTATGCCCCTGGCCTGGGACGCCGGGTGATTCGGCGGTACTCGCGGGCGGTCCGGGGCCAGTTGTTGGTGATCTTCCCGTCGGCGGTCTTGTACCAGCTGTGGCAGTCGCGGCTCCAGACCGTGGCGGCCAGAGCCCTGTTCAGAGCACTCGTGTACGCCGACATCGCCCCCTCCGTCACCTCCATCCGGCCTCTCCGGGCGATCAGGTCGAGGCAGCCCATGACGTACCTGACCTGGGCCTCCAGCATGTAGACGATGGAGTTGTGGCCGAGGTTGGTGTTGGGGCCGTACAGGAAGAAGAGGTTGGGGAAGCCGGGGGCGGCCAGGCCCAGGTAGGCCTCGGCGCCGTCCTTCCACTGGTCGTGCAGGTCGCGGCCGTCGGCGTTGGTGACGGTCATCGGCAGGAGGAATTCGGTGGAGTGGAAGCCGGTGGCGTACACGATCGTGTCGGCTCTTCTGAGCCCGGAGGGCGTCTCCACCCCTTCGGGGGCGATCCGCACGATCGGCTCGGTGACCAGGTCGACGTTCGGCCTGGTCAGCGCCGGATAGAAGAGGCTGTCGAAGACCACCCGCTTGCAGCCGGGCGGATAGCCGGGGGTCAGCGCGCGGCGGAGCCCGGGATCGGGGACCTGGCGGCGCAGGTGCGCGAGCGCCTTCTGCCGGACGAGGTCGGTGCTCCACCCGCCGACCAGGGCCGGCCAGAGCGTCTTCTCGACGTAGCCGAAGAACCATCGCCGGTACGCCCGATGCGCCCCCGGCACCCATCGGAACATCGCCCTGGTCAGCGGCGCGAACTCGGCGTCGGCCTTCGGCAGCACCCAGTTGGGCGTGCGCTGGTAGACGTCCACGTGCCCGGCGGTCTCGGCCACCGGCGGGATGAGCTGGGCGGCGGAGGAGCCCGTGCCGATGACGGCGACCCGCTGCCCCGTGAGGTCGCGGCCCGCCCAGCGGGCCGAGTGGAAGGCGTCGCCCGCGAAGGACCCGGCGCCCGCGATGTCGGGCACGTGCGGCCGGTTGAGCTGCCCGACGGCGGTGACCACCACGTCGAACCGCTCGACCGAGCCGGGCGTGACCACGAGCCAGCCGGCGCCGTCGTGGGCGAGTTCGGTCACCTCGGTGCCGAACCGGGGCCGGATCCCGTGCTTGGCCGCGATCATCTCCAGGTAGGCGAGGATCTCCGGCTGCCCCGGATAGCGCCGCGACCAGTCGCAGTAGGGGTCGAACGAGTAGGAGTACAGGTGCGAGGGGATGTCGCAGCCCGCCCCCGGATAGGTGTTGTCACGCCAGGTCCCGCCGACCCCGGCGCCCTTCTCGAAGACGACGTGGGGGATCCCGCTGCGAGTCAGCTTCACGGCCATGCACAGGCCGCCGAACCCGGCTCCGACGATGGCGACGCGCATGGAGACCACGCTAACCCGGGGGCCGGTAACCTCCCAGGGTGACTGAGACCACCCTGCAAACGGTCATTCGCACGCTGGAGTCGGCTTACGACCCCGCCACCGCGGAGTCGTGGGACGCCGTCGGCCTCGTCTGCGGCGACCCCGCCCAGCCGGTGGGGAAGGTGCTGTTCGCCGTCGACCCGGTGACCGCCGTGGCCGAGGAGGCCCTCGACTGGGGCGCCGACCTGATCGTCACGCACCACCCGCTCTACCTCAAGGGCGTCACCTCGGTCGCCGCCACCACCGCCAAGGGCCGCATCGTCCACCGCCTGATCAGGGCGAACGTCGGCCTCTACACCGCCCACACCAACGCCGACGTCGCCGACCCCGGCGTCTCCGACGCGCTGGCCCGCGCGGTCGGCCTGACCGGCCCGCTCCGCCCGCTCGCCCCGCTGCCCGACCGCCCCCGCATGGGCCTCGGCCGGGTGGGGCAGCTCCCGGTGTCGATGACGCTGGCCAAGTTCGCCGCCCTGGCCGCCCACGGCCTGCCCCGGACGTCCGGGGGCCTGCGCGTCTCCGGCGACCCCGACCGCCTGGTCAAGACCGTCGCCGTCTCGGGCGGCGCCGGAGACTCCCTGCTCAGAGCGGCCAGGCGGGCCGCCGTCGACGTGTTCCTCACCGCCGACCTGCGCCACCACCCGGCGAGCGAGTACGCCGAGGACGACGGCCCCGCCCTGATCGACGCCGCCCACTGGGCGACGGAGTGGCCCTGGCTCACCGATGCCGCAGAAAGGCTGACCCAGGCTCTCGCGGCGACGGGCAATAATGTGGAGGCGCGCGTCTCCGAGAGGGTCACCGACGCCTGGACCACAACAGCACAGCGAGGATAGGGATGAAAGCCGCACCGGACGCACAGAAGCGCCTCCTTGACCTGGCTGAGCAAGACGCAGCCCTCGACCGGCTCCGTCACCGCCGCCGCACCCTCCCCGAACTGGCCGGCATCGACGACCTGAGCAAACGCCTGGCCCAGATCGCCACCCAGATCATCGCCGCCGAGACCGAGGCCACCGACCTGGGCCGCGAGCAGTCGAAGGCCGAGTCCGACGTCGACGCCGTCCGCCAGCGGGCCGAGCGCGACCAGAAGCGCCTCGACTCCGGCGCGGTGTCCTCCCCGCGCGACCTGGCCGGCCTCCAGTCCGAGATCGCCTCCCTGCACCGCAGGCAGGGCGACCTCGAAGAGGTCGTCCTGGAGATCATGGAACGCCGCGAGACGGCCGACGCCCGCGTCGACGCCCTGCGCGCCGAGCGCGAGACCATCACCGCCGACCTGGTCGGCGCCGAGAGCCGCCGCGACACCGCCTTCGCCGAGATCGACAAGGACGGCTCCGAAGTCACCGCCCGCCGCAAGGCGATCGCCGGGGAGATCCCCGCCGACCTGCTGGCCCTCTACGAGAAGCTGCGCGAGTCGAGCGGCGTGGGCGCCGCCCTCCTCCACGGTGGCCGCTGCCTCGGCTGCCGCACCACCATGTCGATCGCCGACCTGAACGCCATCAGGGCCGCCAAGCCCGACGAGGTCGTGCGGTGTGAGGAGTGCCGCCGGATCCTCGTCCGCACCAACGAGTCGGGCCTGTGACGAGCTACTCCATCGAGGCCGACGGCGGCTCCCGGGGCAACCCGGGCCCGGCGGGCTACGGCGCGGTCGTCTTCGCCCCCGACGGCACGGTCGTCGCCGAGGCCGCCGAGTCGATCGGCGTGACCACCAACAACGTGGCCGAATACCGGGGCCTCATCGCCGGCCTGACCGCGCTGTCGGGCCTCGGCCTCGACGGCGTCCCGGTCGAGGTCCGCATGGACTCGAAGCTGGTCATCGAGCAGATGGCCGGCCGCTGGAAGATCAAGAACGAAGGCCTCCGGCCCCTGGCCACCGAGGCGGCCGCCCTGGCGCGCCGCTTCCGCGTGACGTGGACGTGGATCCCCCGCGAACGCAACACCCACGCCGACGGCCTGGCCAACCAAGCGATGGATGCGGCGGCACGTGGCGAAAAATGGACGAGTACGAGTACGCATACGACGACGCGGTTCGTCGACGCGGATCCGGATCCGGCGCGGAAAGACGAGGGTCAGGCTGCGGACGGGCCGCCGGAGGAGCCTGCTGAGACGGCTGCTGGCCCGACTGCTGAGACGGATCTTCTAGACGGCTCTCTCTCCGGCTCGCGGCCCGGTTCCGTTTCGACGAGCACGTCGGGAAAGACGGGAAATCCGTGGACCGGCGCCACCCGCGTGGCCACCACGCTGGTCCTGCTGCGCCACGGCCAGACCGCCCTCTCGGTCGAGAAGCGCTTCTCCGGCCTGGGCGACCCGCCCCTCACCGAGCTGGGCGAGGCCCAGGCCGAGAAGGCCGCCGCCCGCCTGGCCGGCGCGAAGCTCGACGCGATCGTCTCCTCCCCGCTCGGCCGCGCCCGCCAGACGGCCGAAGCCGTGGCCAAGGCCACCGGCCTGCGCGTCCACGTCGACGAAGACCTGCGCGAGACCGACTTCGGCGCGTGGGAGGGCCGCACCTTCGCCGAGATCAGAGACCGCTGGCCCCACGAGATGAACGCCTGGCTGGCCGACCCGGCGGTGGCCCCGCCGGGAGGCGAGAGCTTCCAGGCGGCCGGCCACCGCGTGCAACGGGCCAGAGAACGCATCCTGGCCGGTCACCCCGGCGAGACCGTGCTGCTGGTCTCCCACGTGACCCCGATCAAACTCCTGGTCCGGTACGCCCTCAACGCGCCCCCCGAAGCGCTCTACCGGATGCACCTCGACCTGGCCTGCCTGTCGGCGATCGACTACTACAGCGACGGCCCGTCGGTCCTGCGCGTCTTCAACGACACGGCCCACCTGTCGCTCCAGCGCTGACGTCGGAGGAGGCGAGCGGGAGCCGGACGTCGAGGATCAGCCCGGTCATCGACGGCTTCTCGGCCCCCGCGCCTTCGAGAATCGACAGCATGCGCGTGTTGGCGGCGTACACACTGGCGGTGATCACCCGCACCCGCCTCGACGGCGCGAGAGCCAGCGCACATCCCATCAGCACCCGCCCGAGCCCCCGCCCCTGCCAGCGATCCTCGACCAGCATCGCCACCTCGGCCTCCCCGGGCGCGAGGTCCATGAGGTTCGTCATCGCGACGATGCCCCCCTCGCCGGAGACCTGCGTGACCAGCGTGGTCCCCCGCTCCGGATCGGTGAACAGCCGCATGACCGCGTCACTCAGCCGGGGCACCGGCCCGAAGTAACGGGACCGCAGCGACTCCGGGGAACACCGTTCGTGCATCTCCCGTACGCCCTGGGCGTCGTCCAGCGTCATGGGCCGCGTGACCAGGTCGATCCCGTCGACCCTGAGGCGTGGATGGGCCTGCTGACCGACCCGGATCGGCCGTGGCCCTCTCGGCGGCCGGTTCGTGGCGTTCATCGTTCGACTACCCCCCTGTGGATATCGTGGCGACACCTTGTGTAGCCGCATCCGCGACCACGTTCTGTGACATTGGACGCGCAGCCGCTTGCCGGACGGTTGGGGTGGACTTGAGAATCGGGCCACTTGGCGGGGGGCCACTTCGTGTTTCCGCAGCTCGTCTCCCTGCTGGCCGATGGGCCACTTGGAGTGGGCCACAACGGGGGCTTGGAGAGCCGATAGGGTTGGACGTACGGCGGACGAGCCGGCCGGACGGCCGCGTCGGAACTCCTGTCACGGGGGTTCCGCCGAGGAAGGTCCGGGCTCCACAGGGCAGGGTGGTCGGTAACGCCGACCCGGGGTGACCCGCGGGACAGTGCCACAGAGAACAGACCGCCTTTCCCTTACGGGGGAGGTAAGGGTGAAACGGTGGTGTAAGAGACCACCAGCGCCCCCGGTGACGGGGGCGGCTAGGTAAACCCCACCCGGAGCAAGGTCAAGAAGGGGACTTTCGGGTTCCCGCGCGCGCCGCTTGAGGACTGCCCGTCCGATGGTGCGCGGGTAGACCGCTTGAGACCACGAGCAATCGTGGCCCTAGATGGATGGCCGTCGGTCAGCGATGACCACAGAACCCGGCCTATAGGCCGACTCGTCCGCCTTGCAGGCTTCTGACCTGCATGGGTGTGCCCTCCGGGCATGATCCAACAACCTAGAGGGCACAATTCGGGCACAGTGCCAGTGATCTAGAGGCAAGAGAATAAGAAATCGAGTGCGGCGAGTCGCTGCCAAGATGCCTCGGATCGAGTGTCACTGCATACACTCGCGGCCGACTGGAGCAGATCTGGAGCCACCGCATGGCTCGCCGACCATGTCGGACCAACTTACCGTCCCGGGCCGCAACCTATGACTTGCGGGCATTTACTGGGTCCGAGTGAGGCTCAGGAACAGCGTCTTGCCAGTATGCGAAGACCCTAAGCTGTGGGGTCACTGCTAGCGAGGGCGAGGCGTCGCCTCGCCAGTCGATTCCGTGCGCTGGATTGACCGAAATCAACCTGTTCGTCTGCATTCAGCGACGCATGTCTCAGAAGCACCCGGGCTAATCGACGAACGGCTCGTCACAACCGCCTCGAAGAGGCGTCAATCACGAGCCGTTCCGAGGGGGGCTAGCGATCACATCTACAGAGTCGCTGCAGTCCCCCGCACTCCATTAGGACAAGCGACCTCAAAAGGCTCACTAGACCATTTCTGTAACAAGCAATTCCAGTGATTAGCAGCAAAACATGGAAATTGAAGGAGAGGTGATCTGGAATCCCAACTTCTTTGGTGCCAACTTCGGGCCAAACGTTATCTTTACTCGAACGATTTCTGATGATGGGATGGGTGTGGGGTGACTCAGGACGCCTATGGAGGACGAAGGATGGTCGGTATGGCAACTATCACTGTACTAGTGCCAGTTGATGGCGCCGGAGGAGATGCTCACAGTCTGCGCGCGTGGCTAGCTGCCGAGGAGGAGTTGGGTGGGCACGTCAGAACAGAAGAGCCGGCTGTGTCGTCGGGATATCTGGGCAGTTTAGTGGAAGTGCTTACGCTGGTGCTTGCCCCTGGCGGGGCTTTGACCATTCTATCTGCCACCGTCATCACATGGATCCGCCACCGTACTGGTAATACGAGAATCACCATTCAACGCGACGATGGCGCCAAAATTGATATCTCGGCACAACGGGTCCGCTCGTTAGACGCAACTGTTCTTAGTAGCCTCACCTCGGAGCTGAATAAGTGGTTAGCTGGCAGCCCTGAAAGGCCCTCGGCAGTGGAACAGGGCGATGACACAACTGGCTGATGATCAAAAAGAGAAATTCTTTGGTCTTGCGAACGCTGAGATCTTGCTTGTAGGCACATCTCTGCATCTCCCCGGATCGCGACTGCCAGACGTGTTGGCGGTACCTCATACACTCTCTGATCTAACTGAGGCACTAGTTCGGCATTGCCGCGTACCGCGAGATCGAATCCAAACACTCCTTAATCCTGCGGACAATAGGGAGTTCGGAAACGCGCTGCAGTCCGTCACGGAGCGGGCAGCGGACGTGCTGATGGTCAGCTTTGTTGGACACGGCCTATTAACTGAACGGGGAGGCTTGCATCTAGCTACCCGAGAAAGTGGTAGAGACGAAAGACATGAATACACCGCGTGGTCCTACGACTATCTTCGGCAGTTCGTGCTAGACAGTCCGGCGCGTGTGAAAATCGTGATCCTGGACTGTTGCTTCTCCGGCCGGGCGGTGGGGTCATTGAGCGACTCCGAAGAGATCGCTGAACTGACCGAAATCTCCGGCGCCTTCGTACTTACCTCTGCGGGCCACAACGAACTAGCACTCGCGCCCGTTGGTGCCACCAATACTGCCTTCCTTGGCGCTCTGATCCGCTTGCTCAGCAACGGTGACCCCGCTGGGCCTAAGAATTTGACACTGAACCACGTCTTCCGGTACTTAAGCCGGGTGCTGCCCGCAGCTGGCTGCCCTCGACCGAGGCGGAAGTCGACCGGAATGGCTGGCGACCTAATTCTCATGAGGAATCCAGCTCGCCAGCTCAGTGCCGAGACCAGAGCTGAATCATCCGACCACGCAATGCCCTCGATGGATGGCCTTTGCCCCTATCCCGGATTGACGTCGTTCACCGAAGCGGACAGCGCTTGGTTCTTCGGTCGAGAAAAGCTCACGGCCGAGCTATGCAGACGAGTTAGTGCCTGTTACGACGACGCCTCTGGCCCTCTCCTGGTTATAGGAGCATCGGGATCGGGCAAGACATCGCTCCTCCGTGCCGGCCTTCTACCTGCTGTGGCGCGTGGCGAGCTCAATATCCAAGGTGCAGTCGGGTGGCAACGGCTCGTACTCACGCCATCGAATGATCCGGTGACCGTTTTAGCATCGCGCCTAGCTCCGCTGACGGCTGGCTCCTCTCATGAGTTGGCTACACGGCTCGCGCTCAGCGCTGATGAGGCGGCGGCTGTATGGCAGGAGGCGGCCGGCGCCGCTGATCCACATAAGACCGTGCCTGGACACCTACTTGTTGTGGTCGATCAGTTCGAAGAGATATTTACCGAATGCGGGGATAAGTCACGCCGACATGCCTTCATTCGTGCGTTACACGCTGCAGGGTCGGCCGCGTCAGTACTGCTGGGGATGCGTGCCGACTTCCTCGGACGTTGCGCCGACTACCCTGAACTTGCCCGCACGTTGGCGCACCCCATTGTCATCGGACCGATGACCAGTACGGAAGTACGTGCGGTGATCGAGCGTCCGGCTAACGTTGTCGAGCTAGAGATGGAGCCAGGACTCACCGATTTATTGCTTCGAGACCTTGGTAGTCGTGAGGATGGTGGGTCATATGAAGCGGGTCGGCTGCCACTTCTCTCACACGCCCTTCGGGCGACTTGGCGACAGAGTGAAAGTCGGTTGCTAACCGTTGCATCCTATATTGAGACTGGCAGAATTCAGGGTGCACTCGCCCACACCGCAGATCGAGTACTGCGCCAGCTCGACGAACCTACGCGTGCACTCGCCCGGCCGTTTTTCTTGCGTCTCGTTCACGTCAGTGAGGGAACAGAAGATACCCGCAGGCGGGTTAGTCGCGAACAACTTTTAGCGGAGTTGCCGCAGGCCGAGGACGAAGTTGTGAAGTTGATCGACTGCTTCGCTGCCGACGACGCTCGGCTCATCACTGTGGACAACGGAGTCGTCGAGATCACCCATGAGGCGCTAATTTACGCCTGGCCATCTCTCCGTTCCTGGATCGACGCAGATAGAGCTGGCCTACTCGTTCAGCAAGAGCTGATTGAGGCTGCCCGCATATGGAACGCTGACGGCCGCGACTCTGGCAGCCTCTACCGAGGCAGCCGCCTAGCCCTCATTGTTGACTGGGCTGGACACGCGGGACGCCGCGACGCTTTGGGAACTTTAGCTCAGGAATTCCTAGATGCCAGCGTCAGCCTCGAGGCCATTGAGCATGCGGCGACCCTCACGAGAGGGCGTTTGCGTACTGCAGCCATCATCGGCTTAACGCTCTTGTTTATCATCAGCATCGGCCTAGTCATTTTGGCCGATAATCTTCGTCGCGAGGCCAACCTTCAGCGTGATGTCGCTGAGAGCAGCAACGTAACAGCTGCAGCTTCACAACTCCGCCAATCAGATCCCCTCACGGCTATGCGGCTTACCTTAGCCGCTTATGCCATCAGTGCTACAGCGGAGACCCGATCAGCGTTGCTCGGGTCTTTGCTGCAACCAGAACTGTCGGTATTTACACTCGCCACCACCAATCGTGCAAAATTTAGCGGAGATGGATCCACTGGGGCGGTGGTCGTCGGCCACAACATACAAATCTGGGACCTAAGGGCTCGCCGCTTAAGAAGAACGCTGCATGTGAATCAGGATGTGGCTGAGACAACTCTTAGCCACGATGGACAATTAGTGGGAGCAACCTTTGGTGATGATAGTGGTGCGAATCGCAGCATGGTGTGGAACTCCAGAAGCGGCCAGATAATGGCCGAGCCATCAGGTGTCATTCGTCTCGTGGCATCAGAAAAATTCGGTGCCTCTATAGGTAAACAGGCTGAGGAGACTCTCATTCGACTGCCTGACGTAACGCCAGTACCTGGTTTACCCACTCAAGTCCAGCGTATTGACACAAATGCAGCAGGCGATCTAGTGGCATTGGTCAACGGCAGGAATGTTGATGTGTACAAGATTGGAGCGACCGCCACCCGGATATACAGGCTGCGAATGAAAAGGGACGATGGCGGTCCGACGGAATATGGCATACGAATTAGCTCAAATAAGAGGTGGGTAATGACGACTGGCCAGGGCGCTCGGTTGCTGGACCTCACGGGCAAAGTAAAAGCCAGGTCGCTAAATTGGGCTAGTGGTGCAGTGGACTCACCAGGTGTTGTGGATGGAGTCTTCAGCCAGGACGGCCGCGTACTGGTCACTTCAAACGGCTGGGCGGTTCAATTGTGGGACACGGAGACTATGGCCGAATTGCATCGCCTTACCTATCCCGGATTTTCTATCAATACTGTGGCACTCATGCGAGACGACGCGGCGTTGCATATTGGAAGTCATGACGCTACCTCTCGTGTCGTAGACGTTAGCTCCTTTACTCGTCCCAAGTCGCTGCTCGCCCATACCGGCGCCTTGGGTGGCCCCATTCGAGGAGCGCTGTTCAGCCCAGATGGACGTACCGTTGCGACAGTGGCGGATAGTGCTGTCAGACTATGGGACCGAAGTACTGGTCGACAGATTGGCGCAGACATAAAGGGGCCATGGGATGTCAATTGGGACACGATCCAACCCCCCGCTGTTAGCGTACCGGCCATGTCATACTCACCTGACGGGCAGACCTTGGCAATCGTGCGCTCGAACCACGTGATATCCCTTATTGATGTGTCCCGCATGCGGGAGAAGTCTCGCATCACCGTGTCAGAGCGAGACGAGGACATGGACGAAGTCATGGCTATTGCCTTCCATCCGGATGGCCATACTCTGGCAATTTCTGACCGCGATTTCCATCTGCGACTTTGGGACATCCGCCGCAACTCTCAAACCATTGTCACCACTCCTTTTGTCGTCTCCACGCTTGTTTGGACTCCCGATAAACGCCTTGCGCTCAGTCATACGACCCATACGACAATTTGGGACCCGTCCACAGCAAGTAGCGAACTAGGTGAGGGCTCCACTATGGAGGCAAGCAGTGAAGCTCTTGCTGTGAGTCCTAATGGTCGTACCCTCTTAGTGCGTGGTGAGAACGACTGTTCCTGCGGAGGCCAGATCGGTCCCACTATTGACGCTCGGGTCTGGCTCTGGGATACAGAAACACTGAAACCGATCAATCCCCCTTTGTCGGGCCACACTGGACCGACCGTTGCTGCCGCATTTTCCGCAGATGGAACCATGATTGCGACAGCTAGTAAGGATCGAAGCGTGCGAATCTGGGATGTAAAGACCCACGCACTCATAGGTGTACCAATTACCGGTTATGGCAGTGACGTTATAGCCGTGTCATTCAGTTCTGACGGCCGTACCCTCTATACATTGGAGGCCGCTGGTAACCTCAAAGAGATCGATATCACGATTGAAGATGCACCTGCAATGGTTTGCGTCAGAGCCGATGGTGGCCTTACTGAGCAAGAATGGCGGAATTACATTCCGGCGACTATCGCATTCCGGGATACCTGCTGACCTGAATGTCTGGCGCGGGGTCCCAAGAAGATTTTTCCCTGGATTCTGAGTCTGATTTCTGGGGGGATTATTGAGTCATCTCTAGCCTATAAAAGTCGGTGAATTTAATGGGCTAAAAGTACTCTGGTGTGAGGACTGGAGGTGTGTACCTATATACACAAACGTAAACGGTCCGTGATTGGCACCCCAAAGGTCTGCTAACCACAGACCGTCCTAAGCGAAAAAGCGAGGTTGGAGACAGTTGCCGGAGCGGAAATGAAGCTAGGGCTGTGACTACTGCTCACAAGATTACAGCGGGAATTTTCGACTTGGGATGCGATGAACGCGTAGCGTTAGGTGTCGAGGAGTAGAGCGGCGGCGTAGGCGGAGTCGAGCGCGTCGCGAACTCGTCCGGACGCTTCGGGGACGAGATGGCCGTAGAGGTCGACAGTGGTCGTGATGGACTCGTGGCCGAGCCAGCAGGAGACCTCGGAAATGGGGACGCCCTCGGCGAGGGCTGTGCTCGCGAAGGTGTGGCGTAGGTCGTGGAACGTCATGTCGGCGGGGACGCCGGCGGCGAGTATCGCGGGCTTGAGAACCCTGGCGTTGAAGTAGTCGCGACGGATGAGGTTGTCCTGGCCGGTTCGGAAGAGAACATCCTCGGGGGCGTACTTCTCGATATGACGGGCGAGTGCGTCGGACAGGAGCTCCGGGAGCGGCACGTCTCGGATCGAGGCTCTCGTCTTGGGGACGGCCAACGTAGGGCGCCGGTCGACGATCACGACCTGTTGGTTCACTGTGAGCATGCCCTCGACGAAGTCGATGCGGTCGAGGGCGACCCCGAAGGCTTCACCCTGGCGGAGGCCGGCCGCCGCGCCCAGGAGGATCAGCGGGGCGTACTCCGGTCGTATGGCCCGGTAGAGAGCCATCACCTGAGCGGGTGTCAGCAGGCGAATGGTCGTCTTGTCGGCGTCGGGAAGACGGATGTCGATGCAGGGGGAGCGGCGGATCATGCCATCCCGGACGGCACCGCGCATGATGCTGGAGAAGATCACGTAGATGGTCTCTACGGTCCGGGGGCCGAGGCCCTTGGCGTTCAGGTCCTTGACCCACTTCTGCACCGCCGTGGGGCGGATGGTCACCAGGGGCACCAAGCCGAAGATGGGGTAGATGTGCTTCTTCAGGTGGGCTGTGTAGGTCGTCGAGGTGCCGGGCTTGTGGAGCCGTGAGGCCAACCACGTGGCCGCGTACGCCTCGAATCGGGTGAGGCCGAGCTTGGGGTCGATCCACTCGCCGCGCGGCTCGTCGGCGCGACGGGTGGCGTCGAAGCGGTCGGCGTCGGCCTTCTTCTCGAAGTTGCGCTTGCGCTGGTGGCCCTTCTCGTCGCGGTAGCGGACCTGCCAGCGCGTGCCCTGACCGTGCAGGGCGGTTGGTACGCGCTTGTGTTCGGGACACTTCGCCTCACCCGGCTTGGGGTGGGTCTTGTGCCACTGGTCCCAGACCGTCATGACTGCTCACGCACCCAGGCGTAGACGTCTTCGGGGAGGTACTTCAGGTGACGGCCGATCTTGCGGCCGGGAGGTCCCGTCCGGCGCGTGCGCCACTGGTAGATGGTCCCGGCCGGGACGCCGAGGAAGTCGGCGAGGTCGTCCACGGACCACAGGCGGTCGTTCTTCCTCATCGGCCCACCTCCTCCGCCCGGAGTTCGGCGACCAAGGCGCGCTCCCCTCGGGTGAAGCCCTGACCCGCGTACGTCCAGTTGCCGAGGACGAGCGTGGTCGCCGGGTCGCGAGTGAACCTGATGCGGAAGTCGGCGCGAGCCTGACGGAGCTCGGTAAGGGTGGTCGAGTAGAGGCGGCTCTTGGTGGAGAAGTGGCCCCGGAAGCCGAGCATGTGAGCCCACTCCCGGAGGCGGAGGTGGGCGTACTCGGGGTGGACGAGGTGGTTGCCGAGCCGCCAGGCGGTGCGGATCAGGCGGGCGGTGTGATTGGGCACGCCCTGGGCGTCCAGGCGGGCGATGTCGTGGGCCTTGACGGGCCGGTCGAGGGTGCCGGAGGTCTCGGCGGACTTCGTGGCGTACTTGGCGACGTATCCGGCGACGGCGCGTTCGGTCATGGCCCCGGCCGTGATCGGGGAGACGTCGACTTGTCGCCCCCAGCGGAGCGGCTCATCACGGCCGGGGACGTCGAGGCTGACCGACACCGCCGCCGACCTGATCGCCGCGTCGAGCAGATCGATGGTGGCCCAGTCGGGAGGAGCGTGAAGGCCAACAGTTGATCGGCCGTCGAGTCTCATGACGGCGTGGAAGTGGACCAGGCCGCGCGCCTGGTATTCGGCGACCTTGGCGAAGGAGACCCGAACGGTGTCGTTGAAGACGGCCCGGGTCAGTCCGGCGGCGGCGGCCAGGTGGCGACGGAGGTAGATGGCGAAACGCCGCCAGAGGTCCCCCGCGTGGGCGTTCCACAACACGTGGCCGGTGTAGTCGTACGTGTCGGGGTCGAGAGCCTGCCCGATACGCTGGTCGCCGGCCTTGTGCCAGCGGTGACATGACGGGCCGGTCCGCCGGGGATGGCACACGACGGTCTTGCCGTCCTTGCCGGGACCGCGATGGACCGGCCCGAAGGAAGTGGCGGTGAGCGTGGCCAGGACACGCGGGTGCGTGCTGACGGTCTCCGGTACACCCTTGTCCCCGCCGAGGAGTCCGGCGCGGATCAGGTGGAAGGTGTCGCGCCGGTAGACCTCGGCGCACGACGGGCATCGGGACGCACGCCGGTTGCCGCAGCGCAGGAGGAGGTGTCCGTGGGGTTCGCGGTTGGTGTCGTACGTGGCGATGACCTGACCGGTGCGGGTGTCGACCGTTTCCGCGTGGCCGGTGAGCCGCATCGGTTCGCGGCAGCCGCCGAGGCGGTCGACCTGTTCCAGCCAGCGGTTGAGGTCGTGTCCAGAGCGTCGGGCGAGGTCGCGGAGGACCGGGCCGAGGAGGTCGGAGATCGAGGTGGGGGTCATGCGACCGCCCGAAGGCATGCGAAAGACAAGGGTTCTCCAGGTGAGCTGAGGGGTGGGGAGGCGAGGCGGGGAGCTGGCAGGCGTGGACCCGCCTCGCGTCGAGGGGTTCAGATGCCGTGGTTGTCGATGCCGGTTCCCAGGCAGTCGAGGCAGGTGACGGCCTCGCCCTGGTCGTCGTTGACGAGCCCGGTGCCGGCGCAGGTGCAGCAGCGGGAGCGGATCACGAGGCGCCGTTTCCGGTGCAGTCGAAGCAGAACGCCCAGGTGTCGAGCTGGACGATGGTGCGGCCCCGCTTGACGGTGATGGTGGCCTCTATCTGGCCCTCACCGTTGCAGGCCGGGCAGGGGACGGGCTTCTTCTTCCGGGGTCTGGCCATGAGCGGTCTCCCTTCAGATGCGGGTCAGCAGGTCGAAGGCGACATCTGGGGCGACGTCGAGACGCTCGCTGAGCACTTCCCAGGTGAGCGGGGCGCCGTGTTCCTCGGCGATATGCCGCGCTCTGCTGATCAGGTCGTCTTCGGGTGCGGGTTCTTCGGGCTGGTGTGAGGAGCGGCGTTCGAGCATCGACACCGCTACCAGGAAGGCGACGGCCGGAGTCGCCGAAGTGATCCAGCCCCAGGCGGTCGGTTCGGCCTCGGCGAGGTTGGCCGCCAGGGTGAGCACGATCCCGCCGGCCAGGACCAGGCCGGGCCACGAGACGAGCCCACGTCGAGGGCGGCCGGTGCGCTTGTCGCGCTGGAGTTCGCGGGTCGCCATGACGCACATGAGGTCGATGCAGACGGCCACGGCCCAGGACTGCCAGCCGGGCTGACCGTGCTTGGCGGCGAGCGAACTGATGTGGGTGAAGGAGCCGACCGCCGCGATGACCGCCAGGACGGCGACCGGGCCGGAGTCGAGGAGGTGCCGGCGCATGGTCAGGCCGCGTACTGGTCGAACTCGTCGTCGCTGACGGGTTCGACGTTCACGGTCGTGATGTCGGCCCACGTGGGTGTCATGTGGGCGTAGGTCACCGCGGCTTGCTCCGCCTGCTGTTCGGTGACGTACTCGGACCGGGCTTTGTACCAACGGCCGTCCGAACCGGTGACGACGGCCAGGCCGGGCGTCTCGGCGGGGATGAGCCGCGCGGCGTTGAGCGCGGCCGGGTCCATGTCGCCGAGCGTCATGTTCGCCGTCTCGGGGTCGTTGACGCGATGGCAGACGCGGCCGGAGAGTTGGGCGCGGAGCGCGGTGACTCCAGGCCCGAGGTCGGAGCCGACTCGTTGGCCGCAGATGACGAGATAGACCCCGAACGCCCGGCCGAGCTGGGCGATGCGGATGAGGTTGGTCGCCGTCGCGGCGATCTCGTCCTTCTCCGACTTGTCGACCATCAGGAACAGTTCGGCGACCTCGTCAACGAACACGACGATGGGGATGGGCTGACCGCTCTCGGGGAGCTGCCAGATGTTGCGCACCCGAAAGTCACGGCAGATCGCCATGCGGCGCCGGATCTCGTCGACGAGCCGGTTCAGCACCGCCGTCATCTGCGCGCGGTCGGTGGCGAGCGCCGTCAACCGGTCTTCGTACGGGGTGAGCTCGACCCCGCCCTTGAGATCGCATCCGATGAGGGCGAGTCGTTGCGGCGCCAGGCCGCAGATGAGCCGGTTGATGAGCGTCGACTTGCCGGACTGCGTCGCGCCCGTGATGAGCCAGTGCGGGACGGTCAGGAAGTCGATGACCCAGGGCGCATTGGTCTCCAGCCGCCCGACGCACACCTTCAGGAACCGGTCGACGATGGGCGCGCTGACGGAGGTGAGCGGGTCGTACACGGTCGCCTGAAGCTGCACCTTGCCGGGCTTCCAGCCCAGTACCCGGACCGAGTGCACACGCCAGGCGTGGGCGAGATGGTCGAGCTTGGCGGCGTAGTGGTCGGGGGTGTGGCCGTCCGGAAGACGTACCCACAGCTTGAAGCCGTGCCGCAGCGGCAGGACCAGGCCGAGCCAGGGCGCCTTGTCGACGGCGACGCGGTGCACTCGGCGCTTGTGGTCGCGGCCCGTCGCGATGAGGTTGAGGACTTCGACGCCGTCGAGCCGTCGCCGGAGACGACGCCGTTTGGTGGTCAGCCCGCAGCCGGCGGCGACGCTCGGCCAGGTGAGGTAGACGCGCATGGCCCGTAAGGGGTAGCCGACGCCGAGCCAGAACGACGGTGGGTGAAGGTATCGCCAGGTCACGAGGAGCGCGGCGACGAAGGCCAGGACGACCCCGATCGGGGCGAGTGAATCGAGTAGGTCGGTCATACTTGGTGCCTCTCTTCGGTGAGCGAAGGGAAGGCCCCGGGAGCAGGGGAGCTGGCAGGCTTAGACCCGCTCCCGGGGCGCGGGATGTCGCCGGTCAGGCGGCCTTGACGTTGGCCGGAAGGATGGCCTCGGCGCGAAAGCCGAGCCCGGAGCGGCCGTCCATCTGCCAGTAGAAGGCGGCCAGGCCGACCGGCCGGACCTGCACACCCTCGGGGATGCTCGGGAACGTGGCGGACGGGAACGTCACGACGATCACGGGGTTGCGGCGGTCGTCGTTGGGCTTGGGCAGCAGGGGGATGGTGTAGAGCTCGCGGCCCTCGGCGTCCTTCTTGACCTCACCGGTGGCGCGGTCGAGGAGCTTGGGTTCGGGTTCGCCGGCCACGATGAAGGACAGGGCGGACAGGTCAACGGGGATGTTGCGCATGCTGAACTCATCTCTTGGCTGTTGATGTTCGCCGCCGTGAGTGGCGGCCTGGAAACGCAGAAAGCGCCTGTGCTGGGGCCGTGATCCCTGGTGCTTCAGGGACCTCAGCGCCAACACAGACGCTACCTGGTACTCCGAATATTAGCTAGTACTATAAGTACTGGTTCTAGTACTTTTCCTACGCGCCGATCCGCTCTGCGAGTTCTCGCAGGTCAGAGGTGGGCGGGTCCTGCATGGTGAGCAGATCGGAGACGAGCTGCCGGGCCATGCGATGGTTGCGAAGCTGCTCGGGTGTGATCCTCTCCGCTTCGAGAAGCGCGTTCGTCGCCTCGGCGACCTGACGGCGCTGGGCATGCGCACGGGCCACGTCGATGTGCAGCCGGGCGCGGCGTTCACTCGACAACGAGGACGTGTCGACCGCCGTACCGACCCGCAGAGCGTGACCGGCGTCGCCCAGCTCGACCGCCACCGCGACCTCATAGAGGGCGACGTTCGCCGGGCCGAACTCCGTGTTGTAGTCGTTGCGCCCTTCACCGAGCTTCTCGGCGATGCCCCGGGCACGGGCGAGATGGTCGTAAGCCGCGTCGGCGTGGTTGAGCCGCGACGCCGCGACCGCACGTTGCAGCGTGAGCCCGCCCCACAACGACATAGCCTCGGGCTTGCCCTGGTCGGCCAGGAACCACAACGCCTCGGCGGCGGTCCGCGCGGTCTCCTCGGCCTGGTCGAAGAGACGGGCACCGAGGAACACGAAGCCGAGCCGGAAAGCGCCGGCGGCCACCATCAGCGGGTCACCGCCACGTTCGGCCGCGACCATGGCGCGGTCGGCGGCGATCCATGCCGCCTCGGGCTCGCCGAGCTTGGCCAGCGCCGCCGAGCACGCTTGGTAGAGCGCGGCGAGCATCTCGAACAGTTCCGGCCGCCGTTCCTCGGGCGCCGACCGGCCCGCCCCTTCCAACACCGGAATGAGGCTGCGCAGCAGGTCTCCGAGCTCGACGTACTGGCTTTCGTGGGTGAGATGCCAAGCCCGCTCGACCTGCGGCCGGATCTCATCAGCCAGCGGTACGGGAGCCGCGTGCAGCATCGCCCGCAACGCGTGCGCCCCGGAGAGTACGAGGCGCAGGTTCGCCGAGCCGGGGATCTCCTCAGCGGTGGCGGCGACGATCGGCGCCTCAGCGGCCAACTCGGACAAGGGCACTTCGAGGGTCTCGGCGACCTTCTCCAGCACCGACATACGGTCGATCTTGCGAACGCCGCGCTCGACCTGCGAGACCCAGGCGACCGACCGGCCGACGAGGTTGGCCAGCTCCACTTGGGAAAGACCACGCCGCTTGCGCTCCTGGGCGATCCGCCGGCCCAAGGCGCGCTGGTACTCCTCGCTCACGGGGTCGTGACCTTGCCGACCTGGAGGTCGAGCCAGTCGACTTCGACATCCGCGAGCAGGTCGTCCCGGGCGCCGAGGAACCGCTTGGTGTGCTCCTGCTCCTCGTGGAAGTCGAAGGCGGCGCGGTCGCGGTAGAGCTCGTAGAAGATCCGCAGCAGCGGCTCACCCTCGACCTTGTGGACGGTGTAGACGAGCGTGCCCGGCTCGTGCGCCTTGATGCCCTCGATGGTCTCGCCGATGAGCTGGTCGAACGCCTCTGCGGTGGTGTCGTCCTTGCAGGTGAACCGGACTACTAGGCCGAACATGACACCCCTTCCTTTCGTGTGTGGGGCCGTTCGTGTGGCCCGTTGGAGTCGCCGCTTCCCATGCGATCAGTACTTAATGTGCGTGGCAAGTACTGGAAGTGACTTGTACTTGGAATACTGTAGCAGTACTTTAAGTACCGATCGCGAGCTGACCGTGTGTGACCTGCATGATCGTGAGGTGCGCCGAGATGAACGCCCACCCCTTTGAGTGGCGCCGCACCTTTCCCGGAATCACCAGACAGGTCAGCGAAGCCCGCCGGTTCGTGGCGGAGCATCTACCCCCACGGGCCGAGGTCGAGACTGCCCAGTTGATCGTCTCGGAGTTGGCGACGAACGCCATCCGGCACACGGGCAGCGGCGAGCCCGGGGGCCGGTTCATGGTCACGGTCCGTGTGGAGGCGTCGCGGGTGTGGCTTGGCGTGCTCGATGAAGGGGGAGCGGGGCGCCCCGAGGTGCGCAAGCCTGACGATCGCCAGGAGTGCGGGCGTGGCCTCGATCTCGTCGACCACCTGGCGCAGGCGTGGGGCGTACATGGAGACGAGCGGAGTCGGACCGTGTGGGCGACGGTGGCGATGGGTTCGCCGCTTCCGTGCGCATGAACTCGTGCCTGAGTCCGCATCCTGCGCCGGCGCAGGACAAGCACGTCAAACTGACGTGGTGGCGGACGGAGACTATGGGGCGGGTTCGGTCGCTTGCTTGGACGTGTGAGTGCCAGCCGACTGTCTATGAGCTGTGCGCGGCCGGAGGGCAGACGTTCATCCGTCGTCGGCGCCGTGGGGTGACGTGCGAGACGCCTCGGATGTCGACCGGCGCAGGGCACGAGCTGTGGGTATCGTTGCTTGCCGGCCTCGCGTATTAGCACGAGGGAACCGGGTACGCGAAAAGAGCGCTTATACCCGTAAAGATGCACTTGCATGTGGCAGGCTCGGCCTAGTCTTGGTCGCCGAGCGGAGAGCTGATCACGTTGTTGAGTTCATCGCCATCCTCTAGCAGAGATCTGCCCCTATCTCCTCGTCAGGAGAGGATTGCTCGCTGGCTGCTGACACAGGTAGGTCCTGGCCCGGCTGCGTTCTTCCGTGATGCCTGTGAGTTGATGGCGGAAAATCCACGTCGGCGTACAGTGACACATCTGGTCGCGCACGCGTTCCGTGAGTTGGCTAGCGCCGTTCAGTCGGTACTGGAGCCTGCAGATGCAGCGGAGGGAGTCAAGGAAGACCGTCACCGGGCAAAGATCCGTGCGGTTCTGGACGACCTAGGCATATCGCATGAGGATGCAGTAGCGGTCTTTTGGCTGGGGATGGCGGGGCAGGATAGTCCAGATAATTTGGCTGGCCGGGCTCATCGATTGGCATTAGATCCCCCTCGCCCCGTAGATGAAGATTTCTTAGGGCTTATCGATCGATTTGAGCAAGTGCTCGATGCGATCATGGAGCAGTTTGAGTCGAGATACTTTCAGGTCTTCGAGCGTCTCGATCTTCTCCTGAAAATATCTACTCCGACTAAAGCTGATGCCAATACCTTGAAGCAGAGCTTCCCGCATACACAGGTGGTCTCTGGATACTTCTTCTCGCGGGCTTCTGCAACTTGGCTCCTGCCGTTGCGTCAAGTCGGCTATTTCAGTTCACCACCTTCTCCAGAAGTGGATGACAACGCTGGTACGGTACAGATGCCTAGCTGGGCGGAATCAGAATATCTGGCCAGAATCGCATCAGCGGCTCCGAAAGCAGCGGTCGAGACGGTGCTATTGATGCCCGCTACCGACAATAGCCGAGTGCATCGCGACATTGTCATGGTTGGTGGTGCGGTGTCACCAGAGCTAGGCGCTCGACTCGTGCCGACCATCGTTCAAGGAATCCAGAGTAGATTCGGAATGTGGTTTCCCGATGAGGTCGGCGCACTGATGGCGGCCTTGTGTCAAGGTGGTGAGGTCGATGCTGCTATGACGCTGGCCAGAGTTTTACTAGCACAATTACCGAACCGTTATGGTCCCACAAGTAGCGTTGACGCATACGAATATGGGTTAGTATTGCAGCAATATGTGCCTCTTCTTGTAGACAAAGTAGGGGTGGATGTGCTCGCAGAGTTGTCGGTACAACTCGCCAAAGTGATCAGCCGTGAAATGGAGGAGCGCGGTGAAGAACAAAGTTATGATGGGTCAATGATTTGGCGGCCGAATATTGCAGGTCGCCAAGTGGCCCACGAGTCCGACCTAAGGCATATGCTTGTAGATGTTGTACGCGATAGTGCGCAGGCCATCATTGATTCGGATCAAGATAAGATTTCCGAGGTCGTTGGTGAGCTGGAGTCGCACTCGTGGCCCATATTTCGTCGTCTAGCTCTCTATGTGCTTTCACAATATGTGAATAAAGCATGCGATCTCGTAAATTCTCATCTAGTGAATAGGGAGATTATTCAGGACTCGCATCTGGACCACGAGTACCTGTTGCTTGCCCATCATGGAGCTTCTTGTCTCAATCCGTACAGTCTACGTCGACTAATCAATCTTATTGATGAGGGTCCTCAGCCTCAGGCCGCTCGAATCGGAGCGCTCTCGCCGACCGCGAATTCGCGAATAGCTGAGCCGCTCGCGCCGGAACGTGTGGCACGGTGGAAGCGGGATCGACTCGGTGCTATCCGAAGCGCTTTGCCGCCGGATCGTGACGCACGTTATCAGGCTTTAGTCGCTGAATATGGAGAAGCGCCTGATCCAACCTTACCCGCCCCTCAGTCTTTTGCTGTATGGTCCGGGCAAATCGAGGAGGCAATCAGGCCGGGCGAGCTAGCGACTATGCCTACCGATGATCTGATTGAACTTTTACGGACCTGGCAGCCATCAAATGATCGCTGGCCGGCCGTGAGTTCAGCATCGTTGCGTGGAGCGCTTAGTTCAGTCGTGCAGCGTGAGCCTGCGCGATGGTCGAATGAAGCCAGCGCATTCATTGGGCTTCCTGCTATCTATGTCAGCGCTGTGTTGAATGGGCTATGGCAAGCCGCGCAAACCAATGTTCACCTTGACTGGGCCGGAATTCTGGAGCTCCTGGCGTGGATTAATCGGGAAGCGGAATCCGCGCTGGTTGGTGAAGCGGATTCCAGCGTCGGCGGAGAATGGCGCGGCCTTCGCCTTGAAATGATCCAACTCCTGGCCGTTGGACTTACTCGACAGTCCGGCTCAAATTCCTCTGACCTCGACCTTAAGATTTGGTCAATCATCGAATCTTGTTGTCAGGACCCCACGCCTACGCTCGAAGATGAAGCTGGCCAAGCGCTAGAAGAGAGAAGTGTATTCTTAGCGCTCGCCGAGAGTACAATACGGCCTCAGGGGTTGCGTTCTGCTGTTTCCTACGGGCTGCGACTTCGGCAACGATCGCCTGACTCGGTGATCGAGTACTTGCTTATACTCTTGGACCGCCATCTCGATTCGAGCTACGAGCCATCCCGAGCAGTGCGTTCTGTTTACGGTGAAGAATTTGCTCGCCTGGTGTTGATGGACCGTGAATGGACGCGGCGGAATGCGTCAAGAATCTTCCCGCTCGATTTAGATCAGTCGCATTTACTAGAGGCGGCTTGGGATGGCTATTTACTTCGAGGGAATTTGAATTCCGAAACCTGGGATCTGCTAACTGACGTCTATAGCGCCATGGTTGATCGGATGGAGTCGGAAGATCAAGATAGGGTGGCGGAATTCCGTGTTGAGGCACTTGGAAGTCATCTAATCAATCGTCTGTGGAATGGTCAAATAGACCTAGAGAGCCACAACTCGCTTTTGCGCCGATTTTATCTGCATGCATCGAAGGAAGTCGCAAAGGATCTTCTCCGGTCAGTTGGCTTCGGGTTAAAGGAACTGGATTATTCTGACCCTGCCCTAATTGAGCGCCTCACTAGATTGTGGGAGTTCCGGGTAGAGGCCGCTCGAAACGGTAGTGACGCGGGTGAATTGGCTGAATTTGGCCGCTGGTTCGCCAGTGGTTGTTTTGACGCATCATGGTCATCAAAACAAGTCCTCGTGACACTCACTTTAGCTGGTCGTATTGAGGTTGACGGCTCCGTATTTTCCAAGCTTGCAGAAATAGCCTCTGAGCACACTCAAGTTAGTTTGGCAATCTTAGACCGATGGCTCCGTGTAAGCCCAAAACCGTGGCGGATAGTCCGACATATCGACAGCGTTCGCCAAATCGTGCGCGTTGGCTTGGCAGGAGATCTCACTGCGGTGACAACCTCCCGAATAGTGATCAGCCTGCTTGTCAGGGACTACGGCATTGATCTTCGGGACCTTATCGCTGAGAGGACTCGGTAGGCACGGATTGCTGTCTGTGCGCTGCAAGAAGCCTCACGTACGAGTGCCGGTTACAACCTTCTTTACGGGTTCAAGCCGCCGCCCTGCGGGCGCCGGCGGCGCGGTACGGCCTGGCACGGCCGGGCGTGCGGCCTCTTCGGGCCGGTCCCGGCCGCGCCACCTCCCCGCGCCCGACTCGGAACAGCGGTTCAACCATGTAGCCGGATGAGAACCGGACCTCGGCGGAGCAATGACATTGCCGATCGCAGGAGATCAGGGGTTTTGCCTCCGGCGGGGATTCCGGCCCCGAGGTGATCGTGGGTGCAAGACGTGACGGGTTCTTAAGCGGTGGCGGGGGATCACCTCGCACACCGTCGTCCCAGGCAAGCCCAGCAGACCGGAGACTCCGGCTCAAGCCCGGCTCTGCACGCAGGGCAACCAGCGGATGAGGAATGTCACCGGGAACAGGTACACGTAAAGCCGGGCTTGCCCCTCCGGCTCCGGCCCGCTGCCCCTCCGGGGTGGGACGACGGCGTACGAGGTGATCGAATGTCCGCGCTGATGTAGGGTCCAAGTCCGTATGCTGCAATGACATGGAGGTGCGAAATGAGTTCGCTTTTCGATCGAGCAAACGAAATGACGCGGGTCACGGTCACGGTGGCCGAAGGAAAAGGAGATTCTCTCGGGAGCACAAAAATATGGTTGACCACGATTGCACTCCCGCGATCGGAAGCGCGGACGATCCGAGAAGACTTAGAGCGGTTGTTCTTAGAGGACATCGAGCGGGTGCCTGCTCATTTCATCGATGCACATGAAGGGCGGTACTCTTGGGGTGCTGACGGGGGCCCGTTCTATGAGATCTCGATATTCTTGGCTCAGTCCACTGTTGATGGACTCATTGCCGCAACGACGCTGAAATTGTTTGCTTCCCTGCAAGCCAGATTTCAACGAGCCGGGGAAAGTGCTCGGAATTTTGCCGATGATTTCGGTAACTTCCGCGAAATGGACCGAGATGAAGCTATTAGTTTTGCTCGGTGGATGATCTGGAGTAGATATAGCAAATTGCTGCGAAACACATATGCATCGGCGAACATCGACTTCCCAGATGAGAGCGACAGTCTTGAGTTGGTTTCGGAGTCGTATAATATTTCGTCGGAGAGCTGGGATGTTGTTGTCAAGGACTCGTTTGGAGCGAAATACCGTGTTGAATTCTTGATAACTGATGGACTGCCACTTGCTCAGACAATTGAGCGCCAAGAGCCTTCTTGACTGCAACCCGGGTTCACGAGGCAAGAAAGTCAAAATGAAATGCTAAAAGGAGAAGTAGTGCGCTGAGGGCGAGTGCGGCGCGTTTTATATTCTCGTGATTATAGAGCCAAAGGAAGGTGGACACTATGCGATGTGCGCCGAGCGTGAATAGTCCTATGCCGACTGCTAGCTCGGCGATTGCTGTACCCAGAAGAATCTGCCAACTTGGCCATGTAAACGTAAATATGCTGGCCTCTTGAGGTGAGATTAGTACGGCCGCCACATATCCCGAGCTTGCGAGCGTAATATATGTCGCCACCCTGGCGGTCCTATTGGCTCTTCTGTCTTTCTTGTTTTCGAGATATTTTTTGAGCCTTCGTTCTCCAATGATGTCCATAACAATCACGAGACCTGCAATGAGTGCGGCAACCTTAGAAGCCCGAGCCCACCAGTAGATTGCTAATCCCCAGAGTAATCGATGGCGGATGTCGGTGCCGCTAGCCCATGCGACCCACGCCTCAAAGTAGCCGATAGCCTGATTTCCCAATTCTGCGGGCCCCTGTCAGTAGCTTTCGAAATCATCTACAATGTTGAATTGTTAGCCTTTCATTGCTAGTTTCTAGCTATCGAACTTCTATGGGTTATCAGAAAGCTTTTGGGCCCTGCCTATCTCTGTCGTGCTGAAGCAGTCCTCGTGGAAAAGAACTGCGTTTGCCATCGATCTCATCGATGCTTCTGCGGCATATTTGGTCCGCTCCAAAGCGTCGCGATGTAAGGCTGGGCCAAGCCCGGCTAGCTCATTGTTGTAGTAGGCGGCCAGCTCCGCTTTCTCGAATTCCATTCGGGCCTTCATGCATTCGATCTCCTCTCGGTGATTCGATTTTAAGTAGTACCCGCCCAAGAGGGCGATTATGATAGTGCCGATGAGGGCGATGTCCTTCATGTTATTCGTCACTATGCTCCACATGGCGCGTTGACCTAAAGGTGCGCGTCAGGCTGAAGCGGCGCACCGAGGATGTATCGCATGAGATTGGGCGGGGGTTACTCTGCCGATGAGGTTCTGGGCCCGATCGAGTGGTGGGGTTTCCCTCGTCCCTTGATCTAACTCAGAGCATTCTTGCTGCTCTCACACTGGATGACCTGCGGAAACATGGAGCTGCAAAAGCCGACGCAGCGACGACACGGTTGCTGCGGTCAGGATTTGGGCCTGTCAGAGGTTGTTGGCTTGATCGGGATCTGGTTCGTTATCGGGCGCTCTCGTAGTCGAAGGCATCCGTGCCCGGGTCGTCTGACAGGGTCGAATGCCCCTCGCATGGCCAAGTGGTCGGCGGCGGTGGGCTTGTGGTTGCTCTGGCTCTCGGGCACTTTTAGGGCACATGGCGCCGGAAAGCGCTGGCAAGCGATGAGAACAGGTGGAATCGTTCTCGCAGGTAGCGAGCCGTCCCGCCGGCGTAGTCGCAGGCAGTGCCCATACCGAATATGAACCCGGCCTATAGGCCGACTCGTCCGCCTTTTAATTCTCTGAGCCGGCCAGATCATCATCGGGGCACATCGGCCCCCGGGCATGCAGGCTCCTACGGCCGCCGGTTCAAGAAGGCGCGGACGTCAGCGGCAAGCCTGGACATTTGCTCGCCAGCCGCCAGCTAGGAGTCCTCTGCGGAAGACCAGGGCCGAAGTATCTGCCGATTCGATCGCGCTCTGATCTTCATGGCTCACCCGGCAAGCCTAAGCGTCACCCGAGAGCCTGCATCGGCGACCAAGGCGAGCCGGTGATCCTGGACCCGCTCGATCGGGGTGGTTGACGGCAGCTCCGCCGGCGAGGCATGAGATGAGCGCCCCGACTCGAGCGGACTACGTCCGCGCCAGCCTCGACTGAGGCCGAGCTCAGATCCCGCCTCGTAGAAACGGGAGCACATATTCGGGCGGCTCGCCCAGAAGCTCCGGCAGCTCGTCCTCGGTGATGTCGAGAAACACGGCCCCGGCACCGGCATCCGGCGTCCATCCCCTGCCGAGCGCGCGCCGGATGACCGATGCCACCAGCGCCGGCCGGAGCGTCATGGTCTTCTCGCCGAGCCAGTTGTCGGGCCGGGCGCAGGGCAGAGTGACCTTGAGGGCGCTTCGGGGGCGCGTGGCGTGCTCCACCGAAAAGGACAGCGGACTCCAGGCGAGGCCCTCGCAATATGTGGGCCTGTGGCGGACCCGCCACCGATAGACCGTGTCGGCCACGGTGATGAGCCGCGAGCCCTTTCTCGGCATGGCCATGCGACCGAGCGTAGCCCTGCCCGCGGGCGCGCAGGCCGCGCCGCCGGCCGGTCGGCCTCCACCCTCCTTTCCACCCAAAGAAGGGCCAACTCCACCCCACCTTCTCCCTACCGTCCCACCCATGACCAAACCCACAAACCGCTCGGGCATCTGGCTCGACCTGCTGCACCGGCTCTTGGACGCCAATGGGGGAAAGATGAACGGCAAGCTCCTGCTCGCGATCGTGGTCGTCGCCATCCTGGTCGTGGTCGGCTTCGTCGCCTTCCGCCTTATCTTGGTGGACATGATTCTGACCCTGAAGGACGCCCGCTAAGCAGATGCGTGAGGTGCGCGCGCGGGTCATGCGCCTGCTGGCCGCCGACGACCCGGAGACGGGTCGCCTGGTCAGGCTGCTGATCACGCTGGTCCTGGGCTGGTCTCTCGTGACCGCCTCGCCCGATCGCGCCCCCGCGTTCGTCTGGTCGGCCCTCGGGGCGTCGATGGCCTGCTGGCTGGCCTTCGTCCTCCTCGACGCCCGTCGTCCCAGAACGGCCGCGAGCCTGCTCGCGGCCGCTTCGGGGGCGGCCGCGGCGGTGTCGGGGTCGGCGGAGGCGGCGCCGACGGTGTTCCTGTTCGCCACGCTGCTGCTGTTCGCCGCGCATCTCACGCCGCCGATGGCGGCGATCGTCGTGGTCACCGGGGCCGATCTGGGGCTGATGGCCGCGAGCATGCTGTGGTGGACGCAGCCACGGTCGGCGATCGTCGTCAGCGGGGCCGTCATGACGTGCGCGGTGCTGTTCGCCCTGCACCGCCGGCACTACCGCCGGGCCCAGCACGAGCGGATCAGGGCGATGGCCCTGGCCGAGCGGGCCCGGATCGCGCGGGAGCTCCACGACGTCCTCGCACACTCCCTCGGGGCGCTCGGGGTGCAGCTGGAGGTCGCCGAGGTTTTGCTCACCGAGAAGGGCGACGTCGACGGGGCGGCGGCGCGCATTCGGCGATCCCGGGCGCTGGCCAGGGAAGGGCTGCTGGAGGCGCGGTCGGCGGTGGCGGCGCTGCGTGAGGACGTGCCGCCGCTGCCCGACGCGCTGAGCCTGCTCGTCGCCGAGCATCGCCGCGATCACGACGTCGCCGCCGAGCTGCGGACGACCGGGGTCCGGCGGCCGATCACCCCGGCGGCCGAAGTGTGCCTGCTGCGCACGGCGCGTGAGGCGCTGACCAACGCGGCCAGGCATGCCGCGAGCGCGCCGGTCACGGTCGAGCTCGGGTACGGCGACGACGCGGTCCGGCTGGTGGTGCGCAACCCGTGCGCCGGCCTGCCCGGCACGAGCGGGCACGGGCTGCGCGGCATGGGGGAGCGGCTGGCGCTGGCGGGCGGGACGCTGACCGCCGGGCCGGACGGCGGCGAATGGGTGGTCCGCGCGGAGGTGCCCGAGTGAGGGTCGTGGTCGTCGACGACCAGCAGGTCATGCGCGAGGGGCTGGTGGCGCTGCTCGGGCTGGTCGACGAAATCGAGGTCGTCGGCGACGCCGGGAACGGGGAGGAGGCCCTGCGCCTGGTGGCGGAGAGGCGTCCCGACGTCGTCCTGATGGATCTGCGCATGCCCGTCATGGACGGCGTGGAGGCCACGCGGCGGATCGCCCGGCAGTATCCCGGCACGGCGGTCGTGGTGCTGACCACCTACGACGACGACCGGTCGGTCGACTCGGCACTGCTCGCCGGGGCCCGCGGCTATCTCACCAAGGACGCCGGGCGGGCCGAGATCGCGGCCGCGCTCCGGTCGGCCGCCGCCGGGCAGTCGACCTTCACGGCCGCGGTGTCGCGGCGGCTGGTCGAGGCGCTGGTCCGCGCCGCGCCGCCACCGAGCGTGACGTTGCCCGACGGGCTGACCGGGCGGGAGGCCGAGGTGCTGCGGCTGGTCGCGCGGGGGCTCAGCAACACCGAGATCGGGGCGGCGCTGTTCATCGCGGAGACGACCGTGAAGACGCACATCAACAACGCCTTCGCCAAGATCGGTGTCCGCAACCGGACAGAGGCCGCCGTCTACGCGCGTGAGAACCTGATCTGAGGGTCCCGGAAACGAACCTCTCGTCCACCGAATCCGTCTCTTCGGTTGGGATCCCGAAACGGGAGGCGTCATGCGCAGGTTCCTCTTGCTCCTGGCCGCCGTCCTCGCCGTCGCCGCCTGCACCCCCGACCCGGCGGCCCCGCCGAAGGCGCCGGGCCCGAAGGTCGCCGACCTCTGGCGCGACTTCCCGGTCACCTCGGCGCTCGATCGCCCGCTCATCGTCCTCGACCCGCTGCCGCTCACCGACGAGGCGGCCAGGGGCCGCGCCCCGGCCGAGGCCAGCCTGCCCGGGACCGCCCCGCCGTCGAGGCAGCTCACCGTTCAGGGCCTGCCCCGGTACGTCACCCTCACCAGCCCCCAGGACGCCCTCACCGCCCTCCGCTCGCACCTCACGACCGGCGGCCCCGAGGCCCGCATCGCGGCCACGGAGCTCACCGAGTCGGCCTTCACGACCGACCGGGGGCCGATCGAGCTCCCGGCCTGGCGGTTCCGGCTGGCCGAGGGCGGCACGCTGACCTGGCCCGCCCTCACGGCGAGCCATTTCTGGCGGCTGGGCTCGATCATTCCGTCCACGCTGGTCAACGACCTGTCCGTCGACGGTCAGAGGCTGACGGCGACCTTCACCGTCAGCTGGGGGATGCCGTGCCCGGGGACGCCGGAGCCGCAGATCGTGCCGACCGTGGTGGAGTTCCCGTCGTTCGTCCAGATCGGCCTGCGGGTGTCGAGCACCGAGACGGGCGACTGCGACCAGCGGGTGGCCGTGCCGCTCAGGAAGGCGACGCTCAGCCTGAAGGAGCCGCTCGGCAACCGCGTCGTGGTCGACTTCACCGGCCGCGTCGTCAGACGAGCAGGGCCACCAGGAACGCCGCCAGGTACGTGACGGCGAACAGGCGGGGAATCCACTGTTCGACGCGCGTCAGCGGCCAATAGCGGCCGGGATCGACTCCCCGGCCGAGCGCCTCCCATTCCCCGCGCCAATAAGGCGAGGCGGGCAGCCGTTCCTCGAGCGCGCCGATGACGGCGTATTTGGCGCTGTTCAGCTGCCGGTACGACCGCACCATCCAGAACCACGCCAGACACTGGATCTCCAGCGCGACCAGCAGGATCCACGGGTTCGGCCCGATGTCCTTCCACGAGGCCGCGAGCACTGCGCCGACCCCGGTGTTCAGCGAAGGCGCGTAATCGCGACCGGACCGTGGAGAGCACGACTCCAGTATCACGGCTTGACCTCAAGCCCGGTTGAGGTTCCAGGGTGGAGCCATGAAGCTCGTTGTGATCGTCGGCAGTACCCGCCAGGGCCGGTTCGGGCCCGTCGTGGCCGAGTGGTTCACCGGCCACGCCCGGCAGCGGACCGGCCTGACCGTCGAGGTCGTCGACCTGGTCGACGGGGACCCCGGGGACGAGGCGCTGCTGGCGGCCGACATGTTCGTCGTGGTCACGCCGGAGTACAACCACAGTTTCCCGGGCCCGCTGAAAACTGCCATCGACCGGCATGTCACGCCGTGGCAGGCCAAACCCATAGGGTTCGTCTCCTATGGCGGCATCTCGGGTGGCCTGCGGGCGGTCGAGCACCTGCGGCAGGTCTTCGCCGAGCTGCACGCGGTCACCGTCCGCGAGACGGTCTCCTTCGTCTGGGCGCCGGGCCAGTTCGGCGACGACGGGCGGCCGCTCGATCCCGGCCCGTGCGGCGCCGCCGCCGACCGGCTGCTCGACCAGCTCACCTGGTGGGGGCGCGCTCTCGCGTCGGCCCGCCGGGCTCACCCCTACGGAGTCCCCGTTGCCTGACCTGTTCTTCACGACCGAGTCGAACGCCGCCGACGGGTGGGCCCCCGCGCCGTGGCCCGAGGGGCTGGTCTCCTTCGAGGTGTACGAGAGCCTCGACGCGACCACCGTCCTGACGTACAGCCGATGGACCACCGACGGCGGCGCCTTCCTGAAGGACCTCACCGGCGCCGACCCCACCGCCTACCACCTCTACCGGCACGCGGCCGACGGACGCGAGCCCGGCTGCGTGGTCGCCGTCGAGGCGGAGTTCGACGCCCCCGACCCCGACCGGCTGCGCCGCTGGATCGACACCGTCTTCGACGCCATGGCCGCCGAGGACCCCCACCCGGGCGGCATCTCGGGACGCTTCCACACCAGCCTCGACGGCACCCGCATGCTCAACCTGGCCGGCTGGACCGGCGCCGAGGCCCACGAGGAGGCGCTCACCCTCCGCAGCCCGGCCTGGCAGCGGGTCTATGACTTCCCCGGGATGACCAGCGGTGGTTTCCGCCGGTACGCCCCCATCAGGCCCCGCGCCGACATCGAGAGCAGCCCCACGGGCTGGGTGGCGAGCCACGTGGCGACCTACGTCGAGTCGGGCGGCCGGAAGGGCCACACCTACCAGGGCAAACCGGCCCTCCTGCTCACCACGACCGGCCGGAAGTCGGGCCGCCCCCGCCGCACCGCCCTCTTCTACGGCACCGACGGCCCCCGCCACCTGCTGGTCGCCTCGAACGGGGGCTCCCCGGCCCACCCCGCCTGGTATCTCAACCTGACCGCCGACCCCCACGTGACGGTCCAGGTCGGCCCGGAGGTCTTCACCGCCCGCGCCCGCACCGCGACGCCGGAGGAGAAGCGGGACCTCTGGCCGACGATGACCGAGATCTTCCCCCTGTACGCCACCTACGAGGCGAAGTCGCCCCGCGACCTGCCCCTGGTGATCCTCGATCGGACGGTCCCCGGCTGGGGGAGCTAGCCGAACCACCCCGGCACGTCGAGCCGGAACAGGTCGCCCGGCGTCATCCGGCGCAGGGCGTCCTCCAGGTCGTCGAGCCGCCCGGCCCCGAGTTCGGCGGCCCACCGCGTCCGCAGTTCGTCGAACACCTCGGCCGACCGCCGCAGGGCGTCCACCCCCAGATCGGTCAGCACGACCGTCTTGCGGCGGGAGTCGGCCGGATCGGGGACCCGGGTGACGTACCCGAGCCCCTCCAGCGTCTCGATGGTCTTCCCGGCCGCCTGTTTCGAGACGCCCAGCGTGCGGCCCAGCGACGCGGCCGAGTCGGCGCCCCGGGCGACGGCCTGCAGCACGAAGCCGTGCATGGGCCGCATGCCGGGGTGGCCCCGCTCGGCGAGCTCCTCGTGGAGGGCGTCGATGAGCACCCGGAACGCCATCAGCAGCCGCAGCGGCAGCTCGAACCCGTTTGACATGAAAGACAACCTGATTGACTATATGGACAACGATGTTGTCTATCTTAGAGGACTGAAATGACCGTCATCCGCGCCGCCGCGGCCCGCCGCTCCGAGACCCCCGGCGGGGTCATGACCACCTTCGCATCACCCAGCCAGGGCGGGTCGGCACACTCCGTGTGGCGGGTCGAGGGCAACCCCGGGATCGCCGGGCCGAGGCACGACTTCGACCGCGAGCAGATCTGGGCGTTCGTCACCGGCGGCGCCACCGTCGAACTCGGCGGCGAGACCTTCGAGGTCGCCGGGGGCGACACCGTGGTCATGCCGGCGCACACCGCCCGCCAGGTCACCGCCGCGGACGAGGGCTTCACCGCCGTCGTCACGGCCGCCGGCGACGCCAAGGCGATCCTGCCCGACGGGACCGTCCACGGCACCCCGCCCTGGATCGCCTAGAGCACCGGCCGGGCCGCCGCCAGCCAGGCGCGCGGGTCGGCGGTGTCGACCGGGTAGACGAAGAACAGGTCGGCGTGCCCCGACGACATGCTGTCTTCGGCCCAGTAACGGCCGCAGGACGTGCACCGCAGGATGCCGAGCCACCGCGAGTCGTCGCGCTCGACCACTTCGAGCATGGGCTCGATCACCCGCAGGTGCCCGGCCAGCACCAGGCCCTCGGTCTTGTCACGCGGCGCCCGATGCCGGTCGTGCCCGCACACGCATTGGTCCACGGGGTCACGATAGTCAGGGGGCCGTCTCGCGGAGCACGGTCGTCGTGCCGGCCGTCACGGTGACCTCTCCGGTCGGCTGCGTGCCGCCGCTCGGGCCCAGGGTGGCGATCAGGCCGCGTCCGGCCAGGACGTCCTTGACCGTCGGCCCGGTCACCGTGATGCGGGCGACGTCGCGGCTGCCCGCGACCAGGTAGTACCACTGGCCCGACGGCGCCTGCCACCAGGTCGCCGCCACCACGTGGCGCCTCAGGCGGCTGCAGTCCCACGTGCCGGCGCGCGAGCCGGTCGGGATCGTCACCGTCCGGCCGGGGGTGGCGACGGCGAGCACCGCCCTGACCGAACTGCTCCCGTCGGCGTTGCCGAACCGGGCGCACATCCACCGCGCCCGCGCCGACTCGGGCAGCTCGCCCGACCAGAACTCCCAGGCCGTCGCCGCCTCGGCCTCGGCCGGGGGGAACGGCAGCGCGCACGACAGGTGCGCCCACGCGCTGAACCCGCCCGGCGACACGTCGATCTCCTCCGGCCCCATCCGGTTGATCTCGGCGGGCGGCGGCGCCTGGTGGGTCACGTTCGCCAGCGCGAGCCGCCCCAGATCGAGCATCGTGTACGCCATGCCGTGGGCCACCCCCGGCGCACGCAGCCGCAGCACCGGGCCGCGCCAGCACGGACCGGCCGCCACCTGCGGCACCGGATCGGTCACCCCGCCGGTCAGGGCGACCGCACGCCACTTCGCGCCCAGCCGGCTCAGGTTGGCCGCCGACACCTCGGTCACCCACGGCGGCACCAGGTAACGGCCGCCCGACAGCTTCAGCGGGGTCGACCCGTCGGCCTTCAGCCGGGGCTCGGGGAACACCTCCACGGACCGCGACCGGCCGGTCTCGGCGTAGCGGGCGACCCGGCCGGAGTCGCGCAGCAGCACGACCGTGGTGCCGTCGAGGCGGCCCGCGTAGAGGAGCTGGGGCGCGACCGGCGGGCTGGGCAGCGCGCCCGACACCGGCTGCGGGGTCACCTCGCCCTGCCAGGCCCGGACCGCGCGGGCGACGAGCCCGTTGTCGTCGGTCAGGTCCCCCCGGGGCTCCCAGGTGTGCAGGTCGAGGGTGGTGGTGGTCCGCCAGGTGCCGGGGGAGACCCGGCTGACCTCGGGTAAGGCGGGGGCGGCGGGGGCGGCGCGGACGTCGTACAGGCCCAGCAGGTGGGGGACGCCCGAGACGGCGAGCAGGCCCCCGACGGCGGTCAGCGCGATCAGGACCTTGGACGGGCCCCGGCCGTAGATGCGGGCCAGCGTCGGGTCGGCGGCCGGGCGGTGGTCTTCGAGGCGGCCGTGTTCGTCGTCGAGCGCGTCGATGAGCGCCAGCGCGATCGTCGGCTCGGCCACCCCGGCGGCCCCCAGCAGGCGGCGGGCCTCGCCCGCGTCGAGGCCCTCGATGCGGGTGAGCGCGTAAGCGGCGCGGGCGGCCGGCGGGAGCTCCTCCAGCGCGGCGGTGAAGGCGCGCTCGTCGCTGCGGACGACCGCGGGCACCACCTCGAGACGGCGCCCGAACCCGATCAGCGGGTAGGGACGCCGCTTCAGCACCCGTTTCAGCACGTCGAGACGGGCCTGCGCCGGGTCGCCCGGACGCCGCAGCAGCGCCCGCGCGGCGAGGCGGTGGGCGAGCAGCACCCGCCGCTCGCCGCTGTCGGGCGGCAGCGTCAGATAGGCGAGCCACACGAGGTCGCGGTAGGGCCGGGCAAGGGCGGAGTTCCCCTTGATGGACCTTGCCATGAAACGCTTCTCCCCGAGTCATCACGTGGCGTAGCCGTCTGAACGCGGCTCGTGAATCCTAGGGGCACCGTTCCGCTCTCGGTGGGGATGCCGGGAAAGTCGTCAGCCCCTGCTGTCCCAGTCAGCCAGGATGGCGGCCTCCTTGTCCGGATCGATGCCGTGGGTGAACCGCGCCCCGAACACCCGCTCCCCGACCGGGACGTGCCGCAGCCACTCCCACGTGTCGCGCACCGTCTCGCTGACCGGGCGGCACGTCAGCCCGGCCTCGTGCGCCTTCGACGAGTCGGTCAGCCACACCCCGGGCATGCTGTCGTCGGCCCACAGCGGGAACTCCGTCCACATCTGCGCCCCGTGCTCGTGCAGCACCGCGTCGTCGACCCAGACCAGTTCCGCGTCCGACCCGGTGACCTCGACGCACTCGCGCAGCCACTGGCCGTAAGTGGTGTTGGCCGGCACGCCGCCGGTCAGGAACTTGCCCGTGGTGCCCTTCTCGACCTGCGCGATCGTGAACGCGGCGATGTCGCGGGCGTCGATGAGCTGCATCTCCCGGTCGGGGTTGCCGGGCGCGACCACCCGGCCGCCGCGCTCGATCCGGGTCAGCCACCAGGGCAGCCGGCCGACGTTCTCGTGAGGGCCGAGGATCAGGCCCGGCTGGACGATGAGGGTGCCGCCCTCGAAGTTCTCGCTGACGGCCACCTCACAGCCCGACTTGAGCGGGCCGTAGTCTCCCTCGGTCGCCTCGGGGTCGCCGGGGAACTGCTCCGACTCCTCGTTGACGCCGATCTCGCCGGGAAACCCCTTGTAGGCGCTGATGCTGGAGATGAACGTGTAGTGGGAGGCGTGCCCGTTGAGCACGCGCACCCCGTCGAGCACCTTCGCGGGGGTGTAGCCGCACACGTCGACGACGGCGTCCCACTCACGGCCCTCGACCAGGCGCACCAGGTCGTCGTGGTTGTCGCGGTCGCCATGCACCGACTCGACGTCGGGACGGTCGGCGCGGCTCACCCCCCGGTTGAACACGGTCACGTCGTGGCCCCGCGCGAGGGCCTCCTCGACGACGGCCCGGCCGAGGAACACCGAGCCGCCGATCACCAGAATTCTCATGGCCCCATCCTGGGTGCCCGATGTCGGGGGGTCTGCCCCGTTTCACCGGGAGCCGATTTCACCCTGTGCGAAGCTCCGGCACGGGACTGAAGCCCCCTTCGTCGAGGACGTGCACCCGGGCGGTCGCGATGTCGAAGTAGAGCCCCGACAGCCTCAGCTTCCCGGAACGTTCCAGCCGGTCGACCATCGGATGGCTGCGCAGGTTCTCCAGCTGCTGGATCACGTTGACCCGGCACAGGTGGTCGAGCGGCGCCTGCTCGGGCCCGTGGGGGGTGTTCTCGAACCGCTCGACCGAGTGGTGCCCGTGCCGCAGCCAGTTGCCGACCGCCGTCAGGCCCGTGGGCGCGTCGCCGAGCAGCGCCGCCATCGCGCCGCACCCCGAGTGGCCGCACACCGTGATCGTGCTGACGCCGAGGACGCCGACGGCGTACTCGATCGCCGCCGCCACCGAGTCGTCGGCCGGCACCGACTCGAAGCGGGGCACCAGGTTGCCGACGTTGCGGACCATGAACAGGTCGCCGGGCCCGCTCGCGGTGATGACCGAGGGCATCACCCGCGAGTCGGCGCAGGTGATGAACAGGTGGGACGGCGACTGCTTGCGCGCCATCCGGGTCAGCAGCGGCCGGATCAGCGGGGCGGTCCGGCGCTGGTATTCGCGGGTGCCCTCCAGCAGGTCGCCGGGCTCGGCCGCCGGGGGCCGCCGGTAGGCCCACGGCAGCCACGACCAGTCGAGCTTGGGCGGCGTCTTGGCCGGGAACACCCGGGTCCCGCTGGCGGCGGCCATGTACCAGTCGTCGTGGAGCTCGTCGATCTCGACGGTGCCGCCGCCCCGTTCGTGCTCCAGCCGCCAGTTGTGCAGCGCCTCGAACGCCGCGTTGTCCATGAAGTCGACGTTGAGCAGCAGGTCGACGTCGCCGCCGCGCGGGATCGTGCGCAGCGAGTCGGTCAGCCGGGGCACCCCGATGAAGATCAGCGACCCGGTCACCACGACGCGCCAGCGCCCGCCGCTCGGGGTGACCTCGACCGACACCCAGGTCAGCCGCCGCAGGGCCAGCAGCGCGGCCAGGCCGAGCCCGATGACGATGCCCTCGGCCAGCCCGACCAGCACGACGGCGCCCATGGTCAGGAAGTAGATCGGCATCTCGCCGTGGCCGCGCAGCCCGCGCGCGGTGCCCAGGTTGACCATCTTCACGCCGATGAACAGCAGCAGGGCGGCCAGCGCCTCCATCGGGATCAGCCCGAGGGCCGAGGCGAACGCGATCGTGGCGATCAGCACCCACACGCCGTGCAGCACCGTCGACCAGCGCGACCGCGCGCCCGCCCGGACGTTCGTGGTCGTCCGGACCACCACGCCCGACACCGGCAGGCCGCCGAGCCCGCCCGACACCACGTTGGCGACGCCCTGCGCGCACAGCTCCCGGTCGAGGTCGGCGCGCGGCCCGTCGTGCATGCGGTCGGCGGCCACGCACGTCAGCAGCGACTCGACCCCGGCGAGCACGGCCACCAGCAGGATCGAGGCGGCGATCGCGTGCCAGTCGCCGGTGGGCAGGATCGGCCCGGCCAGCTGGCTCAGCCCGTTGGCCAGGTCGACCTCGGTGAACTTCCAGCCCGCCAGCGCCGCCGTCACCGTCGCGATGGCGAGCGCGGCCAGCGGAGCGGGCACCAGCCGGACCTTGGGGATGCGGTCCCAGATCAGCAGCACCCCGATCGTCAGCAGGCCGATCATCACCGCGTCGCCGTGGAGGGTGGCCACCTGGGCCGGCACCTCCAGCAGGTTGTCGAGCGCCGACCGCTGCGGGCTGCCGCCCAGCACGATGTGCAGCTGGGAGAGCGCGATGACGACGCCGACCCCGGCCAGCATGCCGTGGATGACGGCGGGGGAGACCCCCAGAGCGGCCCTGGCCACCCGGAACGCGCCGAGCACGATCTGCAGCAGCCCGGCCGCCAGGGTGATGGCGCAGGTGGCCCGCCAGCCGTAGACCTGCACGAGGTCGGCCACGACCAGCGACAACCCGGCCGCCGGACCGCTCACCTGGACGACGGAGCCGCCCAGCGCGCCCGCCACGATGCCACCGACGATCGCCGCGACCAGCCCGGCCGCGATCGGCGCCCCGGACGCCACCGCGATGCCCAGCGATAGTGGAACCGCCACCAGGAACACCACGAGTGAGGCCGGAACGTCATGGCGCAGCACGGATGCGACACGCTGCGTGGTCGAACTGTTACCCCCGGTCATGCGGCGACCTTATGCCAAGGTCAGCCGAGGGTCCTACTTGGAACGCCGAAATCAGCGGTAATAGTCGGGTTGGTCGGTCTCGGGGCCGTTCCGATGGGTGCCCCGGCGGCCGCCGCCGCTGCGGGTGGTCTGCTCGCCGTAGAGCTCGTCGTAGGAGGGCCAGCTGCCGCCGTTGTTCTGCGGCGGGGCGGGCGGGACGGCCCCGGGGTAGCCCTGCTGCTGGTCGTAGCCGTAGGAGCCGGCCACGGAGTCGGAGTCGTCGATCGTCGCCCAGCCGGCGCTGACCTCGTAGGAGCCGGGCGCCGGGGTCGGCAGGTTGCCGGTCTGGTAGGCGCCGGTCGAGAAGTCGTTGTAGGAGGGCGGCGCCGCGGGCATCTGGTAGCCCGCCGCCTCACCGGTCGACCAGGTCGACCCGCTGCCCGGACGGGGCGGCTCGGGGTCGTCGAACACGTCGCCGCTGGTGCTGCCCCACGACGGGGGAGCGGCGGCCGGCGGCTGGTAGGTGCCGCCCGCGGGCGGGGCGGGCCAGCCGGCGGGCTCGGGGTAGGCCGGCGGGATCGGTTCAGGCTGCGGCGCGGCGGGCGTGGGGAAGTTGCCGCTGGTGTAGCCGGTGTCGTAGCCGCCGTCGTAGGCGGGGCGGCTGGGGAACGGTCCGGTCGGGGGCTGGTCGTAGGCGGCCGGCCGTTCGAACATCCCGGTCGACGGACCGGAGGAGAACGGGCCGGTCGAGGCGCCGGGCGGGGTGAACGGCCCGGTCGCGGGGCTGCTGAGGTCGGGGGTCGGCGCGGAGAAGGTGACGGTCTTCTGCTCGGCCAGCTGCGAGGAGGGGGTGGCACGCAGCCCGTCGACCATGCCGGTGTCGGGGGACAGGAACCCGTTGGACGGGGTTCCGGTGTTCAGCGGGCCGGTCGACAGACCGGCGATCGGGGTGACCACCCCCGGGGTGAGCGCGGCGGCGATGGGGGTCACGACGCCCGGAGTCGGGACGGGCTGTACGGGCGGCTGCGCGGCCGGGCGCTGAGGGAGGACGCCCTGGACGGTCGCGGCGTTGGGGTCGACGGCGCTGATGGGGGTGACCGACGCGATGGGGGTGGGGGCGGCCGCCGCGGGCTCGGGCTCGACCGGACGGGGGGTGGCCATGCGCTGCTTGATGGTGCCGCCGAACGCCCCGTCGTCGGCGCGGACGCGCGACCAGTAGTCGTCGTCGTAGTCGTCGTCGGCGCCCCATTCGTCTACCCCGCGCTTGCCACGGGGGGCTCCGGCGCCGGCGCGCTGCGCCGGCTGCTTGGCGCCCTGGCGGCTGCCGGGACGGGGCGGCGCGCCGGGGGCCTTGGCGGCCGGTTTCGGCGGAGCCTTCTTCGGCTCCTCGAAGGCGTCGAAGCCCTCGGGAAAGCTCTCGAAAAACGTCTCTTCGGCCGGCCGGCTGCCCTTCTTCTTCGCGGCGCCCTCGGCCATCGCCTTGATGCGCTCGGAGGAGAGCGCACTCTCTCTCCGGTTCATCGACCGCATGCCGAGTGCCACGACGATCAGCACCAACAGCACAACGGCGACAAGGCCCAAAATGACCGCGGTCATAGCACCACCCTCAAGGCCATGGCCTTCCAGCGGCGCCGGTGAGATCGCGCGGCCATCGACGCGACCTGCCCCCTGTGATCACCTGCGCTCAGCAATTCAGGATCCGATTCTGCTCGACCACAATGACCGTTGTCACACCCTAGGCGAAGATTGGTCCACCACTACTACCTCCGGTCATCAGCATGTCACTCGATGTCAGCCGCAGTGAGGCGACCTCGGGCGATCGTGTGCGACGCGATCGTGGCCAGACTCTCCGAGAGGGGGGCACCCTGCGGGAGGTCCAGTTTCTCGTTCAGGGCGTAGACGGTGAAACGGTAGCTGTCATTGGGCTGGCAGGGGGGCACATATCCGACTTTTCCACTAGTCGTCTGCCCCTGCCGTGCACCCCGGGGGATGCCGTTCTCCGCGAGTTCGGTGGTGTCGGGCTCGATGTTGAAGACCACCCAGTGCACCATCGCCTTGTCTCCCGCGGCGTTGTCGTCGACCACGAGGGCCACCGACTTGGCGCCCGACGTACCCGACCAGCGGAGGGGCGGATTGCCCAGGTCTCCCTTGCACGAGTAGCCCGACGGCAGCGGGTCGCCGTCACGGAACTGCGGGCTCGACACACTGATCACGTCGAGGTCGGCGGGCGAACCTCCGCCCACGATTCCGCAGCCCGAGGCCGATGCCGTCAGCGCTGCGACGGCCGCCGGAATGAGAGCGGCTCGGCGCGTGCGAACGGACTTCGTCAGCGACCCCATGCCCGATGATGCTACGCGGATCCCGCAGGTGCGCCGACCCGATCGCGATGATCCACAGCGAGAAGAATCTCCATATTCGCCGGGTTCATACCGTGGTCCACCCGGGCCAGACCCGTGTGACCTGGGATTCCTATGATTCTGGTGGGGAAGTGGTACTGGCCGGTAGAAATCTTCAAGCGCGGGTTGGGGGGTGACCAACGGCACATCCCGACGATTTAGGGTGGGATCGTGATGCCAGATGCGTGACGCGCTGCGTGACCCCGCCAACCAGGTGTCGCCGAGGGCCAGGTCGCTCTGGTTCGCGGAGGCCGTCATCGTGACGGTGCTGCTGGTGGGCGGGCTGGTGCTGCTCTCGATGTGGATGACGGGGTGGGAGTTCCTGCCCCAGTGGCTGCTCGACCGCACCTGGGTCGCTTCGCTGGTGATCGGGCTGGTGCTCGTGCCGTTCGTGCTCGCCGAGCCGGTCGTCCGGTTCGCGGTGCACCGCTGGGAGCTGGCCGCAGACGTCGTCTACGCACGCTCGGGCTGGCTGTCGCGCAAGTGGGTGTTCGTGCCGGTGTCCCGCATCCAGACCGTCGACAAGGCGCAGGGCTGGCTGGAGCGCTTCTTCGGGCTGGCGACCGTCGAGATCCGGACCGCCTCCTACGCGGGGTCGTCCACCATCAAGGGCCTCGACTACGAGGTGGCCGCGCGGCTGGCCGAGGAGCTGTCGCGCCGGGCCCAGGAACTCCGGGACGACGCGACGTGAGCATGCCCTTCCAGGAGCCGGTGCCGGAGGCCGCCCGGCTCAGTCCCAAGCTGCTGCTCATCGACCCGATCAGGGTGCTGCCCTCGCTGCTCGTGCCGCTCGCCGGGGTGCTGGTGGCCGGGGGCTTCTCGCCGCGCTCGTTCATCTGGGCCGCGTTCGGCGTCGCCGGTTCGGTCCTGTACGCCGTCGTGCGCTGGGCCACCTTCTCCTACACCATCACCGGCGGCCGGCTCGAACTGTCCCGCGCCTTCATCGGCCGCTCGACCCGCGTCATCCCGCTGGAACGCATCCGGGGCGTCGACGTCACCACGCCCTTCCTCCACCGGCTGCTCGGCCTGGCCGTGCTCAAGCTCGACACCGGCGCCGGAGGCGACAAACAGGAGGGCGAGCTCGACGGCATCACCGTCGAGGAGGCCGAGCGGCTGCGCGCGGTGCTGCTGTCCCGCCACACCCCCGTCGCCCAGGAACAGCCCGCCGCGCCGCAGGATCACGTGTTCCTCCGGGTCCCGATGGCCTGGCTGCGCTACGGCCCGCTGTCCGGCGCCTACCTGTTCACCCCGTTCGCGCTGGTCGCCGGCGCGGTCGGCCTGGCCTTCCAGTGGGGCGGCGAGCTCGGCCTCGACGAAGACGACGCGGTGGCCGCCGGAGAATGGCTCTGGGGCCACCCGCTGCTCCTCGTCGGCGCCGCGATCGTGCTGGTCGTGCTGATGCCGTTCCTGGCCACGGCCATGTACGCCGTCTTCAACTGGAACTTCGTGCTGTTCGGCCGGGGCGACCACCTGGTGGCCGAGCGCGGCCTCGTCAACCGGCGCGTGGTCTCCCTCGAACGCCGCCGTATCCGGGGCTACGAGATCGCCGAGAGCCCGCTGGAGCGCCGCGCCCGGGTGGCCCGCCTGTGGGCGGTGGTGACCGGCCTCGGCGACTCCCAGACCCGAGGCCAGCTGCTCCCCGTGGCCCCCCGCGCCGCCGTCGACGACATCGCCGCCGAGGCCGTCGGCCCGTTCAGCGAGGCGCTGCGCCCCCACCCGCCGGCCGCGCGCCGCCGCCGCCTGTTCCGGGCGATCGCGCCGTGGGTGGTCCTCGCCCTGGTCATGTACGCCCTGGGCTACGCCCTCATCGGAGTCGCCGCCACCGTCCTGGCCGTGGCCGGAATCGCCCTCGGCCTCGACCGTTACCGCTCGCTGGGCCACACCTACGACGGCACCCGGCTGTCGGTCCGCTCCGGGTCGCTGCGCCGGGCCCAGGCGGTCGTCGAACGCCGGGCCGTCGTCGGCTGGACCATCGAGCAGTCGTGGTTCCAGCGGCGGGCCGGGCTGGTGACCGTGATCGCCGGGGTCGGCGCGGGCAGCGGCGGCTACAAGGCGATCGACGCCGGAGAGACCCAGGCGGCCGCGTTCGCCGCCGAGGTCACCCCCGACTGGATGGCGCCCTTCCTCAAGCGCTAGTCCTGCTTGGGCGCGCCGAACATGATCTCGTCCCACGACGGCACCGAGGCGCGGCGGGCCCGCGACTTGCGGCGCGGAGCCGGCTTGGGCGCCGGAGCGGGCGCGGCGCCGGCGGGCACCGGCTCGGC